>CABYZG010000001.1 GCA_902523455.1 uncultured Pelagibacteraceae bacterium
CGTTTGATCTAAATAAAATAATGAAATCTAAAAATGAAAGCGTCGAGTCACTTACAAGTGGAATCGACTTTCTTTTTAAAAAAAATAAAGTTACAAGAAAATTGGGATTTGCGAAGTTCATTGACAACGAGCAAATTGAGATTTTAACTGGCGATAGTTCTGAGGTTATTAAATCATCTAAAACAATTATTGCTACAGGTTCAGAAGTTGTTTCACCTGAGGGAGTGGTCATTGATGAAATTGATATTTTATCATCAACTGGAGCTTTAAGTTTATCGTCTGTTCCAAAGCACTTAATGGTTATTGGTGCAGGGTACATTGGCCTGGAAATGGGATCTGTTTGGTCAAGACTAGGGTCAAAGGTAACGGTTATTGAATATGCTGACCGAATACTTCCTGGAATGGACCAAGAAATTTCTGATGCTTTTCAAAAAATACTCATTAAACAAGGATTTGATTTTAAACTTTCCACTGCTCTAAGAAAGGTAAATAAAAGCAACGGCTTGCTTTCTGTTTCGGTTGAAAACAATGGTCAAACTCTTGATATGGATTGTGACAAAGTTTTAATATCGACTGGTCGAAAACCTTACACTTTTGGTCTGAACTTAGAGAAGATAGGAGTAAAAACGAATGATAAAGGCTTTATTGAGACTAATCAGCATTTTAATACTTCGATTGAAAATATTTATGCAATCGGTGATTGTAAAGTAGGACCAATGCTTGCCCATAAAGCTTCAGAAGAAGGTACTGCTGTAGCTGAGATTATTGACGGCCAGGCTGGACACGTTAACTATAATACAATTCCATCGGTTATTTATACCGCCCCAGAAGTTGCATCAGTTGGAAAAACAGAGGAAGAATTAAAAAAAAACAACATCACATACAAAATAGGTAAATTTCCGTTTTCAGCAAATGGTAAAGCTAAAGTTATGAATGAAACAAGTGGGTTTGTGAAGATCTTATCTGATAAAAATACAGATGAAGTATTAGGCGTGCATATCATTGGAGCAGATGCCGGCAACCTCATTGGCGAACTTACAATTGCAATGGAATTTGGAGCATCAGCTGAGGATATCGCAAGAACGTGTCACGCACATCCAACTTTAACAGAATCAATAAAAGAAGCTGCGTTAAACGTAGATAATCAAGCTATTCATATTTAACTTCCTTTTTTGTCATTAACAAAGTCATCAAGTACAGCCAGACTGCTACAACTACATGATAAAAATGCCAGCTAAGGTTTGGTTCAAACAGCTGAACCTGTCTAATAATAAAATTAACCAGTATTATTGAAAAAATGAAGCTAGACACAAATCGAGAAGTAATTCTGTCTCTTGGTATCAAAAAAGAAAAAATTATTCCAAGAATAAGCCACATAACAGCATACATAATGATTAAACCCTTTGCTTGAAAGAAAATATATATACTTATCAACGCCATTATTAGTGCGAAAATTAATATTATCTTTTCATTAAGAAACTGACTTTTTTTTATAATATCTATCGTGATGAGCGGCACTCCGAATAGAAGTGATAGAGCTGTGAACAATTGATGTGAAGACTTTAGTTCGGTATGCATGTTTAAGCCAAATCTAAGGGTTGCTAAAAAAGCTGCGACTGCCAGTACTAAAACTCCAGCAGCAGCAAAGTTTAGCTTATGTTGCAAAAAGACCCTTATTGAGTATGCGCCAGCTATTACAATCAGTATTTCAGAAAGAGCAAAATGAGCTGGAGTTGTCATTAATGACTTTTTATTGCCCTGTTATAATCTTCTTTAATTTGAGTTGAAGTTTTTCGAGTTCCGTCATGCGACCATCCAGGAGGACCAAAAAGATACATAAATCTATCTCTGAGCGAAATACCGCGCATTGAAATGTCTTTAAATATATTTGCATATTCTTCAAATAATATCCTAAGAGGATTCAAAGATGTCATCGGAACAACCAATCCATAGTCACAAGGTTCTTTTGGATCTTCAGCAACAAATGTTCCAAACATTCTATCCCAAACCATTAGTGTTCCAGCATAATTTGCATCAAGGTATTTCGGATTTCTTGCATGATGAACTCTATGGTGTGAAGGTGTGTTAAATAAATACTCATACCAGCGTGGTAACTTATATATAGTTTGAGTATGGCATAAATATTGGTAGTAACCGTTTATAAACACACAAAATAAAACCATTACTGGATCAAAGCCAATGATTACAAGTGGAATTTTGAGCATTCGAGTCCCAGTGAAGTGTTTTGTAAATGGTTGTCTTGCACCCACATCGATGCCCATTCTTTCTGAAGAATGATGAGTTCGATGCAGTCCCCAGCCCCATCGCCATCGATGACAAATCCTGTGATGTAAATAAAAAGTTAAATCGTCAAGTATGAAGCACAATACCAAAGCACTTAGGGTAAATGGGAATGTGTAAATCTGAAATTCCTTAGCCCAAAATAGAGCTCCTAGTGTTATAAACGCAAATATTCCATTAACAGGGTAACTTAAAATTCCCATGGAAATATTTAATATCCATTCTTTAAAATCATTTTTGCCTTTCAATTTAAAGAAATATATAGCTAATGTTTCTACGACTGCTATTCCAACTAAAATTGGAACCAATAACCAGAAAAGCTCTAGAGCAGAATACTGAAACAGAAAATCAACTGACATTTTTAAAACTCTCTAACATGTTGCCCATCATCTTATGTATTATATTAACACCCTGAAGTGGTCTGATAAATACTTTAAACTCAGTAATGAGTCCAGCTTCATTCCATGTAATAAGGTCGATTCCATTAATATCAGTATCTTCAATAGTCAAAGTAAATTCAAGGCTGGCATTTGTCTCTCCAATTATTTCTTTATGATATTTAAAATTCGAAGCATTAAACACTTCTGATGCAGCCATTAAATATTTTAATGTGATATCTTTTCCTCGCTGAGGCGTGTAAACAACTGGAGAATAAAAAATAACATGTTCATCTAGTATCTCAGTCAGAGCATTATAGTCACGAAGATTAACAACGTCATGCCATCTTGATATTGGGTTTTGCATAATAGTTAATATATAATTTATTTATTTCTTAGCAAGCGGATGGGTTTTTGAATATGCTTCATATAGTCGCTCAGTCTCAACTTTGGTATATCTTTGAGTTGTGGAAAGACTGCTATGTCCCAATAATTCCTGAATTGTTCTCAGGTCTCCGCCTGAGTCCAGCAAATGTGTAGCAAAACTATGTCTCAACGCATGAGGGGTTGCAGTTTCAGGTAAAGACAAATTATGTCTAATTTTTTCCAAAGTATATTGAATAATTCTCGGACTAAGACGGTTCATTCTTTTACCTAAAAAAAGTGGATCACCATTTTCAAAACTTTTTGGACACTCTTTTATATATTCTTTTATTTCGTGCTTAATAAATTCCATTAAAGGCACGATTCTTTCTTTGTTACCTTTTCCTCTAATAACTAGATATTCATTCTCATTAATATCTTCATAATTTAAATTTAATGCCTCAGATATTCTCAATCCACATCCATATAAAAGCATAAGGATTGACTTATTTCGTAATCCTACCCATTTCTCTTTTTCAATTTCTTGCGAATATTTAATAGCTTCAATTGCAAGATCAGCTGAAATTGGTCTGGGCAAAGACTTTTTTGCTTTGGGAGATTTTAAAGATTGTATCGTGCTATTTTTTATTTTTTCACTCTTTACTAAGAAATTAAAAAAAGATTTTAATGATGATATCACTCGTGCTATTGATGCAGTTCCAATGCCTCGATTTCTTAAAAAAGATAAGAAACTTCTGAAGTCAGAAATTTGCATTCTATCAAGATCGCTTATTGATAAGTTCCCCCCAAAATGATCCTTTGAAAAAATTAAAAATTTTTCAATGTCATTTTTGTAGCTTGTAAGCGTGTTGTCACTTAAGTTTCTAACTTTCTGTAAATTCTTAATCCAATCGTGAAAGCATTCTTTAACTTGATTATTCACGCACTAAAGAATTTTTTGTTTTGTTTTTTTCCAATCATCGAGAAAAGCTTTTAAACCCTTATCTGTTAAGGGATGCTTATATAGCTTTGCAAGCGTTGCAGGTGGTAAGGTGACAACGTCAGCACCAATCATTCCAGACTCAATAACATGATCAACAGTTCTAACTGAAGCAACTAATATTTTTGTTTTAATATTTTTATAATTTGAATATATCGCTTTGATTTCTCTAATTAGGTTCATTCCATTTTCACCTATATCATCTAATCGTCCAACAAATGGAGATATATATGTTGCTCCACATTTAGCAGCAATTAATGCCTGTGCAGCTGAAAAACATAGTGTTACATTGGTCTTGATCTTTTTGCTGCTTAGTATCTTACAAGCTTTAAGTCCTTCTTCTGTTAAAGGTAACTTGATAACAATATTTTTAGATATTTTTGATAGTATTTTTGCTTCTGCAATCATTCCCTTGCATTCAATGGCTGTAACTTCAGCACTGATCGGCCCTTTTATCATTTTAGAAATTTCTTTAAGTATTTTTTTAAAATCTTTTCCTGATTTGGCCACTAATGATGGATTAGTTGTAATTCCATTAATTAAGCCAGTTTCTTTAAATTCTCTAATTACTTCTACATCAGCTGTATCTAAAAAGAATTCCATAACAAATAATATTTTGACTGATATATTTATATCATAGTTAGAGATTCAAACAAAATTTATGAATAAAATTATTTACTATATAGATGTCTTATTAGCTCACAATGTAAGTGAAGAATTTACCTATAAGCATGAAACGATTGAAAAACCTAGAGTTGGAATGATTGTTTTAGCTCCTTTGCGCTCAGGAGAAAAAATTGGAGTTATCACCAAAGTAAACAGTGTTTTAAATGATTCAAAAATAAAGTTGAAATTTATAAAAGAGATTTCGCCCGAATATAGACTGAATTCAAAAATGATAAAGTTTTTAAATTGGGTTAGTAATTACAATTTAATTGATAGAGGGTTAGTTCTCAAAATGATTTTGTCGCATAGTAAATTTTATTTTAAGAAGAAAAAAACAAAAGAACTCACTTCGAATATTAAAAAAAATGTTAAGGCAATAAAGCTAAGTTTGGAGCAAAAAAGGGCTTCTCAAGATATGCTAAAAATTTTCCAACAACGAAATTTTAAGCCTGTCCTACTTGATGGTGTCCCTGGATCAGGAAAAACAGAAGTTTATTTTGATGTTATAAAAAAATTTATTAAAGACGGTGAACAAGTTTTAATTATGTTCCCAGAAGTTTCATTGACAGGAGATTTTGTAAATAGAATTGAAGAAAGATTTGGGTTCTCACCAGTAGTTTGGCACTCAAAGATAAGTACTGCTTATAAAACAAAAGTATTAAAGAGCATTATTGATGGCACTTCTCAAATTATTATTGGTGCTCGTTCCTCTTTATTTCTACCATACAAAAACCTATCAATGATCGTCTTAGATGAAGAACATGACAGCTCTTATAAACAAGAAGAACAAGGCATATACCACGCACGGGATATGTCAGTCGTTAAGAGTTCAATAGAAGATATTCCAATTATTTTAACAAGCGCTACCCCATCACTCGAGACAATTTTTAATGTGATGAATAAAAAATATAATAAAGTTTCGATTAAAAATAAGTATTTTAATCAAGAAGAAAATGAAATTTTCATAGTTAATATGAAAAAAGAAAAATTAAAAAAAGATCAATGGTTATCTGAAAAACTCATTAAAGAAATCAGTCAGACATTGCAAAAAAAACAGCAGACATTGCTTTATATCAATAAAAGAGGATATGCTCCTGTAATTATTTGTAAGTCATGTGGGCATAAAATAACATGTAAAAACTGCTCAAGTTACTTAGTAGAACATTTAAAAAATAAAAAATTACTATGTCATCACTGCGGTCATAGTATTTTAACAAAGGGCTTAGAATGTCCTTCATGTCAAAATAATGATAGCCACTTTATTGATTATGGAGCTGGCATTGAAAAAATATTTACAGAAATTTCAAAAACTTTTCCCTTGGCAAAGATATGCCTATTCTCTAGTGATCATATAAAATCACAAGATGAATTAGAAATTAAGGTTCAACAAATTAAAGATCATGAATACGATATTATTATTGGAACTCAACTTATAACTAAAGGTTATCACTTTCCTAACCTTGCATGTGTTGGAATAATTGATGCGGATATGACATTGAAAGGTGGTGATCTGAGAGCTTCTGAAAAAACTTATCAGGCCTTATACCAAGTATCCGGAAGAGCAGGACGGGCTCAAACAAAAGGAAGAGTGATTATTCAAACATATTATCCTGAAAACGAAACTATCCAGTCTCTTGCACAATTAGATCGAGATGCATTTTATGAAAATGAAATATATTATCGCAAGCTTAATAAACTTCCACCCTCAGGAAAAATGGCAGCAATAATTGTTAGTGGAAATAATATTGCCAAGGTGAGGGAGCAATGCAGTATCATGTTCGGTTCTATTCCAAATATTTCAGAACTTGAAATATATGGTCCAGCGCCAGCCCCATTGTCCAAGTTAAAAGGACGCCACAGGCAGAGATTTTTGATACATGACAAAAAAGCCAGAAATATGCAAAAAATAGTCAATGCTTGGCTCAAGAATTCCAAATCATTATCGAGCGTAAACATATCTGTGGATATCGACCCATTTAGCTTTGTATAAAATTTGAATTGTGACATTCCAATACTTGAAAAATATGAGAGTTAATGGTACGGAAAGAGTGAATTTTTAAGGAATTTCCACATAATGGCCAACGCAAGTACAAGACAAATCGCATCAGTTGATAGATATGCTAATGCATTATTTCAACTGGCAAAAGAGGCCAAAGTACTCGAAACTGTTTCTAGTGAACTTTTAAATTTAAAAAAAATACTGAATGAAGATGATACTTTACTATCAATGGTTAAGAATCCTTCAATCAGCAAATCTAATAAATTTAATTTTTTTAATTCACTTTCTGAGAAAATTGAAATGTCCAAGCTGGCAAAAAATTTTATTGGAGTAATAATTAATAAAAACCGAATAAACTACTTAATGGATATAATTAATTCATTTGAGAGATTAATGTCAGGACTTAAGGGTGAGATGTCAGCAACAATTACTTCAGCTAAAGTTCTGAAAGAAGAAGAATTAAAACATATTAATGATAAACTCAAAGATAAGTTTAGTTCAGAATTTAATATTAACACTATAGTTGATGAGACTTTAATAGGGGGTCTTAAAATACAAGTTGGTAGTCAAATGATTGATAGCAGTATTAAAAATCAACTCCAAACATTAAAAGAAAAAATGAAAGAGGTCGCTTAATGGACATACAACCATCAGAAATATCAAAAATACTCAAAGAAGAAATTAAAAATTTTGGATCTGACTCTGAAATTACAGAAGTTGGTCAAGTTCTTTCAATTGGAGATGGTATCGCAAGAATTTATGGACTTGATAATGTTCAGGCCGGTGAAATGGTAATGTTTGATGATGGTACAAGAGGAATGGCCCTTAACCTAGAGGACGATAATGTAGGTGTAGTGCTATTTGGAAGTGACGCAAATATTAAAGAAGGTGATACAGTTAAAAGGACAAATTCTATTGTTGATGTTCCAGTAGGTAAAGAGCTGCTAGGAAGAGTTGTAGATGCTCTTGGAAATCCTATAGATGGAAAAGGAAACATAGAGTCACAGAATAGAAGTCGTATTGAAGTTAAAGCGCCAGGTATAATACCAAGAAAATCAGTATCCGAACCAATGCAAACAGGTCTTAAAGCAATCGACAGCTTGATTCCAATTGGTAGAGGGCAACGTGAATTAATTATTGGTGACAGACAAACTGGAAAAACAGCAATTGCTATTGATACTATCATAAATCAAAAATCTATTAATGAATCTGGGGATGAAACTAAGAAACTTTATTGTATTTATGTCGGCATAGGTCAAAAAAGATCTTCGATTGCTCAAACGGTGAAAGCCTTAGAAGACGCTGGTGCCATGGAATATACTACAGTTGTTGCAGCAACAGCAAGTGACGCTGCTCCACTACAATTTCTTGCTCCTTATACTGGTTGTTCAATGGGTGAATATTTCCGTGATAATGGAATGCATGCTTTAATAATTTATGATGATTTATCGAAACAAGCAGTCGCTTATAGACAAATGTCATTACTTCTTAGAAGACCCCCAGGACGTGAAGCATTTCCAGGAGATGTATTTTATCTTCACAGTAGATTACTTGAGAGAGCAGCCAAGATGAATGATGAAAATGGAGGTGGTTCATTAACAGCGTTGCCTGTGATTGAAACTCAAGCAAATGATGTTAGTGCATTTATACCAACAAATGTGATTTCAATCACTGATGGTCAAATTTTTCTAGAAACTGAATTGTTTAACCAAGGTATCAGACCAGCAGTTAATGTAGGTTTAAGTGTATCCCGAGTTGGTTCTGCAGCGCAAACCAAGGCGATGAAGAAGGTTGCAGGCTCGATAAAACTTGAACTGGCCCAGTACCGCGAAATGGCAGCATTTGCCCAATTTGGTTCAGACCTAGATGCCTCGACCCAGAAGTTATTAAATAGAGGTTCAAAACTTACCGAACTATTAAAGCAAAACCAGTATTCACCGATGACAATTGCAGAGCAAGTTGTTTCAATTTTTACTGGTGTGAACGGTTACTTAGATGATCTGGAGTTGAATCAGATAAGAGATTTCGAAAAAGATCTATTTGAACTTATAAAATCATCTCATTCAGATATTATTGAGTCTATCAATTCATCTGGAGACTTGAACGATGATACTTCCAGTAAATTAACATCAATAATTGAAGAGTTTAAAAAAAATAGGTAAATGCCAAGTTTAGATGATCTAAAAAAACGAATTGGTAGCGTTAAGTCTACTCAAAAAATAACTAAAGCCATGAAAATGGTTGCGGCTGCAAAATTACGGCGTGCCCAAGAATCTGCTGAGTCAAGTCGTCCTTATTCTGAGACCATGGAAGATCTTATATCATCTATATCATCTGGGTACTCTCCAACTTCAAATGAAAGAAATTTATTAACCGGAGATAATAAGGACTCAATTCATATGTTGATCCTTTTTACATCTGAGAGAGGACTGTGTGGTGGATTTAATTCAATTGTCACTAAATCACTTCGAGATAAATTAGCAAGTCTTGAGGAGTCAGGCAAACAAGTAAAAATTATTTGTGTCGGAAAAAAGGGTTATGACATTATTAAAAGACAGCATGAAGAAAAAATTGTCGAAGTTGTTGATATGAGATCTGTTAAGTCTGCTTCTTATCAGGATGCAAAAAATATAGCTGACAAAATAATAAAAATGTATTTTGACGAAGAATTTGATAAATGTTCTATCTTTTATAATAAATTTAAATCAGTAATATCACAGATTCCAACTGAACAACAAATTGTTCCAATTGATATTCCTGAAAACGAGTCAGATACAACGAAAAATGACAATACCTTTTTTGAATTTGAGCCTGGTGAGAGTGAAATACTCGATGAACTACTCCCGCTGAACTTTACAATACAAATATTTAAAGCTTTACTAGAAAGTGCAGCCAGCGAACAAGGTGCTAGAATGAGCGCTATGGATAATGCATCAAGAAACGCGTCTGATATGATTGATAATTTAACACTATTTTATAACCGTTCCAGACAAGCTGTTATTACTAAAGAGCTTATTGAGATAATTTCTGGAGCAGAAGCAGTTTAATTAAGGAGTAAATATGACAACAAATAATAAAGGTACCATATCACAAGTTATCGGAGCTGTAGTTGATGTACGCTTTGAAGAAAACTTGCCGCCAATACTAGCAGCATTAGAATGTAAAGTTGGTGATAAAACTGTGATCCTTGAGGTCGCACAGCATTTAGGTGAGTCCACAGTTAGAACTATTGCAATGGAGTCAACTGATGGAATGACTAGAGGTGACGATGTTGTTGACACCGGTAATCAGATACAGGTTCCAGTAGGCCCTGAGACTTTGGGTAGAATTATGAATGTTGTTGGCGATCCTGTTGATGAAAGGGGTGAAATTAAATCTACAGATAAATGGTCAATTCATAGAGATGCCCCTGACTTTGTTGATCAAGCTACAGAAACAGAAATTCTTGTTACGGGTATTAAAGTTGTAGATTTGCTAGCGCCTTATTCTAGAGGAGGAAAAATTGGTCTCTTTGGAGGAGCAGGGGTTGGTAAAACAGTTATTATCATGGAACTAATAAATAACATTGCAAAAGCTCATGGTGGTTATTCAGTATTTTCTGGTGTTGGAGAAAGAACTAGAGAAGGTAATGACCTTTATCATGAAATGATTGAATCTGGCGTTATTGATTTAGAAGGTAAAGAGTCAAAATGTGCATTAGTTTATGGACAAATGAACGAACCTCCAGGAGCAAGAGCTCGTGTAGCTTTAACAGGTTTGACAGTTGCTGAATATTTTAGAGATATGGAAGGCCAAGATGTATTATTTTTTGTAGATAATATTTTTAGATTTACTCAAGCTGGTTCAGAGGTGTCAGCTCTGCTTGGTAGAATTCCATCTGCCGTAGGATACCAACCCACTCTTGCAACTGATATGGGATCACTTCAGGAAAGAATTACATCTACAAATAAAGGTTCAATTACATCTGTGCAGGCAATATATGTTCCTGCTGATGATTTAACCGATCCTGCTCCTGCAACCTCGTTTGCACACCTAGATGCAACAACTGTGCTTTCAAGACAGATTGCAGAGCTTGGCATTTATCCTGCTGTTGATCCGTTAGATAGTACTTCAAGAATATTAGACCCTCGCGTTGTTGGAGATGAACATTATCGAGTTGCAAGAAATGTACAAGCTGTACTGCAGACATATAAGTCTCTACAAGACATCATTGCGATTTTAGGTATGGATGAGTTGTCTGAAGAAGATAAATTAACAGTAGCCAGAGCACGAAAGATTCAAAGATTTATGTCTCAACCGTTCTTTGTTGCCGAAGTCTTTACAGGAACTCCCGGTAAATATGTTGAATTAGAGGATACGATCAAAGGATTTGATGCGATTTGTAAGGGTGAATATGATCATCTACCTGAGGCAGCTTTTTATATGGTTGGTACAATAGAAGAAGCTATTCAAAAAGCAGAAAAAATGGCTGAAGAAGCCGCTGCGTAACTTGAATGTCTGATCAATTTAACTATAAATTAGTAACGCCTGAAAAAATATATCTTGAGGGTGATGCTCAAATGGTTGTCTTACCTGGTGCGGAAGGTGATCTTGGAGTACTTCCAAATCACTCAAATATTATTACCTCTCTTAGGCCAGGAGTCATAAAAGTAACTAATTCAGATCAAACACAATCATTGTTTGTTGAAGAGGGCTTTATTAAATTCTCTAACAACGAGCTACTTGTTATAGCTGTGGGTTTGGATGAAGAAGCTGCTTTGAATAATGACTTTATTAATGATAAAGTTGAAAATTATTCTTCAGCTCTTGAGACCGCTGATGAGACTCAAAAAATGAAAATTCAGAAAAAAATTGATAGTTTAAAACTTCTTTTAAATTAAATATCAATATTATTAATTTCTTTAAATATGCTTGTATAAAGTCTTCTTTTAAAGGGAACGATTTTTTTAAGTATTTTATCTTGTGTAGACCATTCCCATTTCTTAAATTCTGGTTTCTTTGTTTTAATATTTATATCTTCATCTTTTCCGGTAAAACTTATTATAAACCATTTTTGTTTTTGACCAATAAATCTACCTTTCCAAAGTTTTTTTCTTAAATAAGAAGGAAGTTTATAAAAATACCAAGTTTTACTTTCATATAAAATTTTATAATTTTTTTTAATTCCAGTTTCCTCTTTCATTTCTCGTATAACAGCTTTTGCAGGGCTTTCTCCTTTATCAATTCCACCTTGTGGCATCTGCCAAGCTGATTTATCTTTATCAAATCTTTGTCCAATAAAAATTTGATTCTTAGAGTTAAGAATGATCATTCCAACTCCTCTTCTATACCTTGGTTTTTGATCCATTCTGTTCTGTTGCTTAAAATATTAATTTTATTCAACCATCTTTTCTTTATCAAAAAGATCTAGAGCATAATTTAATTGATTATCGGTTTCTTCGTCCTCATCGTAAATATAATCAATTTTAATATCTGGAGTTATTCCAACTCTATGAATAGAGTCACCAGAGGGCGTATAATAAAGCGCTGTTGTCATTCTGATGGCACTTGAGTCTTTTAATGGAAAGATCGTTTGAACTGATCCCTTTCCGTATGATTGTTCTCCAAGAATAATTGCGCGTTTATGATCTTGAAGCGCACCCGCAACAATTTCGGATGCTGATGCAGATCCCTGATTTATAAGAACAATAATTGGCTTATCGTTAGCAATGTCGCCACCTGACGCTGTAAATCTTGATATATCATTTTTATCCCTTCCCTTTATTGATACAATTTCACCAGATTTTAGGAAGTTATTTGTAACTTTTGCTGATTGATCCAATAAGCCACCAGGATTATTCCTTAAATCAATTATGTAACCTTCAATATTATTTTTTCCGATACTGTTTGATAATTCTTTTACAGCATTTCTAATGCCTTTATCAGCTTGTTCGCTGAATGATATTAATCTTATGTATCCAATGTTACCCTCAGCCTTAAATTTAACTGCTTGCACAGTTATAACCGCCCTTTTTAATGTCACATCTATGGGGTCTTCTTCTCCGATTCTAACCACTTTTATTGTTAATGATTTACCTACAGGCCCTCGTAAAAGTTCAACAGCTTCACTTAGTGTTAATCCAAGCACGTCAATTTCATTAATATGTGTAATATAATCACCAGGGCGCATTCCTGCTCTCGCAGCCGGAGTGTCATCAATTGGGGAAATTACTTTTACATACCCGTTTTCCATTGTTACCTCAATTCCAAGTCCCCCAAATTCGCCTTTAGTTTCTTCTTGCATATCAGTATAAATTTCTGAATCCATATAGCTTGAAAATGGATCCAATGATTGAAGCATACCGTTAATTGCGTATTCAATTACCTTCTCGTCATCTATATCCTCGACATAATTACTTTTTATAATGTCAAAAACATCCCCAAAGACATCCAATTTTTTATAAAGGTCTTGGTTATTTGCAGAGATATAATTAAAGCTAAAAAGCGATATAACAAAGGATAGCGTAATAAACAAAATTTTCATTTTTAAACTCTATGATATGGATGATTAGATACAATAGTAGCAGATCTATATATTTGTTCTAATAAAATTATTAGTGCAAATGAGTGCGTTAATGTCATTTTACTCAAGGAAATAACCTTATTACTTTTTTCTAGTATACCTTTCTGAATACCATCAGTACTGCCAACAATAAATTTCAAGTTTTTGAAATTATTATTAAATAAGAATACTTTTAAGTCTTCAGTTGAAAAATACTCACCTTTCTCATCAAGGCTTATAAAACACTCATTGGCCTTCTTTTTAACTATTCTATTTTCAATTCCTTTATTATTAATTTTTACTGTTTTTATATCAGTTATAATATTTCTAAACTGTGAAATACGTTTTATATAAATATCATGAAGTTGTTCTTCATGATCAAATTTAAATTTATCAAAATGTAGAATTTCAATTTTCATTTTAGGATCAATTATTCAATTTCTGCGGACCACATATTTTCTAAGTTATAAAATTTTCTAATTTCATCTTTGAATAAATGTATAATAACGTCACCACTATCAATTACTATCCAGCCACTGTCTTGGTTTCCCTCAATTGATGGCAGTGTAATATTTAGACTTTTAAGCATTTTATGAACTGATTGGGAAATCGCGTTTATATGTCTATTTGATGTTCCAGTTGCAAATACTAGGTGGTCAGCTAGCGAAGTTTTTTTAGATATATCTATAGAGACTATATCCAGAGCCTTATTATCCTCTAAATCACTTAATATTTTTTTTAGTATTTGAGTCATTTATTATTTCTAATGGCAGTTGATGACTCACTTACATTGAAGTCACGAATAAATATCCAAGCAGGTGATTTGGTAAATATCAACTTTGCATCAGACAATTTTATTTGGTTGTTTTTAAATTTTTCCGCAACTATAGAAGTAAGTGGATTATACAATTTTTCATTACGATTAAATACAGCAATAGGCATTTGATTAAAAATATCTAAATAATTTTTCCATTTATTCATTTCTTCAAAAGAGTCACTACCCATTAAAAATATGAACTCATCCTCGGTAAAGTTAGATTTGATATGTTTCAAATTATCAATTAAATAATTTGAGTTAGTAATATCCTCAAAAAATTTCAGTTTAATATTGTTATTGCCTAATAGTTTTTTTGCTTGATTATTTCTTTCTTCAAATGACATATAATCATCTTTTTCCTTCAATGGATTTTGCTTTGTGATCATCCACCAGACTTCGTCAAGATCAAAAATTTGAATTGCCTTGTCTGATAATTTTAAATGTCCTAAATGTGCTGGATTAAATGAACTTCCTAAAATGCCAATTTTCATTTACGGTCTAACCTGTCCATTTCCTCTCACTATATATTTATAAGTAGTCAGCCCCTCTAATCCAACTGGCCCTCTGGCGTGCAATTTGCCGGTAGCAATTCCTATTTCAGCGCCTAAACCAAATTCGCCTCCATCTGCAAATTGGGTTGAGGTGTTATGCATAACAATTGCACTACCTACGGTATTTAAAAACTTTTCAACTTTCTCTTTATCTTCAGAAATAATACTCTCTGTATGACCTGATCCATATGTAGCAATATGTTCTATTGCTTCATCTACCCCTTTAACAGTCTTTATAGATATTATTGCATCCAAATATTCTGTACCCCAATCTTCTTCGGATGCTTTTAAAACTTTGTCTGAGATTTTCATACATACATTATCTCCTCTTACTTCACAGCCCCCATTAATTAAATCAGTAATAATTTTTGGTAAATGAGTGTCGACACAGTTTTCATCAATTAATATAGTTTCAGCTGCACCACAAATTCCAGTTCTTCTCAATTTTGCATTTTCTATGATTTTGCTTGCTATTTCTGTATCTGATGTTTCATCAACATATAAGTGACATATTCCATCGAGATGTCCAATAACAGGTATTTTTGCGGTGTCTTGAACTTTTTTTACTAAACCTTTACCGCCTCTAGGTACTACAACATCAATATATTTTCCCATTTTAGCAAGCATGTAATCTACTGCCGCTCTATCTGTGGTGCTTACATATTGAACAATATGTTCGCTAACAGAATTTTCCTTTAAAGCCCCTTGTATCGATTTTACCATTTCTGAGTTAGTGTTAAAGCACTCAGATCCTCCTCTTAGTATTACGCTATTGCCAGCTTTTAGACATAAAACTGTCGCATCAACTGTAACATTTGGTCTGCTTTCATAAATAATTCCGATAACACCAAGAGGAACAGACACTCTTTCAACTAACATTCCATTTGGCCGTTTATTAGAATAAAGTTTGTTTCCAACTGGATCTTCTAAAGAAATAACATTTTCAATTGACGACAGTATTCCATCAAATCGTTCGTCATCTAACATAAGTCGATCAACCATTGCTTTTGAAAGACTATTTTCAGAGTTGCTAATATCTAATGAATTAGCATCTAAAATATTTTTTTTATTCTTTTCTAAGCTTACTATAATTGATTTTAAAATATTGTTTTTATCTCTTTCGTTCAAAGATTTAATGTCTTTTGAGGCCCTAACACTGTTTTCACCCATCTTTTCTAATTCTAATTCAATGCTCATATCAAAACTAAATCGTCCTTATGTATCATTTCTTCTCTGTAAGAGTAACTTAGAATGTTAGCTATTTCATCACTTTTGTGTCCCATAATTTTAATACTTTCTTCCGCAGCGTAACCTGCTAAACCTATACCTATTTTATTTTGGTCAGATGACAATACTTCAATAACATCTCCTCTCTCAAAGTTTCCCTCTACTGACTTTACACCAGCTGGTAAGAGACTGCTTCCTTTTTTAAGTGCATCAACAGCTCCATCATCAATTATTATTTTACCTACAGGCTTCATTGTTCCCGCGATCCATTGCTTGCGTGCTGCCAAGGGGGTCTTAGTTGGTTCAAACCATGTACATGGACGTCCCTCAAATAAGGACTTTACAGGTCTCATTATAGAACCATTAGTAATTGCTAAGTGACAGCCTGATAGTATAGCTGTCTTTGCGGCTTGAATTTTTGTCTTCATTCCACCTTTTCCGTAATCCGAAATTGATTGCCCAATCATTTTTTCAATATCTTTATCAATTTCACTTACCTTGTTTATCAATTTTACATCCTCATCAGTACTAGGATCAGCAGAATAAAGGCCATTAATATTAGATAATAAAATAAGACAATCTGCACTTGTTATTTGAGCCACTCTTGATGCAAGTCTATCATTGTCCCCATATCTTATTTCACTTGTCGCAATTGTATCATTTTCATTAACGACTGGAACAATACCTAGTTTTAATAATGTATCTATTGTTCTTCTGGCATTTATTGATCTTCTTCTTTGTTCAGTATCATCTAAGGTAAGAAGAATTTGGGAAATTTTAATTTCATTTTTTTCAAAGGCACTCTTAAATGAGCCCATCAAATGTATTTGGCCCACAGCAGATACAGCTTGATTCATATCCATCTTCATATTTTTCATATCAAGATCTAAATCTTTTGCGCCCATCGCAATTGCTCCAGAAGAAACAATTATAACCTCTTTATCATTTTCTCTTAAATATTTAACATCTTCAGCAAGACTATTAAGCCATTCCTTATTAAGACTTCCCGAAGTTTCATTGAATAGAAGTGCAGATCCAATTTTGATAATAATTCTATTTGTTTGTTCTAATTTCATTTAATTTTTAATAATTAAAATATGATTAATTAAATTACTTACTCCTTCACCTGTAATAGTTGAAATTGTGTATACTTGTAACTGTGTTTCATTTTCAAGGATATTCTTTTTAATTTTGATTTCTTCTTTATCAATCAGATCACATTTATTTAATACAACTATTTTATTTTTCTTTGTTATATTACCATCATAATTATTCAACTCACTGGTAATTGTATTATAAGATTTTTTAACATCTTCGTCAGTTACATCAATTACATGAATAATTGAATGGCATCTCTCAATATGTTTTAAAAACTTAAATCCCAAACCATCGCCTTTGTGAGCATCTTCAATTAAGCCGGGTATATCTGCCACCACAAGTTCTTGGTCGTCTTTTCTTACAACTCCTAGCTTTGGATCAAGAGTTGTAAAAGGATAGTCAGCCACTTTGGGTTTAGCAGCAGATATCTTTCTTAAAAGACTTGATTTTCCTGCATTCGGAAATCCCACAAGCCCGGCATCAGCAAGAATTTTTAACCTTAATACAATTTCAGCTTCATGGCCTTTTTCTCCATGTGTTATCTTGCGCGGCGCTCGATTAGTTGATGATTTAAAATTAATATTTCCTAACCCTCCTTTTCCTCCAGGGAAAAGAGTTACTTTTTCATCATTAATTATATCAGCAATTATTTCTTCATTTAATAATACTTCAGTTCCAACAGGAATCTTTAAAATTAAATCTTTACCTGACGCGCCTGTTCTATTCCTGCCAGCTCCACCTCTACCTTTTTGTGCTTTAAAGTGTTTTTGAAATCGAAAGTCTACAAGTGTGTTTAAAGATTTTGTTCCTTCTAGGATAATATCTCCACCTTTTCCACCGTTGCCGCCATCGGGTCCACCGAATTCGATATATTTTTCTCTTCTGAAGCTCAAGCAGCCATCACCACCATCACCACTTTTTACAAAGATTTTAGCTTCATCAATAAACTTCATTTTAAGGAAATATTTTAGAAAAAAGATTTAGATTTACTGTTTGGGAACAACAGAAATAAATGTTTTTCCGTTTTTTTTCTTACCAAACTTTACAAAGCCATCAACAAGCGAAAAAATTGTATGATCTTTTCCAAGGCCTACATTATCACCTGGGTGCCATTTAGTACCCCTTTGTCTTGCTATGATGTTACCAGGTATTACAGTTTGACCACTGTATTTCTTTATACCCAATCTTCTTCCAGCTGAGTCTCTTCCGTTTCTCGATGAGCCGCCAGCTTTTTTAGTTGCCATTATTAGCTATCCTTTTTTTTTACAGTTTTCTTTTTAACTGTAGTTTTCTTTTTTGTAACTGTTTTGTTTTCAGTTTCTAACTTCGTATCACTTGCTTTCTTCACAGCTTTTTTTGAAGCGAATCCAGGTATATCAAGTGAATTAATTTTTAAAAAAGTTATATCCTGTCTGTGACCATTAAGCCTTCGATAGTTTTTTCTTCTTTTCTTCTTAAATACTAAAATTTTTCTATCTCTGTCTTGTTTAACAATTTCAGCATTAACTTTCGCGCCACTGATTTGTGGAGATCCCACAGAAAATTGTTCTTTATCACAAGCGAAAAGGACATCATCGATAGTGATCTTATCACCATCTTTGCCATCAATTTTGCTCACACTCAACATAGTGTTTTCGCTAACTTTATACTGCTTTCCGCCAGTTGAAATAATCGCAAACATAATAGAAATTACTATTTGATATTAAAAGTGGCCTGAATATAAACGTCACTTTTCTTATGTCAATAGCCATAATTTCAGATAAAAAAACTTAAAATCTGCGAGATTTATGCATAAAATATACATATAAATACCCTACTTAATCAGCGTTTTATCAAATAAATAAATATGACCTTATCAATAAAACCATTCAAAGCCTTTAGGCCTTTACAGAAAAGAGTAGAGGAAGTGGTATTGCCAACTTTTGATAATTTAACGAACAAACAGTTAAATAAAATTTTAAAAGAGTCAGAATATAATTTCCTAAACGTAGTAAGCCCAAAAGCATTTTACCCTAACATTACCAAAAAAAATTCAAAAAAGCACGCATACGAGCACTTAGAATCTATGATTAAGAATAATATTATTTTTCAGGAGAAGGAAGAATGTTTTTATATATATTGTTTAGATAAATATAATAAGAAGCAGTTTGGTATAGTCGCATCAATAGAGTTCGAGGAAGGGAATAATAAAATTCTGAAACATGAAGCAATATTTAAAGCACGATCGGATTCTATCATGGAAACAATTGAACATACAAAAATGCAAATAGGTCCAGTTTATTTATCCTATAAAAATCAAAATAGCAGACCCATTGATTTTAAAAAATACAAAAGAAAAAAACCTCTTTATAAATTTAAGTCGCCAGGCGGTACAACTAGATCTCTTTGGAAAGTAAGTGAAAAAAATGAAATCCAATCTTTGAGAAAGAAATTATCAAAAATTCGAAAATTTTATATTGCTGATGGGCATCACAGGTACTCCGCTATTGAAACTTTAAATAAAAAGAAAAATATTAATAAAATTAAAAAAGAAAAAATAAACCTTCTTGCGGCAATATTTGATGAGCATTCTGTTAATATATTGAGCTTTCATCGACTAGCTAAATTTAAAAATTTTAATCAACAAAAAATAATTCAGGCCTTAAAGAAAAAATTTAAGCTAGAAAAAAAATTAAAATTTAAAAATCCGTGTGACCCAGGCAGTGTGATGATATATTTAAATAAAACTTGGTACAATGTTTCACTCACATCAAATAAAAAACTCTATACTAAATATGAAACTGACACTGACATAGTTGAGAAAATAATGATAAATAGTATCATTAAAAAACAATGTAATTGTTCTTTAGTAAATTTGTCGAATATTCCTGGTAAATTTGATCATAAAAAGTTAGCAAATGAAGTGGATAAAGGTGTGGCAGATATAGGATTTTTTATTTGCCCTTTACCGATGAAAAAGATAATGTCCATTGCAGACAAAGGTAAGATTGTCCCTAAAAAGTCAACTTACTTTGATCCGAAGCCTGCTGATGGCTTGGTTAATTTGCTTATGGATATTTAATTTAATGGAAAAGCCCGCTCAGAAGCCTCATTATCCTTATTTTTCATCCGGTCCCTGCGCCAAACCTCCTGGATGGTCGTTTGATAATTTAAAAAATGCAGCTCTTTCAAGGTCTCACAGATCTGGTGCAGCTGTTAAAAAACTTCAAGAGGTAATTGATAAGTCAAGACAACTGTTGGAAATTCCTGATGACTACTTAATTGGTATTGTTCCAGCTTCTGACACTGGCGCTGTTGAAATGGCTATGTGGTGTATGCTTGGTCAAAGAGGAGTTGAAGTTTATTCATGGGAAAATTTTGGTCATGACTGGAATATTGACGCAGGAGAACAACTGCCTCTAAAAGATAAAAAGTTAATTAAAGCAGAATATGGCGAGCTTCCTGATTTTTCTGATAGCAATTCTGACAACGATATTATTTTTACATGGAATGGTACTACCGCAGGTGTAAGAATAAAAAATACTGATTGGATAAGTGATCAAAGAAAAGGATTAACAATATGTGATGCCACATCAGCAGTTTTTTCAATGCATATGGATTGGCATAAATTAGATGTTATTACTTACTCATGGCAAAAAGTTTTAGGAAGTGAAGCTGCTCATGGTATGTTGATTTTATCCCCTCGTGCAGTTGAACGACTTGAAACTTTCACTCCACCATGGCCCATCCCAAAAATATTTCGTCTAGCAAATAATCAAAAATTAATTTCAGGAATATTTTCTGGAGCAACAATAAACACTCCATCCATGATCAGTGTTGAAGACGTATTAAATTCCCTTAACTGGGGATTAGAGTTAGGCGGTTTAAATAAATTAATTGATATATCAGAAACAAATTTAAAATTAGTTAATAATTGGATTGATAAGCATGATAATTTTGAATTTCTAGCTAAAGATCCAGAGACCAGATCTTGTACTTCAATTTGTATACTTCCAAAGGATGAGTGGTTTAAAACTCTTAATGACGAGGACAAAGTAAATTTTATGAAGGAAGTTTGTTCATTGCTTGAAAGCAATGAAGCAGGATATGATCTAAACTCCTATAAAACGGCGCCACCGGGAATTAGAATATGGGGCGGTTCAACAGTTGAAAACAAAAATGTTGAACTTGTTCTACCTTGGATTGACTGGGCTTATTTAACAACTAAAGAAGCCTTTAAAAAGTGAATAAAGTACTTATTGCCGATAATGTTTCTGACGCTGTCTTTAAAGTATTTGATGAAAATAACATTGAATATGTTCAGAAAACAGGTCTTAGTGAAGACGAGCTTTCAAGAGAAATCGTAGATTACGCCGGGTTAGTAATTAGATCAGCAGTCACTGTAACTGACAAAATAATAAGCAGCGCTAAAAATCTGAGAGTTATTGGTAGGCCAGGCGTAGGGGTTGACAATGTTGACCTTGACTCAGCTACCAAAAATAACATTGTAGTCATGAACACTCCTCTTGGAAATGTTCAAGCAACTGCCGAACTTACATTTTCTATTATACATGCATTAATGAGAAAAATTACAGAGGCAAATGAGTCAATGCACAGTAAAAAATGGGAGAAAAAGAATTTCATTGGATCTGAGATGTTGGGCAAAACTATTGGCATCGTAGGATTTGGGAATATAGGAAAAAAAATTTCTGAAATATCACACGTATATGGAATGAATGTTCTTGTTCATAGTGCTTCATTAAGTGATACAGAACAAAAAAAATATAAAGTTGAAAAAGTATCTTTTGAAGAAATTTTGTTACACTCAGATATTATAACTTTTCATAATAAACTATCAGATAAATCAAAATATATGATTAATAAAGACACTCTTAAAACAATTAAAAAAACAGCAATTATTATTAATTGTGCGAGAGGTGGAATTGTAAATGAAAATGATGTTAAGAATGCAATTGATAAAAATGGTTTAGGAGGATATGGCTGCGATGTTTACGAGAAAGAGCCACAAACTGATAGTATATTCTCAGGTATGAAAAAAGTTGTAATGACACCTCACATCGGCGCCAGTACTGCAGAGGCGCAAGAAAAAGTTGCTATACAAATTGCAGAGCAAATGGTCGATTATCTTTTAAATAATAATGTAGTTAATCAAGTAAACAAATAAATGTCTAATACTCTGATATTAATCAGACACGGTAAAAGTGTTTGGAACGTAAAAAATATTTTTACCGGATGGGTTGATGTAGAATTAGACGATTTAGGAAAAAAAGAGGCATTAAAGTCAGCATTGTTGCTCAAAGAAGCTGAAATAGTTCCTTCATTCGCATTTACATCATTTTTAAAAAGGGCACAAAATACGCTTCAAATAATTCTTGAGGAATTAAATATATATAATCTTCACACAGAAACTGCCTGGGAATTAAATGAAAGACACTATGGAGCACTGCAAGGATTAAACAAAAATGAAGTTAAAAAAAAATATGGTGAAGATCAGTTTTTAAAATGGAGGAGAGGTTACAGCACACCACCACCTGCACTACCAATTGATAGTGAAATGAATCCTAATAAAGACGATTTATATAAAGGAATAAATAATTTACCCCTAACGGAATGTTTAGAAGATACGTATGCGAGAGTAATTCCTTACTGGGAAAATTCTATAAAACCTTTAGTACTAAAAAATACTACTATTATTTCTGCACATGGAAACAGCTTAAGAGCTCTATGTAAGTACTTGTTTGACGTATCTGATGAAGACATAACAAGCTTAGAAATACCAACTGCAAATCCACTAGTTATCAGCCTAAATAATAGTTGCAAAATTCACTCCGCAAGTTATCTTGATGCCTCCAGAGCACAAAAATTGCCAATAATTGGCGAATAAAAAGGGAAAGTTATGAGTGAAGTATTTATTACATCTGCCGTTAGAACAGCCGTTGGTTCTTTTAATGGATCTTTATCGGGTATGCCAGCACACGATTTAGGCACAATAGTTATAAAAGAAACGCTTAATAGATCAGGCATTGAAGGTGGTGATGTAGATGAGGTGATACTTGGACAAGTACTAACTGCAGCAACCGGTCAAAACCCTGCTAGACAAGCATCAATAAATGCTGGTTTAAATAAAGAAACCCCAGCATGGCTAGTTAATCAAGTTTGTGGATCTGGCTTACGAAGTGTTGCTTTGGCCTACCAATCTATAATGAATGGCGATGCAAATATTATTATTGCTGGTGGACAAGAAAGTATGAGTCAATCCCCGCACTGTATGCACCTAAGAAATGGTACCAAAATGGGCGATGATAAGATGATCGACTCAATGATCAAAGATGGTTTGTGGGATGCTTTTAATGGATATCACATGGGAACAACTGCTGAAAATGTTGCACAACAATGGCAAATTACTAGAGATCAACAAGATGAATTTGCTTTTAACTCACAACAGAAAGCAAGTAAAGCTAAAGCAGATGGAGTATTTAAGGATGAAATTGTTCCAGTTGAAGTCCCATCAAGAAAAGAGACAGTAGTTTTTGATAGTGATGAATATATTAAAGACAATGTTCAATTAGAAAAAATTTCATCTTTAAGACCTGCATTTGCAAAAGAGGGAACAGTTACAGCGGCAAATGCAAGTGGTATAAACGATGGCGCAGCTGCTTTGGCAGTAATGTCCTCAGATGAAATGAAAAAAAGAAACCTTGAGCCTTTGGCAAGAATTGTATCGTGGTCAAGTGCTGGGGTTGATCCATCTGTGATGGGTACAGGACCTATACCTGCAAGCAGAAAAGCTCTTGATAAAGCAGGGTGGGATGTTTCTGATTTAGATTTAATTGAGTCAAATGAAGCATTTGCCGCTCAATCTTGTGCAGTAAATAAAGAAATGGGATGGGATGTTTCAAAAGTTAATGTTAACGGGGGAGCGATTGCCATAGGACATCCAATTGGTGCGTCAGGAGCTAGAATTCTTGTAACATTATTAAATCAAATGAAAAGACAGGACGCTAAAAAAGGACTTGCCACATTATGCATTGGTGGCGGCATGGGTGTCGCTTTGTGCGTCGAACGATAGGAGAAAATTATGTCTAAAGTAGCATTAGTAACTGGAGGAACAAGAGGAATAGGTGCTGCAATATCTCTTGCTTTAAAAAAGGAGGGGTGCAATGTTGCTGCAACCTATAGTTCAAATTCAGATGCAGCAAATAAGTTTTCATCCGAAAACGGTATTGAGGTATTTCAATGGAATGTTGCTGATGCAGCTGCATGTGAAGTGGGCGTAAAGCAAGTTGCTGATAAGCTGGGCACTGTTGACATTTTAGTTAATAATGCGGGTATTTCCAAAGCTTCAATGGCTCATAAAATGTCAGTTGAACAATGGGATGATGTAATAAGAACTGACTTAGATTCAGTTTTTTATATGACAAGATGTGTAATTGAAGGCATGAGAGAAAAATCTTTTGGAAGAATAATCAGCATTTCTTCTATTAACGGTCAAAAAGGTGAGATGGGTCTAATAAATTATAGTGCGGCAAAAGCTGGTTTATTAGGTTTTACCAAAGCATTAGCGCAAGAAACTGCTAGAAAGAATATTACAGTTAACGCTATTGCACCTGGCTATATCGATACTGAAATTCTAGCGGATGCCTCCGAGGATTTTATGAAAAGTTTAATTGGAAAAATTCCTGTAGGAAGACTTGGAACAGTTGATGAGGTTTCACGAATAGTTACATTCCTTGCTAGTGATGAAGCGGGCTTTATAACAGGTTCTACGATATCTGCAAACGGTGGACAATATTTTACTTAAAAGGAATCTTTGAGATTTCTTATATGACCGAATACTTCTTCTGGACTTTTATCCGTAAGCCCCAGAGAGTTGATCAAATCT
This sequence comes from uncultured Pelagibacteraceae bacterium, assembly GCA_902523455.1. Lineage (GTDB taxonomy): Bacteria > Pseudomonadota > Alphaproteobacteria > Pelagibacterales > AG-422-B15 > CACNXQ01. The sequence continues at coordinate 24,823 of CABYZG010000001.1, forward strand.
TCATCATCTGCCTTTAAGAAAATATTTAATCTCTTTTCATCCCCAATTGTTGATGGAATAGATGGTATGTTTTGTTTATCTAGGCTTTTCAGACGATCCATTTTTGATTCTATTTCATCCGACGGGTAAATAGAGCTTATAAAATTTCCATTACTTAAAGTATATTCATGGCCACAGTAAATTTTTGTTTCATCAGGTAGATCCCTTAGTTTTGTAAGAGATTTCCACATCATTTCTGGTGAACCTTCAAAAAGTCTACCACATCCAAGTGAAAATAGCGTGTCACCAGTAAAAACAATTTTTAGGGATTCAAAATAAAAAGCGATATGGCCCGTAGTATGCCCAGGTATTTCAATTATCTGAGCATTGTGTTCATCAAAATTCCAAATATCACCCTCTGAAACTTGTATATCAATTCCTGGTATTCTCTCAAAATCTTTTTTGCTGCCAACTATTTTGCATCCATACTTTTCTTTAAGTTCAAAATTTCCTCCTACATGATCAAAATGATGATGAGTATTAAGTATGAATTTTAAATTAAGTTTATGTTTATTTAGAACATCAATTACAGGACTTGCTTCAGAAGGATCAACAACAAATGCATCCCCATTTTTATTTGAGTATATATAAGCATAATTATCGCTTAAGCATTTAACAATAAGTATTTCATTCATATTTAATCCTTTGAAACTAAAAAAAGTCCGACTTCATTAAAGTAGCTATCAAGAAAATTTTTTCCACTAAAATTGGAAAGTTTTTTATTAGAAAGATCACCTTTCTTTTCAATTTTGATTTCTAACTCCTCACATAAATCAATAAAATCATTAATTGTACAAAAATGTAGATTTGGAGTTTCATGCCATGAATAACTTAGTTTCTTGCTTACTGGCATTTTTCTATTCAACAATAAACTAGCCCCAATCTTCCAGTGGCCAAAATTCGGAAAGGATATAATTGCTTTTTTAGAGATTCTAACCAATTGCTGCATTACTGTTTTAGGACTTTTTGTAGCTTGTAAAGTGTAAGTAAGTATTGAATAATCAAATAACTTATCTGGATAATCATACAAATCAGTATCTGCATCTCCTTCAATTACTGAAATGCCTTTGGCTAAACAAAGCTGAACCTTTTTTTGATCAATTTCCATCCCGCGACCATCAATATTTTTATACTCTCTCAAATACTCCAACAAAGACCCATCATTGCACCCAACATCAATAACAGAAGCATTGTTAGGAATTAGCTCAGCAATTACACCAAAATCTTTGTTCTCGTTTATTAAGCTCATAAATTTTCAAATGTTGAATTAACGAATCCTTTTATCGCCTCAAAAAACTTTGGTTCATCCAATAGGAATGAGTCATGACCGTTTTCAGTTTCAATTTCAATAAAACTAACATTAAGCCCAAGAGAATTGAAAACTTTTACAATTTTTTTGTTTTCAGATGTTGGGTATAGCCAATCACTGGTAAATGACACACAAAGAATTTTAGATTGCGTATTTTTAAAGGCCTCTATTAAGGAGCCATTATTTGATGAGGAAACATCAAAATAATCCATTGCTCGAGTGATATACAGATAGCTGTTTGCATCAAAGCGATCAACAAAAGTAAATCCTTGATGTCTTAAGTAACTTTCAATTTGAAAATCGGCATCAAAAGAATAATCCAAGCTATTTTTGTCTTGGAGATTTCTTCCAAACTTACTTTGTAGAGCTTCTTTAGATAGATATGAAATATGTGCTGCCATTCTAGCTACTGAAAGCCCTTTCATGGGTTTTTTATCAGAATGATAGTAATTTCCTGATTGCCAGTTTGGATCAGCCATTATGGACTGCCTTGCAAGCTCATTTAATGCAATGTTTTGAGCCGAATGGTTTGTTGCAGTTGCAATAGGAACTGCTGAATGTACCATTTCAGGAAACTTTGAAAGCCATTCGAGCACCAACATGCCCCCCATCGATCCGCCAGTAACACAGAATATTTTCTCAATTCCCAAATAATCAATTAATAATTTTTGAGCTCTGACCATATCTGCAATTGTAATTACAGGAAAATCAGTCGCGAATTCTTTACCGTTTTCAGGATTTATTTCTTTTGGACCCGTTGATCCCATGCACCCACCAATAACATTAGGGCAAATGACGAAGAACTTGTTCGTATCAATTGGTTTATCGGGCCCTACAACCATCGACCACCAGCCATTTTTTTTTGTAATGGGATGATCACTTGCCACATATTGATCGCCAGTCAAGGCATGACAAACCAAGATTGAATTATTTTTTTTATCGTTAAGTTTGCCATATGTTGTATATGCAGTTTTAAATTTAGATAAACTTCCACCTCCATCCAAATTTAGTGGTTCATCTTCTGCTAAAGTAACAATTTTATTTTCACTCATAATCTTTTCCAAAAAAAAACCGCCCAACAACTAAGTTTGGCGGTTTCAACTACCTCTTTAGCTGCATTTTTATTGCGCCCGCAAGCTGTGCTCAAATCGGCGCAATTCATGTATTATATATTCAATAGGATATTGTCAAATTAGAAGATTTATTTATTTCAAAGATTTTCTTTCAAATTTAGCGATATTCACCTATTTATAGCCAATTGAAATATGAAAAAACTAAAAAATATAAAGCTTTACGAAGGAGGCATTTCATCAATTCCTGGCAAAAAGCAAGTTATTAAGGTGTCCTCTAATGAGTCACCATTTGGTCCGAGCTTGCGAGTACAAAAGGCGATATCAACGGCTAAGTCAAAAACTCACAAATATCCTGACGGAAATAGTCTGGAATTAAAAGATGCCTTATCAAAAAAAACCAAATTAAATATCAACAACCTCTTCGTTGGAAATGGATCAGACGAGATACTAGGCCTGGCTTGTCAACTTTTTCTAAATAAAGGAGACGAAGTTATTATTCCTAAACACAGTTTTTTAATGTTTGAAATTTACTCTAAAATCAGTGGGGGCGTTGTTAAACGTTCATCAACAAAAAATTTACGTTTTGATGTAAAAAGCATTTTAAATAAAATCACAAAAAAAACTAAAATTATATTTATTGCGCAGCCCAATAATCCAACAGGATTTTATCTATCCAAAGAAGAATTAAGATTGCTTATCTCACGTGTCCCTAAGAAGATATTTATAATTATTGATTCTGCCTATGCAGAATATGTAACTGATAAAGATTACTCTAATGGCATTAACTTTGCCAAAAAATATAAAAATATCATTGTCACTAGAACTTTCTCAAAAATTTATGGTTTGGCGTCCTTAAGATTGGGTTGGTGCTATGCCCATACAGATATAATAAAATTAATGAATAAAGTGAGAGGGCCATTTAACGTAAATCAAATTGCCCAACTTGCCGGCGTTGAGGCATTAAAAGATAAAAAATATGAAAAAAATGCAATAAACCATAACAAATTTTGGCTAAAAAAAATGAATAGTGAACTAAGTAGATTGCCAGTAAATGTTTATGATAGCAGAGCAAATTTTCTACTCATTAATGTAGGCAAATCTGTAAAAAAACTAAATCAGTATTTATTGTCAAAATCAATTATTGTAAGGTTAATGGATAAGTATAATCTTCCAGATTGCATTAGGTTATCTATTGGTAAATCTACAGAAAATAGAAAAGTCCTTAAAGCTATGAAAGAGTTTTATAATGCCAAGTAAGAAGAGACCATTTAAAAAAATTAGTATAATTGGTTTGGGTTTAATAGGTTCTTCTATTGCCTTAGCTATAAAAAAGAAAAAACTAGCAGAAATTACCTCTGGTTACTCCAGGTCTTTAAAAACAAGAACTATCGCGAAAAAACTTAAATTAACAAGTGAAATAAAAAATAATATATCAGACTGCGTAAAGAATTCAGATTTGGTTATTATTTGTACTCACTTAAGCAGTTACAAAAGTATTTTTAAAAAGATATTACCACATCTTAATAAAGATGTCATTGTAACAGATGTTGGATCTGCGAAAGAGTCTTCAATTTCAGAAGTCGAGAGTTTAATTAAAAAAAAGATAAATTTTGTACCTGCTCATCCTATTGCTGGTACTGAAAAAAGTGGGCCAAAAGCTGGCTTTGCTGAACTATTCGAAGAAAGATGGTGCATAATTACACCTTTAAAAGGCAATAAAACCAGAGACATAAATAAAGTAAAAACTTTTTGGAAAAAATTGGGAAGCAAAGTAGAAACTATGACTCCTTCTAGACATGACAAAGTAATGGCAGTGACTTCTCATTTGCCCCATCTAATTGCTTATAATATGGTCCATACAGCAGCTGATTTAGAAAACTTTACAAAATCGGATATTGTTAAGTATAGCGCGAGTGGATTTAGAGATTTCACAAGAATTGCTTCCTCAGATCCTACTATGTGGAGAGATGTAATTTTGGCAAACAGAGAAGCTGTATTAGAAATGATTGGTAGATTTTCTGAAGACCTGAGTGCTATACAAAAATCAATACGGTGGGAAGACGGAGATAGTTTGTATAAGTTATTTTCCAAAACAAGAATTGTGCGTGAGAAAATAATTAAAGCAGGTCAAGACACTTCTGATGCCGATTTTGGTAGATCAAAAAGAAAATAATTCCTTTAAATCGATCAAAGGGATGAAAAGCACAGAAATAATTCCATTTTTAATTACCAAAGGGGTGCTAAACAAATTATCATTGTTTTCAACATTTGATACGTTTAGTTGAATATTGCCATTTAAATTTGAACTTAAATCAGAAATTTTTCCCTCTAGCAAAATTCTTGTTTCATTTTTAAATGAGTCTAAAACATTTGATGCAACGGCTGTAAAAAAAACGCGATAGCCATTCTCATTAACTTTATTCATTTTAAAAATAATTTTTTTTATATTCTCTATATTGTAATCACCTATATTCAGACTCATATTATTTGAAATTGAATAAATCTCATAAATTTGTCCTTTATCCATCGACAATCTGAGCTGAATATCATTCAAAAAAAAATTTAAAGAGTCGTCTTCATTAAATGAACTATTTATTTTATCCGTTCTCATCATTAGTTTACTTATATCGAAAGGATTCATATCAATTTTTATATTTCCTATTTCTATATTAGATAGGCTATCTGATCTGTTGAGATTAGGATTTACAATCAAACCTGATATTCTGTAAGGATACCCCGTCACCCTCAAGTCGTTATACTTAATGTTGTATCTTTCAAGGTTACTTGATAATTGGGATTTCAACTGAAAAGAAATAAACATCCAATAAATTGAATAAATGAGCAAAATAGCCAATACCAAAATGATTATTCTATTAAATGAAAATATCTTCATTTTGGATATTTAATCTTGGCCTCTTCAAGCAGTTTATCAGACTGATTTTCAATAGAATTATATAATTTTTCTGTAAATTCAGTTTTATCTAGCCCTGGCTCAATTGGTTTTAAAAATTCAATTACCATTTTACCAGGATAACGAAGAAATCGTCTCCTTGACCAAAAGTAACCACAATTAATTGCAACTGGTAGACAAGGAATTTTGATACCATCGTACAAAGCTGTAACGCCATACTTATATGGGCGACGTTCACCAACTGGTGTTCTGGTCCCTTCAGGAAAAATTAATAAAGGACGGGGATCATTGTCCATACTTCTTTTTGCAGAATTCACCATTGCCTGAATATTTGTTTCCCCTTTTCTCCTATCGACATATATGAAATTTGCTTTCTTAAAACAAAGTCCAACAATTGGTATGAATAATAATTGTTTTTTTGCAATTATTGATGGTGTTTCAATCGCTTCATTAAGAAAAATAGCTTCTGCAAGAGATTGATGTTTAGCAGCTATGAGATATTTTCGAGTGCTTGGAATGTTTTCTAACCCACGGTACTCAACTTCTAGATTTGCAAATAGCTTAAGGCTTAATTTTGTATGTGTTGATTGAAAACGTATGATGCCAAGCATATGTATTTTAGGTAAGAAAAAAAGTATAGGTGCAAAAAAAATACAAATTAATAATACAATATAAAATGCTAAATTTGCTAAAAGAGATCTTACATAAATCATAATTTAAAGTCCTATACTCAAACTTATTTTTGTCCTTAAATATTTTATATACTCTACAATTAATTTCTTCATACGAATATTTATTTTTTGATTGTCATATTTTACACCATAATAGAAAGTTTCTTTATCTAATAAAAGTCGATTTACCTCGAGTTCAACTCTGGGTAGATGGTAATCAGATGTTATTAATAGAATATATTTAATATTATTATTCTTTTTCCAAAAAAAAATTTCTCTAACATTTTCGAAGGTATTTGTTGAAATGCTCTCAAGTTCAACACAACAATTAAACAGCTGATTAAATTTTGGAAATTCTTTTTTTATTTCCTCAATAGAAATTTCTTTATTAACTCCTGATATTAAAAGCTTGTACCCAATCTCACTATTAAGTATTTTAAGTCCCTCTAATATTCTAAATTTATCACCAGTTAGTACGACTATTCCTTCGATTTCTTTTTTATTGAGGTCTGTATTTTTATAGCTTTGAATGTTGAAGAGAAAGAAATTAAATTGTAAGAGTACGATAATTACAAATAAAAGTAGAGAAAAATGAATGTAATGTGATTTTAATTCATTAATCATTTTAAATAAGTTACACTATTTTACTGCTAATAATTACAATTAATAAAATTAAGTAAGACTATGATAATATCCTGTCCATCATGTTCGGCAAAGTATCTAGTAAATATAGAGGATATTGGCTTTGGCAGACAGGTTAAATGTACAAGATGTAACCATTCTTGGTTTCATGAAAATAAGAATTATGAAAATGATAATAAGTTACAAATAGAGGAAATTATTAATACTTACGCAGAACGAGATCATTCAAAGGATCAGAATTTACCAGTTGTTTATGAAAAAAACAAAACAAGTATTCCTCTCCCATTTCTACTTTTATTGACCCCAGTAATTTTCATATCAATCGATGCGGTTATACAAAACTCTAGTGTAAACGCATTTGAATTGAGCAGGTCAATTAACAGTTATATTGATTATATATTAGAAAAAATAAGAAGCTTCTTTTCTTATTAAATTTCATTTTTAATAAAGTCTTCGTATGACTGAGTTTTTCTAATTATTCTTATTTGAGATCCATCTACCATGAGCTCTTCAATAAGTGGTCGAGCATTATAGTTTGAACTCATCGTTGAACCATATGCCCCAACATCTTTTAATATGACGTATTGACCACTCTTTACTTTATTAAATTTTTGAATATTAAGAAATACGTCAGAACTCTCACATATTGGACCAACTATATCTGTATTTATTTCATCATATTCACTTGTCCTAACATCTGGCATTATCTCGTGATGAGCATCGTATAATGCAGGTCTCATCATATCGTTCATACCTGCGTCGATAATGACAAATTTTTTTCCAGTTATATTCTTTGTATAAAGTACTTTTGATACTAATATTCCTGCATTTGCAGCTATAAGCCTACCTGGTTCAAAGATAAATTTAAGATTTTCTGTATCAAAATATTTTACGATTAAGTTTTTATAGTCTTCAAAAGTAAAATTTCTTTTTTCAGGACTAATTCCCCCACCAACATCAACGGTATTTATTTTTTTTGTTTCACTATTTATTTTAGCAACTAATTCACCAATAATTTCAAATGTTCTTTGAAATGGTGTTAGGTCTTTAATATTGCTACCTATATGAAAAGCTATAGATGAAATCTCTAAATTTGGATAATTTTGTCGATTTTGAAAAATTTCGTAAGTTTGTTCTATACTGATTCCAAATTTATCCTCGAGACTGCCTGTGCTAATTTTTTTGTGCGTTTCTGATTGTATATCTGGATTAATCCTAATTCCTACTTTCTGAATTTTTCCCGACACAGAAGCTATTTGATTTATATGATCAAGTTCATCGAGTGATTCTGCATTGATTTGTAAACAATTATTACTGATCGCAAATTGAATATCGCTAGTAGTTTTGCCAATGCCTGAAAAAACTATTTTATTTGGTTTCATCCCTGCTTGTAATGCTTTTCTCATTTCCCACTCAGAAACAACATCTCCTCCCGCTTCGAGTTCGGTTAGAGTTTTTAGTATTGTTAGATTTGAATTTGATTTGAGAGAAAAACACACCGTTGCATCAAGTGAAGTAAGTGAATCTGAAAACTCTCTAAAATTATTTGTGAGAGTTTGTTTGCTATAACAGTAGAATGGTGTAGCTCTACCTTCAGCAATTTCTCTTATTGAGATATCCTCAAATTTAAGGATATCATTTTCATATTTTAGAAAGGACATTTTTAAGCCTTATAGATCTCTATTTTATAATTGCTTTTTGATTCTGTTGGGGGAAATTCAAGAGAGCCTTTTTTCCCACAACCAAGAATACATAAGAAAATAATCAAAATACTAATATTTTTCATTACTTAATTCTTTCCTAGCTTGACTAATCATTTTTCTTATCTCAGATATTGCTGTTCCGCCATAGCTTTTTTTATTGTTAATACTATTTTTCAAATCTAAAAATCCATACACAGATTTGTCTATATTTTTATCAAATTTTTTATAATCCTTCATCGATATCTTATTTAAACTTATTTTCTTTTTTTCTGCAAAGTTGACAATTTTAGCGGTTAAATTGTGCGCACTTCTAAAAGAATAACCAAGATTTATAACTAGCCAATCTGCTAAATCAGTTGCATTGGCAAAAGAAGATTTAAGCTTTTTCTCGATGTTTGATTTTTCAATTTTAATTGTAGAGATTATTTCGATCATACAATCGAGACAAAGATGAATGTTTTTACTTGTTGAGGTTACAAGCGCCTTATCTTCCTGAAGGTCTTTGCTGTAAGTTAGTGGAAGAGATTTAAGCAAGTTAAGCATAGATGATAGATTTCCTGAAATTGTCGAAGATTTTGCTCTTATTAATTCAGCGCCATCAGGATTTTTTTTCTGAGGCATAATTGAAGAACTCGACATTAATTGGTCTCCGATTTTAAAGAAACCCACTAAATCGGAATTATAAAGAGTAATTTCCTCGGCTAACCTTGATAAGTGAACAGCCATTAAGGATGAACTAGATAAAAAATCTACCACAAAATCTCGATCAGAAACTGTATCCAATGAATTTTTTGTAGGTTTTTTAAAGTCAAGCATTTTTGTTGTTTTGTTTCTATTAATTGGAAAATTAGTTCCCGCTAAGGCTCCTGCACCAAGCGGATTTTCGTTCATTCTTCTAAAAGAGTCGCTGAATCGATTCGTATCCCTGTTAAACATTTCAAAGTACGCCATAAAAAAATGTCCAACTGATATTGGCTGCGCAGTTTGCAGGTGAGTAAGGCCTGGAAACGTAATCAAAATATTTTTACTTGCAACCTGTAGTAACGCAGATTTCAGTTTTTTTAATTTTTTTGAAATCAGTATATTATCTTTTTTCATCCATAATTTTAAATCTGTTACAACTTGATCATTTCTAGATCTACCAGTATGTAACCTTTCAGCGGCATCACCAATAAGCTCTTCTAGTCTACTTTCAATATTCATGTGGATATCTTCAAGATTATCATCAAATATAAATTTATTATTTTTAATTTCAGTCCTAATTTTTTTTAATCCGGAAATAATTTTTTTTGAGTCTTTATTAGAAATTATTTTTTGAGACGAGAGCATTGTAGCGTGTGCAATCGATGCTTCAATATCCTCTTCAAATAAAAATTTGTCATTTTCCAAAGACGAATTAATATTTATAAAAGACTCACTTGATTTTTTATTAAATCTATCTCTTAACTTATTTTTTTTAATGGACATTTTACTAAAACTATTTATTTCTCAAATATGATGATTTCTTTATGCAGTAGATTTATAATTTTGATGGTATATGCCACAATCCTTATCTTTTGCAACAGTTTATATACTTCAAATTCATACGCGAATGAGTTGATAATAGAAAAAAAACAAGGTTTTTTGAGTAAATTCGAAGATATCAATAGCAATGATGTCACTTTAAATGATTTTAATGGCAAGTTGCTTTTAATTAATCTCTGGGCAACATGGTGTGAACCTTGCAAAGAAGAAATGCCGTCACTCGATAGATTGCAACAAAAATATGATAAACAAGATTTTCAGATACTTGCAATAAGCGTTGATCGTGGGCCGAAGAAAAAGTCAGTAAATTTTTTTAATGAATACGAAATCCAAAATATAGATTTATTCTTTGACGATAAAAATAATATACCACGAGAAGTAAGAGCAGCAGGACTGCCATTCTCATTTTTTATTGATCAAGAGGGAAATCAAATAGCAAAGTTTATTGGTCCAACTGAATGGGACAGTAACTACTTTCAAGATTATATTGATAGTAATTTATAAATAATTATAAGGCTTGTTCTAATTCGGGAAGAACTTGAAACAAGTCTGCTACCAAACCATAGTCTGCCACATCAAATATAGGTGCTTCTTCATCTTTATTTATGGCAACTATAATTTTTGAGTCTTTCATGCCAGCCAAGTGCTGGATCGCTCCAGATATTCCGACCGCTATGTACAGTTCGGGTGCTACAACTTTACCAGTTTGTCCGACTTGATAATCATTTGGAACAAAGCCTGCATCAACGGCAGCTCGAGATGCTCCAACAGCAGCTCCAAGTTTTTCAGCAACTTTATCCAAAAGTTCAAAGTTTTCTCCATTTTGCATTCCACGTCCACCTGAAATAATTGTCTTTGCAGAAGTAAGTTCTGGCCTATCAGATTTTGTTAGCTCTTCGCCCACAAATTCTGAAATTGATGGAATATTCTCAGCATTTATCTTTGCAACCTCGCATTCAGCAGAGTCAGTTGTTGCAGCTTTGAAAGCAGTTGGTCTAACCGTGAGAACTTTCTTTGCGTCAGATGTTTGTACAGTTGCAATAGCGTTACCAGCATAAATTGTTCTAATAAATGTATCTGCACTTTCAACAGCAACGATCTCTGATATTTGAGAGACATCAAGTTTTGCAGCAAGTCTAGGCATCACATTTTTACCAGTTGTTGTTGCTGCAGCCAAAAAGTAGTCATAATCGCCGGCAATATTAAAAATAACTTGAGTAAGTTTTTCAGCCAAAACATTATCAAATGCTGCATCATCCAAGTGGAGTAATTTACTCAATCCATTAATTTTTGAAGCCTCCGCAACAGCTTCATCAATATTTGAGCCCACAATAAGTCCGTGAACATCGCCTTCAATTTGAGACGCTGCTGTTATAGCTTTTAAACTTTGATCGCTGACCTTTCCGTTTGCATGCTCGATATAAAAAAGTGATGTCATATAACTCCTGCCTCATTTTTTAATTTTTCTACAAGATCACCAACATTCTCGACTTTGATTCCAGCCTGACGCTTTGGAGGTTCAATAACTTTTAAAATACTTACTCTAGGTGTAACATCAACTCTATAGTCTTCAGGAGATTTTTGATCAATTGGCTTCTTTTTTGCTTTCATTATATTGGGCAGAGAAGCATATCTTGGTTCATTCAATCTTAAATCGGTGGTAATAATAGCGGGCATATTCAGATTTACAGTTTGTAAACCTCCATCTATTTCTCTGGTGACTTTAACCTTGTCGCCGTCGATTTCTACTTTTGAAGCAAAAGTTCCTTGAGGCATATCTGTTAGTGCAGCAAGCATCTGACCAGTTTGATTGTTATCTCCATCAATCGCTTGCTTTCCGGATATCACTAGTCCAGGTGACTCGCTTTCACAAATTTTTGCTAGAATTTTTGCAATTGAAATAGGCTCAACTTTTTCTTCTGTGAGCACATGTATTCCTCGGTCAGCTCCCATCGCAAGAGCCGTTCGAATAGTTTCTTGACAAGATTGATTGCCGATTGAAACAGCGATGATCTCTTCAGCTTTACCAGCTTCTTTTAATCTAATTGCCTCTTCAACTGCAATTTCACAAAAGGGGTTCATAGACATTTTTACATTCTCAGTTTCAACACCAGTTTGATCAGATTTAACTCTGATGTTAACGTACGGATCAATAACTCTTTTGACAGGGACTAAAATTTTCATGATTTATGTGTTATAATATCTTTTTTAGTTGAGTAAACATAAATTATACATTCTTACCAGGTTTCCACAAAATATCTTTTTTGCCATTGTTGTTTTCAACTCTCGATAAAACAAAAAATAAATCAGATAACCGATTGATATATTTAATTGCTTCTTCGTTGACCTCTTCTTTTTTTGCAAGTGCGACAATCTGAGTTTCAGCCCGGCGCGTTACAGTTCTTGCGTTGTGTAAAAATGCCGCAGACTGAGACCCTCCCGGTAGCACAAAAGAATTAAGGGGTGCTAACTTTGCGTTATATTTGTCAATTGTTTTTTCAATTCTTGTAACTTGCTTGCTTGTAACGCGTAGCGGTTTATATTTTGGTTTTTTTTCAACTGGAGTTGCGAGATCAGCACCTAAATCAAATAAGTCATTTTGTATTTCTGAAATTATTTTTTTCAGAGATGATTTGGCACTCGTGTTTAAAATTCCAAGTATAGAATTCAGTTCATCGACAGTCCCGTATGCTTTTATTCTTATATTGTCCTTAAATACACGTTTACCAGATACTAACCCTGTCTTGCCTTTATCACCGGCCCTTGTATAAATTTTATTGAGTTTTACCATTAAGAACTAGTTGAAAAGTAAAGAGCACTCATAATTATTACAATCGCAATAAACTGCAGAGTAATTCTAAGTCTCATAAGTTTATTTGAGTACTTTTTATTAAAATCTCCACCTTTAAACATAGCGTAAATACCTGTTCCTAAAACCGCTAAAACAGCAAGAAGTGATATAGGAATTAATAAGTAATATAAAAAACCTGGCATATAAAATTAAGCAGGGTTCGTAGAAACAAGTCGACGTGTTACAATGTCGGCCTGTATCTCTGCAGTTCCTTCAAATATATTTAAAATTCTGGAGTCACATAAAATTCTACTTATTGGATACTCAAGCGCAAACCCATTACCTCCATGAATTTGGACTCCGTTATCTGCGCATGCCCAAGCAACTCTAGCAGCCAACATTTTTGCCATTCCTGCTTCCAAATCACATCTGTGTCCTTTATCTTTTTCTCTTGCAGCATAATAAGTTAATTGTCTTGCAGCCATAATCTCAGTAGCCATAGAAACAATTTTCGATGCATTTCTAGGTTTGTCATACAGCGAACCGCCATTTGTATCTAGCCTATCTATTGCGTATTGCATTGCAGTTTCAAAAGCTGATTGTGCTACACCCAGTGCTCTAGCTGCAGTTTGTATACGAGCTGCTTCAAAAGTTTCCATCATTTGTTTGAAGCCATTTCCTTCTTTTTCACCAAGTAAATTTTCTTTTTTAACTTTAAAGCCGTCAAAAGCCATTTCGTACTCTTTCATGCCTCTGTAGCCTAAAACCTCGATTTCGCCACCACTAATTCCCTCATCAGGGAACATATTATCGTCATCACCCCTCTGTTTTTCAGCAAGGAACATTGATAAACCTTTGTAGCCTTTTTCATCAGGGTTTGTGCGTGCTAATAACATCATCACGTCACTTCGAGCTCCATGTGTAACCCATGTCTTGTTTCCTGTGATTGTATAGTGCTCTCCATTTGCAACTGCCCTTGTTTTGAATGAGCCCATATCAGATCCTGAATGAGGTTCGGTTAAAACAGCACATGGAAGCATTTCACCAGATGCAATTTTCGGTAAATATTTATTTTTCTGTTCTTCGGTGCCACCTGTAATCAATAATTCGGCAGCTATATCGCCGCGTGTACCAAGTGAGCCAATGCCAATATAACCTCTTGCAAGTTCCTCAGTTACCACACAGTCAACAAATCTTGTCATCCCAAGTCCACCGTATTCTTCAGGTATCGTCAGACCAAATACACCAAGTTCAGACATTTTTTCAATTACAGACATCGGAATTAGGTTATCTTTAAGATGCCATTCATGAGCGTTTGGCGTCACATCATCTTCAACAAATTTTCTAAATTGTTCTTGAATTATTGATGTAGTTTCGTCTAGGCCGCTATTACCAAAGTTTTTACTTGAAAATCCATCTTTTAATAATTGAGCAAGTTTCATGCGATCTGCAGTACTATTGCCATTTAAAATCAGATCATTAAATTCTTCGGCCCCTGTTTCTTGAAAGAGACCATTTTTTAATCCTAAATCTTGAGGACGAACATACTCAAGTTGTGACATTGGTATCCCAGATTTAATTTGCGCACAGTATTCCGAAAAAGTAATTTGCAAAATTAATTGCTCTGTTTCATTAAACGTCCCGGTCGAGCCTAGGTTTGAGGCCCAATTAACCATTTCTTTCAAAGTAGCTCTATATGCAGCAACCCAAGATAAGCCATGTGCAGCATGTTGTTCCCTATCTAGATTATCACGAGATAATTTTCCATTAACAATTAACTCACCTCTTACATGTTGCAGGGCAGCATCGTAATACTTATCGACAGTAATAAGGGATTTTTGACATTTAGAAATTAGTTCGTGCATATTTAACTTTCTAGTTTAGAGATTTTTGTCCTTCTTTTGCAGCGCCAACAAGGACAGCCATATTTCCACCTTTATGTTCATTGTTAAGCATCTTTTCATGAGCATCAGGAATATTGTTCCATGCAAAAAGCTCTGACATACAAGGATCTAATGTACCGTCAATAACAAGTTCATTCGCTGCATTCGCTTGCTTTGAATTTCCAAAGTGTGAACCCTGAAGTCTTTTACTTTGCATCCATAGATATCTAGCATCTAATGTGAGATTATATCCTGTGGTACCAGCACAAATAACAACCATTCCTCCTGGTTTTACTACAAAACATGAAACAGGAACGGTAGTTTCGCCCGGATGCTCAAATACCATGTCAACATTATTACCCTTGCCTGTAAATTCCCATAGGGCCTTTCCAAATTTTCTAACTTCTTTCATATAGTTTGCATATGTTTCAGCGTCATCAATATCAGGATGTTCACCCCAACAATCAAAATCTTTTCTGTTTAGAACACCTACAGCTCCAAGATCTTTTACATAATCAATTTTAGAGTTATCAGAAACAATACCAATTGGTTTAGCACCAACAATTTTTGCAAGTTGTACTGCCATGCTTCCAAGACCACCCGATGCGCCCCATATTAAAACAAACTCACCTGGCTTTAATTCATTTGGAGCGTGGCCAAATAGCATTCTATACGCAGTTGCAAGAGTTAACATATAACAGCCACTTTCTTCCCAAGATAAATTTGGTGGCTTACGTAAAACTTGGTGCGCTTGAACAGCTGTGAATTGAGCAAAGGTTCCATCTGCTGTTTCGTAACCAAAGACCTTATTTGTTTTTGATATCATTGGTTCACCACCATTAACCTCAGCATCCTCATGATCCCACTGCATACCATGAATGATTACCTCGTCGCCCACTTTCCATTTTTTTACACCAGAACCAACTTTCCAAACTATCCCAGAACAATCAGAACCGGCGATGTGATAATCTTTTTTAGTCATATCAAGCGTAGATACAGGTTTTCCAAGACCAGCCCAAACACCGTTGTAGTTTACGCCCGCGGCCATTACGAATATCAAAACGTCATTGGATCCAACTTCAGGAACATCAAATTCTTCTTCTTTAAATGATTGCATTGGGTTACCATGACGATCTCTTCTGATTACCCATGCGTGCATTTTCTTAGGGACAAAACCAAGAGGTGGAATTTCACCTATTGCATAGATATCTTTTTCTTCAGTGGTCATAAATCAGCTCCTGTAGTGTAAATTATATAAAACTAATGTTTCTTTTTTCTAGGTTTATAGCCATTTTAGCTAGATTAGTATATACATTTTAAACAAAAGGATTTAATAAAACCAAAAAAAAACGTTGAAAAACAATGGATAAACCTTGGCTCATAAGAACTTACGCAGGACATTCGTCTGCCAAAAAGTCAAATGAACTCTATCTTAAGAACCTATCAAAGGGTCAAACAGGTATCTCAGTAGCGTTCGATTTACCTACTCAAACTGGGTATGACAGTGATCACATTCTCGCAAAAGGGGAGGTTGGCAAAGTTGGCGTTCCAATCTGTCATATTGGCGATATGAGATCGCTTTTTAATCAAATTCCATTAGATAAAATGAATACATCAATGACCATTAATGCTACAGCTGCATGGTTGCTGAGTTTATATGTAGCTGTTGCAGATGAACAGGGCATAGACAGAAATAAATTACGGGGAACAACTCAAAACGATGTTTTAAAAGAATATCTCTCAAGAGGAACATATATTCTTCCACCTGATCCAAGTTTAAAAATAATATCTGACGTGATTACGTTTACTTTTAAAGAAATGCCAAATTGGAATCCAATCAATGTATGTCCTTACCATTTAGTTGAAGTAGGCGCGACTCCTGAGCAGGAATTAGCTTTTGGTCTTTCAATTGCAGTAGCGTATCTCGATAAAGTTAAAACCTCAAATGTGTTATCCGAGGAAGAATTTGAAAATGTAGTAGGTCGCATAAGCTTCTTCGTTAATTCTGGAATCAGATTTATTACTGAGATGTGTAAAATGAGAGCATTTGTATCTTTGTGGAATGAAATTACAAAAGAGAGATATAGTGTTAAGGATCCTAAAAACAGAAGATTTAGGTATGGTATGCAAGTAAACAGTCTTGGATTAACTGAGCAACAACCTGAGAACAACGTATATAGAATATTAATTGAAATGCTAGGCGTCGTTCTCTCAAAGGATGCAAGAGCAAGAGCAGTTCAGTTACCAGCTTGGAATGAAGCAATGGGATTGCCAAGACCATGGGATCAACAATGGTCCTTAAGATTGCAACAAATTGTTGCGTATGAAACAGATCTCCTACATTTTGACGATATATTCAATGGCTCTGAAGTGATTGATGAAAAGGTTAGAAATCTTAAAGAGACTGCGATGAAAGAATTTAATCACATTCAATCAATTGGTGGTGCAGTAGCTGCAGTTGAAAGTGGTTACTTAAAACAGGAATTGGTCAATTCTCAAAAAGAAAGGCTTAAAAGAATTAATGATAAAGAGCAAATCGTTGTTGGAGTTAATGAGTTTGTTGAGACCGAAGAGTCACCTCTTGTATCAAATGATGGAGGCATAGAGACAATTGATCCAAAAATTGAAAATGAACAAGTAAAAGCAGTTATTGATTGGAGACAAAACAGAGATCAAAAACAGGTTGATAGCGCTTTAAATCAATTAAGCGAAGCGGCAAAATCTGGAGATAACATAATGGAAGCTTCTATTACAGCTGCAAAAGCAGGTGTAACAACAGGTGAATGGTCTCAAGTACTTCGGGATGTTTTTGGTGAGTTCAAAGCACCGACTGGTATAACTAACATTCAACCATCCAACAATGACGATTACAGCCCAATACGTAAAAGAGTTGAGTCATTGTCAGATAAGATGGGAAGAAGAATAAAATTTCTTGTAGGCAAACCTGGTCTTGACGGGCATTCTAGTGGAGCAGAACAAATTGCTGTAAGTGCGAGTGATTGTGGAATGGATGTTTTGTACGAAGGAATTAGATTAACACCAGAACAAATAGTAAAATCATCTGTTGAAGAAGATGTACACATCATCGGACTTTCTATTCTATCCGGTTCTCATGTGCAGCTTGTCGAGGAAATTATGAATGAAATGAAAAAAAATAAAGTAGACGATATCCCGGTAATTGTAGGAGGTATAATTCCAACAGAAGATGAAAAGATCTTAATTAAAAATGGAGTTCAAGCAGTTTATACTCCAAAGGATTATCAGCTGAAAGATATAATGAGTGACATTGTGAGCATAGTTGAGAGAAAAGTATCTTAATGCCAATCTTAAGTGGACCAGTTTTAGAACCCCAAGACTCTTCAAAACCTTCAAAACTAGTAATATTTTGTCACGGATACGGCGCAGATGGCAACGATCTGATTGGCCTTGCTAATTATATTCAGCCTCAAATGCCCGATGCGGTTTTTTTATCACCTAACGCACCAGAAAAATGTGGATTAAACCCAATGGGATATCAATGGTTTGATTTTCAATCGGGTGACCCTGCAACTATTTGGAAAGGTGTATTAAATGCAGCTGATACACTTAATGGTTTTATTGATGAACAACTTAAGAATTATGAGTTAAGTGATGATAATTTGGCGCTCGTAGGTTTCAGTCAAGGCACAATGATGAGTTTACATGTCGGCCTTAGAAGAGAAAATTCAATGAGAGCAATTGTTGGCTTTTCAGGAAGGTTAATTGCTCCAGAACTTCTTAAAAATGAATTAAAGTCTAAACCTCCAATTTACCTAATTCATGGAGATATGGACCCTATGGTTCCTTATCAAGAAACTATTGAAGCTGAAAAAAAGTTATCAGAATTAAGTTTAGATGTTAAAGCTCATATTTCCCCGAACACTCAGCATTCGATTGCTCAAGAAGGCTTAGACATAGCAATTAAATTCTTAGTAGAAAAATTTTCAAATTAAAAAATTTTTTGAAATTTTTATACAATTGCATATATTAATTACTAATGAGTATCGCAGTTCCTTTAGAAAAATGTCCAGCTTTGGTACTAAATTCGGATTTCAGGCCTCTTAGTCATTATCCTCTGTCTTTGTGGTGCTGGCAAGACAGTGTAAAAGCCGTTGTTCTTGAAAGAGTAAATATTGTATCCAATTATGAAAGAGAAATTAGAAGTCCAAGTTTTCAAATGTACTTACCAAGCGTTATTAGTTTAAAAACGTACATCAAGCCAAATAGAAATCCAATATTCTCAAGATTTAACGTTTTTTTGCGTGATAAGTTTAGTTGTCAATATTGTGGTTCAAAGAAAGATTTAACATTTGATCATCTTATACCTAGATCACACGGCGGTGAAACAACTTGGGAAAATATTGTAACAGCATGTTCAAGTTGTAACGTAAAAAAGGGAGGAAAACTTTTGAAAAACTCGGGTATGAAGCCTCTCAATATTCCAAAAGTACCTACAATGGCTGATTTAGATAAATGTGGCCGATCTTTTCCTCCTAACTTTTTGCATGAAAGCTGGATGGATTTCTTATATTGGGATATTCAACTAGAAAAATAATTAAATTCTCTCAGCCAAAAAAATAGCAGCTTTTGTTGTTTCATTGATTGTTTTTCTTAAAACAGAATAACCAAAGGCTTCTCGCGACCCTTCATCAATAGCGGTATTTTTATGTTCAACTTCATCATCGCGAAATTTTACTAATTTTTTTCTTAATTCTTCGTCCACTCCCTCTAGTTGATCAATTTGTTTTTGATAATGTTTTTCAATAATTTCTTCAACTGCCTCAGTGCACACATAGGCTGCTTTGGGGCCCATGAGGGCAGTACCTACACCCATTGCGTAAGCACCAATACCAAATAGGCCTTTCAGTTTTGTGGGTCTGATCTTTTTTTCTTTGGCGATATTGTCAAAAAAATCTAAATGCTCCTCTTCATCTTTAGCCATTTTCGATATTTGGTCAAAATCTTTCTTATTTTTTTGAAGTTTGAATATCATTTTCTGGCCCTGATATATTTGCTGAGCACCAAGCTCACCTGCCTGATCAACTCTAATAATCTTTTTTAAAATTTTTTCTTTAACGTTCATTTTTCAAAAATACAAAATACAAAGTTACAGATAATAGTAAAAATGTCATAATCAAGTTTGCCTCAGCTACCGAAATAAAATTAAATAAATAAGTAGGTTCGTCACATCTAATCAATGGAGTTTGATTAAGACTTTCTAAAAGTTTAGACTTATCAGATAAATCAGACAAATTAGAGGTACATCCTGAATTTAAATTAACCAAGCCTCTTTCGACCAATACATGTCTTAAGGTATACAAAAATCCAAATAGTAAAATCAGAATTGAAGCATAGTTTGTGATCCTTTTAATTGTTGTTCTTTTTTCAAATTTAAAAATAATTGATGCCAGACCTATTATAATTAATAAATAGTAAGGATACCTTTCAACGAGACACATGTCACAAGGAGCCATATTAAATACGTATTGCAGTACGAATACTGCAATTATTACTAATGCTGAGATAATAAAGTTGATGTTAATAAGACTCATAATTCTAGTATGTAATATATAAAATGCCTAAAATCACTAAAGTTATAAGAATAAATGAATATAAATTTATTCTTTTTTCAAATGATTCAAGTGCAATGCTTCCAAATCGATAGATTAAATAGCCTATAAGAAAAAATCTCACTGATCTTGAGACCATACTTGCAACTAAGAAAATAAAAAAATTAATACCTAAAAAACCACTTGTCAGTGTAACAATTTTAAAAGGAATAGGAGTAAAACCACCTATGAAAACGTAAAGGAAACCATAATTATCTATGTCATTAACAAATGAGTTAAATGACTCAACCAAATTTAAATTCTGAAGAATAAAATTTCCCACACTATTGAAGAAGTATACACCAATAAAATATGCAATTATCGCTCCAGTGATTGAGCCAAGAACTGAGAGTCCAGCAATTTTAAATATTTTCTTTTTGTCTAATGCCATCATTGGAACCATGAATATTTCTTGAGGGAATGGAAAAATAATTGCTTCAATTAATCCCATCAAAAAGATAAACGGATAAGCGAACTTAGTTTTTATAAAACGCTCACCAAGTGAGACAAAATACGCTTTTAAGTTATGATAAATTGAGATTAACATACCATTGCTAATATATATATTTGCATACATAATTCTACTAAGCCTTTATGACGAATATAAGTAAAGTATAATAAGTCTTTAAGAATGGGGATATGGCGGAATTGGTAGACGCGCCAGACTCAAAATCTGGTGCCTTCGGGCGTTCCGGTTCGACTCCGGATATCCCTACCAGTATTTTATATGAGAAAAAAAAAGATAAAGATAAATAAACTTGATTACATTAATCCGGAAGAAGTATTAATAAGATTTCAAGATAAAAGAAATTTAATTTTTTTAGATAGTGCAAATAAAACGATATCTGAAAATAATCGGTATTCCTATATTGCATTTGATCCTATCTACACTATAAAGTTCAATGCAAGCAAAAATTATTTAAATTCAAAAAAATTTGCAAGAATAAATAAATTAATATCAAGTTTTAAATCAAAAAAAATTAAATCATTACCAAAGTTTCAGTGTGGTTTAGCAGGCTATGTTTCTTATGAAGCAGGCCTTGCAAAGGAAAAGATTGAAAGTGCAAATCCATTAGAAAAAATATTGCCAAATTTATTTTTTGGTCTCTTCGATATAGTGATTGCTTTCGATAACAAATTGAAAAGAGCTTATCTTTTTTCAATTAATTTAGATAAAGAATTTAAAATTGAGTTATCACATCAAATTCGATTACAAAATGCAAAAAACTTGTACTCGGTGCCGCGGATAAATAATCCAATTAACAAACTACTTGGTTTTCAGTGGAAAAAAGATTTTGATAAAAGAAAATATATTTCAAAAATTAATAAAATACTAAATTACATAAAAAATGGTGACATATTCCAAGCTAACTTCACTCAACGTTTTTTATCTAAGATTCCAAAGGACTATGATGTCGTTCGGTACTATTTGCATTATCGAAAAAATACAGAGACACCTTTTTCATGCTTAATTAGAAGTGAGGATTTTAATATATTTTCTTATTCACCTGAAAGATTTCTAAAATTAGAGAATAACAAAATTATGGTTTCGCCAATAAAAGGTACAATTGAAAGGGGTGAGAGTGAATTCGAAGATGCAAAATTAAAAGAACAATTATCTTCAAGTAAGAAGGATAATGCTGAAAATTTAATGATTGTTGACGTTTTGAGAAATGACATTTCTGAAGTCTGTAAACCTGGAACGGTAAAAGTTTCTCGTTTGGCTGAACTAGAAACCTATAACAATGTTCACCATCTTGTTTCTGATATTGAGGGTACGTTATCTAAAGGTATGAATATATTTGATGTTATAAAACACTGTATGCCTGGAGGATCCGTAACTGGGGCACCAAAAGTAAGAGCAATGCAAATTATTTCAGAATTAGAAACTTTCAAAAGAGGGGTTTATTGTGGAGCTATAGGTTTCATCTCATTTAGTGGTTATGCAGATTTTAATATCCCAATCAGAACCATTACTGTCAATAATGAAAAAGTATTTCTAAATTCTGGGGGAGGGATCGTAGCAGACTCAAAACCTTTAAATGAATATTATGAATTGAATAAAAAAGTTGAGAATCTATTACAGATTAATAAAAAATCATTGAATAAGTTTATGTCTAAGAACAAACAAATATAATGAAAGTTTATCTCAATAATAAATTTATAGATGAAGAAAAAGCAACTATTAACATAAAAGACCGCGGCTTACTTTTAGGGGACAGTATTTTTGATACTTTATTATATAATAAAAACAAAATAATTTTATTTGATTTTCATTTTGCTCGATTTAATAAATCAATAAGAAATAATTATTTTAATTTCAAGTTATCAAAGAAGAATTTACAAAATATAATTTTAAAATTAATAAAAAAAAATAATCTTTTAAATAGCAAACTTTCAATAAGATATACATTGACCAGAGGGTATGCAAAGAGAAGAGGGTTAGATATTGAAAACAATCAAAAGTCAAATTTTCTTATTACTATTTCCAAATTGACCAGTAATCATACAACCATAAAGCCAGTGAAACTTAAAGTTTCAAAAATCAAAAGACTCTCAAATTCTTTGTTATCTAGAAATAAAACAAACAATTATTTTGAGAATATCCAATCAAAACTCATTGCGCAGAAAAATGGCTATGACGATGCATTAATGCTTAACGAATGTGACAAAATTTGCTGCTGTTCAAGCTCAAATATTTATTTTGTTAAAAAAAATAAAATTTTTACCCCTCCAATCAATGATGGTGCCTTAGATGGCACTGTAAGGCGTTTATTAATTGAAAAGAAAAAGGTTGAAGTTAGAAGCATATCATTGAATAATCTTTCCAATGTAAGTGAAATATTTCTTACAAATAGCATTGGTTTGCGGCCAGTTAGTAAAATTAATAACCGTTCTTTTAAAAACGGGCCAATAACTGAAAAAATTACGGAATATTTGAATAAATTAGGTATTTAAAATGAATGTTGTAAGTGCAGTTTCAAGAGAATTTAGTTACTTTAAGTTTTTTTTAAAATTAGTTGGACGATCAAGAAGTTTCGACAAAAAAAAATATACAACTGTAGCTGATATTATGGAGGAACAAGTTGATAAAACTCCTGACAATATTGCTATCGAGTTTGAAGACAAGAAATACACATATCGTGAGATGGATGCTGAAGCGAACCAGATTGCAAACTGGGCAATTAATAAAGGTTATAAGACGGGAGATGTAATATCTCTTTTGATGGAAAATAAACCTGAATATATATTTACATGGTTCGGGCTTGCGAAGATCGGCGTTACAGTTGCTTGTCTCAATAATAACATAAAAAGTAAATCGCTCGCTCACTGCATTAAAAAATCGGAAAGTAAAAGTCTAATCATAAGTTCTGATTTAATGGAAAATCTTGCATCAGCTCAAGAATATATTGAAGGTAATTTAGATGTTTACGTAGCAGGTCAGGACGTTCAAGGTTATGAAACTTTAGATGGCTCACAAATTGAAAATAGCAAAGTAAGACCCAAATCTTCGTTAAGAGAAGAATTATCAAATAGCCAATCATTATTTTATATTTATACAAGTGGAACTACAGGCATGCCGAAAGCCGCAAACTTCAGCCATCAAAAATTTTTAGTTGGATGTGGTCTGCAAATGTTTTCACTTGATATGAAACCAACTGATAAAACTTACATGGTCTTACCACTCTATCATGCAACTGGTGGAGTTGTTGGTGTTGGTTCGACATTTTGTACTGGTGGTACACTAGTATTGAGAAAGAAATTCTCTGCTGCTAGTTTTTGGGAAGATTGCGTTAAGTATGATGTAACAGTAATTACATATATTGGTGAACTGTTTCGTTATTTAGTTGCTACAAAGAAAAGTGAATACGAAACGAAGCATAAAATTAGGGGCATATATGGTAACGGTCTCAGACCTGAAGTTTGGAAGATTGTTCAAGAAAGATTTGGTATAGATAGGATTGTTGAGTTTTATGGGGCCTCAGAGGGAAATATCTCACTAACAAATGTTGATAGTAAGTTCGGTTCAATCGGAAGAATACCCCCATATTTAAAAAGTGTATTGCCAACTAAAGTAGTTAAATTCGATGTAGAAAATGAGGTAGTGATCAGAGATGAGAATGGGTTTTGTATAGAATGTGAAGATGGTGAGGCCGGTGAGGCGATTGGATTTATACCTGATGATGATAAGTTCACGGGTAAATTTGAGGGCTATACAGACAAAGAGGCAACAAAGAAAAAAATTCTTGAGAATGTCTTTGAAAAAGGTGATCGATGGTTCTCTTCTGGAGACCTACTCAAAAAAGATAAGCAGGGATATTACTATTTCGTTGACCGTATAGGTGATACTTTTAGATGGAAATCAGAAAATGTTTCAACTAATGAAGTAAGTGAAGCCATCTCTGCGTATAAAGGTATTGATGAAGTCAACGTTTATGGAGTTGAAGTACCCAACCAAGACGGCAGAGCCGGGATGGCTTCCTTAGTTGTAAATGATGAATTTAAATTAGAGCAACTTTATGAATATCTGACAGAGCAATTGCCAGCTTATAGTGTTCCAGTATTTATTAGGATAAGTCCAGAAATAGAAAAAACTGGGACGTTCAAGTATAAGAAAACTGATTTAGTAAAAGATGGTTATGACCCAACAAAAATTCAAGATCCAATTTATTTTGCTTCTGGAGATGAAAAAAAATATTTAAATTTAGATCAAGAGTCTTTTAATAAAATTAATAGCAGAGATATTAGAATTTAAAAATATTTTGCAATTTTTAATGTTAGCTGAGAGTCTTCTTCAAACGCATATGTAAAATCATCAGCATCAATCTCTCCGTTGATACTCATATCTATAAATACTTTGAGATCATCTCTAATGCGTTGTTCAAATTCAGCGAAAAATCTATTTGAACTTCCACTCATATCAGCGACTAAACCAGCTAGTAGGCTTGTTGATTTTATATCATTTTTTGTCCATCTTAATGCTAAGACTCCTTCATTATTGAAAGCAAAGTCATTTCTGTCATCAAATGTGTATTCAACTATAATTCCTAAATCACTTGTGGTTTCTCTCAAACCATAAATAGTGTACTCTGTCCCTCCTGCTATTCCAAAGTGCCGTTCTTCGCCATTTTTTGCAGTAAGTGTCTCAAGTTTGTATAACCATGCACCTTTCGTTGATTGAATATCTAAACTAGTTTGAGATAAAATAGGATAGTAAGCATCTAATTTTTGAGACAAAGGATTTACGTTGAGCTCCGGAGACCTGTTATTTCCGTAAAAATGAGCTATACCAATATCGTAATCATCGTAAACTGTGGAATAACGAACAGCGGCGTCAATTTTATTTTTCTTTGATGAAGACTCATAGGCAACTGTGCTCTTATCAACTTCGAGAGCTAGCCTGGGTCTTCCATTTCTTCCTGGAAAAATCCTTTCCTTAAAAAATGGCATTATGAATAAATCAAAGTTACCATATGAATGATTATAATTTAATGAAATCATCGGTTGTCCAAATTTTTTTGTTCCAGAAATATCTTCAGCTAAATTTGATTGATTGATTATATCAAAAATATTAAAACTTTCGTTTACACCCCAAAAAATTAGTTCATTCCCAATTTTTAGAGTTATGTCATCAAAATATTGCTCATACTTAAATTTTTGAAAGTCAATATAACTGCGTTCACTATCTTTCTCATCTATACGTCCAGTCGTGTTAATTGTAATTTTTTGATCTCCATTATTTAAGTAGGTAATGAATGTTCCTTTTACAAAAATTGATTGATTAGAATTTGACTGACCGTGTCTTCCATCCCCATTAAAAAACGTGGTTATCTCAGGTTGAATAAATCCATAAGCTTTATAATCAATAGCTGCTGCATTTTGTGAAGCGACTAAATATTGTAAAAATACAAAAAGAAACGAAATAATATATTTTTTTAGCACTGCTAATCTGCTAGTCGCAATATGCTAGACTTCTCAAAATCTTTTTTATTGATGCCTACATCTAACTCTCTATTTAGCCATTTGAAAATAGTTATATTTTTGTTTTGGATATTTTCTACTTTCATAGTATTTGCCATCCAAATTTTATCTTTGTACAAAACATAATCCTCTAAATACAGCGTCTTTAAAAGTTCACCCTTTCTGTCATAAAAGTCTACTTTGTATGTTCGATTTAAATTATCAATAAGTGAAATTCTTTTTGAATATCCTGAATTTTCATAATTAGGATAAGACTCTAACTTATAAAAAGTCTCATTATTTTCTATTTCTTCACCAAGAAATTTCCATTCGTACTTTCTATAGTCAGTTCCCGAAAAATCTTCAAAAGCCACTTCACTGCCCATAAATGCTCCAGATTTATTACTAGAAGAAATTCTTTTCACTCGACCCAGAGCAGGCAAATATAGCCATTGGTCATCATCGTCGCTTATGTGTGTATGTGACAGCATAACTGTCCCCTCTACGTCTTTGGGAGTTTTAAAGTAAGTCAAGCTTTTATCACCATCGTTTGGATCTAAATTCTCAAGTGTTTTACCTGATACTTCGCGTGTTACTTCATTACCTTTGGGATCAATAAGTATCATCAATTGATCTGACACCATGTCAGTAAAGCCTCTGCCATTTTCATATGACGCTTTAGCTATTCTAAGCCCCTGTTCCTCAGCTGTTTCTGCGCTGAGATAAAATGGAAAAAGGGCAAATACGATAAATATAATTTTTGCATAATTCATTTTTTTCATTTTAAACTTTTTTTCCAAATATTAAAAGCAAAGCCGGTAAAAGCAATAGGTCTATGAGTAAAGCTATCATAATTATTAAAGCACACATCCCACCAATTATAAAATTATAGTAGAACATTGATTGCGTTAAAAATAAGAACCCAGAAAAAAGACAAATTGATGCAACAATTATAGGATAGCCAACAAATCTAAAACAATATTGTATTGCTTCTCTTGGGGGTAAATTTATTGCAAGAGCTTTTTTATATTTCGACAAAAAATGAATAGTTGCGTCGACTACAAGGCCTATTGAAATAAGAACAGCAAATTGATGAGCGGCCGTTACCATATCAGTGGCAAGAGTAAGAAGACCGAAACCAAGTACAAAAGGGATAATATTTGGAACAATACTAATTATACCGTACCTAAAACTTTGCAGGGAAATTCCAACAACCATAATTATAAAAGTAAAAGAGATTAAAAGCCCGATTACTAACCCTCTTGTGTTTTCAACAAATAGTTGTGGCATCATAATTGGAATCCCAGCAACACCATTTGTTTTAAAAGGTGAAATATTTTCATTAACCCATTCATCCACACGCGCATTGAATGCAACCGACTCCATTGATGTAGAGTTATTTGTTCTAATAAGAATTCTAGAATCTGATTTATCCGCAGTCATTTGATTTTTTAAATCCATCCCATAGGGCACTGAAAACTCATACAATAGCAGATACTGCGCAATGAGTGCTTTATTGTCAGGAATTGCATAATACTCATCCAAGCCGCCATTCATATTTTTATGCAAAGACTTAATAACATCTGAAATAGTAGATACATCAGCAACTTCAGGTTGAGTAAGAAGCCAGCCTTCGAACTCATCAAGCTTTTTAAGGTATTCAGGATTTGTTATACCATCCGGTTCATTTGATTGCATATCAGAAAATATATAAAAAGAGCTTCCAAATTCAGGGTCAACGGTATTTTTTACTTCTAGCCATTCAGGAACTCTATCAAAGTAAGTACTAAAATAATCATCAAAATGTAAATTTGGTAATAAACTAAAAACCGCTATACAAATTGCAGTTATTACAATAATAAACCTTTCTTTAAATTTATAAATTAATTCACCCAAGTTTTTAAGAACTTCGAGTACATAACTTTTTCTTTTCCTTGCATTTATTGGAAGTAAAGAAAACATAGCTGGAAGCATCGTCACACTTAAAATAAATCCAATACCTGCACCAATTACAACAGTATTAGCCATCTCGCTATAAGCTGGTATATCTCCGAAGTTAATACCTGCGATCCCTGCAGCTGTTGTGAAGCTTGTAAGAAATATTGGTATAAAATTTATTTTTAAACTCTCAATAATAGCATCATTCTTTGTCATTCCCTCAGTCATATTAGTCAAACCAATTGATAACATATGTATCGCATGCGTTAGTGATATTGTAAGTATGATTATTGGTGCAGTAATAAGTGGAGGTTGTACTTCAAACCCAAGCCATCCAGCAGCTCCAAGTGATGGCATAATAGACAATATAATTATAATTAGTGAGATTATTGAAGCTACGACAGATCTTAATAAAATATAAGTTAGGATAATTATCAGCAGTAAAAAACTTGGATACATTTTTGAAGCATCAGACTCTGAGGTAGATTGAAAATTGTGAGAGAATTGAGCAGAGCCTGCTACACCAACAAATATATCTTCATATCTGTCTTCAAAATAATTTTTTTGTTCCCAAGCAAATGAAATTGGTTCCTGGAAAGCGATATCTTCAGGCATTTCAAGATTAATATTAACTAAACCGATTTTTCCACTTTCAGACATCACAAAATTTACAACCGCGTCTTCTAATACCGCAGCACCATATAAATTTGCAATTTCATTAGTGCTTAATGAGTCAACATCATCAACAAAATCACTTATTGATATGTCATCGCCGTCTACTGTAGTGTATTGATGGTTTGTAATTGAGCTTACTCTTGACGAATATGGCGTTTGCCAGGAAATTTCAGTGAGTTCATGAATAAGACTTAATACATCTTTTTGAAATATGTTACCCTTTTCTGGTTTAACAACAAAAGTCAGAACATCTATGTTTCCATACTTTTCCTCTAAATCCAGTACATCTTTGTAGTATTTAAAATCTTCCTCAACAAAGCCCCTATATCCTGAGGGCGTTTCTAGGAATTTCATACCGAATGATATTGTGAAAATGATCAATAAACTGCCTAATATTACTTTAATACGATGGTTTACTAAAATCTTGCCAAATATTTCAATTCTGTCTTCTAAATTCATATGGAAAAATATATACCTTCTTTTATAAATTAAAACGGTATGAAAACTAGTAAGAAAATATATTTAATATCACCTCGTGGATTTTGCGCTGGCGTTACTCGCGCAATTGAAATAGTTGAACTAGCAATCAAAAAATATGGCCCACCAGTTTATGTTAATCACGAAATTGTTCATAACAAATATGTCATAGATGAGTTGAGTGATAAGGGTGCAGTTTTTTTAGATAATATTAATGATGCGCCCCCAGATCGTCCATTCATCTTTTCCGCTCACGGTGTTTCAAAGGATGTTGAGCTACATGCAAATAAAAAAAATAAAATAGTTATTAATGCAACATGTCCACTTGTAACCAAAGTTCATGTCCAAGCTATGAAGTTTTTTGAATTGGGTTATCGCATTATTCTTATTGGACATAGAAACCACCCTGAAGTAATAGGAACTATGGGCCAGCTTCCAAGCGGCAGCATAGAACTTGTTGAAACAGTAAGTGATGTAATGAAACTGTCTATAAATGACGATGATAATTTCGCCTATTTAACTCAAACAACACTCTCACTCGATGATACAAAAAAAATAATAGAAGCATTAAAAGTTCGATTACCTAAAATAATTTCTTCTCCAAAAGAAGATATTTGCTATGCAACATCAAATCGTCAAAAAGCAATAAAAGAATACGCTCAAATGTGTGATGCTTTTATAGTTGTTGGATCAAGTAATTCATCTAATTCTAATCGCTTGGTAGAAGTCGCAAAAAATGCAGGTTGTGAGAACTCAATTCTCTTGGAAAACGAAGTTAATCTAAATGTAAAAGACTATGAGCTTATGACGTCAATTGGTATTTCTTCAGGCGCATCGGTTCCTGACATACTGGTTAAAAACGTAATTAATAAATTTACAGAATTTTATCAAGTTACGATTGAAGACCTCAGTTTAGGAAATGAAAATGTAACATTTAAATTACCTAAGGAATTGAGAGTTGGTTAACATTAAAGATTTAAAATGGGATTATAGTAACCCTCATATTTTAAAGTTCACCATAAAAGAGAGTGATATTGATATTTTAGGACATGTTAACAATAAAGTATATTTGAATTGGTGTGAACTAGTCAGTTGGGATCATTCAGCTAAATTAGGTATTACTCCTGATGTATATAAAGAATATCAATGTGCATGTGTTGTTATTAGAAGTGAAAATAATTTTTCTGGATCACTTTTCATTGATGATGAAATTGCAATTTCAACATGGATTACGAAGACTGATAAAAAAGTTAGATTGAGCAGATTTTTTCAAATAATAAACATTGCAAAAAATCATACTGTTTTTACCTCAAATGTTGACTATGCGTGTGTGAGTCTTATTAATTTTAAGCCTGTAAGAATGCCAGAAATTTATAAAAATAGTTATGAAGTTACTTGTGATGTTTAAATTAAGAAATGCGACTATTGATGATATAAAAGATATCATTTTGATTAATGAAGATGCTATACCTGCTGTGAACTCCGTATCACATGAAGAGTTTTTAAATTTTTATGAAAAAAAAACTTATTTTAAGGTAGCTATCAATAATGATAATAATATTTGCGGGTTTTTACTTGTTTTACCATCTGGCCTTGATTATCAGAGTTTAAATTATAAGTGGTTCACAGAGAGATATAGCGACTTTGCATACATTGATAGAATTGCTATATCGAGTAAATTTAGAGGATTGGGTATAGGCAAAAGTCTGTATCTCGATCTCGAAAGATCACTAGATGAATATAATATGATTGCATGCGAATTTAATATAGAGCCACCAAACCCAATTTCTAAAAGTTTTCATGAAAGTTTAAAATATAAGAATGTTGGCTTTCAGTTAACTGAAAATAATACAAAAAAAGTTTCATTAATGGTTAAAAATATCTAATGAGTTCTAATTTCGTAGATGTACTTGTAATTGGTGGAGGGGTTATTGGATTAGCCATAGCTAAAAATTTTGCTGCTAAAGGCCTTGAGGTCATTGTATTGGAGAAAGAAAATACTTTTGGTTCTGTTACCAGTTCAAGAAACAGCGGAGTCATTCATGCAGGTGTTTATTATGATAAGGACTCAATGAAGGCTAAATTTTGTGCTGATGGAAATCGTAGAATGTATGAATATTGTCAAAAATTTAATGTGCCTCACATTAATACAGGAAAGTTCATTGTTGCAACATCCTCCAATGAAATTCCTAAACTCGAGGAAATTTTCTCCAAAGCAGAGTATAACGGTGTTGAAGGAATAGAGAGAGTAACAGGGAATTATGTTGCCAGCAAAGAGCCTTTAGTGGAATGTATTGAGGCATTATTCGTGCCATCATCAGGCATTGTTGATCAAAACTCTCTCATGAGGTCTTATCTTGGTGAATTGGAGGAAAGCTCCGGCAATATTGTTTTTAATTCACAATTCTTACGTTCTGAAATTCATGGTGAGAAATATTGTTCTACTGTGCTGAGTGATGGAGAAGAAATAATTATAGAATCGTCAGTCATAATAAATGCTGCTGGTCTAAATGCTGAAAATATTGCAAGTAATATTCTACCCTTAGATAAAAAATATATTCCCAAAACATATTTCGCCAAAGGTAATTATTTCGAAACAGGAAAAGACCTAAAGATTCGACATCTAATTTACCCTATACCAAATGATGCAAGTCTTGGTTTACATTTGGGATTAGATTTAGGAATGCAAGTTAGATTTGGACCTGATGTTGAATGGGTAGATGAAATTGATTATGAAGTAAATAAAGATAGACAAGTTTTGTTTCATAATGATGTCATAAAATATATTCCCTCAATTAAAATTGAAGATCTTAAAGCCGGATATTCAGGTGTAAGACCAAAACTTAAGAATAAAGGCGAGGGTAAAAGTGACTTTTCAATTCAAGGAGAAAAGACACATGGTATTAAGAATCTTGTTAACTTATTTGGAATGGAATCGCCTGGGTTGACTTCTTCACTTGTTATCGGAGAATACGTTGCCAATATGGTAAGTTAAAAGAGGAACTCTTTCTTTTGTGAATTTGATATATACGATTTCATCTTCATCATAGCACCTTTTTCTATCTGTCTTACACGTTCTTTGGAAATTTTTAATTCCTTGCCTAGTATATCTAGTGTTTTAACTTCCTCTGAAAGGTGTCTGTCCTTGATTATTTTTACTTCTCTTTCATCAAGTATCTCTAAAGTTTGTTTTATTAAGTCTTTTTTAAAATTTACTTGATCTTTTTCAAATACCTTATCATCAGGTCTTGCATCTTCGTCCTCAATGAGTTCCATAAACTCACTTTCACTCTCGTCATTAATTTTGTGGTTGAGAGAACTATCGTTTTGACTAATTCTGCTGTCCATTTTTATAACATCAGAAGTTGAAATATTTAAATCATTAGCAATACCTTGCGCAGTCCGAAAATCAATTGATCCATGCTCGGTTTGATGAATTTTCTGTTTTAATTTTCTGAGACTAAAAAATAGACTTTTTTGTTTTGAGGTAGTTGCGATTCTCACTAATGACCAATTTTTAAGAACAAAATCCTGAATTGATGCTCTTATCCACCATCCAGCATAAGTTGAGAATCTAACTTCCTTATCCAATTCAAATCTTTCTGCAGCTTTCATTAGTCCTATATTGCCCTCTTGAATTAGATCACTTAAATTAAGACCATAGTTCTTATACTTTACAGCGAAAGCAATAACCAATCTGATGTGAGATTGTGTTAGTTCGTGCAATGCCTTTTCATCTTTGTTTTTGATCCATTTTTTTGCTAAAACCTTTTCATGATTTTCTTCAAGTAAAGGAATAGACATGGCTCTTTTAACAAAAGATTTCATTTCATTTGTATCATCAAAACTTGACATGAGTGCAAAATACAAATTCAATAAGAAAAGACAATTTGAATCTTCAATTTTGAGGTTATAAAAACTGCCAATGTGGCTAAATTTAATATGAAAGACATTGTAAAATATGGAGATTTTGAAAAAATTGAGATCTTAGTAGGTACTATTTTAGAAGTAAAAATAAACGAAAAGGCTAGAAAACCAGCTTATGTGCTAAAAATAGATTTTGGTGAAAAAGTTGGTATTAAACATAGTTCAGCTCAAATTACAAACTATTCAATTGAAGAGCTTCTTCAAAAACAAATTATTGCAGTATGTAATTTTGGAAAAAAAAATATCGCAGGAATTGAGTCAGAAGTATTAATTCTTGGCGCAATAAATAAAAACAAAGAGGTGATTTTGCTTCATCCACAACAAAAAGTAGATAATGGAGCGAACGTTTGCTGACTTATATTGGCGCGCTCGAGATGATTCGAACATCCGACCCCAGGATTAGGAATCCTGTGCTCTATCCTGCTGAGCTACGAGCGCATAATTAAAGATTTTTTCAAAAAAAAAATAATTTTTATTTTATTTTAATTAAATTTTATAAAAAAAAATAAATTTTTGTTACTATAAAAAAATCTAATAACTATAAGTATTTAAATACATTTACTAACAATTTAAAATACATTGAAAAAAAATTTTAAATTTCAAAAAATTGAAAAAACAGCGAAAAATTGACACTTTTTCATAAAAGTTTAATCATTGTATTAGAACGAATCAATTTTGATTCATCTACTAACCTCTAACTAAACCCAAACGGGGGGAGATAATTATGGAGGAACTAAAAGTGATCTTTGCGAAAGCAAGGAAAAAAGCTAAGAAAAAAGCAGCGCCTAAGAAAAAACGTAAAGCTGCTAAAAGGAAGCCAGCTAAGAAAAAAGCAGCTCCTAAAAAGAAAAAGCGTAAAGCAGCTAAAAGGAAGCCAGCTAAGAAAAAAGCTGCTCCTAAAAAGAAAAAAAGGAAAGCCGCTAAGAAAAAAGCCGCTCCTAAAAAGAAAAAGAAAGCTGCTAGAAGAAAAAAAAGAAGATAATTAGCATTGGTTAATCAATGCTTTTTTTTTGCGCCCTTAGTTCAACAAACTAGGGGCGTTTTTTAATTTATCTCTACCAAGAATCTTATCGACTTTTTTTATTGCGTTTTCCTCGGTAATTTTAAGTCCAGCAATCACTTCTCTCAAAAATCGATCATAAGATAATTCAAAAAGTTGACGCTCACTATAAGATTGCTCTATTTGATTATTTGCTCTGTTAAGATCTCTAACAACTTCAGCAATCTGTTCAATGTCACCTGAGTTAATTTTAAGGTCATATTCCTGAGCCCTCCTACTCCACATTGTTCTCTTTATTTTTGGTTTTTGGGATAGGATTTTTAATACAGTTTGAATTTTAGATGGTTTTGATACTTTTCTTAAATTAAGAGACTTAGCCTTTTCAACCGGAACTCGCAAAATTAATTTATCTCGTACAAACTCTATCACATACATTTCTAGTTTTTGTCCAACGACCTCTCTTTTTTCAATATCTATAACTTGGCCCACACCGTGAGTTGGATAAACAACATGATCCTTTGTATTAAATATTTTTTTAACTTTTTTTTCTTTAATGGTCTTTATTTCTAAAAACTTTTTAACTTTTTTCGCTTGATAGTGAGCGGGATTAATAATTCGATTATTAACTTTTTTGTCAGATTGTGGAGGAAGTTTAGGCTCTACAAATTTCTTTACTCCTTTTGTTTTTTTAACTACTTTTTTTACTTGTTTCTTTTTTGGAGTTTTCTTTACTGAAGTTTTCTTTTTAACAACTTTAGTTTTTTTCTTTACAGTTTTCTTTTTTAGAATTTTCTTTTTGTCGACTTTACTGACTTTTTTCTTTTTTTTCATAAGATTACCTAACCTCCAGATTTTTCTGAAAAATATTTATCATATTTATTTTCTTCACTCTCATACATTTTTGCATCAGTTGGAGAGTCTTTCTTCATAGTAATGTTTGGCCATATTTCTGAAAACTTTTGATTCACTTCTAACCATTTTTCATCTTTATCATCTGTATCAGAGATGATTGCATCTACAGGACACTCTGGTTCACATACACCGCAATCTATGCATTCATCAGGATTAATTACTAACATATTTTCACCTTCGTAGAAACAATCAACCGGACATACCTCCACGCAATCAGTATATTTGCATTTTATGCATTTTTCATTAACTAGGTATGTCATTTTAAACTATTGTGAGAGTTTTTTTTTAATTTCACCAACTTTAAAGTCATCGATATATAGAAGACCAGATATTTTACGTACTAAAGCATTTTCATAATCATCAATTCTGCCATCTGCAATTACAATTTTCCATATCATTTCAATTATCATTATTTTTTCATCGTCAGTAAGTAAGCTATTAATTTTTGACGTGAATTGGTGAATATCATTCGCGTTATCGACAAGTTCAAAAGAAGCCTCAAAAAGTTTATTTAATTTATCGTTATCTAATTTATAAAAATTACCAAGCAATTTTAATATCTCATCTTTTTCAATCTCATCAAATTCACCATCGTGCAGAGCAGTCGTAACCATTAAAGACGCAACTGCTAATTGTGATGCCTCAAACTCTTCTTCTTTGACATCTTTATTATCTGATAATAGCGTTTTGAATTTATCTAACATAATAACATATTTGTATATTAGAATTTAAAGAGTACTATATCTGGTGTCCGTTATAGAACAAAAGGTGTAGATTATATGTCCGAATCACCAACTTGGAATGTTCTTTAAATATTCTAATTTTTTTTATTTCTAATTAACTATATATATCACTTAATCAAAATTTAAAAGTTTCAATAAAAATGACTAATAAATCAAATAATGGCTTTAATACTTGGCAAAAAAGTTTCGAAAAAGAAACTAAGAAAAATTTTAGTGATGCAAAATCAGAGACTGATGAAGGAATAGATATTAAACCAGTATACACTAAAGATGACCTAGAAAACTTTTCATTTGTCGAGAATAATTCTCTTCCTGGCCAATGGCCTTATACAAGAGGTCCAAAGGCATCAATGTACACAAATAGACCTTGGACGATAAGGCAGTATGCTGGATTTTCAACTGCTGAGGAGTCCAATGAATTTTATAAAAAGAATTTAGAATCTGGTCAAAAAGGTCTTTCTGTTGCTTTTGATTTGCCAACTCATAGGGGATATGACTCAGATGATGATTTGGTAATGGGTGATGTGGGTAAAGCTGGTGTTGCTATAGATACTGTTGAGGATATGAAAATACTTTTTAATAATATTCCTCTAGATCAAATGTCAGTTTCAATGACTATGAACGGCGCGGTGTTGCCAGTACTCGCATCATTTATTGTTGCTGGAGAAGAACAGGGTGTTGATAAAAGTTTGCTATCAGGAACAATTCAGAATGATATTTTAAAAGAGTTTATGGTAAGAAACACTTATATATATCCTCCTGAGCCATCGATGAAAATTGTTGCCGATATTATTGAATTTACTTCAAAAGAAATGCCTAAATTTAATTCTATTTCGATTTCAGGTTATCATATGCAAGAAGCTGGCGCTGATAATGTTCTTGAATTAGCTTATACTTTAGCTGACGGAATGGAATATGTAAGAGCAGCAATGTCAAAGGGTCTTGATGTTGATGATTTTGCACCAAGGCTCTCTTTCTTTTTTGCTATCGGAACGGACTTTTTTATGGAGATTGCTAAATTAAGAGCCGCAAGAACTTTGTGGGCTAAGATCATGAAAAATTTTGGAGCTGAAAATGAAAGATCTCTTATCTTAAGAACACACTGTCAAACATCTGGCGTATCTTTAACTGAGAAAGATCCTTACAATAACATCATAAGAACATCTTACGAGGCCCTATCTGCTATACTTGGAGGAACACAAAGTTTGCACACAAATTCCTTCGATGAAGCAATTGCTTTACCAACAGACGAGTCTGCAAGAATTGCTAGAAATACTCAATTGATTCTTCAAAATGAAACTGGTGTTACAAAAACAGTTGACCCTCTAGCAGGGTCATATTTTGTTGAAAACTTAACTGAAGAATTATCAAAAAAAGCTTGGGATATTATTACAGAAATTGAGGAATTAGGTGGGATGACCAAAGCTGTTAAGGCAGGGATTCCTAAACTAAAAATTGAAGAGTCTGCAACTAAGAAGCAAGCTAAAGTCGATAGCGGATCAAGGGTTGTGGTTGGTGTAAATAAATATAAAAACCCAAAAGAACCTTCAGTTGATGTGAGAGTAATTGATAATAATCGCGTTCGAGATGATCAAATAAAGAAAATACAGGTAATAAAAAAGTCACGTGACACAAAAGCAGTAGAAAAAGCACTCACTAATTTAACTAATGCTGCTAAAGATGAAACAAATCTTCTTATTCCTTGTATAGAAGCTATTAAATTGAGGGCAACGGTTGGGGAAGTTTCAAAAGCACTAGAGCAAGTATATGGTAGACATTTTGCAAAAAGCTTAAGTGTTTCAGGAGTATATGGTAAACATTTTGAAGGTGATGAAGAATTTATGAAGGTTGAGAGTAAAATTAAGGAATTTGAAAATGTAAATGGTAGAAGACCACGAGTTCTAGTAGTTAAAATGGGTCAGGATGGCCACGATAGGGGGGCAAAAATTGTTGCAACCTCATTTGCTGACATGGGCTTTGATGTTGATATGGGCCCACTATTTCAATCGCCTAAAGATGTTGCAAAGGATGCTATTGAAAATGATGTTCACGCAATTGGAGTTTCAACTTTAGCGGCAGGACATAAAACACTTGTACCTGAATTAATGAAAGGCCTAAAAGAGATTGATCCTAAGTCAAAGATAATTGTTTTTGTGGGGGGCATAATTCCAGAACAAGATTACGAATTTCTGTATGAAAATAATGTATCAGCCATTTTTGGTCCAGGTTCCAACATCATAGAGTCTGCTGAAAAAGTTATCGATTTGATTTCAGATAACTTAAGTAAAGAATAGTTAATGGAATTAGTAGATAAGATTATTAAGGGTGAAAGAGCTGCAATTGCTAAAGCTATTACATTAGTTGAGTCTTCAAAAGATACTGATCAACAAATTAGTAGGGAGCTAATATCAGAGTTAATTAAGAAGCCTGGTAAATCAATAAGAGTAGGTTTCTCCGGCCCGCCAGGAGTAGGGAAGTCAACATTCATTGAGTCCTTTGGAAGTTATTTAGTCAGTCAAAATTATAAGTTAGGTATTTTAGCTATTGATCCATCCTCGCAAATTACTGGTGGGTCAATATTAGGGGATAAAACTCGAATGGTAGAGATATCAAAAAATCCAAATACTTTTATAAGATCTACACCGTCAAGAGGTACTTTAGGAGGTATCTCAATGGGAACTCGCGAAGCATCCATAATATTAGATGCTGCAGGCTATGACTTTATATTTATTGAAACAGTTGGCGTGGGACAATCAGAAATTGTTGCAAGCAATTTAGTTGATATATTTACTCTTATTGTTGGCCCTGGTTCTGGTGATGAGCTGCAAGGAATAAAAAAAGGTATTACTGAATATGCAGACATATTTATAGTCAATAAAAATGACGGTGAGTTGAAAATGGAAGCCTCAAAAACTGCCGCTGACTATAAATCAGCCCTGAGTTACTATAAGAAATTAGATGAGCTTGAAAAGCAGGTGTTATTAGTATCAGCGATTGAGCAAACTGGAATGGAGGAAGTTATTAAGACAATTAATCAGATAATTGATCAAAATAAGCTAAAAGGGATATTTGATAAAAGACGCGCTGATCAGCTTGAATACTGGATTGAAGAAGAGGTAAAAAATATAATTGCATCAGACATAACGAAACGACTGACAAGTAAGGGAAATATTCCAAAATACTCTGAAAAAGTAATGAAAAATGAAATGTCTATGTACGAAGCAGTTGAAACAATTACAAAAGATACCCTAAAGCAATAATCATATTGACAAAAATTACCAAAAACTTTACTTAAACTTACTATGACAAAAGCATGTGATTTATCAGGAAAAAAAGTACAATTTGGTAATAATGTGAGCAAAGCCAATAATAAGACGAGAAGAAAATTTAATGTTAATCTTCAGTCTGTAACTTTTAAAAGTGATCTTTTAAATAAGAATATAAGGTTCTCTGTAGCTACTTCATCAATCAGAACAGTTTCCAAATTTGGTGGTATTGATGAATTTTTAACACAAACAAAAAGTAAGAAATTGTCTCAAAAAGCAAAGAGAGTACAACGTGCTATGAATAATGCACAAAAAAAAGCTAGTTAATAGTCTGACGATTTAAATTATTTTCGTTTTCTTCAAAAAGATCTACCAACTGTTCAGTCATTACGTCAGCTAATTGTTCTGCATCAACTATTGTAACAGCTCTTTTGTAGTATCTTGTTACATCGTGGCCAATTCCAACAGCAAGCAACTGAATTGAAGATTTAGACTCTATCCAATTTATAACACCTCGAAGATGTTTTTCTAAATAATTACCTGTATTTACTGAAAGTGTACTATCATCGACAGGCGCACCATCTGAGATAACCATTAATATTTTTCTTGCTTCATATCTTGCCTGAAGCCTTTTGTGTGCCCATAACAATGCTTCACCATCTATATTCTCTTTTAAAAGTCCCTCACGCATCATTAATCCAAGATTTTTCTTTGACCTTCTCCACGGTTCATCAGCCGCTTTATAAATTATATGCCTTAAATCATTTAATCTTCCAGGAGATGGAATTTTTTTATTTTGCATCCAATGCTCTCTGCTCTTTCCACCTTTCCAAGCTTTAGTGGTAAAGCCGAGTATCTCAACTTTAACGCCGCACCTTTCAAGTGTCCTCGCAAGAATATCTGCACTCATTGCTGCGACTGTTATAGGGCGACCTCTCATTGAACCTGAGTTATCTATAAGTAATGAAACCACTGTATCTTTGAAATCTGTGTCTTTTTCTTTTTTAAATGACAGTGAATGGTATGGATCCATAATTATTCTCGTAAGTCTTGAGGTATCAAGCAGTCCTTCCTCAAGATCAAAATCCCAACTTCGATTTTGTTTAGCCAATAGCTTTCTTTGCAGTCTGTTGGCTAATCTTGAAATTATCATTTGATAAGCTTTTAATTGCTGATCCAGATAAGCCCTTAATCTATTTAGTTCTTCATCTTCACAGATATTTTTTGCAGTAATAACTTCATCAAATTCCTCAGTATAAATTTCGTATTCGTTGAGTATTTTTTCTACTGAATTTTCTGCTTTGTATTGGGGAGTTGCGTTTTCAGTATTACCCTCATCTACTTCACTTAATTCATCATCTTCTTGTTGGTCAATATTCATCTCAGTTTCATCATAACCTACCTCTTCCTCAGATTGAGTAGATTCTTCATCACTAAAGGAAGACTGGTTTTCCATTTCATTGACCTCATTGTTTTCTAGTTGATCAATATTTTGATTTTCCTCTTCTTTGTTGTCTTTATCATCGCTATTTTCATTATCATAATAATCTAGCTCTCTAATTAGTTCGTTCACATTTTCAGCAAATAGTTTTTGATTATGTATATTTTTTAAAAGTTGATCAGATGAGTCACTAATTTTATTATTCAACCATTTCTTCCATAGATTAAGGGCATTATTTGAGTTAGATGGCAGATAATCAGGATTGATTTTATTTCTTAAATACAAGTCTATTGCGTCTTCAATATTCAAATCTGATTGCTTTGAAACAGTGTCTAAGTTCTTCTCTCTAAATTTTTTCTCATAGAGTGTCTTTAAATTAGATTTAACTCCTCGCATTAACTTACTGCCTATAAGTTGGATTCGAGTATTTTCTAGAACTTCGTAAATTTTCCTATTTTTTTCACCAGAGGGTTCAAATTGTATATAGGTTTCCTTGTTGTGATATTTGTACCTAAGAGCCTCATTATCAGCATGCCCGCGTAATTGATTTAAATTTTTTAAGTCCTCATTATTGTCAATTTTAGGTAGTACAATTTTATTATCAGTTGATGATAGATTATCCTCGAATACAACATCAATTTCTTTATCTTCAGCTATTGCTCGTGTAGTGGATGATATAGCTTTTTTGATATCTTCTAAAAAATCTTCTTTCACTAAACTAAATCAAATTTGCTTGCTTCAGTTGTGACCTCTTCTCCAAAACAGCGTTGATAGTACTCGGCTATAATTTGTCTTTCACTTTCATCACATTTATTTAAGAAAGTAAGTTTAAATGCAGCGGAATAATTGTGATCAAAAATTTCAGAATTTTGGGCCCAAGTTAGAACTGTCCTGGGACTCATAACCGTTGATATATCTCCATTTGCAAGACCTTTTCTGGATAAATCAGCAACCTTTATCATCAATTCAATGATCTCTTCCTTTTCAGGGTTATTAAATGAAGGAACTTTCGAGAGCATTATCTTTTTTTCTTGTTCAAGATCTAAATAGTTAAGAGTAGTAACTATGCTCCACCTATCCATCTGCCCTTGATTTATTTGCTGTGTACCATGATAAAGTCCAGTTGTATCTCCTAACCCAACGGTGTTTGTAGTTGCAAATAATCTAAAATATGGATTTGGTGTTAAAACTCTGTTCTTATCTAATAATGTAAATTTACCTTCCGACTCTAATACTCTTTGAATGACAAACATAACATCTGGTCTTCCAGCATCATATTCATCAAATACCAAAGCTGTAGGTGTTTGTAATGACCAAGGTAAGATTCCGTCTTGAAACTCTGTAACTTGCTTTCCATCATTTAATACGATTGCATCTTTACCAATCAAATCAATCCGACTGATGTGACTGTCAAGATTGACTCTTACGCAAGGCCAATTAAGCCGAGCAGCAATCTGTTCAATATGTGTTGATTTTCCAGTCCCATGTAATCCTTGGACCATAACTCTTCTGTTATATTTAAACCCAGACAGTATTGCCATGGTAGTTGCCTTATCAAAACAATAGTTAGAGTCGATTTCAGGAACATACTCTGATTTCTTTGAAAACCCCTCAACATGAAGATCTGTATCAAATCCAAAAGCTTGATTCACAGATATAGATATATCCGGTTTACTTTGCATGAGATTTTCTGTTGTTGTCATATTGTTCCTTTATTGTTTTATAGGCTTCTAAAACCTTAGTTAATTTTTCTTTATTTTTTTCATTGTTACCAACTGTATCAGGGTGTAATTCTTTTACAATCTTTTTGAATTTAGACTTGATTTCATTGAGTGAACTTTCCTTATTATCAATGCCTAAGGTTGCAAGAGCATTTAAATACTTAGAACTATAATAACTAGGATGTACGAGCGTATTTTCAAGATTATTCATCCCTTGAAACATTCTCTCTGAAATTTTAGATATTTTTTCAAAATAACTCGTATCATTTGATCCTATTTGCTTAGTTTTTCTATGGCCAACGATGTCATTTTCGATAAATGCCTCAATTTCATCGGCTGTCATATCTGAAAAATAATTCCATTTTTTGTTATATTCTTTTATGTGTTTTAGACAGAACCAAATGTATTTTCCTAGATCTTTTGGGGAAGACGGAGCGCGATATTCTCCTATTTCCTCGCACCCTTTAAAATGACATTTTCTTTTGTTCATATTGTCTTTTCATATGTTAGATTAGATTAATATACATGACTCTAGAAGAATCTATAGATAAGAAAATTAATGACAATCTAAACCCGTCTTTTTTTAAAATTATAAACTTTTCTGATCAACACAAAAATCATTATGAAGGTGATAACAAAGATACTTCACATATTAAAATCATTATTGTTTCAGAAGCTTTTGATGGACATTCAAGAATTGAAAGAGAGAGAATTGTTCATAACATACTTAAAGAAGAAATAATGACAGAGATACACTCAATAAGATTAAAACTCTATATAAAGTCAGAATATGATTTAATTAAGTGATGCAATTTTGACTTGCGAAATCAAATTTCTTTTCGTTTCAATTATTTCGAATTTAAATCCATAAAATTGAAAAACTTGCCCAGCTTTAGGAAAGGACCTTGACTCATTTATTATTAAACCAGAAATAGTATTTGCATCTTCATCAGGTAGGTCCCAACCAAAACTTCTATTAATGTTTCTTATTTCTGTAGATCCTTGAACTTTAATTGAGCCATCTTTATTTCTCACAATATCCGCTAAATCGATATCATGTTCATCGCTGATTTCTCCAACAATCTCTTCAATAATATCTTCAAGACTTATCATTCCATTTAACACACCGTATTCATCAACCACCATGGCTAATTTAATTTTTCTGTTTAGGTGCATTTGTAATTGATTTTTTAGAGGCGTAGT
Source organism: uncultured Pelagibacteraceae bacterium (assembly GCA_902523455.1). Lineage (GTDB taxonomy): Bacteria > Pseudomonadota > Alphaproteobacteria > Pelagibacterales > AG-422-B15 > CACNXQ01. Next base: position 68,260 of record CABYZG010000001.1, read on the forward strand.
TTCTGGTACAAACCAAGTTTTAATTAATGATTTCTTTATATCCTCTCTTGAAATCTTTACAGATTTAAGTTCATTTAGCTTCCTCAACAGATTTTTTGCATGTACTAAGCCAATAATATTTTCATTGTTGTCTTTCCATACAGGTATTCTTGTATAAGGACTTTCAACAACTTGGTTTATTATTCTTTCAGGATCTTCATCAATATTAACCATAAAGATGTTGCTTCTGTGCACCATAATATCCTCAACAGTTGTTTCCGATAAATCTAAAATTCCAGTCACCATGTCTTTATCCATTTTAAACAATCTACCTTCTTTATGATGTAGATCTACAGTTCCCCTAATTTCATCAGCTACTGATAAACTTCTTGCGTTCTGGTCATGTTTAATTCCAATTATATTTAAAATAGTAAAAACGATTTTTTCCATCAGCCATGTCACGGGTGCTAAGATAGTTACAAATGGTTTTAAAAATGGACTTACTAATAGTGCCATTTTTTCTGCATTCGCAATAGCGTAGCTTTTAGGAAGAATTTCTGCAAAAATCACAATTAATGCTGTCATTATGATTACAGCATAAGCAACACCTGTATTCCCAAAAATTTTGATTAATAAACTGGTAGCTAAAGCTGAAGCAAGAATATTGACTAAATTATTACCAAGTAAAATCGCTCCAATTAAGGCTTCTTTCTTGTTCAATAAATCTATTGCGACATTAGAATTCTTTTTGCCCTTCATGCCAAGGCCGGTTAACCTACTTCGCGTGCTTGCTGTTAGTGCTGTTTCTGAACCAGAGAAAAACGCAGAAAATGCTAAAAGAACTATTATGGCTAAAAATAATACGATAATTTCAAATATCATCTAATTTATATACTTGTTTATCACGCTGTCTAATTTTCTAGTTGAATATCGATTGGCTAAATAAGCTTTACCTAAATTTCTCAAAAGAATCAGATTAATGTGATTATTTTTTACTTTTTTATCAGAATTCATTGTCTCTTTAAATTTTTTAAGTGATGTCTTTCTTTTAATATTGTTAGGTATTTTGGTTTTCATTTTTAATTTTTGAAAATGATCTTTTATTTTATTAATATTTTTATTTAAACTATTCCCTTGGAGTGAAGACATATCTAGAGCCATCATGATGCCAATCGATACAGCTTCTCCATGTGTTAATGATTTTTGGTAATTATTTATTGCTTCAATAGCATGTCCGAAAGTATGGCCTAAATTAAGTATTGCTCTTATATTTTTTTCTTTTTCATCTTTTCTTACAATTATTGCTTTATTTTTGCAAGAGTGGAAAACAGCCTCAATTAAATATTTTTTGTTAAATGTCATAAGCTTCGACTCATTATCTAAAAGCCAATTAAGGAATCTTTGATCCATAATAAGTCCATACTTAATTATTTCAGCATAGCCAGATAAAATCTCCCTTTTTGGAAGAGATTTTAATAGTGAAACATCTGAAATCACCAATTTAGGTTGGTAAAAAGTACCTATCAGATTTTTGCCTTCTTTAGTATTGACTCCTGTTTTGCCTCCTACTGCAGAGTCGACTTGCGATAATAATGTTGTAGGTATCTGAATAAAATTAATACCTCTTAGTGTGATACTTGCTGAAAAACCAACAATATCGCCGATAACACCACCACCAAAAGCAATTAAAGTATCGTTCCTATCAACCTTATATTTGAGAAGTTTAGACGTAATTAAATTAATAGTTTTAATATTTTTGTATTTCTCACCATCATTAATTATTATCTTGTTAAAACTTATTTTATTTTTTTTTAGTGAGTTCTCTAATTTTTTTCCGTAAAGCTTATAGATTAATTTATTAGTAATTATAAAAACTCGTGGATTAATTAATTTCTTTTTTATTAACGAGCCTGAGCTCAATAAAATATTATCACCAATTAATATCTTATATTCATCTTTTCCGGTCTTTACCTCTAAAGTTTTTTTCATTATTAGATTTTTAAAGCTTCGGTAATTTTTTTAATTATTTGATATTTATTTTTTTTGCTCACATCGATTGTGAATTTAGCTTTTGAGTAATTTTTCTGCCTGATTTTATTTAGTCTTTCAAATTCTGCTTTTATATTTTTATTAGATAATAGAGGCCTTTTTTTTGACACTCTACATCTTTTTTCTAAAATATTCAAATCACATTTTAGCCATATTGAATTACATTTATTCAATATTAACTTTCTTATTTTTAAATCTTCAAAGCCACCTCCGCCTAGTGCAATAATAGAGTTTTTTTTATCTAGTAATTTTAAAGTAATGTTTTTTTCAATATTTCTGAAGATACTTTCACCACTTTCATCAAAAATTTTTGCAATTTTTTGACCCATTTCTTTTTCAATTTCTTTATCCGTGTCATAAAAATCTAAGCCTAGTTTTTTTGATAAACCTCTGCCAATAGTTGATTTACCAGAGCCCATATGGCCTAGAAAAACTATATTTTTTTTTGTTTGAGGGAGTCTTTTTTTTGACATTATTAAATGTGAATAAATTTCACAGTTTTAAAATATTCTGTTAAAAGAAATTAATATGTTTGATAAAAGCATTCGTAATAAAATAATATTATATATCATTAGTTTATCTCTTATAAGCTCATTTTTCATTAATATTGATGTTTTGGCGGAAGGCAATTTGAGTCAAGAGCCATATGAAATTTGGCAAGAGAACAGTGTTATAAGCGAAATTGAAAGCTCTGTTGAGAAATCAAATACGCAGGAAGCAGTAAACTTAACTAATCAAACCGTAAAACAGGAAAATTTTCTATTCACTAAAGCCGATGCTATAGGTTTATATGATCCTACTAATGGCGGATTTGAAGCTAATTTATGGGATGGGTCTAATATAGAGGATATAGCATATTTAATTAATATAGCTCCTGTAGAAAGTACTAGTTCAACTCTTAGGAACCTAGTAAAAAATATAATCTTAACTACAGCAGCTCCACCCGATAAATCAAATAGTGACTCATTATCTTTTTTAGATCTTAAATCAAATTTTTTAATCTCAAGAGGTTATTATAAAAATATATCTCAATTATTTAGTCTACTAAATAGTGATGAAATAAACGATATTTTAAGTGATGGAATGATAGATAATTTGCTTATCTATAATCAATACAAAAGAATTTGTAATAGCAACTCAAATTTAATATCAGAAAGATTAAGTAATTTATATTTTACATCATTTTGTAATGCAATGTCAGCTAATAAACTAACTCTTGATCTAAATATCTCTTTAATGCGAGATGATAATGATTATTATAATGAAGAGTATTTATCTTTATTATCTGAAATTATTTATAGTGATGAAATTAAAGCTGAAAATCTCAAAGAAATAAATCTAATTAATTTAAATTTATTACAAAAATACAATGTCGATATTGATAAATATATTTCCATCAATTCACCAATAAAATTTAAATTGTTCTACTTTTTAAATTATAAAAAGAACAACCTTAAAAAAATTTCAATTGCTGAAGAACTTGTCAAAAAAGGCTTGGTTGAGCACAAATACCTTGCTGAGATTTATCAGTCCTTTGATCTAAGTAACACTAAGGAAGCTGGTGAGGATAATTCAGCTTTATTAGAACGAATTAAAATCTTTAAAGATATAAGAAAAACTTCATCTCAGGCTGATTTAGTAAATAAAATTCCTAAATATGTTAGTTTATTTAGTGCACATGGGATGTTGGAAACCGCGTCTTTAATGATTTATGACAAAATAAAAATAGTTCAGCCAAAACCAGATTATATCGATAATGCATCAGGCATTTGCCTTGTCTTTATACTAAATGATGACCCAGAAAAGTGTAATGAGTGGGTGAGTCAATTGAGTCTTAATTCAAACATATTAGAGCTTTCTAAAGCTAATTTTTATCTTTCATTGGCGAATGGTAAAGCAATAAAAGAGACTAACTTAAATCAATTAATTGATTATAAAGGTTTTTCCGATAGGCAGAAGAATATTATAGTTAAGTATTACGAACTTATTACAAATTCAAAAAAAAATAGTTATTGGAAAACTCCAAATGAATTAAACAAAGTCTCATCAATAACTGCAAATATAAAACTTCATAATTATTTCGAATCTCTTGAAAATCAAATAGGTGAGAAAATAATTTTGCTAAACATATTGCATGGAGACGATAATTTTAATGAGAATGATGAGTTTTCGATTTTTCTTATCATAGATGGATTGTTTGAGATTAATAAAGCTTATGCACAAGACTATATATTAGAGTATTTCTCAAAGTACAATTTATAGTGCCAAAAATAGAAAAATCTATCATTGAGAATTTCTTAGAATCGCTGATATCTGAGAAAGGTTTAAGTAAAAACACGATTGAATCTTATAAAAGTGATATAAATCAGTTTTTAGATAGACAAACAACAAGCAAATCATCTGTAGAAATATTTTCAAGAAAATCGATTGAAAAGTATATTTCAATGATGAACGATTTAGGGTTTGAGAGGTCAACAATCCTCAGGAAATTATCTTCGTTAGGACATTTTTTTGATTTCTTAGTTACTGAAAATATACTGAAAGATAATCCATTTTTACAAATATCGATTCCCAAAAAAAACTCTAAGCTTCCAATTTTTTTAACAAATGATCAGGTAGATAGACTATTGGAGACAGCTAAAAATGATGACTCTATTAAAGGGTTGAGACTATTCACTATGATAGAAATATTATATGCAACAGGAATAAGAGTTTCTGAGCTAGTTGGATTAAAATTGTCATCTTTATATGAAAAAGAAAATTTTATTTTTGTTACAGGTAAAGGAAATAAAGAGAGACTTGTGCCCGTTGATCAAAACACTTTATCTACAATAGAAAAGTATCTAAAAGTAAGAGTAGAATTTTTAAATGCAGATAAAAATGAAGACAAATGGCTTTTTCCTTCAAGAAATTCAAAGCTTGGTCATATTTCAAGGCAAAGATTTCATCAACTTTTAAAAGTATTGTGCAAAGAAGCAAATATCGATGCAAAATACGTTAGCCCCCATAAGCTAAGACATGCCTTTGCATCACATCTACTTGCTAATGGAATGGATTTGAGATCACTACAAATGCTACTTGGGCATTCAGATATATCTACAACACAAATTTATACTCATGTTCTTAGCGATAGATTAAAAAGTACAGTGGAAGATAATCACCCATTATCTAAGGTATTTAAAGAATAATTGTAATTCAAGTTGTCCTTGAAAAGAGGATTTTATGATGATAAACCAACAAAATGAGTTTCACGCCCGTACCCTCTAACACAATAAGAATAAATAGATCTCAGTTATTTGTTCCAGGGTCAAAGCCAGATTTGTTTGAGAAAGCCTCAGCAAGCAATGCAGATATAATCTGTTTAGATCTTGAGGATGCTGTAGCACCGCAAGATAAGGAACAAGCAAAAGAAAATGTAATCAAAGCACTAACCAATCATGATTTTGGGAAAAAAACTATTTCAGTAAGAATTAATGGATTGGATACTCATTATTGTTACAGAGATGTTGTTGACTTAATGGAAAATGGTGGTGAGCGATTGGATTTAATTATGATACCAAAAGTTGGTGTTCCAGAGGATGTTTATGCGATTGATATGTTAGTGACGCAAATAGAAGATAAAACTCAAAGACAAAAGAAAATAGGCTTTGAACTTATAGTTGAAACATCAATGGGAATAACAAACCTAGATAAGATCTTAACTGGGAGTAAAAGAATTGAATCTCTCCATTTTGGTTACGCTGATTATGCAGCATCAGTTAGAATGCGAACAACAAATATCGGTGGATCTAATCAAGACTATTCAATATTAACTGATGAAATTGATGGAGAGAGAAAAACTCACTGGAATGATATGTGGCACTATCCAATATCAAAAATGACAACTATTGGAAGGGCTCATGGCGTAAGGATTATTGACGGTCCTTTTGGCGATTTTTCAGATCCAGAAGGTTTTAAGTCTCACGCAAGAAGAACAGCAATTCTTGGATGCGAAGGAAAATGGGCAATTCATCCTAGTCAGGTAGATCTTGCAAATGAGGTATTCACACTACCGGAAAAAGAAGTACAAAAAGCCAGAGATATTCTTGAAGCGATGAAAAAAGCACAGGAGTCAGGCGCAGGTGCTGCTACACTAAATGGAAAATTAATAGATGCCGCTTCAATAAGGCAAGCCGAGCAAATTATCGAACAAACAAAATTAATAGAAACTCTAAGTAAATAATTTATTATTAAATGAACACCTATCTTGAGTTTGAAAAGCCCATCGAACAACTTGACAATAAGGTTCATGAGCTCAAAAGCTTAAATGATAATGCTCCATCAGATAGTCTTCTTGAAGAAATTACGCAAGTTGAAGAACAAATAAATGAAACTTATGAAAAGATATATTCTTCAATATCGCCTTGGCAAAGGACACTTGTTGCAAGACATCCTCAACGACCAAAAACTAGAGAATATATTCAAAATCTAATTGAGGATTTTTTTCCATTATCAGGTGATCGTTTTTTTGCAGAAGATAAAGCCATTCTTGGGGGGTTTGGAAAATTTAGAGGTAAAACAGTATTGGTTATTGGTCATGAAAAGGGACACGATACTACATCAAGAATTGAACATAATTTTGGAATGCCTAGGCCTGAGGGATACAGAAAAGCTCAAAGATTAATGAAACTTGCAGAAGATTTTGACATTCCAGTAATTTCCTTCGTAGACACTCCTGGCGCTTACCCTGGAGTAGGAGCTGAACAGCGGGGACAGTCTGAAGCAATAGCAAAAACAACTGAGTGTTGTTTGTCATTAGGTGTTCCTATTATAGCAATAATAATTGGTGAAGGAGGATCAGGCGGTGCAGTTGCTATTGGTACAGGAAATACAGTCCTTATGTTGGAAAACTCCATATATTCAGTAATTTCTCCAGAGGGCTGTTCATCAATTTTATGGAAAGATAATACAAAAACTGTTGAGGCGGCATCAGCCCTTAAGCTTACAGCAGAAGATATGTTAAAAATTGATGTAATTGATGAAATTGTTAAAGAGCCTACAGGTGGCGCACATAGAAATCCTCATCGGGCGATTGAGTCTGTTGGAGATGAAATTGAGAAATATTTAAATTTGCTCTCAAATCAACATGGAAATGATTTAAAACATGCAAGACAAGAAAGATATCTTCAAATAGGAAGGTCGGGATTATTTAGTGAAAAGACCACAGCAGCTAATACTGTTCTTGATGAAAAGTTTGGGAAATCTGGCAATAAAAAAAGATTTTATAATAGTTTTTTAGGACGAATTGTTTTAGGAACTATACTTGTCATGTTGTTTACCGGCATATTAACTTATTTATTTAATTAATTTTACCACAGCAATGTTTATACTTTTTACCTGAACCGCAAGGGCAAGGTGCATTTCTTGATATCTTTTTTGTCTTTATAGCTGATTGGTTAATTTTTTCAGACACACTATTTTCATTTAAATTTTGGTTTTGCTTTTCTCTTAATCTCATTCTTGAAAAGATTTTAGAAACATCAATTTTTAAATTATTTATTAGTTCCTCAAATAATCCAAACGCTTCATTTTTATATTCATTTAGGGGATCTCTTTGACCGTACCCTCTTAAACCAATAGTTGACCTAAGTTGTTCAAGGTTATTAATATGATCTTTCCATTTATCATCTAAAATTTTAAGCATAACCATTCGTTCTGCAGAATTAACCTCTTCTTCTGAATGATTACCTTTTCTGTTTACAGTATTTTCATTTATTAGTGCGTAAACTTTATCCTTAATATATTGCTGATTAATATCACCTTCTGAGTTTTCTAAATTTACATCAATTTTTTTTGAAAAGTATTGATTTATCTCATCTTGAAGTCCTTGTAAGTTCCATTGATCAGCATAAGATTTTTCTGGACAGTAACGTCTAACAATTTCGTCAGCAACATCGTATTGCATTTCATTTGCAATTTCTGAAATATTATCTGCATTCATTAACTCAAGTCTTTGTTCAAATATCGTTTTACGTTGATCATTTAAGACGTCATCAAATTTTAACAAAGTTTTTCTTATGTCAAAATTTCTTCCTTCTACTTTTTTTTGTGCTCTCTCAAGTGCTTTTGAAATCCATGCATGCTTAATTGACTCTCCTTCTTTCAAGCCAAGACTTTTTAAAACACTATCTATTTTTTCTGATCCAAAAATTCTCATTAAATCATCTTCTAAACTTATAAAGAACTTTGTTTCACCAGGATCACCTTGACGACCAGACCTTCCTCTTAACTGATTATCTATTCTTCTACTTTCATGTCTTTCACTTCCAATCACATAAAGACCTCCAGCTTTAATCACTTCATCTTTTTTTTGAGTAATTGTTTCTTTAAGCCCTTCTAAATTTTCCTGACCATTCCTTGTGCTTGAATTAAATTCGTAATTACCACCAAGTTGAATATCGGTTCCTCTTCCTGCCATGTTTGTTGCAATTGTAACAGCGCCTGGTTCACCGGCATTAGCAATAATCTTTGCCTCTTGCTCGTGGTGTTTAGCGTTTAGTACCTCATGTTTAATTTTATTATTTCTTAATTTCTTTGAAATTTTCTCAGATTTATCAATACTCGTTGTCCCAACTAAGACGGGCTGGCTTTTTTCATTGCATATTTTAATTTGTTCAATAATAGCATCATATTTTTCCTCGGCTGTTCTATAGATTTCATCTTCATTATCAATTCGCGATACTGGAATATTTGTAGGTATTTCAAAAACAGACAAATTATAAATGTCACCAAATTCCTCTGCTTCAGTGAGCGCAGTTCCCGTCATACCAGAAATTTTATTATATAGTCTAAAGTAATTTTGATAGGTTATTGAAGCTAACGTTTGGCTTTCATTTTGAACTTTAACATTTTCTTTTGCTTCTATTGCTTGATGTAATCCATCCCCATATCTTCTACCTTCCATCGTCCTGCCTGTAAACTCATCAACAATTACTACACTTCCTGACTTAACAATATAGTCCCTATCTTTTTCAAAAAGTTTGTTTGCTCTTAACGCTTGATTAATATGGTGTACTACCGCAACATTAGAAATATCATACAAAGTCCCTTCAGATATAATATTTCTTTCTTTTAATATTTTTTCAGCTTTATCATTTCCTGCGTCTGTTAAATTTGCTGTTTTTGTTTTTTCATCTATTTCAAAATCATCATTATTTAAAAAAGGAATTATTTTATTAATTGATTTATAAAGAGTTGTTTTATCTTCTATAGCACCTGAAATTACAAGTGGTGTTCTAGATTCATCTATTAATATACTATCAACCTCATCAACAATACAAAAGTTATGATCTTGTTGAACAATGTTTTGTTTTAATACACGTAAATTATCTCTTAAATAATCAAAGCCAAATTCATTATTGGTTCCGTAAGTAATGTCACAGGCATATTGTTCTTTTCTTTTTTTACGTCCCTCTAAATCATTAGTTAAACATCCAACTGATAGACCCAAATAATTAAATATAGAACCCATCCATTCTGCATCACGCCTTGCAAGATAATCATTTACTGTTACTATATGAACACCTTTTCCAGAAAGAGAATTTAGAAACGCAGCTAAAGTAGATACAAGTGTTTTTCCTTCACCAGTCTTCATCTCTGAAATTCCACCATTGTGCAAAACCATGCCACCAATCAATTGGACATCAAAATGTCTTTGACCAAGTGTTCTTTTGGAAGCCTCACGTACCATTGCAAATGACTCTACTAAATAGTCATCAATGTTTTTTCCATTTGATATTTCAGATTTAATCTCTGAAATTCTTTTAAGAAGCATATCTTGAGATAGCTTCTCAATTTCAGGCTCTAAATCATTAATTAATTGCACTGCACGCTGAAATTCAGCTAATTTTTTCTTTTCGCTTCGGCTAAAAATTGTATTAAAAAATGAGTTAACTTTTAACATTTGAGTAGATATTTGTATTTTCTATTTAATTGCAAGCATTTATACCTTAAATACTAACACCAATTAAGATAAAATTACTTAAATCACTCATATTTAATTGTTTGAAAAATGTTAAAAAAATCGCCTTTAGCGCCAAAAAATATTGGAAAAATAAAACAGATCAAAGGCATTGAATTGTATGTATATTCTGCAGGCTTGTACAATAAGAAACGACTGGATTTAGCTTTATTTCTTTTCAAAAATAAAACTTCAGTTGCTGAAGTATTTACAAAGTCCTCATTAAGATCATGCACACTGGACTGGAACGAAAAAAATTTAAAAAATAAAGAAATAGAAGCATTGATTGTTAATTCAGGAAATGCAAACACTTTTACAGGCAAGGCAGGTATTAATGCATTAACAAAAATAAGTAACTTTGTTTCTAATAAATTCAAAGTCTCAGTGAAGAAGGTATTTTTTGCATCTACAGGTGTTATCGGAGAAAAATTTCCTGAAAATAAAATAGTAAATATATTAAAAAAAAATAAATCAAAATCTAATAATTGGTTACAAGCAGCTCAATCAATTATGACAACCGATACTTTTCCAAAAGCAATTTCTGTAAAAACAATGATTGAAAACAAAGCAATCACGATCACAGGGATTGCGAAAGGATCTGGGATGATAGAGCCAAACATGGCAACAATGTTGGGATTTATTTTCATAGATTGTTTAATACCTCAAAATATTCTACAGAAATTATTAAAAGATCTAGTAGATAAGTCGTTCAATAAAATAACTGTTGATGGAGATGAGTCTACAAATGATACTGTAATTATGACTAGCACTAATAGTGTTTCATTAAAAAATAAGATTTCATCAATAAAAGATAAGAGATTATCAAAAATAAAAAACTCTTTACTTCCTGTTGTTAAATATCTAGCAGAACAAATTGTACGAGATGGTGAAGGCGCAACAAAATTAATAAACATAAAAGTTGAAAGTGCTAAAAATTCACCACAGGCAAAAAGAATTGCTAAGGCAGTGGCAAATTCCCCACTTGTAAAAACAGCTTTTTACGGAAATGATCCAAATTGGGGGAGAATTGTAATGGCGATTGGTAAAACATATGAAAAAATAGACCCAAAAAAACTTACGATTTATATAGGTAAGCAAATAGTTGTTGCTAATGGAGCAGAGTATAAAAAATTAAATTTACAAAAATTAAAAAAATATATGGCAAGCAAAGAAATTGAGTTAAAACTTGACCTTGGACAAGGCAATTATTCTTACGAAACATTAACATGTGACTTTTCTCACAAATATGTTGATATCAATGCAGCATACAGGACATGAAGGTAGTATTTTGCTCTTCTGCAATTATAAAAAATAAAAATGGCGAAATTCTCTTAATGAGCAGAAAACAAAAGGATTCTTTTATCAATTCTTGGGAGTTTCCAGGTGGAAAATTGAAAAATAACGAAAATTTTTCAGTTGCATTATTTAGGGAGCTAAAGGAAGAATTAAATATTAAAATAGATATAAGCAAATTATCAAACTATGAATTTTTTAAGCACCAGTACCGTTCATTTTTATTAATGATGTATGTATTCGAGGTAACTGAATGGACAGGAAAAATTATAAGTAAAGAAGGGGAGCTTTTAAGATGGGTGTCTGCAAAGGACTTGAAGAAAGCAAAATTATTGCCTGCAAATACTAAAGTTGTTAATTATTTTTTAAAATAACAACCTGTTTCTTTAGTGAAAAAAGAGACTATTTTATAATCTCCATATTCAATTGAAATTTCTTTTTTTTCCTCATCTTTATTGTAATCTAATAGTTTAATTTGACTTAACAATTCATCGTCTGAAACTGAAGCAGTAATAACACGATCATATGCTTCATCACAATAATCACTTTTCATCTCTGAAATAAAGAAACAAACACAATAGTGCTTTGCTGATGCATTCAATCCAATGAGAGTATCATCAGACTTAGCAATACTAGTATTTATAAAAAAAAATGATAAAAATATTACTAATATGTTATAAATAAATCGAAATACTTTATGCATAAAATTATAAAATTTATAAGTTGTTTATCCTTTATTTTAATTTGGGTCAATCCATCATTAGCTTTAGTTGATCAATTGCCTCATAATGAAACAGTCGAATGGCCAACAAATACATGGCCAGAAAATTTAATAGAAATTGATGATGAAGAGTTTAGTACAATTATTAATTATACTTTTTCTGATAAGTCTTATGATGAATTGGGACGCACAAATGCGCTTTTAATTATTCAAGATGGAAGCATTATTTATGAAAATTACAATTCTCCCATTACAAAAGATACAAAACTTGTCTCCTATTCAATGGCAAAAAGTTATGTTGGCTTATTGACTGGAATGATGATTGATAGGGGAGTCATCTTATCAAAGGATGAAACAAATCTCTTGCCAAGCTGGGAAGACAATAGAAAACATATTTCTATAGGACATATGCTAAACATGCAGTCAGGGCTGGACTATGTTGAAGAATATGAATTTGGTGGAAGGTCAGATACATTAGAGATGTTGTTTGGGCATGGAAGATTTGATCAAGCTGGGTTTGCATCATCCATGAAACTAAAAACTCCTCTACCAGGCATGAAATATAATTACTCGACCGGAGAAACTAATATTCTTAGCCTAATAATAAAGACAAGGCTTGAAGTTCAAGGTATTGACTATTTAGATTTCATCAAAAGCAATCTCGTTGAAAAAATAGGTATAAAAAATTCTATCTTTGAATTTGATAATGCTGGAACTTTTATCAGTGGTAGCTCAATTTTTGCAAACGCAAGGGATTACGCAAGATTTGGATATTTATATTTAAGAGATGGGGTATGGGATGGGGAGAGAATTGTATCAAAGGAATGGATTGATGATACAAGAACTCCAGCTAAAAACACTTACCAAATGTATAGTAATCAGTTTTGGATGCCTCACCCAGCATTTACACGTGGACTTCCAAAGGATACTTACTACGCCGCAGGTTATGGCGGGCAATATATTTTAATTATTCCGTCTAAGGATATGATAGTTGTTCGATTAGGTGAAACTTATATTGAAGATGATAAAGTTTTTGAAAATATTTCTAAAATCATAAGTTATTTTGATGATAGGATCTAATTTTTATGAGTGACCAAATAATTATTTATTCATCGTACAATTGTGGATATTGTGACTTAGCAAAAAAACTCCTTGATAAAAAACAAATTAAATATCAAGAAATTAACATTCAAGACGATCCCTCCCAAAGAGATATTATGTTAGAGAGAGCTAATGGAAAAAGAACAGTTCCACAAATTTTTTTTAAAGAGCTTCATATTGGTGGATTTGAAGAATTAAATAAGCTTGAGATGTCGGGTACGCTTGATAAAATTTTGAATGAAAAATAATTTAATAGTGGCCTGTCTTCAGCTTACATCAAGTTCAGATATCTATAAAAACTTAAAGGAGACAATAGATCTTTCAAATAAAGCTATTGATAAAGGCGCCTTTTTTATTTCAACACCAGAAGTTACTAATATTATCTCATTAGATCGAGAAAAATTAAAAAAGTCAGTATTTCTGGAGAAGGACGATCCATTTCTTATTGAATTTACAAAAATCGCAAAAAAAAAATCAGTATGGATATTGCTTGGCTCTATTGTTATCAAAGACAATAAGAACAAATTGTATAATCGCTCCTATCTAATAAACAGTAAAGGCAATATTCAATGCAAGTACGATAAAATTCATATGTTTGATGTGAAAGTATCCGAAAAGGAAAGCTACAAAGAATCCAAAATCTTTAAACCAGGTAAAAAAGTTGTAGTTACTAATACTCCATGGGGAAAAATTGGTTTATCAATTTGTTATGATTTAAGATTCCCTGAACTTTATAGAAAACAAGTGATGATGGGTGCAAAGTTAATTACTATTCCTTCAGCATTCACAACCACTACAGGTAAAGCTCACTGGCATAATCTTGTAAAAACACGAGCTATTGAAAATGGTTCTTATGTTTTAGCTCCTGCGCAATATGGAAAAAATTCTCTAAAGCGCCATACCTATGGACACAGTCTAATTGTATCTCCATGGGGTGAGATATTGGCTGAAAAGAAGGCAGGAAAAGGCATTATCATGGCGAGTTTGGACTTTAAAAAGCTTGCTAAAATTAGAGCTAATATACCAAGTTTCAGAACACAAATATTGAAATAAACAATATAATTACAATATAGAGTTATTATGATCGTTTTTAATTTACAATGCAGTGACTGTTCTCATTCATTTGAAGGTTGGTTTGGGTCATCCAAGTCATGTGAAACACAAATCAAAAAAAAGTTAGTTCAATGTGTTTCGTGCGGGTCCTCAAATATTACCAAAGAACTCTCAAGGCCAAATGTATCCATAAAAAAAACTAACGTTACTCCAAACGAAAAAGTACTCAGAGACTTTCGAAATAAAGTAAAAGAAGTAAATAAATTTGTTAAACAAAATTTTGAGTTTGTCGGAGACCAGTTTGCATACGAAGCAAGAAAAATTCACTACAGTAAATCTAATAAAAAGCCAGTATACGGCAACGCAACTAAAGAAGAAGTTACTGATTTAAATGATGAGGGTATTGAGGTAACTTCTATTCCATGGATAAAAGAAGATAATTAATTTTTTTTTCCAGAAACAATAAAATTTGCATTCATTCTTTTAGACATGAACCATTCGTCTCTTAATGGATTATAATTTACACCTGTATTACTAATCACATCAAAATTGTTTTGAATAAAAAAAGAGTAAATGTCCTCAGGAGTTAAAAATTTATTCCAATCATGTGTGCCTTTTGGAAGAAATCCTAATACATATTCAGCCATAAATTTTGCAAAAATAAGTGAAAAGATAGATTTATTAATAGTTGCTATAAACATAATACCATTATTAGATACAAGGCCACTACATTCTTTAATAAAATTTTTTGGATTGTTTACATGTTCTATTACTTCTAAATTTAGAATTACGTCATACTTTTTATTTTTGTTAAGATTTTCAGCAGTTGTATTAAGATAATTAATATCTAAATTGTTTTCCTCAGCATGAATTTTTGCAGTGATACAATTTTTCTCTAAAGCATCAATGCCGGTTACTTCTGCACCTAACCTCGCTAATGGTTCACTCATTAGTCCCCCACCACATCCAATATCTAAAACTGATAATCCCTTTAAAGGTAATTCATTTTTTTGGTCTATTGCATAATGATCTTTAATTGTATTGATTATATATTCCAGTCTTATGGGATTAAACTTATGCAGTGTTTTAAACTTGCCATCATGCTTCCACCATTCCTTGGCAAGGTTTTTAAACTTATCAATTTCAGTTTTATCAATCGAAGAAATGTCCATAAATCAATCATTTAACTAATACTTGATTAAAGTACCGTATTAAAGTAATCCTTGTTTTTGTTTAGAGTATTACGTAACACAATTTAATAACGAAAAATCAAATGTCCACTATAGTTTTAAAATTTGGCGGAACATCAGTAGCTACAACTGAATTAATTGAATCCGCAGCTAATATTGTCAAATCGGAATATGACAAAGGCAATAATATAGTTGTAGTTGTTTCCGCTATGTCTGGAGCTACTAATCAGCTAATAGAGCATGTCGATAAGATAAATTATAATGATGATAGTGAATATGATGTTGTTGTTTCATCAGGAGAGCAAGTAACAGCAGGATTAATGTCACTGGCTCTAAAAAAAATTGGTCTACCATCTCGATCTTGGCTTGGTTGGCAAGTCCCAATAATTACTAGAGGCTCGCATAGAAACTCATTTATTGATAAAGTGATACCGGATAAAATCATTAACGATTTTGAAAACAAAAAGATTGCTGTCGTAGCTGGTTTTCAAGGTATTTCAAATGAGGGCAGAATTACGACTATTGGTCGTGGAGGTTCAGATAACACTGCCGTATTCATTGCTTCAGCAATAAAAGCTAAAAGGTGCGATATTTATACTGATGTTGATGGAGTTTATACCTCCGATCCTAGAATGACAGAAAATGTAAGAAGACTAGATAAAATTTCTTATGAAGAGATGATCGAAATGGCTTCACAAGGGGCTAAAGTTTTGCAAACAGCGTCAGTTGAATCTGCAATGAGTAATGATGTAGACGTATATGTTCGATCAACATTCAGTCCGTCTGATAAGGGAACTTTAATTTCAAATGATGTGAATAATGAAAATGATAGGGCAGTAACAGGAGTTGCTTATTCTAAAGATGAGGCAAAAATAACTCTTATTGATGTGGAAGATAAACCAGGAGTTGCTGCAGAGATTTTTAATAAGCTTGCAGAGAATTCAGTTAATGTTGATATGATTGTTCAGAACAATTTTATTGAGAGAAAAATGACAAATCTTACTTTTACAATCCCAATGATAGATCTTGATAAAGCACTAAAAATTTTAGAAAATTTACAAAAAAAACTTAAGATTTCAAAAGTTTTAAACGAAAAAAACCTCTCAAAAGTATCTATTATTGGATCAGGAATGAGAAATCAACCAGGTATAGCTGCAAAAATGTTTGAATGTTTATCCAAAAATAAAATCAATATTGAAGTAATCTCAACATCTGAAATAAAGATAAGCGTCTTAATAGATAAAGATAAAACTGAAAAGGCTGTAAATGCGCTACATGCTGTATTTCAGCTCGACCAGATATAGTGGCTATGCTTGATATTAACTACTATTTTCTGATAAATAATCATTTTGGGTAGTTGATGGGTTTATTTTTTTTAGATTAAGGTTTAATTAATTTAAGGCATATGTACCAAGACTTTTTATTAGAAATTAAGAACCAGAGAGAAGCAAGGGGCTGTTCAGTAGATGATCTGAGTAAAGAGACAAAAATTTCAAAAAAAGTTATTTATAAAATTGAAAATCTTAATGAAAGTGAAGTAGATTTATTTCCACAAAAGCATCTACTTTTTTTATATGCAAAACACCTAGGTGTAGAGGTTCCTGAAAAAAAATTTACTTTTACTCATTCTTCAATAGAAAATTCTTCTAAATTATCAAACAATCTATCAGTGGCTAATTTTACTTTATCGCTAATAAATAATTTTAAATTTCAAATTTTATTACCATTATTTTTAGTTGTTATAATTTTAAGCTTTAATTACTCTTTAAAAAATAATAATTTATCTGTTGAATTGAAATTAGATAATACTGAAATAATAACTCAAAATGATCTAGAAAATAATTTAGCTGAAAATAGATTTTTTAATTTTAATCAAACAAATACAGAAAAATTAAATCTGCTATTAAGTAATTCTAAACAATCTGCCAGCTTATCCGACAATACGCAAAATTTTTTGGAAACTGTTAGTTTATCAATATTATTTGACAATGAAGTTTGGATAGAGGTCGATAATACAAAGGAAATATTAATTAGTCAGGTTTTCAAAGAGGGTGAAGAGCTTAATCTTGAGGTATCAAAAAATGAAGAAATATTTGTAACCTCGGGAAATATGGGTCTCATTTCAATAAAAGTTAACAACGGCCAAATAAAATTTTTAGGCTCTATAGGCGAGATAGGTAGAAAACAGATTTTTTAAGTTTTCAAATCAACTCTTTCATTATATTTAATACCTATCTAATTTACAAATAACTATGAGTCAGTACTCTCAAAACAAAATAATACGCCGGCGTACAAAGAAGATTAAGGTTGGAAGTGTAGAAGTTGGTGGCGATGCAAAAATTTCTGTGCAATCAATGACAAATACGCTTACATCAGATGTCAATTCAACAGTAAAACAAATCAATGATTTAGTATCTGAAGGCGCAGATATCGTTAGAGTGTCTTGTCCCGATCAAGAGTCTACCAAATCTCTTAAAGAGATCATTAATAATGTAGATGTACCAATCGTTGCAGATATTCACTTTCACTACAAGCGTGCGATTGAAGCTGCTGAAGTGGGCGCTGCTTGCTTAAGAATAAATCCTGGCAATATTGGAGTAGATAAAATTATTGAGGTTATTGATTCAGCTAAACAAAATAACATTTGTATGCGCATAGGAGTAAATGCAGGCTCCATTGATGAAAAAATTCTAAAAAAATACAGTGAACCCTGTGCTGATGCTTTAGTCGAGAGCGCAATAGCAAATATACGCCTGCTTGAAGACAATAATTTTGATAATTTTAAAATAAGTGTAAAAGCATCAGATGTATTTACTACAATTGAAGCCTATGAAAAATTAGCAAAACTTTGTGATTATCCATTTCACGTTGGATTAACAGAAGCAGGAACTTATTTAGCGGGCTCAATTAAGTCATCCATAAGTATTGGCAATCTTCTCTCACAAGGGATTGGAGATACAATTAGAGTGTCATTAACAGCAGATCCAGTAGAGGAAATTAAAGTAGGTCACGAGATATTGAAGAGTTTAAATCTAGGTTCAAGGGGTATTAAAATTATTTCCTGCCCTTCTTGTGCTAGACAAGCTTTCCCAGTAATTGATACAGTTCGTGAGCTTGAACGACGATTGTCACATATTAAAGATCCTATAACTCTCTCAATTATTGGCTGTGTTGTAAACGGTCCAGGAGAAGCATTAAATAGTGATATTGGGATAACCGGCGGTGGAAAGGGAAATAATATGATTTATTTATCAGGCGTTGCTGACCATAAAATAAAAAATCCCGAGATAGTTGATCACGTTGTTAATCTTGTAGAGAAAAAAATTCAATCACTTCATGATTAAGCAAGATGAATTAGAAAAAATTCAAGAAAAATACAAAAATCTTGAAAACGAATTAAATCAATCAGTAAATGATAAAGATAAATATGTATCTCTTTCAAAAGAATATGCTGATTTAAAACCCTTATATGATCAAGTTAATTTATATTTAGCTCAACAGTCAGAATTAGAAGAATTAAATAGTGTTATCAACGGTAACGATGCTGATTTAATAGAAATAGCAAAATCTGAAATCAATAATGTCAAAGAAAAATTATCTGCCACTGAAAATGTCTTGAAAGAATTAATGATCCCAAAAGATCCATTAGATAAAAAAAATGTAATTCTAGAAGTCAGAGCTGGTACTGGTGGCGATGAAGCAGCTTTATTTGCAAATGATCTTTTGCGCATGTATCAACGCTATGCTGAAAATCAGGGCTGGAAAATTGAATATATTTCCATTTCAGACTCTGAAAAAGGAGGCATCAAAGAAGCAGTTGCAAAAATCTCAGGTAGCAGTGTTTATTCAAAACTTAAGTTCGAGTCCGGTGTCCATCGAGTTCAAAGAGTTCCAGAAACTGAGTCTCAGGGAAGAGTTCATACTTCTGCAGCGAGTGTAGTTGTATTACCTGAAGCTGAGGATTTAGATATTCAAGTCGACGATAAAGATATTAGAGTTGATGTATTTAGATCTAGTGGTGCAGGAGGGCAGCATGTTAATACAACTGATAGTGCAGTTAGAATAACTCATCTTCCATCTGGTATCGTCGTACAACAACAGGATGAAAAATCTCAACATAAGAATAAAGCAAAAGCTATGCTGGTTTTAAAAACAAGACTATATGATTTCGAGCGTAAAAAACAAGACGATGATATAGCGGATAAAAGAAAATCACAGATAGGTTCAGGTGATAGATCAGAAAGGATCAGGACCTATAATTTTCCTCAGGGAAGAGTTACTGATCATCGCATAAATTTAACACTCTACAAACTAGAGCAAATATTAAATTCTACAGGATTAGAGGAAGTTATCACAAATCTAATACTTGAAGATCAAGGAAGATGATATGTCCTCATTAAATAAGCTTCTATATTCTGAAGATTCTTCTATACCTATTTTAGAAAAAAAAATACTTTTGAAGTATATTCTAAATACTTCTAATGAAGAGATTAATATTATTCATAATAAGCTATTAGATCATATTGAATTGGGTCAATATAAAGAATTAATTGAAAGAAGAAAAAAAAGTGAGCCAATTGCATACATAATTAATAAAAAAGAATTTTGGAAATATACATTCTTTATAGATAACTCAGTATTAATTCCAAGACCTGACAGTGAAATTATAATTGAAACTGCTATCAAATACTTTCCTGATACAAACCAAAATCTTAAAATGTTAGATCTAGGTACAGGTTCCGGATGCCTGATAATATCGCTGCTAAGGGAATTTAAAAATAGTCAGGGTATTGGCATCGATATCGATAAAAAGGCTTTAAAAGTAGCTAAACAGAATAAAAATAATTTACTAAATGAGAATAGATTAAAATTTTGCCATGCGGATTTTTCTAAATTCAATACAATAAATTATGATCTTATAGTTTGTAATCCACCATATGTTTCAACTTTATCAAAAGATAATATGCTCAAGGATGTTCAAGACTTCGAGCCTGAAATCGCTCTTTTTGCAAAAGAGAACGGATTAAGGTGTTTTAAAATGGTTTTAGATAATCTAATTAAATATGAAAATAAAAAACAATTAATCATTTTTGAAATCGGTTACAATCAATTAAAACCAATTCAAAAACTGCTAAAAAGTACTGGTTTTCAGCTTATTTCAGTAGAAAAAGACATCTCTGATATACCAAGGTGTATCGTTACAAAAAGAATATAAATAAAAACTTGATTAATTTTAAACATAACACTAATTTACGTAATCTCGAATAATAAATTACCTAAATATTAGGTTTAAATTTCAAAGTGAAAAATAGAAGAAGCCGACCTTTTAAAAGGTCAAACAATAGGAACAATGATAACTTTGCTAATGGTAATAATAATACCAGAGTCAGAGGTAATCTATCTACAGTCCTTGAAAAGTATAAGGTTTTAGCAAAAGATGCGGCAGCATCAGGCGATTATGTAGGTGCGGAAAACTATATGCAGCACGCTGAACATTACAGCAGACTAATCAATGATCGCCAAGATCGTTATAATGAAAAAAATGGCCAAACAAAAACTAATGGAAATGAAGCCGCTAGCGTCGATGAGACTGTTGAAACTTTAGATCCTGCGAAGGCTATTGAAGAAGCTAATTCATAGAGTTTAATTCAGATATTTCAGCATTAATTCGATTTTTTTCATCTAAAAAAATTTCCAAGTTTTTGTCTTTAAGTTGTTTACCTGAAGGTAATTTCATTTTCATTGGATTGATTCTTTTTCCATTAAAGATTACTTCATAATGTAAATGAGGGCCTGTAGACAGTCCGGTATTTCCAACATAGCCAATTACTTGTCCTTGCCGGACTTTGATGTTTTTTTGAATACCTGAAGCATATTTACTTAGGTGAGAGTAACTAGTTTTATACCCATTAAGATGCTTGATACGAATATATTTTCCAGCTCCCCCATTATTGCCAACAAATTCTATATGACCTGTGCCTGCAGCCATAACAGGTGTTCCAGTAGGCGCCGCAAAATCAACTCCTTGATGTTTTTTATTGTAACCCAAAATTGGATGTTTTCTCATTCCAAAACCAGAGGATAGTCTGGCCCCATTAATTGGTGTTTTCATAAGTGCTTTAGTTGCGCTCTTGCCATCACTATTAAAGTATTCAACAAATTCATTCCCTTCTGATTGGAATCTATAAAGCTCATAGGATTCATCATTAAGAATAATTTCTGAAAAATTAATGTTTCCAGATTTAATATAATTGTTTTGTGAGTCTGTATAAATCTCAAAAAATATTTTGATCTTATTTCCTTTTCTAATATCTCTTTGAAAATCGATGTCAAAACTATACAACTGAACAAACTCCATTATAATTTCATCTGGTGTATCTATTTTTTTAAGAGACTCATAAATACTGTTATAGATTTCAACTTCATAAAGTTTTAACTTACTGAATAGTTTTTTTTTGTCTTCACCAGCAACAAACTTATTATTAACTTTTTTTACATAGATTTTTTTTTCAATATCAGGATATATAATTATTTCATTAATTATCTTTTTATCATTAACGGACTTAGTGTAAG
Source organism: uncultured Pelagibacteraceae bacterium (assembly GCA_902523455.1). Lineage (GTDB taxonomy): Bacteria > Pseudomonadota > Alphaproteobacteria > Pelagibacterales > AG-422-B15 > CACNXQ01. The sequence goes on from CABYZG010000001.1 coordinate 90,218, forward strand.
TTTCAATTAGTGTTCCTACTTTTAATTTTCTTAAATCTATTTTTTTAGATATAATATTGACAACATCATTAATTTCGTCATCTTGAAGATCTGCTTGCTTTAAGGCTCCAGTAAAAGTCTCTCCTTCTTGCAGGTAGTATTTTTGGACGAGTGTAAAATCAATTTCTAATTTTTCCTCAATATGGATTGGGTCTTCATCTGTTATAATTTTCTTAGAAACTTTTTTCTCTCTAGCTAAATTTTCTCCATACGAAATAGACAAAAAATATGAAATACCAATTAACGAGATAAAGCTCAGTAAAAGAATAATCTGATTTCTATTGATGAAGGTCATTTTGGGATACTGGTATAAACATTTTTAGAGTTTTTTCATAAATATTATTTTTGATTGATGCGAAACACCTACACAATGAAATAAGTAATTGAATTCGTTATATAATTATAATTCTATAAAAACGTTAGTTTTCTGCCTTTTATGTTCTTTGCTGCTTGACTTTTTGGCTCTATACAGTAAAAAACGCTCACCCTTGTTCGGTGATGCTCTGAGCTTGCGGCATATGACTATTTATAGTCTTAATATAATCGATCTGGCATTTTATTCCTTATCTTAAGGGGTAAGGGTTATTTGCTTGTGCGATTATGCTATTGGAAAAGTAAATTGAAAGAGAAACGTGGGCGGTAATTCCGCAGTACAGAATAACCGTACACGTTTATTGGATTGCATAATTTATTTTATGCAACTCCGCCAATAAGTTTGTGTGCGTCATTTTTAAACTTGAGAGTTTGATCATGGCTCAGAATGAACGCTGGCGGCACGCTTAACACATGCAAGTCGAACGAGATCTTCGGATCTAGTGGCAGACGGGTGAGTAACGCGTGGGAACCTGCCCAGTAGTAGAGAATAACTTGGGGAAACTTAAGCTAATACTTTATACGTCCTTCGGGAGAAAGCTTTATGCGCTATTGGATGGGCCCGCGTTAGATTAGTTTGTTGGTGAGGTAACGGCTCACCAAGGCGACGATCTATAGCTGGTCTGAGAGGATGATCAGCCACACTGGGACTGAGACACGGCCCAGACTCCTACGGGAGGCAGCAGTGGGGAATATTGGACAATGGGGGCAACCCTGATCCAGCGATGCCGCGTGAGTGATGAAGGCCCTAGGGTTGTAAAACTCTTTCGTCAGGGAAGATAATGACGGTACCTGAAGAAGAAGATCCGGCTAACTCCGTGCCAGCAGCCGCGGTAATACGGAGGGGTCTAGCGTTATTCGGAATTACTGGGCGTAAAGCGAGCGTAGGCGGATTTGTAAGTTGGAGGTGAAATCCCAGAGCTTAACTCTGGAACTGCCTTCAAAACTACATTTCTTGAGTTTGGTAGAGGAGAGTGGAATTCCTAGTGTAGAGGTGAAATTCGTAGATATTAGGAGGAACACCAGTGGCGAAGGCGACTCTCTGGGCCAATACTGACGCTGAGGTTCGAAAGCATGGGTAGCGAACAGGATTAGATACCCTGGTAGTCCATGCAGTAAACGATGAGTGCTAGATGTTGGGAATTTAAATTTCCAGTATCGCAGTTAACGCGTTAAGCACTCCGCCTGGGAAGTACGGCCGCAAGGCTAAAACTCAAATGAATTGACGGGGACCCGCACAAGCGGTGGATCATGTGGTTTAATTCGAAGATACGCGAAGAACCTTACCGGCCCTTGACATACCAATCGCGGACTTAAGAGATTAAGTCTTTCACTTCGGGTGGATTGGATACAGGTGCTGCATGGCTGTCGTCAGCTCGTGTCGTGAGATGTTGGGTTAAGTCCCGCAACGAGCGCAACCCTTACCTTCAATTGCCAGCACATTATGGTGGGAACTTTGAAGGAACTGCCGGTGATAAGCCGGAGGAAGGTGGGGATGACGTCAAGTCCTCATGGCCCTTACGGGCCGGGCTACACACGTGATACAATGGTAACTACAAAGGGCAGCGAAGGAGCGATCTGGAGCAAATCTCAAAAAGTTACCTCAGTTCGGATTGCACTCTGCAACTCGAGTGCATGAAGTTGGAATCGCTAGTAATCGTAGATCAGCGCGCTACGGTGAATACGTTCCCGGGTCTTGTACACACCGCCCGTCACACCATGGGAGTTGGTTTTACCTGAAGCTGGTTTGCTAACCGTAAGGAGGCAGCCAACCACGGTAAGATTAGCGACTGGGGTGAAGTCGTAACAAGGTAACCGTAGGGGAACCTGCGGTTGGATCACCTCCTTTCTAAGAGTAATTTTTTGAGTTCATTTGAATTTAAAAAAATATTTAACTTAGTAATTAAATGTGGCTTACCGTCCTCGTTTCTCTTTCATTGTTTAAAACTATAAAGCCTTACGTTTGGGCTTGTAGCTCAGTCTGGTTAGAGCGCACCCCTGATAAGGGTGAGGTCGGTAGTTCGAGTCTACCCAGGCCCACCATGACGTGGTATCTCTTGGGGCTGTAGCTCAGCTGGGAGAGCACCTGCTTTGCAAGCAGGGGGTCACCGGTTCGATCCCGGTCAGCTCCACCAAGTTTTAAGCTTTTCCATTTACATCGTGAAGTGACATCAATACTAAATTAAAATTTTATTGAGAATTCAAATCTAAGTGTCACAAGAAACAACAAGTTTGTTTTTTGTACATAGAATAATCAAGCGTTTAAGAGCATTTGATGGATGCCTTGGCACACAAAGGCGATGAAGGACGTAGTACGTTGCGATAAGCTTCGGGGAGTGACGAACACACTTTGATCCGAAGATTTCCGAATGGGACAACCCAACTCTTTTGAGTTATTGCTAACTGAATACATAGGTTAGTAAAGCGAACCCAGTGAACTGAAACATCTAAGTAACTGGAGGAAAGGACATCAACCGATACTCCGTAAGTAGTGGCGAGCGAAAGCGGACCAGGCCAGTAGCATTAATTGTACAACCAGAATTACCTGGAAAGGTAAACCATAGAGAGTGATAGTCTCGTATGGGTAATGACGATTAATGTTCTCGAGTAAGACGGGACACGTGAAATCTTGTCTGAATATGGGGGGACCACCCTCCAAGCCTAAGTACTCTTGTGTGACCGATAGTGAACTAGTACCGTGAGGGAAAGGTGAAAAGAACCCCGACGAGGGGAGTGAAATAGATCCTGAAATTGAATGCTTACAAGCTGTCGAAGCCCGTAAGGGTGACGGCGTACCTTTTGTATAATGGGTCAGCGAGTTAGTTTAAAGTGCAAGCTTAAGCCATAAGGTGTAGGCGTAGCGAAAGCGAGTCTTAATAGGGCGAAAGTACTTTGGATTAAACCCGAAACCGAGTGATCTAGCCATGAGCAGGTTGAAGATAAGGTAACACTTATTGGAGGACCGAACCAGTTGACGTTGAAAAGTCTTTGGATGACTTGTGGTTAGGGGTGAAAGGCCAATCAAACTCGGATATAGCTGGTTCTCCGCGAAAACTATTTAGGTAGTGCGTCATATGAATACCATCGGGGGTAGAGCACTGGATGGGCAAGGGGGGAGAGATCCTTACTAAGTCCAACCAAACTCCAAATACCGATGAGTACTATATGGCAGACAGACTACGGGTGCTAAGGTCCGTAGTCAAAAGGAAAACAGTCCAGACCAACAGCTAAGGTCCCCAAGTTATTGTTAAGTGGGAAAGGATGTCGGACGACCAAAACAGCCAGGAGGTTGGCTTAGAAGCAGCCATCCTTTAAAGAAAGCGTAACAGCTCACTGGTCTAAATAAGTTATCCGGCGCCGAAGATGTAACGGGGCTAAACAATACACCGAAGCTTTGGACACAATTTATTGTGTGGTAGCGGAGCGTTCCGTACGTTGTTGAAGGGAGACTCGTGAGAGCTCCTGGAGATATCGGAAGTGAGAATGCTGACATGAGTAGCGACAAACAGAGTGAGAAACTCTGTCGCCGAAAATCCAAGGGTTCCTGCGCAAGGCTAATCCGCGCAGGTTGAGTCGGCTCCTAAGGCGAGGACGAAAGTCGTAGTCGATGGGAACAAGGTTAATATTCCTTGACCAGATGAGATGTGACGGATGACGTAAATTGTCTATCCTTATATGGATTGGATAGGCAGTGAAGTTGTTCCAGGAAATAGCCTCATCATAGACCGTACCCGAAACCGACACAGGTGGATAGGTAGAGGATACCAAGGCGCTTGAGAGAACTATGCTGAAGGAACTCGGCAAATTGCCTCTGTAACTTCGGAAGAAGGAGGACCTATATTTGGGCAACCAGATGTGGGTGGCACAGAAATGGGGGTAGCAACTGTTTATTAAAAACACAGGACTCTGCAAAGCCGCAAGGCGAAGTATAGGGTCTGACGCCTGCCCGGTGCCGGAAGATTAAAGTGAGTGGTGCAAGCTACGACCTGAAGTCCCGGTGAACGGCGGCCGTAACTATAACGGTCCTAAGGTAGCGAAATTCCTTGTCGGGTAAGTTCCGACCTGCACGAATGGCGTAATGATTTCCCCGCTGTCTCCAGCGTAGACTCAGCGAAATTGAATTCTCCGTGAAGATGCGGAGTACCCGCGGTTAGACGGAAAGACCCCGTGCACCTTTACTATAGCTTTACATTGGTATTAGAAATTACATGTGTAGGATAGGTGGTAGACTTTGAAGTGGAGGCGCCAGCTTCCATGGAGTCGTCCTTGAAATACCACTCTTGTAATTTTTGATATCTAACTGAGGTCCATTATCTGGATCCAAGACAGTGTATGGTGGGTAGTTTGACTGGGGCGGTCGCCTCCCAAAAAGTAACGGAGGCGTGCGAAGGTAGGCTCAAGCTGGTCGGAAATCAGCTGTTGAGTGCAATGGCATAAGCCTGCCTGACTGCAAGACTGACAAGTCGAGCAGAGTCGAAAGACGGTCATAGTGATCCGGTGGTTCTGAGTGGAAGGGCCATCGCTCAACGGATAAAAGGTACGCCGGGGATAACAGGCTGATACCGCCCAAGAGTTCATATCGACGGCGGTGTTTGGCACCTCGATGTCGGCTCATCACATCCTGGGGCTGGAGCAGGTCCCAAGGGTTCGGCTGTTCGCCGATTAAAGTGGTACGCGAGCTGGGTTTAGAACGTCGTGAGACAGTTCGGTCCCTATCTGCCGTGGGTGTTGAAGAATTGAGAGGAGTTACTCCTAGTACGAGAGGACCGGAGTGAACGTACCAATGGTGTACCAGTTGTCGTGCCATCGGCATCGCTGGGTAGCCAAGTACGGACGGGATAACCGCTGAAAGCATCTAAGCGGGAAGCCTCCCTCGAAACTAATTCTTCCATGAGAGTCGTGGTAGACCACCACGTTGATAGGTCAGGTGTGGAAGTACAGTAATGTATGAAGCTAACTGATACTAATAACTCGATCGGCTTGATTTTCTATGTACTAGTAACAAACTAGTATCTAACAAGCGACACTATGATAGAAGAAAATAATTTTATTTGGTATTGATTTCACGTTTTGTTGACCTGGTGGTTTTAGCGGAGAGGTTACACACGATCCCATTTCGAACTCGAACGTTAAGGGCTCCAGCGCCGATGGTACTTTGTCTTAAGGCATGGGAGAGTAGGACGTTGCCAGGTCTACAAAACGTGAAAATTTTGTCACTTTACAATTACTGCTTGCACACTATCCTATATTTATGAAAATTTGCGTTGTTGGCAATGGATACGTCGGACTGAGTCTAGCTGTGCTCCTTGCGCAAAAATACGAGGTTGTTACCTTAGATATTTCAAAAGATCGAGTTGACAGCATTAATAACAAAAGATCACCAATTAAAGACACTGAGCTAGAAAATTTTTTGATCAATAAGCCGCTCAATTTGAAATCAACAGTAAACAAAGACGAGGCATATTCTAATGCAGAATATATAATTATAGCAACACCTACAAATTATGACCTAAAGACTGGCTCTTTCGACACTTCTGCGGTTGAAGGAGTAATTTCGGATTGTATAGCAATTAATTCAAGAGGATTAATAGTTATCAAGTCAACTATCCCTTTAGGTTTTACAGAAAATATGAGAAATAAGTTTAACAAATCAGAAATTATATTTTCTCCAGAATTTTTACGAGAAAGTAAAGCTCTTTACGACAACCTTTATCCTTCACGAATTGTTATTGGAGGACAGTCAAAAAAAGCACTGAAGTTTGGTGAAATGTTACTAGAGTGTTCTTTTCATTCTAAAAAGGATACACCACTACTTATAATGGATTCCAAAGAAGCAGAAGCAGTTAAGCTTTTTTCAAATACTTTTCTTGCTTTGAGAGTTTCTTTTTTTAATGAATTAGATAGCTTTGCAGAAATACAGAAACTATCATCTAAAAAAATCATTGAAGGTGTGAGTGCTGACCCTAGAATTGGAAATTATTATAACAACCCGTCTTTCGGATATGGAGGTTATTGTTTACCTAAAGACACAAAACAATTACTTGATAATTTTAATGAGATACCTAACAAAATTATAAGAGCCGTAGTGGAGTCTAATAAAACAAGAAAAGATTTCATAACCAATTCAATCTTAAATAAGCAACCAGATACTGTTGGTGTCTATAGATTAATTATGAAACAGGGCTCAGACAATTTTAGAGAAAGTGCTGTTCTAGATATATTAGATAAATTAAAGACAAAAAAAATAAAGATTATACTTTACGAACCTTTTATTAACGAAGAATATTTTAATAATATAGAGGTAGTGTCTGATCTAAGTGATTTTATTTCAAAGTCAGATTTAATAATTGCTAATAGAATTTCAGATGATCTCAAATTTATTCAAGAAAAAGTATACTCAAGGGATATATTCCGTGAGAATTAGTTCAACACGTACCCATGCACTAATTTACAATTTTAATAATTTAAAGACTCATGTTGTTTTTTACTCTGATAAGTTTTTTTAGCAACATGTTATAGACTCTAAAATCGAAAATCATCTTAAGTGATATTGAAAGTCCCATTGCATTTAAGCTTCCAATAGCCAGCGATTTAGTTATTTTTGAAAAGCCATCAATACTTGCTTCAAAATTTCCGTTCACTGTTAATGTATCGAAACCAAACTCATTATTAAAAATAAATAAAAGAGATTGGCTATGGAGTTTAATATCATATTTTTTGAAGTCTATTTTATTTAGACCATTTAGCAAAGAAAACTCAATTTTAGTGTCTATGTCATATAAAAAAATTCTGATATTTTTAAAAGCCCCAAGTAATGGCAAATGTTTTATAAGCCATATTAAAATAAAGGAATTTTTACTAAATATAGTTTTTTGGTATTTTTTGAAAGAGCTTTCTAGTTGTTCTAAATCAATAGAATCAGAATAATTAATTCGATCTAGATCTTTTATTTTATGATAAGTATTTTCCCAGAATGAAATAGAATCATTTTGTTGTTTTAAGTTGTTAATTTTTTGAGTTTCAAAAGGCTTTAAAAAAATAACATTTAATTCAGAGTTTTTAAAATAATTTATAACGTCACTTGGTTTGTTGATATTTTCATTAAGATAATAATTCTCTTCGTTTGCAAAATATATATAACTCGCAAAAGGGATCACTGTTTTACAAGAAAGTGTTGCGCATTGCTTTTCAATTATTCTTAGCTTTTCTTGAGCAGCAAACTTTCTCCACTTATTGTTTTCTTTTCCACCTTTCCAAGCGGCGTAACTAAACTGAGTAAGAAGTACGTCAACTTTTCCATATAAATTTCTAAACCTAGTGAGATCCTTTTCTGACTCAAATGGGCAGTCGTTTAGATTCACAATTTTTGTGCCATCAATATCTAATATCAAAGCTGAATCATAAAAATCAATTTTTTGAATTTTTAAGCTGAATTTATTATTGATTTTAAAATTAAGATTATCTCTTATTTCAGATACATCAAAACCTTGTTTTGTGAGAAAACTTACAACCCTCTTATCACGATTATTTTGGAAAAGAATCTTAATTTTTCTCTCAAGTATTTTTTCCTTATAATTAACGAAAAATTTTGGTGAAAAATGATCGGGATGTTCATGAGAGATCCAAATATGTGTGGTTTTGTAAAGTAAATTAAAGATTTCATCTTGGCTATGTTCAATAAGCAGTTTCCATCCTTTATTGAATACATCACCCTCATACCAAGGATCTGTAAGTATTCCATTTTGATTGTCCGATATCAAAACTGAAGCGTGATTAATGAAACTTATTGATGTCATATATTATCTATATCATAGCTTTTTTTATTAGACTGACGATATTATGTTAAAATTATTTTAGATTATATTCAAGGTTTGACAATGAATAGTCATTGATATAATTAGACAATTGTATGACGCGGGGTGGAGCAGTCTGGTAGCTCGTCAGGCTCATAACCTGAAGGTCGTAGGTTCAAATCCTACCCCCGCAACCAATCGTAATAGTAAATAAGATGACTATTAAAAATTAAATGAAAAAAATTGTAATACAAGGATTGGGGTTTGTTGGATCAGCAACAGCTCTAGCTGTTGCTTCAAAATTAGATAAAAATAAAAAACCTTTGTTCTCAGTATGTGGTGTAGACCTTGAAAATGATATTGGGAAAGAAAGAATATCAAAAATTAATAATGGTATTTTTCCATTTCCATCTGAGGACAAAAATATTTCAAGAGAAATGAAAAAATGCCACAAAAATAAAAATCTTTTTGCAACATACTCTGATGAAAATTACTCTGATGCAGATGTAATTATTATAAGTATTAACTGTGATTTAGGTATAAATGGAAAAAATATTATGCTAAAAAAATTTATTAAATCATGTGAGGTAGTTGCAAAAAAAATAACTTCTAAAACATTGGTTATAGTGCAATCTACCGTTCCTCCAGGGACTTGTGAAAAGATAATTTACCCAATTTTCCGGGAAAATTTAATTAAAAGAAAAATTAAATTGAAAGAATTTTGGCTAGCTCACTCATATGAAAGAGTTATGCCAGGGAGAGACTATTTAAATTCTATAACAAATTATTGGAGGGTTTATTCAGGAATAAATACTATTTCAGCTGATAAATGTAAAAATTTTTTAAATAAGATAATTAATACAAAAAAATTTCCTTTAAGCAGACTTGAATCAACTACAGCATCAGAAATATCAAAAGTTTTAGAAAATAGTTATAGAGCAGTTAATATTGCTTTTATAGAAGAATGGTCAAGATTTGCTGAAGAAGTCAAAGTTGATCTTTTTGAAGTTATTGAAACAATAAGAAAAAGACCAACACATGCCAATATCCGTCAGCCAGGATTTGGAGTTGGAGGGTATTGCTTAACAAAAGACCCTCTCTTTGCAAAGATAGCTTCCAAACAATTATTTAAGCTTAAGAATCATAACTTTACTTTTAGCACTGCAGCTATTCACATTAACAATTCAATGCCATTGGTATCACTTAACAAAATTAAAAATTACTTTAATGGTTCAATAAAGAAAAAGAAAATCTTAATAATGGGGATAACTTATAGGGATGGAATAGCAGATACTAGATTTTCCCCTAGTGAAATATTCTATGATGAAGCAAGGAAAAATAAAGCTGAAGTATTCGCTCACGATCCATTAGTTAAGTATTGGGAGCAAAAAAATATTAAAACAGAAAGTAATTTATCTAATTTAGAAGATTTTGATGTTGTATTATTCGCCGTTCAGCACCCAGAATATACAAAGATAAAATTTAATAAAATTTTTAAAAGTAAAAAAAATATACTTATTTTTGATTCAAATAAAGTTTTAAGTTTAAAACAAATTAATGACATAAAAAAAGTGAAGAGTCTAAAATATCAATCAATTGGAAGAGGCTAAATGAAAAAAATTCTAATAACTGGAGGTGCAGGCTTTATCGGATATAATCTTGCTCTAATGTTTTTGAAAAAAAAATATAAAGTTCATCTGATTGATAATTTTGCCAGAGGAGTAAATGACAATTCCTTTTTAAGCCTATCAAAGAGTAAAAATGTTAAATTTTTCCAGATAGACTTATTAAATTTTGATAAGTTATCAAAATTAGATCGTGATTATACATATATATTTCATTTAGCAGCAATTGTTGGAGTAAAAAATGTTTTACGAAGACCTTATGACGTTTTAAATAAAAATTACCTACTTTTAAAAAATATAATTCATTTTGCAAAGAAACAAAAAAAATTAGATCGATTCATTTTTTTTTCTACAAGCGAAGTATATGCATGTACACTTAGAGATTTCAGTATTAAGTTTCCCACTCCTGAAACAACAAAATTATCTGTAGGCAATTCCTTTGAGGCTAGAAATACATACATGCTTTCAAAAATATACGGTGAAGCCATGTGTGTGCATTCAGATCTTCCAGTCACAATAATAAGGCCTCATAATTTTTATGGTCCAAGAATGGGTTTATCGCATGTTATACCTGAGTTACTTAAGCAAGCTCATGAAACTAAAGATGGCATTATTGAAATAGCAAACACTAACCATAAAAGAACGTTCTGTTATATTACGGACGCAATTGAGATAATCTATAAACTAACATCTAGTAAAAAAACACTGGGAGGAACCTATAATGTTGGGGATGAGGTTAATGAAATTACAATTAATCAACTGGGTAAAAAAGTTATAGATACTGTTAATAAACAAATAAAAATTAAATCTATTAATATTGATAATGACTCCCCAAAAAGAAGATGTCCCAGCATGCTAAGAACTAATAAAGTGGTAAAATATAAAATGAAAACAAGTTTAAATGAAGGTCTAAAAAAATGTTATAAATGGTATTCAAAAAATGTCTTTAATTCAAAAGAGGTAAGCTCTATATGATTCCTTTATCAGTTCCAAATATGTGTGGAGACGAGTTGGAGAATTTGAGAGAATGTATAGATACTGGTTGGCTGTCAACATCTGGAAAATACGTTGAGATTTTTGAAAAAAAGATGTCTGACTTTGTAGGATCTAAGCATGCTATTGGATGCATGAGCGGAACTGCAGCTTTACATGTTTCTCTTAGGCTGCTCGGTGTAAAACCCCAGGACGAAGTCATAGTTCCTTCTCTTACTTTTATCTCACCCGTTCATGCAATAATTTATAACTTCGCTAGCCCCATATTTATGGATTGTGATGATTATTATAACTTGGATGTTAGTAAAACAATGGACTTTATTAAAAATGAAACATATTTTGAAAATGGATCTACATACAATAAAAAATCAAAAAAGAAAATAACCGCCATTATTCCTATTCATATTTGGGGTAATGCAGTATGGCTAGAAGACCTAATAAAACTGTGTGATGAGAGAAATATTAAAGTTTTAGAAGATGCAAGTGAGAGTGTAGGAACTTTTTACACTGAAGGAAATTACAGCAAAAAGCATACAGGAACTATCGGTAGTATAGGGTGCCTGTCATTTAATGCAAATAAGATTATGACTACAGGTGGTGGAGGAATGATTATAACAGATGACGATTACATTGCAGAAAAAGCGCATTATTTAGTAAGTCAAGCAAAAGATGATCCTCTAAGATATATACATAATGAGGTCGGATATAATTATAGATTAACAAATTTGCATGCTGCGATTGGTGTATCTCAAATATCTAGATTGCAAGATTTTTTAAAAAGGAAGAAGGATATATATAAAAAATATGTTGAAGAATTAAATAAAATCGATGGCCTTGAAATGGCGTTATTGCCTAAGTATTCAAATAATAACCATTGGTTAAGTATTCTTCAGATTTCAAAGAAATATCCATTAACAACAGAGGAATTAATTGAAAATTTAAACAATAAAGGAATTCAAGTTAGACCTGTTTGGCATCTAAATCATTTGCAAAAACACCTTAAGCATTATGAAAGCTATAAAATTGAAAAAGCAAGTAAACTTGTAAATATGTCAATATGCTTACCATCGAGCAGTAACTTAAATGAAATTGATTTAAATTTTGTTATTAATTCTTTAAAAATATAGTTTGAGAAAATATTATTTTGAAAAAAATATTAATAGCTGGATTAGGAAATATTGGCAAAAGATATTTAGAAGGTATATTAAAAATAAATTTTCCATTAGATATCCACATATATGATATAAATAAAGAACTTACAGAAAAATTTATTAAAGAAATTAATGGTACAAATAATAAATCTAAATTGCACAATGTAAAATTTTTTGATTTTTCAAAAAAATATTCAAAAAAAATTGATTTATTGATTGTATCAACTACATCTGATGTAAGATATGAAATTTTAAATTTATTTATTTCAAGATTTCAAATAAAAAATGTAATTTTAGAAAAAATAGTTTTTAAAAATAAGAACGAATATTTAGAAACGTCCAAAATATCAAATTTGACTAAAATTTATCTTAATCAAGGATTAAGATACAACCCAGACTACAATGCTATTAAAGATAAAATAGACAGCTCTAAAAAGGTTGATCTAGTTGTAAAGGGAAGTAACTGGGGATTGGCTTGCAATTCAGTTCATATTCTTGATTATTTTATGGATATAACGAAATCTTTTAATGTTTCTTTTATTGACACCAGTTCTTTGATAGTAAAAGAAAGTAAGAGAAACGGATTTGTTGAATTTGTAGGAACCATTAAGGGAATGAATTATAAAGGTGATACTTTTAGTATATCATGCACAGAAGATCTCAATCAGGAACTAAAATTTCAAAAAATTGAAATTTATAATGATTCTAATTATTATTTTACAGACTCATTCAATCGAACTATTAAATACACATTAAATAAAGATGTAAAAAAAGAAAAGAAACTTAAAACACATTATATTAGTGATTACTCTACAGAACTTATATGGAATATAGTTTCTAACAAAAATATATGTCTTCCTGAATTCAATGATTATTGTAAGTTCAATATTAATTATTTGAGTTTTTTTCAAGCTCAATTATCAAGGATAAATCCTAATAAAGATTGGTCAGATGTTCCTATCACATGATAATTATCTAATTAAAACTATATTTCTGATTAAATAGGTAATAGTGATATAATGATGAAATTCTATAGTTGAAAATGATCATGGAACAACTAAATTTAAAAAAAAATTTTATTAGATGAATAGTTTAATTATTAATAAAGAAGCTAAAATTAAAGAAGCTTTAATTCAAATGAAAAAAGTTAAAAGTAAATCTTTAGTTGTTTCTGACAAAGAAAAACTTCTAGGCACTTTGAGCGATGGTGACATACGTTCATCGTTTTTAAAAGGATTTCAAATCAATAATTCTATTATTAAAATTTATAACAAAAAGCCCACATTCTTTTTTGATGGTGATTATCAAGTTGATGATCTTAATAAGGTTTTTATACGGAAAAGATTTGATGTTATTCCTATAGTAGATAAGAAAAAAAAAATAAAAAAAGTTTATACCTGGGATGAATTTTATGGGAAGGGTAAAAAAAAATTAAAAAAGGTCGATCTTCCAGTAATTATTATGTCTGGAGGGAAGGGTAATCGATTGAAGCCTTTTACTGAAGTTCTTCCTAAAGCACTTATACCAATAGATAATAAAGCCATTATAGAGGTGATTATTGAGAGCTTTTTTGAGCAAAATATAAAAAATTACTATCTAATAATTAATTATAAGCATGAAATTATAAAATCATATTTTAATTCAATAGAAACTAAATACAAAGTTAAATTTATCCAAGAGAATAAATTTCTTGGCACAATGGGCGGGCTAAGTCTATTAAAAAGAAAAATTAAATCAGATTTTTTTGTTACAAATTGTGATGTTATTTTTGATATCGATGTTGGAGAATTAAATTACCAACATAGAAAGAATAAAAATGATATCACCATAGTTATTACTCAAAAAGAATATAAACTACCTTACGGTTCTTGTGAGCTAGATGAGGATGGAAATTTAAACCAGTTAATAGAGAAGCCAAAGTTAAATTTTTTTGTTAATACAGGACTCTATTTATTTAATAATAGAGTATTAAATATTATTCCGAATAAACAAATGTATGATTTTAACCAACTCATTCATGACGCTAAGAAAAGAAATATGAAGATAGGGACATTTATTATTGACCCAGGGTCTTGGAACGATGTTGGAGAATGGGATGAATACAAAAAAACTTTGTCTAGAGTTAATTTCGTTAATCAAAAAAATAAAGGAGTTTAAGTAATGAAGAAAATATTAATAGTTGGAGTTGGGTCAATTGGTAGAAGACATATCGAAAACTTTTCTAACTTTTTTTCAGAAATTGATATAGCGGAAATAAATAAAGAAAGAATTTCAAAAGCTTGTAATGATTTTAATATTAATCAATCATTTGAGGACTACACCATTGCTTTGGAAAGTAACAATTATGACGCTGTCGCAATTACTGCACCACCATTTATGCACCTACCCGTTGCTAAAGTAGCAGTGTCAAAAAATTGTCATGTTTTTATTGAAAAGCCCTTAGGTATGTCAGTAACTGGGTGGAATGAAATATCTGATATTTGCAAAGAAAACAATTTAATTAATTATGTATCATTTCATCATAGACACATTCCTTACGTAAAAAGATTAAAGGAAATACTTGACAGTGGTAAATATGGAAAAGTTTTAAATGCCAACATGAGATGGGGATCATACTTACCTGATTGGCACCCATGGGAAGATTATCGTTCTTTTTATATGGCTAAAAAAGAACAAGGGGGCGGAGCACTTCTTGATGAAAGTCATGGAATAGATTTAATTAGGTACCTTATAGGGGAGCCAAAGAGGGTAGCAGCATTTGTTGGAAATGTATCAGATCTAGAGATTACAAGTGATGATGTAGCATTTTTGACTATGGAATTAGAAAATGGTTCATATGTACAAATAAATTTTGATTTGTTGTCAAGGTATCCAAGAGTTAGCTTAGAAATTGTTTTATCAGATGGTTCTATATATATGGATAGAGTTGATCATGTTTTAAGGATTTATGACGCAAAACTGAAAGAATGGAGAGAAGAAAGCTGGAGCAAGGAAGAATTTATGTCTGCGTATCAGGTACAAGCTAAACATTTTTTTGATTGTATATCAAATAATGCTAAATCTCTCACAGACATAGCAGATGGAATTAAAACTCAGAGAGTTATAGATATGTCTTTTAAGTCTAGTGAAACTAACTCTTTTCAACAAATTCGTGTCTAGTTATTCCAAATGAATATTTTAGGAATAGTTATAGCTAGAGGCAAGTCTAAAGAAATTCCCCAAAAGAATCTACTCGAGATTGGAGGTAAGACTCTAGTTGAATTAGCAATAGAGTCTGCTGCAAATAGCAAATTGCTTACTAAACATCTACTTTCAACCGACGATGAAAAAATAATTAGAGTAGCCAAAAAAACAGGAATAGCTATTCCTTTTGTAAGGCCAAGTCATCTAGCAAAAGACGATAGCTCGGTTTATGATGTCATGAAACACGCTGTTGAATGGTTGGAGCAAAATGAAGGCTGGTCAACAGATATAGCGGTTTTATTACAATCTACTACACCTTTTAGAAAGGGAAAGCATATAGACTCAGTTATAAATCAATTAATAGAGCTTAATTCTGATGCATCTATGGCTGTAGTAAAACCTGATTATCCTCCTCATTGGATGTTAACAATTAATGATAAGCATAAAATAAGTCGATTAATTAAAAATAAGAAACCTTTTTTTAGGAGGCAAGATACTCCATCTACTCTTCAGCCAGCAGGAATGGTTTATGCAATCAAGAAAGAGTTCTTATATAAATTATCAGGTCCACTTCCACAGGGCAATACCACAGGAGTTATTGTTAATCAAGAAGAAGCAATAAATATTGATTCTTATATTCAATATCAGGTAGCCCTTGAATTATGGAAAAAAAATTTTTCTAAAAAATAATTTATGATAATAAATATTTTTTCTAACTCAAATCTTTTATGAATAAAATTAAGGCAATTTTATTTGGCGATGGTCCTTGGGCACATAATTTATTAAAAGATCTGTTAAGAGATAAATCTATATCCATCAAAATGATTTGTGGAAGATATAAAACACAAGATAAGTTAATGAGAAAAATTTCATATCAAAACGATATTGAATTTATAAAGCCCAAAAATATTAATCAGAAAAAGTATGAGAATAAAATAAAAAAATTATCACCCGATTTAATGCTTTCGATGTCATATGATCAAATTTTTAAAAAAAAACTAATTAATCTTCCAAAACTAGGTATCATAAATTGCCATGCTGGTAAATTACCAGAATATAGAGGCAGAAATGTTCTCAATTGGGTACTTATTAATGGTGAGAAAAAATTTGGTATTACAGTTCATTATATTAATCAAAAAATCGATGATGGACACATTATAATACAAAAAACTTATGCAATAAAAGATATCGATACATATGCTACTTTATTAGGGAAATCTTATGTAGAGTGTCCCAAACTAATGATAAAAGCTATTAATCTTATCAAAAAAAATAAAGTTGTTCCTATCAAACAAAAAAATATTTTAAAAAAAACATCTTATTATTCAAAAAGAAAGAAAGGTGATGAAAGAGTTAATTGGAATCAACCAAGTAAAGATATTTTTAATTTTCTACGTGGTATTTCGATGCCGGGACCAATGGGACAATCAATTTACAAAAATAGATTTCTAAAAATGAATCAATCCCGTATTCTTAAAAGAAAGAGTTTTTATTCTAAAACAAATGAGAAACCAGGAACAATAATATTTTCCTCCCCAAAAAAACTAGTAATAAAAACTTCAGATGGATATCTTGAAGTATTTGATTATAAATGCTCTATTAAAGTAGATGAGGGTTTTATTTTAAAATGAAAGTTAGGGTGATTGCTGAAGCTGGTGTTAATCATAATGGAAGCACGAGAATTGCTAAAAAATTAGTAAAGTGCGCAAGTAGATCTGGTGCTGATTTTGTAAAATTTCAATCTTTTAATGTAAATAATTTAGTAACAAATTTTGCAAAAAAAGCAGATTACCAAATTAAAAATACTAGACTTAAAAATGAAACACAGTATAAAATGTTGAAAAAGCTCGAGTTATCGAATAATCAACATCTTATAATAAAAGAATATTGTAAAAGTAACGATATTGCTTTTTTATCAACTGGTTTTGATATAGGTAGTGTCTTATATCTTAAAAAACTCGGTCAAAAAATTTTTAAAATTCCTTCCGGCGAGATTACAAATATACCCTATTTGCGAGTTATAGGATCATTCAAAAAAGAAATAATTTTGTCTACTGGAATGTCAACATTAAAAGAAGTAGAATTAGCTGTAAAAACATTAAATAAATCTGGAACAAAATCAAAAAAAATTACTATATTACATTGTACCACGGATTATCCTGCATCAATGAAAGATATTAACTTGAAAGCAATTGAGACAATAAAAAAAAATTTTGATTGCAAAGTAGGATATTCAGATCATTCATTGGGTACAGAGGCTTCAATTGCTGCCGTAGCACTAGGAGCTACGACGATTGAAAAGCATTTTACAATTGACAGAAACATGGAAGGACCTGACCACAAGGCAAGCTTAGAACCAACTGAGCTAAGAGAACTGGTTCAAAAGATAAGAAATATTCAAGTTGCTCTTGGAGATGGAATAAAAAAACCCAGAGGGAATGAAATTAAAAATATTGAAGTCGCTAGAAAATCAATAGTTGCTATTCAGAATATAAAAGTTGGCGAAAAGTTTACAGTTAAAAATCTATCAACTAAAAGACCTGGAAATGGCATAAGCCCTATATTTTGGGATAAATTAATAGGATCAAGATCAAAGAAAAATTACCATAAAAATGATTTAATCAATGAAAAGTTCTAGCAAGAAAATCTGTGTTGTCACTGGGACCAGGGCTGAATATGGCCTTCTCAGACTCCTGATGAAGGATATAAATAGAGAAAAAGGCCTTGAACTTCAATTAATTGTTACTGGTTCTCATTTATCAAAGTCTCATGGATATACTTATAAAGAGATTGTTGCTGATGGATTTAAAATAGATAGAAAATGTAAAATTATTGATAAATATGACGACCCACTTGCTATTGTAAGATCAATGAGTAAGGCAATTGTTTTATTATCTAAAAGTTTCAGTGATTTAAAACCAGATATAGTTGTGTTATTAGGTGATAGATACGAACTTCTTTCGGCTGCATCTTGCTGCAATATAATGAAAATACCTATTGCGCATATTCATGGAGGCGAAACAACACAAGGTGCATTTGACGAAGCTATAAGACATTCAATTACTAAAATGGCACACATTCATTTTGTTGCAAATAGTATTTATGGCAAAAGAGTGAGGCAATTAGGAGAGTCGGAGAAAAATATCTTTAATGTAGGAGGATTAGGCGTAGATAATCTTCAAAAAACTGACCTTTATACCAAAAGATATTTAATAAAAAATCTTGGTATTAGCTTTAATAAAAAAAATATACTAATAACTTATCACCCAGTTACATTAAATAATTTGACCGAAAAAAATGATTTAAAAAATTTATTTCGAGCTGTAGGTGAATTAAAAGATACTAATATATTTTTTACTATGCCCAATGCTGATACAAATAATCAAATAATCTTTAAATTAATTAAAAAGTTTTGCCTAAAGAAAAACAATTACTATTATTTCACATCGTTAGGACAAGTAAGATATTATTCAATGTTAAAAAATATGGACGCAGTAGTAGGTAACTCTTCAAGTGGCTTATTAGAAGCCCCTTCTTTCAAAATAGGCACCATAAATATAGGCGATAGACAAAAAGGAAGATTACAAGCTTCAAGTATTATAAATTGCGAGTCAAATTGCAAATCAATTATATTGGCTTTAAAAAAATTATACTCAAAAAGTTTTCAAAAAAAACTTAAAAGCACTAAAAATCCATATGGACCTAAGGGCGCATCTAAGAAAATTATAAGACAATTAAAAAGAACAAATTTTGTTAGTTTAAAAAAAGAGTTTAAAGATCTCAATGTCTCATAAAAATATTTGGATTATTGGATGTGGCAACATAACTTCTGAATATTTAAAGGTATTTGAAAAGAAAAAAAGAAGTGTCATAGTTATCGGAAGGGGTAATAAATCAGCAAAAAAATTTCAAAAACAATATAAAAAGGAAGTTGTAGTTGGTGGTCTTAAAAATTTTCTCAAAACTAATCCAAGTTTACCTAATTATGCAATAGTAGCTGTAGATATTGAAAACTTAGCAAGCGTTGTAGGTGAGCTCATCGATTTTGGAATTAAAAAGATTTTGTGTGAAAAACCTGTAGCACTTGATATCAAAGATTTGAAAAAACTAAAAAATAAGATAGCCACAATGAAAGTTAAATTTTTTATAGCTTATAATCGTAGATTCTATGAGTCTATAAAAATATCTAAGAAAATTATTTTCAAAGATAATGGTTTAATTTCAGTTAACTTTGAGTTTAATGAAATGATTAAAAAGATAGAAAAATCTAAACATTCAAAAAAAGTTAAAAGTAAATGGGTAATTGCAAATTCCAGTCATTTAATTGATTTAGTTTTTTCTATCACAGGTACACCAAAAAAAATTTCATCATTTACCTTTGGAAAGAAAAGTTGGCATCCAACATCTTCAATTTTTTATGGCTATGGACAATCTAAAAATGGTGTAATTATCACCTACAGTTCTAACTGGGATTCACCAGGTCGTTGGGGTATTGAGTTTATGACAAAGAATTATAAAATTATATTAAAACCCCTAGAAAATGTAAAAATTTTAAAACACAAAGGACAAATCATTCAGCTTAAATCTGAAGATAAAAATGAAATTGATTTTAAACCAGGATTTTATTCAATGATTGACAAGTTTGACAAAGATAATTTCGATGATTTTTGCACAATTGATCAGCAGATAGATAATTTAGGAATATACAATAAAATTGCTGGCTATAATTTATAAAGTATAAGAATGAAAAAAATAATTTTTTCAATTTTGTTTTATAAAAAGGAATGGTCTTTACCATCCAAGAATAAGATTCTTATATTGGATAATATAAGTGCTTTTAAATTAAGTAAATATTTGTTAAAGCATAAAGAGTTTACAACTTTTCAATTTAATTCTGGCATTCTAAATATGCCTATTCTTTTTTTATCACTTCTAAATGTTTTGAAATATGGAAAGTATTCTTATCACATAACCTTTATTAATTATGTTGAAGCAGAATGGGCTTTATCAACTATTGATAACAATATTGAAACATACGAAGTTTTTAAAAACATCTTTTATTGTAAACTAATTCTTTTTCAAAATGGAAGAGGCGATCACTTTAAAGATTTGAAACAATTGAATTTAAAAATAGATCTATATTTTTTTACTAATTTAGATTTTTTATTTCATGCAAAGAAATATATAAGAGGGGAATTTTTTTCGACTGGTACAATAACTTCCAACACTTTTAATAAATGTTCAAAATTTAATAAAATAAAAAAGATTCAATGGATATCACATTTTAGACCGAAAAAAAAATTGAGTGAAAATCAATATCATAAAAAATATATAGAACCTTCAATAGTCTCATTTCAAGCAATAATAAAATTTTGTATTAAGAATGATCTTAGGCTTGAAATTTTGGGTAGAACCAACCTTAAAGAAGAAAAATTATTTTATGATAAGCTATTAAATGGATTTAACTTCAAATTGAGGACTAACGATCTATCAAAAATGAAAACTAATAGTTATTCAGCTGTTTCTAGTGATTCAATAATTGTAGGTATTGACTCACAATTCCTTTATGAAAATCTATCAAGAGGCTATAGAACTGTTTTTTTTCAAACACGTAGTTATTTTCATAAGAATAAAAAATTAAAATTTGCTTATCCTTATAAGACAAAAGAAGATTTTGGTTTTTTTTGGGCAAATAAACCAAATGAAAAAAAATTTCTTAAAATATTAGATTCTGTTTATAAAGTTAATAAATCAGAATGGCTAAATCAGATTGATAAATACAAATCTTCAATATCAAGAGATCCAAAGAATCGACTTACTAGAAAAGTGTTGAAAGATAAAGGAATTATGATAATTTAATTTTTTTTGTGAAATTTTTTTTTCATTTATTTTAACATATTAATGTTTCTTTCTTAAATATAAATGCACATATCATAAATAACTTTATAAGTATTCTTAAAACACATGAAATTAGATTTTTTCAGACGCAAAGTCTTTATACATTTTTCAAATTTTCATAGAAAATTATTACCAATCTTATTTTTAATTTTGTTATTCAATATCTTCTTTGAAATGTTAAGTATAAGCTTAATTGTGCCAGTAATTTCTTATGTAGTTGATTATGATAATGAATATAAATTTTCCTTACTTGAAAATATTTTTAGTTATATTGGATTTTATCCAGGCGATAATCATGCATTAATTTTATACTCTGCAGTTATGGTAGTATTATTTTTAAAAACTATCTTTTTTACTTTTAGTAAATGGTTTCAAATAAAATATTTTTATAGTTTAACGGTTTATCTTACTGATAAAATGGTTACTAAATATTTAATGTTACCTTATCTTTTTCATTTGAATTCAAATTCAGCAAACTTAGTTAATTCTGCAACTAATGAGGTTGATCATTTTGTTCAATATTCAAAAGCTGTAATCGACTTTATTTTAGAAGTTCTACTTATTTTTGGATTAATTATAATATTAATGATAAATGAACCACTAGGAACCATTGTGGCGGCATCTTTCATTGGTTCAATAGCTTTTATTTTTATCATTTCAATTAAAAGAAGTGTAAGAGAATGGGGTGAAACAAGGCAAAATCAAAGTCAAGCACGTATAAAAACACTCCAAGAGTCATTTGGAATTATTAAAGAAATAAAGGTATTGAATATTGAAAATTTCTTCTCTTCAAAACATAAAAAGCAAGCGGCAGAACTAGGGAACGCTTCTGTTAAGCAGAATTTTATAAGTGAAATTCCAAGGTTTTATCTTGAGTTTATTGCTGGTAGTGCATTTCTTGTAGTATGCATAATTTTTTCAATTGGTGAGATTTCTATTGTAAAATTATTTCCGATTATTGGACTTTTTGCAGTCTGCGTAATAAGAATAATTCCTTCAGTAAACAGAATTATTTCATATATGAATACATTTAAATTTTGTTTGCCTGCTGTAAATTTAATAGATAAAAATTTTAAACGAAAACAGGATGATCGTGAAGATAGTTTAAATCTAAGCAAAATATCCTTTAATAAATCAATTAAACTAGACAATGTTTCATTTAAATACGAGTCGAATGGGAGAGAGATCCTTAAAAATGTAAATATTGAAATTAAACGTAATAATTTTGTGGGTATCGTGGGTAAAAGTGGATCAGGAAAAACAACATTTATTGATATCATTTTAGGCTTATTAAAACCATCATGTGGAGAAATAC
The DNA here is from genome assembly GCA_902523455.1 of uncultured Pelagibacteraceae bacterium. Classification (GTDB taxonomy): domain Bacteria; phylum Pseudomonadota; class Alphaproteobacteria; order Pelagibacterales; family AG-422-B15; genus CACNXQ01. The sequence continues at coordinate 112,587 of CABYZG010000001.1, forward strand.
TAGCTGATGATAAAAATATTTCATTAAATATACTTTCATGGCAAAGTAAGATTGGCTATGTTCCACAAGATGTATATTTAATTGATGATAGTATCCGTAATAATATTGCTCTTGGGCAATCAGATATTGATGATATTAAAATTAATAATGTAATTGAAAGTGCTCAACTTAATGATTTTATAAAATCTCTTCCAAATGGTTTAGATACTAATATTGGTGAAAGAGGTGCAAAAATATCAGGAGGTGAATTGCAGAGAGTGGGAATAGCAAGGGCGCTTTATCATAACCCAGAAATAATTATTCTTGATGAACCTACGAGCGCATTAGATAGCATTACAGAAAGTAAGTTCATTGAATTTCTTGAACAATTAAGAAGTAAAGTGACAATTATTTGTGTTTCTCATAGAATATCAGTACTAGTTAATTGTGATGATTTGTATAGTATAAATTCTTCTTTTGTCGAGAGAGCTAATTAAAAAAAATCTTAAATATGAAAATTCTCGTCACAGGCAACTTAGGATATATAGGAACAGTATTAACTAAAATATTAATTACCAAAGGTTATAATGTAGTTGGTTTTGATAGTGGCTATTATAAAGATTGCTTGCTTGAAAATGATCAGACTGATGAAATTGTCCAAATTATCAAAGATATCAGACATATAGAATTATCAGATTTAGAAAATATAGATGCTATTATTCATTTAGCTGGACTCTCTAATGATCCGCTTGGAGAACTTGTTCCAACATTAACTGAGGAGATTAACCTTCAAGGTACAATAAGATTAGCAGATCTTGCAAAAAAATCAGGAGTAAGAAGATTTATTTACGCTTCATCACAAAGTATGTACGGAATATCTGATAATTCATCTGAATTAGATGAAATAACAAGTGAAAAAAAACCCATTACAGCATATGCAAGAACTAAATGGGAAGCTGAAAAATATTTAATGAGTATTTCCAATAAAAATTTTCTTGTTTGTGCCTTTAGGCCTTCTACAGTTTTTGGTTATTCTCCAAGATTAAGATGTGATATAGTTTTTAATAATTTGGTTGCATGCAATTTTACAAAAAAAAGAATAGAAATCAAAAGTGATGGTTCGCCCTGGCGACCTGTTGTACACGTAAGAGATGTATGTGAAGCATTTTTGAGTGGCTTAGTTGCTTCTGATGAAAAATTAAATTCTAAGTCTTTTAATGTAGGTATAAAAAATGGAAACTACACTGTAAAAGATTTAGCTTTAGCTGCTCAATCTGTAATTCCTGATAGTAAACTCATATTTACAAATGAAGAAATAACAGATAATAGGAGCTATCGAGTTTCATTTGATAGAATATACAATCAATTAGGAGATTATTATTCCCCAAATTGGAATTTGCAATCAGGAGCTAATGAACTTTATAATAAGTTTAGGGAAATATCTTTTGGCGAAGAGGAATTTATTGGAATAAAAACTAACAGATTAAAAATGATAAATCACTTAATTGAGAGTGAAGTTATAGATGATCATTTATTTATGAAAAGAGAGAATAAATGATATTTGATCAGCAAAAGATAAATGGTGTTTTTTTAATAAAGCCAGAACCTTTTATTGATGATAGGGGAGTATTCAGGCGGCATTTTTGTAAAAAAGAATTTGAAAATAATAATATTGTAAGTAACGTTTCTCAGTCAAATATCTCAGAAAATTTAAACGCATTCACTCTACGAGGATTCCATTATCAAATAGCTGAATTTGCTGAAGGTAAAACCTTGTCTTGTTTATCTGGTTCAATTTTTGATATTATAGTTGATCTAAGGGAGGATAGTTCAACCTATATGAATTGGTTACCATTTGAGCTTGACTCATCAAATAGATTTTCTATTCATATTCCACCTGGATGTGCTAATGCTTTTTTGACATTAGAGGATAACTGTATTATTCACTACTATTGCTCAAATAATTATTTTCCTTCTGCAGAAAAAGGAATTAGATATAATGATCCCTCATTCAAATTTAAATGGCCTCGAGAACCAAAGTTTATTTCAGAAAAAGATTTATCACATCCAAATTTTAAAAAATAATAAGATTAGTAAATGAAAATATTAATTACAGGAGCTTCAGGCTTCATTGGAAAAAATTTGCTAAGCGATATTGACGATACTAAAAATGACATATCTGCTTGTTATCACACCAAAGAAATTAAAGACTACAACAATATTAAGTTTTACAAACTTAATTTGTCAGACATTAATAATGTCAAAAAAATACTTAAAAGAGTTCGGCCAGAAATAATTATTTATTTAGCATGGGAAGGTATTCCAAACTTTTCTAAAGAAAACTGTGAAAATAATTATAATAATTCAAAAAATTTTTTTTCTGAAGCTTTCAAGCAGAATACTCTTAAAAAGATTTTAATTGCTGGGAGTTGTTTTGAAATAAGTAATAAAAATAAAGGTGAATGTTTTGAGCATCAGGAAGAAATGCCAACGGATGATTTTACTAATGCTAAGCATTCTTTATTGAAATGGTTGCTTAATATTAAAACAAATAAAGCTATTTCTATAGCCTGGTTGAGGCTTTTTTATGTTTATGGTCCAGGACAACGTGAAGACTCTCTTATACCATCGACCATCAAATCATTAATAAATGGTGACGTACCAAATATTAAATCTCCAGCTAATGAAAATGATTTTATTCATGTTAGAGATGTTACAAGTGCCATAATAAGAGCTATTGAACAGGATTTTGTATCGGGAATTTATAATATAGGTTCTGGAAAACCAATAACCATATATGATATATGCTGTGAAATTGACATGATTATAAATAACTCAGTAAAACTCTCAAAAAAATTAAAAAAAAACATTGAGACATCAAGAAAAATATCTTTCTGGTCTAATATTGAGAAAGCAAAGAATTTCCTCAACTGGTGTCCTAGAGTAGAGCTAAAAGACGGAATCAAAGAATTATTAAATAGTAATTTATAATGATTATAACTAAGACACCATTTAGATTAAGTTTTGTAGGCGGGGGTACTGATTTGAGATCATATTATAAAAGAGACTTTGGTTCAGTTTTAAGCTGCTCTATAGATAAATATCTCTATATAATGGTTCGTAAACAAATAGGTTTTGTTGAATTTAAATATAGAATTAATTGGAGCAAAGTTGAATTTTGTAATCATATTGAAAAGATAAAGCATCCTATTGTTAGAGAAGCTCTAAAACTTTTTAAATTTGATTTTCCCATAGAAATTTCAACTTTTTCAGACATTCCAGCTAATGCAGGGTTAGGTTCATCCAGTGCATTCGCTGTTGGACTTGTAAGTGCATTGTCATCTTTGCAAGGAAAAAAATTAAATAAACATGAGATTGCATCGTTAGCTGCTCACTTAGAAATTAATATATTAAAAAGACCTGTAGGAAAACAAGATCACTTTGCATCATCTTATGGAGATATGAATATTATTAAATTTTATAAAAATGAGACAGTTAAAGTTCAACCCATAAAACCAAAAAAAGAACTACTAAAAGATTTAGAAGATAAACTTTTATTGTTTTATACTTCACAACAAAGAGATGCAGCAAAAATTTTGAAAAATCAGAATTCTCCGAGTCATAAACAAATTGTTATATTGGATAAAATGAAATCTCAAGTATTGAGTTTAAAGGAAGTATTAAATGGAAAGAGAAATATAAAAGATTTTGGAATAATTTTAAAAGACTCATGGATATTAAAAAAGAAAATAAGTAAAAGTATAAGCTCAAAAAAAATCAATGATTATTTCAATTTAGCCATGAAAGCAGGCGCGGTCGGTGGTAAGATTTTAGGAGCTGGCGGAGGTGGATTTCTACTATTATATGTTGATAAAATTAATCAAAAAAAAGTTATCAATGCTTTAAGCAAACTGCATAGGGTAAATTTTAAATTTGAAAAAAAAGGTACAATTCTTAGCTATCAAGAATAATTCTAATTATGAAAAAAAGAAAAATTTTAGTAATAGGTCACCAAGGCTATATTGGAAGTAAGCTTATTGAGGTTTTGAATAAAAATGGATATGTATGCTTTGGTTTGGACAAAGGTTATTTTAAAAATGGAATATTATATGATCCAACTGAGATAAAATCGTTAAATAAGGATGTTTGGACAATTGATGAGAAAGACATAGCTTCATTTCAAGCAGTTATTATGCTTGCAGCCATGTCAAACGATCCTTTTGGGAATTTAAGTGCAGATGATGTTTACAATCCAACAAGACTTTATACAAAAAGAATAGCTAAAATTTGTAAAAAAACTAATGTTAGGTTTATTTTTCCCTCTAGTTGCTCCATTTACGGAGTAAGTAATAAGGTAGTAAGTGAGACTGATAATACAAATCCTCAAACCCCTTATTCTCTAAATAAAGTTCAAATTGAAAATGATCTTGAAGATTTAAGTGATAGTAATTTTACCCCCATTATTCTTAGACTCGCAACCCTTTTTGGTTCGTCTCCCAGGATAAGATTTGATTTGGTAATAAATATGTTTTGTGGAATGGCAATTACAAATAAAAAAATTCTATTAAATTCAAACGGACTTGCTTGGAGGCCCTATGTAAATATTCTTGATGTATGTAATATAATAACAAAATGTATTGATATAAAAATAAAGAATAAAGAGAAAGTTGTTTTAAATGTTGGAAGAGAAGAAAATAATATGCAAGTAATAAAAATAGCTGAAATAATTAAAAATAAAGTTAAGGGATGTGAAATAGAGAATCTAAGCAAAACTGAAAATGGTCAAAGTTTGTTTAGTGATAAAAAAATACAAGACGGACACGATAAAAGAACATACAGGGTTAACTTTTCAAAATTCAGAAATTTTTTTCCTGAATATAAATTTGATACTTCGCTCGAAGATGATATAGAAAATTTTATTGATCAACTAAAACATTATGGACTTACAAAGAAGTTATTGTTAAAAAAAGATTTTTATAGGCTTCAGCAATTAGATTACTTATTATCAACTAAGAAGATAGATAATAAACTAGAATGGTTATGAGAGTATTCTTATTAGTAGATGGTAGCATTGGAATAAACACACTTAATTATCTTTTTTTAAAAAAAGAGAAAATTACTGGAGTAGCCGTAAACAAATTTTCTGACAACGTTATAAAAACAAGGATCATAGATTTAGCGAAGAGAATAGGTTGTCCAATTTTTTTCTTCGACAATCAAATTTCAGACAAACAAATTAAAAAAATTATTAAATTAAAAAATGAAATAATCTTATCAGTTTACTGGCCATATATTCTAAAAAAGAAATTCTTTTCAACGCCGAAAAAGGGGACAATCAATTTTCATCTTTCGTATCTTCCATTTAATAAAGGGGCAAATCCTAATATTTGGCCAATAATTAATAATTCAATTGCAGGTGTATCACTTCATTATGTAGATAGTAAAATTGACAATGGCGCGATTATTTCTCAAAGCAAAGTAGAAGTAGATATTGTTGATACAGGAAAATCAATGTTTGAAAAACTTAGCCGAGAAATGCTGAATTTATTTATAAAGACATGGCCTAAAATAAAAGCAGGAAAAATTAAACCAAAAAAACAAAAAAATGCATCTGGTTCAATAAATTACAGAAAAGATTTTAATGATATAGCTGAAATTGATCTCACAAATCCAATTATGCCAATGGAATTTATAAATATTCTTAGAGCAAGAACGTTCAGACCTCATCAGCCAGCATATTTTAAATTTAAAAATAAAAAAATTAATTTATTCTTAAACTTAGAAAAGGAAGAAAGTAAAAAAAATAAAAAAATAAAAAAAATTCCCTCTGCCCTTCCATCAATAACACAGGACGAGATTGAATTAGTAAACGAGGCGATAAAAAGTGGCTGGGGAAATAATCTAGATTTACACACAAATCAATTTATAGAAGAATTTTCTAAGTACACAAATTCTAAATATGTTTTACCTGTTTCACATTGTACAGATGCTATTCATCTTGCTCTTTTATCTTATGGTATTGGCAGAGGAGATGAAGTTATTGTTCCAGACTTAACTTGGGTAGCTTCTGCAGCACCGATTTTGTATACGGGTGCTACACCTGTATTTGCAGATGTTGATCCTATTTCAATGTGTGTTTCGGCAGAAAATATTGCAAAATGCATTTCAAATAAAACAAAAGCAGTAATTGTTGTTGACTTGCTAGGAAATATGCCAGAGTGGAATGACATTCTTAAATTATGTAAACAAAAAAAGATTAAAATAATAGAAGATGCAGCTGAGGGAATTGGCGCAACTTACAATGGAAAAAAAGCAGGTGCTTTTGGTGAGATAAGTCTTTTTAGTTTTAACGCAACAAAACTTGTAATGTCAGGCCAAGGAGGAGCATTATGCACGAATAATAAAAAATTATATGAAAAGTCAAAATTAATCTCTCATCATGGAATGAATAAAAAGAATATTAATAAGTATTTCTGGTCATCGGAACTTGGATATAATTATAATTGGACAAATATTCAGGCATCATTAGCCCTTGCTCAATTAAGGAGAATTGATGATTTGCTGGCATATAAGAAGTGGCTTTATAATTCTTATTCTATGAAACTGTCTGGCTTAGACGGAATTGTCCTAAATCAATCTAGACAAAATGTAAATAATTCTTATTGGATTACTACCGCAACTGTCGATAAAAAATTCAAGCTTAGTAAAGAGGATTTAATTAGTAAATTTAGAGATTTTCAAATAGATATCAGGCCGATGTTTTATCCACTAAGTTCAATGCCAACATTTAAAAAAAATATTAGAAAAAAATATTCTTTATCTAACAATCATGCATACGATATTTCAAAGAGAACTATATGTTTACCCAATGGGAATAACTTAGATGAAAAAGATGTAAATCGAATTGTGAATTCATTTAAAAAGATAATTCAATAGAAAAAAAATTACTATATGAGTCTTTATTCAAAGCTTACAATTATAATTCCCACTCAAGATCGACACAAGCTTATAAGCAGAAGCATAGACTATTATAGAGAATTTAAAGCAAGCATATTAATAGTTGACTCGACTAAAAATAAATATGCACTTAATGATAAAATCTCCATAAAATATATTCATCTACCAGATTTATCTTATCAAGAAAAGATCCAAAGTATTTTGGACAAGATAGAAACAAAATATGTGTGTATTTGCCCAGATGATGATTTTCTCTCTGAAGAGTCTCTAGAAAAAGGAATTAATTTTTTAGAACTAAATAAAGATTTTTCATTCGTTCAAGGCCTAATTGTACGATTTAATGTTTATTTTAAAAAGTATGTACTAACAAATGCTATACAATTAAATCATCAAAAATATATCAACGAGGAAAAAACAGGAACTAGTAGAGTATTAAAATTAATGAAAGATTATAATAATTTTAATTTTTCTGTTTATCGTACACATATCTTTAGAGATGCAATAAATATATCTTGTAATGTAAAAGAAGTAACCATTGTAGAGATAATGCTTAGCACTATTGCTTCATTACACGGAAAATCAAAAGTACTACCTATTTTTTGGATGGCTAGGGATGAAAAAAGATACTCTACATATATAGATAATTGCAATAATAAATATGCTTTTACAAACATATTAAAAAACAAGGAAATTAAACCTACAGCAGTGATTACAGACTGGAAAAAATATCTTTCCTCACAAAATGGAAAGATGTTAGAGGAGGAATTCAATTTATATGCAAAAGAGTTTTCTGATAATGAGATATCATCTAATAATTTATTTCAAGAAATGTTTAATAATTTTATTAAAACAAAAGTAAAAAAAGTTAATATAGAATCTATCCATAACGATACCTATTGGCAATCACTCAGGAAGCGTATAAGGTCAATTCTGCCTGACTCACTTATTGAATTATATTGGTTTGCGCGTTATTATTTTGTTAAGAATAATCCAAATATGCAAGGATATCCATGGACATCGAAAAGCGCTCAGCTTACTTTAAAAAAAATGAAAAAAATTATTATTAAGAATTCTTATATTAGATGATTATAAAAACTATAATTAGAAATATATTACCGAGAATTTTTCTTCCTGGATTTTATAAAATAGAAGTAAAAAGACTCTTTCTATCTTTATATTATGGTTACGTAAAAAATAAGGTTACTAATAAAAAATTAAATATTAATTGGAAACACATACATTTAAATCGAATTGCATTAATTAATGCATTTATAAACAAAACACTTCAAAAAAAAGGCGTTTGTAATTACCTAGAGATTGGATGTGGTTCAAACGGCAATTTTAATAGTATTCCACTTCAAAATGAATACAAGGTTGGAGTTGATCCAGATACTTCAAGAAATGGCGGCAACATACTTAAGCAGACAAGTGATGAATTTTTTAAACAAAATAAAAAAATTTTTGATGTTATATTTATTGATGGACTTCATGAATATGAGCAATGTCAGAAGGATGCAATTAATGCTCTTAAATTTCTTGATAATGAAGGGACTATACTATTTCATGATTTGATCCCACTAGATTGGAGAACTGAAAATGTTCCAAGGATAAATGATAATTGGACAGGCGATGTGTGGAAAGTTGCTTTAGAACTCTCTAACTCTTCAGGACTTAATTTTTCAATAGCGCATTGTGATAGTGGGGTTGGAATTTTATCAAAATCTAGTAGTGTCTATAAATATAATCAAATGAATGATCAGATAAAAGACTATAATTTTAAAGATTTTTTAAAACTCATGGAAAAACTTCCAATTGAAGACCCTTTTCAAGCTCTAAAAAAAATACAATGAATTTAAACTTAAAAGAGATAAAAAAATATTACGATCGTGAGGGATATTTTATTTATAAAGGTTTTTTAAAAAAGAATGAACTGAGTCAAATAAGAAGTAGTCTAAGTGATTATATATCAATTAAGCAAAATGAAGGATCTTCGAGAAATATAAACTTTGCTTCAAAAAAGCAAATAAATTCAGTTCATAATATGACAGATTGGAAATGGATTAAAAAATTTCAAAAGAATGAGGATTTGTTAAGAGTTGTAAAGAAATTAATTAATGATGAAATCAGAGAATTTGGTGCTGAGTTATTCGCTAAACCTGCTAAAGTAGGCTTGAAAGCTCCACTTCATCAAGATAATTATTATTGGTGTATAAATGATGCCTCTGCTCTGACCGTATGGATAGCTTTAGAAGACTCAGATCTTAGAAATGGAGGAGTATATTACTATAAAAAAAGTCACGGATTAGGATTGCTCGAACATAAAAGATCATATGCCCCTGGATCATCTCAGACTCTAAAATATCCTGAAAGTATGAAGCATTTTAAAAAAACTACCCCTAAGCTGAAAGCTGGTGACTGTATTATTCATCATTGTTTAGTTGTTCATGGGAGCGAAGCCAATAAAAGTCCTCGCTCTAGAACCGGTTGTACATTAAGATATATATCTGCAAATTCGAAAATAGATAAATTTCTGAAAATGAGGTACGAAGCTGACCTTAAAAAACATCTTAAATCTCTAAAAAAATAAATGCCTGGATATGAACTAATTGGTAAGGAAGAACAAGCTGAAATTAATAAAATTTTTGATGAAGGTTCAGGAGTTTTATTTAGACATAGCTTTGAAAATATAAGAAAAAATTCATTCAAAGTAAAAGATTTTGAAAATAAATTCGCAAAAAAAATGGGTGCAAATTATGCTTTAGCTGTTTCATCTGGAACAGCGGCATTAAGAGTCGCTCTAGCAGTTCTTGATTTATCAGCAGAAGACGAAATAATTACGCAAAGTTTTACTTTTGTTGCTACAGTTGAAGCTATACTCGAATCAGGGGCAAAACCTGTTTGTGCTGACATAGATAAAACTTTGAATCTCGATCCAAATGATTTAAAAAATAAAATTAATTCAAAAACGAAAGCTGTAATTGTTGTTCATATGCTTGGAACACCTGCTAATTTAATAGAAATAAAAAAAATATGTGATGAAAATAATTTAACTCTTATTGAAGATACAGCATGGGGATGTGGTGGATCTTTAAAGGAAAAGGCACTAGGAACTTGGGGAAGAATGGGAGCTTTTAGCTTTGATTTTGCCAAGACAATCACAACTGGTGAAGGAGGCATGGTTGTATTTAATAATGAATCAGATTATACAAAAGCCGCAGCATGGCATGATCATGGTCATGAAAATAATCCTTTACTTCCAAGATGGGAAGACTCAAGAACTGGAAGAGGATTTAATTTTAGAATGACTGAATTGCAGGGAGCAGTAGGATTAGCGCAACTAAAGAAATTAGATTATATTGTGAAAAGCCAGAATCAAAACAAGAAAGAAATCTTGAAGTTGATATCAAAATTAGACTTTGTCTCTCCACGATTAGTTCCAGAAGGATCAAATGAGACAGCTGATGCTTTAGTTTTTTTTACTCCTAATAAAGAGATAGCGATCAATTGCCGCGAAGCTTTATTAAAAGTTGGTGTCTCTACGAAAATTTTGCCTGAAGCTTTAAATTGGCATTTTGCAAAAAAATGGGAGCATATAGAGGAAATTACAAGCAATAATGATGATTTTTGTCAATCTTCGACTATACTTGAAAAGGCAGTTTCTTTACCAATTTTTGTAAATATGGAAAAAAGTATGCCTGAAAAAATATTCCATCAATTACAAAAGGCAATTGATTTATAATTAATTTAAATTTAAAGATGATAAAAGATAGTTATTTTCTATTAGAAAATCTTAAAAATATAGTCTTCATAGGCGAGTCGATAAAGTTTAAAGAATTAATCGAGATTAATAATAATCTAAAAATTTCATCCAATATAATAACATGTTCAGATCAAGCTGAATCAATAGAAAAAAGTTTAAATATAAATATTTTTGACGAATTAGATCATAAATTTAAAAACTTTATTCAGAAAAATTTTGATGCCTCTGAAACTTTATTCGTTGGATTAGGACCAAGATGGATATTTAATAAAGAAATCATAGAAAAAACTTTTCATTCAAATTTAATAAACTTTCATGGAACTAGACTGCCCTATGACGCTGGTCCTGGAGGTGGCATGTCTTGGAGAATACTACGTGGTGATCGTATCGATAATCAATTAGTTCATTTGGTAGATGAGGGAATTGATACTGGTCCAGTATTAAACTATGAAAGGTCATTAATACCAGCTTCGTGTAATATACCAATAGAAATAGAAGAATATCGTTTAGAGAGATTTGTAACATTTTATGAAAAATTTATTACTGATTTAAAAAAAGGAAAAAAATATAAACTTTTATATCAACCTAAGTATTTAGGTAGGCACAATACTAGGTTGCATACATTAACCCATGGATGGATTGACTGGAATATGAGTTCTCATAATTTAGTAAAATTCATAAATGCATTTGATGATCCTTATCCCGGAGCAAGTTCATTTATAACAAACAATAAATTTGGCAGATTATTCATAAAAAAAGTTCAATTACATGGTGGAGAGTCGCCAAATCACCCATTCATGAATGGACTGATTTCAAGACATGATGATGATTGGATCGTAGTTTCGACAATTGATGAAAATATGATTTTAATTGAAGAAATCATTGATGAAGATGGCAAAAATATAATTAAGTCGCTAAAAACTGGAGACAGATTTTATTCTCCTAACGAGAAAATTGAGTATGGAAAAAATAAGAAAATATTTTATGGTCCTAAAGGAATTTCAGTTTAATGAGAAATATATTTAAAACTAAAAAACAATATGGAATTCATGAGAAAAGAATATCGAAGAGAGTAATAAATAAAATTATAAATACCATCAATGATCATGCAAAAATAAACTTTAATTGGTCAAATGAGGAATATCTTAGTTATCTAAATGAAAAACATTTAAATAATATCTTAGTTTCAGTATCAGGCAAAGCACAGAAAGGTCTTGTAAAAATCTTGGCACCCTATGTTAAACCAAAAATAGATTTACTGTTTGGTCCAGAAACAGACTATAAAATTCGTGTTAGTGCACAGATTAAGGGAGTATGGAATGAAAAAGATAGAAAAACTGCTAGAAAAGGAAAACTTGTTAATGATATATTTTATGAGAGTAGCAAAGTATCAAACATTTATTTCCCTACCAGACCTCACCAAGATCTCGATAATAATGGATTCAGAAGCAGTCACACTTTAATTTTTTATTTTCAATTAACTGGATGCTTAGATAATGCATGCCCTATGCAATTAGGAAAAATAAAAAAGAATAAAGTTGGTATTTTAGAAAATAATGACAGATTAGGCTATCCAAATGAAATTACTGAAAGAGGCTTGAAACAAATTTCTTGGGATCTTAAGAATTCATTCAAACCAGGTGAAGTAGGTTTAATGAGTGGTATCGTGCCCCATAGAACTTTCTATAAATCTGAACTGCCAAGAGTTGCATTAAATATAAAAATTCAACCAACAAATTTAAATTATTTGAGACTTATATACGGATATGATCTTTCATGTGTAAGAAGAAATACATCTTTAGAAGACAATTTAGAGTCACTTCTTAATATTTTAAAAAAGGGCTCTAAAATAAATAATGCTTTATCATTTGAGAAGGGTATCACAGAATTACTTCTTGGCAAAAAAGAGGATTTTATTAAAAGCATTAAAGAACTTCATTTGTTTAAAATATCGAATGAACAAATCTATAAAATAGGTGCTGCATCTATTTTAAAAAAAACATCTGGACAGATTGATAAGAAAGATATGAAATCAATAAATAATCCAATTAAAAATATTAAACAGTTCTCCTGCGCTGAATCAATTATAAGAACCGTTACCTAAATTATAAAAAAATAAAAATTTATATATAATTTTTTTAATCAAGAATAGTAATCTACATATTAATAGACATTTTTTGCGATCTGTATTATTCTAAAATTATAAATATCAATTTCTTTTTTTATATTATAATTTAAATGAACATTCTTGGACTATCCCTTGGAATTTTATCTACTGCATCATTGTTTAAAGAAGACAAACTGATTTCTTGTGTGAGTCAGGAGCGATTTTCAAGAGTAAAAAACGATGAGTCTTTGCCAGTTGATGCTATCAATTATGTAATGAAGGATGGCAGATTAGATGGGAATGATTTGGATGCAGTAATTATAGCAGGCAATATGCTTAATTTAAGTACACATTTAATGAAAAAGTACAGCAGTTGGTCTTTAAATGATCATTTTGATATTATGAATTTTTATTGGAAACCAAAACTTTTAGAAAAAAAAGAGGTATCATTTAATGAAATCTTTAAACACAAGATTGATAAAAATCAATTTCCTGGTCAAGAAAAATGGGATGAACTGCTTAGTAAAATTTCTTCTAATTACAGTGATCCTGCAAATGAATTAATTTATAAAGATTTTTTACATGGTGCTATTTCAAATTTTTTAAAAATCGATAAAGAAAAAATAATTCACATAGATCACCATGAGTGTCATGCGGCGTATGCATATTGGTCCACGCCTATAAGAGGAAAAGATACTTTAATCTTAACTGCTGATGCATTTGGAGATGGTCTAAGTACAACAATTTCTAAAACAGATGACTCTGGAAAAATATTTCGTGTTAGTAGCGTTGAAGCTAATGATTTTCAGCTTGGAAGAATCTATAGAAGCATTACTCTTTTATTGGCAATGATGCCAGATTCACATGAGTTTAAAGTTATGGGATTAGCTCCGTATGCAAAAAATAGAGCAGTGGATATTGCATATAATATATTTAAAGAAGGAATGTATGTAGATGGAATAGATTTTAAGTATAAAGAGAGACCTAGTGATCTATTTTTTTATTATAAGAAAAAACTTCAGTCTTGTAGATTTGATGGTATTGCTGGTGGTCTTCAAAAGTATACTGAGGAAATAATGTTGCAATATATCTCAAATGCAATGCGAAAATATAAAACGAATAAATTTGTTTACTCTGGTGGCATATCAATGAATGTGAAAGCTAATATGCTTATAAAGGACATTCCTGAAATTAAAGAAATGTTCGTTGCACCATCTGGTGGAGACGAGTCACTCGCAATTGGTGCATGTTACGCCTATCTAGACAGTAATAATTGCCAAAATAAAATTAAATCAATGGACCATGTTTATTTGGGTCCCAACATATCTCTTGAGGAAGTTAAGGAATGCGCTACAACTGCAAAAGAGGAAGGGTTTTATGTTTATAACTATGATGATAAATTTTTAGCGAACTTGATTGCGGAAGGAAAGGTTGTTGGCAGATGTATCGGAAGAGGAGAGTTTGGAGCAAGATCATTGGGAAATAGAGCTATAATAGCAGATGCAAGAAATAATAAAATTGTCGAGGTTATCAATGAAAAGATAAAAAATAGAGATTTTTGGATGCCTTTTGCGCCTAGTATATTATTTGAGCAGTGCGATAAATATATAATCAATAATAAAAATATATTCTCTCCGTATATGACTGTTGGATTTGAATCAACTCTTGATGGATCAAGAGATTTACAAGCCGCAATGCATCCCTCAGACAAAACTCTAAGACCTCAAATGGTAACTAAAGAAATGAATCCAGAATACCATAGACTGCTTACCGCGTTTTACAATATAACTGGGGTTGGGGGGGTCCTTAATACGTCTTTTAATTTACATGGTTTTCCTATAGTAAACAGCGCAAAAGATGCATATAATGTCTTTAAAAAATCTGGAATAGATATATTAGCCCTTGAGGGATTATTAGTTTCAAAAAATTTTATTGAGAAAACATCTACAAATTTATAAGCTATGAATGATTATAAAATCTTGTCCAAAAATTTTTCAGAGTCAAAACTTTCTATTGAAAAGAAATTAGAAAATTTTCCTACATATGTTCATCGACGAGATGTAGCGATGTTTTTAAATAGGTATGAAATTTTTAAGAAAACTCTAAATATACATGGCTCTATTATTGAGTGTGGAGTAAATTTAGGTGCTGGAATTTTCTCTTGGCTTCACTTTTCAAGTATTTTTGAACCATATAACACTTCTAGGCTTATATATGGATTCGATACATTTCAGGGTTTCAAGTCATTAGATAATAAAGACGAGAAGGGAATATATTCAGATGAAAAGAAGTTTTTGAAATTTAAAGACAGACAGTCTGATAAAGAGATAAAAAAATCAATTAAAATACAAAATAAATTTAGACCATTAAATCAATTTGAGAAAGTTTCAATAATTAAAGGCGATGCCGTAAATACAATTCCAAAGTTTATTAAAAACAACCCGCATTTATTAGTTTCATTATTACATCTTGATTTTGATATTTATAAGCCTTCTAAAGTAGCACTAGAGTATTTTCTACCAAAAATGCCAAAGGGATCACTAATTGCCTTAGATGGAACTAATGCGCCTGATGGACCAGGAGAAGCAACTGCATTACTAGAGAGCTTAAATATCAATAAGATTTCTATTCAAAGAAATAGCTTTGACTCTTTTCTTTGCTATGCAACTGTAGAATAACTAATTAAAAGATGAGTATCATTGCTATAGTTCAAGCAAGAATGGATTCATCACGTTTTCCAAAAAAAATGAGTGCAGAGTTGGGCAATCTTACAATTATTGAATGGGTATTATTAAGAATCAAAAAATCTAAATTACTAGATAATATAGTTTTAGCAACAAGTACACATGAAGAAGATGACGAATTAATTGATGTTGCAAAGAAACATAACATAAATTATTTTAGAGGAAGTAAAAAGAATGTTTTAGGTAGATTTCTAGAAACTGCAAATCATTTTAAAGCTAACCATATAGTTAGAGTTTGTGCTGACAATCCGTTTATATGTCCTGAAGTTGTAGACGATTTAGTTAAGTACTACTTATTGGAAAAATATGATTTAGTTTTTAATCACAGTCCTTTATTAAAATCTAAATTTGTCGATGGGTTTGGAGCAGAGATATTATCATTAAAAATGTTATCTTATCTGTCAGAAAAAATTCAAATAAGCTCTCACAAAGAACATGTTACAAAATATATATACGATAATTACCAGGAATTTAAAATAGGCATACCTCCATGTCCAAATGAATTGTCTTTTCCCAAGCTAAAATTTGATATTGATGAAATAGAAGATTTAGACAGACTAAGTAAATTTGTTAAAGATTGTAAAATTAATAAAGATACTTCTGCCAAAGAAATAGTTAAATTATACTTAAATAATGATTTATAATTTAATAACTTTTTAAATTAGGAATAGAAATTGTCAGATAATAAAGAGGCCAAAGGATTTTTGGCTACAACAAATATAGAAGAATTTTGGGATTTAAACAAAAATATATTATTTGCTGGTGAATGGTGTTTAAGGGAAAAAAGAAATAAATACAAAGACCTAAAATATGAAATTATACCATTTCAATGGAATTCAGAAAGCAAAACATTTGAAGCTCAAAAGTATTGTGAATATATCTGCGATATAGTTCTTGAAAAATTAACTTTAGAATACAACAAGAAGTTTTCTCTAAAAAAGGATAAAAATTTTTATAAAATAATCTTTGGATATTGGCTTATTCATTTTGTTCATCAAGCATATGATAAGTATTCTCTGATTAAATTAGCTGCAGAAAGAAATAGGTTAGATACAATTTGTCTATCTGATCAATCTTACATTATTCCAAAAAATTTTAAAGAATTTGATGATTTAAGTAACAACGATTATTTTCAATTACAATTATTTTCACAAATTATAAAAAAAGTTGATTTCATTGACTATAAAATAAAAAAAATAAATTTTAAAAATAAAAAGATTATTACAAAAAATTTATTATTAAAAAAAATAAAAAAAATATTTAAAGACATATCATTTAAATTATTGAATAGTATATTTAATTTAAGTAATTATTTCTATGATGAAATCATAGTTATTAGCAATCCTTATTTCAAAGAAAAGTCAAAAAAATTTATTTTAAAAATTTATTTTAAATCTAAGGGAAAAATTATTTTTGATTTTTTATTAAGAGATAAAATTAATAACAATCAAGCTACAGATATAGAATTTAGAAAAGCAAAAACTCAAAAATCTTCTTCATTCGTTGATTTAGTTTATGATGTTGTTAAGGAGTCAATTCCTAAATGTTACCTTGAAGATTTTAATAAAAACTTAGAGTTTGTTGGTAATCTTTATAAGAAATTAAATAAGATAAGATATACCTTTTTTACTTATCAATCTCTTTATAACAATTATACATTTCAATATTTTGTAGCTTTAAATAGGGATAAAATTAAATTATTTTCTAGTCAACATGGCTGTGGTTATGGAATGGATAAATTTCATGTGCCAGAAAATTTTGACAGGTCAATAGTTGATAAATTTTTAACATATGGGTGGACAGAGGGTAATTTAACACATCCTTTACCAATGCCTTTACTAATAAAGAAAAAGAAAAAGATCGTAAATGAAAATAGAATTTTACTGGCACTTACCACAAGATCTGTATACGTCATAAGACTATTAGTAGGACCTAAATCATCTATGAATTTAATAGACCATATAGATGATCCTATTAAATTTATAAAACAATTAAATTATACTGACTTTTTGTATGCTCGTTTCCATCCATCAGATAAAGAAAGGTGGAACAATGAATTAATCTTAAAGAACAAAGTACCAAACTTGAAACCTGATAATGAAGATTCTTTTTACAAATCCCTCGATCGCTCTCGAATATTTGTAAGCGATAGTTTAGGCACATCGTTTTTAGAAAGCATGCAATCAAATACGCCTACCGTAATTTTTATAAATAAAAATAGTTATTTATTTAGAGATAGTTTTTTAAAACATGTTTCTTATTTGAGAAAAGCAAAAATATTGTTTTTCAGCCCGATTGAAGCGGCAAATCACATTAATGAAGTCTATAATAATATAGATAATTGGTGGAATTCTGATATTACTAAAAAAATTAGAAATAATTTTTGTTTAGAACATTCTTTAACTTCAACTAGATGGATTAATGATTGGGTTAAAATATTAGATAATAAATAAATTTATGGGTAAATACAAAAAAATATCAGTAATAATACCTGTCTTTAATCAAGAGAAATATTTAGCTAGGTGCTTAAGATCAATTATATTTCAGTCATTTAAAAGAGATGACTATGAAATTATAGTAATTGATGATTGCAGTACAGATAATACTGCTTTTGTAATTAGCCAATTTAAAGATGAGCTTATTACAATTACCAATAAAAAAAATTTAGGACTGCCAAGTTGTTTAAATAAAGGAATTAAAAAATTAAATTCTCAATATTTTGTAAGATTAGATGCAGACGATTATGTAAATGAAAAATTCTTAGAAATACTTTATTTATTTGTGTCGAATAATAAAGAGCAGCAAGCCTTTGCTTGTGATTATCATCTAATAGACGAGAACGAGAAAATTATTAAAACTGAAAATTGTATGAAAAAACCAATCGGTTGTGGAATCATATTCAAAACTGATGATCTAATTAATTTGGGCCTATATGATAAATCATTTCTTTTAAATGAAGAAAAAGATTTAAGAACGAGATTCGAAAAAAAGTATAAAATAGGTCGAATTGCGCTACCTCTTTATAGATACAGAAAACATCGATATAACATGACGAATGATTTAAAAAAAATGAAAATATTTAACCAAAAACTCAGGACAAAACATAAAAAATGATGAAAAATCTTGAATTTATAAAAAGTTCAATTTTAGATTTAGATCCCTATATTATTGCTGAAATTGGAGTAAATCATGAAAACTCGTTTGAAACAGCTATAAAAATAATAGATTTAGCTAAAAAGGGAGGCGCTGATGCTGTTAAATTTCAGAGTTACAAGGCAGATACTTTGGCTTCCAAAAATTCTCCCTCTTATTGGGACACTTCAAAAGAGCCTACACTCAACCAAAATGAATTATTTAAGAAGTATGATAGTTTTAATGCTGAAGAGTATATCAACCTATTTGAATATTGTAAGAAAATTAACATTACCTTTCTATCAACTCCTTTTGACTCAGAGTCTGTTAATTATTTATCGCCATTAGTTCCTTTTTTCAAAATTGCTTCTGCCGATATTACAAATTATCAGTTGCTCAAAGATGTTGCAATAAAGAAAAAACCTGTTCTTATGTCAACTGGCGCTTCTAATATTGATGAAATTAATGAGGCAATTTTGTTTCTCCAACAAAATGGATCTAATAAAGTAGGATTAATGCATTGTATTTTAAATTATCCTACAGAAAATTCTAATGCAAATTTATCTATGATATCAAGTTTACAAAAAAATTTTCCAAATAATATAATAGGTTATTCTGACCATACAGTTCCAGAAGAAAATATGACAACATTAATTACTGCTTCATTGCTTGGTGCTCGTGTCATTGAAAAACATTTCACGCATGACAAACGACTTCCAGGGAATGATCACTACCACGCGATGGATGTTAATGACTTAATTAGGTTTAAAGATGATATAAATAAAATTAAAACTTTATTAGGTGATTACAATGAAAAAAAAGCAATTCCATCTGAACAAGTGGCTAGGTTAAACGCTAGAAGAAGTGTTGTTACAACCAGAAAAATATTATCTGGTGAAAAAATTGCTATAGATGACGTAATATGCAAAAGACCTGGTACTGGAGTTACTGCAAATAATTTACAAAAAATAATTGGAAGACAAGTAAAAATTGATCTTGAGGAAGATCACATTTTACAATGGGGTGATTTAGTTTAATTAGAATATATGGAAAATATCAATTACAAATCAGAAAACATAAAAAAATATTTTTCTACTGAAAGAATCTCATGGGAAGAATTTTATCCTTCAGAGAGGAAAGTTATTCAAGATACTATTACAAAACTTGATAATATAGATAAAATTAGAGTATTAGATATTGGTTGCGCTTGTGGAGGGTTAGGCAATGCTTTAAATGAGAAGTTTAAGATTTCTAATTATACTGGAGTAGAAATTAATAAACAAGCCGCAGAATATGGAAAAATATTGAATAATAATCAAAAAATAATGCAGGGTGATTTTTTAAAAATTACAAATGAAATTAAAGATGATCATTTTGATTTAGTATTTTCTCTAAGTTGTATTGATTGGCAAAATAATTTTCAGTTGATGCTAGAAGAGTCTTGGAAAAAAGTGAAAAACGGAGGCTATTTTATTGCGAGCTTTAGAATTACAGACCAAGAAAGTTTAAATAACATTAATTTATCCTATCAATATATAAATTATGACGAGAAAAGGTCTGGAGAGATCGCGCCGTATGTAATTTTCAATATCAATGATTTGTTAAAATCGATTATTAAATTGGACGCAGAAAATATTTATGGGTATGGTTATGTTGGCGCTCCGAGTATTACAGCCATATGTCCTTATGATAAATTATGCTTCAGTGTTCTTGCGGTTCGAAAGCCTGATTTAGATAACAAAAAACATCCAAGAATTGATTTAGATTTGCCTAGTCAATTTTTAAAATGTATAAAAATTTAGCCATATCTAGAGGTATATTTTTTTTAATGATAGAACAATTAATTAAGAATTCAGTTTTAAGCAATGAACTTACTAGACCTTTTGGTTGGAACTCAGTTCCAAGGGATAATACAAAAATTTGGCTCGATAAAAATGAGAATGTTGATCCTGAATATCAAGAATTCATTAGGCAAGTTGCTCAGGAAATTCCAAATATTTCAAAATCCACCTATCCAGAACCTGCAATACTTTACAAAAAACTATCTGACTTAGATAATGTTCCTATTGATAGTTTGTTTCTTACAGCGGGAAGTGATGGAGCCATCAGATACAGCTTTGAATTATTTATTAATCCTAAAGATAAGATTCTCATTACAAGTCCAAGTTTTGCGATGTATGATATTTATTGCAGGATTTTTGGAGCTCAAACTTACAAAGTATATTATCAAAGATCACCTAAAGGACCTATTATTGAATTTGCAAATATTTTAAAAGCATTATTACAGATTAAACCAAAAATGTTTTGCTTGCCCAACCCCGATAGTCCCACAGGTAGCATTTTAACTTATGAACAAATCATGGAAATAATTAACTTATGTAATAAAGAGAATATAATTCTACTTATTGATGAAGCTTATTATCCTTTTTACCCTCATTCTTTTTCAAATAAAGTCGGATCCTTCAAGAACTTAATCATAGCAAGGACATTTTCGAAAGCGTGGGGTCTTGCAGGATTAAGGACAGGCTATGTGATTGGACATCCAGAAACAATAAAATATTTTCATAAAATAAAGCCTATGTATGAATTAGGCACTTATAGTATAGCATTTATAGAAAAAATGATTAATTACTCTGAAAAAATGGAAGCTTCAACCCAGAATATCATAGATGGAAAAACTCATTTTCTAAAAGAGATGGAAAAGATTGGTTTTGATACATTTAAAAGTGAAGGAAACTTTCTTCATGTTGCTTTTGGAGAGGGTTCTGAAAAAATCCATAAAGAACTGAGTGATATAGTTTTATACAGAAAAAATTTTAAAGAAGATTGCTTAAGTGGGTATTCTCGATTTACAGCAACTACAAAAGAAAATTTCAAACCGATTATTAACAAAATAAAAAGTACCCAGGTTAAATGAGTAATAAAGAAATTAACTTTGCCATTATTGGATGTGGAAGAATAGCAGGACATCATTGTAAAGCAATTACAGAATTGAATGGTGCAAAGCTTGTTGCTGTGTGTGATTTGGAAATAGAAAAAGCTGATAATTATGCAAGACAGTTTGGTGCAAAATCTTATCTAGATTTTGATAAGATGCTCAGTGAGAACAAAAACATAGACGTAGTTACTATAATAACTCCCTCGGGTATGCATTATGAACATGCGCTAAAAATTATAAAAAACTTTAAAAAAAATATCATTGTTGAAAAGCCAACATTCCTAAGATCATCTCATTTCAATGATATTGAAAAGCAAGCTACAATAGAAAACGTTAAGATATTTCCGGTATTTCAAAACAGACACAATTATGCAGTTCAAAGAGTAAAAAAAGCTATAGAGTCTAGAGAACTTGGAGATCTAAGCCTAGTATCTGTGAGAGTTAGGTGGTGTAGACCTCAAAGATATTATGACTTAGCTCCGTGGAGAGGCACTTTTGCAATGGATGGGGGCTGTTTAACAAATCAAGGAATTCATCATCTAGATTTATTGAGATTTCTTGGTGGAGAGATAAAACAAGTTAACGCAACTATGAGAACAATGGGAGCCAGCATAGAAGTTGAAGACACGGTTGTCGGGACAATTCAATATGCTGACAAAACTATTGGTTCGGTTGAAATTACAACCTCTGCTAGACCTGACGATTTTGAGGCAAGTATTTCAGTTGTAGGTAGTAAAGGATTAGCACAAATAGGTGGAATAGCAGTTAACGAATTACAGATATTTACTCCTAACCCTTCAGATTGTGAAAAGTTTTCAGAAGACTTTTCAGGCAATGTTTATGGTAATGGACATCTCAAAATTTATAATGAAATAATAAGTGATATGAATAACAAAGATATTTTCTCTGTAACATTTGATGACGCCAGAAAAACAATTGAACTTTTAAATGCATTTTATGTGAGCAATGAATCTCAAAAAACTACCGATTTATCTGAAAAAAAAGATAGTATTTATTTGGGAAGAGAAGATGAAAATTTATCAAAACTTTATCGTTATAAATAAATGACTAAATTAATAGGAATTGTGCCCGCAAGGATGGCTGCCTCGAGATTTAGAGGCAAGCCACTTCGTAATATTTTAGGGAGACCTATGCTTGAGCATGTTTATTTAAGAGCAAGTATGTTCAAACATTGGGATAGTCTAACAATTGCTACTTGCGACACTGAAATCACAGACTTTTCAAAAAAAAATAACTTTCCAGTTGTTATGACTAGCAATAAACATACACGTGCCTTAGATAGAGTAGCTGAAGCTGCAGCAGCAATTGAAAAAAATCTCAAGGAAGATGATCTCATTGTTTGTGTTCAAGGAGACGAACCAATGCTTGAGCCAGAAATGATAGATGCAGTTTTAAAACCTTTGATTAAGTCAAAAAATATACCCTGCACAGTACTAGCAATGCATATTACTGAAGAAAATTTATGGTTAAATAAAGACACTGTGAAAATTATTCATAATGAAGAAGGAAAAGTGTTATATACATCAAGAGCCCCAGTTCCATATTCTAAGGAGAATTTTTCAAATGAATTATATGCGAGAAGAATATATGGAATTTTTGCATTTCGTTGGAAATACCTCGATATGTTTATAAATCATCAAGAAACTAGATTAGAACAAATAGAAGCATGTGACAGTAATCGTATTTTAGACATGGATTTTGACCAATACATTGCTCCATATCCTTCTCGGAAGTCATTTTCAGTTGATAGTCCTGAGGATATTGCATTAGTTGAAAAGTTCATGACAAAAGATAAATATCACGGGTCATATTAATTATTTTTTAAATTTATGAAATTAAAAGTAGGAATAGTTGGCTATGGAGTCGTTGGTAAAAGAAGAAAAGAATATATAGATAAAAATAAATATTTCAAAACTGTTGCTGTAAGTGATGTAAATTTTAAGAATGATGGGGTGCTTGATGATGGCGTATTATACTTTAATAACTATAAAAAAATATTTTCAGCTAAATTAGATGTTTTATTTGTATGTCTTCCAAATCGATACGCTCCTAAAGCAACAATTGAAGGCTTAAAAAATAATTTGCATGTATTTTGTGAAAAGCCCCCTGGGAGGTCAGTTAAAGATATATTAAATGTAATAAAAATCAAAAATACTAAAAAAAATCTGAAGTTAAAATATGGATTCAATCATAGGTACCACGACTCAATAATTAATGCGAAAAAAATTATAGACTCTAAAAAATTTGGCAAGATTATTAATTTTAGAGGTATTTATGGTAAAAGTGTAATTATACCATTTACTGGTGAGTGGAGATCTAAAAGATCTGAAGCTGGTGGAGGCATATTACTAGATCAAGGTATTCACATGCTTGATATGATGTTATATTTTTCCGATAATTTTATTAAAGTTCACAGCTTTATATCTAACAACTTTTGGAATCACAATGTAGAAGACAACGTCTACACTATAATGAAAAGTAAAAGTGGCATTGTAGGAATGTTACATTCTACTGCGACTGAATGGAGGCACAAATTTAGATTAGAAATAACTTTAGAAAAAGCGCAGCTCGAGCTAAGTGGTATTTTATCAGGTAGCAAAAGTTACGGAGAAGAAAAACTAATAGTTACTGTAAAAAAAGATTCTAATTATAAAAAAATTCCAAAGGAAAAGATTAGTAAATATAAAAACGATAAATCATGGAAGAGAGAAATTAATGAATTTGCATATTGCATAGTCAATAATAAAGATATAGAAAATGGTAGTTGTTATGATGCCTTAAATGTGATGAAACTAATCGAGAAAATTTATAAATCGGATAAAGAATGGAAAAAAAAATACAGACTGTGAAAAATATAAATGTCCTAGCTAAAAAATCTAAGCTGCCTAGTAAGTTCATGAAAAAATATATTGGTCACCTTAACAGTGCCATTGAGTCTGTTGATGCTAATGAAATTGACAAACTGGTTTATTCTCTTGAGAAAGCGAGAAAAGGTGGAAATACAATTTTTTTAATTGGGAATGGGGGGTCTGCTACAACGGCTAGTTCAATGGCCAACGATCTAGGATTTGATATTATAAAAAAAACAAAAACTAAAAAGCCGTTTAAATTTTTGTCTTTAACAGACAATAATTCTGTTGTTACAGCTATTGCGAATGACGTAGGTTATGATGAAATATTTTTAAACCAATTAAAGATACACTTCAGGAAAGGGGACCAGCTAATTGCAATTTCTGCAAGTGGTAATTCACCAAATATTTTAAAGGCCGTAAAGTGGTTTAAAAATCAAAAAGGAAAAGTTATATCGTTCTTAGGATTTGACGGAGGAAAGCTTCTAAATCTTTCAGATATAGTTTTGCACGTAAAGACTCAAAAAGGAGAATATGGACCAGTAGAGGATGCACATCTTATAATAAATCATATTTTAGCTCATTGGTTTCAATCAACGGTGAAATAATTTTTCAATTTTCATAATGGTAAAAAAAATACTAATAGGGCCTTCATCTTTTGATCCAAATTATTCAGGGCCTTTAATAAAATTAAAAGAGTCAGGTTTTGATGTCATAGAAAACCCTTTTAAAAGAAAAATAAAAAAACAAGAGTTAATGCATATTTTGAATAAAGATGTAATTGGACTTTTAGCTGGACTTGAAACTCTCGATGATGAGGTTTTGTCATCTTCTAGTTTAAAAGTTATATCTAGAGTAGGTTCAGGAATATCAAATATTGATACCAAATCAATTGAAAAAAATAATATAAAATTATTTTCTATACCTAATGGACCAGTTGACTCAGTAGCAGAGCTCACTGTAGGAAACATAATAAATCTTTTCAAACAGACTATTCCAATGAATAACTATATGCATACCAAAAGTTGGAATAGAATATTAGGAAATGAAATGAAAAATAAAAATGTTGTCATTATAGGATTTGGTAGAATAGGAAAAAGATTAGCTAATATTCTAAGCTCTTTTAATATGAATATCTTTATAGTTGATCCTTTTGTTAATCAAAACAAAGAGAAGGATGATTTTAAATTCCTTAATTTGGATGAAGCCTTACCAATAGCTGATATTGTTACTATTCATGTGAATATAGAAGAGTGCATCATTTCAGATCAAGAATTTGGAATGATGAAAAAAGGCTCCTATTTATGTAATGCCTCAAGAGGAGGAGTTGTTGATGAAAAGGCTTTGATTAGATCAATCGAAAATAATCGAATTTCTGGAGCATGGATTGATGCATTTGTTGAAGAGCCTTATTTTGGTAAAATGAGTCAAATGGATCAAATTATCTTAACTCCTCATATAGGATCTTATACAAAAGAATGTAGATATAATATGGAGATGGAAGCAACAGAAAATCTTTTAAATCATATATGAACATAGATTTTAAGAAAAAAAATATATTAATTACTGGCACAAGTCGTGGAATAGGCAAGGAATTAGCTGAGTCATTTTTTAAGATGGGGGCAAATATTTTTTCAACTAGCACTCAAAGAAAAAAGACCAAGATCTCTAAAATTGGAAGAAACAAATGGATTCACTTTTCAGTTGACTTCAACAATGATTTTGAAGTTAAAGCGTTTATTAGAAGGTTAGAAAAATTACCTCGTATAGATATTTTGATAAATAATGCAGGTGTAAATAAAATTGAAGATCTTGCAAAAATAAAAGATGAAGATTGGTTAAAAATAAATAAAATTAATTTAACATTACCTTATTTAATTTCAAAAACTATTTCACAAAAGATGAAGAGTCAAAAAAAAGGGCATATAATTAATATTTCTTCTATTTTTGGAGTGATAAGTAAAAAGAAAAGAGCAGCATACTCAGCTTCTAAATCTGGTTTAATAGGCCTTACTAAGGCAATGTCATTAGATCTTGCTGGATCAAACATTTTAGTCAATTCAGTTTCTCCTGGTTTTGTAAAAACAGATTTAACGCGAAACATTCTTACTAATGAAGAAATTAAGGCTTTAAGTGACGAAGTCCCATTAAAAAGATTTGCTCAAAGTAAAGAGATTGTGCAATTGGTAATTTTTTTATGTAGCAAATTTAATACATATATTACTGGGCAAAATCTGGTCATTGATGGCGGCTACACTATAAAATAGATATGCACAAAAGAAAAATCATTATTAAATCCTCAAAACAAAACTATTCTATTGAATTATTGAATATTTCTAAGTCAAACTTCAAGGCGAATATTGATACAAATGACATTTTACTTGTAGATAAAAAAGTATTTCAAAGACACAAACTTTCAAAATTTCTTTCTAACAAAAATATTATAAAAATTAATGCAAGTGAGAAATCAAAATCTTTTGAAAATTTAAATAGTATAATTAATCAAATTATAAAAAAAAATTTTAATAAAAATAATAAACTTATAATTATTGGAGGTGGTATAACCCAAGATATAGGAAGTTTTATTGCCTCTATTTTATTTCGAGGTATTGATTGGATTTTTTACCCTACTTCTTTTTTATCACAGTGTGATAGTTGTATAGGTGGAAAAACTTCAATTAATTTTTATAGTAGAAAAAATCAAATAGGTAATTTCCATCCTCCAAAAAAAATTTTTATTGATGTAAATTTTTTGAACACATTATCAAAAAAAGAAATAAACTCTGGTATAGGTGAAATGGCACACTATTTTTTAGTATCTGGAAAAGAAGATGTTGCATATTTTAAATTAAGATATCAAAAAGCTATGCAACTTAATCTTAAAGCATGTGAACAACTAATTTTTAAATCTTTAAATATTAAGAAAAGATTTATTGAAAAGGATGAGTTTGATAAAAAAGAAAGACTTTTGCTGAACTATGGACATACTTACGGACATGCAATTGAATCCATTACCAATTTTAAAATTCCACATGGTATAGCTGTTGCTCACGGAATGAATATGGCAAATTTTATTTCTCATAAATTAGGATTATTAAAGTATGAAAAATTTGAAATGGTTAAAGAAATCTTAGATCCCATTTGCAAAGATTATTTACCTAAAAATATTAATATCAATCATCTAATCAAGGCTTTAAAAAAAGATAAGAAAAACATTAATAGTAATATTAGATCTATTTTAGCTAAGGACATTGGCCATATGATTGTAAGAGAAATTGTAGTTAATGATAATTTTAAAAAAATACTTTATGAATTTAAAAGAAAATATTTTAGACTATGAAAGAGTTATCAAAAATTTCAATTTTTAATAATTGTTTTAAAAATAAAAATGTTATTGTAACTGGACATACAGGATTTAAAGGATCATGGCTTTCCTTGTGGCTCAAAACCTTAGGTGCAAATGTAAGGGGGATATCACTAGATCCCATTACTCATCCGTCACATTATAAAGTAATAAATTTAACAAAGAAAATTAATGATAGACGTTGCAATATATTGAACAAAAAAAAACTTGAGAAAGAAATTATTTCTTTTAAACCTCATTTTATTTTTCATTTAGCTGCTCAATCATTAGTAAACAAATCTCTAAAATTTCCTCACACAACATGGGAAACAAATGTGATTGGTACAATTAATATATTAGAATGTTTGAGAAAAATAGAACACAAATGTGTTGGAGTGATAATTACAAGTGATAAATGCTATGAGAATAAAGAAATTCTGAGAGGATATAAAGAAGATGATGAACTCGGAGGTGTAGATCCCTACAGTGCTTCAAAAGGGTCAGCAGAATTAGCAATCCGTAGTTATATTAAGTCTTACTTTTCGTCAAAAAAATCAAAGGTAAGAATTGCTATTGGAAGAGCAGGAAATGTTATCGGTGGCGGAGATTGGTCGGAGGATCGTATACTTCCTGATTGTATAAAGTCATGGTCAAAAAATAAAAAAGTTGTTTTAAGAAACCCAGAGTCAACCAGACCCTGGCAACATGTTTTAGAACCGCTAAGTGGATACTTAATTTTGGCAAAAAATTTAAACCAAAATACTAGTTTACATGGAGAAGCATTTAATTTTGGTCCAAGAGAAAATGTTAGTAGAACAGTAATTCAATTAGTAAAAGAAATGTCTATATATTGGAAAAATGTTCAATGGGACATTAAGCCTAACAAAAAATTAATTGAGTCAAAACTTTTAAAGCTTAATTGTAAAAAATCAAAAAAAATACTTGGATGGGAGTCAAATTTAAACTTTCAACAGACAATTAGATTCACTGCTGAATGGTATAAAAACTATTATAAAGATAAGGTTAATGCTGAAAAAATTAGTAAAATGCAAATAATGGAATTCACAAAGCTAGCAAGAGCCAATTCATTGAATTGGGCAAAGTAATGTTAGGTAATATAGCGAAAATACCATTAAAAAAATTTCACTTGAAGAAAGGCGACTTATTTCACGGAATCAAGAAGAGTGATAAATCATTCTATGGGTTTGGTGAGATTTACTTTTCTTGGATAAATTATAATTCTGTAAAAGCCTGGAAGTATCATAAGGAGATGCATTTAAATTTAATTGTTCCATTAGGAAAAGTTTTATTTGTTTTTTATGATCAAAAGACACTAGAAACTAAGGAATTTATTGTTGGGGACGATAATTATGCTAGATTATCTGTACCCAAAAACATATGGTTTGGATTTAAAGGCTTAAGCAAAACTGATAATTTAGTAGTAAATGTTGCTAGTATTGAGCACAATGATAATGAAGTTTTAAGTAAAAATTTAGAAGAAATAAATTATGATTGGAAATTAGATTAAAATGAAGGTTGTTATTTTAGCCGGTGGATACGGGACTCGGCTTGCTGAGTATACAGAGGTGATTCCAAAACCTATGGTAAAAATTGGCAATTATCCAATTTTATGGCACTTAATGAATCACTATGCGAAATTTAATTTTAAAGATTTCTTTATCGCTCTTGGGTATAAAGGCTACGTCATAAAAGATTATTTTTTAAATTATAAGTCATTAAATTCTGATTTTAAAGTCAATTTAAGTGATGGCTCGTTAGAAATTTATGAAGCAAAAAATTTGGATTGGAATGTTTCTTTAATTGACACAGGTGAAACTTCAATGACAGGCGGAAGATTAAAGAATATGAAAAAATATGTTGGTAAAGATACATTTATGCTTACCTACGGAGACACATTAAGTAATGTTAATATAAATAAGCTGATTGATTTTCATCAGTCACATAAAAAAATGATTACCATGACAGCAGTTAGGCCAAACGCTAGATTTGGTGAATTGAAAATTGATGGAAATATGGTTTCTGAGTTTGTCGAAAAACCACAACTTTATGAAGGCTGGATAAATGGCGGATTTTTTGTAATAGAACCAGAATTCCTCGAATTTATTAAGGATGAGACAACTTTATTGGAGAAAGAACCTATTGAAACGGCAGTAAAACTTGGTGAAGTAGCTGCATACAAGCATGATGGTTTTTGGCAATGTATGGACACAAAAAGGGAACATGAATTGTTAGTTTCTTTATGGGATAAAGGAAATCCGCCTTGGAACAAAAATTAAATGAGGGTTTTGATTCTAGGTGGTTTAGGTTTTATAGGCGGACGTCTCTCAGAATTTCTATCAAATTTTAATTATGAAGTAAAGATTGCTACTAGACAAGAAAATATAATAAAGTCTGGAAAGAAAAAAATTGAAGTCATATCTATCGATTGGAATAAAATTGAAAGCCTAGAAAAGGCTTGCAATAATATTGATATAATTATTCATGCAGCTGGAGCTAATGCCCAAAACTCAGTTAATTTTTTCGAGGATGTAAAGTTTTTTTCAAGAGTTGGCACCTCAAATCTTATAAAAGCTGCGAGAAAAAAAGCAGTCAAAAAAATAATTTACCTATCCACTGCTCACGTTTACTCAAGCCCCTTATTGGGAAAAATTAATGAGAAAAAAAAACCAGAAAACAACCATCCATATGCCATTTCGCATTTGATGGTTGAAAATCAAATTCTTTCACCAGAAGTAAAAAAAGATATTGACACTGTAGTCCTCAGACTTGCCAATTCTTTTGGAGCACCTTCTAGAATAGATGCAGATTGTTGGTATATTTTTATCAATGATATTTGTAAACAAGCTATAATAAATAAAAAGATAAATATAAAATCTAATATAAACACAGTAAGAAATTTTATATCATTAACCACTGTATTAAACTGTATCAAGTTTATCATTGAAGTAGACAAAGATTTTAAAAACCTTCCTGATATTATTAATATTGGTGAAAGATTTTCTCTTTCTATAAAAGAAGTAATGTCAATTGTTAAGAGTAGAATCGAAAAAATTTTAAAATTCACTCCCCAATTCTTATTACAATCATTTAATGAGAAATCAACTACTAAAGAATTTTTAGATTTTCAAACAAATGTACTTAAAAGTATAAAATTTAATAATTATTATCCAATTGAGACTGAAATAGATAAACTAATAATTTACTGTAATGAAAATTTTAAAAAATAAAAAAGTTATTTTTGCAGTAACTATTGGATTACTATTTTGTATATTAATTTTTAAGATAGAAACAATTTTAACAAAATTTGCGTTTTTTTTTACAATTGATAATCCTTCACGCAATGCCGAAGTTGTTCTAGTACTTTCAGGCAATCCAATAACTAGAATACCAAGAGCTATTGAGTTGGTAAATAATGGGTTTGCAAACAAAATACTCATTACCAGCCCAAAGCCATTAAGTTCAGTTTTTAATTTTGAGTCTATGAATAATTTAGATATTATCAAAAAAATTAGCGAAAGTAAGAAATTTAGTAAAGAAATTTTAACCATACCTTCTCTCAAGGGAGGTGCAACTTCTACTTTTGATGAGGCATATGATTTTTACGAATATAATATCAAATCAGGTCAATATAATAAAATTATTTTAGTCACAGACTTTTATCATACGAGAAGATCCTTACTTGCCTTCAATAAAGTTTTCAAAAAAAGTGGTGTCCAATTTGAAGCTGCAGCAGCATATAATGATATTTTTAATGAAAGTAACTGGTGGAAAACAGATTTGGGAATTGCAACTTATATTATTGAACCCATAAAATTATTTATCTATTTTTTTTCATCATCAAATGCTAAATTTATTAATAATCATTAATTGCATAGATTGCACTCACAATGAGAATAAATAAAAGTTTAGAAAATTTTCAAACACTACTCCTTTATTTTTTACCATTGACGCTTATTACTGGTTCCTTTTTATCAGATCTATCTGTTTGCATTATCGGTCTGATATTTTTATATTTAACAATTAGTCAGAAAGAATTTAAGTACTATAAATTATTACCTGCTATCATTTTTTGGTTTTGGTGTTTATATTTAATTATCATTTCATCAATTTCACAAAATCCTTTTTTATCTTTTGAAAGCAGCTTATTTTATTTTAGATTTGGACTATTTGCTCTAGCAATTTGTTATGTGATTGAGCACAATATAAATTTTAAAAGAAATTTTTTCATTATTCTTACAATAGTTTTTATAGTTGTAATATTTGATGGCTTTTTAGAATTTTTTCTTGGAAGAAATTTGTTAAATTTTGAATATGATGGACTAAGAATAAAAGGACTTTTCGGTGATAATCTAACTATAGGATCATATCTAGCAAGATTATTGCCAATAATATTTGCACTTTTCTATTCAGAATTTTTTAATACGAAAAAAATGATTTTATTTCTTATGATATTATTAATTGCAACAGACGTACTAATTTATGTAAGTGGTGAAAGAACTTCTTTTTTTATAGTAAGCTTGTTAAGTGTTTGTATAATATTATTAACTTCACAATTTAGATTAATTCGAATAGCAACGCTAATCATTTCAGTAGGTCTTATATTAATAATTACAGTATCTAAAGAGAATATAAGAGATAGAATGGTTACAACAACCATCAATCAAATATTTGACGAACGTGTCACAGTTTTTACTAGTAGACATGAGTCATTTTATTCGACCTCTATTAATATATTTAATGATAACTACATGTTTGGTATAGGACCAAAAATGTATAGGGAAGCGTGCGCTAACCCAATATATTCTTCAGGTAAAAGTTGCTCTACTCATCCACACAATACTTACTTACAATTATTATCTGAAACTGGAATTATTGGAACTCTACCGGTTATTTTCCTTTTTTTGTCAATATGCTATATATTTATCATGCATCTTTGGAGCCTTTACATAAAAAAAACAATTTTTGTTTCTGATTATAAAATATTTTTGCTTATAAGTTTATTTGTATCACTATGGCCTTTTATGCCATCACAAAATTTCTTTAACAATTGGATTTCAATAATATATTATCTGCCTGCAGGTTTTTTGCTTTACGAATTTTCTAGACAAAAGTTTACAAAAAAATAAAAAAAATTTAATTAATTAAATAAGGATTATTTTTTAGTAATAATTATTATCTTCTTTTTTCCTATCTTCCGACTTTTAATAAGAATTTGAATAAACCTTATAAGCTCACTTAAAGCAACAGCTAGCAGTCTTGATTTTATATAAATTCCAATTTTTTTAATTGGTATGGTATAAGTTTCAAAATTTAAATTTTTAAAATGATCTTTGATTGCATTATAATTTGTTGAAATACTCAATGGGTTATCCCAAAGTTGAACAATGGCTAGTTTCCCACCTTTTCTTAAATTTTTAGTCAAATGTGTAATATAATCAGCATGATCTTTGAAAGAGTCTGTTCGAGTAAAGGGATAAAACTCGAAAGCAGTAATTAATTCAAAATCTAAAACTTGATTATTATTTGTTGGATCGATTGCATCGCAAATGAAATTACATTTATTAAACTTTTTTTGAGCATAAGCAATTGCATCTTCTGAAATATCCATGCCAGTGACACTCGCATTTTGATATGCATTTTTTAGCTCATTTGTCGTAAAACCTGCACCACAACCAATATCAAGGATAGATGATAGAGATTTCCTTTTTAAAACTTTTTTAAATAACATGACTCTATAAATTGGATCAATATCGTTATGCTCATTAAGTTGTGAAGCGCTGATGTCATCTTTTAATCTCATTATTTTATATGAACCAAAATCATTACGCGTATCGATTGAGTCAATATTTTTAGCAGATAAAATTTTCTTTTCAGATTCCTTAAGATTTTTTGGCTTCCACCAATCTTTATTGCTCATTTTATTTTTTTACTCAAGATAATGTATAATGCATAAGTTTTATTAAATTTGATTAAGTTATTGAAACATAATTTCTGTAATCATTTAGTCAAACTTATCTTATTGTTTTAGCAATTAATGTAATATTTAACTTCATTTATTTGTCGAGAAATTAACGAGACTCATTTACATAATCAAGTTTGAAATATTGAATTTACACTAATATGTATTACTATAAAATTATAAAAAAAGAATATACAATTAAATAAATTACTATTTTTTTTTAACAATTTAATTTTATTGTAATAAAAATAAGTGATTTGAGCTTAAATAACACCCTTTTTAAAATTAGCGATATGTCTAATCGAATAACTATTAATTGGAACTTAAGTATTGATGAGGTTAATGAGATTTCAGTTATAAAATTTGTTGAGGAAAATGATGATCTAATCAGAGATCGGTATAATAACTTTATTGATGATCTAGGTTATAAAAATTTAGAAAATAAAAATCTTTATAAGCATTTCAAAATTTATAATGGTTATAACTTATGGTGGATGTCACTTATTTTTGAAAAGAGCAATTACAAATCAGATGGACCCAACAATTCAATTAAACTCATAGCAATAGAAGAAATTATTAAAAGAAATAAACCAATTGAGATTTATTTCATTTGTGATGATTCAAAAGTAATAAAAGCCGTAAAGATTCTTTGTACAAACTTAAATATCAATCTATCAATAATTAGGACAAAAAAGAAACTTGATATTAGTTTCAAAAGATTGGTTCCCTATATCCTTATAGTTTTAATGTATTCTGTTAAGTTTTATGTGCAAAGAAGTCCGTTCAAAAATATTAAGAAAATTCCATTATTAGATAAAAAATATGATGTAATTTTTTTTTCTTATTTTAATGGATTATTAAAAAAAAATGAGAAGGTAGAAATTGATTATAGTAGTCAATTTGGAAATCTTCCCAAATTACTGAAGGAATTTGGCTTTACATCTTATTGGATAAGCCATTTTGTACCTAACTATAAAAATTATAATCCAAAAAATGTTTCTGAGATAGTTAATCAGTCAAATATAAACGAAAATAAAGATTTTCATGATCTTTTAGACAGTTTTTTAAATTTAAAAATAATAATACAATCAATTAAAATTTATTTAGATATTTATTTTAAATTTCTTTTTAAAAAAAGAATCAAGGATTTATTTGTTTTTGAAAATTCTGCTCTTTCATTATGGCCAGTACTTAAAGAAGACTTAAATAAATCTATTTTTGGTGTAGTTTCTTTTATAAACATAATTTATTCATTACAGATTGATAAATTTTTATCGAGCATACCATCTCAAAAATATTTAATTTATCTTATGGAAAACCAAGGCTGGGAAAGAGCCTTGCTTCATGGATGGAAACTTCATAAACATGATACAATAATTGCATATCAGTATGGCATATTCAGATATTGGGATTTAAGATATTATACTACAACAAATCAAAGAAACGATATTGATTTTACCGATATCCCTAAGCCAAATTATATTGCATCATCGGGTCAGATTGCCAATCAATTATTTTTAGAAATGGGATATTCAGAAAATGAATTAATAAAAGTTGAAAATCTTAGATATAATTCTCTTTTTAATCTAAATTACCAATCAAAAAATAATATAAACACTCAAGATAAATTTAAAACCACAAATTCTAATTTAAAAATTATTGTACTTTTTGATATCGATATGAAAATTAATTATCAATTAATTAATATTATAAATAATTTAAATTTAAAAAAATATGATATTATTTGGTACGCTAAGTTTCACGCAGGTAAAAATTTTGCTCTCAAGAAACTTATTGAAAAAAAAATAAATATTATCAGTGGAAAATTGTACAACATTCTGAAAGAATACGACTTAGCACTAACTGTTTCAAATTCTGGATCATCAATTGATGCTTATATACTTAAAGTTCCACTAATTATTTACAAGAATAGTTCAAATATTGATTTTTCACCTTTCAAAAAATTTGATAAATCCATCTCTTTTATAAAAAACGAGAATGAATTACGAAAATTTTTAATATCTTATAAGTCAGATGTGCAAAATAAAAATTATTCTGACAAATTTTTTTGGCATAATGAAAATTTGATTAAGTGGAGAACACTTTTAAAAAAACTTAAATAAAACTCTTAATGATTTTAAATCCTTTAATTACAATTATTGTACCAACTTATAATATGGCAGCTTTGCTCAAAGAAGCTATAAATTCTGTTTTGAGTCAAACCTATCAAAATTGGGAATTATTAATAATTGATAATTTTTCAACTGATAATACGATAGAAGTGATTAATAAATTTGAAGATACAAGAATAAAAACATTTCAGCTAAATAATAATGGTTCTATTGCAATTTCAAGAAATTATGGCATCAAAAAAGCCTTAGGTGATTGGATCGCCTTCTTAGACTCTGATGATATTTGGTATTCAAATAGATTAACAACAATTTTAAATAATTTAAATCTAAAGGATCTCCCTGATTTAATTACTACAAATGAAATTTTAAAAAACGTTGATACAGGTTATTCAAAAAAGCTTTTGTATGGCAGAAAACTTGTAGATAATTTATATGAGTCATTATTATTTTATGGAAATCTTTTTTCTCCATCGTCAACCTTGGTCAGAAAAAAATTTATAATTAAAAATTCTCTACTATTCAGAGAAAATAAAAAATTTATTACTGCTGAAGATTATGACTACTGGTTATTAATTGCAAAACATAATCCAAAAGTTATGAGTTTAGATACTATCCAAGGAGAGTTCAGGGTGCACAGCTTTAATAATTCAAAAACAAATAAACTTCATAGTCAAAATATTAAAAATGTTATCACAGATCACATTCAATCAATGCAATTAAGCCCGAAGAAGAAAAATAAATTGATTTTTAATATTGAAACAAGAATATCTCTCACCCAGGCCAAATTACTTTACTTAAACATAAATAGAATAAAGTTTTTTAGAATTGTTATTTTATTATTTTTAAATAATCCAATTTTTATAACGAGATATTTACTACTAAAGTTATTTAGAAACTAATATACCCGCTTTGTTGTATTCTTGAATTTGTTTTTGTGTAGATGCATTTATGTCAACTGGTCTTGCAATTTTATTATAAGCATTTTTACCTAATTTTATTATTAGATTTCTGTCATTCACAAGTTTAAGTAGTGCTTTATAGGCTAAATCAATATTTTTAACCTCAGTGATATAAC
The DNA here is from genome assembly GCA_902523455.1 of uncultured Pelagibacteraceae bacterium. GTDB lineage: Bacteria > Pseudomonadota > Alphaproteobacteria > Pelagibacterales > AG-422-B15 > CACNXQ01. The sequence goes on from CABYZG010000001.1 coordinate 149,604, forward strand.
CTGTTTCGTTATCAATAATTAAATCTCTCACTCCAATTGTATCTGATCCAATTGTAGGCATCTCAGCAGCAGAAGCTTCAATAATGACACTTGGCGCTCCTTCTCTATAAGAGTGAAGAAAAAGTATATCACTCTGATGAAGATAAGATTTTATATTGTTTGTTTTATCTATTCGTTTTATATAATTATTGTTTTCTGCATTTAAAATATATTTTTCATCAATCCTGTCTTCATGTTTTGTTTCTATTTCACCAATTAATAGAAAATTAACTTTAATTTTATTCCCACTGAGTTTGTATTTTTTTGCAACTTCAATAAATTCGATTACACCTTTTTGCTTCAGAAGTCTCGAGATACAAATTACTTGAGTGAAATTTTTTTCTAATCTTCCTTTTTTAAGCGAAAATTTTTCTACATTTACATAGGGACCAACAAAAATTATTTTTTCTTTTTCTATGACATTTTTTTCTTCAAACATTTGAAAGTCACCTCTGTTAAAGAAAAAAACAGCACTGCATCTTCTGTTAATTTTTTTTAGTAATTTTGTAATAAGGGGGATAAGAAATTTATTCTTTTCAAATAGTTTTCCAAGCCCAGTTTGTGAAGAGAAGAATTTTATCCTTGGGAAAAATAAAGTAGAAAAAAAGCTTATAAATATTGGTTTGGGATTCATAGCATGAATTGCTACAGGTTTAAGTTTGATAATAAAATAAACTATCTTGATAATATCTTTTAAATCGGAATAGAAATCAAAATAAGAGGACTTTATGTTAAGAGTATGTAAGCAAACATTTTTTGTATCGAATTGTGTAAAAAGATTATCACTCTGACCAAAAATATGAATTTTATACTTATTATTTTTAAGTTTTTCTCTAAGAATCTCTGTAATTCTTAATGCCCCAAACCATCTTGTTGAAATAAAGAAAATTACATTATTATTTTTCATTATTATTTAACATAAATTAAACTCAATAATGTACCTACTATTTTTGCAAAATCGATAATGAGAGCCGAAATCGGTAAATGTAAAAAAATATTTTTTTTAAAGATTATCTTATAAAATTCCTTTGATTTAATATTAGTCTCTAAATATGCTCGACTTAAGAGATAACTAAAAAAAAGCAATACTGCAAATTTTGGCGAAAAACATAAGAATAATAAGAGAGAGGAATATAATAACAAAAGAATATAATTTTTAATATTTCGAAAAACTTGTTCTGATGTTGATGTGTAGTTTAAAGTTTTTAAAAAAAGATTTCTGTAGTTACTGGCATAATTGACTCCCATATAAAAAACTATAGCTTTTTCAGGTAAGCTGTAATTTAGTTTTTTTTTCTTTACTTGATTTCGCCAATAGGGATCATATCCGCTTCTATATTCCTTAAAATTTCCAACATAGTTAAAAACATTTTTTTTTAAAATACTTCCTGGTATGCATTCCCTTTTTCGTTTATAGCCATATGTAAGGGCTGCAGAACAAATATCTATCTTAGAAATACCAGATAACTCTATACAACCAAATAAGACATCAAGTTTTTTACTTATTAAAGTATTATATTGATTTTTAATCCAATCAGTTTCGAAATATAAGTCACAGTCCATAAAAGCAATATATTTAGTATCAGCGTATTTAAGCCCAGCATTTTTTGATGATGAAGGTAATTTTGTATTTTCACATATATTTTTAATATTGATATTTGTAATATTTTTATTCTTAATCCATCCTTCAATTATATCTGATGTATTATCAGTACTTGTAGAATTAATGAGAATTATATTTTTGGGCTTATAGGATTGATTAGCTAGTAGATTTAAAGTTTTTACTATTGTGCTACTTTCGTTATAATAAGGAACAATTACAGTTAAATCAATTTTCATATTAAATATACCTTATTAACTCAATAATTTTATATAAATGCTTAATTATAGATGAACCTAACACTAAATTCAAAAAATAGAATTTTTTATTTTAGCTGTGCTAGACATGCATTTAAAGAGTCCTTAATCACTTTAAATCTAAGTAAGTTAGAATGTGTTCTTTTGCCAGAATTTATTTGTCGTGATTTATTATCTTCTGTTGTTGAAGCCAAAATAAATTATACTTTTTACCCCGTTGATAAAGAATTGAAGCCTATTAGATTACCTACTAGTCCTAAAATCAAAGTCGTATTAGCAGTTAACTATTTTGGATTTCCTCAAGAATTAGAAATTTTTGAAAAATATTGTATTCAGAATGAATGTCTTTTAATTGAAGACAATGCCCATGGTTTTTTAAGTTTAGATCAATTAGGAAGGGAATTGGGTAAAAGGGGTAAAATAGGTTTTACTAGTTTTCGTAAAACTATTCCTGTTTATAATGGCTCAGCTCTATATATTAATGATAAAAATATTGAGTGTTCAAATATACCTATTGTAGAACCCTCGTATAGAAGGTTGCCTTTACGTTTTCAAATAAAAAAGGTTTCAAGACTTATAGATAAAACAATAAATCTAAACCTAAAAAACTATCTTGAGGATATATCAAGATTACTAAGATTTATTTTTACTGGAAGTAAATTTCCAAAAACCACAAGACTTGCTGAAGTAAAAATTGGATGGATTAAAAATATACATATTTCAACAATTCTGAAATTAAAGAAGTTTGAAATGACAAAAAATACAGAAATAAAAAGAAGACAAAAATTATTTTATAAATTCAAAAAAATTTTAAAAAATAAAAAAATATATCCAATATATGATGATTTACCTATTAATACTTGTCCGTATGGATATCCGTTCATATCCGATGATGAAAATGCAAAGATTGTTATGAAATTAGCCAAAGCAGAGGGATTTACCTGTGTCAAATGGCCAGAATTACCCATAGAAATAGAGTCTCATTGTCCTAATTTTTACAAATCTATTTACTTTGTTGATTTTTTAGAATGATTCTCGATATTTGGAATGGAACAAAAAGCCAATGGGATGATCTTCAAAAAAGATCGATTAGTTCAAATATTTATCAATCATACTCTTGGGGTGAGTATAATAAGATTTCAGGATGGGAAGTATTTAGATTAGTAGAGAGAAAAAATAAGCACCCAATTGCAATTTCCCTATTAGTCAAAAAATTTAGATTAGGCTTAGGTGTTGTATGGTGTCCTGGATATTCATTTTTAAAAAGTGGACTTAAGGAGTCCATATTTCAGGAAGCAATTAAAAAGTCTTTAAATATTAAATTTTTATATATTAGAATAAGATTTTTAATGAATAGTGACAAAATTTCATTTGACTTAATAAAATCTCAGAAATGGACTAAATGTATATCTAAATTATCAGCGAATAAAACATTAATATATGAATTTAGTAAAAAAAACAATTTATCCAAAAATTGGAAAAGGAATTTGATTCGGTTTAATAAGAACAATCATCATCAAATAATAAATTGGAAAAATCCAAAATCTCAAGAAATATATCTCTTATATAAAAAAATGGAAGATTATAAAAATATACCAACACAATTTACCTATAACCAAATAGACTCTCTTATAAAAAATTTTAAAGAGGATTTAATTGTTATGAAGTGTGTTAATGAAAGTGGAGAAATTATTTCCTTAAGAGCAGCAATAATTTTTAATGAAGAAGCGCTAGATATTTTTTCTGTATCAACGTATGAGGGCAGGAAGACGTATGCAGGTTATGGAACATTCTCTGCTTTATTAGAATTCTGTAAAAAAATTGGTATTCAAATTTATGATCTAGGTGGGGTTGATAAAAAAAGAAACAAATCTGTTTATAATTTTAAAAAAGGTATTGGATCATTTGATAAGACTTACCTCGGAGAGTATGAGTGGTCTAACTCTTATATTTTAAGAATTATTGTTAATATTTATGTTATTTTCTATAAAGGTCTAAAATGAGTCTCACTTTTAAAATAAAGTATCAAATCTATAAACTTATTTCTGAATTATATGGTTTTAATTTATCTAAACAAAAAAAAGGACTAAGAATACTCATGTATCACTCCGTGGGCTCACCTGTAGAAGGAGACACTTATAACATATACAATATTGAACCAGAATTATTTAAACTTCACTTAGAGATGATGAATAAGCTTAATCTAAACATCATTGCATTAACAAAAAAAAATCTCTCTTTAGCAGAATCAGGAGTCGTACTTACTTTTGACGACGGTTTTGCAAATAATTTTGAAACAGCAATGCCTTTATTAAATTCGTATAATATTCCGTTTGCTGTTTTTGTAACTACAAATAATGTTAAGAAAAAAGAGAAGTTTTTTTTAAGCAAAAAACAGATAATAGAGCTTTCTTGTAATGAAAATATTAAAATTGGTTCACATGCTATGAACCATGTTTATTTGGAGTCTCTAGATAAGTCATCACTTTACAATGAACTCAGTGGTAGTAAGAAATACTTAGAGGACCTAATTGGAAAAGAAATTGATGCATTATCTTATCCTAATGGCTCAGTTAATGTTAGAGTTAGAGATATTTGTGAAGAAATTGGTTATAAAATTGGATTAACAAGCTGGCCAAATATTAACAGCCATAATCAGGACCCCTTACTTTTATCAAGAAATGCAATATGGAGTATTGATACCACAAAAATATTAAAACAAAAAATAGAGGGCAAATGGGATTGGATGAGATATAGATATACTGACCCAAGGTTCAAAGATTAAAAGATTTTAATATTGCTCCCCAATATAATATGAGTCATTTATCAAACAACTTATTAAATTTAAAATTTTCTTCAATTTTAATATTTACTATCTTTTATACATCAGTTTTTTCTGCATATATTAATACTTCACTAGTTTCTATTTTTTTGATTATTGTTTCCATCTTAACTTTTCATGAAAGAATTAATTTTACAACTTCAGAACTGTTTTCACTTATTTTAATTATACTATATTCACTAACAGTTATCATCTTTGCTGATAATATTATAGTTGTCCTACAAAATATCAGGTTCTGGCTGGGGATTGCTTTTTATCTTTTATTTTTTAAATTATTTAATTTAAAAAATTTATTTAATATAAGCCTTTTTAGAATTGTATTTATTTCAATAATAGGAGAAACATTCTTAATTAATCTTATTATTGATCCTAATTTTTTTTATTCATCTGAAGGCAGTGAAAATTATAAATTTTTTGGTTTCTACTATAGACCCATGGGATTTGCTGGAAATGCAAGTTTATCAGTATCGACTTATATTACACTTTTCATAGTAGTAGAAAAATTAAGTAAGAGAATTTCTTTTTTTGATTGGTCTCTACTTATTACAGGTATAATTATATTCTTTTCTGGAACAGGGTTTATTTTGTTTTTAATTTATCTAATCTTAAGATTAAATATAAATTTAAGGACTTTTATTATGATATTTGTTAAATTAAGTCGTACAAGCTTAGTTAAATTTATAATTGCGCTGTTTTTAATTTCTTCTTTCATATTTCTCTCTCTCAAAGTCGATATTTCTGAATATCAGAAAATCAGCATGGATTACTATGTTCATATATTTAATTTAAAAATTATAGAGTTAAAATATCAAATAAATTATTTATATGAGTCTTCTCTATTATTATTCCTAATGGGTAATCAATTAGAAAGTACTAGTCCAGCAACAACAGGGCATAATGGTCTTACAATATTTATTGGTACAATGGGATTTGCGGGCTTTATTTCTTATTTTATTTTGATATTTTCTTTTCTAAAGAAAGCAAATAGAAAATTATTCTCTATGGGCATATTTATTCTTCTTTTTTCTTCAATTCACTATCCATCAGCCATGACTTCAGTAGGCCAATTAATATTGGCAGGAATGCTCGTGGTAAATATTAAAAATGGATTAATTAGGAATGATTAATTTTCAACCAGTTATCATTATTGGAGCGCCAAGGTCTGGAACAAATATGCTTCGAAATGCAATAACCCATTTTGACAATATTGCTACTTGGCCTTTTGATGAAACAAATTTTATATGGAAGCATGGACATAAAATTAGTGAAACTGATGAATTAAATGTTAACGAAATTACTAATGAAAAAATAAAGTATGTAAAAGATCAATTTCTAAAGATAGCTTTTAAAAATAATTCAGAATTTGTAGTCGAAAAAACATGTGCCAACTCACTAAGAGTCGCATATGTTGATAAAATTTTACCTAATGCAAAATTCATTTTTATTTATAGAAATGGTAACGATGCTATAGTCTCTGCTAGAAAAAAATGGGTGGAAGGTCTCGATAAAAAAAATATAGCAAAGAAAGTACTATGGTTTAATTTTTCTTATTTGATTAAATATATTTTGTATAAATTGTTCAAAAAAATACAATTTTGGTTAAATAGAAAAAAATATTCAGTTTGGGGACCTGAGATAGAAAATATTGAAAAATACGTTTCTGAATATGATCTTAACACTGTATGTGCATTACAGTGGCTTAGATGTATAGAATTATCCCACGAAAGTTTAAATGACATAGATCCAAAAAGGATTTTCAAATTAAAATACGAAGATTTTACAGAGAATCCAAATTTATATTTAGAAGAAATTCTTAAGTTTTTAGGAATTGAATATAACAAAAAACAATTATTTCAGGCATCTTTAGGAATTAATATGAATAAAAATTATACTACTGATATAAAATTCAGTGATGTTGATAGTCTGAAAATCAATGAGCGATTGTCTACAGCATTAAGTAAACATGGTTATTAAAAATCACATTAATCCCGGCAAGTTAAATAGATCTCAGTCTACTATGAAAAGATTATTTGATATTTTGCTTTCTTTTTCTGGATTAATTTTTTTTTCCTGGATTATTTTGTTCTCTTTTTTTATAGCTTCGATTGATACAAGAAAAAATGGTTTTTATACGCAAAAACGTGTAGGTAAGAATGGAAAATCTTTCTTCATAATTAAGATTAGGACCATGAAAGATTTGGAAGGATTTGACTCTACAATTACTTCAAAGAACGACCCCCGTATAACAAAGATTGGCAGTTTTTTCAGAAAATACAAAATTGATGAACTTCCACAACTCCTAAATATTTTTATTGGAAGTATGAGTTTTGTAGGACCTAGGCCCGATGTTGAAGGCTACGCAGATAAATTAAAAGGGGAAGAAAGAATTATATTGTCAGTAAGGCCTGGTGTTACTGGACCGGCAACGATTAAATATAGAGAAGAAGAGGATATGCTCTCTTATGTTGAGGATAAATTTAGAGAAACTTACAACAATGAAGTCATTTATGCTGATAAGATAAAAATTAATATTGAATATGTTAAAAATTGGAGCTTTTCTGGCGATCTTTGTTATATTTGGCGAACATTAATGGGACTAATAAAGAATGGATAAATTACTTATCAAGTTGTTATTATTGCCGCGTCAGATTAAGCAGATAATTATTTTGTCAATCGATGTCATTCTTGGTTTTTTTGTTATTTGGCTATCATTTTCACTAAGGTATGAAACATTTCATATACCTAGCAATTTTCAAGTATTTATTTATTTTTTTTCTATATTATTTATTTTTTTTTATTCTTTTTTTGAAATTTATAAAAGTTATTTTAGATACACTGATTTTCTTTATATTAATCGAATTATCTTAGCGTCTTTTGTATTCGGAATATTTTATTTCTTTATAATTAGTACTTTTAGATTTCCTCATGTGCCAAGATCGATAGGAGTAATATTTCCCATATTGATTTGTTTTTTCACAATTGTGTCAAGAATTTCACTAGTATCTATTGTTAACATAATACAACGTGAGAACATTTCATCTCGAGTTCTCATTTATGGGGCAGGAGAAGCAGGTATCAAGGCTGCCTCAGTTTATTCATTATCAAAAGAACATAAATTTTGTGCTTTTATTGATGATGATACTGATAGGATAGGAAGAAAAATAAACAATGCTCTAATTTATCCTAGCTCAAAAATTTCATTTGTTATAAAAAAATATAGAATTAATAAAATTTTACTTGCGATTGGAAATTCAAATTATCGTAAGATTAGAAGTGTATTATCCGATCTTGAAAAGTTCAATATTTCTGTAAACAAAATTCCAGATTTTTTAGATGAAGTAGACGCAAAAAAAATTCTGAAGCAAAATGTCCGATTTGAAGTAAATGATCTTGTAAATCGAAAAATTCAAATAAGCTCAGATATCATTGATGGTGTGGTTGGAAAGTCAGTATTGATAACAGGTGCGGGAGGGTCGATTGGTAGTGAGATTGCTCGTCAAATAATTAATCACAAACCAAGCAACATTATTCTATTTGATCATAGCGAATACAATTTATACAAAATAAACAGGGAGATCAATGAATTGTCTTCAAAAGTATCTTCTAAGGTTGATATATTTGCTAGATTAGGAAGTATTAAAAATATCCAAACTCTAGAAAATGTATTCAAAGATCATAGTCCAGCCTATGTATTTCATGCCGCAGCTTACAAGCACGTACCTCTTATTGAAGATAATCCTATTGAAGCAATTACAAACAATACATTAGGAACTATGAATCTTCTAAGGGTAAGTGAAAAGAATGAAGTAGAAAATTTCACTTTAATTTCTACTGATAAAGCTGTTAGGCCTTCAAATATAATGGGTGCTAGTAAAAGGCTTGCTGAACTTTGCTTACAAGCAATTGCAGATTCAGACTCAGTTATAAAAAAAGGAGCAGTTTATTCCATTGTAAGATTTGGCAATGTATTGGGTTCCTCCGGATCAGTATTACCATTATTCTATTCCCAGTTAGAGACTGGAGGACCTATTACCGTCACTCATGAGGATGTTACTAGGTATTTTATGACTATAGAAGAAGCCGCAGGTTTAGTTATTCAATCTACATCTATCGCAAAAGGAAATGAGGTTTTTATTTTAGATATGGGTAAACCAATTAAGATCTTAGATCTTGCAAAGAAAGTTATAAATTTGTCAGGACATAAAGAAAGAAGTAGTTATAATCCAGATGGTGACATTGAAATTAAAATTACTGGATTGAGACCAGGAGAAAAGCTGCATGAAGAATTAGTTATAGATAAAGAATTAGACGAAACAACAAAATCAAATATTCTGAAAGCCAAAGAAAACTTTATAAGTTTGCCAGAAATTGAAAAAATAATATCTAAATTAGTATCTGTTTCTAAAGATAATGATATAGAAAACTTAACAAAAATTTTAAAAGAATCTGGAATAGAATACTTAACTAATATTAATTAAATGAATAAAAGAATATTATTAACAGGAGGCGCAGGTTATATCGGTAGTCATCTATATGTATTATTATTTAATATTGGATACAAACCAATTATTTTAGACAACTTTTCTACGAGTCATAGGAATGTAATTCAAAATATTAAGAAGATAACTAAATCGGATGTTATGATTCATGAAGCTGATGTGCGTGACAATAAATTTGTCACTAAAATAATAAAAGATTTTGAAATTGAGAGCGTTATACATCTTGCTGCTTTTAAATCTGTAGAAGATTCCATGAAAAATCCAAAAGAATATTCTAATAACAATTTAGGAGGTCTTGGAAGCGTATTAGAAGCGATGAAAGATAGTAAATGTGAAAATTTAATTTTCAGTAGCAGTGCGACTATATATGGAAATAATTCTGAGAGCCCAATATCAGAAAACTCAAAACGTGTCTCACTGAATCCTTATGCTGAGACTAAAATAATGTCTGAGGATATGATTTTTGATTTTTCCAGGAGAAATAAGGACTTTAAATATGGAATTTTAAGATATTTTAATCCAGCAGGAGCACACGACTCAGGGTTAATTGGAGAGCATTATACTGACAAATCTACAAATTTGTTTCCAATTATCTCTAAAATTAATAAAACAAGTAAAGGGAAATTGAAAATTTATGGATCTGATTATAAAACGCATGATGGAACTCCAATCAGAGACTTTATTCATATTTTGGATCTTGTTGAAGGCCATATAATGTCATTGCAATATATTATGGAGAAAAAACAAAATTTAATAATAAACTTAGGAACAGGGAAGGGACATTCAGTTCTTGATATTATTAAGACATATAGTAGATGCCTAAAAAAAGACATTAATTTTGACTTTTGTAATAGACGATTGGGTGATGTATCAATCAGTATTGCAGACCCAGGACTTTCACATAGATTATTAAAATGGAAAGCCAAAAGAGGCATTGAAGATATTTGTAACTCAAATATAAAATGGAACAGATTATATCCTGATGGATATAATTTTTAAAAAAAATTGGATAAAAAAATTAAAGCAATAATCTTGTGTGGAGGAAAGGGCCTCAGATTAAGACCAAGAACCTTAGATGTTCCAAAACCATTGATTCAAATTAAGGGAAAGCCTATGCTTGAGTATCTAATTAATCAATTAGAAATGTCAAGTATATCAGAATATATTATTGCGGCTGGATATAAATCAGAAAAAATATCAGATTATTTTTTGCAAACTAAATTTAAAAAGAAAGTTACAATCGTTGACTCCGGTGACGTTAGTATAATGTTAAGAATAAAAGATTGTTTAAAAGAAATAAAGAATGGTGAAGATTTAATGGTGCTATATGGTGATACTCTTGCAGACATAAACATCAATAACATACATGATTCTTTTTACAAAAATAAAAAAAAATCTTTGGTGGCTCTTTGTAAGTTTAAAAGCCCTTTCGGAATAATGGATATCGATCAAAATAACATGGTAAATAATTATCAGGAAAAGCCGGTGCTAGATAAATGGATAAATATAGGATATTTCATGTTCTCAGGAAGCCTATTTAGAAACATACCAGATTTTAATAAATTTGAAGATTTTTTAAGTTATTTAATAGAAATCAATGAATTAGTTGCTTACACCCATAATGGAATTCATTATACAGTGAACACAGAAAAAGAATTGCAAGATTTAACTGAAAATATTGAAATATTCAATTAGCATATGCCTCAAAACTTTTGGAAAAATAAAAATGTTTTTATTACTGGAATTAATGGTTTTATTGGAGGAAACCTTAGTAAAAAATTAATTGAAAATGAAGCAAACGTTTTCGGTTTAATTAGAGACGGAAACAGAAGTACATTCATCTTTCATGAAAAGTTAGAACATAAAATTACTTTTATAGACGGAAATATTACTGATAAAGATCTTATAGCTAGAATAATAGGTGAATATAATATTGATGCTGTTTTTCATTTTGCTGCCCAAGTAGAAGTTGGAGTAGGATTAACTAATCCATTTCTTACATACGAAACTAATATACGTGGCACTTACTCATTATTAGAAGGCATTAGACAAAGTGGTATAAGTGTTGACTCTATTGTAATTGCATCATCAGATAAAGCTTATGGATCATATCCTTCAAAAATGATGCCTTATAGTGAAGACTATCCTCTCATTCCAGTTTATCCATATGATGTGTCAAAAGCATCTGCTGATATGATTGCTCAAAGTTATTCAAGAGAACCATTTAGTCTACCAATTGTTGTAACAAGATTTTGTAATATATATGGGCCAGGACAATTAAATTTCTCTGCAATAGTTCCTGATGCAATTAGATCAGCTTTGCGATATAGCACTTTTATACCAAGAGGAGATGGAAAACAAATTAGAGACTTTATTTATGTTAAAGATGTTGTGGAGTTGTACTTATCAATTTCTAGTAAACTCTTTTCAAACCCAAAAAAAATAAGAGGAGAGATATTTAATGCTGGTACTAACAAAGGTGTCTCTGTAAAAGATTTACTTAAAAAGATTTTCGATACTTGTCAGAATATGAAGGATTTTGAAAAAGTAGTAAAATTGATGAAAAATAAAAAAACTGTAGGAGAAATAGCTGTTCAAATTATGGATTTCAAAAAAGTAAACAAATTTGTTGGATGGAAACCAAAATATTCTTTTGAAAAAGGATTAAATGAAACTGTTGAGTGGTTTAGAGAATATTTAGATTCTAAATGAAAATAATTTTTTAAAAAAAACTTTTTAATCCAATACTATAAAGATATAAATATGTTTAAATAATTAATAAATAGTTAAATGCCAGACAAAGAAAAAGATACAAATAATAATAATACAATAGATGTATTTACGGTTTTATTAAATGTACTAAATGCTAAGTATTACATTTTATGTTTCATGTTTTTAACATTCATTTTATCTTTTATATATAATCAATATTATTCGATATCTTCTGTGAATGTAAATCTGTCGATTAGTCCATCAAACAAAACATCATTAAAAATTGGCAAATACGACCATGAACAATTAATTAACGACGGATTTACTAGAGATTACTTGACTGATTTGTTTATTTCAAAAATTTATGACAAATCATCATTAATAAATAACATTAATAATTCTGACATAAAACTTGAAGATACAAACAAAAAAATTTTAGAGAATGTTACAAAAGGCTCATTCGATTACACAAATAAAAAATTACAATTTGTTATAAATGAAAATGACATTCAATTATTTAAAAATATTATAGAGGTCCACTTTGAGGGAGCACAAATGAGTCTTAAATCTGATATTTTAGATTATTATAATATATTGTCAGATAGCATTAAGAGAAAGATTAATAATTTAAGAATTAATCATGAATTTATTGTAAATCGCAGATTGGAGTTAATTGAACATAATAAAGAAAGTAAACTATTATCTTCAGAGAATGAAATTGATGAAATTATATTTTATATTGAGGCTAATAGAGATTTAGCAATTAGATTAGGGTATGAAAATCCAATATTAGATCTTATAGATGATCAATTTTTAGACAAGTATTACAATGCTGAAGGAAATAATTCTGCTTTATTTTCAGATAGTGATAGATTTAACTTACTGAAACGTTTTACCGCTTTAAGCCTATCAGATACTCCATTATATTTTTTTGGCTCCGATATACTTAATGCAGAGTTAGATCATATTATAAAAAATAAAGAATTTTTAGTAATCTCTTCGGTCAATGAGTATGATATTGATATGAAATTAATTAATCAAACTCTTAATGACACTTTTATAACCGAAATTCCGTTATTAAATCAAGAATTGACAGAAATAGAAACTTTAAGAAATACACTTGAAAATAAACTCTTTAAAGACATGAAACATAATTTTATAGAATATGATTTGAATGATATTTCATTCAGTAGGATTGGCATTTCATCTACAAATATTTATCTCTTTAGTATCTTAATAGGTGGATTATTAGGTTTAATAATTGGTTTATTTAAACAAGAGTTTTCTAAAAGAAAATTACTAAATACTATTTAATTGGTCCTTTTAAATGAAATTAATATATTATATTGATTATGATAAAATTTTTAGAGCAGTATAATTAACTTTCATGTGGAAGGTAAAAAAGTCAAAAGTTCATGGAACAGGCGTCTTTGCATCTGAAAATATAAAAAAGAATACAAAGATCATTCAATATATTGGTGAAAAAGTTAATAGATCTGAAGGAAATAAACGATCTGGTGAAAGAATAGAAAAGTACCTTAATTCAAAGGAAACAGGCTCAGTCTATATTTTTGAATTAAATAAAAAATACGATATTGATGGCTCTCCTCTATATAATAAAGCAAGATATATTAATCACTCTTGTGACCCAAATTGTGAAGTTGACATTATAGATGGAAAAATATGGATATCATCAATCAAAAATATAAAAAAGGGTGATGAATTAAGTTATGATTATGGATACGAATTTGATAAAGAAGACTATACTGATCATAAGTGTGAATGTGGTGCAAAAAATTGTATTGGTTACATAATATCACAGAACGATTTTAAAAAATATAAATCTCATCTTATAAGAAAAATAAAAATTCTTTCTAAGAAATTATGAAGCCTGCTGTATTTCTTGATCGAGATGGCATTTTAAATAGAGATAAAGGTTATGTATATAGGATAGAAGATTTTGAATGGATACCTGGATCTAAACAAGCTATCAAGTTTTTTAATGAAAAAGATTATTATATATTCGTTGTCACAAATCAGTCAGGTATTGCAAGGGGATATTACTCTGAAAATGATGTTTTAAGTTTGCATGTTTTTATCAATCAAGAACTCAGAGAGCACAATGCCCATATAGATGATTTTTTCTATTCCCCTTATCATCCTGATTTTCACTCAAAATATCCTAATTTATCGCATTTAAGAAAACCTAATACAGGTATGCTAGAAATAGCTTTTGAAAAATGGAAGTTCGATAAGAAAAGAAGTTTTATGATAGGAGATAATGAGAGTGATATTGAATGTGCTACAAGATTTGGAATTAAATCATATTTGTTCAAGGAAGAAAATCTATTTAAATTTATAAAAGCTATTACAATTCCATCTTAATATCTAAAAGTTTTTAAAAATATGACTTTGCCCTTTTTTATCAGCAATATCAATTTGAAGCTGTCTTGAAATAGACTTACTAATTTGATTTCTTGTTCTTAATTTATAGCAATATTTGCAACTCACCCCCTTAACATAGCTTTTTAGCTTTTTATCTAAATTTGTTATAGGGTGTCTACAGCCATAACACTGAGAATATTTCCCTTTTTTTAATTCTCTATTCACAGTTACTCTATTGTCGAATACAAAGCAGTCACCGTTCCATTCTGAATTATCTGTTTTAGATTTATTTTTATAACTCAGGTAATTTAAAATACCACCATCTAGCTGGTAAACTTTTTTGTAACCAATTTGTTTCAAATAAGAGCTCGCTTTTTCGCATCGAATACCTCCAGTACAAAACATGGCAATTTTTGAATGTTTTTCTAATTTTAATTTTTTAAAGCTTTTGGGGAAATTTCTGAAACTCTCAGTTTCTGGATTAATTGAGTTATTAAAGCTACCAATTTCTATTTCAAATTTATTTCTAGTGTCTATGAGCGTATATTCATTGCTATTGATAATTTTATCCCATTCTTCGGGACTAATTTTTTTACCTGTAAACCTGACAGTATTTATATTTTTTTTTCCAAGAGTGACTATCTCTTTTTTCAATCTAATTTTTATTCGATTAAAAGGAAGAAAATCGACTTCATTTACTTTAATTTCTAACTTTCGAATATTTAATATTTTTTTTATAAATTTTATTGCTTTTTTAAGCTCCACTTCTTTACCTGAAATAGAACCATTGATACCTTCTCTGGCTAGAAGTATGGTACCTTTTAAATTGAATTCTTTAATATAGTCTTCAATTTCTTTTTTTATCTTTTTTATATTAGAAATATTCTTAAATCTGTAAAAAGTATTAATTCTTAAATTATTCATTTTTTAAATTATAAGTAATATCCTTTAATAAATTAATTAATTCATTTCGGTCTTTTATTAGATATAAATCTTTATATTTAATTATTTTGCCTGCAAAAATAATAATTTCCTTACCAATTTTTTTTCTTGTTTCATGTATGTAAGATGAATATTTCAGTGTCTGATTATTTAATTTAGAAGCAAAGAGATGAAAGAGCATGCCATTTTTACCGTCAAAATATATTGGTAAAACATTTGTTTTTGTTTGCTGAATTAACTTAGCTGGAAATGTCTTCCAAGTATCATCTGTAGCTTCTGATTTTAAATTTTTTGCCGTTGATACACTTCCTGATGGAAAAATAATCAGAACTCCTTTGTTCATAAGTTGCTTCTTTGCTTTCTTTGCAGTTTCAATATTTAATTTTAAAGAATCTTTCTTATTATTGCTAAAATCTACAGGTAAAATAAAATTTTCTAATTCAGGGAGAAACTTTAGTGTTTCGTGGGTCATAATTTTGAAATCCTCTCTAATCTCAGAAACTAAAGAACACAAAATAAGACCATCAACAATTCCAAATGGATGATTTGCAATTATCATAAGCGAACCCTTTTTTGGTATATTTAGAGGCACATTAGATTTATTAATCACTTTAATATTCATTAGTTCCAAGACATCTCCCCAAAAGTTTTGCGGTTTATTCGGTCTTAATGAATAATTTTTATAGAGTTTTTCTAATTTTCTTTTCCCAGTTAAATTCTCTATCAATTTTATAACTAAGCGCTGAGCAAAGTTATGCTCGACTTTTGATGCGTATGAAAATTCTAATTTATTCATTTTTAATATTCTACCGGTATTGGATCAAGACTTCTCCAGAAATACCATGTTGCAACGGATCTATATGGTTTCCATTTTTTTGACATACTTATAGCACGATCTTTTGTTATTGGATATTTTATGTTGTAGCAATTACAAATACCTTTGATTAAACCTAAATCATCTGCAGGAAAAATATCAGGCCTGCAAAGATTAAAAATTAGAAACATTTCTGCGGTCCATCTACCAATCCCTTTAATCTTTATTAATTCATTAATTATCTCTTCGTCTGAATAGTTAGACCAATTGTTTGGATTAATTTCTTTATTGATGAAACCACGAGATAAAGATTTTAAATAAGTAATTTTTTGACGCGATAGTCCACATGACTTTAAGGTCATAAAGTGCATTTCTAATGTTTTATTAGGAGTTATTTTCTTTATTTTTTTTTCATACCTTTCCCATACAGCTTGAGCGGCTTGAACAGAAATTTGTTGACCAACTATCGACCTGGCAAGTGTATAAAAAGGATCTGATTTTGAAAAAAGAAAGTCCTTTGGATAATTTCTAATAATCTTCCCAAGTTTTTTATCTTTACTTTTTAGAACTTTTTTTGCTTTTTCCCAAAAAAATGGTTTTTTCATAATTATACAATGAATTTAATATTGACATATATAATGTAAATTGTTTTATTTGCCATTCTAATTAATAAATGGAGATAAAATTATGGCTGACGTTGCTAGTTTATTGGCTGAGTTTCAAAAAGGTATCGAAGGAAAAGACACTGGTCTTGGAGCAACAGTTAAATTTGACTTTGAAGGGGCGGGATGCATTTTTCTTGATGGCAAAGCTAACCCCAATACTGTTTCTGACGAGGACAAAGATGCTGATTGCACTTTATCTATGTCTCTTGAAACATTTGAACAAATGAGATCAGGAGAGGTTGATGGAACCTCAGCATTTATGCAAGGCAAATTAAAAGTATCTGGTGATATGTCAATTGCAATGAAGTTACAATCTGTAATGGACGCACTTGCCTAAATCTTAAATAATTAAAACTAACCCATCTTTGACTTATTCTTAGATGGGTTTTTTTTACTTAAAATTGTTCTGCATTTATTAAAAATCTTATTGTTTGAGCAGGCAATTATTTTTCCACCATTAAATATCTTTTTATTATCCCACGTTTTTAATATTCCACCTGCATTAATAATTATTGGTTCTAAAGCCCTTATATCCCATGGGTTAAGTCCGCTTTCCACGACTATATCTACAAGCCCGTCTGCGAGTAAACAATAACTATAACAATCTCCACCAAGTCTAGTTAATTTGACTCTTTTACTGAGCCTCTCAAATGATGATTGATCACTTCTATTTGTAAATAAATATGGCGAAGTTGTATTTAATATTGATTTAGAAAGTTCTTTATTATCTCTAATTTTCAAATTGGTTTTTTTGCCATTAATAATCTTATATGCTTTTTTTTCATATCCGATATATCTCTCATCTAATGCAGGAATATCTGCAAGACCCAAAATAATATTGCCGTTTTTTGAGAGTGAAATTAATGTACCCCAAAGAGGCATGCCTTGTATGAAAGACTTTGTTCCATCAATAGGATCAATGCACCATTCATAAGTACTATTTTTAAAATGGGTTTCTTCCTCTCCAATGATTGAATGATCAGGGTAATATTTTAAAATTAAACTATTTATTTTTTTTTGAATTTTAATATCTGCTACAGTTACTGGATCAAAACCAATTTTTTTCTTATTATTTATTCTTATTTTTTTTTTAAAATATTTAAGAGAAATGAGACGAGCTTCATCTGCTAAGATATTTGAGAAATCTAAAAATATTTTTATATCTTTTTCCATATTATATATAATATATTATGCTTTGAATTAGTATTTGTACTTTTGTATCATAAAATTATGACTAAAAAAAATATCGTTATGTTTATTTTTGTTATTTTGCCATCATTTTTATTGGCAGATAATGAAATTAACAACATATATACTGGTGAAAGAGAGCCAATAAAAAGTCCTATCTCCCAATACGACCCTGAAATAAACTCTTATCCAGACCCGTTTCATAATGACCAAATAATTTTAACGATTGATCAAAATAATTATATGAATTTTATTGATAATATTCTTACCCCCGGTCAAATAGAAATGTTTGAGGCTTATCCTGAAACTTTTAAAATGCACGTATATCCTTCAAGAAGAAGTTGCGCTGTTCCTAATGAGGTTTTAAAATTAACAAAAGAAAATGCAAAACTTACTGATCAAGGTGAAGGAATAGATGGAGTTGTAGGAAGTATTCCTTTTCCGAACCCAAGTGAAGCACTTCATCATGTATGGAACCATATTTTAAGATATCGAGGAGTAAATATAAAGGGATCTTCCCCTTTTTACATTGTTAACCCTGATAGTTCGATCACATTTGGTACTGGTGAAGCTGTTGCTATCAATTATTGGAATCCTTTTATTGAAAATGATTCAGGTCTGCAAGGTATGCTAATGTCAAAAGTAACTCACCCGCCAAGGCTAGCAGACGCTTCATTGCTTGTAATTGAATCTTTGAATGCTTTTAAAACTCCTCGTCGAACTTGGGTATATAATCCTGGAACAAGACGAGTAAAGAGAGCACCTGATATAGCATATGATTATAAGCCGTCTGCAAATCAAGGTTTAACAACTACAGACCAGTTTGATGGTTTCAATGGAGCAAAAGATAGATATAATTGGTCATTCAAAGGGACTTCAAAAAAATTAATGCCATATAATGCATATAAGTTTCATGAAACAAATATAGAAAAAATATTGACTACACATCATGTAAATCAAGAGTTTTTACGATACGAATTGGTCAATGTAAATGTTGTTCAAGCAAATCTTAAAACAGATAAGAGACACATTATTCCTCATAGAACTATGTATTTTGATTTAGATAGTCATAATCTGCTTGTAGAAGAAACTTATGATGATGAAAATAAAATAATGGCATACAGAGAGTTTCCATTAATAAATTTTTATGATCAACCTATGTGTTTATCTATTCATAGCGCTACCTATGACTTTGCTACAAAACGCTATCAATTAACTAACGTCAGATCAAAGGATATACCTAAAATTCAATGGAGACTTACTAAACCTCATGACGAGAAAATGTTTACACCTGAGGGGTTAAAAAGATTTGCCAAATAGCAATTAAAAAATTATATATCATTGATATATAACCCATTTTGGGCACGTAGCTCAGTGGTAGAGCATCACGTTGACATCGTGGGGGTTGTTGGTTCGATCCCAACCGTGCCCACCATAAAATTCAATTATATGTTGTTTTTTATTATTTAATTATATAAAAGATCGCATTGATATGAAAAAGCCAAATAAAATTAGAGAAGCAAGACTTAATAAGACAAGGTCAAGAAAAAATAATATTCGTAAAGAAAAAGTTAGACTTAAAAAAATTGAGGAAGCAAACGCACCTCAACCGGAGCCTCAACAATGAAAGTAAGAAGTTCTCTAAAAAATCTAAAGACAAGAGACCGAAATAATAAACTTATAAAAAGAAAAGGGCGCTTATACGTAATTAATAAAAGAAATCCAAGAATGAAAGCTCGCCAAGGCTAATAATATTTGTCGTCTAAAAAAAATAAAAGAATTCTTTTTATTGCAGATCATGCATCAAATTACATACCAAGTTCATTAAAAAATTTAGGCCTTAAAGACAACCAATTAAATTCACATATTGCGTATGATCTAGGGGTAAAGGAATTGTGTATTAATTTATCCAATCTACTTAACTCAAAATATATTATAGGTGAATACTCAAGGCTTATTATAGATTTAAATAGAGATATTACAGATCCAACATTAATTCCAGAAATTGTTGATAGAAAAATTATAAAAAAAAATTTAAATCTTAGTAGTTATTATAAAAGGAAAAGAATTTCAGAAATATATAATAGATATCATCGTAATATTAAAAAAACTATAAATCAAAACAATATAACTGTATTAATTTCCCTTCACTCATTCAATCCAATATTTAAAAAGAAAAAAAGAAATATTCATTTTGGTATTTTATCGAATAGAGATCACAGATTGAGTGACTATATAATAACAGAAATGAAAAGTAACAAATTGAAAGTTGGTGACAATGAGCCCTATGAGGGAAATTTGATTGGTGATACGATGTATAAACACGGTCTTAAAAATAATTTACATCATACTTTAATTGAGGTCAGAAACGATTTACTTTCTTCTCCAACTAAGATACACAGAGTTTCAGTGCTGTTGAAAAAAGTTATAAATAATTCAATTAATAGGATCTAGAAATAAAATGAGTCAAGTAACTCCAAAGTGGTTTGAAAAAGCAATAGCTAATAAGCCTGAAGTACTGTCTGTGAAAATAAAAGGGATAAAGATTTCCTATAATGCCTGGGGCGACAAATCAAAACCGGGCTTAATTTTTATTCATGGTGGTATGGCACATGCAGAGTGGTGGAGTTTTATTGCTCCTTACTTTGCAAAAACACATAGAGTTATAGCTATGAATCTAGGTGGAATGGGTGATAGTGAATGGAAGAAAAAATATTCAGTTGAGTCTTGGGGCGCAGAAATAGTTGGTGTATGTAAAAAAGAAAAATTAAAAAAACCTATTTTTATTGGACATAGCCTCGGTGGCATGTGCGGAGTGTACGCTGCTTCTTTAATGAAAAAAAAATTGTATGGCTTAGTCATAGTAGATACAGCTATAATGCCCCCTACTGATAATCCTCCTAAATTCGATTTAAAAGTCAGAGCTAATAACGTTTATAAAAAAATGTCAGATATTATTGAGCGTTTCAGATTAGTTCCATCTCAGAGTGACGCTCTTGAATATGCAATGAATTTCATAGCTGAAAAATCTATTAAAAAAGTCAGAGGTGGATGGACATGGAAATTTGACCCAAGTTATATGAATATTTTTACAAGTGACAATTTTGCAGAAAGGCAAGCTGTTTTGAGAAAAACACTGAAGGGTCTTAAATGTAGAGTTGCAGTATTTAGGGGTGAGAAATCATCTATCTTTCCAGGATTTAGTGCAAAGTATATGAATGAATTGATGGATAAGAAATCACCGATAATTAACATACCAGAAGCTCATCATCATATTATGGTAGATCAACCTTTAGCGCTCGTTTCAGCTTTAAGATCATTAATTATTGATTGGGATCATTCAAAACCATCTAAAGCACTGTAAACTATATATAAATCAATCATCTCTAATCCAATATTAACTAAAAAAAACACTGTTAAATTCGATATTTAGAAATATATTATCTGCTTATCATGGATATATCAGAGCAGAAAAAAACTTATAGTTTCTTCGGCAAACTCATTTTATGGGGGTCTGTTGGTGTTATTGTTGTTTTGGTTTTGATGGCAATTTTTTTAATATAAATTTTAAATTTATGCGCGCTTATATTTTAAAAGAAAGTGAGTCAGAATTACGTGTGTCGGCTTCCCCTGATAGCGTAAAAAAGATGGTTGAGTTAGGAATTTCTGTGAATATACAATCTGCTGCGGGTCAAAATTCAAATTTTTCTGACGAAAGTTATCAAGCAAACGGGGCCAAGATTTTTAATAATACTTCCGAAATTTCAAACGCTGATATCATAATAAAAGTAAATAAACCAACAGACGATGAAATTTCATCAATGAAAGAAGGCTCTTTATTCATCGGTTCTTTGGATCCTTATAATAGTAGGGAGACGCTAAATAAACTAAGAGATAAGGGTGTAACCTCGTTTGCAATGGAATTAATGCCAAGAATAACAAGAGCTCAATCTATGGATATACTCTCTTCACAATCTAACTTAGCTGGGTACAAGGCTGTGATAGACGCGACCTATTTATTTAATAAAGCAATGCCAATGATGATGACGGCTGCTGGCACAATCGCACCAGCAAAAGTTATGGTATTTGGCGCTGGTGTTGCTGGTTTACAAGCTATTGCTACTGCAAAGAGACTTGGAGCAATCGTTTCTGCAACTGACGTAAGGATGGTAGCAAAAGAACAAGTCGAGAGTTTAGGTGGTAAATTTGTTATGGTTGAGGATGATGAGACCCAGGATGCAGAAACATCCGGCGGTTACGCAAAAGAAATGAGTAATGAATTTAAAGCTAAGCAGGCAAAGCTTATTTCAGATACCTTAGCAACTCAAGATATTGCCATATGTACAGCACTTATTCCTGGGAAGAAAGCTCCAATACTTATTTCAGAGGAACAGGTTAGATCGATGAAACCTGGATCAATAATAATTGATCTTGCAGCCGAGAGCGGTGGAAATTGCGAGTGCTCTGTAGCTGGTGAGACCAAGGAGGTTGGAGGCGTGCATGTAGTAGGTTCAAAAGATATAACTTCAACAATTTCTGAAGATGCTTCGGCGCTATTTTCAAAAAATATTCTTAATTTTTTAACGTTATTAATCGACAGCGAGTCCAAGTCTATAAATATTGATTGGGATGATGAGATTATACAAGGAATACTCGTTACAAAAAATAATGAAATTGTTCATAAGGAGCTAAGCTAATGGAAGTAATTGATCCAAATATATTTAGACTAACCATTTTTGTATTATCAATTTTTGTGGGTTACTATGTAGTTTGGAGTGTGACGCCTGCCTTACATACTCCTTTAATGGCCGTTACTAATGCGATATCATCAGTAATAATTGTTGGTGGGTTATTTGCACTCGTCTCAAATACTGATCAGACATTTCTAGGAATTTTATCTAAAAGTTTTGGGTTTATAGCGGTCTTGCTAGCTGCGGTAAATATATTTGGTGGATTCTTAGTAACACAAAGGATGTTAGCAATGTATAAAAAGAAACCAAAAAATCAGGATAAAAAATAATGCACAATCTTGTAGCAGTTGCTTACGTTATATCTGGAATATTCTTTATTATTGCTTTAAGAGGCCTATCTTCACCAGAAAGTTCTCGAAG
Source organism: uncultured Pelagibacteraceae bacterium (assembly GCA_902523455.1). Lineage (GTDB taxonomy): Bacteria > Pseudomonadota > Alphaproteobacteria > Pelagibacterales > AG-422-B15 > CACNXQ01. The sequence continues at coordinate 172,658 of CABYZG010000001.1, forward strand.
AGGGAATATTTTTGGTATGTTTGGTATGCTAATTGCTGTGCTTGCCACATTATTCTCTGTTAACTTTTTTACATCTAATATTCAAACTATAGGTTTAGTACTAATTGCAATAGTTATTGGTGGATTAATTGGTTCAGTGATTGCTAGGAAAATTGCAATGACTGCAATGCCGCAACTTGTTGCTGCTTTTCACAGCTTAGTAGGACTTGCAGCAGTATTTGTTGCATTAGCAGCGTTTTATGCGCCTGAGGCTTTTAACATTGGTACTGTTGGAAAAATTAAAACTTTAAGTTTAGTAGAAATGTCTCTTGGTGCTGTGATTGGTGCTATTACTTTTTCTGGTTCAGTAATTGCATTTGGTAAATTACAAGGCATCATGTCAGGTTCACCAATTGTATTTAAGGGTCAACACCTCGTAAATTTGTTAATTGGTTTGATTATAATCTCAGGTATTGCTTATTTTTGTTTTAATCAAGATCAAAATATTTATTTAGCAATTATCGCGCTCTCATTTCTGATTGGATTTTTAATTATTATTCCTATTGGTGGGGCTGATATGCCTGTTGTTGTTTCAATGTTAAACTCTTATTCTGGATGGGCTGCAGCTGGAATTGGTTTTACTCTTGGAAACACTGCACTGATTATCACTGGTGCTTTAGTTGGATCATCTGGAGCAATTTTATCTTATATAATGTGTGCTGCTATGAACAGATCGTTCATCAGTGTTATTCTTGGTGGATTTGGTGCAGAGGATGCCGCGGTATCTAAAGATGTGGAGCAAAGACCTGTCAAAGAAGGTAGCGCTGATGATGCTGCATTTATTATGAAGAATGCAGGTTCAGTTATTATTGTTCCTGGATATGGAATGGCAGTCGCACAAGCACAGCATGCACTTAAAGAAATGACAGATGCGCTAAAATCAAATGGTGTAAAAGTTACATTTGCAATTCATCCTGTTGCGGGAAGAATGCCAGGACACATGAATGTATTATTAGCTGAAGCAAATGTTCCTTATGATGAGGTTTTTGAACTTGAGGATATTAATTCTGAATTCTCTCAAGCTGATGTTGCTTTTGTAATTGGAGCTAATGATGTAACGAATCCTATAGCAAAAACAGATCCTGCATCACCAATTTACGGAATGCCTATTCTTGATGTAGAAAAAGCCAATACAGTTCTGTTTGTCAAAAGGGGACGAGGTCTCGGCTATGCAGGTATTGATAATGAATTATTTTATCGTGACAATACTATGATGCTATTTTCGGATGCAAAAAAAATGGTTGAAGGTATTGTTAAAGCTTTATAAAGATTTAGCTATAAATCTTTCTTCTAGCCATTTTACGTGAGCGACGAATGTTTTCAGCTTTCTCTCTTAATTTTTTTTGACTAGGTTTTTCAAAGTAAGTTCTCATCTTCATTTCTTTAAAAATGCCTTCTCTTTGCATCTTTTTTTTGAGAATACGAAGGGCTCCCTCCACATTATTATCTTTTACACTTACTTCGACTATTGTTCTGCCCTCCTTAAGAGCAAGTTAAAATTTGAGGATTTTTAGCACTTGGATACACGCTTGTCCACATAAAAGAAAAAGATTTAATCTACATTACAAAATTAATATGGCCCATTTTACGGCCTTGTTTAATTGCTTTTTTACCATAGTCGTATGCCTTCTTTTTTTTATAAACCTTATAACTTTTCAATTTACTTATTTGTTTAGTACTTTTGATCTCATTGCCAATAAGATTTCTCATAAGACCTTTTTTAATAATTTTTGGGGTTTTAATTTTATCTTTTGTGATTGCTTTAATATGCAACTCGAATTGACTCATATTCGCATTATCAAGTGTTATATGGCCTGAATTGTGAACTCTTGGCGCAATTTCGTTCACATAGATATTATTTTCATCATCTAAAAAGAATTCTATTGTGAGTAAGCCAATATAATTAAGCTTATTTAAAATCTTTTTTGATATTCTTATTAGCTGTTTATTTATTTTCTCATCTATTGGTGAAGGAGATATTGTTTCAAACAAAATATGGTTTTTGTGAATATTCTCAAATGGTGGATAAAAAAACATATTTTTTTTTATGTTTCTTGAGCAAATGACAGATAGTTCTCTATCAAACTTTATTACCTTCTCAATTACGCACGATTGATAATCAAGCTTTTTCCATTTATTTTTTAAGTCAGAAAAATTTTTTACTTTGTATTGACCTTTTCCGTCATAACCAAATCTGCAGGTTTTTAATATAACTGGAAAATTTATTTTATCTTTAAACTTATTTAAATTTGTTTTCTTATTAATAAAAAAAAGTCCAGCATGTTTAATTTTATTCTTTGAAAAAAATAATTTTTCTTTTTTTCTATCTTGGCTTATTTCTAAAGCAGAAATCGGTGGGTATATTTTTATTTGTTTATTGATTTGTTTTAATGTTTTTATAGCAACATTTTCAAATTCATAAGTTAGCAAATCAACATTTTTTCTAAATTCATTTAACTTTTTATTATCATTAAAAGAACCATAAATAATTTTATTAGCATATTTTTTTGCAGGGGCATCATCTGTATCAGAATAGATATGTGTAATAAGCCCAATTTTCTGACAAGCTTGAGCTAAAAACATGCCAAGTTGACCCCCACCGATTATGCCTACAGTAGAAACTTCAGCTTTCATTACTTAGGTATATTTTTTACTGACTTAGTTTGTTTTGATCTCCATGAAGCGTATTTCTTTTTCAGTTTTGTGTTATTGCTGCTTAAAATTGATACTGCAAGTAATGCAGCATTTTTTGCTCCAGCTTCTCCAACAGCAAGTGTTCCAACCGGAACGCCTGCTGGCATTTGAGCAATCGATAGCAAGCTATCTAAGCCTTTTAGTTTTTTTGATTCAATTGGAACACCTAGTACAGGAATATTTGAAATAGAGGCTGTCATTCCAGGCAAATGAGCTGCTCCACCAGCGCCTGCAATTATTATTTCTATCCCTCTTTGTTCTGCTCTTTCAGCATATTCAAACATTCTTTTAGGCGTTCTATGGGCAGAAATAATTTTTACTTCGTGTTTTATATTAAATAATTTTAAAATTTTTGAAGCATGCTTCATTGTGGGCCAATCAGATTGGCTGCCCATAATGATGCTTACCAGTGAAGGATTATTCATTTTAATATTTATTATCCATCGATAGCAGAAGTTTCTGACTCATTTATGTCTGAAACTTTTTCATCTACTTCTTGCAGTCTCAATCTCTCTTCTTTTTCTTTTTTCTTTTGAGCTCTTTTCATTGATCTTTCAGCTTTAGCTAAAGCCTCATCTAATTCAACTTGCTTACAAATTCCAAGTCCAATTGGATCTTGTGGACGGATATTTGCCATATTCCAATGAGTTCTTTTTCTAATAGCATCAATTGTATTTTTTGTACTGCCAACTAGTCTTGCAACCTGTGAATCCTTTAGTTCGGGGTGATTTCTTATCAACCAATAAACTGCGTCTGGCCTATCCTGTCTTTTTGAAAGAGGAGTATATTTTTTTTTCTTTTTTGATTGCTCAGTTTTTTCAGAGATTTCATTTTCAATAATCTTCAGTGACTCATCTTCATTATCCGCACATCTATCAATTTCATCTTTTGTTAATTGACCACTGGTTATAGGATTTAATCCCTTAATTCCCACACCGACTTCACCATCTGCTATACCCTTAATTTCTAATTCATGCATCCCACAGAAATCACCTATCTGTCTGAATGACAAAGAGGTATTATCAACAAGCCATATTGCAGTGGCTTTTGGCATTAATGGTAATTTTGCTGTTTTCATAATAATTATAGAGTGCCTCTTATAAGTTAATTTTAGAGTTTTTCAAAGGATATCCTAAAATTTAAGCAGCAATTTGCCAATATTCTTATTATTTTCCATGTATTGATGTGCTTTTTGAACATTCTCATAATCAAATTTTTGGTCAATATGCAATTTAATATTGCCATTTTCAATTAATGGCCAAATATGTTTCTTAAGATTATCGGCAATGAGTTTCTTTTCATCATTACTTCTTATTCTTAACGTTGAGCCAGAAACTGTTAATCGCTTCAACATAATTGGCAGTAAGTTTACTTCTACCTTAGATCCCTTTAGGTATGCGATATTTAGAAGCCTTCCAAGTCTATTTAGGACATTAATATTTTTTTGAAAATAATCCCCACCTACCATGTCTAGTATTACATCAACTCCTTTATATTCATTTTTAATTATGCTTTCAAAATCCTCAAGATTGTAATTAATTACTCGTTCTAAACCCAAATCCTTCAAATATTTATATTTTTCGTCTGATCCTACGGTTGCTATGCATTTAATTTGCATGGCTAATGCAATAGAAATAGCAGTCAAACCTATACCACTAGCACCACCATGAATTAACAATGTCTCACCTTGTTTTAGCTTTGCTTGATCAAATAGATTTGTCCAAACTGTAAAAAATGTTTCGGGAATTGTGCAAGCGTCAATAATTGAAATGCCTTTAGGTATAGGAAGAATTGTTGATGTATGACATTTTACAAATTCTGCGTAACCTCCGCCAGGGACAAGTGCACAGACTTTTGTGTTCAGCAAATTTTTATTTACATCTTCACCAACATCAACAATTTCCCCTGAAACTTCTAAGCCTAAAATTTCTGATGCACCGGGCGGTGGTGGGTAACCACCAGATCGTTGAAGAATGTCTGGTCGATTTATACCTGCCGCTTGAACTTGAATCAAAACTTCATGTTTTTCTATTTGAGGTATCTCAACATCATTAGTTACTACTAAAACCTCTGGTCCACCAAATTCTTTGTGTAATATTGCTTTCATTTTAATCTTAGGAGCCACCATTTAAAGTGACTCCTAATTCTTTTTAGTTAATTTTTGAATTAATTTCAATTTTTCTAGATTTTTGATGTTCTGGTATTTCTCTTTCAAGAAAAATGTGAAGTAGCCCATTTTCGTAATTTGCATCAGTAACTTTTATGGTATCAGCTAATCTAAATTTTCTTTCAAAATTTCTACCTGCTATACCTCTGTGCAAAAATTCGATATCCTTATTAGAGTCATTAGTTGATCCCTTAATAACCAACTCATTTTCCTGTACAGATATATCTAAATCTGATTTTGAAAAACCAGCTACAGCTATTGTTATAGTGTAATTATTGCCTGATTTAACAATATTATATGGTGGATAAGCCCCACTGGACTCATTTAAATTAAAAACCGAGTCAAAAATATTATCAATTGCATCGAAACCAACACTAGAGCGTAGTAATGGTGATAAGTCAAATGTAGTCATAATTTAATCCTCCTTAAGCGATTAAAAATTTGCTTACTCTTTAAGAGCTAAGCCTTGTTTGCTGACGCAGAATGCCATCAGCACATTATATGTTGTGACTAATGATTAATTTTCAATACCAGAAATTTGAATTATGTCTTGAGGTTACTGAACCTTTTTTTGAAACGACTAACTTGGCCTTTATCCTGAATTTTTTGCTGCCCACCAGTCCAAGCTGGGTGGGAAAGGGGATCAATATCTAGAGACATTGTGTCACCTTCTTTTCCCCATGTAGACATAGTCTCAAATTTTGTGCCGTCTGTCATCACGACTGTAATTTTATGGTAATCAGGATGTTTATCTTTTTTCATATATGTTCTATTTTTTGTGAGTAGATATCCTATATAATATTATTGATCAACAGTTAATTGTTAAATTTTATGAATATAATTTCAATAATGATGAGACGGCTTAATATTCATAGTTTCTCTCAATTTATCGTAATCATGACTATTTTTGCTATTACAGGGTCATTGTCGCTTTATATCACTGTCGAATTATTTCAATTTATTGGTCTTCAGGAAGAAAATTTAAATCCGATAATTTTTTGGCCGCTTAGAATAATATTACTTTTTGTAATCTATCAAATATTACTGCTACTTGTTGCACTGCCATTTGGACAATTTCAATATTTTTGGTCATTTGAAAAAAAATTTTTAAGCAGATTTGGACTTAAATTATAATTCAATTATTTTTTTAAGCTTTTCATGTATTCTAAAATTAGATGCTAATATTCTTCCACTTTTGAGATAGTCCTCTTTTCCATCAAAATCAGTTACTTTTCCTCCGGCCTCTTTTACAATTAATGAGCCAGCTGCGATATCAACCAATTTTAAATTTTTTTCCCAATATCCATCAAATTTTCCTGCGGCCACATAAGCTAAGTCAAGTGACGCTGCGCCAAATCTTCTAATGCCGCATACTTTTTCCATAACTTGCTTTAACCCAGGAACATATTCTTCATGACCTTTCATACCTTTATGAGGAATGCCTGTACCAATCATACAGTCTTCAAGGTTTTCTTTTGAGGACACTCTAAGTCTCAGATTATTACAGTAGGCGCCCCTTCCTTTAACTGCCCAAAAGAATTCATCAGTAAGCGGTTGATATACACCTCCAACTATTACCTCATTATTCTTTTCAAGCGCAATTGATATAGCAAAGTGTGGAATACTAAAAACAAAGTTGCTTGTGCCATCAAGGGGATCAATAATCCATCTAATATTTTCATCAGAATTTTTTATAACACCTGTTTCTTCGGCAATAATATTTATTTTAGGATATGAATAAGTTAGTTCTTTAATCAACATTTTTTCAGCTTTTGTATCTGCTAATGATACAAAATCAGAGACGCCCTTCAGAGACACTTGAAGTTTTTCAACTTCTCCAAAATCCCGAATAAGGCTTTTACTAGTTTTTCTACAGGCTAAAAAAATCGCATTGATATAAGGGTCTGAGTAGCTCATTAGTCAACTCTTTTTGAATATGATAGGTCCTCTGTATTAATTTCTATCTTTTCACCCTGTTCTATAAAAGGTGGAACCATTACTCTAATACCATTTTCAAGAATGGCAGGCTTGTTCGATGAAGCAGCTGTTTGTCCTTTAACAACAGCCTCTGTTTCATTGACAATAAAAGATAAGGTTTTAGGAAGTTGAATTCCTATTGGCTTTTCATTATACATTTCTAGGATGACCTCATCGTTTTCACTCATTAAAACTAGCTTTTCTCCAACTATTGCCTCATCAATTTCAATTTGTTCATATGAAGTACTGTTCATAAAGAAAAGTTTGCTATCTTGCTTGTACAGATACTGATATTTTTCTTCATCCACTCTAACCCTCTCTACTTCTTCTGATGCTCTGAAACGTTCATTTAATTTCGTACTAGTTTTAATATTTTTCATCTCAACTTGATTAAATGCACCACCTTTACCAGGTTTTACAGACTGAGATTTATTCACAACCCACAATTCTCCCTTGTGTTCAACTATCATTCCTGGTTTAACAGCGTTTCCATTAATTTTCATTTTTTCTTAACCTTCGAGAGATTTATCCCACTGACCTAGTGCAGCCTTCATATTCATTACAGCTCTATGGCTAAAAGCTTTTTGAGCCGCTTCAAGATTGTCATCTTTGCCAGCCCAAGTTTTGAGAGCCGCTTGTTGTAAAGCCCTTCCATAAGAAAAACTTAGCTGCCATTTGAAGCCACCTATTTTATTCATTGCATTGAGATGAGCTGTTGCATCTAGGTCTGACTGACCACCAGATAAAAAAACAATACCAGGTAATTCGTCTGGAACAGATGATTTGAGACATTGAAGTGTTTTTTCTGCAACTTCTTCAATGGGGGCTTGGTAGTTATTTTCTGTTCCTGATACAACCATATTTGGTTTAAGAAGAGTTCCTTTAATATTGACATTTTTTTTATCAAGCATTTCAAATAAAACTAATAGTGTTTGATTAGTAATCTCATGACACCTTTCCACAGAGTGGGGACCATCCATAATAACCTCAGGCTCAACAATCGGTACCATATTGCTTTGTTGAGCAATAAGCGCATATTCAGCTAATGCATTCATATTTTCACTTATACAATTATTTGATGGTATTTCATCACTTACATTTATAACGGCTCTCCATTTTGTAAATTTCGCTCCAAGCTTCTCGTACTCTTGACAGCGTTTATGAAGTCCGTCTAATCCTGTAGTAATTTTTTCATCACTACCACCTTCAAACTCTTTTACTCCTTGATCAACTTTAATCCCCGGCAGTGAGCCGTGATCAAGTATAACATTTCTTAGATAGTCTCCATCACTGGACCTTTGTCTGAGAGTTTCGTCAAAAAGTATCACTCCGCCAATTGCCTTTGCCATGACCGGAGATCTAAATAACATTTCTCTATACTTTCTTCTATTATCTTCGGTAGATTCAACATTAATTGATTTGAATCGTTTCTCAATGGTTCCTGAACTTTCATCGGCTGCCAGAATTCCTTTGCCACCACTGACAATGTAATTTGCTATCTCTTCTAAAGTCTTTGGTATCATTTTCTTCTCCTTTTTATAAAGCTCCTAAGGCAACTAAACCTGGCAATTTCTTACCTTCTATTAGCTCAAGTAGAGCTCCTCCGCCAGTAGAAACATAAGAAAATTTATCTTTAACAGCCGCCATATCCAGCGCGGAAATTGTATCACCGCCTCCAGCAAAAGATCGAAGACTATTTTTATCAGTAATTTCAGCAATGAATTTAGCGATCTCGAATGTGCCTTTATGAAATGGTTTAGTTTCAAACACACCCACTGGTCCATTCCAAAATACTGTTTCACAATTTGAAATTTCATTCTTAATCAACTCGATAGTTTGTTTCCCAATATCTAAAATCATTTGATTATCTTTTAAAGCATCAACTGCACATTCGTTTATTTCTGTAGTTTCAGATACTTTCTCAGCTGTAACAACATCTAAAGGTAAAATTAGTTTACATTTTTGCTCATTTGCAAAATTAATAATTTCTTTTACGAGGTGATCTACATCATTTTCAATCAATGAATTTTTTATATCATTTCCTAAATATTTAAGAAAATTATTAGCCATCCCACCAGCAATGACAATTGAATCCATTTTTTGCAGGAGATTTTTTATAACTGTGATTTTTGTAGAGATTTTTGAGCCACCAATGATAGTTAATGCAGGAGTTTTAGGGTTATTAACCACATCATTTAAGTTTAATATTTCTTCATGTAATAATTCTCCACAATAAGATGGTATGAAGTTTGTGATTGCTTCAATTGAGGCGTGAGCTCTATGAGAGCATGCAAAAGCATCATTAATGTAAACGTCTGCTAATTTTGATAGCTCGGATGCAAAAAATTTATCATTTTGCTCTTCGCCTTCATGAAAACGGCAATTTTCAAGAAGAATAATTGAATCCTGGCTTAAAGAATTTATTTTTTTTTCAATCTCATCGCCTATACAATTTGAAAGAAATATTATTTTTTTTTGCAATACGTTTTCTAATGAGCTGATTATTTGATTAAGTGAAAGCTCATCATTTCTTTTTCCTTTTGGTCTTCCTAGATGAGACAGAATTACAACTTTATTATTCTTATTAAGAAGGTTTTGTATTGGATTTTTAATTCTCGTAATCCGATCGCTTATCGTAGAAGCTTCTTTATTGAGCGGAATATTTAGGTCAAAGCGAATAAGTACAGTTTTATTTTTCTGATCAAATGTTTTTAAAGCTTTAACATTTAACATTCTATCTAGATCTTTTCATCGCAACTGCAGTATCGCACATTCGATTTGAAAAGCCCCATTCATTATCATACCAACTTAAAACTCTTCCAAACTTTCCATCAATTACTTGTGTTTGAGTTAAATCAAAATTTGACGAGGCAGGATTATGATTAAAATCAGATGAAACCAATGGTTTAGAATTTACATCTAGGACTCCATTTAGCTTATTTGATTTTGCTGCAGCCGACATAGCCTTATTAATACTATCGACTGTCATTCTTTTTTTAGAAACAAATTTAAAGTCGATTAATGAAACATTAGGCGTTGGTACTCTAATTGCAGTTCCATCTAACTTACCAGAAAGCTCAGGCATAACGAGTCCTACTGCTTTTGCAGCTCCTGTAGATGTAGGTATCATTGACAATGACGCAGCTCGAGCTCTTCTTAAGTCTGAGTGAAATGTATCCAGAACACTTTGATCACCAGTAAAGGCATGTATAGTTGTCATATATCCATGCACAATTTTGAATTTATCGTGTAAAACTTTTGCAACAGGAGCTAAACAATTTGTTGTGCAAGACGCATTAGATACAACTAGGTCTTCTTTTGTTATCTCATCTTCATTCACTCCATATACAATGGTTTTATCAGCATTTGTACACGGCGCTGAGACTAAAACCTTTTTTGCGCCGGCCTTAATATGCATTGCCGCCTTATCTTTTGAAGTAAATAATCCTGTACATTCAAGAGCGATGTCAATTTTCATTCTTTTCCAAGGAAGTTTTTGAGGATCTCTCTGATTCAATACTGTAATATTTTTTCTTCCAACGATCATTTTATTGCGTTTGAACGATACTTTTTCATTAAGAGGGCCGTGAACAGTATCATTTGCAAGTAAAAATGCGTTTGTTTCTATTGGGGCTAAATCGTTTATAGCCACGACATTAATATCTTTTCTTTTACTCTCAATGATTGATCTTAAAACCAACCTTCCAATTCTTCCAAATCCACTTATTGCAACATTTACAGCCATATTTAGTATCTCCTATATTTTCTTGCTTATTAATTTGAATATTTTTTTTGCCGTAATCCCATAAAAATCGTAGAGCTTTTGATAAGGAGCACTTGCTCCAAAATCTTTCATACCGATGTTTATTGTATTTTCAGGGCATACTTGGCTCCACCCAAAATTAGTTCCCGCCTCAATCGAGACATTAATTTCAGAGTTTCCTTTAATTATTTTTTGATACGTTTTACTTTGGATTTTAAACTGTTCCATGCACGGTACTGAAACGACTCTCACTAACTTTTTCTTTTTTTCAAGCATAGTCATTAATTGCAGTGCAATTTCGACTTCAGAGCCAGACGCGAAAATAGAAATATTAGGTTTTTTTGAATTACTTTTTAATTCGTAAGCTCCTTGAGCACTAATATTTTTTGCATGATACTTTTTTCTTATCATTGGAAGTTTTTGCCTTGTAAGCGCAATTACACTTGGTCCCTTTGAATTTGAAAGCGCTAATTCCCATGCTTCCGCAGTTTCAATTAAATCAGCAGGTCTAAAGACTTTTACATTTGGCGTTGCTCTTAATGATGCAAGCTGTTCAATTGGTTGATGCGTTGGGCCATCTTCACCAAGACCGATTGAGTCATGTGTTAATATATATATAGCTCTTTGTTTCATTAAAGCTGCAAGACGAAGAGATGGTTTACAATAATCCAAAAAAATTAAAAAGGTTCCACCAAATGGAATAATTCCTTTATGGAGTGACAACCCATTCATGATGGAAGCCATACCGTGCTCTCGTATTCCATAGTAAATATAATTACCATTGTAATTTGAAGAATTAATAACTTCCATTTTAAAACCTTTGGTATTGTTAGAGCCTGTCAAATCTGCTGAGCCTCCAACCAATTCAGGTAGTGATGATGAAATTGTATTTATTACCATTTCTGATGCTTGTCGCGTGGCAACATCGAGTGGTTTCTTAATATATTTCTTCTTAAATTGATTAAAGTTTTGAATTAATTTTAATGGAAGCTTTCCTTCGATTCTTCTTATGTAGTGAGCCTTTTTGCTTTTTGGAAGTTTATCATAATTCAATTTCCAAGACTTATATGCATCTATTGATTTTTTACTAAGATTTTTCCACTCCACAAGTATATTTTTTGGAACTGTAAATGGTTTGTGTGGCCAATTCAGTTTAGTTCTAGTAAGTTTTACTTCATCCTCACCAAGTGGTGAACCATGAACTGATGATTTTCCTTGTTTGTTTGGAGATCCAAAACCAATTTTAGTTTTACAAGAAATTAATGTAGGTTTCTTAGATTTTTGAGCTCTCTTAATTGACTGGATTATTTCTTTAGGTTTGTGACCATTTATTTTAATTGTATTCCATCCATAGGCTTTAAATCTTTCAGCCGTATTTTCTGAGTTTGCCAGTTTAACAGGCCCATCTATTGAAATTCCATTATCGTCAAAAAAAACAATTAATTTATTTAGTTTTAGATGTCCTGCAAAAGATGCGACTTCATGAGAAATCCCCTCCATTAAATCTCCATCACTTGCAATAACGTAAGTGAAATGATTTACAATTTTTTCGCCAAATTGACTTCTTAGTATTTCTTCTGCTAATGCCATTCCAACTGCATTACCGATACCTTGTCCAAGTGGGCCAGTCGTCGTTTCTATTCCTTTAGCGTGCCCATACTCTGGATGACCGGCACATTTACTATCAAGCTGTCTAAATTTCTTGATCTCTTGAATAGTCATGTCTTTATGACCGGTTAGATAGAGTAGTGAGTATAAAAGCATTGATCCATGACCAGCAGATAGTACGAACCTATCTCTATCATGCCACCTTGGAACATTAGGATTATATTTTAAAAACTTTGTAAAAAGAACAGTTGCTACATCTGCCATACCCATTGGTAAACCTGGGTGACCACTTTTTGCTTTTTCAACCGCATCGATTGAAAGAAACCTTATTGCGTTAGCTAAATCATCATGAGTAACTGCAGACTGATCTTTTTTGTTAGGCATATTATCAATAAATTGGATTTTGAGCTTAATATAAGCAATTATCTATAAAGAGTCTTAAATTTTAGCAAATTATTAACAAAAAAATAATCTGTCTATTTGCAATATTATAAGTTGACTGAGAACAAAAAAGACAGTTAAACTCGATTAAAGTTTCAAGGGGTTTTAATGTCGAGTTATCAAGATTCAAAAGTTAAATTTAATGGTGCAATTGATAAACTTAGTGAGGAAATCGACAGATTAACAAAAAAGGCTCAAAGAGCTGCAGAATTGGAAGCGCAAAATCAAAAATTACAAGAAAATAACTCTCATCTAGAGAATGAAATTAAGATTCTTAAGTCAGATTTTATGGAACTTAAAAATATTGCAGGCAATATTTCTTCTCAACTCGATGAAAACATTTATACCATAAAAGATATATTAGACTCTTAAGCAATGCCTGAAATAATTGTAAATATTAATGATCAAGATTACGCAATTGTCTGCGATCCGGGTGAAGAAAATCATCTTAAACATTTAAGCTCAAAAATTGACTATAAAGTGAGAGAGTTAACTAAGAGATTTGGAAAAATTGGAGAAACTAGATTAATGGTAATGGCTTCACTGTTAATAGCAGATGAAATACATGAGCTAAATAAAAAACTAGAAACAAATATTGAAAAAATAAATTCCCTTGAAGCAAACATTGGTTCAAAAGATAAAGAAATGACTGACCAGAAAAAAGAGAGTCAGGAATACATAGACATTAGCAACGATAGATTAACAGATTTATTATCACGCTTGTCTCTTGTAAACTAATTTTAAAAATTAGATTTCATTTTATATATGACGAAAAGTGTGCAACTGAGAGAGAAAGAAGCATTAAGAGAGTTTTTAATCAATCGACGCTCAGAACTTGGTCCATCAATAGATTTTCAGAGTAATATACTTAATAACATTAAGCCCCTCATAGAAGAAATAAAAAATGAATATATTGGAACTTATATAAGTTTCAGAGATGAATTAGATACAAAAAAATTAAACCAATATTTACTTGAAAGAGAATTTAATTTAGCTTTACCAGCCATAGATTTTCAGACTAAAGAAATTAATTTCTTCATGTATCATAAAAACACTGAACTAATAGAAAATAAATTTTCTATTTTAGAACCTAGGAATAAAGATAAAGTTATCTTTCCAAAAATTATTTTAATACCATTATTAGGTTATTCCAAAAGTGGCTTTAGGTTGGGGTATGGGGGTGGATATTATGATAAGTATTTATCAAAGAATGGTATTGGTGATGTAAAAAAAATAGGAATAGCATTTTCATTTCAAGAAGTAGAAGAAATTCCCGTCGAAGATCATGATGAAAGACTTGATTGGATTTTAACTGAAAAACATTTATATAAAGTTCAATGAGAATTCTATTTTTAGGCGATGTAATGGGTCGATCTGGAAGGCATGCTTTGAGAGATCATCTACCAGATGTTATTAAAAATAATAATATAGATTTTGTTATTGCTAATGGTGAAAATTCTGCTGGTGGCTTTGGTATTACAGAGCCAATATGCAAAGAATTATATTCTTATGGAGTTAATGTAATCACAACTGGAAATCATTTGTGGGATCAAAAAGAGATAAATAGTTATATCGATAAAGATGATAAACTTTTAAAGCCTTATAATTTTGCTGAAGGCTCCCCAGGTTTAGGTGTAAATACTTATATGCATGAGAATGGACAAAAAATTGCGGTAATAAATTTAATGGGGAATCTATTTATGAGATCGTGTGATAATGCATTTTTTAAAATTGAAGAAGTTCTTAAAAATTTAAAAACTGAAGATCTATCATTTATATTTGTTGATTTTCACGCTGAAGCTACAAGTGAAAAAATGGCAATGGGACACCATCTTGACGGAAGAGTAACAGCAGTTGTTGGAACTCATACTCACGTTCCTACTGCAGATGCAACAATCATGGAGCATGGAACAGCTTTTCAAACTGATGCTGGAATGTGTGGTGACTATGACTCAGTTATTGGCACAAAAAAAGAGGAGTTCGTAAGAAAATTTGCTACACAAGACACTGAGCGAAAAAGGGTACCTCCGGCTGATGGCGAAGGAACATTATGTGGGGTTATTATAGAATCAAACACTGAAAACTATTTAGCAAAAAGCATTAGTTCAATCCGTATTGGAGGAAAAATCGGTAATTAAATGGCAGGCCACTCTAAATTTAAAAACATTATGTACCGAAAAGGTGCACAAGATAAAAAGAGGGCTAGTTTATTTTCTAAACTTTCAAAGGAAATTACGGTAGCAGCTAAGTTGGGTGCACCCGACCCTGATCAAAATGCGAGATTAAGATCAGCTATACAATTAGCAAAAGCCTCAAGTTTCCCAAAGGAAAATATCGATAGAGCGATAAAAAAATCTTTGGATAAAGATACTGTTAACTATGATCAAATGAGGTACGAAGGATTTGGCCCAAACGGAACGTCGATAATTGTCGAGGCACTTACGGATAATCGAAATAGAACAGCTTCAAATGTAAGATCTGCATTTCAAAAATTTGGAGGTTCAATGGGTGAAACAGGTTCAGTCTCCCATGCATTTAATCATTATGGTTTTGTGCGTTATAACAAAGATGTGACAAGCGAAGAAGATTTTTTCAACTTTTCGATTGAGGGTGGAGCTGAAGATTGTTTTATCGAAGAAGATACTTATGAAGCAGTATCTACGCCAGAATCTCTATCAAATTTATATAATTATTTAGATAAAAAATTTGGTGAGCCTGTATCATCAGGTTTCCAATGGAAACCTGTTACGTATGTAGCTATTGAGGGCGATAAACTTAAATCCCTTATTAACTTGCTCAATGAACTTGATAATGATGAGGATGTTCAACAAGTCTTTTCAAATTTTGAGGCATCAGACGAAGAATTAGCAAAGTTTGCTTAATTTATTCACTTTCAAAAAAAATTTATATGAATTAATCTTAAATTATTAAGTAATTCTGATTCGCTTTATGCCAGGTAGTTCTCCAAAAAGAAAAGGTGATGGATACGAGAGAGAGCTTGCGAGGTACTTCAATGAAAAAATTTTTAATGGAGAAGATAAAGTTCAACGTATGCCTTTGTCAGGTGGTGGCGCTATCAAATCTTCTGGAGGCAGTGATTTAAAAAATACTCCTCATATATATGTCGAAGCTAAAAGAACTGAAAAGTTCAAAATTCATGAATCAATGAGACAAGTTTGCGAAAATATTGAAACATCTAAATCGGACTCAATGCCGGTTGTTATAACGAGAAGAAATCGAGAGGCAACAGGGGACTCGCTTTGTGTTTTAAAACTTGATGACTTTATAGAACTTTATCGAATATTAATTAATAGTAAAAAAGGACTTTAGGATTTGCCCTAATTAAGACAATATTTAATAATAATTGAAAAATTATGGAAAACGAAGATTTAGTAAGTGTTAGCCAAGTAAACGATGAGTTCACATTAATTTCACTTTTTTTTAGAGCAGATATTGTCGTAAAGTTAGTGATTCTAATTCTATTTGCTTCTTCTATTTTCTCATGGACAATAATAATTTATAAAATTCGTTTATTTCGTTCTTTAAAAGAAATCAGTAAGCAATTCGAGGAGGAATTTTGGTCGGGAAGATCAATAAAAGAAATCACTAGTAGTACAAAAGAATTACCAGAAAGTCCAATTAAGTATGTTTTCAATGAAGCTGTTGACGAGATTGAAAAGTCTAATCAGGAAACTACAAAAAAAATAGATAGTTTAGTTGATAGATTAAATCGTGTTATGGAGGCCGCAATAGATTTTCAAAATGAAAAGCTATCTGAATACTTTAGTTATTTGGCAACGATAGGCGCTACGACTCCATTTATTGGATTATTTGGAACGGTCTGGGGAATAATGAATTCTTTTCAATCCATTGCCATTTCAAGAAATACCTCCCTTGCAGTAGTTGCTCCTGGAATAGCTGAAGCATTATTTGCAACTGCTCTTGGTTTATTAGCAGCAATACCTGCTGTTATTGCTTACAATATATTTACTAGTCAGGTGAATGATGAAAATGCGCGAATGTATCGATTTAAAGAACATTTTAATGTCATTTTCTCAAGAGGCTTGAGTACGAAATAGAAATTTTAAATTGTGACACGTAACACTCGATCAAAACCATTCAGTGAAATTAACGTAACACCTTTTGTTGATGTAATGTTGGTTTTATTAATTATTTTTATGGTAACTGCTCCTTTGTTAACAGTGGGAGTTCAGGTTGATTTGCCTGAAACAAATGCTGATACTTTACAATCTGACAATGAACCACTTGAAGTAACAATTGATGCAAGCGGCAATATATTTATTCAAGAGACTGAGATAGGCATTTCTGAACTAGTTCCAAAAATGAAAGCAATTACGGAAAATAGGCTTGATACAAAAATTTATGTAAGAGGAGATGAAGCAATTGATTATGGGCAGATAATGATGGTTTTAGGAGAGCTATCTGGTTCTGGTTTTACAAAGGTTGCTTTGATTACTAAGCCATTAAGTAAATAATCAATGCTGTTTATATATGAGAGTTTCTGTTTTAGGATCAATATTTCTACACGTTTTTATACTTTTATTTACGGTCTTATCTTTGCCATTATTTAATAATAATGATTTGGAAATGCCACCGGTCATACAAGTTGAATTGATAGAAATCGCAGAAAAAACAAATGTCCCACAAATTAGTAAAAAAATTGAAGAACAAGAAGAACCAGTTAAAAAAAAGAATGAAGAAACAAAATTAAATCAGCCAATTAGCAAACCCAAAGATGAAAAATCCAACGAAAAAGTAAAAGACCCGAGCGATGAAGATAAAATTGAAAAAACAAATTTAGAAAAAAAAATGATACAAAACATGCCTGTACGAAAGCCTGAAGTTAAGAAAAAAGATAAGTTTGATCCTCTTAAATTAGCAGAGTTAATCGATAAACAAAAAGATAAAATGGATAATCCAGAAGAAATTATAGAAAAAGATTATGAAGCGTTAGACTCTACACCTAGTCTTGATAAGCGACTTACTTTATCTGAGGAGGATGCTATCAGAGCTCAATTTATGCAATGCTGGAGCATACCTCTTGGAATTCCATATGATGATACAATGATTGTTAAAATTAAAATTTATTTAAACACAGATGGTTCTTTGCTTAAACCACCGGAGGTTGTTCAACACGAAAGAATGAATAAGCCTAGCGAAAAATATTTTAGAACTCTTGCTGAAAGTGCCCTTAGAGCGGTAAGGCGTTGTGATCCAATTAAAGTTCCAGATGTTGAAAGATATGACAATTGGAAAAATTTACAGTTGAATTTTGATCCTAGAGAGATACTAAGAGGATAATTTATTATGAAAAAAATACTTTTATATATCGTAATAGCTCTTCATTTTTCATCTATTTCATTTGCTATTATTGAAATTGATATTACTGAAGGTAATAGAGAACCTCTACCAATTGCCATTACTGAATTTTTTTATGACTCGGAGAGTATTTTGGAGGATCAAAATATACCATCAAACATCCGTAAGGTTATAGCTGATGATTTGGAGAGAAGTGGATTGTTTTTATCTGTAGATGAAAATGCATTTATTCAAAAAAATAGAGCTATGCATTTAAACCCACGTTTTGCAGATTGGAGATTGATTAAGGCTCAGGGCCTATTAACAGGAGAACTATCTATAGAAAATGAAAGGCTTCGAGTAGAGTTCAGACTTTGGGATACACTAGCAGAAAAGGAAATCGAGGGGCTTGTATTAATTACGACAATTGAAAATTGGAGGAGAATTAGTCACATGATTGCAGATAAGATTTATGAGCGCCTAACTGGTGAACAGGGCTACTTCGATACCAGAATAGTTTATGTCGCTGAAGAAGGTCCAAAAAATAAACGTATTAAGAAACTTGCGATAATGGACCAGGACGGAGCAAATCATAAATTTTTAACTACAGGTAAAGAACTTGTTTTGACTCCAAGATTTAATCCAGTTAGACAAGAGATTACCTATTTATCTTATTTTAAAAATCTTCCTCGAGTATATTTATTAAACATCCAAACAGGTATTCAAGAAGTGGTAGGAGACTTTCCTGGCATGACATTCGCACCACGTTTTTCTCCAGATGGAAATAAGATTATCATGAGTTTAGCTAGAGAAGGTAATTCTGACATATATGTAATGGATTTAGTTTCCAGAGTAGTTGAAAGGTTAACAGACAGCACCGCAATTGATACATCACCAAGTTATTCTCCAGATGGAAAAAGAATTACATTCAACTCTGATAGAGGCGGATCGCAACAAATTTATGTAATGGATAGTAATGGTAGAAACCAAAAAAGAATTTCAAAAGGAACAGGCAATTATGCTACACCTGTATGGTCACCAAGAGGTGATCTTATTGCTTTTACAAAAAATTTTCAGGGACAATATTTTATTGGAGTTATGAGAACAGATGGAACTGGAGAGAGACTTTTAACTGAAAATTGGTATCAAGAGGCTCCTTCCTGGTCTTCTAATGGAAGAGTTTTGATATTTTATAGAGAAACTAAATCTAATGACGCGGGTCAGGGCCATTCCTCGGCAATCTGGTCAATTGATCTTACAGGATTTAATGAGAGAAAGCTTGAAACTCCAGTTGATGCGTCAGACCCATCATGGTCGAAATTGATACAATAGGCAATTTTTCGACTAAAATAAGTCCATTTTAGTCAATTCGCAGCTATTTTATTATAGACTTGCGTAACTTAAATTAATAAAGTACTAGGTCTTGGGCGATCAAATATTACGGGAGTTTATAATGTTATTAACATTTAAAAATTTAAATAGATTTTTTGTTTTATCTTTTGCAGCAATCATCCTAGCTGCATGTACTACAACACCGCAAGATACTGCATCTACATCATCATCAAGTTCAGCTTCTAAAGTCGAAGTCGTAGATGGAGTTTATGTTGGTACTGATACAGTAGAAATGCTTGCTGTTGATGTGCCGGACAGAGTGTTCTTTGCATATGATAGTTATTCACTAACAAGCGCAGCTCAGGCAACTTTAGCTAAACAAGCAAAATGGTTAAAGGCAAATGGATCAGTAACTATTGCTATTGAAGGTCATGCTGATGAAAGGGGCACAAGAGAATATAACTTAGCCCTAGGTGATAGAAGAGCAAATGCAGCTAAAGATTATTTAATGACGCAGGGCATAAGTGCTAGTCGAATTACTACTATTAGTTTTGGTAAGGAAAGACCAGTTAATAGTGCATCTAATAATAAAGCATGGGCTCAAAATAGACGTTCTGTAACAGTAAGAACCAACTAATTTATTAGACGCCTTTTTTTAGACAAAAAGATAAGCTTAATCTCTTAATTAAGGTTATGTTTGATTAATTTAATGCTCAATAGAATTCAATTTATTTTCTTTTCTATCCTTATCTCTTTAGTACAGATTGTTCATGTTCAATCTGAAGAACTAGATGTAGATCAGTTGTTGCAAAAATTAGACTCAATTGAAAGCAGAATAAAGGTTCTTGAAAAGGCAACATTTAGCAAAACGACCTCTGGCGTTGGCAATAATGTTAGTCTTGATGATTACCAATCAATTATTACAAAACAATCTATTCAGATAGCTGAATTACAAAATGAAGTTCAAACACTGACAGCAAAAATCGAAGAAATGATATTTACAATGCAATCTACAGTAAATAATTTTAATACATTTAGAGAAGATACTGAGTTTAGGTTTATCGATATAAATTCTAAAACTGAAAGTATAGAAAAAAACCAATTATCTATGGCATTACCCAATAATGAAACACAAAATAATAACTTAGTAGGTAACACGAGTGGGGAAGTAAATTTAGAACCTCAGTCACTTGGAACAATAAATGTGTCTGCAGAAGAGGAGTTGTCTGATTCTCCATTTGAAATCAAAAAAGTTGATGAAGAAGAGGAGCAAGAAATTATAGATACCATTTCTCAGGATAATATTGTCGCTTTTGAAGAACAAGAAATTGTACTAGCGGTGCTGCCTGAAGGAGATGAAAAAGGTCAATATGAATACGCAATGGGTCTTCTCAAGCAAGGTGACTATGAACTTGCTGAAAAAGCATTTCAAGAATTTATGACTGTCGGAAATGACTCCAGTCTTTTAAGCAACGCAAACTTCTGGTTAGCAGAAACTTATTATGTTAGAGAAAATTTTAAAGACGCAGCTAAAAATTATTTAAGCCTATACCAAGTTTATCCAGACTCAAAGAAAGCCGCAGATGCACTTTTAAAACTCGGAATATCTTTAGTAAATATGGACCAAAAAGAACAAGGGTGTGTAACTTTTATACAATTAAAGGATACCTATCCAAACGCGAATACTGCTGTATTAGACAGGGGTAAATTAGAAATCGAAAAAAATGGCTGTGAAATTAGTTAAGCCAATTAATCATAAAAAAGTCGTAAAAATAACTAATCAAGATTTCGAAGCAAAGATGAGAGAACTTCGAGTTAATTCAGATATTGCCGTAGCAGTTTCTGGTGGTCCAGATAGTTTAGCGCTCATGCATTTGTCTAATAGATATGCATTAAACAATAATATTAATTTAACTGTATTAAGTATTGATCATGGAATTAGAGCAGAGTCATCAAAAGAAATTGTATGGTTAAAAAAAGTCGCAAAAAAGAATAAAATTAACTTCTACTCAACTAAATTAAAAAAAAAGATCAACAGCTCTAATACCCTTTCCAAGGCAAGGACACTTCGATATGAGGCCTTATCAAAATATTGTAACAAGAAAAAAATTAAATTCTTATTAACAGCTCATCATCTTGATGACGAAATAGAAAATTTTTTAATGAGATTAATAAGGGGCAGTGGTGTAAAAGGACTTTCATCATTAAAAGTAAAATCTAGATATAAGAATACAAAGTTAATTTTAGTTAGGCCATTACTCGAGTACTCAAAAAAATCTCTTGTTGCGTATTTATCTGAGCAAAAGCAAGTTTATATAAACGACAGAACGAATTATAATAATAAGTATGATAGGTCTCGTATTCGAAAGTTATCTCAACAATTAATACATGAAGGTCTCAGTAAAGTTAGGTTTAAAAACGTCTTAAAGAATTTAAAAAGTGCAGATACCGCAATTAATACTGCAGTTAGCAATTACTTAGAAGAACAAGTAAAACTCAATCAAAAGAAAATTATTAGTTTTAAGTCTCAGCAATTTATAAACTTACCCGAAGAAATTCAACATAGAGTACTTGTAAAACTGTGCAGATTTGCTGGAAAAAGCAATAAAGTGCCTAGATCGCGATCAGTACAAGAATTGATAAATTCAATTGTGAAAGAAAAAAGCTTTAAGCGTACATTAAATAGTTGCACATTTGTTGGGCAGAAGGGAGTGGTAAATATTCATTCTGAGAACAAAATATCTAAACCTAATAAGACTAAAAATTTGGCCATTTCTAAAAATTGGACAAAATTTATCGAGCATTACTAGACTAAGCTATTGAATATAATGTTAAATTTTATTGATATATTTTCTTGTATGCTGAAAAATAGTAATTATCTAATTATATCAATATCTTTATTATGATGAATTTGCGAAATATAGTTCTTTGGCTCTTTATTGCTTTAATCGTTTTTGGACTGTTTAATTTATTTAGTAACACTAGTGGTGACAGAAATACTGTTGATTTAACGTACTCACAATTTTTAGATGAAGTTGAAGCAGGCTCAATTAAAGATGTAATTATTCGAGGTAATAATATCAACGGAGCTTTTGAAGATGGTAGATCTTTTAAAACTTATGCCGCTAATGACCCAACACTCGTTGATAGACTTAATGATAGAGGTGTAAACATATCAGCTGCACCACTAGACGATGGTTATCCGTCACTTCTTGGAGTTTTAATTTCCTGGTTCCCAATGCTATTACTTATTGGTGTATGGATTTTTTTCATGCGTCAGATGCAAGGTGGAAGAGGAGGAGCAATGGGGTTTGGAAGATCCAAGGCCAAATTACTAACTGAAAATAAAAATAAAGTTACTTTTAATGATGTAGCTGGAATAGATGAAGCAAAAGAAGAGCTTGTTGAAATTGTTGAGTTTTTAAAGGATCCAAGAAAATTTCAAAAACTTGGTGGTAGGATTCCAAAAGGTGCCTTACTAATTGGCCCTCCAGGAACAGGAAAGACATTGCTTGCTAGAGCTGTAGCAGGGGAGGCCGGTGTACCTTTTTTTACAATCTCGGGTTCTGATTTTGTTGAAATGTTTGTTGGTGTTGGAGCATCTCGAGTTAGGGATATGTTCGAGCAAGGAAGAAGAAATGCGCCATGCATAATTTTCATTGATGAAATTGATGCTGTTGGAAGAAGCCGTGGAGCAGGCCTTGGTGGTGGTAATGATGAGAGAGAACAGACACTTAATCAGATTTTAGTTGAGATGGACGGATTTGATACTCAGGAAGGTATTATTTTGGTTGCCGCAACTAACAGACCAGATGTACTTGATCCTGCCCTATTAAGACCAGGTCGTTTTGACAGACAGGTTGTTGTTCCTAATCCAGATATCTTAGGCAGAGAAGCAATTCTGAAAGTTCATATTAAAAAAATCTCTGTCGCGCCTGATGTAGATATTAGAACAATAGCAAGGGGAACACCTGGTTTTTCTGGTGCTGATCTAGCTAACATTGTAAATGAAGCAGCATTGTTGGCAGCAAGAAAAAATAAGAAAATTGTTACTATGGTAGATTTTGAGGAAGCAAAAGATAAGGTAATGATGGGGTCTGAAAGAAGATCTCTTGTTATGAGTCAAGAAGAAAAAGAACTTACCGCTTACCATGAAGGAGGTCACGCTGTTGTTGCATTAAATCAATCTGCATCAGATCCAATACATAAAGCTACAATAATACCAAGAGGTAGAGCCCTTGGAATGGTAATGAGGCTGCCCGAAAGAGACCAATTATCTTTACCTAGGGAAAAAATGTTAGCAGACATCACAGTTGCTATGGGCGGTAGAGTTGCTGAAGAAATAATCTTTGGTGACAAAAAAGTTACGTCCGGTGCTTCATCAGACATCGAAATGGCAACTAAGATGGCTAGAAATATGGTTACTAAATTTGGAATGAGCGAAAAATTAGGACCATTACAATATGGTGAAAATGAGGAAGAAGTATTTTTAGGAAGATCAGTACAAAGACATCAAAATGTGTCAGAGGAAACAGCTAAACTTATAGATTCAGAGATCAGGCAAATTGTTGATAGCTGTTATGATTTAGCAAAGAAAATTTTAAATGAAAAAATTGACGATTTGCATGCTCTTGCAAAAGGTTTAATTGAATACGAAACTTTAAATGGAGATGAAATAACTACATTATTAAAAGAGGGTAAGATCGACAGATCCAATCCTGAAGAAGAGATTAATAATGCCGGACCGTCTGTACCTAAAAGTGGTAAATCAGCTCCCGTTGGTCCTAGTTTCAAGCCTAAACCTCAAACAAGTTAACTAATTACAGTGTTCCTTGTGCGTAATTCGAATAGATATTACGTGCGACCAATATTTAGTAAAATAAAAACAAAAGATTCACTTTTTCTTGGGTCCTCCAAATTATTCTTTAATGAAATTGAATTAATAACAAGAGGCAAAACCAAGACTCGATCAAAGTTTCTAAAAATTAATGAAATAAAATATTTGGAACCTGATATTCAGAGAGACATAAATAAAAGAATTTCAAATATTACAAAGAAAAGAAAAAAATTAGGAAAGTTTAACTTTGAAAGATCACTTGTGATGGGTATTCTTAATGTAACGCCTGATAGCTTTTTTGACGGCGGAAAATATTTATTACACGATAATGCAATTGAGCAGTTTAAAAAACTAATTAAAGAAGGCGCAGATATCATTGATATTGGCGGAGAGTCAACAAGGCCTGGATCAAAAGAAATTACAGTTAATGAGGAAATTAGCCGAATTATTCCAATAATTTCTCAAATCAGAAAAAAATATAAGAAAGAATTTATCTCGGTAGATACAAGAAAATCTCAAGTTATGAAAGAAGCATGTAAATTTAATATAAATCTAATAAATGATGTTTCAGGACTGAGATTTGATAAAAACTCAAAAAAATTTTTAAACTCGAATAAAATTCCTTTTGTTTTAATGCATTCAATTTCAACTCCTGAAAAGATGCAAAAAAATATAAAGTACAAAGATGTACTTCTTGATATTTATGATTTCTTTGAGAAGCAAATCAGTCTATGCGAGAATAATGGCATATCTAAAAGCCGAATTATAATAGACCCTGGAATTGGTTTTGGTAAAACTTTGCAACAAAATTTGAAACTAATTTCAAACATCGCATTATTTCATTCTTTGGGCCTTCCTGTGATATTAGGAAGCTCTCGAAAAAGTTTTATTGGCAAGATTGAAAAAAATGAATTATACGAAGATCGATTAGGCGGTTCAATAGCAACGGTTATGCATGGACTAGCTGAAGGAGTTCAAATATTTAGGGTGCACGATGTTTATGCAACAAAACAATCAATTAAGGTTTATTCTAAAATAAAATGAAAAAGTTTTTTGGAACAGATGGAGTAAGAGCAAGTTCAAATAGTCAAAAACTTAATGGCCTGACACTTATGAAGCTCGGAATGGCACTAGGTAAACATTTTACTGTTGGAGATCATCGTCACAAAGTTGTTATTGGTAAAGATACAAGACTATCAGGTTATATGATTGAACAAGCATTAACCTCTGGATTATTATCTATGGGAATGGATGTCTTTCTTTTTGGGCCCATACCTACACCCGCAGTTGCAATGTTGACAAAATCTATGCGAGCAGACTTAGGAATAATGATAACTGCTTCACACAACCAATATCAAGATAATGGTATTAAAATATTTGATAAAAATGGAAATAAATTATCAGACAAAACTGAAATTGAAATAGAGCATCTTATGGAGTCTGAATTAGAAAATTCATTAGCGGGTCCAGAAAAAATAGGCAGAGCAAAAAGACTCGAAGATGCAAATGGTAGATATATAGAATTCCTAAAAGGTACTTTTCCTAAATCACAACGGCTTGATGGTCTTAAAATTGTAATAGATTGTGCAAATGGGGCTTCTTATATTTCTGCACCTTTAATTTTATGGGAGCTTGGTGCAGAAGTTATTCAAATAGCTACTCAACCAAATGGAACTAATATAAATTTGGAATGTGGGTCTACTAATACCAATAAACTTGCTAAAAAAGTATTAGAGGAGAAGGCTGATATTGGTATTGCCTTAGATGGCGATGGCGATCGATTGGCTGTTATTGATGAAAAAGGACATTTAGTCAATGGCGACCAGATACTGGCATTACTAGCTATTGAAATGTCAAAAGATAAAAAATTAAAAAATAATAATGTAGTTGGTACTTCAATGGCAAACATGGGCTTAGAAACTTTATTAAAGAAACATAATATTGGGTTAATAAGGGCAAAAGTTGGCGATCGATATGTAAAGGAAAAAATGATTTCAGAAGATTTAAATTTAGGCGGTGAACAATCTGGACATATAATTTTACGTGATTTTACTTCATCAGGAGATGGAATAGTAGTTGCTCTTCAAGTTCTATCTATCTTAAATAGAAAAAAAGGAAAAGCCAGTGACTGCCTTCATTTATTCAGTCCTCTACCACAAAACCTGATTAATTTCCGCGTAAAAGAAAGAAATATTTTAGATCACGAGGATACGAAATTATTTATCAAATCTTGTGAAGAAAAAGTTTCAGAAGACGGAAGAATCGTAGTTAGAATGTCTGGTACTGAACCTCTTTTAAGAGTTATGATTGAAAGTGGAAATCAGCATACAATTGATGAATTAACTGAAAGCGTAACAAAATATTTTTCATAAAATAAAGGCATTAAATGACAGGTGTTGTAATTGTTGGATCCCAATGGGGAGACGAAGGGAAGGGAAAGATTGTCGATTGGTTATCAAGCCAGGCCGATATTGTAATAAGATTTCAAGGAGGTCATAATGCCGGTCATACTCTCGTAATAAATAATGAAACATTCAAATTAAATATTCTACCCTCCGGAATTTTAAGAAAAGGCAAAATTTCGATAATTGGAAATGGCGTGGTTTTGGATCTAGCTGCCTTTCAAAAAGAAGTAGCTGGGTTAAAAGAAAGAGGAGTAGATATAACTCCTTCAAATTTATATATATCGGACAGAGCGACAATAATTTTACCCCTTCATCAATCACTCGATGAATTAAGAGAAAATAACAACTTAATAAAAATTGGTACAACAAAACGGGGAATAGGACCTGCTTACGAAGATAAAGTTGGAAGAAGAGCAATAAGAATATGTGATTTATTTGATAAGGAAAAATTAAAAAAGAAAATTGAAATTTTACTCAATCATCATAATGCGATAATGAGAGGTTTTGGATTGGATGAATACAATTTAGAAGAAGTAGTCAGTGAAATATATGAATTAGGGGAATATGCCAAACCTTTTGCAAAAACAATAAATGACATAACTAACGTAATAAACAGCGGCAAAGAAAAAATTTTATTTGAGGGAGCTCAAGGATTTCTTTTAGATATTGACCATGGAACCTATCCTTTTGTAACATCATCAAATGTTCACGCTAGTTATGCATCTATTGGCAGTGGATTGAATCCAAAAGTTATTAATCATATCCTTGCAATTACAAAAGCATATACGACGAGAGTTGGGAATGGTCCTTTTCCCACAGAGCAAGACAATGAAATAGGCAATAAACTTGGAGAAATTGGCCATGAATTTGGAACAG
Organism: uncultured Pelagibacteraceae bacterium; assembly: GCA_902523455.1. Classification (GTDB taxonomy): domain Bacteria; phylum Pseudomonadota; class Alphaproteobacteria; order Pelagibacterales; family AG-422-B15; genus CACNXQ01. The sequence goes on from CABYZG010000001.1 coordinate 200,116, forward strand.
TGACAAATAGAAAGAGAAGATGTGGTTGGTTTGACTCAGTTTTAGTTCGTCAAGCTTTAATTCAATCGGGAGCAACAGGTATTGCTCTTACTAAAATCGATATATTAGATCACTTCGATGAAATTAAAATGTGTGTAGGATATAATTTAAATGGAAAAGAAATAGATTACTACCCAAGCTCTGAACAAGATCAAGAGACTATAGAGCCAATCTATGAGACCTTTCAAGGATGGATGAGTACAACAACTGGCATAAACAGCTTCGATGAATTGCCAGAAAACGCAAAAAAGTATGTCAATCGTATTAGTGAGCTCACAAAAACTAAGATAGATTTAATTTCCACTAGCCCTAGACGTGAGGACACAATACTAATAAACAAATTATTTAATTAAGCCTGAATTAATTTAGTATCTCTTGCGAGACTTAACATTTCTGTTTGAAGCTTCTGAAATGCTCTTTCTTCTATTTGTCGAATTCGTTCTCTACTGATGTTGTACTCATTGCTAAGTTCTTCTAGAGTTTTAGGAGTTTCAGATAATTTCCTATCTTGTATAATATGTTTTTCCCTATCATTTAATACATTAATTGCTTTATTGAGAAGAGCTTTTCTTTTTGAAACTTCTTCTTTCTCAGCTATTTTGACTTCGTGATCCGCATCTTCGTCAACTAGCCATTCTTGCCATTCTTCTTCACCATCTGCACTAACCACTGCATTAAGAGAATAATCATTTCCAGAAATTCTTCCTTCCATTTCCGAAACTTCTTTTTCAGAAACATTTAATTGATTGGCAATTTCTGTAACTTGATGAGGTTTAAGTGAACCTTCACTATAGTCACTTAGTCTATTTTTAAGTTTCTTAAGATTAAAAAATAGTTTTTTTTGAGCTGCGGTGGTTCCAATCTTTACTAAACTCCATGATTTAAGTACATACTCCTGAATAGCAGCTCTAATCCACCACATAGCATAAGTCGCTAATCTGAAACCTTTATCCGGGTCATACTTTTTAACTGCTTGCATCAGACCTATATTTCCTTCAGATATAAGTTCTGTAACAGGAAGTCCGTATCCTCGATAACCCATCGCTATTCGGGCAACGAGTCTGAGATGGCTTGTAACAAGTGCATGAGCTGCACTCGTATCCCCTTCATCTCTCCACTTCTTAGCAAGATTGATTTCTTGCTTTTCTGTAAGCATAGGAAACTTCTTGATCTGCTGAAGATAATGACCGAGGCTACCTTCATTGGACAATGCTGGTAAATTATAGTTTTTGCTCATATCCAAAATATGGTTACTTTTTTCTAGAAATCAATGTTCAGCTTTTAATTGAATTTACCAATTTGCTCAAGTAATCCGGCATAACAGACTGAAAATGAAGCATTTTTTCTTTTTTAGGATGAAGAAACCCAAGAGATTGCGCATGCAGAGCCTGTCCTGGCAACATTTTAATCGATTGAACCGTGCTTTCTGAAAGTGATTTTAGTTTACTTTGAGGCGATCGCCCATAAGTACGGTCTCCTATGAGTGGATTTCCCTTTTCTGTTAGATGCACTCTTATTTGATGAGTTCTTCCGGTTTCTAAGCGACATTCTAATACTGTGGCAACAATTTGATTTTTTTTGTTCTTTAAATTTTCAAGTGTCTTATAATGAGTGATAGCAACCTTACCTCTACTTACAGAACTCATCATTTTTGTTCTATTCCTATTACTTCTAGATAAGAGTGACTTAATTTTTCCATTTGCTGGTGAGATTTTGTTCCAGCATACAGCAATATAAACTCTTTCGATAGAGTGAGCAGCAAATTGGTCAGATAAATGTTTATGAGTAAAATCATTTTTAGCTATTACAACCAGTCCACTCGTATCTTTATCAATTCGATGAACTATTCCCGGCCTTTGAGCATCACCGACAAATTTTAATTCATCTCCACAATGATTGATTAAAGCATTAACAATTGTACCTGTCTTATTTCCAGCACCGGGGTGCATTACTATGCCCGCAGGTTTATTGATAACTATCAAATCCTTATCTTCATAAACAATATTTAATTTTATGTTCTCACCAATTATTGGCGTCTCATTTGCTAATAGTATATTTACTGAAATATGATCGCCTAATGAGATCTTATAATCAGGATCTACAATATTATTATTTACTGTAATATTGGAGGACTTTATTAATTGAATTATTTTTGACCTACTAAATTCTCTCAAATTTAAAGCAATATATTTGTCTATACGCTGACCTACTTGCTTCTTATGGTTGACTTTGTATTGATAGAACATTATGAGATAACGATGTACCAAAAAATTATGCTATTTATAGTTATATTTCTCGGAATTGTAATTTTAATTGGTACCACGATTGTTATTACTACTATTATTGAGCGATCATACAAGATTGATTTTTTTACTTCCACTGATAATTCTGAGAAGGATATAAATATTGAAAAAAAATGTGATCTCGTGGGTGAAAAAACTAAAGTTATTTCTCTAAGTGAGGACAAATTAGCTATTATTTGTGAGGGTCGTATTGAGGTAATGAATTTATCTAATAATCAAGTAGAAAAAGTAGTTAACTACTAGCTTGCTCTATAAAAACTGGTCTCTACATCGGGTAAAGTTTCTTTTTTGAGGATGAGATCAGATGCCTTTTCAGCGATCATCACAGTTGTTGCATTGAGATTTCCTGTAATGATATTTGGCATTATTGAAGCATCTACAACTCTTAAATTTTCAATCCCATAAACTTTGAGCTCTTCATCGACAACAGATAACTCATCTTTTCCCATCTTGCATGTACAAGAAGGATGATAAGCAGTATCACCTTTATTTTTAATGAATTCATTTAAATCACCCTCAGAGCTTGAATTTATTCCAGGGTTAATTTCTTTTCCTCGATATTTATCAAAAGCTTTTTGATGAAAAATTTCCCTTGCAATTTTAATACCATCTCTCATTTCTTTTAAATCATGCTCTGTCTGCATATAATTAAACTGTATAGCGGGTGAAGCTGAGGGATTGTTTGACTTTAATTTGACATGTCCTCTACTTGTTGGCCTCATTGGTCCTACATGCGCTTGAAAAGAATGAGAGCTTGGAGATTGTCTTCCATGATCCAATACAAGCGATGGAAAGAAGTGATACTGAATATTAGGATAATCAACCATATCATTACTTCTCACAAAGCCACCTGTCTCTAAGTTTGAATATGCTGCCACTCCAGATTTAAAAATAAACCACTCTATCCCTATGAATGCCATTCTTATTGGATTATATGATGTGTAAAGTGTAACGGGCTTTGTACACTCATATTGTAAATAAGTTTCAAGATGATCCTGTAAATTTTCACCTACACCTCTTAGGTCATGTTGAACAGAAATATCTAATTTTTTTAGTTCTTCAGCATTTCCTATACCTGAAAGCATTAGAAGTTGAGGTGAATTTATTGCTCCCGCTGATAATATCACTTCATTTTCAGCATGTATTTTTTTTCTCTCTCTTCCTGTAGTACATTCAACCCCAACGGCTTTATTATTTTCAATGATAACTTTGTTTACTATTGTGTTTGTAATGACGGTAAGATTTCTTCTGTTAATAACTGGATGCAAGTAAGTTACACTCGTACTTTGTCTTCTGCCTCCATAAATAGTGGTGTCCATTAGACCAAATCCCTCTTGCTTATATCCATTCATGTCATTATTTATCTCATAGCCGGCTTGTTCTGCCGCTTCTAGGTAGACTTTACTCAATTCATTGCCTTCCGAAGATCGAGATAGTTTTAAAGGACCGCTTTTATTCCTATAAGTTTCATCTAATCCTTCAATTGACTCTGATTTTTTAAAATACGGAAGAACATTATTATAATTCCATGACTTAAGATCTTTTTGAGCCCAGTTTTCAAAATCCATTGGATTTCCTCTTACATGAACCATACCGTTGTGTGATGAACTTCCTCCCAACATCTTTCCTCTTGGGCAAAACATTTTTCTATTGTTCATGAACGGTTCAGGCTCAGTTTCGTATAAATAATTATATTTTGGGTCATGCATTGTGTATAATAAAGCTGCTGGCATTGAGGTTTTCCATGTTTTATCCGATGGACCTGACTCTATTAACAATACATTTATCTCTGGATCAGCTGAAAGTCTATTTGCCAGAACACAACCCGCACTTCCGGCACCAATAATAATATAATTATAAGAATTAAATTGCATAACTAATTTTACCAAAGTTTGTAATTATAGTACAACATAAGCTTATGTTAAAAAATTTAAACCCCAATTATGCAATTGTACTTTCAACATTATTGTGGGGTACGTGGTGGTATCCATTAAGGCTACTTAATGAATATGCGTATAATAATGCAATTCCGCTCACTTTAAGTTTCACTATTGCTGGGTTATTTTTATTATTTTTTTCATACAAAAATATATCAAAATTAACTAATCGAAATTTAATTCTTACAATAGTCGCAGCTTCAGCAGGAGCGGCTGCAATGTGTCTTTATAATGAAGGTTTAATTAGAGGTAATGTTGCAAGAGTCTTAATCTTTTTTTATTTAACAGCTGTATGGAGCACTTTAATTGAAATTATTTTTCTAAGAGCGGCCTTAAACATTTATAGGTTTTTTTCAATTTCTTCAGGTTTTATAGGTCTGTTTATTATAACTGGGTTGGATCAAGGAAATTTTATGCCTAGCACACTTGCAGATCTGTTTGGAATTCTCTCAGGATTTCTCTGGTCAATCTGTGCAACACTCATAAGAATAAATGAGGAACTTGATGTAAATTTCGGTACTTCAGTTTTTATTTTAATTGGGGGTCTTTTTGTTGTTATTGCAACATTCTTACCAGATGGGCAAATACTTTCAGGATTTAACTATGATATTTTAAAGAATACTATTTTGATAATTTTAATATTCGCATTTATCTGGTTATTGCCAGGTTACTGGCTTGTCACCTATGGTCAGGATCAAGTTGATCCAGGACGCGCGGGGATCCTATTAATGTTCGAAGTTGTTATTGGCGTTATATCTGCCTATCTGCTTGCAAATGAAATAATCTCGATTAGAGAGTTTATTGGTGCAATATTCGTAATGAGCGCACCATTAATCGAGATCTATTCAGTAAAAAAATAATTAAATCAGACATTTATCTAATTAATTATGTAACATAATTTAATTTTTTTTTATGTGGAAGCACTTACATATATATGTTTCAATTATAATGAAAGATATAAATTAGGAGATTAAAATGAATAAATTTTTTAAAAAATCTGCAATTGGAATATTTTTAGCAGGTTTTGCAATTATTTTTGCAGTTAGTTGCGACAGGAATCAGGAAGTAGCTGATTGTGGCACAATTACTGTCGCAGAAATGAATTGGGCATCAGCTGAAATGTTTGCTCATGTAGATAAAATAGTATTAGAAAATGGGTATGGCTGTAATGTTGAACTTGTACCCGGCGATACTATGCCAACAGCAACATCAATGATGGAAAAAGGTGAGCCGGATGTAGCTCCTGAACTCTGGATTAATTCAGTTCGTATAGCTCTAGATAATGCAGTAGGTGAGGGTCGTTTGCATTATGCAGCTGAGGTACTGTCTGACACTGGTGAAGAAGGATGGTGGATTCCTCAGTACATGGCTGATGCAAATCCTGATATCCAAACGGTTTATGACGTTATAGAGCGCCCTGAACTTTTCCCTCATCCGGAAGGTGGAGATGGAGCAATTTATACATGTCCATCAGGCTGGAACTGTCAAATTAGTACCGGAAATCTCTTTAAAGCGTATGATATGGAAGCAAAAGGATGGAGACTAGTTGATCCTGGATCAGGTGGTGCATTAGCTGGTGCTATCGGTGAAGCATATAATAAAGAAGAGGGATGGCTAGGATACTATTGGGCTCCTACAGCAGTTCTTGGCAAATATCCACTTAAGAAACTAAGCTTTGGTGTTGATCACAGTAAAGAAGAGTGGGACACTTGTACTTCTCAAGATGGATGTGCAGATCCAAAACCTAACGCATGGGTTGTTTCTGAAGTATACACTGTTGTAACTGATAACTTTAAAAATAGTTCTGATCTTGGAATGGAATACATTTCAAAGAGAGCACTTCCAAACAGCACTGTTAATGCTTTATTAGCTTGGAAAGATGACAATCAAGCATCTGGCGAAGACACAGCTATACATTTTCTGAAAAACTATACAGAATGGCACAGCTGGGTTGACGGTAATGCGAAAGCTAAAATTGAAGCAGCGTTATAATTAAAAAAATAATATTGCGGACTATAGAAATATAGTCCGCATATCTATATGAACTTTACCGAATTTTTTATTTCATTTCCTGAAATGAGTAAGGAGAGTCTTCGCCTATTTAAGAAGTCTCTTGATGGCGCTTACCGAAACTTTTCACGTGAATATGGCGATACAATTGAAGCGGTTTTTGATCCAGTGCTTTATTTCTTAGTATGGTTTGAAAAAATACTACAAAATTCTCCATGGCCTGTCGTAATAATCGTTTTCTTATTATTGATTTATTATGGAAGTAGAAGCATCGCTCTAACTATTTCATCTTTAATTGCTTTTTTATTAATTGGATATTTTGGAATGTGGGATGATACGATGTCCACAGTCAGTATTATTGGTGTTTGCACACTAATGTCTATCGGCCTAGGTATACCAATTGGCATATTAATGTCAGGATCTGATAGGGCGAGAGCCGCAATTACTCCAATTTTAGATATTATGCAAACGATGCCAAGTTTTGTGTATCTCATTCCAGTTGTTATGTTATTGGGTATTGGTAAAATTCCTGGTTTACTTGCAGTTATAATCTATGCAATCCCGCCAATAATTCGACTTACTGATCTTGGTATTAGAGAAGTTAATAAAGAAGTTTTAGAAGCCGCAGATGCATTTGGTGCAAATAGAACTCAAAAATTATTTAGAGTACAGCTTCCATTAGCTTTACCAACAATTTTCGCTGGTATTAATCAAACAATAATGATGGCACTTGCAATGGTAGTTATTGCTTCAATGATTGGGGTTAAGGGATTGGGGCAACCAGTCTTAAAAGCCATCACCAATCAATATTTTACAATGGGCCTTCTCAATGGTTTGGCTATTGTAGCTTTGGCGATCATATTTGACAGGGTTTCTCAGTCATTTGGCAAAAGAATGCAGCAATATAGGGCTGGCGCAAATGAGTGAGATAAAGATTAAGATAGAAAATTTGTATAAAATTTTTGGATCAAGACCAAGAGAGTACACAGACATAGTTAGAGATGGTGTTGATAAAGACGAGTTATTATCAAAATATAATCATGTTCTTGGGTTGGATAATATTTCTCTAGATATCAAGGAGCATTCAATACAAGTTGTAATGGGATTATCAGGGTCAGGAAAATCTACTTTGATAAGACACATTAATAGATTGATTGAGCCAACCGAGGGAACGGTCACAGTTGATGGAGAGGATATTACTAAACTTAATAAAATGGATCTTCTAGAGTTTAGAAGAAATAAAACAGGGATGGTTTTTCAACGCTTTGCACTATTTCCTCATCAAAATATATTAGACAATGTCCAGTTTGGATTGAGCATAAAAAATCTAGATAAGTCAGACTCTATAGAAAGAGCAATGTACTGGATCGAAAAAGTTGGTTTAACCGGTTTTGAAAATAAATTCCCAAATCAATTATCAGGAGGAATGCAGCAAAGAGTAGGTTTAGCTAGGGCGTTAGCTACTGATCCAGATATATTGCTAATGGACGAAGCCTTTAGTGCGCTTGATCCATTAATAAGAACTGATATGCAGGACCAATTACTGGACTTACAAAAGAATTTAAATAAAACAATTATGTTCATAACTCATGACCTCGATGAGGCACTAAAATTAGGCGACCGAATAGCTATACTCAATGGCGGAAAACTTGTTCAAGATGGAAATGCAGAGGAAATTCTTTTAAAACCCGCTGATCAATATGTGGCCAATTTTGTTAAGGATGTTAATCGTATAAAGGTTTTAAAAATCAAGACAATTCTTGACCAAGGAGGTGAACGAGCAAATTCTAATCCAACTGTAAACGTAAATGATAGTATTGAAAATTGCTTGCCGGCAATACTTGAAAGTCAATCCGGTCTTAACGTAATTGATGAGAAAAACAATTTTGTTGGCTCAGTATCAAAAAACAAAATTATAGATATTTTGCAAAAATCTAAGGATTAATTCTACTAAATTTTTTTATTGCCTTAAATTTTTACCGGTTTGGTCATAACAAGCATTATCAACAATTGAGGCATTATAAAACTCTCCATTTATTTCAACTTGCAAAACTTCTTTGGATTTTAATAAATCATTGTTCAAGTATGCAAAAGCAATACTTTTTTGCACATAGTGGCCGAAGCCTCCAGATGTTACATATCCGATACATACTTCATTCTGCATAACAGCTTCATTGCTAGTCACATCTATGTTGTCAGTTTCAATTACCAAGGAAAATAATCTGTGATTGCTATCATCTTTAACTGCAGCGTCTTTACCAATAAAATCTTTATCCCAATTTATAAATGCAGAAAGGCCAGTTTCTTTTGGAGTATAGTCAGGTCTAAAATCTAGTGTCCATGCGCCCCAATTTTTTTCTAGTCTCATAGACATCAAAGCTCTTCCGCCAAAAGGTTTAATGTTGAATTCTTCTCCTGCATCCTCAATAGCCTCATACAGCTTGATTTGATAGTGTGGAGCTACATATATTTCATATCCCAATTCTCCAGTAAATGACAACCGGTTGACTAATGCAGGAACACCAGCAACAAACATTTGTCTAGAATCTCTAAATTTAAATGACTCATTAGAAACATCTTCTCTTACCAATAATTGCAGTAAATTTCTAGACTTTGGGCCAGAAATAGCAAGGCCGTGATAATCATCAGATCTGTTTTTATAAATGACCTCATATTGATCTAGATGTTGTTCAAACCATCGTCGATGCATTTCCTGAGCGGCACCAGATCCATAAACCATAAAATGATTTTCACTAATACACGAAACTGTAAGGTCCCCATATAATTTACCTTTTTTAGATAGCATTGGACTTAGTGCTATGCGTCCAACTTTAGGTATTCTACCTGCCAAAATATAATCCAAAAATTTTCTTGAGTCTTTTCCCTTAAATTCATGTTTAGAAAAATTAGCAATCTCTGTTACTCCAACGTTTTCTCTTACATTTTTTACTTCATTTGAAACATAGTTATGGGATCGAGAGCGCTTGATAGTTGGTTCTTCGTAAGCATCATCAGGATTATCAGCAAACCATAGAACATTTTCGAGTCCAAAGCTGTCACCCATAACTGCTCCCATGTTAACGAAGCGATCATATAAAGCTGTAGTTTTTTGTTTCCTTCCTTTTGGCAAAGTCTCATTTGGAAATGTCATAATAAATCTTCGTTCATAATTTTCAGATGATTTAATTGTTCCATAATGTGGAGATGCATAATCACCAAACCGTGCGACATCCATCGCCCAAACATCTATGGAAGGTTCACCATCAATAATCCATTCTGCAATACATTTGCCAACACCTCCTCCTTGACAGAACCCGGCCATAACACCGACTGCTACCCAATAATTTCTCATACCTGGAACTGGTCCAATGAGAGGATTTCCATCAGGACCAAATGTAAAAGGGCCGTTAACAATATTTTTAATTCCTGCTTTTTCCAAAGCTGGCATTCTCTCAAAACCAATGACTAATCGATCTTGAATATTTTCTAATTTTGGTTCCAACAGTTCATGTCCAAAATCTAATGGGGTTCCCTGAACTTTCCAAGGAGTAGACTTATGTTCATATGTGCCAAGCAACATGCCTTGTCCTTCTTGTCTAAAATAGATATTACCATCAAAATCAGTTCCAACTGGTAGCCTTGTTCCCTTAGGCATCGCTGCTATTTCTGGAATTGTATCAGTGATTAAATAATGATGCTCCATTGGCTGTACAGGCAAATTTAATCCAGCAAGTTTACTGACCTCTCTCGCCCAAAGTCCTGCAGCATTAATTACAATTTCTGTATGAATATTGCCCTTATCAGTAAACACATCCCAGGTTCCATCTTCTCTTTGCTTAGTGTCTTTAACCTCAGTATTTGTGTAATAGTTAGCGCCATGAACTTTTGCAGATTTTGCAAATGCATATGTGACACCTGATGGATCTACTTCTCCATCGATCGGATCCCACAAAGCTGAAATATATTTATTGGGATCGATAAGAGGATTTTTTTTTGCAACCTCCTCTAATGAGATAAACTCTTGATCAAGACCCATATATCTGGCTTTTGTTCTTTCTCTTTTAAGATAATCAGACCAAACTTCATTAGAGGCTAAATAAAACCCTCCACTTGGTTTAAAGCCAACTGAATGACCTGAAGTCTCTTCAATTTCCTTGTACAAGTTTATTGTATATGCCATCAGTCTGGATATGTTTGGATCTGAAGAAATGACATGAACGTTTCCTGCGGCATGCCATGAGGATCCTGCTGTTAATTCTTTTCGCTCAAGGAGAACGCAGTCCTTCACCCCAAACTTTGCTAAATGGAAAAGAATAGAGCAACCTACAACTCCCCCGCCAATAACAACAACTTTAGCATGAGTTTGCATTCTTAAGGTGTGAATTCTTTATTTACCTGCTTAAGAGTTTCGTCTGTTCCATGGTGAAAATGTTTTCTCATGTCCGGCATATATTTCATCGAAATTGGTTTTTTACCAACTGCAACTGACATTTCTCTCACGTGATGTGCTTCGGCGCCACAACAAATTCCAATAAAGTTGATATTTTTTTCCATACAGTCTGCAGCAAATTTAGCCATTTCAAAACGATTACAAAAAAGATTATCCAAGGCTACAGGAAATGCATTATTTCCAGGAATACAATCACATCCATCATCAGAAATATTTAAAAAACCAGGTTCCTTTTCTGTTGTTCGATAAGGCACTGGCAATCCAGCAACATGGCAAGATACTTTATCTCTTACTTTTTCTAGAAGTTTCATAGTCATATCTGGCCCTCTATAACAGTTTAAACCAACGACATTTGCACCCAAGTCTTCCATCATTTTACATGCATCTTCAGGTGTATGTCCTTCTCTTGTCTTATCTCCCCTGGGTATCGCAAAATTTGTAACTGCAATCATGCCTTCATCTTTGATTGCTTTTAGAGCAATTTTCATTTCCTCAGTCCAATTAATTGTCTCAGCGACAATAAAATCAACTCCCGCTTCCTTTGCCCACGCCACTTGTTCCTCATACATTTTCTGACATTGAATAAGAGATTGTTTATCATTTGGATCATAAATATTTGTATTTGCTACATCTCCACAAACCATAAGATCTAAATCTTTATATTCATTAGCTGCATCTTTTGCAATTTGAAGAGCATTTTTCTGTAAAGACTCTAATAAATGTTCTTTCCCAATTATTCTTAATTTTTCTCTATGGCCATAATAAGTGAAAGCTTGGACAACATCAGATCCTGCTCTTATAAATTCTCTATGTAATTGAGTAACAACTTCTGGGTGCTCTAAAACAACTTCAGGAACAAATCCTCCTGCGGATAAGTAACCTCTTCGTTCCATGGCGAATAAATAACCTTCAGCACAAATGATTGGTCCCTCATTTAATCTCGTTATCAGATCTTTTTTCATGAATGCACTCCTAATTTATTCAAACAATAAATAAAAAATTATACCTAATTTAATATTCTGTCGAATTAAAAAAATGACAAGGCTATTCTTTTTTGGAATGAATAAGCATTTCTAATTTGAAAACAAACGCTCATCAAGCGGATAAGTAGAAATCGTTTCGTAACCATTATTTGTTACGACACCCTGATCCTCAAGCTTGACCATGTGGTCCCCATTAACTTCACCCACCAAAGCCTCGACACAAAGAGTCAGTCCTGGTTCCAGAACAGCGTCAAAGGCATTTTTAACCAAACGGTCTGGGTAGGCGATCAATGGCCATTCGTCACACATCCCGACACCATGCATAGGTGATGAATACTTGAGCGCCTGATACTTGTCCTGCAACACGTGCAAAGAATGAGTTAAGTCTTCCATGTGGAGGCCGGGCTTGAGAAGCCTTGTGTTATAGCGAATGTGTTCTACTGCCTCTGCATAACTCTCGCGCATATTAGCTGGCGCTAAACTATCTCCAATCCACCAGGTACGACTGAGATCTGCACAAATCCCATAGGGGCCGATCAAATCAGTATCAAAAGCAAGAATTTCGTTCTCAGATATGATCCTTGGCCCACATTCTTGAAACCATGGGTTGGTGCGTGGCCCTGAAGTAAGCAGTCTTGTCTCAATCCACTCGCCGCCTCTTTTAATATTTTCTGCATGGAGTACCGCCCAAACATCATCCTCTGTCACACCACCTTTTGGAATTTCTGCGCGTGCAAACTCCTCCATAACTGCCATCGAGCGTTCACAAGAATAAATAGAACAGCGCATTGCTCGTAATTCGTGCTCGGTTTTGATAGCTCGTGCACGTTCTGTCACTTCCTCACCGTCACAGTACTCAAGCCCTGCTCGACGGACCGCATCTAAACCTGCAGGCTGAATTTTGTCTATACCGACTTGTGTACAACCTGGAGCGTGAGTGGCAATTAAGTCTAGTACCTCAGCTGCGAAAGCGTCAGCTGCTGGCCCAATCCGGTCACCACGGGCGAAGTAAAACATGTCCGCACCTGAGCGGCTCTCCCGAACAAGTGGATTGTATTGGGCGAGGAATGGTGCGTTTTTATAATCCCAGAGTACCATATACCCATCAGCACAAAGCAAGCACGCCCGGAACGGATTGTGGGTGTTCCACAACTGCATATTTGTCGTGTCAGTTGCATAACGAATATTAAGGGGATCAAACATCAATAAGCCCCCATAACCCCTGGCTACAATTGCATCAGTCAAGCGTTTGTGTCTGGCTTTGCGCATCTCAGTCAGATCTGGCAATATAAGCCCTGCATCTTGCCATTCAGCATAGGCTAATGCAGTTGGGCCAATTTCGACACGATCGCCATCATTGATTGTTCCATCGCCCAGATGCACCCCCTGGCTTGGGTCTATCTTATGATTATCGCTGTAGTAATTATTTATATTTGGTAATATTTTACGATTTATCTTCATTTTATTAATTAAGGATTAATTCTATTCAAATAATTTAATCTACCTACGATCTCATCCCTATCAATATAATATCCTTGGAGGTGTCTATTACCTGAATTGGCATCGTATTCTTTTCTGCCATGCAAGACTCTTCTGTTATTAAAGCTAAAAATATCTCCAGCTTCTAATCTGAAATTGATTTCAAACATAGGGTCATGTAGCAATGAAAGAAGTTTACGATATGCTTCATAGAAGCTATCCATAACTTCAGGACTGCAATCCATTATTCCCATATAAGCAACGCTGAACCGTATATCATTAAAATCATTGTTGTGATCTAGAGTAAATATGGGTTTATGCATTACTCTAATTGTGTTTGCGGTGTAATCTCTATTTACAAATTTTACAGGTGTATCAAGAAGAATCTTGAAATATTCAGTAAAATTTTCTTTCATATAGCTTGCAACTTTAAATCCATCTAACGCAACTGATTCACCACCGGTTGCATCGTTTATTAAACAATGAAGGAACTGGTAGCCAGGAGCAATTTCATAATATGGTAAGTCGATGTGATTTCTTAGAGCTGCAGCTGTATATGCTGAATTATTTGGATTAGGAATGTCGATTACTTCAAATGGTGTTTTAAAAAAAGTTTCTCTATGATGACTTATATTAGATAGAACATCAAAACCTGACTCTTTTTCAGTGGGTGCATTTTTTACAATTGAAATGCCCTTATAGTGAAGTTGTTCTAACCATTTTTTTATTCCTTCATCTCCACTAATAATTTCTTGATAATCTATTTGAATATCTTCAAAATTTGATTGCATACTATTATCCCACAAAAAATAAGGTGAACTATATTTTTTCTTACTTTTCATCGTGTAACAGTTATGTCGAAGCCATTCGACGTCATAGTGACTTATATGGCCTCCTTCACTCCACTGAATCTCCAACTGCCCTTTATCATTTATTGTAAACGCTTTTGGGTAAATATTTTCTGAAACATTTAGCAAGTTAAAGGTTCTCTCCCTTGCAGTAGGGTGAACTTCTGATGGACAATTATCCCTTAACCATAAAAAATTAAATTTACTCTGCTCACCATCACTCCAATCAATTAGAATCGATTTACCATTCTTTTTTAATGATGATATTGATGGATTCTCATTCATATCTTATTTAAATGTATTATATTTTCTGTCCCAATTCGGAAACTTACCTTTTTGATTCTTATTTAAAGTTTTCATAATTTCAATCAAAAACAAATCTCTTTGTTTTTCTAATTCTTTAATATTGAATTTTCCTGCTTGTTTTTTTGTTCCTGAAACCATTGCTTTTTTAAGTTTGTTGGTTAATTCAGGTGCTTTCAATTTTGTCCAAGGGAGTTTTAGTGCAGGACCAAATTGTTCCAGCATGTGTTTCATGCCAGTTTCTCCACCAGCTAAATGGAACGTTAAACAAACCCCCATAAAAGCCCATCTCAATCCAGGACCATAAACAATTGCATCATCAACTTCATCCGTTGATGCTACCCCGTCATTTATAATATGCAATGCTTCACGCCATAACGCTTCTTGTAGTCTGTCTGAAATATATCCTTCTATTTCTTTTTGAACAATAAGTGGTCGCATTCCAATATGTTCATATAATTTTTTTAATTTTTTAACACTTATATGACTAGTTTTCTTGCCAGCTACAATCTCTACTAGAGGTAATAAGTATACAGGATTAAATGGATGTCCTATTAAAACTCTCTCAGGAAACTTACAAGCTGATTGAATTTTCGATGGCAATAAGCCTGACGAACTAGATGCAATTATAACTCTCTTATCAACTAGATTATCAATTTGTTTTAGAATATTTTTTTTAATCTTTTCGTTTTCTGGTGCATTCTCTTGAACAAAAGTTGTGTCCTTCAATGCACCAGGTAATTTTGAATAGACCTTAAGATTTCTTAATGAGGCATTTCTATTCAAACCAATTTTCTTTAGGCTTTTAAAAGCAGTTCGAACATTTATTTTTAGCTGCTCACGTGAAACACTATTAGGGTCATACGCTTTTACAGTATAACCTTTAGCTAGAAATCTTGCAGCCCAGCCTGCACCAATTACTCCAGTACCTACAATAGTGATGACTTTATTTTCTTTCAAACTTTAAGCCCAAGTTTTTTTCTAGCTTCATCTGGCCCCATAACATTTGCACCAAGATTATTAATTATTGTCGTCGCTTTTTCAACAAGTTGACCGTTTGAGGCGTATACACCTTTTTCAAGATATAAGTTGTCTTCAAGACCAACTCTAACATTGCCGCCCAAGAGAACCGCTTGAGCAACCATTGGCATTTGATGAACCCCAATTCCAAAAGCTGCCCAGTTACTGCCCGATGGTAGCATGTCTACCATGTTTTTCATTGAACCGGTATTAGCTGGCGCCCCATAGGGAATGCCAAGACAAATTTGAAATAGAGGAGGGCTGTCAAGCAACCCCTCATCGTACATTTGATTTGCAAACCACATATGCCCTGTATCAAAAACTTCTAATTCAGGTTTTACGCCTAATTCTTGTATTCTTTTTGCACCAATTCTTAATTGTTCAGGAGTACTAACATAAATCATGTTGCCATCACCAAAATTAAGAGTTCCACAATCAAGGGAACATATATCTGGTAATATTTCTTCAACGTGACTTAGTCTTTCAATTGCATTAACAAAATCAGTATTAGGTCCGAACTTTAATAGATCATCCTCAGGTCCAATTTCTATATCACCGCCCATACCGCTAGTAAGATTTATTATGACATTTGTGCCACTATCTTTTATGCGGCTCACAACCTCTTTATAAAGCTTATCGTCTCTTGACCCCTTTCCTGTATTTAAATCTCTGACATGGATATGCGCTATGGCAGCTCCAGCTGACGCTGCTTCAATTGCTGCATTAGCAATTTGCTCTGGCGTCACCGGTATGTTTGGATGTTTGTTGACCGTATCTCCTGATCCAGTAACTGCACATGAAATAATGACGTCTCTGTTCATATTTCCTTTACTAGTGAAAAAAAATTAATTTACAATTACCATACTATAGTATGTAATCATCATCTGAAATGCAAAATCTACAAAAATTTTATATTGATGGTCAATGGATAGCGCCACAATCTAGTAAAAAAATGCCAGTTGTAAATCCAGCCACAGAGGAAGTTATCGGTGAAGTCATATTAGGTAATGAAGAAGATGTAAATATCGCAGTAAAGGCTGCCAAAAATGCATTTATGAGTTTTTCAAAAACTTCTAAAGAAGAGAGAATGAATATTTTGAAAAATATACGAAAAATTTCAGAAGAAAGATTTGATGAATTAGCTGATGCTATGACAATGGAGATGGGTGCACCAAGAAAAATGTCACGTGAAGCCCAAGCTGATGCAGCTATAGGTCATTTGGATGGTTTTATTAGTGCATTAGAAAAACATGAAGAAAAAATTGAGTTATCCAATACAGATATTTTATTAAAAGAACCAATTGGAGTATGTGGTTTAATCACTCCATGGAATTGGCCAATAAACCAAATCACATTAAAAGTTTTGCCAGTCATTGCAACCGGCTGTACTTGTATTTTAAAACCATCAGAACATACGCCATTATCAGCAATGGTTTATGCCGAAATACTTGATAAAGCTGGTGTCCCTGCAGGTGTATTCAATTTAGTTCATGGTGATGGCGAGGGTGTGGGCATAGCCATGTCAAGACATCCAGATATTGAGATGATGTCGTTTACCGGCTCTAAAAGAGGCGGAAAGTCGGTTACAATAGAGTCTGCTGAAACTGTCAAAAAAGTTACACTTGAGCTTGGAGGCAAGTCACCAAATTTAGTTTTTGCAGATTGTGATCTTGAGGAAAAAGTAACCGCATCTGTAAATGAATGTATGTTTAACACTGGCCAATCATGTGACGCTCCTACCAGATTACTGGTTGAAAAAAAATGCTACGATCAAGTCGTTACAATAGCAAAAAAGGCGGCTGAAGAAATAAAAGTTGGAGACCCACAAGAGGATGGAGATCATCTAGGACCTTTATTTGATAAAATCCAATTTGATAGAGTTCAAAACATGATTCAGGTAGGAATAGATGAAGGTGCCGAACTGCTTGTTGGTGGATTGGGTAAACCTGAGGGGTTAGAAAAAGGTTGGTTTACTAAACCAACTATATTCATAAATGTTAATAACAGCATGCGAGTAGCTCAAGAAGAGATTTTTGGCCCCGTACTCGTAATAATTCCATTTGAAGATGAAAAAGAAGCTATTGAAATAGCTAATGACACACCTTACGGACTTGCTGCATATTTACAAACAGGCGACACTGAAAGGGCAGAAAGAGTTTCAAGACAACTTAGAGCTGGCGGTGTACATGTAAACGGAGGCGGTTATAACTACGGCTCTCCTTTTGGCGGTTATAAAGAGTCTGGAAACGGCCGCGAAGGCGGTGATATGGGGCTTGAAGATTATCTTGAAACAAAAGCATTACATATTGCTTAAAATTTAATTCAAAGCAGTAAAATTTATGGAAAAATTACTGTGGCAAGCCTCCGAAAAAACACGAAAACAATCGAACTTAATTAAATACCATCGTTATCTTAAAAAAAGCTACTCAATAAATTTTGATTATGAATATGACTCTTTATTCAACTGGAGTATAGCAAAGCCTAATTTATTTTGGACGAGTCTTTTGAGTTATTTAGATATAAACTATAGTGGCAACGAAAAACCTGCTATTAGTGAAAGTGAAAATATTTATGACAAGAAATTTTTTCCAAACTTAAAGCTTAGCTATAGTGAAAATATCATTAATAATTTAAATTCTATTCCTATACTCTATGTAAATGAAATTGGATTTAAAAAATATTACAGGAAAGAAGAAGTTGTTCATAAAGTAAATTTAGTCGCTAAATATTTGAGATCTATTGGTGTTAAAAAGGGTGATAGAGTTGTAGGTATTGTAACTAATAATGCGGAAACATTGATTTCATTTCTTGCAGTAAATTCAATTGGTGCGGTATGGTCTTCTTGTTCACCAGATTTTGGTGAGCAGGCTATATTAGATAGGTTTAGTCAAATAGAGCCCAAAATTTTATTTTATTCCAGCAACTACATGTATGGAGGAAAGAAATTTGAAATTTTAGAAAAAATAAAAAATGTTGAGAGTAAGCTTAATACATTGGAAGTGTCCATATGCATTGATTATTCTCAAAAAGATAAAAGTTTTATCGATGAAAAATTAAATTTTTTTGAAGAAAACAATAGAGAATTGAATGAGCTCTCTTTTGAAAGATGTCAGTTTAATGACCCAATGTATATATTGTATTCCAGCGGTACAACTGGAAAACCAAAATGTATTGTACATAATACTGGAGGTCCATTAATCCAACATTTAAAAGAACAGCAACTTCACTGTGAAATTTGTGAAGACGATAAGCTTTTCTATTTTACTACTTGTGGATGGATGATGTGGAATTGGCTTATTTCAGGTCTTGCTTCTAAGGCAACAGTTGTTCTTTATGAGGGGTCTCCTTTTTTTCCGCAACAGGACTCACTTTTTAAGGTGGCGGAAGAAGAGGAAATTACTTGTTTTGGCACAAGCGCAAAGTTTATCGATGCGCTAAGAAATAGCCAAATTCAAATTTCAAATAAATATAAACTATTAAAATTAAAAACAATTTTAAGTACTGGATCACCACTAGTTAGTGAGAGTTTTAATTATGTTTATAGCAATATTAAGCAAGACGTACATTTAGCCTCTATTAGTGGTGGTACTGATATTGTTTCATGTTTTGTTGGAGGAGATCCAACCGGCGCAGTATTTTCAGGAGAAATTCAATGTGAATGTTTAGGAGTTGATGTAGATATTTTTAATGAAGATGGGATTAGTACTCAGCAAAAAGGAGAATTAGTCTGTAAATCAGCAATTCCTTCAATGCCAATTGGGTTCTGGAATGATGTTAATAAAGAAAAATATAAAAAATCATATTTTTCAAAGTATCCCAATATTTGGACACAAGGTGACTATGCAATCAAAACAGAAAATAAAGGTTTCATAATTTTTGGGCGCTCTGACTCAACTCTCAATCCTGGAGGTATTAGAATTGGTACCGCAGAAATATATAGGTCCGTTGAAAAACTAGAAGATATCAATGAAGCTATTGTGGTTGGGCAAGAATGGAATGATGATGTCAGAATTATTTTATTTATAACCCTTAAAGCCAAAAGCCTTCTAAATGATAAATTAGTTTCTGATATTAAGGAAAATATTAAGAATTCAACCTCCATCAGACATGTGCCTGCGAAGATTATTCAAGTTACTGATATTCCAAGAACTCGGAGTGGTAAGATAGCTGAATTGACTGTAAGAGATATTATAAATGGTAAAAAAGTTAAAAATATGGAGGCTCTTGCAAATCCAGAATGTCTTACAGAATATGAAAATATTGAAGAATTAGACTATTAGTCATATATTTTCAATTATGAAGCTAGATTTTGACTCAAAAGAATTAAGAGTATTTGATAAAGAGGAAATTTTTAAAATTCATCCCTTGTGGATACGGGAACGATCAACTGAAAAAGGGGAAGTTGATCAAAATTCTTTTCAAAGATTATATGATCCTGAAAAAATTAAACCAGATTTGCAAATAAAGAATGCTCAGCTACTAGCAGACAACAAAATACACGTAGAATTTTCTGATAACCATAGTGCAACTTATTGTTTAGATAAATTAATAACAGAAATTACAAGATCAAATGTCCTACCTCCAAAGATTTACTGGGATAAAAATGATGCTGAGTTAAAAAAATTTAGTTTTGTCTATGGAGCAAACGAAAGTCAGCAGCTGTTTGAAATTTTAAAATTTTATCATCAGTATGGTTACGTTGTAGTCGAAGATTTGCCAGCTAAGGATGGAGAAGTTGTAAAATTTGCTGAAAAAATTGGGTTTATTCGAGAAACTAATTTTGGAAAGCTATTTAATGTGAGGTCACAAAAACAACCTAATGACTTGGCTTATACATCCATCGAATTAGAGTCGCATACTGATAATCCCTACAGAAAACCTGTACCATCAATTCAATTTTTATTTTGTATTGAAAATAGTTGCAAAGGTGGAGATTCCACAGTTGTAGACGGTTTCAAAGTTGCAGAGGATCTAAAAAAAGAAAATCCACAAGCTTTTAATATTCTAGTAAATACTCTAATAAATTATAAATTTGAAGATAATGATGCTATTTTAGAAAAAACTGGAAAAATTATAAAACTAAGTGCTAGAGGAGAACTCAAACAAATAAAATATAGTAATAGATTAGACTTTGTATTTTACGATGAGCCAAAGGTTTTGGAAGAATTTTATGCTGCTAAAAGAGTTATGCATCAAATGATCAATTCAGATAAATATATATTACAATTTCATTTAGAGCCTGGTAACTTGTTAATTATGAATAATTACAGAACTTTGCATGGAAGAAGAAGCTACAATACATCTGAAGGAAGTCGGTGGCTTCAAGGGCTATATATTGACCATGACTCTGCTGAAAGTAAATATAAACTCCTCTCTAAGGAAGTAGAATGAAGACAGTCAAGTTTACCGAAATGAAAAAAGGGTCAAAAGAAGATTACGAACTTTTGGCTGAATATGAAAAAAACTATGTAAATGAACTTCCTGATCGAATTTTGGAGTCATTAAAGAACTTAGATAATTCAGTGGATGGGTACCAAGTATCAAGACTCGAGCATTCTTTGCAATCAGCAACCAGGGCTGAAAAAGACGGGGCAGATGAAGAAATGATTGTTGCTACATTGTTGCATGATATAGGAGACAGTCTTGCTCCTTACAATCACAGTCAGCTCATAGCCGCTGTTTTAAGGCCGTATGTTTCTGAAAAGGTTCATTGGATTATGTTGCATCATGGCCTTTTTCAAGAATATTATTATGCTCATCATTTAGGCAAGGATAGAAATTCACGAGATAAATTTAAAGACCACCCATACTATCAAGATGCAATTGATTTTTGTGAAAAGTGGGATCAAAAATCTTTTGATCCTAATTATGAATCCTTCCCGTTAGATCATTTTGAACCAATGGTGAGAAGATTATTTTCTAAAGAGCCAAATTTTTAAGCTATCTTTTTTACAATTACATTTCCAACTGAATAGCCAGCTCCAAATGAACATATAATTGCTAAATCATTTTTATTTAATGATTTATTGTATTTATGAAAGGCAATAATTGAACCAGCTGAACTTGTATTTGCATATTCATCCAAAACTACAGGTGCTAATTCTTTTGGGGCATCTTTTCCCAATACATACTTTGAAATTAAAACATTCATATTCTCGTTGGCTTGATGAAGATACATGCCTTTGAGATCATTGGCCGATAGGTTATTTTCTTCTAAATGAGATTTAATCAAGTTAGAAACTTCTGGAACAACTTCCTTAAATACTTTTCGTCCATTTTGATGAAATAATTTATCTGACTGACCAACGCCATCAGGTGATGAATTATTTAAAAAGCCATAATTATTTCTTATATTGTTTGAAAACTTAGTTAATAATCTCGTACCAATTATTTCATAAGAGTTTTCTCTAATATTTTCTTCATTAAGACGTTCTAAAATAACTGCAGTCGCAACGTCTCCAAAAATAAAATGACAGTCTCGATCTCTGAAATTTAAATGTCCGGTACAAATTTCAGGATTAATCATGATAGCAGACTTTATACTCCCAGACTTTACCATGTCGAAGATAGTTTGAATTCCAAAAGTTGCTGATGAACACGCAACATTCATATCAAAAGCAAAACCTTTGATACCCAAAGCATTTTGTATTTCAATTGCAATTGCTGGATAGGCACGTTCAAGATTTGAACAAGCTACAATTACTGCATCAATATCATCTACATCTATATTTGAGTTTTTTATAGCATCTTTAGCTGCAATGACCCCCATTTCGGCCAAATTAGATAATTCTTCTTCTGACCTTTCTCTCAATTTAGGCCTCATAAAAGAAGTATCTAGAATTCCTGTTTTATTTTGTACATATCTTGATTTAACACCTGACGCTTTTTCTATGAATTCAACGCTGGATTTTTCCAAAGGTTGGGTTTTCCCATTTTTAATATCTTCTGAATTTATTTCATTAAATTCTTCAACATATTTATTGAATGATTGCACCAATTCCTCATTAGAGATTTTTTCCTTAGGAGTGTATAGGCCGGTCCCAGAAATTTGAACTTTAAACATATTGGAAACTATAAAATTTAAGTAGGCGCTTTGACTAATTAACTTTTTTTTCTAATTATTACAAAAAAAGAAAACTGACCCTAAAAAAAGGGCCAGCTTCTAATATTTATATTCCTGGAATATAAGGAACGCCATCACCTTTAATGGTTTCATTTATGCTTTGTAATGTAGTACAAGCTGAAATCATAAAACTGAAAGCTAAAACTGTAAGAGTAGTACGCATGCTTTTTCTCCTATTTATTTATTGATACTATATTTAATTAAGTACTAATTACAATTATTATGTTTAGAATCATGAAATTCTATGTGTATATCATTGGCACAACCAATCCTAAGCCCAGAACATATGTTGGTTGGACCAATAATATTGATAAAAGAATAAGGGCTCATAACGCCTCAAAAGGTGCAAAATACACTAGAGGTAGCAAATGGAAACTTCTGTATAAAGAGATTTTTGAGTCTAAATCAGACGCAATGAAAAGGGAAATTGTTTTAAAAAAAGATCGTAAACTCAGAACGCAACTTAGAAAAAAATTAGTTTAAGGTTCCGTATTCACTTCTTCCTTTTTTTCTTAGTCCGTAGGGACCAGCAATATAAATTGTAATTGGCTTAATACCTGGCTCTAAGTCAACCCGGTGCAAATTATCAGCACTTCTAAAACCTATATAAAATTTTCCACGCCATTTTCTTTCTTCTTTGATGTTTGTCTCCCAGTAACCACCACTTAAAATAATTGTAATATATGGAAAGGGATGATTGTGTAGCCCAATTCCATGATCATTATCTAAAATATGATGAATAAGTATATTGAAAGGAAACCATTTTGGTCTTTTTCTAAATAGCAAATAATACCTGGCTGTCCATGGTTTTGCTAAATGATATTCTGGGTGTGAAGGGCCTCTGTCCATCACAACTTTTTTTCGTCCTAATTTCTCTAGTATCTTAAGAAAAAGCATGGTACCTGAAATATAATATAGATGCGTCCGTAGCTCAACTGGATAGAGCATCAGACTTCGGATCTGAGGGTTGAGGGTTCGAATCCTTCCGGGCGCACCAGAAAAAATTATGAAGATATATAAACCATTTGGACCAACAATAGGCAAAACAAAGCTCTCATCGAGAACAGTTACAAACTTAAACAAGTTTTCAGATCAAGTGTCAAAAAATAAGTCCTTATCTAAAAAGTATGATTATGATCATAGGCTCATAGGAAGTATGAAACAGCAGTTTAAAATACCAAATAAAATTTTAAAAGCTGGAATAGAAAAACAGATAATTAATTCAATAAAAGATTATTATAAGCAAACATTAAATATAAAAGTTAAGAAAATTAAAATTGAAAGGGCTTGGATAGTAAGTCAGTATGCTGGGGATTTTAATCCACCTCATTTACACAGAGGCAACATCAGTGGTGTGGGTTATTTAAAAATTCCCTCGTCTATACGATTAAATAAAGAAAAAGATTTAGCAGGTTTAATATCATTTTTTGATGGCCGTGTTTCTATGCCCAGGAACAGCCCTCCGCTAGTTAAGCACCGTGAAACATTTAAGCCTAAGGTAGGAGATTTGTATATTTTCCCTTCTTTTTTAATGCATGATGTCCACCCTTTTAGAGGCGATGGTGAGAGAAGGTGTTTTTCTTTTAATGCATTCGTAGACGCTTAATTAATGTTTCTTGTTAAAATTTTTTAATTCTTTATTAATTAATTTTTTAGACAAAGAACCTTCGCGTATAATGTTTATTTGATTATTTTTAGTTTCAACTAAAGTTGACTCTTTAAAGCTCATTTTACCTTTTTTTTCGATTGCATAAGCAACATCTTTTGATTTTATTATTCCTAATTGATTTAAAGATTTTATATTTATTTCTCCATGAATATTAGCGCTTGTAGTTGCGAGTGGCTTTTGAATGTACTCGAGAATTTTCATAACATCTTTATTTTTTGGAATACGTATACCTACCTTAGACAATCTTTTATCCCCATTGTAAAACTTTTTTCCTTTCTTTTTTAATATCAAAGTAAGTGGTCCAGGCCAATATTTTGATGCCAAATATTCTTCAAAGGGTGAAAATATTGCAAGCTTTTTAGCTTCAGCAATTGAATGAGTAAACAGAATTAGAGGAAATCTTTTGGGTCTTTTTTTAACCTTAAATATATTTTCAACGCCTTGAAAACTCTTTGCATCAGCTGCAATACCATAAACGGTATCTGTTGGGATTACTATAGTTTTTCCTATGAGTAGACTTCTAGTTATAATTTTAATATTATTTGAATTTAGATTTATTATTTTAGATTTCATTAAATGACTCAAACACAAATATATTTCGATGATAGTTTTAAAAATCATGTATCTTCTCTCGATTATCCAGAGAGAACTGATCGGGTAAAAAATATCATCGATTTAATAAATAATGAAGAATTTAAAAATATATCAATAATTAAACCGAATAAGGTAGATTACTCTCATATTTATGAAGCACATGATAAAAGATTTGTAGATGAAACTCTTGATCGTTTTCCAAAAGATGAACAGATAGTTTTTCTGGATCAAGAAACACCTGTATCTCGTGGTTCTTTTGAGGCAACATTAAAAGCTGCAGGCGCTGGCATAGACGCAGCAGATAAAGTTATAAATAAAAAATGTATGAATGCGTTCTGTATTGTAAGGCCGCCAGGCCATCATGCATGTTATGACCGTTCAATGGGTTTTTGTGTATTTAATAATGTAGCTATATCTGCAAAGTACTTGATTAATAGGTATGGTTTAGAAAATATTGCCATTATTGACTTTGATGTTCATCATGGAAACGGAACGCAAGATATATTCTATGAAAATTCTAAGGTACATTATTATTCAACTCATCAATATCCATTGTATCCTGGAACAGGCGATACAAATGAAAAGGGAGTAGGCAATATTGTTAATGTACCTCTTCAAGCGGGAACAAATTCATCTCAATATCAATCGGCATTTGATGAGATGATTATAAAAAAATTACATGATCAAAAACCAGATTTTTTAATTTTATCAGCGGGTTTCGATGCTCACAAAAAAGACCCATTGGCATCGCTAGAACTTTTAGAAAATGATTTTAAATTGATTACACAAAAGTTGATGAGTATCGCAGATAAATATTGTGATAATCGAATTATTTCTATGCTTGAAGGTGGATATGATATACAAGCTTTAGAAAATTCAATGATTACCCATATAAGAGAGTTACAAAATAATGACTAAAATACCTGATGACATAAAAAAACTTTCTTTTGAAAAAGCTATGGAAGAACTATCTGAGATTGTAGAAAATTTAGAGAGTGGAAACATTGATCTTGAAAAGTCTATTGAGTATTATACGCGTGGATCGCAATTAAGAGCCCATTGCCAACAAAAATTAGACGATGCAGTTTTAAAACTTGAGGAAATCAAAGTGCTGCCAGATGGTAAAATATCTAAAAAAAAGTAAATGAAACATCAAATCATAAATAACGATTTGAAAAAATTTACCATTAAATTCAATAAATTTTTAAAAAAAAAACTTAGTAAAGATAAAAATCTATTAAATCAAGCTATCCTGTATTCAATTAATACAGGAGGTAAAAGATTCAGACCATATCTAGTATATATTTTTGGTAAAGAATTGAATTTATCAAACAGTGTTATTTTTAATTTAGCTTCAGCAATTGAGATGTTACATAATTATTCTCTTGTGCATGATGATTTACCTTCTATGGACAACGATCAATTTAGAAGAGGAAAAAAAACAACACACTATAAATTCAATGAATATACTGCCATTCTCGCAGGATGTGCTTTATTGACAAAAGCATATCAAATTTTATCTAGTAGTTCTTTTAAAATATCAGATAAGAAAAAAACAAAGCTGATTGAAGTAATGAGCAAAGTTTCAGGTGAAAAAGGACTTCTTTTAGGGCAATACTATGATTTGAGTTTAAAATCACCTACTGTAAGTGGGAGATTAGAATTAAACAAATTAAAAACTGCAAAATTAATGTCTTATTGCTGTCAAGCAGTTGCAATTTGTGCAAATAAAAATAAGAGTGTCGAAGTAAGTATGAAAAAAATTGGAGAGTACATCGGAGAAATTTTTCAAATCAATGATGACATTGCAGATTTTCCAAGAATGTCTAAGGTAAATACTGAGATTTTACTAAATTACAAAAAAAAACTAGCTGAAAAGACGTTAAAGAATTTGAAGAAAATTAAATTAAAGAAAAAAAAGACTTTGTTGCTTATTGATTTTTTAGTTGATCTAAAAGTTTAGCCACATTGCGCTCTATTGCGCAATATATGATCTGCTAAAACACACGCCATCATAGCTTCAGCAATAGGGACAGCTCTCAAACCTACACATGGATCGTGACGACCTTTTGTTGAAATCGATGTGTTTTGAAATTTATTATTAATTGTTTTTTTTGCCTTCAAAATTGATGACGTTGGTTTAATCGTTATTGATAAATTTAAATCCTGACCACTTGATATACCACCTAAGATTCCGCCAGAGTTATTAGAAGAAAAGATAATTTTTTTATTTTTATTAGCTCTTATTTCGTCGGAGTTTTCATCTCCTGATAATTCAACAGCCTCATTACCAGCTCCTATTTCAACACCTTTAACAGCGTTGATGCTCATCATTGCACCTGCAAGGTCAGCATCTAATTTACCATATACAGGTTCTCCAAGTCCGGCGGGAACATTTTTAGCATTTACTAATAATTTTGCACCCAATGATGATCCTTTTTTTCTAATTTCATCTAGGTACTCTTCCCAAACTTTAACTATTTTTTTATCAGGACAGAAAAATGAATTTTTCTTTACGTCATTCCAATTGAAATTTCTTTGATTAATTATGAGCTTTCCAACTTGTGTAACTGCACCTTGAATTAAAATATCTTTTTTTAATATATGTCCAATTACCTTTCTTGCGACAGCACCAGCAGCTACTCTACTCGCAGTTTCTCTTGCGGAAGAACGACCTCCACCTCTATAATCTCTTATTCCATATTTCAAAAAATATGTTAGGTCAGCATGTCCAGGTCTAAATTTATTTTTTATATCGCTGTAGTCTTTTGATTTCTGATCTTTGTTCCAAATTAACAGCATTATCGGAGTTCCAGTTGTCTTTCCCTCAAATACACCAGATAAAATTGAAACTTTATCATCTTCTCTTCTTTGTGTAACAAATCTATTTTTTCCTGGCTTTCTCATATCTAAATATTTCTGAATATCTTTTTCCTTAAGTGGTATTAGAGGAGGACAACCATCAATTACACATCCAATAGCTTCCCCATGAGATTCCCCCCATGTTGTAAATCGAAAATTTTTTCCAAAAGTATTAAATGACATATTTATTTTTTATTTGTCTCTGATTATTAAATGATCCACCAATTCATCAAGATACACTTTATATTTATTTCCTTCAAATTTATTAATATTAGTTTTAGCTTTTTCTGCGTATTTTCTAACAAATTCGATTGAACTCTTATAAGTATTAGTTTTCTTCATTAGATTTAGAAGTACTGCCAGATCTTTTTTACTTCTTTTTCTCTTAAAAAAGAGTTTGGCTATAATTTTTTTTGACTTTTTGTCAGATTTTTTGAAACAATGAATGACTGGATATGTTACTTTACCCTCAAAAAAATCTTTACCAGTACTTTTTCCCATTTTGCTCGATTCACCAAAATAATCTAATACGTCGTCAGATAATTGAAAGGCCATGCCAAAATTAAAACCAAAATCATTAAATATTTTTTGAGTTTTTTTGTTTTGGTCAGTAATGATGGTTGGCAAGAAACAAGATATCCTAAAAAGCTCAGCAGTTTTGGCATCTATGATAGATAAATATTTCTTTTCTGTTA
Source organism: uncultured Pelagibacteraceae bacterium (assembly GCA_902523455.1). GTDB lineage: Bacteria > Pseudomonadota > Alphaproteobacteria > Pelagibacterales > AG-422-B15 > CACNXQ01. The sequence goes on from CABYZG010000001.1 coordinate 228,431, forward strand.
AGTTAACATTTTGATTGTTACCTACGTCCTGTATTTGTCCTCTCGCTAAAACGAGTGACGTTTGGGATAATATCTCTAGTAACTTCAGTGATTTATTTTTTACCATTAGCTTAAAAGCTCTACTTAAAAGGTAATCTCCAACTAAAACACTTACTTTATTTCCCCATATTTGATTTGCGCTTATTTTTCCTCTTCTGATCTTTCCTGTATCAATTACATCATCATGCAACAAAGTAGCGTTATGAATAAACTCTATGCAGACAGCAAGTGTTACATCTGCGTTACCTTTGTAATTTAGCATTTTTGATATAAGTAAAGTTAAAAGTGGCCTTATTTTTTTTCCTTTGGCTTTAATGAGATGGCCTGCTGTTAATGTAATTAATTTTTCTTCATCCTTTATGTTCTTACTGATTTCTCTTTCAACTCTCTTTAGAGAGCTTTTAAGTAAATTCGATAATGATTTTACTGGGGTATTCACTTATTAATTATGATTTTGTTTTATATTTAGATGTACTTATAATATAGTCTCATATAATTAAAAGTTATTGATTTCAGGCAAAAATTAAAAAAATGAGCTTAATATCCTCTAAAATAAGAATAAATATAGTTGGCTTGCGAGGTGTTATTGGAGATCTCGGTAGATTTCAAAAGGGCCTTACACTTGAGAATTGTGCCGCTGTTCTTGAGAAAGCTTTTAGCTTTAAAAAGCCATCTGTCGTAGTCATTAAGATCAACTCACCAGGTGGGTCACCGGTACAATCTGAATTGATATACAATCGTATAAGAAATTTATCAAAGAAAAACAATGTAAAAGTGATTACGATCGCGGAGGATGTTGCTGCCTCAGGAGGTTATATGCTGATGTGTGCAGGAGATACCTTAATCGCCAATAAAAGTTCTATAGTCGGATCAATAGGTGTGATCAGTGCCTCTTTTGGATTCAAAAAATTAATAGATAAACTAGGCATTAAAAGGAGAGTTTTTACAAAAGGAGATAGAAAATCGTTTCTCGATCCATTTGAAGAAGTTTCTAAAAAAGACATAGATAAGCTGATCAATGTTCAGAATAGCATATTTGAAAATTTCAAAGATTTAGTATCAAAAAATAGAAAAAAGAAAATAGACCCAAAAAAAGTTTTTAATGGGGAGTTTTGGACAGGCGAACAAGCAAAAAAACTCGGTTTAGTAGATTCTAATGAAGAACTAAATTCATACATTGAAAAACATTATGGAAAAAAATTAAAGATTAGGAACATAGAAGAAAAAAAATCATTCATTAAAAATATTTTAAATAATCAGATTTCAAATAACGATATTGTTGACCGGCTTACAGAAGCTCTAAGGGAAAATTCTTTCTGGAGTCGATATGGCCTCTAAAAACATGGAAGACCTCGTTTCATTATGTAAAAGACGAGGGTTTATTTTTCAATCAAGTGAAATTTATGGTGGCTTGCAAGGAATATATGACTATGGTCCACTTGGAGTAGAATTAAAAAATAACCTTAAATCCTCTTGGTGGAAATCAATGATCTATGATCGAGATGACGTAGAAGGGCTTGATGCATCAATTTTAACAAGTAGGCATGTATTAAAATATTCAGGCCATGAAGATACTTTCTCTGATCCTTTAGTCGACTGTAGAAATTGCAAAAATAGATTTAGATCTGACCAGGCTACAAATGGAAAATGTCCGGCATGTGGGTCTAGCGATCTAACTGAACCTCGACCATTTAATCTTATGTTTAAAACCACAGTTGGTCCTGTAGATGATGGCAGTAATTATGCTTACCTAAGACCTGAAACCGCACAGCAAATTTTTACAAATTTTAAAAATATATTAGACTCAACAAGTAAGACTATTCCTTTTGGAATCGCGCAGATAGGCAAAGCTTTTAGAAATGAAGTCACTCCAGGCAAATTCATATTTAGAGTTAGAGAGTTCGAACAAATGGAATTAGAATTTTTCGTTGAACCAGGTAAAGATGACGAGTGGCATAAATATTGGGTAGACAAGAGGTATTCATGGTGGATTGATCAAGGCATATCTGAAAAAAGATTAAAAAAGCTAGATGTTGAAGATGCTGACCTATCTCACTACTCAAAAGCTACTGTAGATCTTATGTATGAATTTCCACATGGACTTGAAGAATTAGAAGGTATAGCAAACAGAACTGATTTCGATCTTGGCTCTCACACTAAAAATCAAAATGACTTTAAAATATCGGCAGATGTAATGAAAAATAACCAATCAACAACAAAATTGAGTATTCAAAATTTAGAAAGTAAAGAATGGTACATCCCGTATGTTATAGAACCATCCGCTGGTGTTGATCGAGGTGTATTTGCGCTGCTCAATGAAGCTTACAAGGAGGAGGATTTAGAAAACGGAAATAAAAGAATTGTATTAAGTTTGAAACCACATTTGTCTCCAATTAAAGCGGCCGTAATTCCTCTAAAAAGAAATAATGAGGATTTAGTCAATAAAGCAAGCAAGATTAAGAATGATCTTCAATCACTAGGTATGGGAAGGGTCATTTTAGAAAATTCTGGTAATATTGGAAAAGGTTATAGACGTCATGATGAGATTGGTACGCCTATTTGTATAACAGTTGACTTTGAAACAATCGAAAATGATACAGTGACTGTAAGAGATAGAGATACTATGTCACAAAAAAGAGTTTCATCTCAAGACTTAAATATTGAATATAAAAAAGTTTTTAATTAATTATATATCTCTTCTCGGAAATTCTATTTTACTAAATGGCCAAGATTTTTCTAACCATTCTTTAAATGTTTTTCCTAATTCATTCTCTAAGCCGCTATCAAGTAAATCCTGTCTTATCCAATAGTATGCTTGTACCTCGTACTCAGGGTTATCGGAGGGATAAATATAGCAACAACCGATTACATCATTCTCTTCTTTTGTTGATAGAACTGTGTAAGCAAAAGAATGTCTCAGAGAAAACTCCACTTCATGCCATCCCAGATCGGCAAGATTTTCATCTAATGTCATTTCTTTTGGCCATTCACTATCGTCCATTAGTTTATGTAGATGGTCTACACTTTTCATTACTGCCTCATAGTCTTTATCGACATATTTTATTGTTAGTGGTTTTAAGATAAAATTTTCAGTTGCCAATTCTACAGGAACTTTAAAACTATTTTTAACTATTGGACGGCTGTACATTTAAATTTCAAGTCCAAAATCAATGTTTTCAATACTGTGAGTAAGTTGTCCGATTGAAATTCTATCAATTTTTGTTTTCGCATAAGACTTAATATTTTTTAAATTAATATTTCCAGATGCCTCACAAAGAAACCTTTTTTTTACAATTTTTAAGCACTGAGAAATTTGTTTCTCAGACATATTATCAAGAAGTACAATATCTATTTTCTGATCTAAAATTTTTTTCAGTTGTTTAATTGTATCAATTTCTACTGTAATTTTTCTTTTTAATTTTGATTTTTTAATTTTTTTTATATTCTCAACAATTCCTTCTTTATTTCCAAGATGGTTATCTTTTATGAAATAAAAATCTGATAAAGAGGCCCTGTTTACATGCGCACCACCAATTGTAAGAGCATATTTTTGTACCTGTCTCACACCAGCAATTGTTTTTCTCGTTGAATAAATTTTAACGCCGTAAGGTGCTGCAATATCAACAAATTTCCTTGTTTTTGTTGCAATGCCTGACATGAACCCTAAAAAGTTTAGAGCTATTCTCTCTGCAATTAATATACTTTGTGCATCACCATTAACGTCAATAATTTTATTTCCTTTAACTACTTTACTTCCATCTTTTTTTAGAACTTTTATTTTAATTTTACTATTGAGTGCTTTAAATGTTTGAACAGCAAACTCAGTTCCACAGACAATCGCATTCTCTTTTGCGACTATAGATGCTTTGATCTTAGTTTTTTTGGAAATTAAAACTTTTGAGGTTATATCGCCATGTCTACCAAAATCTTCTTTCAAAGCAATTTTGATTTTTTCCTTAATATCTTTTTTAGCTAACAAGTTTTTCATCAACTTCTGATGTAGTAGAATCTAAGATAGATTTGATATAACCATCCATTTCTGAATATTTTATATCAAAATGCATAATAAAATCTTTATCAGTATCTTGGTAGTCAGATCTTAAATGACAACCTCGACTTTCTTTTCTTAAATAAGCACCTATGATGATAAATTTGCTAACCAAAATCATATCATTAAGTTTAGCTGAAAGACCTTTTGACTCTCTCTCGATTTTAAGTACATCATTTAGACCTCTGATAATAGAGTCTTTATTTCTTACAATTCCTAAATTTCTCATCATTGAAGACCTTAATTGCCATATATATTTTTTCGCTCTTATTTTATTTTTTGTTTTCTCTTTAAAAATTTTTATAAATTTAGAGCTAATTTGAATATCCTTTTTTATATTCTCTTTATTTATTTCATTTGCAACAATCTTAGCAAATACAAGAGACTCTAATAGTGAATTTGACGCAAGGCGGTTTGCTCCATGAATACCTGTTGCAGCAACCTCTCCACAACACCAGAGTCCATCAACTGAAGTCCGTCCTTTCAGATCAGTTTTTACGCCCCCTATATGATAATGGGCGACAGGAATTATTGGAAGCAAGTCTTTTTTAGGATCTAAATCTGCACTTTTACAATAGGATGAAACTTGAGGAAATCGAGTATTAAAATTACTACCCATATGTCTACAATCTAAAAATACTGAATTTCCTTTTTCGATTTGTTTAAATATATTTTGAGCAATAAGATCTCGTGGCGCCAACTCGTGATCAGGATGAATATCAAACATAAATCTCTTTTCATCTTGATTTACAAGGTAAGCCCCTTCACCTCTAATTGCCTCAGTAGCCAAAGGAGTAGGGTCTAAGCCAAAGTCAAGACCTGTCGGGTGAAATTGGACAAACTCCATATCCGTAAGCGTTGCACCTGCATGTGATGCCAACGCTACGCCTTCACCATAAGAACTTCGTGGATTGGTCGTATTTGCAAAAATACCTCCTAAACCACCAGTTGCCAATACTACATGAGAGCTTTGGATAATGACGTTACTATCAGGAATATTATCATCAGTAAATCTTCCAATTACTCCGTAAATAGTATTCTTTTCTGTCATAATTCGGTCAATCGAAACATTTTCTAAAACTGTAATGTGATCACTTTTTTTTACTTTTTCAATTAATCCGCGCATAATTTCAAGACCAGAACTATCACCTTTTGACCTTATGATTCTATTGTAGCTATGGGCACCTTCCAAACCCAAATTAAAAGTACCATCTTCATTTTTATCAAAATTAACTCCGTATCCCTCTAAATCATCAATGATGCTTTTTGCATTATTTACAACTTCTTTTATCGCATCGATATTCGCTAAGCCTTTTGCTGTAGTTAAAGTATCATTAATATGACTTTCATTGCTGTCGTCTTTTGAAACTGCCGCGGCAATCCCTCCTTGAGCCCAACTGCTTGAAGTATTTATTCCAAGTGAACTTTTAGTAATTACGCAAACTTTTCTTGGCGCTAAGTTAAGTGCAACAGTTAAACCTGCTACCCCTCCACCCACTATTACAACATCAGGGCTATAAATAGTATCAGACATTAGCTGCTTCTGCCAATTTCAAGCATACGATCAATTGAAAGACGAGCCTTATCAATAATTGCCTTATCAACTTGAATTTGATACTGGTTAAATCGTATCGCGTCATAAATTTTTTTTAGTGAAATCCTTTTCATATGTGGACATAGATTGCAAGGTCTGATAAATTCGACATTAGGATTCTCTATGGCAACATTGTCACTCATCGAGCATTCCGTAACCATAATGACCTTTCCAGGTTGATTATCTTTTACATAATTACTCATTCCAGCCGTTGAGCCTGCAAAGTCACTTACTGCAATTACTTCAGGTGAACATTCGGGATGCGCTAATACAACAATATCTTTGTGTTGTTTTTTATAAGCAAATATTTCATCTGCAGTGAATCTTTCATGTACCTCACATCGCCCTTTCCAAGAAATAATTTTCACATCTGTTTGAGCTGCAATATTTTTTGCAAGGTATTCGTCAGGTAAAAATATAACTTTATCAACACCTAAAGATTCTACCACATGTTTTGCATTTCCTGATGTACAGCACACATCAGTTTCTGCTTTTACATCAGCTGATGTGTTTACATATGTAACAACTGGTACTCCAGGATATTTTTGTTTTAATAATCTTATGTCTTCTGCGGTTATAGACTCAGACAAAGAACAACCTGCACGAGTATCTGGAATTAAAACATTTTTATTTGGGCTAAGTATTTTTGCTGTTTCAGCCATAAAATGCACGCCACATACAATTATTGTATCTGCATCAGAGTCTCTCGCTTCGTAAGCCAATTTCAATGAGTCGCCAACAATGTCAGAAACGCAGTGGAAGATCTCAGGTGTCTGGTAATTATGTGTCAATATCGCAATATTTTTTTCTTTTTTTAGCTTATTAATTTCATGGATAAGCGGAGCATGGAATGGCCACTCAACTGCAGGTATAATTTTCTCTACACCTTTATATAGATGAGCTGTTGCATCCTTTACTTCAGAGTTAAAATCTGACGGATATTGCAAATTTTCATTCAACATGATTATCTTTTAATATAGTTTAATATTACAATTATAGTTAAATGTATATATTTCAACATATCAACAATTATAAAAAAAAAAGGATAAAAGCTGCCGTCGTGCTGGAATTGGTAGACAGGCTGGTTTGAGGGATCAGTGAACTTAGTTCGTGAGAGTTCGAGTCTCTCCGACGGCACCAAAAAGTCAATCTAATGGTTTATATTAAATGAAAATTCTATTTATTGGCCCTACAAGAATAGGCGATACAATTCTCTCTACTTCAATATTAAACTTTTATATTAAAAAGTTTGATCAATGCGCCATCTCAGTTGTAACAAGTTCATTTGCAAAAGATTTATACAAATTTATGCCTCATCTTCAGGAAATAATTGTAGTTGATAAAAAAAGATTTGGCCTTCACTGGTTAAATATAATTAAATTTTCAATTTTTAGGAGATGGGATTTAGTGATTGATTTAAGATCATCAGCAACATCTTATTTTTTGAATACAAAAAAAAGAATGATATTTAGAGGAAACGAGCTTTCACATAAAGTTGTGCAATTTAGTAAATTTATAGACACAAAAGAAGCTCTCATTCCAGAAATATGGTATAGCCAAGAAGATGCAGATATAAGTTATAAAAAAATAAAAAATAATGATCACTTAATTGCGGTTGCACCGTATTCCAATTGGCCAAAGAAGGATTGGTCACTAAATAAATATAAAAACTTATTTCAAAATGAATTTTTTAAGAACCACACTATAATACTAACAGGTATTTCAAGAGATATAATTAATAAAAGGGAAATTGAGGAATTTATAAATACATCAGAATTAGAAATAATTAATCTTTTTGATTGGGGCAATTTGAGAAATATGGTTCCCATATTTAAGAAATGCCGTTTTTTTATTGGAAGTGACAGTGGCCTGATGCATCTTGCAGCATCTTCAGGTTGTAAGACAGTTGCTCTTTTTGGACCTACGAATGATTTGGTATATGGACCATGGGGAAATCACAAAGTAATTAAATCAGATAAAGACCGAGATTATGGTCTTGAAAATTTATCTGTTGAAAATGTACTGAATAGCGTAAAAGAATTTATAAAATGATTGATCTCTTAATAAAAAATGGAAAAATTGTAACTCACAACGACGAAAAAATAGCTGATGTTGCTATTAAAAATGGTAAAATAATCAAAATTGGCAAGCTAGTTAATTTAAAGTCAAAAAAGACCATTGATGCAAAGGGTTTGCATATTCTACCGGGCGCTTTTGATACACAAGTTCATTTTAGAGAACCGGGTAATACTAAAAAAGAAAATCTCAAAACAGGAAGCTTAGCAGCTGTTGCAGGAGGGATCACTTCAGTTTTTGATATGCCTAATAACAAGCCGAGCATTACAACAAAAGAGCTTTTTATGAAGAAATTGCAGACTGCAAAAAACAGAATGCATTGCAACTACGCTTTTTATTTTGGAGCTGAGAAAGATAATATAAAAGAAATTAAAAAAGTTGAAAAAGTAAAAGGTTGTTGTGGTGTAAAAGTTTTTGTTGGCTCCTCAACTGGTACATTACTCGTTTCAAACCATAATGATATTGAAAAAATAATGAGAGCAACGAAGAAAATGATTTCATTTCATTCTGAAAATGAAGATATGCTTATTACTAGAAAAAAATATGCTAAAAAAGGAAAGCCATTAAGCCATCAAGTGTGGCGAAATGTAGAAACTGCCTTAAGTTCTACTAGAAAGCTGATCAGATCAGCAAATAGAAGTAAGAAAAAAATACATGTACTCCATATAACAACGGCAGAAGAAATAAAATTGCTTCTAAAAAATAGGAAATATGTCTCGTTTGAAGTAACCCCTCAACATTTAATATTGGCATCACCTGATTGTTATAAAAAACTGGGCACCTACGCTCAGATGAATCCACCTATTAGAGGAACTAAACACAGAAATGTTCTTAGAAAAACATTACAAAAAGGCCAAATTGATATTATTGGATCAGATCACGCCCCTCATTTAAAATCCGAAAAAAATAAAATTTATCCGAATAGCCCATCAGGAATGCCTGGTGTTCAAACGCTACTTCCAATTCTTTTAAATGAGGTTACAAAAAAGAAAATTTCACTCAATGAAGTAGTAAAGCTAACAAGCTTTAATCCTAAAAAAATTTTTAAGATTAAAAATAAAGGATTAATTAAGGTTGGTTACGACGCAGATCTTACAATTGTTGATATGAATAAAACTAAAAAAGTTTTGAATAAAGATATGAAAACAAAGTGTGGATGGACACCTTTCAATGGCATGAAACTTACAGGTTGGCCTGTTGGAACAATAATAAATGGTAAAGCAGCATTCTGGAAAAACAAAATCAATAAGTCAGTATTTGGTAACCCAATAAGCTTTAATTAGCTACGAGCAATAAAAGAAGCATTTTTAAAATTCCTCTTGCCATAACGCAGAATTTTGCGATCTAAAGTTCTTATTTTTCCTCCTGCAAATCTCAATATAGCATCTCCAGCTGCGGTATCCCATTCCATTGTAGTCCCAAACCGAGGGTATACATTTGCTATACCATGTGCGATGTAACATAATTTTATTGAACTTCCTGAACGGATTATTTTGTTAGCATTGAATCTCTGAAAAATCATTTTTTTTGCCTTTTCTATTTCACTCTTAGCAAGTGAGTGAGATCTACTTAAAATAACAATATTTTTATTTCTTTTTTTAACTTTAATTTTTCTTATATTTGAAAGCTGTCCTTTTTTACTTAATTTTGAGAAATAAGATTTTTTATCTTTTGTAAAATAAAGCTTATTTTTAGTAGGCATATAAATAATCCCAAAAACTGGTTTTTTATTTTCAATAAGCCCAATATTTACAGTAAATTCACCATTACCTTTTAAAAATTCTTTTGTCCCATCTAATGGGTCTACCAACCAAAATTTTTTTGTAGCTTTACCTTTTTTAACCTGTTCTTCAGAAACAATAGAAATTTCAGGAAAATGAAGCTTTAAGCCCTTACAAATTATATCATTCGCCCTGATATCTGCATTTGTTACAGGCGTATTATCAGACTTGTATTTTTTAGTTACCTTTTTTTTATAGATTTTGATGATTTCAATGCCAGCAAGATGAACGATTTTAATTAACTCATCTAGTTTTTCAGGTGATATCTTCATATAAGGAGTAAAGCTTGTAAAATAGACAATAAGACAAATATATTATACATACCAGAGCAAAATTAATAAATCATATGGAAAACAACATTAATTACATTAAAGGAAATAATCCTATTGTAGTTGCTATGTCAGGAGGCGTTGACTCTTCAGTAGCTGCGGCACTCATGAACAAGGATTATGATGATGTGATAGGTGTCACTTTAAGACTGTATGATGAAAAAAAAGTTGCAAACTCAAAAACATGTTGTTCTGGTGCGGATATTTTGGATGCTAAAAAAATAGCTAACACTATAACTATTCCACATTATGTTTTTGATTATGAAGAAATATTTAAAAAAAATGTTATAGAGCCATTTATTAATGAATACAAATCAGGGAGAACCCCCATACCCTGCATTAATTGTAATGAAAAAGTAAAGTTTCTTGACCTGTTATCTTTTGCAAAAGAAATTAATGCGAAGTCATTAGTAACAGGACATTATATAAAAAAAGTAAAAATAGATAATGAGTGGAGATTGTACGTTCCTCAGGATAGAGACCGAGATCAGTCCTATTTTCTTTTTACATTAAAACAGGACGATTTGGATCTCATCGAATTTCCTTTAGGTGATTACAAAAAAGATGAGATCAGAGATTTAGCTTTTAAATTAAATTTACATGTATTTGATAAAAGCGATAGTCAAGATATTTGTTTCATACCTGATGGAGACTATAAAAAGTTTATAAATAAGAATACTGAGAGTAATGAAGGTGAAGTTGTAGATATCGACGGAAATGTACTTAATAAACATCAAGGTATACAAAACTTTACGATAGGACAAAGAAGAGGTTTAGGAGTTTCACAAGATAAGCCACTTTATGTTAAAAAAATTGATAAAGATAAAAATAGAGTAATTGTTGCAAATAAAGATGATATAAACTCAACAATTATAAATGTTGAAAATATAAACTTAATTTCAAGCACTTTTCCAAATAATCTTTATGTAAGAGTTCGGTCAACGGGAAAATTATTAAGTGCAAAAATAAAAATAAAAGATAATGATCTAGCGACAATTTCTCTAGCATCTCCTGAAAGTGCTGTGTCACCAGGCCAGGCCTGCGTTTTTTATTGTAAAGATGAAATAGGCACACGACTGCTAGGGGGTGGCTGGATCCATTCGACAAATTAGTAATATTGTATATTATGGCTCATCTTCGGCGGGGTAGCTCAGTTGGTTAGAGCGGAGGAATCATAATCCTTAGGTCGGGGGTTCAAATCCCTCTCCCGCTACCAATAAATTTTTTATTTAAACCTAGTTAGATGCATCAAGGTATTCAATAACCTTTTTATCCCATGCATATTTTTCATTAGCTCTTAACTTTCCATTTGCTCCCATGTTTTCTCTCAGCTTTTTATTTTCAAGTAAGAGTAATATTTTTTCTGTAATCATTTCTTGATTACCAGACTCACATATTATACCTGTTTCATTGTCTAAAATTGCATCACTTACTCCACCACTATCACTTCCTATAGTTGCAACCCCGTGAAATGAAGCATCAATGTAAGCCATGCCAAAACCTTCAACTGACTCACCAACAGTAGTCGGTGTCATAATAAATAAATCAGATTGTCTTAAAATTAATGATTTTTCTGGTTCAGTTACCCATCCAAGAAACTTTACATTATTGTCTAAATTCATTTCTTTAGTTATTTTCTTTATATTTTCTAAATACGGACCCTTACCTGCTATCAAATATAAAATATCTGGAAATTTTTCTTTAATCTTAGTTAGAGCTTTTAAAACAAAAATATGACCTTTTCTTTCTTCAACTCTAGCAAGAGTAGTTATAACTGGTTTGTTTTTGCAAATAATATCTGACACATTTTTTTTATCTTCTTCTGTTATAAAATCATTATAAACATCTATACCTGGATGTATAATTTGTATCAGGTTTGGGTCTATTTTAAGAGAAGCTTGCATTAAATCTCTAGTGTATGATGAATTAGCCAATATCTTATGAACATTTTTATATGAATTTATAATTCTATTTTTTTTGAATCTTAATAAATCAAGCATCATTGTCCAATACTGCTTTGGAATTTCAGTGCCATGAGCGAGCACCAAAATTTTTTTTCTTTCTTTATTTAAATATTCAACACTTTTCCACGAGTCCGCATAGATTGCCTCAACGTAATTGTTTTTACATATTTTTTCAACGTACCTTGCTTTCTCTAATCTTCTAAGAGGTTTCCATCCTGTGAATCTTTTGATTTTATATGCCTGATTATGATCTGTGTGATGACTTTTGCCATCAGCCAAAACAAGAACTTCATCACCATGCTTTGCCATGGCTTCAGCCATTCCAGTCATCAAAGACTCTATACCTCCAATTTTTGGCGCAAAGCATTGAGTAGTGATAATGATCACTGGAATTTCTTTATTCTTTCCATTTAATTGAACATCCTATACTTGGTATCTGGTCTTTTGGACCCGACCCTGTTTCTGAAACTTGTATCATTGCTTCTAAAAGTTCTTTTTTTGCATTTGGAATTATCTCCATTTTAGATTCTTCAAGTCTACCCCTATACTGAAGTTCATTATTTGCATTAAACCCAAAAAAATCAGGAGTGCAAACAGCATTATATTCACGTCCTACATTTTGTGCCTCGTCATAAACATAAGGAAATACAAAATTATTTTTTTCGGAAAATAACTTCATGTTATCAAATGAATCTTCTTGACCATATTTTGGATCATTTACGTCATTAGACATTATTGCGATTACGCCTATACCTTTTTCTTTTAGTAATGTTACATCTTCTACAATTCGATGTATCACTGATTGCACGTATGGACAGTGATTGCATATGAACATTACCAGCGTTCCATTTCGACCTTTAATATCTTGAAATGAATAGTATTTGTTATCGATGCCAATAAGATTAAATTCTGGAGCTTTCCACCCAAAATCACAGATCGGTGTTTCTAATGCAACCATAATTTTCTTTCTATTGTTTAAATATCTAATTATCTTTACTATATTTCTTACTTAACTAAATAACAAGATATGATCTATTCACTCGGAGATAAAAAAATAAATCGAGATAATGCAGACTTCTGGGTCGCACCAAGCGCTTCTGTGATAGGAGACATCACATTGAAAAAAAATGCAAGTGTATGGTTTGGAGCTGTTTTAAGGGGTGACAATGACCCGATAATTGTAGGAGAAAATTCAAATATTCAGGACAATTCTGTTTGTCATACGGATGATGGAATGCCATTAACGATAGGGGAAAATGTCACAGTAGGTCATAAAGTAATATTACATAGCTGTTCAGTTGGAAATAATTCTCTTATAGGAATGGGCTCAACAGTTTTAAATAAGGCAAAAATAGGCAATAATTGTTTGGTTGGCGCCAATACTCTAATAACTGAGGGAAAAGAATTTCCTGACAATTGCCTCATAGTGGGATCTCCTGGAACTGTTAAAAGAGAATTGACAGATATGGAAAAAAAGATAATTGAACTTAGTGCTTTTCACTATGTTGAAAATATGAAAAAATTCAAAAATAATCTCAAAGAAGACGAACATTAATGAAGAAATTTGACTATATAATTGCTGGTGGAGGTTCCGCAGGTTGCGTTCTAGCAAACAGACTTTCTAAAGACCCAAATATAAAGGTCTTGCTATTAGAAGCTGGTGGTACTGATTGGCATCCATTCATTAAAATGCCTTCAGGCGTGTCAAAGATTATGGCAGCCGAAACATTTGATGCAAAGCTTTATAATTATGCTTATTACACTGAGGGTCAACCACATTTGAATAATAGGAAACTATATTTCCCTAGAGGTAAAGGCGTTGGTGGTTCAAGCAATATTAATGGAATGTTATATGTGCGAGGACACTCAAGAGATTATGATATCTGGAGACAACTTGGAAATGAGGGTTGGTCCTATGAGGAAGTTCTTCCTTATTTTAAGAAAAGTGAAAAAAATATAAATGGTGAAAGTCTTTATCACGGATCTGATGGTGAACTTTGTGTCTCTAATCCACGTTTGGACACAAATCCTTTGCATCATGCTTTTATGGAGGCTGGTCAGCAAGCTGGTTATAAATATAATCCAGATTTCAATGGCGAGGATCAAGAAGGCGTAGGTCCTGTTTCACAAAATATTGATAATGGAAGAAGAGCAAGCACTGCATACTCATTTATTGAACCCGTAAAAAAAAGAAAGAATTTAGAAATTTCTACTTTTTCAGTTACTTCAAAACTTTTGTTTGAAAAAAATAAATGCATAGGTGTTGAGTTTTTTAAAGGAAAGAAAATTGAAAAAGCTTTTGCTGTTAGAGAAGTAATTGTATGTGGTGGTGCAATAAATTCACCTCAAATACTTCTTTTATCGGGTATTGGAAAAGCTGATTATATAAAAAAATGGGGACTCGATGTGATATGCGATCTTCCAGGGGTTGGAGAAAATCTTCAGGATCATCTGGACATATTAACTCATAACGAATGCACTCAGCCAGTTACAGATGCTAAATATGTGATGGGCCCATTCGGATTCCTCAAACAGGCATGGATACTAGGTATGTGGGGGGCGTTTAGAAAAGGACCAGGCGGAATGTTGCCATTAAATGCATTATCATTTTTAAAAACTGATCCTTCTTTGGACTTACCTGATATTCAAATGCATTTTTTAAGTGTTCTTTTACAAGATCATGGAGCAAAGCTTCCTGACTCGCATTGTTTCAGTAATCATATATGTCAATTAAGACCAGAGAGTAGAGGCTATATCGCAATCAAGTCTCTTGACTCTAGGGTTCCTCCTATTATTCAGCCTAACTATTTTGCAGAGCAAAAGGATCGTGAAGTTATGATTGAAGGAGTTAAAATGTCGAGAGATATCATAAGTCAAAAGGCATTTGATGAGTACCGAGGTAAAGAAATAACGCCTGGCATTGAGGTGCAAACTGATGAGCAAATTGAAAACTTTATTAGGGAAAAAGCTGAAACAATTTATCACCCGGTTGGAACTTGTAAGATGGGAAGCGACGAATACGCTGTAGTTGATGATAAATTAAGAGTAAGAGGGGTAGAGAATCTTCGAGTGGTTGATGCATCAATTATGCCCAATTTGGTAGGCGGAAATACAAATGCCCCTACAATTATGATAGCAGAGAAAATCTCTGATCATATACTAGGTAATGATTTTCTTCCTCCTCAACACATAAGTTATAAAGATAAAAACGCCGCATAATTTTGATCAAGTTATTATTCTCATTTTTTGGAGCAGTCGTTATTTTTGTAATCATATTGATAATCTTTAATCAGTATAATAGCAGAAACTTTTTATATACTAATTTTATCGAGTCAGAGAAAAATTATTCATATAAAATTTCTAGAGATAAATTTGGTGTTCCACATGTTTATGGAAATACTGATAAAGATGCAGCATTTGCATTTGCTTATGTACAAGCAGAAGATGATTTAGAACATGTTGAAATGATGATTAAAATGTCTCGTGGTGAACTATCAAGCTTAAATTTTAATTCAAAGACTCTCTCAGCAATTTATTCACTTATTACTGGTGAAGGTGACATAATGGAGAGTATTGATGCAATAGAAGGAGTAGAATTAGATTTTTTAATTAAGTTTTTTAATGTTCATGAAACTGTCAATAAAAAAATTTCGGAAATCCCAGAGGAGACAATTAATTATATAAAAGGTTATGCAGATGGACTTAATTATTATGCTGCAAAAAATCCCAACTTAGTTGATCAATCTTTATATCCAGCTACTGTATATGATTTAGTTGCTGGAATGACATTTCGAATGCCACTATTCTATGGCATAGACCATTCAATCGCAGAACTCATTAATTTAATGGATAATAATGAAGAGGAAGTTGCAATGAACATGAACGCACTATCCGCTAATCCAATAGTTGCGAGCATAAATACGTACTTTAAACCATCGGGTTCAAACGCATTTGCCGTTTCCAAAAGTAGATCACAAGACAATGAGACAATGCTTGTCATTAATTCACATCAACCATTAACAGGCCCAGTGGCCTGGTATGAAATTCATATAAAAAGCGGTGAAGGCTTAAATATTATGGGTGGTACTTTTCCAGGTTCGCCATTTGTGCATGTTGGCTTTAATGAACATCTCGGGTGGGGAGCTACAGTAAATCAGCCAGATTTATCTGATATATACGAATTAAAACTTAATCCAGAGAATAATGATCAGTATGAACTAGATGGTGCATGGGTTAATTTCGCCAAAATAGATCAAAATTTCAAAGTTAAACTGTTTGGCCCTTTCAGTATTACATATCCAATACAAATGTACCATTCAGCACATGGGCCTGTTTTGAAAGACGATAATAAAGCCTATGCTCTAAGGTTTGTTGGAATGGATGATGTCAATCACTCAACTGCGTGGCTCAAAATGAATAAATCAAAAAATATTGATGAATGGCTTGATGCCTTAAGAATGGAACAGCTAGCTAGTTTAAATTTAGTTTACGCCGATAAAGAAGATAATATCTTTTTTGTTCATAATGTTAAATCGCCAGTAAGAGACCCAAACTATAATTGGATGCAAGTGGTACCCGGAAATAAGAGTGATTTAATTTGGAACGATTTTCATCCTTTTGAAAGCGTGCCTCAGATCTTAAACCCAAGCTCTGGATATATATTTAGTACTAATCAAAATCCTTTTTTTGTTACAGCTAAGGTAGATAACCTATCTTTATCTAACTTTAATCCAACCATGGGTTTTCAAACACGAACAACGAATAGGGCATATAGAGCTTACGAACTTCTTGATCCTGATAAATCAATATCATTTAGTGAACTTGATAAATACAAACACGATAATAAGTTTTCTTACAATTCAAGACAATACAAGTTTATGAAAGAAATTTTCAATCATGAATTCACAGAAAATAAATTAAAAAATGCTCAAGAATTTTTGGGAGATTGGGATCTAGGAACTGACTCTGATAATTTACATGCTGCTTTTGGAGTTTGCATCTTGTCTCCTGAATGGTTGGCAGAAATAACAAGAAAGCCACGCCCAAATCCAATCGACATCTTCATAAATTGTGTTGATGAGTTTGAGAAAAACTTTGGGACATTAAGTGTAAAATGGAGTGATGTTAATTTCTTGGAGAGAGGATCAAATTTAGTGCACATTCAAGGAGGGCCCGATGTTTTAAGGGCAATTTACGCCCCGCGAAGCAATGATGGTATACTCAAAGCTGTTGCTGGAGACGGCCTTTATATCTATGTAAAATGGGATGAAAATAAAAAACAGGTATCAAAAAGCATTCACCAATTTGGAAGCGCTACAATGAACATGGGTTCTCCGCACTATGATGATCAAATTAATTTATTTGCAAGTGAAAAGCTCAAAGATACATTCTTTAATTGAGCTTGTAGAAAAAAAATAATTATATAAAATTTTCTTATGTTGTTACACGAGCATTTAGAAAATGGAGCATATAAAAATCCTAATTTCCCCTTTTCTGAATTTGAAGGAAATTCGCTTTCTTATCAAGAAGCAAATTTATTAAGCAATCAATTGGCTAACAAACTTGTTTCTGAGGGTTTAGAAGTTGGAGATAGATTTGCATTTCTTGCAAAAAATTGTACTGAAATGGCAATTATGTATTACGCAGCATCAAAAGTTGGTGCTGTACCTGTTCCACTGAATTATCGTTTAGCGGACCAAGAGTGGGCATACATAATAAATGACTCTGAAGCCAAACTTATAATAGTCAAAGGTAATGAATATTCGGATAGAATAAATCAGATTTCATCAGAGTTAAAAAATGTAAAAAAATATATTTCTATATCGCTTGATAATAGCATTGAAAAATTTCAGGATTTTTATGATTGGCTTTCAGATAGTTCGAATGAAAAACCAACTTTAAAAATCCATGAAAATGATGACGTATATCAAATGTACACTAGTGGTACTACAGGCCATCCAAAAGGCGCCGTTCTTTTACAGAGAAATGTTGCTGCTAATATTAGACAGTATTTAAATAGTTTAACTTTACCAAGGCCTTCAAGAACTCTTTTGGTCGCTCCAATGTATCATGCCGCTGCAATGATTAATATGTGTGGATGCATTGCAATAGGTGGAACTATTGTTATTCAAGAGGATTTTATTCCGCAAGATGTAGTAGACTGTCTAGCAAATGAAAAAATTACGCATACAGTATTAGTCCCTGCGATGATTCAAGCATGCTTAGTATCAGTGCCAAATGTTGCAAACAATGAATACAATGATTTAGATCAGATTCATTATGGAGCCTCACCGATCGCCCCGGAAACACTCAAAAAAGCAATGGACGTTTTTAAGTGTAAATTTGGACAAGGTTTTGGAATGACAGAAACGGTAGCTGTTATTTGTTTAATGACCCCAGAAGAACATATTCGTGCACTCAATGAAAAACCCGAGCTATTAAAATCATGTGGAAGACCTGCAATTGATACACAAGTTGAAATTAGAGATGAAAATGATGACCCTCTTCCCATTGGAGAAATAGGTCAGATCTGCGCAAAGGGACCTCAAATCATGAAAGGTTATTGGAATAAAAAAGAGGAGAGTGAGAAAGCGCTTAAAGGCGGGTGGATGCATACAGGTGATGCAGGCCGAATGGATGAAGAAGGATTTGTATTTATACAAGATAGAATAAAAGACATGATTGTGTCTGGAGGTGAGAATATTTACTCAACAGAAGTTGAAGCAGCTTTATTTGCACATCCTGATGTTGTTGATGCAGCAGTCATTGGTGTTCCAGACGAAAAATATGGTGAAGTAGTTAAAGCTTGTATCGTGAAAAAGGAGGGGTCAAATGTAACTGAAGCTGATTTGATCAGCTTTTGTAAAGACAGAATTGCAAGTTATAAAAAGCCCCAATCAGTAGATTTTATTGATGAAGTTCCAAGAAATGCTAGTGGAAAAGTTCTAAAAAAAGTATTGAGAGAACCGTATTGGAAGGATCAAGAGAGACAAGTAAGTTAAGCTGTAGCCGTGCCTCCAACAGTAAGATTTTCTATCAACATAGTAGGCTGACCTACTCCAACCGGAACACTTTGACCGTCTTTACCGCACGTTCCAATACCTGTATCCATTTTTGAATCGTTACCAACCATCTTAACTCTTTTTAAAACATCAGGACCGTTGCCAATTAGTGTTGCACCTTTTACAGGGTTTGTAACTTTACCATTTTCTATTTTATAAGCTTCAGTACAAGTGAATACAAACTTACCACTTGTTATGTCAACCTGGCCACCGCCAAAATCCACAGCGTATAGGCCATTCTTAACTGATTTTAGAATTTCTTCGGGATGGCGATTACCCGATAACATATATGTATTTGTCATACGAGGCATGGGTAAGTGAGCATAACTTTCTCTTCTGCCATTTCCTGTAGGATTAACGCCCATCAGTTTTGAGTTTAATCTGTCCTGCATGTAACCAGTTAAAATTCCATTTTCAATTAACGTTGTACAATTAGTTGGTGTACCCTCATCATCAACGCTTAGAGATCCTCGACGAGAGTCAATTGTTCCATCGTCAACAACCGTCACTGACTCGTCTGCAATTTTTTTTCCCATAAGGTTAGAGAATGCAGAGGTTTTTTTCCTATTAAAATCACCCTCAAGTCCATGTCCAATTGCTTCATGTAGCAGTACACCCGGGTAACCTGGTCCAAGAACTACATCCATTTCACCTGCAGGTGTGTCAACGGAAGTAAGATTTATCTCGGCTTGATTGATTGCTTCATCTACCTGATTTTGCCAATGAGAGGAATTTAAGAAAGTTGAGTAATCTACTCTACCACCTGAGCCTCTGCTGCCATTTTCCTGACGTCCATTCTTTTCGAGAACGATGGATATATAAAGTCTTACTAGAGGGCGAAGATCTTCAATTATAATTCCACCAGGTCTATAAATTCTCACGGCCTGCCATTCACCGTTTAGAGAAGCCGAAACTTGCTTAACATTTGGATTTTTTGATCTCGCGTATTCATCAATTTTTTTTAGAGTTTCTACTTTTTCTGAGAATTCAGTTTCATTAATTGGATTGATCTCATTGTAAAGTTTTCTGTTGGTTTTTGAAAAATTAGCGTTGAAATTTGCATTATGGTCTTTTGTAATAAAATTTACTGTTTCACTAGCTTTTTTTAGAGCTTTCTCATCAATATCGGATGAATGAGCGTAACCTGAACTTTCGCCGGCTATAGCTCTTAATCCAAAACCCTTTGATGTATCAAATGATGCACTCTTTAGCCTTTGATCATCGTATACAAAGCTCTCACTTTCACAGAATTCCATAAATAGTTCTCCATCGTCTGCTTTGTGCAAAGCATCTGATACAATTTTATCAACTTTTGAGTTATCTAAATTGCTTCTAGTGAAAAAGAGGCTGTCATTGGACTGATTCTCTATTTTTTTGTTAATCATTTCGAATTGTTCTGAATAAAAGATATTGTTATAAAATATATTAAAAAAACCCTAAAAACTAGCAAAAATTGCGTCAAACTGTCGCGAAATAATGAGTAGTTTAATGCAAATTAAGCAGTATATATTACGTAATAGCTCAAAACATTAAATCAATGATTTCTCTATGAAAAATATTACTAAGATATTATTTTTTCTTCTTATACCTTCTTTTTCATTAGCAAATGAAGGCATTTCTGAAAATTGGCAGCTAAGCTTTCAACAGCCTGCTACTGATTTGATGTCTGACATTATATCATTTCATAGTTATATTTTAATGCCTATAATTACAGGCATATCACTTTTAGTACTTGGTCTTCTGCTATATATCATGTTTAGATTTAATAGCAGCCGTAATCATGTTGCTTCCACTACAACACATAACACAACAATTGAAATATTGTGGACTGTAATTCCAGTAATATTGTTAATTATTATTGCTATTCCATCTTTCAGATTACTTTACGTTTCTGAAACAATACCAAAGGCAGATATAACAATTAAGGCTATCGGCAATCAATGGTATTGGACTTACGAGTACCCTGATTTCGATGATATCTCTTTTGATGCTAACATGCTTGCTGATCATGAGCTATCAGATCCAAAGTTAAGATTGTTAGAGACTGATACTCAAATTGTTGTACCAGTAGATAAAGTGGTTAAGCTTCAGTTAACTTCAGCAGATGTGCTGCACGCTTGGACAATTCCAGCATTTGGTGTCAAAATGGATGCTGTACCAGGACGATTAAATGAAACATGGTTTAAGGCTAATAAAGAAGGAATTTATTATGGCCAATGCTCAGAGCTTTGTGGTCCAAAACATGCATTTATGCCAATTAATGTAAAAGTCGTCTCAAATAAAGAGTTTGAAGAGTGGATCGAATTTGCTAAATCTGAGTATGCATCCCTAGAGATTAATTACAGTGACGATACATTTGAAATGGCTAAAAAATAAAATATTTTATTTAGAGGAGAAACATATAAATGGCAGATATTACAGCAGATCAGGTAGACAGTCACGATCATCACCCAACTGGCTGGAGAAGATACCTATACTCAACAAATCATAAAGACATTGGAACGCTATATTTAATATTTGCAGTTATAGCAGGTTTAGTAGGAACTGGAATGTCTGTTCTGATGAGAATGGAGTTAATGTATCCTGGAGACGGTATATTGGGAGGTGACCATAATTTATATAATGTTCTAGTTACAAGTCATGGTTTACTAATGATTTTCTTTATGGTTATGCCAGCTATGATTGGTGGTTTTGGAAACTGGATTGTGCCGCTTATGATTGGCGCTCCAGATATGGCTTTCCCACGAATGAATAATATCTCTTTTTGGTTATTGCCAGCATCACTAATACTACTTATCGCATCATTATTTGTTGAGGGAACATCAGGCGGTGCAGGCGTTGGAGGTGGATGGACTATATATCCACCATTGTCTGCTAACTTAGGTTCACCTGGCCCTGCAGTGGATTTAGCAATCTTCTCATTACACCTTGCTGGAGCATCATCAATTCTTGGTGCAATTAACTTTATAACTACAATTTTTAATATGAGGGCTCCGGGCATGACTCTTCATAAGATGCCTTTATTTGTGTGGTCAATTCTTGTGACAGCTGTCCTTTTACTACTTTCATTACCAGTATTAGCCGGTGCAATTACAATGCTTCTTACAGATAGGAATTTTGGGACAACTTTCTTTAGTGCAGCTGAAGGTGGAGACCCAGTACTTTTTCAACACCTATTTTGGTTCTTTGGTCACCCTGAGGTTTATATCTTAATTTTACCAGGTTTTGGAATCGTTAGCCACGTTGTAGCAACATTTTCTAAGAAGCCAGTCTTTGGCTATCTTGGAATGGCTTATGCAATGGTATCTATTGGTTTCTTAGGGTTCATTGTATGGGCTCACCACATGTACACCGTTGGCATGGACGCAGATGTAAAAGCTTATTATGTGTTTGCCACGATGGTAATTGCTGTGCCTACCGGAATTAAAGTTTTCTCATGGATTGCTACTATGTGGGGTGGTTCGGTAGATCTTAAAACACCAATGTTATGGGCAATAGGTTTTATTTTTCTGTTCACTGTAGGTGGTGTGACAGGTGTTGTTCTTGCAAATGCAGGAATTGATCATTCGCTGCACGACACTTACTATGTTGTTGCACATTTTCATTACGTTCTCTCTATGGGAGCTGTTTTTGCAATATTTGCTGGTTTCTATTATTGGTTTGGTAAAATGTTTGGCAGAAACTACTCAGAGTTTTTGGGCAAGCTACATTTTTGGTTAACGTTTATTGGAGTGAATATAATATTCTTCCCACAACACTTCTTAGGTTTAGCGGGAATGCCAAGACGTTATGTTGACTACCCTGATGCTTACGCTGGATGGAATTATATTTCCTCAATTGGCTCATTCATATCTGTTCTTGGTTTGGCAGTATTCTTTGTGATGTTAATACACGCTCTCATGAAAGTTAGAGATTGTGCCGACAACCCATGGGGTGAGGGAGCCACAACACTTGAGTGGACATTGCCTTCTCCTCCACCATTCCACCAGTTTGAGGAGCTACCAAAAGTTAAGTAGAAATTACAATGGCAAATATTACCTCAGTTTCTAACAAACAGGAATTTGGGCTAGGTTCTATTGTGACAAAACTAGTTCTATATACCTCCTTGCTTAAACCAAGGGTCATGTCACTTTCTATATTTACAAGCTTTGTAGGAATGATAATCGCACCTGGAAGTTTAAGTTTTACAAAGGGTTTGCTCGCAATTCTTGCTATCTCAATTGGTTCTGGCGCGTCAGGAGCACTAAACATGTGGTATGAGAGAGATACTGACAAATTAATGAATAGAACAAAAGATCGAGCTTTGCCAACAAACCAAATAAGCGCTAATGGGGCACTCATCTATGGCATAACACTCTCAATAATTGCTGTATCAATGCTTTACTTGGTTTCGAATTTAGCAGCTGCAGGATTACTTTTACTGACAATTTGCTTTTATATATTTGTTTACACGATATGGCTTAAAAAGAGGACACCTCAAAATATTGTGATAGGAGGTGCAGCGGGAGCCTTTCCTCCGATGATCGGTTGGGCAGTTGTGACAGGAGGTGTCTCAACTGAGATTTGCCTTCTTTTCATGTTAATTTTTCTATGGACGCCTCCGCATTTCTGGGCTCTTGCACTTTATAAATCTGATGATTACAAAAAGGCTGGAATCCCAATGATGCCACTGATTGTTGGTGAGCGGAAAACGATAAATTTAATTATTGCTTATTCGATTACCTTATTGCCACTTACTTTAATTATGAGTTCATACTATTCTTTGTTCTTTGGAGTTTCGTCAACAGCTCTAAGTATTTTTTTCATTTATTTGGCGTTTGATCTCAAAAGATCGTGGTTGAAAGATGGCTTGCTTGAGCGAAAAGCTCAAATGCTATTTTATTTTTCAATTATATATCTGTTTAATATTTTCTCAATTCTATTAATCGATAATTTACTATGGAATATTTACTGATGGATAAAAAAATAAAAAAAAGAAATATAATAACTGCCCTCGTGCTAGTTTTCTTCGTGGCTTTGTTTTTCTCTTACACTGTTTACAAATTGGGAACTATTTAAATGAATTTTATCAAGTCAAACAACAGTATCACTGCGATTGGACTAATTGGAATAGTTATCACCATGATCGCTTTAGCTTATGCGTCAGTGCCTCTATACAACTATTTTTGTAAAGTTACAGGATTTGGGGGAACTCCAAATGTGTATTCATCTGAAAGCATTTATTCTATCGATAAAACTATCAATGTTAGATTAGACTCCAACGTCGGTTCTACTCTCGATTGGGAATTCTATCCCGAGCAAAGAATTCATCAATTAAAGATAGGTGAAAATAAACTAATTAATTATGTGATAGAGAATAATACAGACCAAACTCTAAGTGGTACAGCTGTTTATAATGTATCACCAACTGAAGCAGGAAAGTACTTTAACAAAATTGAATGCTTTTGTTTTCAAGAGACTGAGCTCATGGCTAACGAAACTAAAATTATGCCAGTTTCATTTTTTATAGATCCTGAAATTGAAAATGATAAATACATTTCTGATTTATCAGAAGTTACTTTGTCCTATACCTTTTATGAAAACAGTGATACATAATTAGATATGAGTTCAGAAAATACAAAAAGAACACATGAATATCATTTAGTTGATCCAAGTCCTTGGCCACTTCTTGCATCGATTGGAGCTTTAATCGCGTGCGTTGGAGCGGTTGTTTATTTTAGGACCGATGACATGTGGACAATGATAATTGGTTTAGCAATTGTTATCTATGTCTCATACATGTGGTTTAGAGATGTGATTATAGAGGGCGAACATCAAGGTCATCACACACCAGTCGTTCAAATTGGCCTTCGATACGGCATGACTTTATTTATTGCGTCAGAAGTTATGTTCTTTGTTGCTTGGTTTTGGGCATATTTCAACGCAAGTCTATTCCCCACAGAACAAATTGGAGCTATTTGGCCTCCACCAGATATTCATCTAATGGATCCATGGCATATACCTCTGATCAACACGTTAATCTTGCTTTTA
The DNA here is from genome assembly GCA_902523455.1 of uncultured Pelagibacteraceae bacterium. Classification (GTDB taxonomy): domain Bacteria; phylum Pseudomonadota; class Alphaproteobacteria; order Pelagibacterales; family AG-422-B15; genus CACNXQ01. Next base: position 253,353 of record CABYZG010000001.1, read on the forward strand.
TCAGGAACAACAGTTACCTGGGCTCACCATGCATTGCTAGAGGGCAATAGAAAAGAGCTAATACAGGGACTATGGTGCACGGTAGGACTTGGTGTCGTATTCACTGGTTTTCAGGTTTATGAATACATGCATGCTGATTTTTCATTTTCTGGGCACATCTATGGCGCAACTTTTTATATGGCGACTGGCTTTCATGGCTTTCATGTTCTAATTGGAACAATATTCTTAATTGTTTGCCTTGCAAGATCGATTGCTGGCCATTTTAAATCTGACCATCATTTTGGGTTCGAAGCCGCTGCTTGGTATTGGCATTTTGTTGATGTTGTTTGGTTATTTTTATTTGCAGCAATTTATGTTTGGGGCTCATATTAATAAATAATATAATTGATTAAAAATCTTCTTTTCCACTTAATATTTATTTCAACAATTGTCCTGCTTCTTTTGCTTTGTTTTTGGCAAACACAAAGGCTCGAATGGAAAAATAATTTAATAGAGTCAATTAATTCTAATTATAATTCTGTGATAGATGAATTTCCGTCAAACGACAAGAACTCTCAATATGAATTCATGAATACTTCTGTAAAAGGACAACTATTAACTGGTAAAAAAATGTTTTTTTATAAATTCAATCTTAAAGGAGAGTCTGGTTACGAAATTGTCTTGCCAATGGAAATGATTAGCAAAAAATTTATTTATGTAATACTTGGCTGGATACCGTTTGATTCAAAAGATAATTTTGAATTAGATGAAGTTTTCAAAAATAGTGAGATAGAAATCAGAGGAGCTTTAATTTATTCGAAGGATCGAAAGCCACTTATTCCAGAAAATGATACAATTGCAAATACCTGGTATTTGCTCAATACAAGTGAAATGGATAAATATCATAAATTAAATTCTAGTAAGTATATGATTAAATTAATAGACCAAAGCTATTCTGATAATGTTCTGATTGAATTTGAACCATCTAATATAACAAATAATCATCTCCAGTATGCTGTCACCTGGTTTTTGTTGTCTTTTGTAATTATGATAATGTATATCTACTATATTAGACAAAAGGTGCAAAAAAATGAGGTATAGAAGCACAAGGGGCAGCGACTACTTTGGGTTTAGAGAAGTTTTATTTGCTGGTTTAGCAAATGATGGAGGCCTATTTATTCCTGAAAATTGGCCAAATATAAATCATAAAGATATTAATCGAGATGTAAGTTATGAGGACTTAACAGAAATTATTTTGTCTCCATTTATTGGTGACGAAATAGAGTCCAATCAATTAAAGAGGATTATTAAAGAAGCGTATTCAAATAACTTTACAGAAAGTGGCTGCGTATCATTTAAGGAGCTTAATGCAAACGAAATAATCGTGGAGCTATTCAATGGCCCAACTTTAGCCTTCAAAGACTTCGCAATGCAATTACTTATCCCTCTTTTTGATCATTTTTTAGAAAAAGAGAAGAAAAAAATAAATCTTATAGTAGCAACATCAGGTGACACAGGATCAGCTGCTATCAACGCTGTAAAAAAAAGTAAAAACATAAATATTTTCTGTTTATATCCTAAGGGTAGGATTTCAGAATTTCAGAGAAGGCAGATGTCTACTGTTAATCAGGAAAATATTTTTCTTTGTGAAGTAGAAGGAACTTTTGATGACTGTCAAAAAATTGTTAAAGATATTTTGAAAGATACAGATTATAGTATGCATAATAATATATCAGCAGTTAATTCAATTAATTGGGCAAGAATTATCATTCAATCAGTATATTACTTTTATACATTTATTAATTTTACTGAAAGAGCTTCCAATAAAGTTAATTTTTCTGTTCCAACTGGTAACTTCGGAGATATTTATGCTGGTTATGTTTCATATAAAATGGGATTACCTATCAATAAATTAATAGTGGCTACTAACGAAAACGATATTCTAAATAGATTTATGAAGTCAGGAGTATATGAATCTAAAACAGTCATAAAAACATCAAGCCCAAGTATGGACATTCAGGTAGCAAGTAATTTTGAAAGATTACTTTTTGATATACTTAATCAATCAAATACTGAAACAAAAGTATCAATGGAAAATTTTGAAGAAAGTGGAAAAATATTAATATCTCAGGAAAATTTAGAAAAAGTTCGAGAGGTATTTAGCTCGAATAGTTCTTCGATGGATATCGTTCAAAACACAATCAAATCCGTGAAAGATAATTTTTCATATGTTATTGACCCCCACACTGCTACAGGACTCTATGCATCAAGATTTGAAAAAGATATGGATAGGCTTAATTTTGTTTTGGCTACAGCTCACCCTGTAAAATTTTCTGAGGTTGTTGAAAAATCAATAGGTGAAGATTTAAATTTAATGAGTAAATACAATTACTTATTTGATGCTGAAGAAAAAATGTATAAAATGGAAAATAACACAAGTCGAATTAAAGAATTCATTAGGGAGCAGATAAGCTAGTGTCATTTTTAACAACTTATTATCCAAAAAAGATAACATTTGAGAGGAAAGGTGAAAACGTCATCCTAAGACCTCCTGATTATAAAAACTGGAAATCATGGTCTTCATTAAAAGAAAAAAATAAAAGATATTTAAAACCGTGGGAACCTACATGGTCACCAAATGAACTTGAAAGAAGTTCATTTGTAAAAAGAGTAAGATATTTTGAAAAACTTGCATTAGATGACAATGCATATTCCTTTCTGATATTTGAAAAAAATAATAATAATTTGATTGGCGAAATTAATATAAATAATGTTCAAAGAGGTGTAGTTCAATCTTGCTCAATTGGGTATTGGATTTGTGAAACTAAGATGGGTAAAGGTTTAATGAGTGAATCAATAAAACTTATCAAAGAATTTATTTTTGATGAATTGAATTTACATAGAGTAGAGGCAGCGTGCCTACCAAGGAATGAGCGTTCTTTAAAGACACTTGAAAAAAATAATTTTTGCATTGAAGGATTAGTAAGACAGTATTTGAAAATCAATGGCAAGTGGGAGGACCACTTACTTTTATCTTGTATTAAGGAATAAATTTAGTATGGTCGTCAAATGTCAGATTTAATTGGAAATGAATTACCAAATGAAACTTTAGTTTTTATGGATAAGGAGAAAGGTCCACAACCATTAAAGATATTGGACTTCTGCAAAGGGAAAAAAATAGTAATCTTTGGTGTACCAGGTGCATTCACACCAACATGTGCTCGAAATCATTTACCTGGCTTTATAGAGAATGCCGACAAAATTAGAGAAAAAGCTGTTGATGAAATAGCATGTTTTGCAACTAACGACATATTTACTATGTCAGCATGGGAGGAAATGTCTGGTTCAAATGGAAAAATAAAATTTTTATCAGATAGTAAGGCTGAGTTTGCAAAATCATTAGGTACAGACTATCCCGATACATTTGGAACATCGATCAAGACAAAAAGATGCTCACTACTTGTCAATGATGGAATTATTGAAAAGTTTTTTGTCGAAGTTGATGGCGGTAAAGTTGATGTAAGTGGAGCAAATAAAATGATGGATTTACTATAATTTATCTTTTTATCTGAGCGACAGCCAGTTTATCAGCAATTTCATTTCCGTAATCACCTGAATGACCTTTCACCCACTCCCATTTTATCGAGTGTTTATCGGTCAGATTGTCTAATTCAACCCAAAGATCTTTATTTTTTACGTCTTTTTTTTGTGCAGTCTTCCAATCATTGGTTTTCCATTTTTTTATCCACTCCTGAATACCTTGCATGACATACTTTGAGTCAGTGAAAATTATTATGTCTCTTTTTTCATTAAGATAATCTAGAGCATAAATAACTGCTTTTAATTCCATTCTGTTATTTGTGGTGTTATTTTCAGATCCACTTAACTCAATTTTCTTATCATCAATTTCAATGTAAGCTCCCCAACCTCCATTGCCCGGATTGCCTGAGCAAGCTCCATCGGTGTACATAACAACCTTTTTAGAGGCCATATTCGCCTACTTTTTTAACGGATTGGTGAAATTGGAGTTTAGTGAGATACTCATTAGGGTCCTTTTTAAGGATCAGTTCATTATCATCATGCGAATAGTAGTCGATTAAACGAGTTAGTAGATACCTTAGAGATGATGCTCTTGTAAGAAGAGGTAAAGCTTTCTTTTCTTCCTCTGAAAATTCTCGCAACTGATTGTAACTGCCCAATAAATGTTTTGCTTTTGTTGGATTGAATTCGTTATTATTTGGCTCAAAACACCATGCATTTAGACAGATAGCAATTTCGTAAGCATAATAATCGGTGCATGCAAAATAAAAATCTATTATACCTGTAACCTCATTACCTTCAAAAAAAATATTATCTGGAAAAAGATCTGCATGAATTATACCTGAAGGTAAACTATGACCAAGGTTTCCAGATAGGAAAGTATATTCTTCATTGATTAAATCGATTACCTGCGCGTCTATATTATCATCAAAATTTTTTAAAGTTTGAATTAAGCTGTTGAGGTTTACAAATCCAAGCTCATTTTCTCTAGTCATTTCAAGTCTAGCTGATTCTTTATGCATTCTTGCGATAGTGGAGCCTAAAGACGCACAGTGTATTGGTTTAATTTGATCTATTGACCTACCTTTTAAGAACGATGTGATTACAGCTTTCTTATTTTGAATTGAGTTTGAATAATTTCCTTTTTTATCTTGTATTACCTCAGGGCACTTTACATTGTTTTTATTCAAATGATTCATTAGATCAAAAAAGAAATGAAGATTATCCTGATTTGTTCTTTCTTCAAAAATAGTAAGTATGTAATTTTTTTCTAGAGTCTTTAGTAAATAATTTGAATTAGAAGTTCCACCTTTTATACCTGAAAATTCAAGAACATTTTCAATACTATAGTGATCAGTAAAAAGATCCAGTTCTTCTCTAGATATGTGCGTATAGACTGCCATAATTTATTTATAGCTTAGAAAGAGAGATATAAATAATAAATTATACCTTAAGTTTACTTATTTGATCGATTGATTGTTTTACAAGCTTATCTGCACTTTGGTCGTTGATGTTTTCTAAGATAATTTTCTCAGCAATATTTACTGAGTTATTTACAATCTCGTCATTAACTTTTGATATAGCCATTTTTTCAGCCCTTGATATTTTTTCTATGGCTTGCTGTTCGGCTCTTTTAATAAATTCTTCTGCTTTTAACTTTGACTCTTCTTCGTGATTCTTTGCAATTTCCTTTGCTTGATCAATAATTGCTTTTGCTTCCTCATCAGCAGACTGAACCTTTCTCTCGTAATCGGCTAAAAGAGAATTCGCTTCTTCTTTTAATTTTCGGGCATTATCTAACTCAGATTTGATTTTATCAATTTCACCATCAAGAAGTTTCGCAATCATTGATGGCGCTTTAATTACAAGCGCAATTATGACAAATATTATAAAAGCTACTAATACCCAAGACGATGGATCTGAAAAGAATGATGACATTAAATAGTTCCTAGCATTAGTTTAATTTCTTATTTATTTCCTCATCTGAAGGAATATTTTCAATATATCTTGATACAATAGCTTTAACGGTATCTAACGTTGCATTTCTTATTTCAATCTTAGATTTTTCTTCTTGAGCTTTTATTTTAGCCTGTGACTCAGAGATTAGGGAGTTAACTTTTTCTTCATTTTCTTTTTTAAGCGTTTCTAAATGATCAAGCATTGCTTTTTTAGAATTAGTGATAATCTCATTTGATTCTTGTGATGCACTTGCCATTTGCTCATCATATTTTTTTAATATATCAGTTGCTTCTGTGTTAAGATTATCAGCATCATTGATGTCATTTGAAATCTTATCTCTTCTTTCTTCAATTGTTGCGCCTAACCTTGGTATTACAAATTTCCACATAAACAGGTATAAAAGTGAAAACGTAATTACAAGCCAAAATAATTGAGATGGAAATGTCGCAATATCCATCTGCGGAAGACCAGCAGATTTCTGGCCTTCTGCAGCATATACAAAATTAATTGGCGCAGTTAATAGAAAAGCTTTTAATAAGATTTTCACTTTTCTTATCCAAATAAAATTAAGAAAGCTATTACAAGAGCAAATAAAGCAATCGCCTCAACAAGTGCAAATCCTAATAGAACTTGCCCGAACGCCTGTGGTGCCGCTGAAGGATTCCTAAATATACCCGAGACGTAAGCCCCAAATACTGTTCCGATACCAGCTCCTGAACCTGCAACTCCAATTGTTGCCAATCCTGCGCCAATAAGTTTAGCTGCTTCTACTTCCATTTTTTTTCCTTTCGTTGTTGTAAATACTAATGATCCGGATGAAGGGCATCATTAAGATATATACATGTTAAAATTGTAAAAATATATGCCTGGAGTGCCGCAATAAGAGTTTCTAATGCATATAACACGACCAAAAAAACTAATGGTGCAAATCCTAAAAAGCCAAGCATTACAATAAATCCGGCAAATATTTTTAATATGCTGTGACCTGCTAGCATGTTTGCACAAAGCCTGACTGATAAACTGATAGGTTTTGATAAGTATGAAATGATTTCAATTGGAACAATGAGAGGCGCTAGAAAAATTGGAATACCAGATGGATAAAAAATTCTTAAATATCCTAATCCATTTTTTACAAAGCCGATTATTGTGACTGCAATAAATATAAGACCAGCAAAAGCGAAAGTTACAATTAAGTGACTTGTTACAGTAAAGGTATACGGTATTAGACCTATAAAATTGCAAAAGAAAATAAACATAAATAATGAAAATATGAACGGAAAATAAGCCCTTCCTTGATCACCTACCTGGTCTCGTAACATGTTCGCAATGAAGTTATAAGAAAGTTCTGATAACATCTGCATTCTGTTTGGTATGATTGATTTTTTAGAAAGACCAATAACAAATAGTGCCATTGTTGCAGCGAGCGCGAATACCATAAATAAAGAAGAGTTTGTAAATGAAATATCAATACCACCTAACTGGATATCTGCAATTTTTGATATTTCAAATTGGTGTATAGGATCTATAGGATTATCAGCAGCCATCGATATATTTTTTAGTTATTTTGAAGACTTTTTGCAACCCTAAAAACGTTAAGAATTCCTGCTGCACTACCTAAGAGAAAGAAAATTAATGTGAAGATGGGTCTTGTATTAAAATAATTGTCAATCAGCAAACCAATTCCTAGTCCAACAGCCATTGCTGCGACAATTTCAACCACTACTTTCATGATTTTACCGAATGGTTTGGGGGCTTTAGCTTCTTTAATAGACTGGCCTTCTTTTGCTTTTTTTATTCTATTTTCAAGAGAATTAGCATCATTATTCATCTTCAATATACTAGGCAACAGCTCCAATCTCTTCAGCTTTTTTAAGATCTACAGAGACAATTTGACTGACGCCTCGTTCAGCCATGGTTACTCCAAACAATCTATCCATTCTCGACATTGTGAGCGCGTGGTGAGTTATAATTAAGAACTTGGTATTCGTTTTTTCTGTAATGTCATCTAAAAGACCACAAAATCTATCGACGTTTGCATCATCCAGTGGCGCATCAACCTCATCAAGTACACAAATTGGCGAAGGATTTGTTAAAAATACAGCGAAGATTAGAGATAATGCTGTTAGTGCCTGTTCCCCACCAGATAACAATGACATTGACTGAAGTTTTTTACCTGGTGGACTTACCATCATTTCAAGCCCTGCTTCAAGTGGATCATCAGAGTCTATAAGTTCAAGGTGCGCCTTTCCACCGTTAAATAATTTTACAAAAACTTCTTTGAAATGTGTGTTTACAGTTTTAAACGCTCCAAGCAGTCTTGTTCTACCTTCTTTATTTAAATCTTCTATAGACTCCCTCATTTTTTTGATTGCGTTTTCTAAATCTTCTTTTTCTGTGGTCATTTTTTCAAGTTCTTCATCTATTTCTTTTGTTTCCAAATCTGCCCTTAGATTCACAGCACCCATTGTTTCACGCTGCTGCTTAAGTCGATCAAGTCTCATCTCAGTTCTTTCGAGGTTAGCTCTCATAGTTTCAAGATCATCTGATATAGAGAGAGAATTTACAATTTCACTAGGAATACAGTTAAATTTCTCTTTTGATTCGTATTCTAATTCTTTTAATCTTGATTCAGCTAATTCTTTTGTTGCTTCTGTTCTTCCTTTAGACTCTCTTATGTTAGCGAGATCATTTTGGGCTTTTCTTAAATTAGTCTCAATTTTTTTTAATTCATTATCAGCTTCAGCTAAACGATCAGCTGCAAACTGTCTTTCTGTCTCTGCAAAGCCTTTTGTTTCAATTAATTGACCTCTTCTCTGGGCAATTTCTTCTGGGCGATTAGAGATTTTCTCTAGCTCTTGCTCAGTTTTTATTTTTCTTTTTTGCAATGTTTCGATTTGTTCTTGAGATGACTTAATTGTTTTATTCAATCTCTGAAATTCATATGTCCAATCACTTTGTTTTTGTTCAACGTCTTTTTGTCTGAGTTTTTCTCTTAATTCCATTGATAATGTTGCTGCATTTTTTGCCTCATTACTTGCTCTGTCATAATTTGCCTTAGCTTCGTCTGATATATTGCTTGCTTGATCCACTTTCTCACTGATTTCACCAAGATCATTGTAAAATTTTTCTTTAAATATATTTGTCCATTTCTCAGGATCATCATAACCTTCCACGTCTTTTAAAGTTGATTGCCTTGATTTCAAATTTTCTGCTTTAATTAAAGTGTCCTGCCAATCATCTCTTTTAGAATTTTTAATCTGATTATATTGTTCTATTTGTTGCTCAAGATTTGAAATCTCTGTTTCCAAAGTATCCTTTTCTGACTTAAGTTGGTCAATTGTTTCATTGTTTATTTCTTGAAACTCTTCGTTATTAGAGAGATCTTTTCTCGCATTTAGTAAATCAAGATCTTTTTTGGCATCTTCTAGTTGAAACTGCTCCCTCTCACTATCGCTGATTATTTGTTGAATCACGTTTTCAAGATTTCTTTTTTCTTCTTTTATTCGTTCTTCCTCATGATCTAATGACTCTCTCTCTAGATTAATACGATTTAATTTTGCCGCGGACTCAATCTCTTTATCTCTTAAAGGCTTAATTTTCTCATTGGCTTTTAATTGTTCATTAGTAGCCTGAGTTACCTGCAACGTAAATTTTTGGATTTGAGACTCACTTGATCTTAAATTCTCATCTGACTTTTCATAAGATTCTTTTAAAGATGTCCACTTTAGGAATAAAACGATACCCTCTAATTTGTTAATTTCAGACGATACTGAGCGGTAAGTTTCAGCTTGTTCAGCTTGTTTTTTAAGACTATTGATTTGATTATTTAATTGTTTCATCAAATCCTTAACCCTTTGAAGATTAGTTTCTGCACCTTTCAATTTTAGCTCTGCTTCATGTCTTCGCGAATGTAACCCAGATATTCCTGCCGCTTCTTCTAATACGGAGCGTCTATCTATCGGTTTAGCATTTATTAATGAACCTACGCGTCCTTGGCTGATCAAGGATGGAGAATGAGCTCCTGTAGATAAATCTGCAAATAATCTTTGTACATCCCTGGCTCTAACGTCTTTACCATTAATTTTATAATCTGATCCCTTTTCAACTTCTATTTTTCTTTTAACTTGAATTTCAGTTTGATCATTAAATTCAGACGGCGCGTTTCTTTCCTCATTATCAAGATAGATTGTTACTTCAGCATTATTTCTTGCTGGTCTATCTGATGTACCTGAAAAAATTACATCTTCCATTCCTGAACCCCTCATGCTTTTTGCAGAGGTTTCTCCCATGCACCATCTTAGGGACTCAACAACATTTGATTTACCACATCCATTAGGACCAACTATGCCTGTTAAACCCTCATCGATGTCTAATTCAGTAGGATCAACAAATGATTTAAAACCTAGAATTTTTATTTTTTTAAATTTCATTAATTTATTTCTTTTTCAATTATTTCATCAAATTCATTAATCGACATATTACCTGCATAAATTTCACCATTGATTATGAAAGTTGGAGTTGAAGATATATCATAATTCTCAACACCCTCTATGCGCTGCTCCAGTATGAAATCAGTAATATTCTCATTTTCCATACAGCTATTAAACACCTCCTCAGATACGCCGAATAGGGCTCCGTAATTCTTGAGTGCATTAGTGCTGTTTTCCAGTACTTTATCGCTCTGATTAGTTACAATCCATTTTTTTTGATCTTTAAACAAAATTTTATCCATTGCGAAAAAATCATTTTCATCAACACAATGAAGTAATTTAAAAGCGTTAAGATCAATTGCATTGAGAGCGAAAGGTCTCAATTCAAAATTCACTTTACCTTTATCGATATAATTTTTTTTAATTTCTGCAAAGGTGTCGTTACTAAAGTCTGCGCAATGACTGCAAGTGAGCGATCTATATTCAATAATTTTCACTGGTGCGTCGCTATCACCTAACTGCATCCCCTTTAATGTACTACTGGCAAACAATCCATTAATTGGAAACATCAACGCAAATAGAAATACAATAAAACTAGTACTGAATAAAAAATTAGATTTAAAACCCATATTTTGCTTGTTTTTTTTATACATATACAACATGTTGAATATACTCAATTTTTCCTTATTTTAATAGGATTTATTACTCTATTGGAGTAGCAGAAAATTTTGTTTGAATTAGGACTTTAAAATTTTTGAAGCGATTTTTTCAAAGTTTTTTCTAAGATCAGGGTATTTTTTTAGTTCATCATAATTCTTACTTTGGCTCTTAATATCACTTTCTAATTTATTGATTTTAGTTGTTTTTTTAACCTTAATTGATGCTTGTATTATTTCAACTTTGTTGATCACTTCATAACCAAAAAAAAGATTAATTTTTTTAATTATTTTCTCTCGCTCGTGCTCAAACGCAAAAGCCACACTTCTATCAACTTTAACAATTAATTTACCATTATTTTTTTCACTACTCTTAACTATTTTAAGCCTTAAAGGGATGGTTAATTTTGCAAATTTTTTGCCTACAATTCTCTCCCAATTTGCTAAGAGTTCTAACTCTGAAAAACCTCTTGATTTAAGAATTTTCTTTGCTTCTTCTGGAAGAAGATTTGATAATATTTGAGGACCTCTTAATTTCTTTTGAAACATAAAAAATAAAGTAACACGAAAATGACAAGTAAAGACAAATTTTTTTCAAATAAATTACTTGAGTGGTATGAAAAAAATCAAAGAGAACTACCCTGGAGAAAGAATATTCGACATAAGGATTATCCATATAGAGTTCTTGTAAGTGAATTTATGTTGCAGCAAACGACAGTGGCGACAGTAGTACCATATTTCAATAAATTTATTAATGAATGGCCAACATTAAAAAAGTTATCTCACGCAAAAATTGAAGACGTTTTACTTTTTTGGCAAGGTCTAGGTTACTACTCAAGAGCAAAAAACTTGCTAAAAACTGTAAAAATTATAGATGAAGATTACAAAGGAAAAATACCAAAAGATAAAATTAATTTAATTAAATTGCCCGGTATAGGGGAATATGCATCTGCTGCAATAAGTTCAATTGCATTTAATAAAAAAGCGGTAGCAATTGATGGAAACGTAAAGCGAGTAATAGCAAGGTATTATGAAATTCGTGGCAATGATAAAAGTTTTGAAAAAATAATCTCTGAAATTGCCGAAAGAATTTGTCCCAATTCGAAAAATAGGTCTTACACTCAAGCAGTTATGGAGTTAGGGGCAATAATATGTAAGCCTAAAAATTCAGACTGTCACAATTGCTGTCTCAAGAGTAAATGCTCAGCCCATAAAAAAAATACGGTAGATCTTATTCCAACTATAAAAAGTAAGCCGTTAAAGCAGAAGCTAAATTGTATTTCATTTCTTACAATTCATAATAATTCTAAAATTCTTTTAAAGAAGAGAACTGGTAAAAAGATTCTTGCAAATCAATGGGAAATTCCATCTACTAATTGGAAAGTGAAACCAGTAAAGTTTAGTAAAAAGAGTACCCCTATACCAAATGCTAAATGGAAAAAAACAAATGTTGAATTCAAACACTCCTTTAGCCATATTGATCTCAAAAATACTGTTTATAAATCCAATATTAATAACAGTCAGATCCAATTTAATGAGGATGATTTAAAGTGGGTGGATTTAAAAAAATTAAATAAATATGCGGTCACAACGATGAGTAAGAAGGCACTTAATCTGCTTAATTTAATTCAGATCTGATTTTTTGTCTTAATATATCAATCGGTTTGAGTTCGCCTTCAACGTCAAAGTGCCAAAAAGTCCAACCATTACACGCGTTTGCAGACTGAACTTCTGCGCCAATTTGATGAATTGATCCAGAGTTTTTCTCACTAACAACAGAACCATCTGCTCTAACTTTTGCAGAGTATTTTCTTTTTTGATCATATAAAATTGTTCCAGGCTCGATCAGTTTTCGTTCAATTAACCAACCAAAAGGTATTCTTGGTTCAGATTTTTTAGATTGAGTTAACGTTAGTGCATTATTTTCATAAATACTCACTTTTTCAATTCTATTCTTGGCTTCTTTTATATAATTTTTATCTTTTTCAATACCAATGTATTTTCTTCCTAGCCTTTTTGCTACAGCGCCAGTTGTTCCTGTTCCAAAGAAAGGATCAAGTACAAGTTCACCCTGATTTGAAGATGAAACAATTATTCTATGTAATAATCCCTCAGGTTTTTGCGTGGGATGTACTTTCTTTCCTGATTTGTTTTTTAATCTTTCATGGCCACTGCAAATAGGTAAGAACCAGTCTGAGCGCATCTGCATGTTTTCATTTAGTGACTTCATCGCTTCGTAATTAAATGTATATTTTTTTGAATTTTTATCTTTACTTGCCCAAATCATAGTTTCATGAGCATTAGTAAATCTTTTTCCTCTAAAATTTGGCATTGGATTTGCCTTTTGCCAAATAACATCATTTAAAATCCAAAAACCTAAATTTTGCATTATGTAACCAATTCTAAATATATTATGATATGAGCCTATCACCCATATACTTCCTGTTGGTTTAAGCACTCTTTTAGCTTCTTTGAGCCAAAGATCAGAAAAACTATCGTACTCTTCAAAACTTTCGAACTGATCCCATTCATCATCTACAGCTGAAACTTTGGAGTTATTAGGTCGAAGCAACTCTTGATCCAATTGCAAGTTGTAAGGAGGGTCAGCAAAGATTAGATCTATACAATTGTCGGGTAAATTTCTCAACTCCTCAACTGTGTCACCGCATAAAATTTTATTAGTCTTTGCCATAAGACTTTCATCGACCGATTTCATGGTCAGTAATATGATTCAAAATAGAATCGAGGTCAATGATATTTAGAATCAATGACTTAATTTATTTTCTTAATTCAATATATTGTAGATTGGTTTGAAACTTTTTCGATGGATAGGGGTAATTCCATGAGACTTCAGAGCCAAAAGGTGCTCTTTTGTTCCGTACCCTGCATTTTTTTCAAATGAATATTCAGGATATTTGTCAGCAAGATTGGTCATAATCTTATCTCTGTAAACTTTGGCTAGAATTGAAGCTGCAGCAATTGAAATTGATTTACTGTCACCTTTAACAATTGGTTTACATTTTAAATCAACTTTAGGCGTATATATTCCATCAATAAGAGACATTGATGGTACTATTTTTAGAGACTCAATAGCTCTTTTCATTGCAAGTAACGAAGCTTGTAAAATATTTAAATTATCGATTTCTTCTACTGACGCCTCTCCATATGCATAATGACTGTTTAATCTAATTTTTTCTGCAATTATTTCTCTTTTATTTTTTGATATTTTTTTTGAATCTCTAATACCTGCAGGAAGGTTGTTTTTATCCAAAATTACTGCTGCTGCCACGACTGGTCCCGCTAAAGGACCACGTCCTACCTCATCAACACCAGCAACTGGACAATTAAAATTTTTTTCAAAATCCAACAAATTGATTTGATCGTTAAAATTATGATTCAACTTTTTTCTTAAGACTTTTTAAGTCCTCCCACGAATATTTTTTTTGTCCAGGTTGCCTTAATAAAAAAGCAGGGTGGAAAGTGGGTAGGGTGGGATATTTTTTTTTATTAATTTCAATATCTACCCATTTACCCCTAATCTTTGTTATACCTTCAGTATTTCTAATAAGTGCATAAGTCGCTGTTGATCCTAATAGCAATATTGCTTTAGGATTAATCAACTCTATGTGTTTCTTAATCATTGGCAGACACATATCTATTTCTTCATCAGTGGGCCGTCTGTTATTAGGAGGTCTCCAAGGTACAATATTTGCAATATATACCTTTTCTCGATTAAGGTTTATCGCTTCAAGCATTTTATCTAAGAGTTTGCCGCTTCTACCAACAAAGGGTTTTCCTTGAATATCCTCATCATGGCCAGGAGCTTCACCAATAAGCATAATTTCTGATTTTGGGTTTCCATCAGAAAACACCATATTTGTTGCACTTTCGTGAAGCTTACATTTGTCATAATTTGCCATGAAGTCTTTTAATGAATCTAATGATTCTAGTGAGTTGATAGTTTTTTGATCCTCAATCGATGAGTTATTAACAGATATAGAGCTGTCACTAGTTTTTGATTTCGATGATTTTTTATTTCCGTAGCGATTTTTTGGCTTATTTCCAATGTTTTCATTCACCCCACTCATCTTTAATTGGTTGAGCTGCTTCAGTGTGTTTTGAACTTTTGCGTTGGTCATAAACAAATTGAATTATAATACCTATAAACTAAATATATAGTTAATAATGGATACTATTCAGCAAAGAGAATCAATGGAGTACGATGTTGTAATCGTGGGTGCAGGTCCCTCGGGCCTTTCAACCGCGATAAAACTCAAGCAAATAAACCCAGAAATTAATGTCTGCATTGTAGAGAAAGCATCTGAGGTTGGCGCTCATATATTAAGTGGAAATGTATTTGAAACAAGAGCTCTTGATGAGCTACTTCCAGATTGGAAAACTCTAGACGGCTGTCCTCTGAAAACAAAAGTTACAAAAGAAAAGTTTTTATTTCTTTTTGAAAAGTCTCACTTTACTGTTCCCTCGTTTTTATTACCACCTGTTCAACATAATAAAGGAAACTACATTGCTAGCCTTGCGAATATGTGTAGATGGCTTGGACAAATCGCTGAAAACTTAGGAGTTGAAATATATCCTGGTTTTGCAGCTTCTGAAATTTTGTACGATGAAGATGGAAAAGTAAGAGGCGTGGCCACAAATGACATGGGACTGGACGTAAATAATGAAAAAAAAGATTCCTATGAGCCTGGTATTGAGCTACACGCAAAAACAACAGTATTTGCTGAAGGGTGTAGAGGCCATTTAGGTAAGCAATTAATAGAGAAGTTCGAACTCGCAAAAAATTCAGACCCACAACAGTACGGAATTGGTTTGAAAGAAATATGGGAGGTACCTGAAGAAAATCATGATGAAGGCTTAGTCTTTCATTCAACCGGTTGGCCCTTAGACAATAAAACCTATGGAGGGAGTTTTGTTTACCATGCAGAAAATAATCAAATATTTTTGGGATATGTAGTTGGACTTGATTATAAGAACCCGTATTTGTCACCTTTTGAAGAGTTTCAAAGGTTTAAAACACATCCTGCAATAAAAAAAATGTTAAGTGGCGGAAAAAGAGTTTCCTATGGTGCCAGAGCATTGATTGAGGGTGGCATACAAAGTCTGCCTCAGATGCACATGCCTGGCGCATTATTAATTGGCTGTGATGCCGGTACGTTAAATATGCCAAAAATTAAAGGAACTCATACTGCCATGAAAAGTGGAATGATTGCTGCTGAAGCTATTAATGAATTCCTTTCGGGTAAGTCCAATGATCTATCTTGTTACGAGGCTTTATTCAAAAAGAGTTGGGTTTATAGCGAATTAAAATCTGCTAGGAATGTTAAACCTTTCTTTACAAGGTTTGGAAATATCCTTGGTATTTTACTTACAGGACTCGATCAGTGGTTATTTATGGGAAAGCTTCCTTTTACTCTATCGCATAAACATGCTGATCATGAAACGTTAGAAGATGCAAAAGAAGCAAAAAAAATAAATTATCCAAAACCAGATGGTGTTTTAACTTTTGATAGGGCTAGTTCGGTATTTCTTACTGGAACTTATCATACTGAAAATCAACCTGTTCACCTTCAATTGAAGGATAAAGAATTACCAATTAGTTACACGTTGGAAAAGTTTGATGAGCCTTCTCAAAGGTACTGTCCAGTAGGTGTATATGAAGTTCATAGAAATGATGATGGTTCAGATCCAAAATTTGTAATTAATAGTCAGAACTGCATACACTGCAAAACATGCGATATTAAAGAACCGTCTCAAAACATAAATTGGGTAACACCAGAGGGTGGCGGTGGCCCAAAATATGCGAATATGTAAAGCATAAGTCTATGCTTATAAGAACAATTATATTTTTACTAATATTTAACATCTCAAGCATTAATCTTCATGCAGCACAATTTATTCCGCCTCAGGTGGGCGATTACTTGGTTGCAAAAATTTCTAGTGACTCAAATGACTACAGCACAACTAAGAGATATTATCAAAGGCTGCACAGATCGAATCCAAACGATTTACTTGCTTTAGATAGACTGTTGTTGCTTAGTATCTTGGATGGAGATTTGCTTAGTGCAAATAACTACTCTTTCAAACTTGCAAAAGCAGGCTGTGATAAAAATGTGAATTCATGTTGTATGAATAATCAATCACCACAAGGTCATCTTGTTAATGGGATTTCTTACTTAAACTCTTATAAGCCAGGTTTTGCTGATCAAAGTTTTGCAAGTATTTGGAGAGGGAATTTATCTGATAGCACGTTTGTAAGACTTCTTAGAGCTTGGGTATGGGCCGATAGTAACACAATAGATAAAAGTATGGCGCTAATCGATTTAATTTCCACAGGCGAACATCAACACCTAACACTTGTGCATAAAGCACTAATTTATGACTATGCTGATGAGATTGAATTAGCGGAGGTTTTTTATGACCAATCTTTATCAGTACAAAGAGATTTATACGTTTTACGTCTATATTATAATTTTCTACATCGAAATAATTTGACTGAGAAGAAAGATGCTTTTGCAGATGAGTTTTTGTCTTCATATGATGAAGAATTTCAAAATAAATTTTTAACTTCAAATAAAAATAGGATTATTCAAAACCCTCTTCAAGGAATAGGAGTGGTTTTATTTAATTCACAGCTTTTGATTGAGGATTTAAATGAAGAACTCGCACATATGTTATATCAATTAGCAATTGACACCTCTCCTAATTTACATGAGATCAAGTATATATTTGCCTCTTTTCTTAATCAGTTGGAAAATCATGATAAAGCAAGAGAGGTGCTGAGATATATTCCAAAAAAGCATTATCTCGGTAATTTTGCCGCAATTCAAATTTCAGATGCATATAGCTACGAGGGCAACAATGAAAAAGCAATTCAAAATTTAAATACCTTTGTGGAGGTTGATGATAGCTTTGAAGCTTACCTTTCACTAGGAAATTATCACCGCTTTGAGAAGAATTGGTCTGATGCAATTGATAACTATGATCATGCATTAAAGCTTGGTAAAAAATTTGATAAAGAAAACATTTGGGAAGTTTACTTTAATATTGGAATTGTTCATGAACGTTCTAAAAATTGGAAGTTAGCTGAAAAGAATTTAAAAAGATCATTGAATCTATCTGAAGATCAAGCAGATGTTCTCAATTATTTAGGATATTCTTATATCGATATGGATCAAAATATATCCGAGGCTAAAGTTATGATAGAACAAGCAATGGAATTGAAGCCAAACGATCCATACATAGTTGATAGCCTTGCATGGTATTATTTTAAAGTTGGTAAGTATAATGAAGCTCTATCTTTGTTGGAGTTTTCTTTAGATATGATGCCATACGATCCAACTGTAAATGATCATTATGGTGATGTGCTCTGGAAGCTGGGAAATGAACTTGAAGCACGTTTTTATTGGCAGAAAGCCATAGATTTAGATCAGGAAAATATATTTGAGGACAAAGTTAAAATCAAACTACTTAAAGGAATCTAAGTACGTTGTTAAATACCATAAAATCCTACGCAAAAATAAATCTTTTCTTAAATGTAGTAGACAAACTTGATACTGGTTTTCACGAATTAAACTCAGTGTTATCAAGGATCGATCTTTATGATGAGATAAGAATAAAAGATGAAAGCTCATTTAGTATCTCATATAATGGCCCTTTTGGAGACCAAGTGGGATCCAATGATCATATTTCTAAATTATTTAATTATTTAATTGATAATAATTACTTAAAGCAGAAATCATTTGCTATTCATGTTGTAAAAAATATACCAGTGGGATCGGGTTTAGGTGGCGGTTCATCAAATGTCGCAGAAATAATTAAATATTTAATAAGATCCAATTTGTTAGATAATTCAAGCTCAACTGAAATTGCAAGAGATCTTGGGTCAGACATTGAATTTTTTATTGATGAGGGATCTGCACTTATTTCTGGAAAAGGGAATGTTGATCAAAGGTTAAACATCAATTCGGATAAGCATTTTCTAATTGTATTTCCAAATGTTCAAAATAGTACTAAGGATATTTTTAATAAACATTCTAATTTAAGTGGAGAAAAATTCTCATACAATAAAGATACTAACTTAGATGGAATTCTAAAAGGTACATCAAATGAATTGGAAAAAACGGCACTTCTTGCTAATCAAGAAATGAAAAAAATAAGAGAATATTTAGATAATGATATAAATTGTAAGTATGAACGAATGACAGGAAGTGGCTCTGCATATTTTACTGTTTATGAAGATAAACAAAAGGCGGAGGAAGCAATACAGAGGATATCTGAAGAACACCCCAATTGGTGGACATATTTAACGAGGTTAATATAAAGATTGCAAAATCTTTTTCTTAAATTAAATAATTATATAGCGTTGGGGCGTGGCCAAGCGGTAAGGCACCGCTTTTTGGTAGCGGCATTCGGAGGTTCGAATCCTCCCGCCCCAGCCAATTAGGATCAAAAATATGAGTAATTTTTTAAGTAAGTATAAATCAGTATATGATGTCTTTTTAGATAACTGGGGCTATCAGAAACATTATGTGGCTTATTTAGAGTCTCTAATGAGACAAGAAACACTATTACCAACACATATTAAAGAGATGATATTCGCCTATGTCTCAGGATTAAACGGCTGTGGGTACTGCAAGAATATTCATGTTGAAATATCAAAGAAAATTTTAAGAGACAAGAATGACCTAGATTTTATGAATGATATTGAACAATCACAAATAGAAGCTAAGTATAAGCCAATTCTAAAATTATCTCACAAAGTAAATGAAGACATTCGCTCAATTAATGAAGAAGATGTAGCTGCTATATTAGAATATGGCTTTGATGAAAAAGTTATATCCGAAATTATCTCCATTTGTTCTGCTGCACAATTTATGAATACCACAGTTGTTGCTCATCAAATAAAGCCTCTTGATCAAGTTCAAAATGTTGCATCAGCGAAAATGATGATTGAGAAAGGTTACGATGGGCTTGCTGAATTTATGTTAAGAAGACGTAATAAATAATTTAAAGAAATTTGAATAAACTTAGCCCAAGATAAAAAGCTATAACTGTAAATGTGAATGTCACAAACAGATATAAAAGCGAGGCTAAAATTTCTCCGTTGCTGAATAATTGATAAAAATCCAAATTAAAAGTTGAAAAGGTCGTGAAACCTCCGAGGAAACCAATAGTTAAAAACATTTTTATATTTTGAGATATATTAACTTTATCTGCAAAATAACTAACGACTAATCCCATCAAAAATGCCCCAAGAACATTGACAACTATTGTTCCAAATGGAAATGAACTTAAAAATAATCGATCAGTCTGTTCACTTATAAGAAAACGCAATAAAGCTCCGACGCCTCCACCTAAAAAAATGGATAACAAAATACTCATCAGTTTATACCGACCAAATGAGCCAGTAATCCAAAGTGATCACTTGGAAAAAATTTATTTTTTTC
This sequence comes from uncultured Pelagibacteraceae bacterium, assembly GCA_902523455.1. Classification (GTDB taxonomy): domain Bacteria; phylum Pseudomonadota; class Alphaproteobacteria; order Pelagibacterales; family AG-422-B15; genus CACNXQ01. The sequence goes on from CABYZG010000001.1 coordinate 273,384, forward strand.
TGTGCCGACAAGGTTGCACTCAATTGGATGACCTAGACCATTAGGTCCAGGTTTACCTAAAAATATGTAATCAATTCGTCGATTATATTCTAAAGTTTTTTTTGCCCAATCATTGCTGTTTGACCAAGTGTAACCAGGATCATTTCTATTTGTTAATTTCCATACATCTCTTAAAACAATATCGTTTACTGGCTTAGTTAAACCAGTAATCTTTCTAATTTCATCACTTTCTGGATCCGCATTGAAATCTCCACACAAAATTATAGGGAATTTTGATTGTTCTAATTTACTAATGTATTCTATTATTTGATTTACTTGATCTTCTCTTACTTGCTGATGTTCATATTTATAATTAAGGTGAGTGCAAATAACGTTTATCGTCTCACTTTTATATTTTAATGAGAGATGAAGCAAAAATCTTTTTTCATCTTTCTCTGCTTCAGTCTCAAACATTACAGTATGGTGAGAATTGATTGGGAATTTAGTAATGATTGCATTTCCAAACGCAACACCATCAAACTCAAATGATTTTTCAAAGATATAATTATACCCAAGTTGATCTGCGATTATTTTAGCCTGACTTTCATCAGTTTCTTCCCACACTTCTTGTAGACACAAAATATCTGGACAAGAATTATTGATTTCAGAAATGATTAGATTTTCTCGTTCCTTATAGTTTTCAAATTTCCACCATACATTCCAGGTTAAAAGCTTTATTATCTCAGTGTTTAAATTAATTGAACTTGCATCTGGATCAGGAAATGATTTATCACTCATTTTTAAGGAAATGCTACCATGATTTGTTCTGCAACATACGCTGGTTTGTCTTGTCCTTCAATTTCGAGAGTAGCCTCACTGATTACCTGCGTTCCGCCGTTATCCAATTTGTTTACCTCTTTAATTTTTATTCCCATTCTCACACGGGAATTAACTGGAACCATATTTATAAATCTTACTTTATTTAAGCCATAATTAATCATCATTTTGGCCCCTGTAACTGTCCAGATTTTACCAGCCAACGGTACTGATAGAGAAAGGCTTAAGAAACCATGTGCAATTGTGCTTTTAGTAGGAAGTTCTTTTTGGGCTTTTTCTTCATTAACATGAATCCACTGATGATCATCAGTTGCATCTGCGAATAAATTTATTCTATTTTGATCAATTGACATCCAATCTGAATGTCCCATATCTTTACCTTTATAATTTTCTAAATCCTTTACATCCACACTTTGCATAGTATACCTCCAAAATTACTAATTATATCTTGAGAATATTATCTAATTAAAAAGATAATTGAAGTTTTATAATGAAAAATATTGATAAATCCATTAATTATAAATTCAAGTGAAGCATGAACGATAATCCAGTAAATTTAAAAGGACTAGAAACAATTTATAGTTTCAGCAAAAAAAATAAGCAATCACTGCCGCCTGTAGAAAAATGGAACCCTCCATTTTGTGGTGATATTGACATGAAGATTTTACGAAATGGAAAATGGTTTTACATGGGCTCTGAAATAAAAAGACCTGCGATGGTTAAACTTTTCTCAAGCATATTAAGATTAGATGAAGATACATGCTACTACTTAGTTACACCCGTTGAGAAAGTTAGAATTCAGGTTGAAGATGCACCGTTTGTTGCTGTGTCCCTTAATAAAGTTGAGATAAGTAGTAAAACTGGTTATCTATTTAAAACAAATCTCAATGAAGAAATTCTTCTCTCTAAAGAGAATCCATTAACAATTAAAATTGGAGAAAATTCAGAACCGTCACCTTATATCCTGATCAGAAAAAATCTCCATGCACTTTTATCTAGATCAGTTTTTTATGAATTAGTGGATCTTGCAGAGGAGAAGATAGTTGATGATAAAAAATGCTTAGTTATAGAAAGTATGGGTGAATGTTTCAACATTCATGAAGTTGAAAAAGAATGATGCCTTTAGATAAATTGAGGGGTTTATTTGATGGTCCAGAGAAGATATCTCATGAGTATTTTGAAATACTTACGAATGATTTTTTAACAAGACATCATCACCCTCTAGCAGAAGCTGAAAAAGATAAAGCTAAACTAAATCCATCAGCTGTACTTGTACCCATATGTTATTCAAATAATGAAGTAAAAATATTATTAACTAAAAGACTGGATAATTTAAAAGATCATGCAGGACAAATTAGTTTTCCTGGAGGTAAAATTGAAAAAAATGATATGTCTCCAATAGAAACTGCTTTACGAGAGGCTAACGAAGAAGTTGGTTTAAGGTCTGATGATGTAAATGTGTTAGGAAATCTTGATGTATATATAACTGGCACAGGATTTAGGATCATGCCAATTGTATCTATAGTATCTGATTACTCCTATTTAAAGGCAAATCAAAATGAAGTGGATGAAATATTTTTTCTCCCCTTAGAATTCTTAATGGACTCAAACAATCATAAGAAAGAAAGTGCCACATATGAGGTAAACAATAAAAAATATGAATATGACTATTACGTTTTACCTTATAAAGATTACAATATTTGGGGAGCAACTGCTGGAATGTTGATTAATCTTTATCAAATTCTAAAATAATATAAATAATCTGTCTTATGAGTAGATTTTCATCAATCCTAGAACAAAACGATGTTGCGCAAGTTTTTGATCTTTTTGAAACCTATCAAAAAAATAGTATTTATGTTGTAGGGGGCTCTATCAGAGACGCACTTTTAAATAGGGAAATCACAGATATTGATTTTGCTACTTCTTTGAAACCAAAGACTATTACCGAAATACTCAATAAAGAAAATATTAAATTTATTGATGTAGGAATAGATCATGGAACGGTTACAGCAATAATTAATGAAAGAAAGTTTGAAATTACAACTTTTAGAAACGATATTTTTACTGATGGAAGACATGCTCAAGTCTCATTCTCAAATAGTTTAGAGGAAGATGCTTTAAGGAGAGATTTTACCATAAATGCAATGTATTTGGATAAGGGTGGAAATTTAATAGACCCTAAAGATGGTAAAACAGATTTAGAAAACAGAGTCGTTCGTTTCATTGGAAATCCAGATGAAAGAATAAAAGAAGATTACCTTAGAATACTAAGGTATTTTCGTTTTTTAGCATTATTTGGCGATATATCTCCTGACGCAGAGGTGATGAAAACAATAAAAGCAAATCTTGATAAGTTATCAGTTGTTTCTAAGGAAAGGCAATGGAATGAACTAAAGTCAATTCTAAGTCTAAATGCTCCAATTCATGCAATATCTGCAATGAGTGAAATAGGTTTGCTTGATGTTTATTTTGATGGCACTAGCATAAATGATGCATTTGTAAATTTAATTGAAATAGAAAGTAGAATATCCCTTTCAATTGATCCAATATTGAGATTAAGTACTCTAATTGATAACTCGTTGGATAAAGCGAATACTATCATAAAAAAATTACCTTTATCAAAATCAGACTCTACTGACTTATTGAAATTAAGCACACTGAATAAAAAAATCGTTTCTTACATGTCAATGAAAGAAGTTAGATATTTACTTTATCTATTAGGTCGTGACGGTTTTCAAAAACAAATACTTGTTAATTGGGCTAAGGATACAAATAATAAAAATGAAGTAAATTGGAGATCTCTATATGAAGTTGCTCAAAGCTGGGAGAAGCCATCTTTTGCTCTAACAGCCAAAGATGTAATAAACATGGGAATATCTCAAGGCCCAATGGTTGGAGACATCTTAAAAGAGGTTGAAGACTGGTGGGCAGAAAATGATTTTATTGACGATAAGTTTTCATTAATTGAGAGGCTTAAAGCAATCGTTCAATCAAAAAAATAATTTTTTTTATTTATATAAAATTTTCTTAATCTCGTAGTTTTTCTCTCCTTTTGGCGTTGAAACTGATACGAAATCGCCTTTTTCTTTTCCAATTAATGCTTTAGCAACAGGTGATCTGTAAGATAGCAGACCCGATTCAATATCTGCTTCATCATTACCAACAATTTGAAACTTTGTCTTTGTATCATTATCAATATCTTCAACTTCAACAGTTGCACCAAAGACTACAGTTTTTTGATTTTTAGGAATATTTGAAATATCAATGATTTCTGCATTAGCTAATAGTAATTGGATTTCCTGAATACGACCCTCAATGTGACCTTGCTCCTCTTTTGCCGCATGGTACTCTGCGTTTTCCTTTAAATCGCCGTGCTCTCTCGCCTCCGCAATGGCTTGAATTACTTTTTGCCTTTTATTATTTATCAAATCGCTTAATTCATCTTGAAGTTTTTTTGCGCCATTTGATGTAATTGGTTCAGTTTCCATTTTTATTTCCATTTAGCATTAGGAGGCATTGACATTAAAATTGCATCAATATTACCACCGGTGTTTAAGCCAAATTTTGTTCCTCGATCGTATAAAAGATTATATTCCACGTACCTCCCACGTTTCAATAACTGAATTTCTTTATCTTTTTTTGTGAACTTTTCATTCATTTTTTGGCTTATTATTTCTCTTACAATATCATTAAAAGTTAAGCCAACGTCCTTAACAAAATCAAAATCTTTTTTCCAATCATCCATTTTATAGTCAAAAAATATTCCGCCAATTCCTCTTATTTCTTTTCTGTGGGGTAAATAGAAATATTCATCACACCATTTTTTATAATTTTTGTAATAAGATTTATTATGATTTTCACACATTGTTTTTAATTTATTATGAAATTGTTTCTTTAATTTAGCGTCTTTAAAACATGGAGTGGCGTCAATACCGCCACCAAACCAATTTTTACCCGTTATTATGTGCCGAGTATTGAAATGTAATGCAGGAACCTTTGGATTTGCTGGGTGAAGCACTACAGATACTCCTGTGGACCAAAATTTTTTATTCTTTTCAGTTCCTGGAATTTGTTTTGCAAATTCTTTTGGAAAGGTACCTGTTACATTTGAAAATGCTATACCGCCTTTTTCGATTACATTTCCCTTAATTATTCTATATTCACCTTTTTTCCATTTATTAGTTTTGAACCTTGCTTTTGATCCATTTTTTTTTTCGAGTTCAAGTACAGTCTCACAGATTAGATCCTGCAATCCCTTGAACCATGCTTTAGTCATCTTTTTTTTATTTAACATTTCAAAATAGTTTTAACTGTCTGTTTGCCTCAGAAATAACTATAGCTGAAGACACGGCAACATTTAAAGATCTTGCGGAACTGTTCATTGGTATTCTTATTATTTGGTCAGATTGTTTGTGAACGTAATCTGGTACTCCCGCACTTTCTCTTCCAACAATTAAATTATCATTACCCTTAAACTCAAAATCATAGTGACTAAGTTTTCCTTTTGTAGACAACAGTATTTTTCTTCCTTTTCTATTTTTCTCGTAGTGCTTCCAATCGTCAAACTCTGTTAAATTAATATTTCTACCATAGTCCATTGCAACTCTGCTTAGAGATTTTTCAGACATTGCAAATGAGGCTGGATGAATAATATCAATATTGACGCCGAAACAAGAGCAAATCCTCACCATTGCTCCAGTATTTTGAGGTATATCAGGTTCAAAAATTGCTAAGTTCATCTAATTGATATTTTATAACTTTTTAATCCTAATATATGCGTCATCATGACACAATTTTTAGCACTTCAGATTGCCTTTTTCCCTTAAAAAACGACGATTTACAAGTATATTAGCAATATAACTCAAGGATATTAAGTTGTCAGAAAAACAAGTTACAAGAAGAAATTTTCTTTATGTCACTACAGGTGCATTTGCAGCTGCGGGAGCCGCTTCATTAGCATGGCCTTTCGTTGACCAAATGAACCCTGATGCATCAGTTAAAGCGTTAGCATCAACTGAGATTGATCTAAGGCCCATAATACCTGGACAAAGCATTACTGTGATGTGGAGGGGTAAACCGGTATTTATTAGAAGGCGAACACAGGCTGAAATTGATGAGGCAAAGAAAGTGAATTTAGCTGATTTACCGCACCCAGAGGAAGATAGCGATCGAGCAAAAAACCCTGAATGGCTTGTTATGGTTGGAATTTGTACCCATCTTGGATGTGTGCCGCTTGGACAAAAAGGTGATTATAATGGTTGGTTTTGTCCATGTCATGGTTCTCATTATGATACATCAGGTAGGATAAGAAAGGGACCTGCACCTACAAATCTTGAGATTCCGGATTATGTATTCTTAAACGAAACTACTATTAAAATTGGATAAAAAAGTATGAGCGAAAATTATGCACCTAAATCAGCTGTTGGAAGATGGTTTAATGACCGTTTACCACTTTTAAACTTAATTTATGGACATTTACTTCCATATCCAACGCCGAAAAATTTAAATTATTGGTGGACATTTGGTGGAATTTTAACTTTTTGTCTTGTTACCCAAATAATTACAGGACTTGTCCTAGCAATGCACTATGTTGCTGACGCCGACTTAGCTTTTGCAAGTGTAGAGCATATAATGAGAGATGTTAATTATGGGTGGTTATTAAGATACATACATGCAAACGGTGCATCACTATTTTTTATGGCGGTGTATATTCATATGGCAAGATCTCTATTTTACGGCTCATATAAAGAACCAAGAGAATTAATCTGGATAATTGGTGTGTTTATATTTTTACTCATGATTGCTACTGCCTTTATGGGGTATGTGCTTCCGTGGGGCCAAATGAGTTTCTGGGGAGCTACAGTTATAACAAATTTATTCAGTGCAATTCCTTTGGTAGGTGAGTCAGTAACTAACTGGTTGTGGGGAGGTTATGCTGTTGGTAGCCCACTTTTAACTAGGTTTTTCACATTACATTACCTGATGCCTTTCCTGATTTTTGCCCTAGTTATACTTCATGTTTGGGCACTACATGTGCCTGGTAATAATAATCCTGAGGGTATTAATGTTGTTCAAGGCTCTCAAGATACAGTTCCTTTCCATCCTCATTACGTTGTAAAAGATATGTTTGCACTTGTTGTATTCTTAGTTGTATTCGCGGGCTTTGTATTCTTTGTCCCTAATTTACTTGGACATACTGACAACTATATTGAAGCTAATCCTTTGCAAACTCCGGAACATATTGTCCCAGAATGGTATTTTCTTCCATTCTATGCAATCTTGAGATCTGTACCAGATAAACTCGGCGGAGTAATTTTAATGGTTTCTGCAATTGCTATTTTAGCATTCTTACCTTGGCTGGATACTTCAAAAGTTAGGTCAGCAAAATACAGACCTCTCTATAGACAGTTTGTATGGCTTTTCTTTGCTAATGTAATATTGCTTGGTTATCTAGGGGCTCAGACTGCTGATGGTCTATTTCTGATTATTGGACGAATTGCTACCGCTTATTATTTTGCTCATTTTATAATTATTTTACCTCTACTTGGTTATATTGAAAAAACCAAACCTTTGCCTAAGAGCTTGAGTGAGCCTGTTCTTTCTCCCGAGGAAAGACAGATGAAGGCCGCTGCCTCTGGAGCCAGTGCTTAGCTATTGATATATGAAATTTATCATAAATTTATTTGTATCTTTCTCATTGCTACTGAGCTTTAGCTTCACTCAATTACATGCTGCTGGTGAAATGAAAGAGCCTATGCATCCTGATTGGTCATTTGAAGGACCATTAGGAAAATTTGAGAGAGCGTCGCTTCAAAGAGGGTATCAAGTTTATACCGAAGTCTGTTCAGGATGTCATTCAATGAACCTTTTAAGTTATAGAAATCTAATTGAAGAGGGTGGCCCTGAATTCAGCGAGTCTCAAGCTAAAGCAATGGCAGCAGCATTTGAAGTAAAAGCTGCTCCAAATGCCGATGGAGAAGTTGAAATGCGTCCTGCAATATTATCTGACAAGTTTGTTAGCCCATATGAGAATGAACAACAGGGAAGAGCTGCAAACGGCGGTGCTTATCCGCCGGATTTATCTGTAATGGTTAAAGCACGACATGGTGGAGCAGACTATTTGTACTCTTTATTGTTGGGTTATGTTGATGCACCAAGTGATATTAAACTCGATGATGGTGTTTATTACAATGAGTACGCAAAAGGCCAAAAAATAGCGATGCCTCAAGTATTGTATGAGGATGCTGTAGTTTACACAGATGGAACAGCTGCAACGCCAGAACAAATGGCACGGGACGTCACAATGTTTCTTACATGGGCAGCAGAACCAAAGCTAGAGGCGAGAAAAAGAATCGGTTTTAAGGTAATTTCATACTTATTAATTCTTTCTGTATTACTCTACTTCACTAATCGACAAATTTGGAAAGATACTCATTAGTCTATTTTCTAAAAACAATTGATTTTCAATTATTTAAAAAAATAATTTTAAGTAAATTATCAATATCCTTATCCACAGAAACATTTTATCGATCTCGATTACTTCATTTTGGTAATGTAAATTATATTCTTACTAAACGGAGGAACTGAATGTTAGAAAATATTTTTAAATTAAAAGAGAACGGTACTAGTGTAAAAACTGAGTTATTGGCAGGTTTAGCCACGTTCTTAACAATGGCATATATTATTGTCGTTAATCCAGCCATCTTATCTACTGAGGGAACCGGTATGGATTTTGGCGGTGTATTTGTTGCCACAATCATAGCTGCTGTGGTTGGCTGTCTAATAATGGGCCTGTGGGCTAATTGGCCAATTGCCCTAGCACCTGGTATGGGTTTAAACGCTTTCTTTGCTTTTGGAGTTGTATTTGGAATGGGTTATACCTACCAGCAGGCTCTTGCCGCAGTGTTTATTGCAGGGATAGTATTTTTAATTTTGTCTGTAACACCGGCACGTCAGTGGATAATAAATAGCATACCAAAAAGTATGAAGTTTGGCGTAGGGGCAGGCATAGGATTGTTCTTAGCTATTATAGGATTAAAAAATGCTGGCGTGGTTGTCGATAATCCCGCAACTTTAGTTGGTTTAGGTGATGTAAGTTCAATGCCTGTGATATTGGCTGCTGTCGGATTCGCAATTATGGCAATTTTAGATAAGCGTGGTGTTCCAGGATCAATTATCATCGGTATACTTGCAGTAAGTATTATTGCTTGGGTAAGCGGTGTGAGCGCAATTGATGGAGTTGTGGGATCAGTTCCACCAGCTGTTCATGCGTTCTCAATGGACTTTAGCCTTGTAGCAACAGCAGGTTTTATTGGTGTCGCGTTTGCTTTTCTTTTTGTAGACTTTTTCGATACCGCTGGAACTCTTACTTCAGTTGCCAATTTAACTGGTAAAGTTGACCAAGACGGAAACGTTGATGGGATAGGTAGAGCAGTTTTAGCAGACTCCACGGCTACAACAATAGGTGCATTAGTTGGAACTTCCAATACTACATCATACATTGAATCTGGAGCAGGTGTTAAAGAAGGTGGGCGAACAGGACTTACAGCGGTTGCTGTGGCAGTTCTATTTGCAATCTGTTTATTTTTAGCACCATTAGCTCAAAGTATTCCTGCGTTTGCAACTGCTCCGGCTCTAGTGTTTGTTGCAACATTCTTTTTGAAAAACCTAAGGGATATAGAATGGGATGACGTCAGTGAATATGCTCCAGCAGTGTTAGCGGCAGTTTTGATGCCTCTTACATTTAGCATTGCTCATGGAATTGCACTTGGTTTTATAGCATACGTTGTAATTAAAGCACTAAGTGGTAGACACGAAGATCTAAATGCTGGTTCGATAGTAATTGGAGTATTATCGGTACTATACTTTATCTTCTAGTTTAGTTAATGATTGGCTTTGTCTTCCTCATCCCAGGGGAAGACAGGCCAAGTTTCTTGTGTGATTTCCTCAACATATGTATCAGCTAGAGGTAGACCTCTTGGTTTCGCATATATTACAGCTAAGTGCATATTAGGCATATATTCCTTTAGCGCTTTAGCGGTACCGCCCTTATCAACAATATCATCTATGACGAGTACAACTTCATCAGTTTTCGGAGCCCTGTGAACAATTGCTTTTCCAGCCTCTCTATGAATATAACTTTGTATGGAAACAATATCTACGTCTTGGATTCCAAGAGTGTAAGCGACAACTGAAGCAGGTACAAATCCACCTCGAGAGACAACAACCATTTTATCAAATTTAATATTTTTTTCTTTTATGAGATGCGCAAGCTTAACCGCTTTTTCGTGCATTTCTTCATATGTAGGAAATTCTAGTTTATGGTCCATGGTTAATTATTAAATAAAAAATGCATTACGTCACCATCTTGTACTACATAATCCTTACCTTCGCTACGCATCTTTCCAAGTTCTTTCGCTTTTAACTCTCCTTCACAATCTAAATAATCTGTATATGATATAGTTTCAGCTCTAATAAAGCCTTTCTCAAAGTCTGTGTGAATTTTTCCAGCTGCTTTTGGTGCAGTAGTGCCATTTTCAATCGTCCATGCCCTTGTTTCTTGTTCGCCAGCTGTGAAATAAGTAATTAAGTTAAGAGTCGAATATCCAGCTTTTATAACCTTATTCAAGCCAGACTCATCTAATCCTAGACTTTCAAGATAATCTTTTTGATCGTCTTCATTTAAAGACGAGATTTGTGACTCAATTTCTGCTGAAATCTTAATTAATTTAGAATTTAGAAAATTTTCAATTTTTAAAGTTAGTTCATTACCTTCAATTATTGAACTTTCATCAACATTACATACGTAAATTGTCGGCTTGATTGTTATTAAGTTGAACTCTTTTATATGCGCGAAGATTTCATTTAAATTCTTCATTAAAATAGCAGGCTGACCTGATTCCAAGTGTTTAAGTAGAAGGTTCAAAGCCTCTATTTTTAATTTGGCCTCTTTATCACCTTTTTTTACTAGTTTTTCTAGTCCTTTATTTATTTTTTCAAGTTGTTCGATGTCAGATAGAACTAATTCAGTATTTATCGTTTCAACATCATCAACAGGATCTATTTTATTGTTTACATGAGTTATATTAGTATCTTCAAAACAGCGAATCACATGAATAACTGCATCTACTTCTCTAATATGAGATAAAAATTTATTTCCGAGTCCCTCTCCTTTAGAAGCGCCTTTAACTAAACCCGCTATATCGTAAAAACTAAGAGATGTTGGTATTGTTTTTTTTGATTTTGCTAAATTTGATAGAGTTTCTACTCTTGTATCAGGCACTATTACAGTACCCTCATTTGGTTCAATGGTACAAAAAGGGTAGTTTGCTGCTTCAGCGGCTATTTTCTTTGTTAATGCATTGAACAATGTTGATTTCCCAACATTTGGCAATCCAACAATTCCACACTTAAATCCCATGATCAACTATTTTAAATTATTAATAAATTTGGATTTTTCTCCATCCAAAAGTACTTTTATGTTTTCAGACATTTTTATATTTAATTCATTAATAACTTCTAATTCACTTTTTTTAAAATTACTTAATACATGTTTATTAACCATGTCTTTATTGCCCGGATGATTTATACCTATTCTTATTCTATTATAATTTTTTCCAATTTTACTATCTATTGATTTGAGCCCATTATGACCTGCGGAAGAACCCCCCAACTTGATTTTTATTTTTCCTAAAGTGATATCTAGATCATCATGAATAACATAAGTTAAATTTGATTTAATTTTGAAAAAGTTTAAAAAAGTTGCAATACTTTTACCACACTCATTCATATAATCATTGGATTTGAAGGTGTATATTTTTTTCTTTCCAATAAGAAACGACGCCAACTCCCCATCAAATTTCTTTTCTCTCATTACATCATCATGATCTTGTAAAAGCTGATCGATAAATAAATAGCCCACATTATGTCTATTATTTTTATGCTTTGTACCAGGATTCCCTAATCCGATTAATGCAATCATAAGATTGAAGATATATAAATATCAAAATAGGTAAAAGAAAAAGTGTTATTCTTTATCTTTGTTTTCTTCTTTGTTATCAGCCTCTGGAACTGCATCTTTTTTATCTTCAGCAGCGGCACCACCCTCAGTAGCTTCACCTTCAGCAGCCTCGCCTTCTGCAGGAGCTTCAGGTTCTTTTACAACAGTAGGTGCAGCAACAGATGCTACAGTGAAATCTCTATCACTAATTGTTGGAGAAATTCCGTCGCCTAAATTTGCAGCAGAAATTCTGATTGTGTCACCTATTTCTAAACCCTCTAGATCGAAAACTATCTCTTCAGGTATATTATTAGCAGGGCAACTTAGTTGAACAGTACGTCTATTAACATTTAGAACACCACCTCGTTTTAATCCAGGTGATAACTCTTCATTTATAAACCTAGTAGGAATGTCCAGAGTAATTTTTGAGTCTGCAGCTAGCCTTAAAAAATCAATGTGTATAGGTTGATCAGAAAGTGGATCAAATTGAACCTCTCTTGGAATTGCTAAGCTTTTCTTTCCATCAATGTTAAGTGAAAATATTCTAGTTAGGAAACCACCAGAATTGATCTCTTTTTGAACTGTAATCTTATCTAATGAAATGTTTACAGGGTTTTCACCTAAACCATACATAACTGAAGGAATCTTACCTGCAGCTAGTACTTTTTTTACAGCGGATTTACCAGATCCATCCCTGATTTCAGCGTTTAAATTACTTTCTTTGCTCATAACGATGAGGTTGGTATTAAATTAAAATTACCTATATGGCAAGTATATAAATCAAAATTCAAATAGACTTGATACTGAGCTCGCCTCGGATATCCTCTTAATTGCCTCGCCCAATAAATCTGAGATACTAATCGACCTAATTTTCTCACAAGCTTTTAATTTTTCTTGATTATTGATTGAATCTGTAATTACTAATTCAGTCAATTTTGATGCACTAATTTTCTCCAAGGCTTTTCCTGTTAATACTCCGTGCGTAACATATGAAGTGATACTGTTAGCTCCTAAATCTATAATTTTGTCAGCTGCATTACAAATTGTTCCCGCTGAGTCAATGATATCATCTAGAATAATACAATCTTTTCCTTTTACGTCTCCAATGATATTCATTACTTCACTTTCACCTGCTCTGGGTCTTCTTTTATCAACAATAGCAATTGAGGCTCCGATCTTATTTGCAATCGCTCTTGCCCTCACAACTCCACCAATATCAGGAGAAACTGCAACTAGATTAATAATTTCATATTTTTCTTTTATGTCTTTTGAAAACACTGGACCCGCAAATAAATTATCTGTTGGTATATCAAAAAACCCTTGTATCTGTTCAGCATGAAGATCTAAAGTAAGCACTCTGTCTGCTCCAGCAGTTGTTATTAAATTTGCAACTAATTTTGCTGAGATAGGAGTTCTTGGCCCTGGTTTTCTATCTTGACGTGCATATCCATAATAAGGGATCACAGCAGTAATCCTTTTTGCTGAAGCTCTTTTAAGTGCATCTATCATCACCAGTAGTTCCATTATATTGTCATTCGCTGGATAAGATAAAGACTCCATTACGAATACATCCTCACCACGAATGTTTTCTTTAATTTCTACATAAACTTCATCATCAGCAAACCTTGTAATAGAAGCATTTGTAAGGTTTTCACCAAGATATTCTGCGACGCTCTTAGATAAGGGTAAATTACTGTTTCCTGCAATAATTCTCATAATTTATCTGTCTTTTATAACAATTGTTGAAATCATTCTACCATAATCGGTTATATTTTTTTTATAATTTCTTCGATAGCTAAAACACAATGTTTCTTCACTGAAAGTATCGACATCTACAATCTCGTGGTTAGTAATTTGCTCATCAGAAAGTATCTTGAGAATGAATTCAGTAAGCGAAAACAGATATCTATTATTATGATTTTTTTGAAAAAATCTTGCATTATCTTGATCTTGTTTAATGAAGTTTTTATAAAAAGGTAATCTTACTTCATAGGATTTTTGTCTTATGCATGGACCAATACTGCAGCGTATATTATCCCTCTTTCCACCCAGCTTGGTTATTTGTAAAATTGTATTTTGAATTATACCGTTCAAGGCACCTTTCCAGCCTGCATGACAAGCTCCTATTATTTTATTTTTTACTTCATAAAATAATAATGGAGCACAATCAGCTGTTAATACTGATAATATTTTATTATTTTCTTTAGTTACAATCCCGTCACATTTTAAAATTTCAGACTTATTGCTGCTATCTAAAACTATTGCATTAGAAGAGTGTGTTTGATGCATAGTAATAACATCAGACTTTTTTAAACCGTAATATTTAGAAATAGCTAATAAATTTTCTTCAATAGCACCATTCTCGTCTTTAGATCCTTTTCCACAATTTAATGATTTATATTTTCCTTGCGAAACGCCACCCAATCTTGAAAAGAAACAATGATCTATATTTGAGAGATTTTTTGTAAAAAACATTAAATATTAATTTCCAAAACTTTAAATAAATTTCCCATATATTCTCTTTTGGTAAGTATTGCCAACTGTTCATTTATTTGTTTCTCTTTCTTTGGGTTTTTCTTAATTAAGATATTAGCTCGATCTAAAATTCCATTTTGCCGAAGGAAATTAGATTGAGTATTTATTATAAAGTCATCAATTTTATTTTCTTCTAAAATATTTTGCAGGTTATTAAAGTCTACATGATATGTGATATCTTGATTACCTGGGTTATCAAGAAAATCAGTTTTTTTATTTGATTTAATTGACTGAAGTGTGCTTATCTTAGGTAGATTAATATATCCATAATCAATTAGTAAGAGAAAACCATTATTCATAAGCAAGAAATTGATTAATTCCCGAAAGATTAAATTAGTCTCAGGAGAAAATTCAATTACCTCAAGATGTTTAAGGTCTTGCATATTTTTTACAAATTTAGAAATATCTGGTCTCGGCTCAATAAAGTCAAATCTAAGACTATCCTTTTGATCCAATATAATAACCGTTTCATAAATATTTCCGTTCCTACTCATTATTTGGCGCGTAGGTATCGCATCAAAAAACTCATTTGCAATTATTACTGAAAATTCATTGGGATATGAATTGAAATTTTTATGTATTTTACAATTAGGATAGGTATTTTTTAGATTTTGAATGTAGAATTTATTAATTTCATTAAAGTGAATTGTATACTCGACATCTTCATCTAATAAAGCATTAAGTACTCTAGTAATATCGTTTATCAGAGCGCCTCTTCCTGGTCCTAGTTCAATTAAATTAAACTTTTTTATGTTTCTTGCATGAATGAGGTTTAATATTTTTACAGCAATTATTTCACCAAACATTTGAGATATTTCAGGCGCAGTAACAAAATCTCCATCTTTGCCTATCGCTTTGTTAGACGTATAGTATCCATGCTCTTCATCTCTTAATGAAATATTCATAAAATCATCAAGATAGAGAAATGCACTTTCTTTTAAAGCATCGTAAATTTTATCTTGTATCATTTTTAATGCTTTTAATTACTAAAATTAAAATTCCAGCAAGAAACATTGGTAAAGATAATATCATGCCCATTGTAAGAAAATGATATACAAATCCTAATTGAATATCGGGCTCGCGTGTAAATTCAACGGTAAATCGAAATAATCCATAAAGCATCAGAAAGACACCTGAAATAATGCCAGGGTTTTTAAGTTTTTTAAATTTAAAAATTAAAAAATTTAAAATTATAAATAATAAAAGTCCTTCTAAAAAAGCTTCATATAATTGACTTGGATGACGATACTGGTTGTCAGTGTTTGGAAATTTCATTCCAATAAGAAAATTCGAAGGTCTACCAAATAATTCGCCATTAATAAAATTAGATATTCTGCCAAAAAATATTCCAACAGGAGCTGATACACATATCAAATCGCTTATTTCAAAAAAAGTAGTTTTATAGAGCTTTGAAATTAATATGGCGGCTATAACAATACCAATCAGACCTCCGTGAAAAGATAAACCCCCTTGCCAAAGATATAATATCTCAATTAGATTTTCAGAGTAATAATCATAATTATAGAAAATTACATATCCCAATCGTGCTCCTATAATTAATCCAATTATTGAATAAAAAATTAGATCATCTATTATTTTTTCATTGATGCTATTGCTATGAGAAACTGCTTTATTTGAAGCGAGATATTTAATGTATCTCCAAGCAAATATAAATCCTACAATATAAGCAAGTGAGTACCAACGGATATCAAGAGGACCAATCGAAAAAAAAACTGGACTAATAGATGGAAAACTAAGATAAATCACGTTAATTTTGAATAATATTTAAAATATATTTATCACTAATTATGATCACAAGGAAAGTTTTAATTAATAAATTTGTTAACTTTGTTACAAAAGGCTTTGAGCTTTCGCAGGCGATCAATGATGAATACAAAACGATAAAAAAGTTTAAAAAAGATAGAAATAATGCCAAAGAAAAAAAACACTGCAAGTAGTTTAAATAAAGAAAAATTTTTAATAATTGGTGCTGGTAATATGGGAATTGCTGTGATCAAGTCATTATTTAACCACAGAATTTCCTCAAAAAAAATCGTGGTTATTGAAAAGAGTCAGTCAAGCGAATTGAAAAAATTAAAAAGATCAAATAATTTTGAAATAAAAAATAGCATAGATAAAATTAATAATCTTTATCAACCTACAATCACGCTTATCGCTGTTAAGCCTAATCAATTAAAAACACTGAATGGATTAGATAAAGATAATAGACTTGGTAATTCAATTATAGTTTCCGTAGTTGCTGGTAAAAAAATAAAAGATTTAAATAAAGTCTTCAAAAAAACATCAGGTATTGTAAGAGCTATGACTAATACTCCTGTTTCTGTTAATATGGGTACCACAATTGTATATTTTGAGAGAAAAATAAAAACAAAACAAAAAAAACCTATTTTTGATTTCATGTCCTTATTGGGGCAAGTCAGTGAAACCAAAAAAGAAGATTTAATTGATGACTTCACTGCAATTTTTGGAAGCGGTCCAGCATACATATTTCTTTTTATAAATTCTCTCATTGAGATAGCTAATAAATCGGGGTTTAAAAATTCGGACAGTATGGTTTTACAAACTTTCCTAGGATCAATATTACTTTTATTAAGTGGGCAAAAAAAGCCCTCTGATTTACAGAAAAAGGTGACAAGTAAGGGAGGCACCACTGAAGCAGCGCTGAGTATTCTTGCTTCCAATAAAGGATTAAAAAGTCTTCTTACAAGAGCTGTCATCAAAGCAACAAAAAGATCTAGAGAATTGAGTAAAATTTCTTAATTTGGTATTTCAATCGCAACCTCTAAACCTCCTAAATAACTGTCGTGCAGTGATATTTTTCCATTTATTGAATTCAATAAGGATTTAGTAGTAGCTAGACCTAATCCAGAGTTTGAGACATTCTGATTTCTACTTTGGTCTACTCTATAAAAAGGTTTAAATACATTATCTTTTTCACTATCAGGAATACCAATTCCATTGTCATGAATGTTTATTTTAATTAGGTTTTTGTTTATATCTGCTTTAATTATTATTTTGTCTGATTGTACAATCGCATTATTTAATACATTTGTAATTGAACGAGAAAAAATATTCTCATTTACAAAAACTTTTTCATCATTAATGATTTCAAGGTTTATTTCATGTTTTGTAAAATGTATATCATTCTTAATATTTATTATTGCTTCAATAGGATTAATTGTGGATTTATCTTTTGACTCATTTATAGCTGCAAAATCTAAATATTCTACTAGCATCTCATTCATCTGATTTATTTCTAAATTAAGTTCATTTTTAATTTTATTATCTTTTATTGACTCAAGAAGTAACTTCATTCTCGTGAGAGGAGTTTTTAAGTCGTGACTCACTCCCGCCAACATGAGAGATCGTTGTTCAATTTGTCTTGATATTCGATTTTTCATTTTTAAAAATTCCAAACTTGCCTGTCTTACTTCGAGGGCACCTGATACTTTGAAATTATTTACTTCTTGTCCTTTGCCAAATTGTTCTGCTGCCTTAGCCAAATTCGAAATTGGTTTAACTTGATTTTTCAAAAATAAATACGCTATCAAAATAAGAATAAATGATGAAATAATCTGCCACCCTAAAAATATATGGTTTCTTGAGGTTGTAATACGATGAATTGGGAAGTTAAAATGTATTACTTTTTCTGAAGTGCTTATCATAACATCGACTGTCTCGTTATCTTGTTCAATGACAAAAAATTCATGTTTAATTCTGGTGCTCAATTCATTTTTTAGACTGACAAGTACTTGATTATCGTTTTGTTCGGCATTTAATTGGTCCAAATCATATTTGCTCAATTCTTGGATATTCATTAGAAAATAATCACCAAATTGATTATTAGCTTGATATTGATCTAATCTGATTTCACCTGAGAGCATTCTGTCAGAAATTAATTCTATTTCCATAGCAACAGATCTAGACAATCGGTTTAGAGATCGCTCCCATAAACTATTATAGTAATAGGATAGTATAATTAATTGAAACATAACTATTGGGAATAAAACAATTAACAATGTTCTTCCTAAAAGGCTCGTTGGTAGAATTTTTTTAATCATTTAGTCAATCCATAGCTCATAACCAGAACCTCTTTTAGTTTTAAGAAATTTTGGAATCTTGGGGTCTTTTTCAATTTTTTTTCTTAGTCTATTTATACATACGTCCAATGTTCTTTCTTGGTTAAAATTAAGTGATGTAATTAGTTCCTCTCTAGAAAATGACTTACCAGGAAATTTTGATAAAATTCGCAATATTTTTAATTCGTTCTCATTAAGAGATAGTTCAGATGATTTTCCCTTGATCACACCATTTTTTAAATCAACTATAATATTATCAAGTTGAATTTGTTTAGTTTCTTTTTTTATAGAAGTTTTATTTAAAATATTATTTATGCGTAAAAGTAATTCTTTTGGTTCAAAAGGTTTTCCCAAATAATCATCTGCTCCAATTTCTAAACCATGTACCCTGTCTTCAGTCTCTCCCATTGCAGTTAGATGGATTATAGGTATTAGGGATTTTTTACGAATTTCTTTTGTTAATTCATAACCATTTTGTCCTGGCATCATTATGTCAATAACAAGTAAATCAAATGTAATATATTTTAGTACTTCTTTTGCTTCAGCGGCATTACTTGCTGTTGATACAAGGTACTTATTGTCAACTAAAAATGTCTTTAATAATTTTCTAATCTTATCATCATCATCGACTAAAAGAATATGTAGATTATTTTCACTCATCAATGTTCCTCTATAAATGAATTTATTACTTGATTAAATCCTTGCACTGAACCAGCCCCAGACTTTACATAGGCTTTTGAAAGTGAATTGATAATGGGTTTTATTGCCTCGTTTAAAGCCTTGTTAGCATTATCTGTCATAAATAAATTTTTTTTTCTTGCATCATCATTGTTTATTCTTTGAATAATTAAGTTTTCTTTGATTAGAACTCTGAGTACACGATTAAGGCTTTGTTTCCTTATATCCAATTTCTTTAGTAATTCATTAAATGTTATTCCAGGCTTAATATTAATTATTAAAAGACATCTAATATCGGCTATGCCCAATTTTTTATCATCTAGGCTTGTTAAAATTTCTTTTTCCAGAATTTTTGCAACTTCAAAAAAACTATTTAATGAATTTTTGATTCTGTCTTCACGCAGATAAAGTAGAGATGCAGATTTATTTGATATTGTATTTAAGTCAGCCACTATGACATAATAATCTGAAAAATATATATTAATCAAGCCATTTATCTGTTATTAAACTTTTAATTTATTAGAGTAATTTACATGGAAATAGCACCATTTGATAATCGAGAGGGTTTTATTTGGATGAACGGAGAGTTTATCAAATGGAATGATGCAAAATGCCATGTTATTACTCAGGGTCTTCACTATGCTAGTGCTGTGTTTGAAGGGGAAAGAGCCTATAAAGGGAAGATTTTTAAATCTGAAGAACACACAAAAAGGCTATTTAGATCAGCGGAAATTGTAGGCATAAAAATTCCTTATAGTCAGTCCCAAATTAATGAGGCCAAAGATGAACTCATTAAAAAAATGAATTTTGAAGATTGTTATGTTAGGCCAATTGCATGGAGAGGGTCTCAGCAAATGGGAATTTCAACTGCTAAATCTGATATTAATGTTGCAATTGCAGTGTGGAATGATTGGGCATCATATTTTAAAATCGAAGATCGAAAAGCTGGCCTACGATTAATAACTTCACCATGGAAACGCCCATCACCTGATACGGCACCATGCGAAGCAAAAGCATCTGGCCCTTACGTTATTTGTACAATGTCAAAAGAATTTGCGGAGGAAAAAGGATACCATGATGCCCTAATGTTGGACTATAGGGGCTATGTTGCTGAAGGTACTGGAGCCAATATTTTCTTTATTAAAGGAAAAGAAATTCATACTCCAATTCCTGATTGTTTTCTTAATGGTATAACTAGGCAAACTGTTATTGAAATGGTTAAAGAGCAAGGCTTTAATATTACTGAGCGTCATATAAAGCCAGAAGAAATTAGTAATTTTGATGAGGCCTTTCTAACAGGTACCGCAGCAGAGATTACTCCAATTCAGTCTATTGACGATATTAAATTCAATACTGGAGACAATACTCAAAATTTTAAGTTTATGCAGGATTATCACGAAATCGTGAGATCTTAACTTAAAATATACTTTTGTAATATTGATAAGCGCTGATCAGCGTGATTATAGTTGAGAACCAGAACAGATAAATACCCATGTTTAACAAAGGCTTCAAATCTATATAGATGCTTCCTATTAAGATCAAAAATAAACTCAAAATTTGAAAAGCAGTTTTATATTTTCCTAATATAGAAACATCTATTTTTTTTACTTCTGGTAAATTAGATGCATACTCTCTCAGACCAGAGATAAAAATTTCTCTAAATATTATTAAGTAGGCTGGAATTAAATTAATCTCATTAATATAGTCACTATAGATAAATGTAATTATTAACATTACGACAAATAGCTTATCTGCAATAGGATCTAACATTTTACCAAATTCAGATGTACTATTCGTTTTTCTTGCAATTATCCCATCAAAATAATCTGACAATGCAATAACAATAAATAAACTAAGAATTGCCAAATTAAATGAGCTATCACTATCTATGATTAAATATATTAATAATGGTAATAAAAAAATTCTAAGTAGAGTTAGAAAATTTGGTAACTTAGACATTATCCATTAAAATATGCATATATTTTATCTGAAAGCAACTTACTAATTCCTCTAACTTTCATTATATCCTGAGCTGAGGCATTTTTAATATTTTTAACTGATCCAAAATGATTTAAAAGTAATTTTCTTCTGCTTCGTCCTAAACCTTCTATCGGTTCGAGTTCTGAGGCATGCATTTCTCTTTTTCTTTTCGCTTTATGTGCCCCGATTGCGTAGCGATGTGACTCATCTCTAATTCTCTGAATAAAGAAAAAGGAGGGAGTATTTTTGTCGATAAAGTTTTTTTTATTTTTATATATTATTTGATCTAATGACTCTTTTCTTCCCTCACCCTTAAATATTGATATTAGTTCCATTTCATTTAAAC
The DNA here is from genome assembly GCA_902523455.1 of uncultured Pelagibacteraceae bacterium. Lineage (GTDB taxonomy): Bacteria > Pseudomonadota > Alphaproteobacteria > Pelagibacterales > AG-422-B15 > CACNXQ01. The sequence goes on from CABYZG010000001.1 coordinate 294,838, forward strand.
CTTTAGTTTCTAAAATTTCTTTAGCTAAATCGTAGTGGCCTTTACCTCCATCAATAACCAATAAATCAGGCAATTTTTCATATTTTTTAGAATTTTTGATTGCTTCTTTTGAAAATCTTCTTTCAAGGACGTGTCTCATCATTCCGTAATCATCACCGAGTTTTACTTTTGATGAGTCTATATTAAATTTTCTGTATGATTTTTTTTCAAACCCTTCTTCAGAGTAAACAATCATGGCACCAACTGCATTTTTGCCCGATAGATGACTGTTGTCATAGGCTTCAACTCTTTTTATTTTTTTAGTCATGTTGAGTGCTTTTGAAAGTTGGCTTAGATTCTCTTTGTCAGAGTGAGACTGTGCAATGTGATTTTTAAGTGCTAGTTCTGAGTTTCTACTCGCATATTTCACTATATCTAATTTTTTCCCTTTTTTAGGTACAAAAAAAGATGTCTTGTAATTATAAATGGATTTAAGAGATGTTTCGATAAGAGATGAATTTTTTATAGGTAAGTTTAACAATACATTTTTTGGAGGGGAATATCTTGTATAGAAATCTACAATAAAACGCTCTAGGATCTCATAAGTTTCTACTTCATCACTGTGTTTTGGAAAATAAGATCTATTTCCCCAATTTTGACCTGACCTATAAATAAATACTTGAACACATGATTTATTACCTTTTCTTGAAATTGAAATCACGTCAGTATTTTTTACATCGTAAAGATTTATGTTTTGCTGACTTTGAATCTGCGTTAGTGCAACTATCTTATCTCTATAGCTGGCTGCTTTTTCATAATTAAGACTTTTACTTTCTTCATCCATTTTAGAAGATAGCTCCTCTTGTAAATTGCTATGTTGACCTGAAAGAAAGTGCTCAGCATTCCTAACACTTTGTAAATACTCTTTTTTACTTAATGTATAATCAACACAGGGACCACTGCACCTTTCAATTTGATAAAGAAGACATGGTTTAGATCTATTTTGAAAAATAGTATCATCGCACGACCTTAGTAAAAAAACTTTCTGTAATATTTTCAAAGTATAATTTAGTGAATTAATTGTTGCGAACGGACCAAAATATTTTCCCTTATATTTTTGTTTCCCTCTATGTTTTGAAATTTGTGGAAATTCTTGTTCATGATTAATAAAAATATAAGGAAATGATTTATCATCTCGTAAAAGTATATTGAAAGGAGGTTTAAGTTTTTTTATTAAATTTGCCTCAAGCAACAAAGCTTCTTTTTCTGTCTCTGTAATAATTACTTCAATATTTGATATTCTACTAACCATCCTTCTGATTCGATTTGAGAGATTGTTAGTGTTTAGATAGCTTTTAAGTCTATTTTGGAGATTTTTTGCTTTACCAACATACATAATCTCTTCTTTTTCATTAAGCATTTTATAAATACCTGAGGAAGAGGGGGATTGGTCAATTATTTCTTTAATATTTTCAAGATTATTCATTATTCTAAACGAGAGCGTTCAACTTCGATGCCTGCACTTTCAGCTTCTTGAATTGCATCAAGTTTTTCAAGTCTTATCTTCATAGTTTGAATTCTTTTGTTTTTAAAACACTCTTGAAATATTTTTTCAGCAAGTTTTTCTAGTAAAATTGTATGACCAGATTTAATAATTTTTTTAATTTTTTTTGAAATCTGATTATAGCAAACAACACTGTACAATTTATCATCATTTATTTTTTTTGGATTTTTAACTTTAGCAATTATATTTATGCGGAGTGGTTGGCTCTTTATTTTCTCGTGTTTGTATACTCCAATGTTTGCATCGATCATAAAATCATTTAAAAAGATTAGATCGTACCCAGAATTTGGATTGATCAAATCTGTTTCTGACCTTAATTCACTTAATTTAAGAATATTCCTTGCTGTCATGATAAATGTTCCCCACCATCTACAGCTATAAATTGACCCGTAATTGATTTTGATTCAAGAAGAAATTTAACTGTTCTGGCAATCTCCTCCGGCGGTGAACCTATTTTAAGTAAAGTATTTTTGATCGATTTATCAAAATGTTTTTTTGATTGATGAATATTTTTAAGTGTCGGGCCTGGGCCAATCGCATTAACCCTAATGTTAGGAGCAAATGATTTTGCCATGATTGTAGTTGCAGATAGTAAAGCTGATTTTGAAATAGAGTAGGAAAAGAATGATGTATCTGGATTAACTACATTTTGATCCAATATATTTATAATATGCCCTAAGCTCTTTTTTGGAAGTTGTTTATAAAATTCTTTAGATATTATTAGAGGGGCATATAAGTTTATATTCATATGATCATACCAAAGTTTATCATTTAAATTTTCTATATTATCATTGATGAATAAGGAGGCATTATTAACAATTGCATGTATTGGTCCAAAGAATTTTTTACTTCTTTTAATTATATTTTTAACATCAGATATTTTAGACAAATCAGTTTTCACTATTTCGCAATCGCGCCCGTAACTATTAATAATATTTTTTAACTCTCTGGCTGCTTTTGAAGACTTATTATAGTGTATTATAAAATTATAATGAGAATCTTTGAGAAATAGTGCAATTGATCTACCAATTCTTTGGGAACCGCCTGTAATTAATATTGTTTTTTTCATAATATAAAAGAATTTCCAAGATACAAAAAATAACTAATCAAGAAAAAAGCAGAATGTATTTTTCTCATTTGAATTCTTAAAATTGCCATAAGAGCTATCATCAAAGTCACTAATATTAAAATATATATGTGAAATACATCTATATTTATTAGAGAATATTCAAACCCTCTAAGTTGAACAATTATGACCCCTGGTAGGAAAACAAACAGTATATTCATAATATTACTACCAATAACATTACCAATACCTATAGAGCCCTTCTTTTTTAAGTAAGAAATAATAACAGTTATCAATTCAGGTAAGGATGTACCAATAGCCAGAACAAAAATACCTATTAGTACCTCGTTAACTCCTAACGTTTGAAAAATATTCAGTGAACTGTCTAAAAAAATTTTCCCACCGATAAAAATGCCTATGAAGGCACTTAGTAAAATTAAATAAGTGTATCTTCCAAAAATTTTTTGTTCTTCAGTTTGATCTGAGGATTTATAATTACGAAGAAAATTAATAAAGAACAAAGTTAAAACTAAATAGCCGATTGTGTGAATGAGAGTGACTGTTTGGCTAATATAAAATAAGAGTGCGAAGTATAAAGATATTAGAAGTAAGAAAATAATATCCTTAGTACCTAATTTATCTAGACTAATTTTGAAAAAAAATGCTGAAGTTCCTAAAATTAGTAAAATATTTGCAATATTAGATCCTATAATATTTCCAGTAATGGCGTCAGTAGCTGGAACAATCTTTGTTGCAGCAAATAGAGTGATAACTAGTTCAGGTGCTGATGTACCAAGCGCTACAATTGTTAAACCTATTAATACTGGGGACAAATTGAACTTTTTGGCAATTGCGTCAGCCGACTCAATCATTTTATCTGCACTGTATAAAAGAAGAGATAATCCTATTAACAGTATGCAGAAATCTAAAAACATTAAGTAAAGTACTTTCTTTTTTTCCTTTTATTTTTTTTATAAACTATATTGCTGTTGGATGGTAACTCTAATTCATTATTCTCAAGCCTTTTTATCTCATCTCTTAACTTAGCAGCTTCTTCAAAATTGAGATCATCAGCAAAATCCATCATATTTTTCTTTAGTTCCTCAAGATGTTTTTTTAGATTATTTCCGACAAGATGTTTTTCTGTGCTCTTCAAATCAACGTTTACACGATCATTTTCATAAATACTTTCAAGAATATCACTAATATCTCTCTTTATAGTTTCAGGAGTAATATTATTTTCTTTGTTATATTGCTTTTGTATATCTCTTCTTCTGTCAGTCTCACTTATTGCTTTTTTTATACTTTCTGTTTCCTTATCAGCATACAGTATTACTCTTCCATCTACATTCCTTGCTGCTCTACCGATTGTCTGTACCAATGATCTCTCCGATCTTAAGAAGCCTTCTTTATCAGCATCTAATATTGCGACTAAGGCACATTCAGGTATATCCAAACCTTCTCTAAGTAAATTGATACCCACTAAGACGTCAAACAGTCCCTTTCTTAGGTCACGGATGATTTCAATCCTTTCTAATGTATCAATATCTGAATGCATATATTTTACTTTTATACCATTTTCATGCATATACTCTGACAAGTCCTCAGCCATGCGTTTAGTAAGTGTTGTTACCAATACTCGGTATTTTAGATCGATAATTTTTTTACATTCTGAAATTAAATCTTCAACTTGAGTTTTTGCAGGCCTTATTTCAACCTCTGGATCAATCAACCCTGTTGGCCTTATTATTTGTTCAGTAAATACCCCTTGAGTTTTTTGCATTTCCCATGGTCCTGGAGTAGCAGAAATGAATAAACTTTGAGGGCGCATCATTTCCCACTCCTCAAACTTCAATGGTCTGTTATCTAAACAAGATGGTAATCTAAAGCCATATTCTGATAGTGTTGTTTTTCTACTTCGGTCACCTTTATACATGCCTTCTAATTGAGGTACTGTGACATGACTTTCATCAACAAAGAGAAGTGCATTGTCAGGTAAGTATTCAAAAAGTGTTGGAGGCGGTTCGCCTGGATTCCTTCCAGAGAGATATCTTGAATAATTCTCAATGCCTGGACAACTGCCCGTTGCCTCAATCATTTCTAAATCAAACCTTGTTCTTTCTTCTATTCGTTGAGCCTCTATTAATTTATTTTCTTTTTTAAATTCAGGAATCCTTACTTCTAAATCTTTTCGTATTTGTTTTATGGCAGTATCAAGTGTTGGCCTTGGAGTGACGTAGTGACTGTTTGCATAAATTTTTATAGTTTCTAACTCAGCTGTCTTTTTTCCAGTCAATGGATCAAATTCACTAATCGACTCGAGATCATCTCCGAATAACGATAATTTCCATGCGCGGTCTTCGTAATGGGATGGAAAAACCTCAATCAAGTCTCCACGCACCCTAAATGTACCTCTATGAAAATCTGTGTCATTTCGGTTATATTGAAGCGTGATGAGTTTCTGAATAATTTCATTTCGTCCAATCTTTTGATTTTTTTCTAATCGAATAGTCATTGATCTATACGTTTCAACAGAACCTATTCCATAAATGCATGAAACACTTGCAACAATTACAACATCTTTTCTCTCAAGTAAGGATTGAGTTGCCGAGTGCCTCATTCGATCGATTTGTTCATTTATCGATGCTTCTTTTTCTATGTAAGTATTTGACCTCGGTACGTATGCTTCAGGTATATAGTAGTCATAATAAGATACAAAATATTCAACAGCGTTATCTGGAAAGAATGACTTCATTTCACCATACAATTGTGCTGCTAAAGTTTTATTTGGAGCAAGTATTAGAGTTGGCCTTTGAAGTTTTTCTATAATTTTAGCCATCGTGAAAGTTTTGCCTGATCCAGTTACTCCAAGCAAAACTTGTTCCATCTCATCGCCTTTAATGCTTTTAACAATCTCTTCAATTGCTTGAGGCTGATCTCCTGCAGGCTTGTATTCAGATGTGACTTTAAGAACTTCAGAATTTGGCATTAATTTATCAATTAGTTAGAATATAAATTGTGTATTAATCTAATTTAATATAATAGCTGATTGTATAAATAACAAATTCTGGGGATAAGCAGTGGTAGAACTATCGCATAGTATAAAAAGAATTAAGCCATCGGCCACCATGGCAGTGACCCAAAAAGCTCGTGAATTGAAGGCTGCAGGAAAGGATATCATAGGTTTAGGAGCGGGCGAACCTGATTTTGATACTCCGGAAAATATTAAAAAAGCAGCCATTAAGGCGATAAACGATGGAGATACCAAATATACCCCTGTTGATGGAACTCCAGAACTGAAGAATGCAATCAAAGCAAAATTTAAAAGAGAAAATAATTTAGATTACGAGCTTAATGAAATCTCAGTTGGTACAGGAGGAAAGCAAATTATTTTTAATGCATTTGCTGTCTCCTTAAATGAATCAGACGAAGTAATTATTCCAGCTCCTTATTGGGTAACTTACCCTGACGTCGTTAATTATTTTAATGGAAAACCTATTTTTGTTCAATGTGGTGAAGAGTCAGGATTTAAAATTACTCCACAACAACTTGAAAATACAATCAATCAATCAACCAAATGGTTTATTCTTAATTCACCATCAAACCCTACAGGTTCCTGTTATACAAAAAATGAACTTTTAGAACTTGCAAATATTTTAAAAAAGTATCCACACGTGAACGTAATGACTGATGATTTATATGAACATCTTATATATGATGATAATGAATTTCATACTTTTGCAAGCATTGCTCCAGAACTTAAAGAGAGAATATTAACATTGAATGGAGTTAGTAAGGCATATGCTATGACAGGCTGGAGAATTGGTTATGCTGGAGGAAATGCAAATTTAATTAAAGCTATGGGTAAACTTCAGTCTCAATCAACAAGTAATCCAACATCTATTAGTCAAGCTGCAGCAGTTGAGGCCTTAAATGGAAATAATTCATTTATTGCCGAAAGAGCTAAAGTATTTAAAGTTAGACGTGACTTTCTGATTAATGAACTCAATAGTATGAATGGAATTACTTGTAGAGTCCCTGAGGGTGCATTTTATGTTTTTCCTTCATGCAAAGGAGTAATTGGCAAAGTCGATGAGTCGAATAATAAAATTTCAAATGATGAGGAATTTACGACATCCTTATTAGAGCAAGCAGGAGTTGCTGTTGTTCAAGGTTCAGCTTTTGGTTTGGAGGGCTATTTTAGAATTTCTTATGCAACTTCAGACGAAAACTTAAAAAATGCATGTGTTCGAATGAGAGAGTTTCTAAGTAAATTAAGATAATTCTGCTAAATACTTTTCTGCCTCTAACGCTGCCATACAACCCATACCAGCCGCAGTAACTGCCTGACGATAAATTTTATCCTTTACATCTCCAGCTGCGTAGACACCTTCTACATTTGTAAGGGTAGAGTCAGGTTTTGTAATTATATATCCATCTTCATCCATTTCGACTTGATCCCTAAAAATTTGAGTAGCTGGATCATGCCCAATAGCAACAAAGACACCGTCTAGCTCTATGTTGCTCATTTCGTTTGTTTTTGTATTTTTAATATTAATACTTTTGACATTTAGAGGATCTTCATCACCAACTATTTCTTTTAGTTCGCTATCCCACACACATTCAACTTTTTCATTTTTAAATAATCTTTCTTGGAGTATCTTCTCTGCACGGAGCTCATTGCGTCTATGGACAAGGTATACTTTTGATGCAAAATTTGTTAGATATAAAGCTTCTTCAACAGCTGAATTACCACCACCGATTACTGCAACTTTTTTTTCCTTAAAAAAAAAGCCATCACAAGTTGCACAGGCTGAAACGCCATATCCTTGAAACTTTTTTTCAGATTCTAATCCAAGCCATCTTGCTTGAGCTCCTGTGGAGATAATCACTGAATCAGCAGTATATTCAGTGCCTGACTCGCTGATAGCTTTAAAAGGCTTACTTTTAAAATCTACACTTTTAATAATATCATTTAAAATATTTGTTCCTACATTTTTTGCTTGTTCTTGCATTTGTTCCATTAACCATGGACCTTGTATTACATCACCATATCCGGGATAATTTTCAACATCAGTTGTTATAGTAAGCTGCCCACCTGGCTGTAAACCTTGAATTAATGTTGGCTCAAGCATTGCCCTTGCCGCATATATTGCTGCAGTATATCCTGCAGGACCAGACCCAATTATTAAAACTTTTGAATGCATAATTTATTTTATATAATTTTTAAGACTTAAAGTATAATTAATTGTAACTAAATCTTAAATACTCGTCTAATGAAAAATTTCAATAGATTATATGCATGGTGTATCACAGATGGTAATGCTGGAAATGTCAATCAAGCTAAAGGGCTAGCTCAACTATTGGGTTTAGATTTCAAACAAAAAGAATTATCTCTTAACTTTCCCTGGAACAAGATGCCTTTGGGGTTTCTTCCTATAAATAAGTTTGCATTTAAAAATTTTGATAAATTTGATTTTACTGTTATGCCTGAGATTATTATTACGTGTGGCAAAAGAAGTGCCTATATTTCAATTTATCTCAAAAATAAATATCCATCTATATTCAATATTCATATTTTAAATCCTAGGATAGATAAATCATATTTTGATCTGATAGTTGCACCATTACACGATAAATTGTCTGGCGTAAATATTGTAAGTACAGAAATTGCCATAAGTCATATTAATGATAGTTTAATAAATGAGGAAAAACTAAAGTTTGAAAAAGAATTCAGCTCAGAAAGAAGAAAAATTTGTACTTTTCTAATTGGTGGCAATAGTAGAAACCACAAATTTGAGGAAAATGAAGCAAAAAATTTAGCAAGTAAGATAAACCATTTAAGTAAAAATGATAATTTTAAAATAGTAGTTTTATTTTCAAGACGTACATCGAATAAAATAAAAAAAATTATTTCTAACAAACTGCTACAAAAAAAAATAATATGGGATAAGGATGAAAATCCCTATATAAGCTTGATGGGTTACTCTGACTTTATTATTTGCACAAGTGATTCAGTTTCAATGATATCTGAGTCAATATCTTCTAAAAAGTCAGTTTTTATATATAAATTGCCATCAAGAAAAAAAAACAATCGCATAGAACATTTCATTAATACAGTTCTAATTAAAAATTACGCCAAAATACTAGAAAACGATTTATATGATTTTGATTGTCAATATAATAATCAAAATGAAAAAATAAAAAGAGCCATTTTTGAAAAGTATAAAAGTTACATGAATAAAAATTATCATGTCTAAGAAAAAATTAGATAAAACTGATCTAAAAATATTGAGGATTCTTCAGGACGAGGGAAGAATATCAAATTTAGACCTTTCAAAAAAAATTGAAATGTCCGCCCCTCCAACTTTAAGAAGAGTGAGAGAGCTAGAAAAAAAAGGATACATTGAAAATATTACAGCAAATCTAGATGCTGAAAAATTAGGATTTGATTTGACAGCTTGGATCTTTATTAGTTTAAAAAATCAAAATGAAGAAAGTCTAGGATCTTTTGAAAAAATGGTTTGGGGTTGGGAGCCGATTAGAGAATGCTTTATGTTAAATGGTGAAGTAGATTTTATTCTTAAATGCGTGGTGAAAAATATAAATGAATTTAATAACTTCTTAACTACGCAGGTAACTCCAAATGAAAATATTTTGAGTGTTAAAACAGCATTTGTTATTAAAAATACAAAAAAGTTAGGTACCGTTCCTCTAGATTAGTGAAATTTTGTTATTGGATTAACTTCTAATTCATTATTTATTAATTCCTTAATTGAATTTATTGCAGCCCTTGCACCCGATACTGTTAGAAAATATGGCAAGCTTTTCATAAGAGCAGTTCTTCTTATACCAAACGAATCGTTGATCGACTTTCTTCCTTCTGTTGTATTAATGATGATATCGATTTTATCTTCAATAAGTTCTTCAACAATGTGTGGCGATCCCTGAGATACTTTATTGATTTTCCTAACATTCACACCCCCCTCAATGAGATAGTCTGCAGTTCCCGAAGTGGCTAATATTTGAAAGCCTAATTTTTGAAAGGATCTGATTATTGGAAGAATTTTTGGTTTATCAGAGTCTTTCACTGATACAAATAAAGAGCCATCTTTAGGAAGTGGGTTAGAGGAAGCTAATTGGCATTTTATAAATGCTGATTCAAATGATGTATCGATTGCCATTACCTCGCCAGTAGACTTCATTTCAGGGCCTAAAATAGTATCAACGTTTGGAAATCGTTTAAATGGAAAAACAGGTTCTTTAATTGAGATATAGTTTGTCTTGTATGATTTAATTTTTTGACTATTTAATTTCATTCCTATTGCAGCGCCCAGTGCAATTTTTACAATTGGTTTTCCTGTAGCTTTAGCGACAAACGGAACAGTTCGACTACTTCTTGGATTTACCTCAAGAAGGAATATGTTATTATTTTGAATTGCAAATTGTATATTTAGTAAGCCCTTTACTTTCAATGCAATAGCCAATTTCTTTGTTTGTTTTTCAATATCTTTAATTATTTTTTCTGATAGCGAGTAAGGAGGAAGTGTACATGTTGAGTCACCTGAATGAATTCCAGCTTCTTCAATATGTTCCATTATACCAGCAATGATGACTTTCTTACCATCAGATACAGCATCAACGTCTACTTCAATAGAGTCTTCTAAATAGTGATCAATTAGTACAGGGCTTTTTCCGGAGACAACAACAGCTTCTTTGAAGTATTTTTTCAATTCATCCACACTATGAACAATTTCCATAGCTCTTCCGCCTAATACATATGATGGCCTTATCACTGCTGGAAAACCTATTTTCTTAATTACTGAGTTAGCTTCTTTTTCAGAATATGCGATACCATTTGCTGGTTGCAATAGATTTAAGTTTTCAGAAATTTTTTTAAATTTTTCTCTATCCTCAGCAGTGTCAATTGACTCAGTTGAAGTACCCAAAATTGGTATATTCATTTTATTTAAATAGTCAGACAACTTAAGAGGTGTCTGACCGCCGAATTGAACAATAACCCCTAAAAGATTTCCTTTGCTTTTTTCCTTTCTAATAATTTCATATACATTTTCATTCGTAAGGGGTTCAAAATAAAGTCTGTCACTGGTATCTGGATCGGTAGAGACTGTCTCTGGATTACAGTTGATCATGATAGTTTCATATTTCAATTCTTTTAGGGCAAAAGAGGCATGACAGCAGCAATAATCAAATTCAACACCTTGTCCAATTCGATTTGGGCCGCTTCCAAGAATAATTACCTTTTTTTTACTTGTTGGACTAGATTCACATGCATCGCTATTTAAAGAATTTTTAGCGTAAGTTGAGTACATGTATGGGGTCTTAGCTTCAAACTCAGCAGCACAGGTATCTATTCTTTTAAAGTCTGGAAAAATTTTGTTTTTGACACGCATATTAAAAATTTTCTCTTCCTTAGTATTACAGAGCTGTGATATTTTTTTGTCTGAAAATCCCAAAGATTTTATTCTAAGCAATTCTCTAGCGTTTCGTGGCAATCCTTTTTTTAGGGTTTTTTCCGTATCAACTATCCTTTTTATTTGACCTATAAACCAAGGATCAACTTTTGAGGATTTATGAATTTGAACTATATCTAATCCAAAACGTAGTGCCTGAGCTACTAATAATAGTTTATCTGCAAGAGGTTTCTTAAGTTCAGATAAAATATTTTTCTTTGTGAGCTTTTTTTTATTCATACTCACAGTTACTTCATCTAAGCCGTCTAAACCAGTTTCAAGCGACCTCATTGCTTTTTGCAATGACTCTGGAAATGACCTTCCAATAGCCATGACTTCACCAACAGATTTCATTGAACTTGATAGTAAAGGTTGCGTTAATTGAAATTTTTCAAATGTAAATCTTGGAATTTTTGTAACTACATAGTCAATTGTTGGCTCAAACGAAGCAGGTGTAACTTTCGTAATTTCGTTAGTAAGTTCATCTAATGTGTACCCAACTGCCAATTTAGCAGCAACTTTGGCAATTGGAAAACCTGTCGCCTTTGAAGCTAAAGCAGAAGATCTAGAAACTCTTGGGTTCATTTCAATAATTACAAGCCTTCCATTTTTTGGATTGACAGCAAATTGAACATTAGAGCCTCCAGTTTCAACGCCAATTTCTCTGAGACATGCAATGGATGCGTTTCTCATAATTTGATATTCTTTATCAGTTAAAGTAAGTGCAGGAGCTATTGTTATTGAGTCACCCGTATGGACTCCCATGGGGTCTACATTTTCAATTGAGCATATGATTATACAATTATCATTTTTGTCTCTCACAACTTCCATTTCAAATTCTTTCCATCCAGCCACAGACTCTTCAATTAAAATTTCATTTATCGGCGAGTTATAAAGTCCAGAATTTGCGATTTCTTCGAACTGTTTCTCGGTAGTTGCGATTCCTCCACCTGTACCTCCAAGTGTAAACGATGGTCTTATGATGACAGGCAATCCAATTTTCTTTAGAGCTTTTTTTGCGTCTTTAAAATTTCTAGCAATTTCTGCTCTTGGGCATTCCAAGCCAATCTTAGTCATGGCTTTATAGAAACTTTCCCTTTCCTCTGCTTTTTTGATTGCTTTAAGATTTGCTCCAATTAATTCAACTTTGTACTTTTTTAATGTTCCATTTTTTGAAAGTTCAATTGCTATGTTTAATGCTGTCTGACCACCCATTGTTGGTAGAAGTACATCGGGCCTTTCTTTCTTAATTATTTTTGCAACAATCTCAGGCGTGATTGGTTCAATGTATACTACATCAGCAGTGTCAGGGTCAGTCATTATAGTTGCAGGATTAGAATTAATTAGAATTACTCTATACCCCTCTTCTCGTAATGCCTTACATGCCTGTGTTCCTGAATAATCAAACTCGCACGCTTGACCTATTATTATTGGACCAGCTCCTACAATTAAAATAGATTTTATGTCTTTTCTCTTAGGCATTTTGATTAATCATTTTTTTAAATTCTTGAAAAAGATAATGACTATCGTGCGGTCCTGGGCTTGCTTCAGGGTGATACTGTACAGCAAATATATTATTTCCTTTTCTTATACCTTCAATGCTTCCATCGAATAATGATTTATGAGTTATTTTCACATCTTTTGGAATAGATTTTTCAGTTACTTCAAAACCATGGTTTTGAGATGTGATCTCTACTTTTTCTGTTTCAAGGTTTTTAACTGGATGATTGGCCCCTCTGTGACCTTGAAACATTTTTTTTGTCTTTGCCCCTAATGCTAAAGAAATAAGTTGATGACCAAGACATATCCCAAATAATGGGATTCTTGTCTCTATAAGTTTTTTAATAATTGGAATAGCGTATTTTCCTGTTGCTTTTGGATCACCTGGACCATTAGAAAGAAAAATACCATTAGGACTATAAGAAAGTATTTTTTCTACAGAAGTTTTAGCAGGTACTAAAATAACTTCCAAATTTAAATCTAGTAAGCAGTTTAATATATTCTTCTTAATTCCATAATCTATTGCTACAACTTTAAGTTTTGAACTTTTTTTAGATTTATAAATTTTTATATCCTTGCGTGACACATCGATAGCTAGATCAAGTCCATTAAGTCCTTTCCATTTTTTTATTTCCTTTAAACAGGACTCAGTTTTTTTATTGTTTATTGGACCTTCAATAATGCCACCTTTAGGCGCACCTTTAGAACGGATTCTATTTGTAATTAGTCTGGTATCAATATTACAAATACCTGGTACGTTGTTCTTTTTAAGCCACGCATCAAGATGAAGAATAGATCTATAGTTTGAAGGATCAGAAATATCACAGTTAATTATGATTCCTTTCGCATATGGTTTACTCGACTCGTTATCATCAAGATTTGTGCCTACATTACCAATGTGAGGAAAAGTAAAATTGATTATTTGTCCAGCATAAGAAGGGTCAGTTATTATTTCTTGATAACCTGTCATTGAGGTATTAAAACAAACTTCTCCTATTTCCATATTAGAAGAGCCAATTTTTAGTCCATTAAATCGGGAACCATCTTCTAGAATAAGTTGGCCCTCAATAGGTTTAGATCGAGTTGTTGAGAGATCTTTTTTCAACCTATTCGCATTAGCCATATGTAGTGATTCTAGATTTATAGAAATTTAGTGCATATGGGGAATTCATGCAATAGTTAGATAAGATAATAAATATTAGATCTATTATTGCCACAATATATCTGATGATGTAAATTTTATATTTGTCTCAAATGAAAGAAAACATCACAACCGAATTATCTAATGCTCTAAAAAATGGGGATAAAGAGAGAATCCATACACTAAGACTAGTACTGGCTGCTATTAAAGATAAAGAAATTGCAAGTCGTTCATCAGGGGAAGACTCTACTATTTCAGATGATACGATTATTAGTCTTCTCAAAAAAATGGTGAAGCAAAGAAATGATTCGATTGATATGTTTAAAAAAGCCGGAAGAGACGAACTTGTACAGAAAGAAAATAGCGAAATCGATATAATTAGTGAGTTTCTTCCTAAGCAACTTGGTGAAGAAGATACTACGATAGCTTGTGAAGAAGCGATTAGTGCAACTGAAGCAAAATCACTAAAGGAAATTGGAAAAGTGATAAAATATTTGAAAGAAAATAGCTCACCTGCTCTTGATATTTCTTTAGCAAGTAAAATTATAAAGGAAAAACTTCAAAATTTATAAATACTAGATAGTTATTCCTAACAATGCTCAACTAACATATTTTATTTATGCCTAGATATTCAAAAGAATTTATTGGAGAAATTAAATCAAGATTACGCGTCTCAGATGTTGTTGGAAAGTTTGTAAAACTTACTCAAAGAGGAAATGAGTTTGTCGGGCTAAGTCCATTTAAAAATGAAAAGACACCTTCATTCACGGTCAATGATGAAAAAGAATTCTATCATTGTTTTAGTAGCGCTGAACATGGTGATATATTTTCTTTTTTAATGAAACATAAAAATATGTCTTATCCAGAGTCAATTGAATACTTAGCAAGCCAAGCAGGTTTGAATCCTGAAACTGGTATTATTCGAGATCCAAATTATGTAGAAAAAGATTTTTCAAGTTTAAAAAAAATAATTAACGAAGCTAACAAGTATTTTAAGGATCAACTAAATGCTAGTTCAGAAGCTAAAAAGTATATAGATAAAAGATCAATTAATGAGAATATAATTAAAAAATTTGAATTAGGCTATTCTGGAAATGGCAATGATAACCTATATAAACATTTGATTGAAAAAGGAATGAGTATTGATGATGCGATCTCTATTGGTCTAATTAAAAAATCAAATAAGAAAAAAGGTGAATTTTATGATTTCTTTCGTAATAGATTTATGTTTCCAATTAAAGATTACAAATCAAACATTATTGCTTTTGGAGCCAGAGCTCTAGATAATTCCAATATAAAATATATAAATTCATCAGATAGTCCAATTTTCAAAAAAAGTTTTCAACTTTATAATTTAAATCTTGCAATTGAGGAAAATAGAAAGCCAAAAGATTTAATTATTGTTGAAGGATATATGGATGTTATCACTCTATATCAAAATAACTTTAAATCATCTGTAGCGCCATTAGGTACAGCACTTACAAATTATCAACTTGAACGAGCTTGGAAAGTTTGTCAAAACCCTATAATCATGTTTGATGGAGATGAAGCTGGTCAAAAAGCAGCACAGAGAGTTGCATTACTTGCATTGAATAATTTATTACCTGATCATTCCCTTCGATTTTGTATATTGCCTAAAGATTATGATCCAGATGATTATTTAAATAAGAATAGCCCATCAAGCTTGCAAGATGTTATTGATAATTCTTTATCATTATCTGAATATATCTGGGATACAGAACTTGAAAAAGAAGACATTTCCATACCTGAGAAAAAAGCTGGTTTTGAAAAAAGGATAAGAATACTAATAAACAAAATAAATAACAAAACAGTACGTGAATATTATAACAAATTTTTTAATGATAAATTAAGTGAACTAAAATTTAATAGAAATATTTCCTACGATGTAAATTATCAAAGAAAAAAAAATAGGATTTCTAGTGAAATGCTCGCTAGCGACAGAGTTAAAAAGCAAAGCCATGAATCTGTTGTTCGTGAGAAAATCATGTTAATCTGTTTAATTGAGAATCCGTTCTTAATTGCGAAGTACTCGGAAGAACTAGGAAAAATTCGCTTTAATGATCTTAATTTGTCATCATTGGTATCTGAAATTCTTGAATTCTCAGCTTCTAATGTTGATAAAGAGCTTGAAAACTTTGATTTTAAGTCTTATTTAATCGAAAGGGGATTAAATCAGGAGATCACATATATATTTCAATCCAAGCTATTAAGTACTTATAGGTCTATAATTAAGAACGAAAAAGTGGAGGTAGAAAGAAGCTTTATTAGTCTTTTAGATTTACATAAAATTTTAGTTGAGGAAAATGACCTAGACATTGCTTTAAATGATCTAGAAGAAAAAATGGACGAAAAAAGTTTTGAAAATTTTATGAGAATAAAAAAAGAAAGTATAAGCAAAAATTAAAATGAAGAAAAGAGGCAGAAAAAAAAAGCAGGTCAAAGCTGAAGCTGAAAGCTTACAGGTACAAGCAAATGATCAAGATGGTCCTGTCCTAGATTTAGAAAAATCAATAATAAAAAAGCTCATTAAACAAGGTAAAAAAGACGGTTATCTCACCCACGAGATGATAAAAAAGTCTTTTCCTGAAGATAAATTTACTTCTGAACAAATTGAACAATATACAACAAAACTATCTCAAGTTGGGTTTGATATCATTGACTCTGATGACTCTGATAATGACGATGATAAAGATGACGAGTCAAATTCAGTAAAATCAGGAACAGAAAAAACAGATGATCCAGTTAAATTATATCTCAGAGAAATGGGAACAGTTGATCTACTATCTCGTGAGGGTGAAATTGCAATTGCTAAACGAATTGAAGCCGGTCAAGAAGCAATGATTTCTGGGTTATGCGAAAGCCCACTTACTCTGCAGGCTATACTTAATTGGAGAGATGACATAGTTGCAGAAAAAATAACTTTAAGAGAAGTTATCGATCTAGAGTCATTATTCGAGGAGTCCCCAAATAAAAAGGAACTCAGCAAAAAAATAAAAGAAGCAAAAAAAAGAAAAGAACAGGAAGAAAAAGAAGAAATAAGAAAAAGAAAAGAAGCGGAAAAAAAATCTTCTACCTACGGTGATGATACAGAGCCAATGATTGAAACTTCCTCGGATCAAGTAATTGAGGAATATGAGGATGCTGATGATGAATTAAACGTTTCAATTGCTATAATGGAAGAAGAGTTAAAGCCCCAGATTCTTGAAACATTTAAGAAATTAAATAAGAGTTTTAAAAAGCTACAAAAGCTGCAAAAAGATAAAATTGCATTCCAGGAAAAGGGCAAAGAATTCCCTTCAAGATCTGAAAAAAGTTATCAGGCTTCTAAGGCTGTCGTAGTTGAATTGATTAAAGGCTTGCAAATAAATACTAATAAAATTGAAGAGTTAATAAACAAGTTATACGTAATTAATAAAGAAATTGTATCTTTGGAAGGCAAATTATTAAGACTTGCAGTTCAATATAAGATCTCTAGAGACGAATTCTTAGTTAAATACATTGGAAATGAAAATAATCCCTATTGGTTAAGAAAGATTACTAGACTTTCTGGGTGGGAAAAATTTGTTAAGGAAGAAAAAAATAATATAAAAAAAATAATGAACGATGTTAGAGCCGCTGCAAGTAATATAGGATTAACACTTAATGAATTCAAAAGAATTGTTAGTAATGTACAAAAGGGTGAGAGAGAATCAAGTATCGCTAAAAAAGAAATGATTGAAGCTAACCTGCGATTAGTAATTTCCATTGCAAAAAAATATACAAATAGAGGCTTACAATTTTTAGACTTAATTCAAGAAGGTAATATTGGTTTAATGAAAGCTGTGGATAAATTTGAATATAGAAGAGGTTATAAGTTTTCAACCTATGCAACTTGGTGGATCAGGCAAGCAATTACTCGATCAATAGCGGATCAAGCTAGAACTATTCGCATACCGGTGCATATGATAGAAACAATCAATAAGATCGTAAGAACACAAAGGCTTCTTCTAAATGAAATTGGTAGGGAGCCAACACCTGAAGAAATATCTAAAAAATTAAATATGCCTCTTGAAAAAGTCAGAAAAGTTCTAAAGATTGCAAAAGAGCCTGTTAGCCTTGAAACTCCAGTTGGCGACGAGGAAGATAGTCACCTTGGTGACTTTATTCAAGATGAGAATGCTGTAATTCCAATTGATGCAGCGATTCACTCTAATTTGAGACAAACTACTACTAAAATATTATCGTCTTTAACACCACGTGAAGAAAGAGTATTAAGAATGAGATTTGGTATTGGTATGAATTCAGACCACACACTTGAAGAAGTTGGACAACAATTTTCTGTTACAAGGGAGAGAATTAGGCAGATTGAAGCAAAAGCACTCAGAAAACTCAAACACCCAACTCGTGCAAAGCTTTTAAAGAGCTTCTTAGATAAAAACTAGTTTGTAAGACACCCTTTATCTGTGTATAAAAGTTTTATAAGGGCCCATAGCTCAGTTGGTTAGAGCCCTCCGCTCATAACGGAGTTGTCCTAGGTTCGAGTCCTAGTGGGCCCACCAAGAAAACTGTGATAATTTCTATAGTCTAACTTAAATATAACAATTCGTGCGGGATATGTGCGGGACCCCTACTTGTCTTTTCGTTTATAACGAATAATATTTCTTTTAAATAATGCTAAATTTTTATGATAAAAAAACTTCAAAATAGTCCGTCAGGAAAATTTTTAAATTTTAAATTTATGAAAGAAGAGAATGGGATTTACTTTTTTGAAATAATTTTTCCACCCGAGACGGCAAGTCCACTCAATTTAGTTCAAGGTGGAATGATCGATGCCGCTTTAGACGAGGCCACATCTATGACAGCATATATTACTTTTAAAGAAGAAAAACTCCCCTTCACAACAGATCATCATGTTTTATTTCATAGGCCAATGCCGTTAGGTAAAGCCACTATTCAAACTAAAATTATAAAATATGGTAAAACGGTTACGACAATTGAGGGAAAGTTATTTGATCAGAACGAAAAGTTGGTCGCAACCATGCTTCACACTGCTTTGCCAACTAGTATACCAAATCAGTCTAACCGTCTATAGGTCCTAAGTCATCTAATTCCCTACGACACAATTCATCTTCTCTCATGCTACGCTTACGCTACTTGAAAGCAAAAGAGAAAATACTATAGTAAAACACCTCCTCTCTATACTTACTCTTATCAATTGTTTGTGCGGGATCTATGCGGGATAAATTTTAAAAACTTATTATTTACAGAATAAAATTTGACTCATACCATGACATTATTGTTAGTGTGCCAAGCTCATAACGGAGTTGTCCTAGGTTCGAGTCCTAGTGGGCCCACCAAGAAAATAGCCAAATATTATTTTTCACTTCATTATTATCTAACGCAAGTCGTAATCTGGTCGTGAATAAATTTTAAAAATTAATTCATTGCCAGCATATTTAAGGCCTTAAGCTGAGTATTGATTTCTGCAATTTGAGCTTTTAATAAATCATTTTCAGTCTGAATTGTTTCATTCTTTGCCATCACTGCATCAATTTTATTCTCTAGTAAGAGATTGTCATCTCTTGCTTCCCTAACAGGCTTTGGAGCACCAAACTTAAATGTAATACCTGCCTTGAGTGTTGCATCATCACCTTCACCGTGAACAACTGATGCAGCTCCTATGTTAAATGATGCTTTTTGAAATAATTCAGGCATGGAGTCAACGAATGAGTAGTTGGCAAAATCAAAACCACATCCACCAGATATTGCTGAGGCACTGTCATGAAATCCAGTACCAAGACCACAAGTATAGCCAGCACCCTCTGCTCCAGTTGGTAGTGATGCAAATGCAGCGCCTAATGCAACAGAACTATCAATTTTTCCCATCACATCTTCACCATCTATTAAAAGATTTGTACCTGATGGGATATTAATATCGATTCTGCTTCCAGATGAATCTGTCGCATATAATTGCTGACGACCGCCAGATTCAATTGTTACGAGAGAGTTCTCACCAATATGAACACTTCCGTCAGGTTTATTTTCAATAAGTGTATTTCCATTTGAGTCAGATATATCAAGAGATCCTAGGATGGTTGTTGTGCTTCCATCCTCTGCATCAGTACCTGTTGAAATGATAGCATCGCCACTACTGTTGCTATTTCCATATTGTAAAAAGGTTGTTCCAGAAGTAGTAAATGTATGATCACTTGTTATAGCAGAGTTCGTTGCAATATTATAGGCAACCATTTTGTTATGAGTAGCAAGTGGAATATATATAATGCTATTAAATTCATCAACAAATGCAGTACCTGATTGATAACCACCATTAACACCAGTGTAATGTGTAAGTAATAGTGTAGATGTATTAGTCTCAGTATTGTGACTTCTAAACTCTATTTTACCACCTGAGTCAGCATACGGTGTATAGCTATAAACCGTATCTGCATAAATTTGATGTGTAAAAAAGAGTGTAATAAAAAATAATATAGAAAATGACTTCATGGTTAATCTCCTTAAGTTAAATTCTAATTCTAAAGCGTTTTTTTAAATAAAAAGATATTAATTTTTGTCGTGAATATGTCGTACTTATTGTCTAAAACTATATGTTTAGGGAATAAAATTTGTTACATAACCAAGCTTAAAGGTTAAACCTCACAGCTCATAACGGAGTTGTCCCAGGTTCGAGTCCTGGTGGGCCCACCAAAAAATCTTAAATATCATTTCAAGACTACAAATTTGATTTAAAACAATACAGTTTTATCTATATAAAATGGCTTCGGATAGAACAAATATAATAATTTTTCACAGAAATTTAAGGATTAGAGACAATGAGGCTTTATATCATGGATCAATTAGACAAAAATATAGATGCATTTATATATTTGATCCTAAATATTGGCAGGGGAATGGAAAATCAATTCGGCAATTGTATTTTTTGAAAGATTGTCTCATAGAGCTGGACCAAAATTTAAAAAATCTGAATTCAAAACTTGAGATATTTATTGGAGATTACAAAGAATTTTATAAATCTTTGGTGAACAGTAACGGTCAATATAATTTATATTTTAATCATTCTACTGATATCAATTACTATAATTCTCAAATCAGTAGCCTAATTAATAATGCAATTAAGAAATATGAGGTCAATGTATTTAGAGATTTTGGAGTTCAAAGAACTAATATTAATCGCGATCAATGGTCAAAGTTATGGGATGCTCAAATGAATGAAAATATGTGCGATAACCCAATGCCTAATAAAGATTGTCGAATTGACAAAAAATTTTTCACAATCTCACTTGATAAACTAATTAAAATTAAAATTGACTCATACCAAAGAGATTTTACTAAAATTCAACCCGGTGGATCCGAAGCTGCTGAAAAACTACTCAACACTTTTTTTCAAGAAAGGTGTCATAATTATAGAATAAAGATGTCAAGCCCTATTAATGCTATTGATCACTGCTCAAGACTGTCCTCACACTTCGCATTTGGAACAATTTCTATGAGATATGTCTATAAAAAATTAAAAAGAGAATTATTATCTTCTAAATATAAATCAGACTTATATTCATTTAAAAAAAGACTTTATTGGCACTGCCATTTTATCCAGAAATTAGAAACTGAGCCAAACATAGAATTTAATAGTATGCATGCAATGTGCGATACACTCAGATTAACTGAAAACAAAGAATTAATAGAAAAATGGATCCTGGGTGAGACTGGTTTCCCTTTTCTCGATGCGTGCATACAATACCTTAGAAAATATGGTTGGATTAATTTTAGAATGCGAGCGATGATTATGTCTTTTGCTTCATATAATCTCTGGCAGCCTTGGCAAATAACTTCTCCACTTTTAGCGGAGTTGTTTGTTGATTATGAACCCGGAATACACATAAGCCAAGTTCAAATGCAAAGTGGTGTAACTGGAATTAATCTTCCAAGAATTTATTCAGTTTTAAAGCAAAGTATCGACCAGGATCCTGAAGCTAAGTTTATTTTAGAGGAATTTCCTCAACTCAAATTTGAGAATATTGAAGATATTCATAGCGCCAACATAAAATCAAAATATCCTGAAAAAATTGTCGATCCTAAATTATCTGCTGACTTTGCTCGAAATAAAATCTGGAATATCAGAAAAAGTGAGCAATTTAAGAGTATAGCAAAACAAGTCTATCTTAGACATGGAAGCCGACTTGGAAGAAGAAGTAAATGAGTGATAATATTATTAAAATTTTAATAATGATCTTTTTGATGCTTACAATGAATGTAAAAGCTGATGATAACTTAGAGACTGTTGAAATAGGTCAAAAATATTATGAAAAACTACTTGAGTCGTGGAATAGTATATTTCCTGACAAGAATAGAAACGCCGCTGGTCCAAAATTTTTTAATTTTGCATTAAAACAGAGTTTAGCGATCAATGATTTCATAGAGTACAATAAACTTTACTGTGCTGTATCTGGTTCATTAATTGATCCAGGTGAAATTCCTGATTTAGTAAAAATTTATGAGGAAGAGACTAACAAATTAATGTGTGGAGAATATTATAGATGTTGTTTACCTTGTTCATGTGATCTTATGAAATACGCAAAGACCAGAAAAGTAAAATTCACTTTTGATAAAATAGATTTTGAATTAAATGTTTTAACGATTAAAGATCCGTGTCAAAAGGATAACTTTCCAATTGAAGTAAATAGAAACTACTTCTGCAAGGAAAACAAACTTGACAAAAACCAAGTATTTACAGTCGATGACGATCTTGTAATCGGACTATTACACAATGCAGCAGAATGTACCGAGAGCCAACTTATTTCTATTGCTTCAAACGAAACGACAGGACAATTTTGTGAATTTAGAAATAATCAGCCAATTGAGGAAGTAAAAGGTGGTATGGGAGATATTTTTATCCAGATGGCAAACTAAGGAGTGGTGTCTTGCCTGATTTCTATAGTTTGATTTAAATCAAATTTACTAATCTCTGAAGAAGTGCCATCCGTCCAAGTAACAACTATCTTTTCTATAATCTCTTCATTTCTAATACCATAATGAGCTATTGGCTCCATTTGGCAAAGATAACCTGAGCCTGCATCTATAGTTTTTGCATGAGTTCGTTGATTTGTATATAGAGTTACAGTTCCACCCCTTGCAGGTGCACCAAAAATATTTTTTGGTAAAATCCTGATCCATTTATGGTTTTTTTGCACATTAGCCCTAAACAATGAGAGTGGCTGTTCAGCTGTTTCACCATGAGAAATTAATAATTCTAATACACCATCATTATTAATATCAGCTACTGCCGCACCTGTACCTAACCCATTGGGCTCTAACGCTTCATTGAGCTGTAACTCTAAAAATTCACCTTCATCGTTAATTCTAAAAAGCTTATTCGGCTCTCCAATATTGTTAAAAAATATTTCGTCATATCCGTCATTATCAAAGTCAGCGGATATTACTGTCCTCACTTTTGTTGGAGCTCTAAAATCTTTATTAGCTATATCTATGAATTTATCGTTGTTTTTGACATAAGCACGGTGATATCCCTTCCAATTTCCATTAATAATGTCCAACGCTCCATCATAAAAAATATCTGATAGTGTGGTGCCACGTCCATTTTGCAATTCATCATCAATTCCATAATTTTTTGCAACTTCGATAAATTTCCCATTATTATTTACATACAGAAAATTTGATCCTCGTTCATTAGCTGCAAAAATATCACTCTTTTCAGATATAATATTTCCAACAACAACTGCTCTACCTCCTGTAACCCTATTTATTTGTAAATTTGGTGCTTGATCAACTATTGTATTATTTTCAAGTTCGTAAAAACGTGTAGGCCCACCATAGTTTGAAACATATATTCCGTATTTACCATTTCCTTGACGATCTACGCATGCAACTGATCTGCCAGCGGTATAATTTAGGTCTTTCTTATTCTTTTCTAATGAAAATAAGTCATTTAATTCACTATTTTCAAAATCTAGAAGTCGATCTGAATACAATTTATTTCCACTGTATGTATCTGTATTAAGAAAATAAATCTCTTCGTAACCATCTTGATCAATATCGCAAGCTACTACTCCAATAGTTCTGCGATTAGAGTCAGAAAAACTCTCGTCTTTTATAATATTTTTTAGTACCCCATCTCGATAACTAAGAGCAAGATTATCTGTACCAAATCCAGTAACGACTAGTTCATAGTTGCCGTCGTTTGTGATGTCATTCACTGAAATACCGTAGCTTAGACGTTCATCATTATCTTCTATTATACCTGTTATATTTTCAAAAAAATCTGCTTTAGCAATGTTACTAATAATTATTAGAATAAGAATATAAATTAAAAATTTATTGATATTTATTATATTACTGTACAACATTAAAACCCTCAAATTGAGGATTGCCAAGATAGAGATCTTTATTAGATCCTGCATCTTTGTGAGCTTTTCTGAATGACGCAGATTTTGTCCAAGATATAAAATCTTCTTCACTTTTCCAAGTACTGTGAGATGCATAAAGAATATGATCGCTGAGAGATTTACCTTTTATTAGATTAAAGCTAAGAAATCCTTCTAGTTCATCAAGATAGGACTCCCTATTTTTCCAGAGTTTCTCAAAAGTATCTTCATTACCTTTAATAATTTTAAACCTATTCATTGCGATATACATAATAAACTAACTATGCTCACACCTGTCTATTTCAATAGCTATTTCATATTGACAAAGTATACTTAGTTATGAGTTTAAAAGTAGAAAAATTAGGCCAATCTTGTGGTGCTCAGATCTCTGGAATTGATTTAAAAAAAGACCTATCTGAAAGTCAAATTAAAGAAATAAGAGAGCATTGGCTTAAACATCACGTACTGAGTTTTCCAGATCAAGCGTTATCTGATGATGACTTAGAGCGTTTCACCCTTTGTTTTGGATCTTTTGGAGATGATCCATTCATTGCTTCAATACCTGGAAGAGAAAATATAATTGCTGTTAAAAGAACAGCAGATGAAAAAGTTCCAATTTTTGCAGACAATTGGCACACTGATTGGAGTTTCCAAAAAAATCCACCAGCAGGTACATGTTTGTTTGGAAAAATAATCCCATCAGAAGGCGGTGATACATTGTTTTCGAACCAACATTTAGCATTAGAGCGCATGCCTTCAGAATTAAGAAAAAAGTTAGAGGGTAAAAAAGCAATTCACTCAGCTCTTGTACCTTATTCACCAGGGGGCGGTTACGGTGATAAGGACAAAGAAATGGGAAGAAGCATGGATATAAGAGCGTCAGACGATGCTTTCGCTCAACAATTACATCCTATTATCAAGGATCATCCTGAAACAAATAAAGAGGGTATTTATGGTACAGTTGGTTATATTATTGGTATTGATGGTATGGATAATCAGGAAGCTATGAAATTACTCATGGAATTAAGTTCGTGGCAGTGCAAAGATGAATTTGTTTACAGTCACAAATGGAAAAAAGATATGTTAATTATGTGGGATAATAGAAGCGTATTACACCGAGCAACTGGCGGTTATGAAGGACAAGAGCGTCTTTTACATCGCACAACCATTGCAGCTTACGGATTATAAATGAAAATTGATCTAATATATTTCAAAATGAGAGCTCTAGCTGAAGCACCACAATTGCTCATGCATTATGCTGATATAGAATACAATTATATCATGTCATGGGATTACTATGATAAAGAATGGCAGGAAGTAAAATCTCAGATACCCTTCAAACAACTTCCAATGATAGTAGTTGATGATGAACATGAGATTTGTCAAAGTATAGCTATACTCAATTTTATACAGAATATAGCCGGCCTAAGACTAGAAGATCCTGTTCAGGAAGCTAAAGCAAATGCTATTTTACAAAGTGCACAGGAATTATTTTTACCCCTTAATCCTGCAGTTAATTTTGCAGTGGGAGATGATTTTGTAAAAAGAAGAGATGATATGTTGCCATTTCTTCAAACAAGATTTGAAGAATTAGAAAAAATTATAAATTTAAATGGAGGTAGGTTTTTTATTGATGATACTCCAAGAGCATGTGATTTTGCAGCTTTTCACCATCTTGATCTATCAAGAAAACTTGATGCAAAGATAATAAAAAAATTTCCAAGATTAGAAAAATTTTTAGATGATATTGCCTCACTTTCATCTATTGAAAGCTATTTGTCTAAAAGACCTGAACTCATTGATGTAAGTGTTGAGCCAAAACTTGTCATTAATGGAAAAGCCCATCCTACTGGAACAGTAAAGACATAGTTTCTAATTTTTTCTTGCTTCAATAACCATATTACTAGCATTTTTCTTAACTACTTTACAATTCATAAACCCCGCTTCATTTAAAACACTAATTAACTTTGAGGGACCCGCTTGCGCGCCAAGAGCCAATCCAACTTCTTGAGATTTTGAAGTTGGTACACAACCAATTGTTGAAAAACAATAGTACATTTGACCAAATAAATTAAAATTGTCTTCAGGATTATCATTTGCTGTTGGTTCGATTAAAATTACTGAACCATCATCTTTTAGATGGTTATAAGCATATTTTGCTGCCCCAACCGGATCGCCCATGTCATGCAAACAATCAAAAAAAGCAATATAATCATGCGTATCCTCATAACTTTTTGCATCAGCAGTTGAATACTCAATGCGATTTTCGAGACCTGCTTTCTTTGCCAATTTCTTAGCTTCATCAATAGAAGGACCGTGAATATCGTACCCACAGACCCTGGCGTTTGGAAATGTCTCAGCTATTATCATTGTAGATAAACCATAACCGCAACCAATATCAGCAAAGCTTGCACCAGAATTCATTCGTTCCTCAAGGTTTTCTATTTTTGGTAACCAGCTTTTTACTAAATTTTTTTCATAAGAGGGTTTGAAAAACCTTGCAGTTCCTTGAAAACAAATTGGACATGAATCTTTATAATCAACACCTTTACCTGTTTTAAAGGCTTCCTTCACTTTTTCTTCGTTAAAAATGGCGCCTGTTAGCATATCGTATGCTCCCATCATTGATGCAGGACTATCATCATTAGCAAAAACAGCAATTTGTTCAGGTGAGAGAGAAAATTTTTTTTTATTAGAGTCATAATTGGCAAAACCTGCAGCAGACATTGCATACAGCCACTCCCTAAGATATCTTTCGTCAAGGTTAGAAGCATTTGCCAATTCTTCTGAATTTACTTCACCTAGTTCTGATAAATCTCTAAAAATTCCTAGTTGATCCCCAATTCTCATTAATGGAATTATGGCTGAGGCGGAAACATCCTGCATTACCTTTAGCTGTAATTGTTTTAATGCTTCAGGATTTAATTCTCGATCACTCATTTTTTTGCTCCTTAGATTTCATTATTGAATAATTAAATATTAGATTTACTTGTTCGTAAATGTTAACTTTAAATTTATCATTATATTTTAGATACAAATATATTACTTAAAGAAGATCAATTTGGTGATTTTTATTATAATAGGTTAATATCGTAGAGTAATTATGATTAAAAAAATATTCTATTCATTACTTGCTATCATAAGCATCTTTGTGGTTTGGATTGTCATAGCTATGTTTCCAATTTTGACAGTGGAGAAACTTCCAAATAGTTTTCCGAATGTTTCTGATGTACCTGACGATATTGATGGTTACCTTAAGCAAAAAGAGTCAGAAGTAAGTGATATATATCCTTACGCTGAAAAAACTGTTTTTTGGAATAATAGTAACAAAAATAAGACAAAATATTCGATTGTATTTATTCATGGCTTCACAACTACAGGCTATCAGTCAAAAGAATTTTTAAATAAATTATCTGCAGAACTTAATGCTAACCTTTTCATGACTCGACTATCTGGTCACGGGGTTCCATACGAAGGTACAAAACAAATGCAAATCGATAAGATTATGTATGATGTTTCTGAAGCAATAATTATCGGAGAAAGAATTGGAGAAAATGTAATTTTGATTGGCCATTCGCTCGGAGGGGCACTTTCAATGCTTGCAGCTGATGATGAGTTACTTTCAAAAAAAATTGATACCTTAGTTTTATTTGCTCCAGGAAATTCAGGAATTTCACCTTTTGCATTTATAAATACTTTAATTTCTAGTCTTGTAGATAGAACAGGAAAACTATGTTGGCTCATCGATTGTGATCCGAGATCTTTTATGGATTTACCAGAAGACGAAAAATGGGAAAATTATTTTGCAAATGATTTTGATACAAACATTTTCTATCAGATAGCTCGCATACTATTTGCCACTGATGACATTTCTTATGATACAATATCTACATCTGCGCTCGTCTTTTATGATGAAAATGACCGGTTAGTAAATGCGGGTAAACTCAAAAGTAATTTTGAAAAATGGGCTGCAAAAAATAAAGTTGTATCAATTGAAACTTTAGAAACTGATCGTGGAAGACATATGTTTCCCTCGATTGCAAATCCTCATTTAGATCAATTGTTTCTTGATGAAATTAAAAATTGGTTGAGCGAGTAATGACAAAAATCAGTGATATTTTACTATTGCCATGTGGAGCTGAGATAAAAAATAGATTTCTTAAATCTGCAATGACAGAAGGCCTTGCAAATAGCGATGCAATAGCAAACAAAAGACACAACACTCTTTATAAAAGATGGGCAAAAGGTGGGATTGGCATCTCAGTAACAGGAAATGTTCAGATTGATCATCGATATATTGAACGAGCTGGCAATGTTGTAATTGAAGGAAAACAATCTAATGAAAGTTTGGCAGCGTTAGCAGACTGGTCTAAGTCTGGAACGCAAAATAACACTCACCTATGGATGCAATTAAGCCATGCTGGTAGACAGACGCCATTTAGTATTAACAAAGAGAGTAGGGCACCCTCAGTTCAACCCTTGCCAACATTGGGAGGAATACTAAAATTTGGAGTACCAAAAGAGCTAAGCCACTCTGAAATTTTAAAAATAATTGATCAGTTTGTTAATGCGGCTGAGGTTGCAAAGCAAACAGGGTTCACTGGCGTTCAACTTCATTCAGCACACGGTTATCTTCTCTCAGAATTTTTATCACCAAATGTTAATCAACGAACTGATGACTGGGGAGGTAGTATAGAAAATAGATCAAAATTACTTATAACTACGATCGAGGCTATCCGAGAAAAAGTTGGAAGTAATTTTCCTATTTCAGTTAAACTTAATTCAAGTGATTTTCAAAAAGGGGGATTTTCTCACGAAGAAAGTATTGAAGTTGCTAAAATATTAGATAATACATCATTAGATTTACTTGAGATTTCAGGCGGAACTTATGAAAATTTTACTGCCTTAGAAATTGACTCATTGAACCTTAAAAAAGCAAAAACAATCAAACCTCAGCGCAGCACAAAAGTAAGAGAAGCTTATTTCTTGAAATATGCTGAAGCAATAAAAGAAGTTATATCAATTCCCCTTGCGGTCACTGGGGGATTTCGTTCTACCGAGGGTATGAACAATGCTCTTCAAAGTGGCGCTTGTGATGTAATTGGTTTGGGAAGACCACTTTGCTCTGAGCCTGATATAGTAAATGAATTAATAAGTGGTGAAAAAAAATCAGCAACTCTATATGAAAACATGTTGGAATTTGGTCCGTGGATTCTTGGTTTAAATAGCCCGATATCACTAATGCGATCTAATAATAAAGCTGCTCAAGTTTATTGGTGTTATCGACAAATATTAAAAATCGCTGACAGCAATGAAGTTGATACAAAGCTGGGGCTTTTTAAAGCATTTCTCGATCACTTTAGAGATGACTCAGCTAATAGCAAAAAATATAAAGCCTTTTGGAAAGATTTAGATTGAAAAGAATTATTTTTATACTGTTACTTTTAAATTCATCTTTTGTATTGGCTGATCAAAAAGATAGCCGACTGAACAGTTTGTTTGATGAGTTATTTTTAAGTAATGACAACATGCAAGCCAGCACTATCTTAGCTGACATCTGGGATATATGGTCTATCGCAGAAAATGTTGAAGCCCAAAAAATATTTGATGAAGGCAACAACATGATGGATCGTGGAAGTTTAGAAGAAGCAATAACTTTATTTACGCAGGTAATTGATCTTAAACCTGATTTTGCAGAAGGTTGGAACAAAAGAGCTACTGTTCTTTTTTTAAAAGGTGATTTAGAGGCTTCAATTTCTGATATCCAAAAAACTCTTGAACTAGAACCAAGACACTTTGGAGCACTAGATGGTCTTGCTGAAATCTATTTAATTCAAGATGATCTTTTGGGAGCTGCAGCAACGTATAAAAGAATTCTAGAAATTATTCCAACAAGTAAAAAATCTCAAGACCGACTCAAATTAATTAACGAACTTATTGTTTAATTATGTGTGGGCGTTTCGTTCTCTCCGACAAAAAAGTTATTAAAGAAAAATTTAATATTGAACTATCACCCTCATATAACATAGCTCCGTCACAAGATGTATTGGTTATAAAACCAGATCCCACTTTTATGAAATGGTCATATTCACCTAAATGGAAAGACGATATGAACTTGATTAATTGTCGTCACGAAACATTATTAGAAAAACCTTCTTTTAAGGGATCACTTAGATGTGTTTTTCTTGCAAATGGGTGGTATGAATGGCAGAGGCAAAATAACTCTAAAACGCCTTTTTTCCATTATATTGAGAATGAATTGCTGTATTTTGCTGGTATTTATAATTTGAATAGTGGATGTGCAGTTGTAACTTGCCAGTCAAGCGAAACTGTTTCTCATGTGCATCATAGACAACCTTTGCTTCTAGATGAATCTCAAACAACTGAATGGATAGAAGGAAAGCATGAAATTGAAAGAAAAAAAGACGATCAAGTTCAAGTTTATGAAGTCTCAAAAAATGTTAATAGCCCTCGCAACAATAACCCTGAGTTGTTAGAAAAATCTTAATCTATATAATTGCAGAATGAGTAAATTTTATGCGTTCATAGACAGCACTTTTATTGATTTAGGAAGGCAATTTAAATTAAGTTATCTCCCGCCTTTAATGATATATGTTGCTGCTGGTGTTTCAGGTTTAACAGGGATTGTTGGGACATTTTTTGTAAAAGATTATCTAAATCTTTCGGCTGCCTTTTTAGCAGGACTTGGTTTTTGGGCAGGAATTCCATGGGCACTAAAGATGCCACTTGGTCATTTAGTGGATCTAATCTGGGAAAGAAAAGATTATCTTGTTTATGTAGGTGCATCACTTATTGCTTTGAGTCTTGCTATTATGTTTGGTCTTATTATTCATACTGACTTCATGGTAAGGTACTTAAGCGTTGAAACTTGGTATGTTATTAGCGTTCTCTTAGCTCCAATAGGTTATGTGGTTCAAGACGTTGTTGCTGATGCAATGACGGTAGAAGCAGTTCCAAACATAGATCCAAGAGGAAACCAATACTCACCTGATATAATAAAAAATATGCATACCACCATGCAGACACTAGGTAGATTTGCTATTATTGGTGGTACAGTAATTGTTGCATTAATTAATGTTGTTATTTTCAGTAGTGTTGAGGCTGAAACTGAACAAGAAAAAATAATTTTGTACGGGAATATTTACCTCTTCGCATTGATCATTCCGATCATATCAGTATTAGGGGTATTGCTTTCAATTTATTTAAAAAAGAAAAAAAATGATCAACTTTTAAAGTTAGGTATCGATCATCAAATCGAAATTGAAAAAACTAAGGTTGATTGGTGGATACTTGGAGGCTCTCTCGTTTTTGTAATTTTTACACTTAGCGTGGGAGGATTTAATCTTCCGTATGCACAAGAGATCGTGTTCATTGGATCAGTAAGTAT
The DNA here is from genome assembly GCA_902523455.1 of uncultured Pelagibacteraceae bacterium. Lineage (GTDB taxonomy): Bacteria > Pseudomonadota > Alphaproteobacteria > Pelagibacterales > AG-422-B15 > CACNXQ01. The sequence goes on from CABYZG010000001.1 coordinate 326,367, forward strand.
TATATTTTTTCTGATGGCTAAACTAATGCGTGAACTTCCTGAGTCGATGCGACTCACAATTTTAGGAACCGCAATTATTATATTTGTTTTCAGAGCAATGCCAGGCCCAGGCCCAGGCCTTACCTGGTTTGAGATTGATAATTTAGGATTTGATGAGCAGTTCTTTTCTGTGCTTTCTCTTCTTGCTTCCTGTTTGACTTTACTTGGCATCATTATTTTAAGGCCTTTCATGGTCAATAACTCAATTGCAAAAATTATAGTGATATTATCAATTGCTGGAGCAATATTATTTTTGCCAAGTGTTGGCATGTATTATGGATTTCATGAATGGACCTCGTCATTAACAAATGATGTTGTGGATGCGCGATTTATTGCAATATTTAATACAGCTTTAGAGTCACCTTTAGGACAAGTTTCAATGATTCCACTTCTTGCGTGGATTGCAAGAAATGCTCCAGCTCATCTAAAGGCTACATTTTTTGCTGTCTTTGCATCGTTTACCAATTTAGCTCTATCCGCAAGTGCATTACTTACAAAGTATCTCAATCAAATTTACGAAGTAACGAGGGAAGTCAAGGATAAGGTAACAAATGAAATACTCTCCATAGCTGATTATTCTGACCTTGGTGTTTTATTGATTGCTGTAACTCTGCTTACCCTTTTGGTGCCAATAATTTCTGTTATAATCATTCAGAAAACTAGTCTAAAAACGAATGAATAATTAATGAAAAATGTATTACAGATTCTTGGCGTATTTTTTGTAGGTGCCCTAATAGGTTTTATTTTATTAAGCTTTGGTCTGTCGGTAGATATTTCAATGATGACAGGTACGGTTGTAATTCTTGTACTGGCTTACCTTGTTACTAAACAAAACAATAAGGAAAGAAAATAATGGTTCAAATTCCAAGCAACCAAATTACATCAAGAGAAATACTAAATTGGAAGGGTTTGCATTTATTTCATTTTAGAACTTCATCATGTTCACAAAAACTTAGGATCTATTTAAACTTAAAAAAAATTTCATGGACACCTCACAGCATAAATCTTGCTACAGGTAAAAACTATTCAGAATTTTTTCTAGGTATCAATCCTAAAGGCCTGATTCCTGTTCTCGTGGATGATGGTCGTGTAGAAATTGAGAGTAATGATATTCTTATGTATCTCGAGAATAAATTCCCTGAAATCTCGCTTGTTCCTGACTCCGATACAACAGAAATTAGCACGTTACTGAAAGAAGAAGATGATTTGCATGAGGATATAAGAAATATTGCTTATCGATACATGTTTGGTGGACTCGGCAAAAAAGACCCTAATAAATTAGATGCCTTTGAGAAATATAAGTCATCAAATAGTGAGTTGGACTATCTAAAATTAAAAGAAGTAAAGTTTTATAAGTCATTTAGTGAAAATGGAATAACTGATGAAGCGGTTAGAAACTCGCTTAATAATTTTTGTAAATGTTATGATAAATATGAATTACTTTTAAATAAGCAAAAATACTTAATGGGCAATGATCTTTCAATGCTTGATCTTGCCTGGTTTATTTATACATACAGACTTTATGTCTCAGGATTTCCATTTAAAGAACGTTATCCAAAAATATCTGCATGGTTTCTTGACCTTTATTCTCGAAAAGAATTTTTTAAAGAGGTTAATGATCCGCTCCCTCTAAAACTAATTAGGCTTTACGCTAAGACATCAACATCTTTAAGTGGAAAATCAATTAAAGCTCTGCTTTCAAAATAATGACTGCCCAAGACAGATCATCCATACTTGAGGGATACTATAAATCTCATTGGCCTGTTGAATGTGGAGGAAATCGACGTCAAAAGGCTACTGAAGGATCGTTAAATGTTCGAGAAAAAAAAGCTGTTGTACAAAGCATACGAAATGAACGGTGGAATGTTATGACAATTTATCGCGATAATAATGAAATTTTTTTAGGCGGTACGATGCCAAGCTTTACTGGTCCAGAACCATTTGGATGGCTTCAAAAAATTGAACCTGAGTCTTTGGAAATATTAGGTGAAACACCAAAATTACCATGCGGTGATCACGTCTGGTGTGGCGCTATCGCAGCACATCAAAATGGCAATATCATCAAGGTTAATGGAAACTACATGCATAGTATTTCAAAAGATTGCGAAGTGATTAAAGAAACAAAATTACCCATTGATCAGGCACATAACGGTTTACTAGTATTATCAGATGGAACAATCGTCACTAAAGATTTGCGTTTAGAAGGTCAAGGTTGTTCTACAATTACAAGATTAGATCAAAATCTAGATGTTTTACATGAACCCCTGCAATTGCCTGAAGGATCTATGGGAAGAATTGCCTCAGACAAAACAGAAGATGGTGAGTTCATTTTTATTCCAGGTATCGAAAAAATATGGAAAATAAAAGTTCTACCTAACGATCTAGAAGTTACTTCAGAATGGTCACCTAATTATAGGAAATCAAATGATGATCAAGGATTATCATGGGATGGCTGTATATCAGATGGATCACTCTGGCTGATGAATAACGGTGACATCGACTCATTAAGAGCGATTTATTCAACACATCCAAATGGTAGATTTAAAACTGCACCAAAAGAATTAAGTTGGAGACGTCCTGCTCCTTGGTCATGTAAGCAAAGGCTTTATAGATTCGATTTAATATCAGAACAATTTGAATATATAGAACCATTTGAACATCATGGAGGGGGTATTATTGCACCACCCGTAAATATCCCCGAATATAATATCTGTGTATGCTGGGATAGTATAAATGGTGGCATAGCAGGTATTGATACATCAAATAAATCTCTAAAAATATCATGGAAGATTGATAGTCTTAGACCAACAATGCAACCAGTTGTGTTTCCTGATAGCAAAGAGCTCGTAATTAATAGTTTCGAAAATAATGACGATCACTTAGTTGTAATAGACCTTTCTAGTGGAGAAATACTCTCAAAGGTTGCACTCAATTCACCTCTCGCCAATGGCATGTTTTTAACGCCAGGCTTAAAGAATGATATTTTTTATTGCTCAACAAGAACATTTGCTCGCGTATCATGGAAATAAATTAGACTGAATATTTATCCTTTCAAAAAACAACTATTTTTGTAAACTTTTTGAATGTTTGAGAAAGTTCAAAAATTATTCAATGAAAATTCAGTAAAGAATTGCCATTTTATATATCTGAAAAAAAATGGTAACGAATTTGAGACTAATTCTATTTCTTTAGGTAAATCTCATTGGAACAATAACCAGGATTTAAATGGTGACTATATATTTAGGTTGATGTCGATGAGTAAGCCGATTACAGCTTTGGCCGCAATGCAATTAGTAGAAAAAGGTAAGTTAAATTTAGACTCGCCTGTTGAAGAGGTTCTTCCAGAGATTAAAGAAATACCAGTACTAAACGCTGATAGTAAATTGGTTAAGCAATCTAAATCAATAACATTACGTCATCTAATGTCGCATACATCAGGTTTCGCTTATAATTCACTGATGATGATTACTTCTAAGAAAATAAAAGATTTATCAATTTCTATGAAAATATTATTATTTTTAAAAGGTATAATTACATACATTTATCCTTTTTCAAAAGGACCAAGACTCTTCGAAGCAGGAACAGATTTTAAATATGGAACTGGTCTTGGTTTTGTAGGCATGATGATTGAAAAAGTTACAGGTCAGTCGTTAGAAGAATATTGTAAAGAAAATATTTTTAATCCATTGGATATGAAAAATACATTTTTTACCATCCCTAGAGAAAAGAGAGATAAAATTGTGCCTTTAGGCATCAGACAGGGAAAAAAATCTAAAGTGATAAGAAAAATGCCTTTCAAAGGTCAGCCTTATCTCAGGTTTTGGAGAAAATCTTACTATGGGGGAACTGAAATATTTAGTTCACCTAATGACTATGCAAATTTTGTGAAATGTTTAATGAACAAAGGCAGCTATAACAATAAGCAAATTATTTCTGAGTCAAGTTTTAATGAAATGATAAAGCCAGGAAAATTTGATCAAATGTTTGAGAGAGATGATAATTATAATTTCATAATGGGTGAAAATGGAAGATTAAAAAATAAAATGAATAGATATGGGTTAGGTTTAACAATTTCTTTCGATCCAAATGACTCAAGGCCTGTTGGATCTATTGCTCATGGAGGCGCTGCATGCACATTCTTTAGTTTTAATTTAGAAAAACAGAAGGGAGCCTTGATCTTTTCTAACTTCTATCCCTATAATGACAAAGAATGGCATGAAATGGTTGTTGCTTTTGAAAACGAAATTTATGCATAATTTAATAAATAAAAAAAAAGGAGTAATAATATGGAATTTTGTAATGCCGTGAGGTTTAAAGTTAAAGAAGGTTGTGAAGAAGAATACTTAGAAATAAACAAAAGTTTTGAAAATCTACCGGGTCAGAAAATGAGTCGTCTTTTTAAAACAGGAGACCGTACATATTGTTTTATTGGTATTTGGGAATCCGAGGAAGCCATTGCCGCACAAAGAGAAAACATGATTGGAAACTTGGATAAAGTGAGACACTTACTAGAGGAATTATCTCCTGAATTAGGTGTAACTGATCCTGTCTCAGGAACGGTTGTTCTTGATTATAGCTGATAAATCAGGTTAAAATCTTTCTATGCATTTAGATCTACCAGAGCTGTTATTTGGCATACCTTTGCACTTAACGCTTTTATGTATTTCTAAATTTTACGCAAATAGGTCATATGATGAAGCAGCAAGATATTTTAGTAAGGCGAGTAAAGTTTAGAAATTTACTTCCACCTGTAACTAAACTAGTCATCAAAAGAAAATGTAATTTAAGTTTAATTGACTTAAACAAAACAGTTAGATCATCTAAAACATACCATTAATAATATGAGCTTAACTGATGAAGGACATTACGGCCCCAAACAACTCAATATGCTCAAAACTGTTTGGGGTGAGGGTTTTCTATCACCTGGCGGGACAGAAGAAATTGATCAGATTTTAAAAGGATTAAATCTAAAAAATAAAAAAGTTCTGGATATTGGATGTGGAACGGGTGGTGCAGTCTTTCATATGATTGAAAAATATGGTGCAAAGGAAGTTATTGGAATAGATCCAGAACCGTTAGTAATTGAAACAGCAAATAATTTAGCGTTAAAGAAAAATTTATCTGATAAAGCAAAATTTATTTGTACGAAGCCAGGTGAATATAAATTTGAAGATAAAAGCTTTGAGGCAGTATTTAGTAAAGAAGCATTTTTACATATTATCGATAAAAAAAACTTGCTCAAAGAGATAAACGAGATCTTAGCTGACGATGGTATTCTTGCGGTTGGTGATTGGATGAGAAATGATGACAACGAACCATCGGAGCAGATGAAAGAATATATTGCTGCAGAAGGCCTCGATATGTTTATGTGCTCATTAGAAAAGTACGAAAGTCTTTTAAAAGAAACAGGATTTAAAGTTCTCTCACTAAACGATCGTAATAAATGGTATCTCGAAAAAGTTAAGACTGAAATATCAGATATAAAAGGGCCACTTTTTGATGATGTTGTAAATCTAATAGGAAAAGAAGAGGCAGACGGTGCACTAGAAATTTGGGAAAAACTTCTTGGCGTTGTGGAAAAAGGAGAACATCGCCCAGGTAATTTTCAAGCTGTAAAAATCTCAAACTAAAATGGACAATAAACTATCGCAGTCAGACATCGATCGCGTTATCGAAATGGCCTGGGAAGATAGAACAACTTTCGCTGATATTAAGAAACAATTTGGAATACAAGAGAAAGAAGTTATTAAATTAATGAAAGATAACATGAAAAGGTCCTCTTTTCTAATGTGGAGAAAGCGAGTAAGGGGAAGAAAAACTAAAATTAGTCCAATTTCAAATCGATTTAAATCATCTAATCAGAAATCATAGCAATGAGTAATATAAAAAAAATATCAGCAGAAAACTGTTATAGCACAATTAAAGAAAATAAAGATGCATATCTTGTTGATGTACGCACACCTTACGAATGGAAAACATTTGGAAGAGTAGATGAAGACTCTTTCGATGCTCAATATATAGAATTAACACTCATTAATGAAGAGGGTGATGAAAACACTAATTTTTTAGATCAGTTTAATTCTTATGGAATTTCAAAAAATTCAGAAATTTACTTTATTTGCAAGTCAGGAGCAAGGTCCATGCATGCTGCTTTAATATTGGAGTCAAATGGTTATCAAAATCTTTACAATGTTGAGGATGGATTTGTTATTGGCTGGAAACCAGGTGGATTACCATCAAAATAATTTAAAAGAATTAATCAGATACAGTAATAATCTTATCGATTAATTTGTCTATATCATTATCATTATTTGCTAGAAATGACTGAAACTCTTCTCTTTGTGCAATTACAAGACTGATACCTTCAATATTTAGATCAATTATTTTTATATCACCGTCTCTATTAATCAGTCTCCACTTTAAATTTATTTTTAGGGTATCAGTTCCTTCTCGTACAATATTACTTTCTACAATTACATATTTTCCTGCAGCTTCAGACCCAACAATTTGAACTTGCTCTCCAGAGTACTGATCAAGCCTATTTGCATAGGAGTTGATAAAATAATCTTTAAATGCAATCAAATATCTTTCTTTTTGCTCATCTGTTGAATTTTTCCAAGTTTTAGAGAGCACGAATTTTGAAATTAAATTTAAGTCAATTGCATTCATTACTACATCAGTGAAACGAGACGTTTTATCATTTTCGCTAATACCCTCGTCACTTAAAATCTCAATCGCTTGGTCTGCAAAGTTTGAAACAAACTCCTCTTCTTGAGCGAACTCTGAGCTTTGGGCGTAAGCCGCGAAAGAAAGCAAGAAAATTAAAATCCAGCTATAATTTTTTATTTTAATCATAAATAATCTCAATATCTGGTCCTACATAACTTTCATCAATATCAAAGTCATCAAAAATATCATTTTCTTGATCTTGAGTATTGCTTTCTAAGTTATTTGAGGCCTGACTTTCTCTTCCTTGCGAATAAAAGCTTCTTACTGCTGCATAGTAATCAATTGAATTGTTTTGCAGATCATCAAGAATTTCTATGTTTTGAGATCTAAAGTCGACCGCGCCAGTACCCATTCTGTAAGTTCTTAGAGAGTCAGGAGCAGATCCACCTCCCACTTGATACATTGGATCAAGCAGTGATGTTGATAGCATGCCTGCAAAGTCTCTTGGTGTGGAAGGTCCTAAGAAAGGTAAAACTAAGTATGGACCAGACTCAACACCCCATACACTCAAAGTTTGTCCAAAGTCTTCGTTTTCAGATACGAGACCCATACTTGCTGCCGGGTCAAAGAATCCAAATATTCCAACAGTTGAGTTAATAATAAATCTAGATGTTGATACTCCGGCTTTTCTTAACTCGCCTTGCAATACATTATTTACAGCCGTGATTGGCATACCTAAATTATTTAATGAGTATGTAACTCTGTTTCGAACAAATTCTGGAACAATGGCTTTGTAGGTAACGGCAATTGGCCTTAAGATAAGCTTATCAAAAATAATATTAAATTGAAAAACCACACGATTTACTTTTTCAAGTGGGTCATTAACGCTAACTATTTCAGTTTCAGAATTGTTATAGTTCACCGTGGCTTCTTTTGAAGCACATCCTTGCAATACAAGAACAGAACTTAGAAATAAAACTATTAATATTCTATATTTCATTGAAATAATGCTATTCTATATGAATTTTCTAATCAAATTAATATTTTAGTGTAATCGTATTATAAATAGAAAATAATGCATAAATGAGGCAGTATTGAGAACAATAGACATATTCATTGTACTATCCATCAATCTAGCGTGGGGACTGGCATTTATTTCTGCAAAAATTGGTGTAAATGAATTTCCACCATTTTTATTTACGACAATGAGATTTCTAATCATTGCAGTTTTACTCATACCCTTTTTGAAAATTCACCGCGGCCAAATGACTAATATTTTAATTATTTCTATATTGGGAGGAGGCATTCATTTTGCATTTTTCTATCTTGCTCTTGATAATTCTCAATTTATTTCCTCTGTTGCTGTGGTTCTTCAATTAGGTGTACCATTTGCAACTATATTATCTGTTATATTTTTAGGTGAGGTGATTAAGTGGAGGCGTATTCTTGGAATAGCACTTGCATTTGGTGGAGTTATTATTTTGATATTTGAGCCTACAATATTTTCTGATCTCGGTGGCGTTTATTATGCATTATTGGCGGCTTTATCTATTGCTATCAGCCTTCTTTTTATGAAGAAGTTAAAAGATGTTAAAGTGTTTGATCTACAAGCTTGGATTGCTTTTATAAGCTTTTTATTCTTGGCAACAATTTCATTTCTAATTGAGGAAAATCAATTAGACTTAATCTTAAATGCATCCATAATTGGTTGGGGAGCTATATTATTTACAGCATTTGCCGCAACAGCTATCGGCCATGCAGGTTTTTATTACTTAATAACAAAATATGAATTATCAAAAATTACACCTTTAACCCTTCTTGCTCCGGTACTTGCGATAATAAATGCATTGATTATTTCTTATTTTTCTCTTTATGAGGGATTTAATGAAGTGCTTACATTTAAAATTATCTTTGGTGCAACCATGTCATTCACGGGAGTTGCTATTGTAATGATGAGGGAACCAGAAGAGGAAAAGGTATCAAGTTCACCATGAAAATTGAATATCTAAAATCCCCAAATTTTGAGCAAGTAAAAAGAAGAAATATTAAATATATAATCATACATTATACAGGAATGAAAACAGCGCAGGAGTCAATTAAAAGACTTAGATCAAAAAAACATAAAGTGAGCTCACATTATTTTATTAATGAAAGAGGAAAAATTACCCAATTCGTAAATGATAAAGATATTGCTTGGCACGCAGGTATATCTAATTGGAAAAAAGATAGAAATTTAAACTCAAAGTCTTTAGGCATAGAGTTACAAAATAAAGGTAAAGAATTTGGATATCACAAATTCAAGTTATCTCAGATAAAATCACTTATATCATTAATCGAAATTCTACAGACAAAGTACAAAATAAAAAAAAGTAATATTTTGGGCCACTCAGATATTGCTCCGCTGCGAAAGATAGATCCGGGATATTTATTCCCTTGGCATAAGTTGGCTGCAAAAGGCTTAGTAATTTTACCAAAGAAAAATAATTCAAAAACACCGCTCAAAGCTTCAGAGATTAAATTTTTACAACAGTTACTAAGAGATTTTGGCTATAAAATTACTTTATCAAGTTTAATGGATAAAGAAACACTGCAAGTTATTTACGCTTTTGAAAGTCACTATTGTCCCGAAGAATTAGAGGATTTTACAGTTAAGCGCAAATTGTTAGGATATCTTAGAGAACTTATATCTCTTCAAAGAGAGGCTTGACCAATATCTTTTAAGAGGATAAACCCATTTAGCCAGATAATTGGATAACTGCTTGACTTGATCAAGAGGAAAGTCCGGGCTCCACAAGGCAACAGTGCCGGGTAATACCCGGCGGAGGCAACTCTAGGGAAAGTGCCGCAGAAAATAAACCGCCCTAATTGAAATTTTAAGGGTAAGGGTGAAAAGGTGAGGTAAGAGCTCACCGCTTTTTTGGTAACAAAAAAGGCATGGTAAACCCCACTGGGAGCAAGATCAAATAGGGTTACATTGGCTTGTCTTGGCTGTAACCGGGTTGATCGCACGACTCAATTGGTAACAATTGAGCAAGATGAATAGTTATCGGTTTTTTGTAAAAAAATTACAGAACCCGGCTTATAAATTATCTGGCAAAATTTCTCATTTATTTTCAATGATTTACAAATATAGGCTAATGTATAATATTAGTTAAATAATTGATTATAAAAGAAATATCATAAATAGGTATAGACATTACCCATATAATCCCATACTATCCCAAGTAATCCCAATTTAACCCAAATGAGGTAATTTTGTTGATTATTTTAATAACTAACTTTTTTTTAAAAATGGCATTGTTTCTATCTACATACATCAATCGCATTGACAAAAAAGGTCGTGTTTCTGTTCCATCTTCTTTTAGAAGTGTCTTAGAACAAAACGGATTGAAGGGCATGATTTGTTATCCTTCACCGACTCTTAAGTCAATTGAAGGATGTACTGCTAATAGAATGCAAAAGATCAGTGATGCGATAGAAGCATCCGGTCCCTTCAGTGAAGAAAGAAATACTTTTTCAACTTCTATTTTTGCTGACAGCCATCAAATTCATTTTGATCAAGAAGGCAGAGTCATCATACCCGATGGATTAATCTCGATTGCAGGTATTATTGACCAAGTTTCTTTCGTAGGTATGGGTGAAACATTCCAAATGTGGAATCCTGATACTTATGATTCCTTCAAAAAAGAAAAAAGTGATAATGCAAAAAATAATTTAGCAAATCTCAAATGGAAAAATGAATAACTTATGAAAATAGGAGGATAATTTCATGGTTTTAAATTTAAGTGTTCCAGAACTAAAAGAGCTTAAGCCAAAGATAACAGTATTTGGAGTCGGTGGTGCAGGCGGTAATGCAATTAATAATATGATTCAGTCCGGATTATCAGGAGTTGAATTTGTTGCTGCCAATACAGATGCACAAGCTCTGTCTAAATCATTAAGTGATTCAAAAATGCAATTGGGTGTTCAGGTTACTAAGGGATTGGGAGCTGGTTCTCATCCTGATATCGGTAAATCCTCAGCCGATGAAACTAAACACGAAATAATGGAAAGACTTGAAGGCACAAACATGCTTTTTATTACTGCTGGTATGGGCGGCGGTACTGGTACAGGCGCTGCTCCAGTGATAGCGCGTGTTGCTAGAGAATTGGGTATACTTACTGTAGCAGTTGTTACTAAACCATTTCAATTCGAAGGTGCTGGAAGAATGAGAATTGCTGAGCAGGGGCTGAAAGAGTTAGAGCATTTAGTAGATACAACAATTGTTATTCCAAACCAAAATTTATTTAAAGTTGCTGATGAAAAAACAACATTTGCCGATGCATTTTCAATGGCGGATGATGTTTTGCATGCAGGAGTAAGAAGTATTACCGATCTGATGGTCGTACCGGGATTAATCAACTTAGACTTTGCCGATGTTAAGACAATCATGAATAATATGGGACGCGCAATGATGGGCACAGGTGAAGCGTCTGGTGAAAACAGAGCAATAGAATGTGCTCACAATGCAGTTACAAATCCACTGCTTGATGACTACTCTTTGGACGGAGCAAAGGGATTATTGATCAATATAACTGGTGGAACTGACTTAACATTGCATGAGGTTGATAAAATTACAAATGAGATAAGAGAACAAGTTCACCCTGATGCGGATGTAATCGTTGGATCAATCTTTGACGAAAACCTTGAGGGAAAAGCTAGAGTCTCTGTTGTTGCGACTGGTTTAGAACCTCATGACAAGCCATCAAAGAGGATAATCGATTTACAAGTAAATAATAGTTCAACAGTTTCATCAGTTCCAGCAGCTCAAGTAAATGGAACAGGATCTATTAATGCTTCAGCTAATCAAGAAGATGAAATTCACGAAAATTCTGATCCATATATGTATATGGATAGCTCAGATGAAAAAGACCTAGGTTCAATGAATGATGAAACAAAAATTGTTGAAGAGGAAACTTCTGAACCAGAAATGATTGCTGAGCCTGTAGTTGAACCAGAACCAATCGAAGAACCAGAAATGGAAGTATCTGAAGAAGAGGTAATTGCTGAGCCAGAAATGGAGTCAGAGCCAGTTTCTGAACCAGAAATGATTGCTGAGCCTGTAGTTGAACCAGAACCAATCGAAGAACCAGTAATGGAAGTAGCTGAAGAAGAGGTAATTGCTGAGCCAGAAATGGAGTCAGAGCCAGTTTCTGAACCAGAAATGATTGCTGAGCCTGTAGTTGAACCAGAACCAATCGAAGAACCAGTAATGGAGCAGGAAGAGTCTTCTCAAAGTATTATGGATTTAATACATGAAAATAGGGAAAATTCAGATAGCGATTCACCTGACTTATTTAATGAACAAAACGTACATCAACTGGATGAAACACATAATTCAATTGAAGCTGATGAAGAATTAGAAACCGATCAAGATTTACTTGAAATTCCATCTTTCTTGAGAAGACAAAGTAAATGACAAATAAAGAACTTGGCCACAGGCCAGTTCTTATTGAAGAGGTTATTGAACAATTAGGGCCAAAAGATAATGAAACATACATCGATGCAACATTTGGATATGGAGGATATACAGAGAGAATCCTTCAAAGCTGTGAATGTAAAGTCATTGCAATCGACAGAGATCCAACAGTCAAAAAACAAGCTGAAAGATTTAAAAAAAAATACGGTAGTCGGTTTTCTTTTGTACATTCTAAATTTAGTCAGATTGATAAAATTTCCAAAGAAACAAAAGAAAAAGAAATTAACGGTTTCGTATTTGATATAGGAGTTTCATCAATGCAACTAGATGATGCAAATAGAGGGTTTTCATTCATGCAAGATGGCCCCCTAGATATGAGAATGAGTCAGGATGGCCAAACAGCTTCAGACTTAATAAATAAAAAGGACAAAGATGAGCTTGCTGACATCATCTATCATTACGGAGATGAGAGAAATTCAAGAAAAATTGCAAGAAATATAGAGAAGCACAGAACTCAAAAAAAAATTGAGAGTACGATCGAGCTTGCAGAAATAATTAAAAAATCGTTTCCTTCAAAATATTACAAAAAACATCCTGCAACGAAAACATTCCAGGCTATTAGAATTTTTATTAACAACGAAATACAAGAGCTTCATGCTGGTCTCAACCAAGCTTTTAATTTACTAAGAGCGAATGGGAAGATATGCGTGGTCACATTTCATTCAATTGAGGATAGGCTGGTAAAGAATTTTACAAATAAAGTTTGTTTAAAAAATAAAAAGACCAAATTAATAAAACCATCTTCCAAGGAAGTATTAAGTAACCCAAGATCTCGTTCCGCAAAGCTTAGAGTCATCAAGCGTGAGCGATTAAACTTTAATTATATTCCAATATCTGAGTTAGGATTTGAATTATGATAAGTGCTTTCTTTAAAATATTGTCGGTTGCTGTTTTATTAACTGGACTGCTTGCAATTATGGTCATAAAAAACATTTCAGCTGAAAAGCAAAAGTATATTAATGAACTTGAATTAACACTTCGAGAAGAACAAAAAATAAATGAGCTTTATAAGATTGAATGGGACCATTTGGTTTCGCCAATGAATATTAAAAAGATTTCAGAAATGATTATTACTAATGATTACGAAAAGTATTTTGTTGTATTAGATAATGAAGATATTGAAGAAAATAATGAATTATTTAATGATGTTATTACAGTTTATGATACATCAAAAATTAATCAAAATTTGGCAAGGTAAATTCCGTGAAAAAAAAGCGGAACACTGGCCGAAAGAAAATTGATATATATCAAAAAAGTTTTTCATTTACACACAGATACAATAAAGAAAAGTTTGCTTTTGAAAGATTAAAATCTTTAAAGAGTAATTTTGCCCTTAAAATAAATAATCGTTTAATATTGTCAGCGATTGTTTTTAGTAGTTTGTTTTTGGCAGTAACAATCAAGATGATTGAAATTAATTTACTTTACACTGAAAAGGGAAATTATTTTGTTGAGAATGTTAAGACAAAAAGGGGAAATATTTTAGATAGAAATAATACTTCTCTTACAGCAAATTTATTAACATCCCATATATCTGTAAATCCAAAAGCTGTATACGATAAGAAAAAATTTGTAGGTAAAGTCTCAGCAATAAATAATAGGTTTTCCAAAACTGATCTTGATAAATTGGTATCTGAAAAAAAATTCTTCTGGCTTGATCGAAATGTTGAACCATTAGAATTGCAAAAGTATATAGATTTAGGTGAAACTGGAATTGAATTCAGAGATGCTTATAAAAGAAAATATCTTCACAGTGAACTTTTTAGTCATTTAATTGGAAAAGTTGACATTGATAATACAGGCGTATCTGGACTAGAGAAATCTTTTAATAAGTTTCTTCAAAATGAAGAAAATAATGATTTGGTATTATCTTTAGATACAAGAATACAACACATTGTTCGTGATGAAATATTAGCTGCTATGAAACTATATAAAGCAACTGGTGGCTCAGGGCTCATAATGAATGTCAACAATGGAGAAATTCTTGCCATGACATCACTTCCAGATTTTGATCCCAATACTAAAAATGCGAATGACAATGATAAGTTCAACAAAAACACATTAGGCGTATATGAGTTTGGTTCAGTGATGAAAATATTTACTGCAGCAATGGGAATTGAGGAAAAAATTTTTCAGCCAAATACAAAGTACGAGATTGAAAATCACATTTATATTGGAAAGCACCGTGTAGAGGATGTTCACAGGCCTTGTGAGATAAAAATGTGTTCTGTTGAAGAAATATTTGTTGAGTCATCAAATATTGGAACGATTAAAATGATTAGAGATATTGGTAAAGAATTACAGCAAGAATATTTGTCTCAACTTGGATTACTTCGTCAAGTAAATATTGGAATACCAGAAAAAGCAATTCCAATTGTTCCTGACCCATGGAGAACAGTAAATACAGAATCAATCTCTTACGGTTATGGCCTTTCAGTATCACCATTGCATTTGGCTGTAGCTACATCAGCTGTAGTAAATGGAGGATATTTAATTAAGCCATCTCTTACAAAATTAGGAGATGATAAACGATATGAAAATCAAATTTTTTCAGAAGAGACCAGTGAAATTATGCGTTACCTTTTAAGCCAAGTTGTTTCAAAAGGAACTGCCAAAGAAGCCTTTAACAAGGATGCTGATAAAGCATACACAGAAGATGGTAGGTTCAAATATTTGGTTGGAGGTAAGACAGGTACATCTCACAAGATAGACAAAAAATCCTACACAAGAGAAAAGTTAACTACTTTTATATCGGTACTACCCATACACAAGCCAAAGTATGTAGTTCTTATCTCATTAGACGACCCGAAAGGGATTAATAGAGAATATGGAGAGCCATATAATACTTGGAACTGGAGTGATGCTGGGTGGAATGCGGCAAGAGTTTCAAGACAAATTATTGATAGAGTAAGTCCTATTTTGGACATAAAGGCAAGATACATACCTAATGAAAACATGCTCATTAATACCTCTCTTTGATAAATGCCAAATCACTCCCTTTTAGAAGAAATTAATTCAAAGAAGATAAAATTTAATGGAGTCTCATCAGACTCGAGATCGATAAAAAAAGGAAATATTTTTTTTGCAATCCCTGGAAATGAAAAAGATGGATCTAGGTTCATAAATCAAGCAATTAAAAAGGGTGCTGCAGCTATTGTTGTTCCATCATATAGTAAAAAAAGATATCCCAAGAATACGACAGTGATAAAGGCTAAAGATATTAGAAAATCACTATCGCTATTAGCATTTGAAATAAACAAAAATAATATTGAAACAAAAATTGCAATAACTGGAACTAATGGAAAAACATCTGTTGCATATTTTTTAAGTTATTTACTGAGAATTTCGGGAAAGAGTGTAGCTACTATAGGTACTTTAGGAAACTCTGTATTAAAGAGAAATAAATATAAACTTACTTCACCCGAACCGATTGATCTTTCAAAGCAATTAAAAAAGATAGGTCAAAAAAAAATAAAATATTTAGTTATGGAAGCATCCAGTCATGGCTTACATCAAAGCAGATTTTATGGAATGAATTTCGATGTTTGTGCATTAACAAATATATCACATGATCACCTTGATTATCATAAAACTATAAATAATTACATAAAAAGTAAAATGATCCTTTTCAAAGATTATATACATAAAGATAGTAAATTAATTATTAATTCAAAAACGAAATATATTAAAAAAATAAGATCAATTTTAAAAAAAAATAAATCCGTTAAGCCATTATATTTTCAAGCAAATAGAGATTATAAAATTATAAAAATCCTCAAAAAAAATGATATTCAATATGTAAAAGCAATAGTGGGCAGTAAGCGAATTCTTTTAAAGTTTAAAAATTTTCCAAATTTTCAGATAGAAAATTTTATATTTGCAATTTCAATTTTGAATTTGATTGGATTTGATCCTAGAAAGCTATCAAAAAGCAGTCTTAATTGCCCTTCAGTATTAGGAAGAATGGAATATGTTGGAAGAACAAAAACAGGTGGAAAAGTTTATGTTGATTTTGCACACACGCCTGATGCTCTTAAAAATTCAATTGTAGAGTCAAAAAAGTTAGAGACATCAAACGTACATGTTTTATTTGGTTGCGGTGGAAACAGAGATAGAAAAAAAAGACCGCTAATGGGTAAAATAGCTTCAAAATACGCTGATAAAGTAACAGTCACAGATGATAATCCAAGATATGAAAATCCAGCAAGGATTAGAGAGGAAGTGATTGGAAATTTAAAAAACATATCTGAAATTGGTAATAGAAAACTAGCCATAAAAAAAGCTATTAGAGAATTAAAAAGAGGCGATTTGCTCCTTATTGCCGGTAAAGGTCACGAAAAATTTCAATCTATCACGGGAAAAAATTTTCCTTTTGATGATGTTAAAATTGCTGAAAAATATTTGCAAAAAAAATGAAAAAATTCATTACAACTACTGAAATAAACGAATTATTTGGGACCAATATTGTTTGTAAAAGAATAACTGGCGCATCTATCGACACGCGGTCATTAAGAAAAGGTAATATTTTTTTTGCAATTAAAGGCTTAAATACAGATGGTCATAAATATTTAGTAGAAGCAGCAAAAAAAGGTGCATCTATTGCTTTTGTTCATAAAAAAGTAAGAGGCATAAAAATACCTCAAATTAATGTTAAAGATACGTCTAAAGCACTCCTTAAGCTCGCAACAAAGTACAGAGCGCAGCTAAAAACACAAATTGTGGGTATTACAGGTAGTATTGGGAAGACTGGGACAAAGGATGCAATAAATTATTTACTTAGAAATGAGGAAGATGTTTTCTGTTCGCGTAAATCATTTAACAATCAATATGGCCTGCCTCTCGAATTACTAAATATGCCACGGTATACGAAGTATGGATTTTTTGAAATAGGCATGAATCATTCAGGAGAAATAAAAAGATTAGTAAAGGTATTGCAGCCACAAACAGCTATTATTTTAAATGTTGAAAATGTTCACCTTGGTAATTTTAAATCTTTAAAAGAAATTGCATTAGCAAAATCAGAAATATTCACTTCAACAAAAAGTATTGAAAACTTAATTATTAATAGAAATTCTAATTTTTATAAATTGCTATATATGTTATTCAAAAAATCAAAGATCAGTACTTGCTTAGACATTGGAAAAGTTAAATCATCAAAAGTATATCTTAAAAAAGAAACAAATATTACGAATATTATTAAATACCAAGTAATTCTGCCTGATGCCAGTAAACTTGATTTTACTCTAAGAAAAAATCAAAAAAATCTTATTTTTAATGCATTAGCCATTATTGCTTGCTTTTATATGCTAGGTTTAAATTTAAAACTAATCAATCAATTCAAAAATGTTCCTTTTACAGAAGGAAGAGGTGAAATACTTAAATCAAAATATAAGGGGAATAAATTAGAAGTACATGACCATTCTTATAATGCTAGTCCTGTCTCTATGAGAGACACAATCGATATTTTTAATAAGTTTAAAAATAAACATTTAGTTTATGTCATAGGTGATATGAATGAGCTTGGAAATAAATCTAAAAAATTTCATATGGATTTAATTAAATATCTAATACTGATTAAGGCTAAAAAAGTAATTTTTGTTGGGTCAAAACTTTACTCGCTTAGAAAAAAATACAAAAGACTTCAGTTTGAATATTATGAGAATATAGATAGTGTTATAAGTAATGCAGAAAAAATATTTAATAGGAATAGCAAGGTATTTCTAAAAGGTTCAAATTCAATCAATTTACGAAAGTTGTCAAATCATTTAATAAGTTAACTATGATCTTATATTTAATTGAGTATTTAAATCTTGGTGCCCTAAATAATTTTTTAAATTATTTAACAGTTAGAACAGGTCTGGCATTGTTTACTTCATTTTTTTTTATTCTCTTTTTTGGCCCATTTTTAATTAAAAGAATTGGATCATACCAATCAATTGGTCAGCCTATTAGAGAAGACGGCCCTGAGTCTCACTTAGTAGCTAAAAAAGGGACTCCAACAATGGGAGGAATTATAATTTTGATTTCTATAGTTGGATCAATGACTCTATGGGTCAATCCTGAAAGCTATATATCTTGGCCAATTATATTCCTTCTAATATCTTTTGGATTGGTTGGTTTTGCAGATGATTTTAGTAAAGTTAAGAAAAAATCAAGTAATGGAATTTCTGCGAAAATAAGAATCTTTTTTCAAATAATAATATCGTTGATATTTATTTATTGGATAACAACTTATAATGAAATTGATATTCAGTTATTATCCTTACCTTTTCTCAAGGATATATTTCTAAACTTAGGTTTATTTTCAATTCCATTCGTTATATTGGTAATTCTAGGATCAGCAAATGCGGTTAATCTTACAGACGGTCTTGATGGGCTAGCAATTGTTCCCATTATGATTGTCTCTGCGACTTTTGCTGTGATCTGCTACTTGGCAGGAAATATGATCTTTTCGAATTATCTTTACATTAATTATTTACCTGGAGCAGGTGAATTAACCGTGCTTTGCGCAGCCATAATTGGATCCGCTCTTGGCTTTTTATGGTACAACGCACCTCCTGCAATGGTCTTTATGGGCGATACAGGCTCTTTATCATTAGGTGCTGCATTGGGAGGTATAAGTGTTCTAACCAAGCAAGAAATTGTATTAGCAATAGTTGGAGGAATATTCGTCGCAGAAGCGGTGTCAGTAATTCTTCAGGTTGGATCATATAAGTTAACCGGCAAACGAATATTCAAAATGGCTCCCTTACACCATCATTTTGAGAAGAATGGCATTGCAGAATCAAAAATAGTAATTCGTTTTTGGATAATCGCTTTAATTCTTGCTTTGATTGGACTCGCAACACTTAAGATTAGGTAACTAAATGTTGAAGTCAAAATGTTTTTCAAAGAAAAGTTATGTAGTCATTGGCATGGGAAAAACAGGATGTTCAATTTATAAATCTCTTATAAATAGTGGAGCTATAGTATATTTTTGGGAAGATAATCCCAAACATTCAAAAAAAATATTAAATAAAGGATATAAAAAGTATTATTCTAAAATAAGTCAAATAGACTATGTTATACCTAGTCCTGGAATTGCTACAAAAGGAAAGTCAGCACATAAACTGATAAAAAAATTAAATTCAAAAAATACTAAACTGATAAGTGAATTAGATTTATTTCAAATATACCTGGATAATTTAAATATAAGAAACCAGATTAAAATAATTGCGGTTACAGGCACAAATGGAAAATCAACAACAGTATCTCTTATTAATCATATTCTTAAAAAAAATAAATTTAACACAGAGCTTGCGGGGAATATAGGTAACCCGATCTTCAAAACAAAGATGATTAAAAAAGGTTTTTATGTTTTAGAATTATCATCTTATCAATTAGAGAGCTCCAAAATATTTCAACCTGATATTGCCTGTATACTTAATTTAACTCCAGATCATTTGACGAGACATAATACAATGTCCAATTATGGTAATGCTAAATTAAATATTTTTAAAAATATAAATAGCTCACAAAAAGGTTTTTTTAATAATGATTCAATTATAAAAAAATTAATAAAAAAGAATAATCATTTAAATAAAATGAAAAATTTAAAGCAGATTAATAAAAATAAAAAAAACTCCACTAAAAAATTAAATATAAATCAATATAATTTACTGAGTAACGATCAAAACTACCGCTTCTCATATGAAATTCTGAAAGAAGTAGGCCTAAGCAGCAATAAAATCTTCAATGCATTTAAATCATTTAGAGGGCTTGAGTTTAGACAGCAAATAATTTTTTCAGACAAAAGGAAACTTATTATAAATGATTCCAAATCAACAAATTATCATTCTCTAATTGCTGCGCTAAAAAAATATAAAGATATCATCTTGATATGTGGCGGTCAGATAAAAAGCAATAATATCAGTATATTAGATGACAGTCTTGGCAATATTAAAAAAGTAATAATTATTGGAGAGGAATCTAATACTTTTCACAAATACTTTCAGAGTAAAGTTACCACAGTTTATGTTCACAGCTTAGATAAAGCAGTTGTCGAAATGAGTAAATTTATGAAGACCAATACAGATTTCAATACTTTTTTATTTAGTCCAGGCGCTGCTTCATTTGACCAATATAATAACTTTGAAGAACGTGGAAGACATTTTAATAAACTTATAAGTAAACTTAGCAAATAATGAATAAAAGAACTTATGAACAGTCAATAATTACAAACTGGATTACTGAAATAAATAAGCCAATTTTTTTTTGTATAACAGTATTAATAACTTTTGGTCTATTAATAAGTTTAACTATAAACCCTGGTACAAGCAGGTATCTCAATAACAATCTATTTGCATTTTTTAATATACAGGCTTTGTACCTAGTAATAGGTTTTTTAGTATTTATTTCTATTTCACTGATTGAGACAAAATACATAAAATTATTTAGTGTGATATTATTTGCAGTATTTTTTGCTTTACTAGCTCTTACTCTATTATTTGGGGATGAAATCAAAGGTTCAAGAAGATGGATAAGTTTTGGATCTTTTTCTCTCATGCCAATAGAATTAGTAAAGCCAGTATTTTGCGTTGTACTGGCTCTGATATTAAATAATCAATACCAAGGCACAAAAATATCATCTCACTCTCTAAGTGCTTTAATCTATATTTCAGTTGCAAGTATACTCGTTTTGCAGCCTGATATTAGTCAATTTTTTTTATTATCAGCTATTTATTTTGGTTCAGTGTTTATGAGTGGTTTCAGTATTATAACACTCACTGTAATTGTTGTTTTTGGAATTCTAAGTTTTGTGATGATATATTTGCTCAATTTTAATGTTCAAAATAGAATAAATTCATTTTTATTTCCAAATGAATATGACGTAAGTCAAACTGAAATTTCTCTTCAAGCAATTAAACAAGGAGGTATTATTGGTGTGGGACCGGGTAATGGTCTTTTAAAAAATAAAATTCCTGAAGCTAATTCAGATTATATTTTTTCTGTGGTTGCAGAGGAGTATGGTCTCATAGGTTGTACACTTATATTATTAATCTTCTTTATAATATCATATCAAGGTTTCAAAAAAATTTACGGAAACAATGATCACTTTATTCAAATCTGTTTATTTACCCTTATTTTATACGTATGCTTACAGGCCTTAATCCACATAGGGGTAAATATAAGGTTGATACCAACAACTGGAATTACCTTACCGTTTATCAGCTATGGAGGTTCATCGGTCCTTGGCATGTCAATTGCAGCGGGATTAATTTTATTATTTTCAAAGAATCGACATATTCGTGAATAGACTAACTTTATGAAAAAACTTTTTTTAGTAGGTGGAGGTACCGGCGGCCACTGTATACCAATAAATGTAGTTTATTCGGAGGCACCTAAAAATTTTAAATGCTTTATTTTAACCGATAACAGAGGCAAGAAATATTTCGATAATATAGACTCAAATAATGTAATTATACTTAGAGATCTTATTTCTTCTCAATCAAGACTAGCAAATATTATAAATTCTCCATTCTTATTTATTCAATCAATATTATACAATTTAAAAATCAAACCTGATTACACTATAGGTTTTGGTGGATTTTTCACAATACCTGTTCTTTTCGCTAGTTTAATAATGAGAAAAAAAATTTTTCTTCATGAGGGCAATGCATTTATTGGAAAAGCGAATAAATTATTATTTAAATTTGTAGGTAATATCTTTACAACTTACAACGAAACGCATGGTGAAAAGCTAATTCAAAATAAAAATTCATTCAGAGTTGGTTTACCAACTAGGAGTAGTAAAAACTTAGAAAACAAAGAAACTAATAAAAAAAATCAGCTTAAAATATGTATTCTTGGTGGTAGCCAAGGTGCAAAAAACCTTTCAGATAATATCGCTCATTCGATCATAAAATCTAAGAATGAATGTAAGAAAGAATTTATAGTCTACCATCAATGTAGGAAAGAAGATGTAAACTTAGTAGAAAAACTTTATAGAGAAAATAGTATTGAGTGCTATGTAAATGTATACTTCAGCAATGTCACAGATATTTTAGAGAATACAAATTTAATTATTTCACGAGCTGGCTCATCGACTGTAAATGAAATTATTTGCTTTGGAATTCCGTCAATTTTGATTCCTTATCCATATGCTGCCGACAACCATCAATATTATAATGCATCAGTTCTTAAAAGCCTTAATTGTGCTGAAATAATTAAGGACAAAGATATAAATACTCACTTATTATCAAGTCTGATAAATAAAATAATCAACAACCCACAAAGAAGAGAGTCTATTAAAGAAACTTTAAAAAAAGAGTATATAAAAAATCCTGTTGAAAGAATTTTTAAACATATAGAAGCAAGTTGATGAAATTAAATAAAAATAAATTAATACATATTGTAGGAGTTGGTGGAATTGGGATGAGTGGAATTGCAGAAATTTTATCAGAAATGGGATATCAAGTTCAAGGAAGTGACATAAAAATTAACGCAAACACTGTTCGATTAAATAAAAAGAAAATAAAAACTTTCAATTCACATAAACGGTCAAATTTAAAAAATGTAAGCTTAGTTGTTTATTCATCTGCAATAAGTAAAAACAATATTGAACTTGAACATTCCAAAAAAATTAAAATTCCTTCAATTTCAAGAGCTGAAATATTATCTCAAATCGTAAAACTAAAAAAAACTATAGCTATATCTGGGTCTCATGGGAAAACTACTACGACATCTCTAATTTCAGCAGTTTTAAATGGGGCAAGAATGAAACCCACTGTAATCAATGGCGGGATAATAAATCAGTTTGGAACAAATACAAAATTAGGATCAGGTGATTGGTTAGTAGTTGAAGCTGATGAATCTGACGGTACTTTTGTGAAACTTCCAGCCTCAATTTCTGTGGTAACTAATATTGATAAAGAACATCTTGATTACTATTCAAATTTTCAAAATCTTAAAAACTATTTCAAAAGGTTTATCACACAAGTTCCTTTTTATGGTTTCGCAGTTATATGTATAGATGATAATGAGCTACGTAAGTTAGCTGCAAATATAAGTACTACAAAAATTATTAGAACCGGTTTTCATAGAGAAAGTGATATCAAATGTATTAAATTAAGACATAAAGCCAATGAAACAATATTTGATGTTTTTGTAAAAGAGAAAAACCAAACTATTAAAAATATTAAGTTACCACTTCATGGGGCGTATAATGTAAATAATGCATTAGCTGCTATAGCAGTTGGTTTTCAATTAAATGTAAAACCAGAAATGATTAAGAAGTCTCTAAATTCTTTTAAGGGTGTCCAAAGAAGACTTACTGAATTATGGAGTAATAATAATATAAGAGTTGTTGACGATTATGCCCATCATCCGACCGAAATAAGTAATGTATTAAAAGGATTGGTTGATGCAGACAAAAAAAATAGAATAATAACTATTTTTCAGCCTCATAGATTCTCAAGGGTTTTAGATTTGAAAAGCAAATTCACGACGTGTTTTAAAAATAGTGAATGTGTATTTGTTTCGGATGTTTATGGAGCGGGTGAGAAAAAACCAAAAAATTTCGATTTAAATAAATTTATTATTAACATTGCAAAAAATTCTAAAGTCAAAGCTGAATATTTTGTTAAAAATGATCAACTATTTGAATTAACAAAGAAGAATAGATCAAAAATAATCTTTTTATTTTTAGGAGCTGGGACAGTTACAGATTGGGCTCAAAATTTTGCTAAAGAGTTAAAAAAAATTTATGAATGAAAATCAAAGGGAATTTTTAGAAAATTGTAAAAAAAACAATGTTATTGGAAAAATTCAAATAAATCATAATTTATCAAAATATACCTGGTTTGGGGTAGCAGGCAAAGCTGAGATATTTTATATGCCCCAAAATTTCGAAGAATTAGCAAAAGTTTTAGAAATCAACAGAGATAAATTACCAGTAACGGTGATTGGAGCTGGATCGAATATCATTATAAGAGATGGTGGAATATTTGGTCTTGTAATAAAATTAGGAAAAGAATTTAGTCAAATCAAATTACATAATGATTGTATTGAAGTTGGAGCTGCAACCTACGAT
Organism: uncultured Pelagibacteraceae bacterium; assembly: GCA_902523455.1. Classification (GTDB taxonomy): domain Bacteria; phylum Pseudomonadota; class Alphaproteobacteria; order Pelagibacterales; family AG-422-B15; genus CACNXQ01. The sequence goes on from CABYZG010000001.1 coordinate 350,663, forward strand.
AGAGTATTATCGAATTATTGTCAGAAAAATGAAATAGGCGGAATGGAGTTTTATTTTGGAATACCGGGAACACTTGGTGGTGCAGTTCGTATGAACGCCGGTTGTTATAATTCTGAAACAAAAGATGTTTTTATTAAAGCAAAGTGTGTTGATTATAGGGGACAAGCCTCAGAAATACGTAATTCGAAGGAATTATTTTTTTATAGGGAAAGTAATATACCTCAAGATATAATTATCTGCGATGTATATATGCAAAAAAAAAATGCAAGCAAAAATGCAATTTCCCTAAAAATGAAAGAAGTTGATGAACAAAGAAAAAAAGCTCAACCTCAGCAAATTAAAACAGCAGGAAGTACATTTAAAAATCCAAAAGATCAGACTGATAAAAAAGCATGGGAAATTATTGAAGAAGCTGGCCTTAAAAATTTTGAGCTTCAAGGAATATGTTTCTCTTCTAAGCATTCAAACTTCATAGTTAATAATCAAACTAAATCAGCAAACCTTATCGAAGACTTCGGAGAATATGTTAGGTCTGATGTAAAGAAAAAATTGGGAATAAGCTTAAATTGGGAAATAAAGATATTTGGTGAAAGATGAATAAAGACAGAAAAATTATGCTTTTGTATGGAGGCATTTCTGCAGAAAGAGAAATAAGTATTATCACCTCAAAAGAAATAAGCAAATCTCTTAAAAATATGGGCTACAATATTGTAGAAATTGATGCAAATGAGAATCTGTTAGCTGACCTTGAACTGCATAAACCTGACATAGTATTCAATGGATTACACGGAACATGGGGAGAGGACGGAAGTGTGCAAGAAATACTTGAAAAATATGGAGTGCCTTACACTCATTCTGGAATTGAGTCATCCAAATTAGCAATGGATAAATACAAATCTGCTGAACTATTTATTGAAAATGGGTTCAATCATCCTTTAACGAAATTGATGAAGATAGAGGAAGTGAAAAATCAAAATATATTTGATTTTCCCTATGTCTTAAAACCTAGAAATGAAGGATCTAGTGTTGGAGTTAGCATTATTAGAAACCATGAGGAATTAAATAAATACTTGTCTGAGAATAAATTTCGAAATGAATTATTGCTTCAGCAATTTATAGAGGGTCCTGAGATAAATGTTGCAGTTATAGGAACAAATAAAACTGGTTCTATTGAAATTGATCCAAAAAATGAATTCTATGATTACGAATCAAAGTACTTTGATGCAGGGAAAACAAAACATATAATTCCACCAAGATTAGAGAGCGACCTGATTAAAAAAGTTGAAGGTTTAGGTTTAGATGCTCATAAATTATTGGGTTGTAAGGGAATCAGCCGAACCGAATTTATATTAGATAAAGTGACAAAAAAATTTTATATATTAGAGCTTAATACCCAACCCGGCATGACACCAACTTCATTAGTCCCTGAAATTGCAAATTATAAAGGTATAAATTTTGATAATCTTATTAATTGGATCCTATTAGATGCAACGCAAAATTAAAATAATAAATATTGTTTCCTTCTCTTTAATATTCATTTCTCTTATTGCAATATTTGTATTTTTAAAATTTCCAAGTTTACTAAATAATTCATTTCAAATTAAGAATGTAATTATAGAAGGTTCTGAAAAATCAAATATATCTGAGATTGAAAATAATGTGACTGAATTTAAAGGTAATCTTATTGGCTTAAATTTTAATTCCATTAAGAAAATTGTAGAGTCAAGTGAATGGGTAAAGCGGGCATCTATAAAAAAAGTTTTACCATCAACTTTAAAAATAAATGTAACTGAGAACGATCCATATGCAATATACTTTCAAGAAGGAAAATCTTTTCTTATAGATCTTGATGGATCAATCATTACTGAAATTAACTTAAACAATTATGAAGATGACCTCTTATTTGTAAGGGGTGAGAACTCGCCAGAATTACTAGAGCAATTAATCAGGGATATAAGTATTGCGTTTCCAAATTTAACTCAAACTCTGGAAGAAGTTGAATTTATTGAAAAAAGAAGGTGGAATCTAAAATTAAATAATAAATTGCTTGTAAAATTACCAGATGAAAACATTCAACAATCATTAAAAAATTTAAAACAGCTTTTTGAGGAGCAAGAAGTAATGGAAAGTAACATTATTGAAATAGATTTAAGAATTCAAGGAAGAGCAGCCCTCAAAGTTTTAGATGGAAAAATAAATTATGGTATTGATGAGATTTAATGGGTCAAAAAATAATTAGTGCGATTGACATAAGAGCCGACAAAGTAATTTGCCTTATTGCTCAAGAATTACAAATATTAGATAAAGGGAAAATTCTTCAACTTATTGGAATAGGTACTTCTAAACTGAAAGTCAATTGTTTAAAGCCCTTTTCATTGGAAACAGATGAAATTAAAAATCATCTTGATGCCGCTATTTCGAAAGCAGAAGTAGATGCTGGTATAAAGATTAGTAACGTTTATGTCAGTATATCAGAAAACATGAAATCAGATTATGTTGAATTTGAAAATAAAATTTCAGGTAGGATCATAACAGAAAATGATATCAAATCTTTTTTTGAAGATACAAAATTTAAAAGACTATATACTGAAACTGATGAACCACTTCATTCCTTCCCAATAAGTTACAAAGTAGATAATAAAAAAAGCTTATCAGATCCAATTGGTGTGAAAGCTGAAACTCTTCATACAAAATGGCATGTTATATCAACTTCAAAAGACTATCTAAGTAAAATATTAGATTTATTAAATAATCAAGACATAAGCCTCAAACAGATAGTTTCGAGTCACTATGCTAGCAGTCTTGCAGTGTTATCAGATGAAGAAGCAGATAATGGAGCAGTAAGTATCGATATTCAAAAAAACAAGACAATTATTTCTTATACCTTTGACAACCAACTTATTGGCTATGATACGGTTAAAGTTGGAACTTATAATTTTTCAAATGATATATCACAAGTCAAATCAATTTCACTAGAAGAGGCCGAAATAGTTAGAAAGCAAATTGATACAATGAATAGTCAGAGAATTTATGAAAAAAAATTAGAAAAGTATTTTGAAATATATTCATCAAGAGCAGAAGAATTATCAAATTTAATAAAAAATATAATTTATAAATCAAAATTTAGCTCTCTAGTATCTAATAATATTGTGCTTACTGGATATGGAGCAAAGTCGTTAACTATGCAAAAATTCATCAAAAATCAAATGAGTGATAGTAATTTTCGTTTAGGATCGACAAAAAAAATTAACGGATCAAAAACTTATTTAGATAATCCGTCTCTTGCATCAGCATTTGGTCTTTTAAATTATGCCGCAAACCATAACATGGAGGGAGATAAGGATGAGTCTAAATCAGAAAAAAAATCATTATTTTCAGTAGTTTATAATTTTTTTAGAAACCTTTAAGTAGTAACAAAAAGAAATAATCTTTGTTTTTTCCTGTGGTTTTAAACAATTTATAAACAGCAGGATGCAAAAAACCATTAATAAGTCATTCAATATTGAAGGTGTAACTTTACACAGCGGTGAAAAATCAAATTTGTCTGTTAACCCAGCGACTGCCAACACTGGCATCGTATTTAGAAGAGTTGATATTAAAAATTCTAATGAAGAGTCACTAATTGAAGCAAAGTTTAATAACGTTAGCGTCTCAGATCTATGTACAAAGATTACTAATAAATTCGGAATATCAGTTTCAACAATTGAACATTTGATGTCAGCTTTACATGGCATGGGAATCGATAACGCTATTGTTGAAGTAGACTGTGATGAATTACCAATTCTTGATGGTAGCTCCCTAGAATATGTACGTAACATTGAGGAAGTTGGTCTTAAAAGTTTAAATGTAGAAAAAAAATATCTAAGCATATCTAGACCAATTGTGTTTAGTATGAATGATTCTTTTGTGAAAGTTTCCCCATCTGATAATTTAGAAGTTGATTATACAATTTCTTATGATCACAATCTTATAAAGGAACAAAGATTTAATTATGAGTTTAAAGATTCAAACCAGTTTAAAAATCTTATTTCTAATTGCAGAACTTTTGGCTTTAAAGAAGAGGTAGATTCTCTCAGAAAAAAAGGTCTTATAGCAGGAGGTTCTTTAGATAATGCAATTGTCCTTGATAAAAAAGGAATTGTGAATAATGACAAATTGCGTCAAGAAAATGAATTTGTTAAACATAAAATACTTGATTTCATTGGTGATATTTATCTCTTAGGATATTCAGTGAAAGGAGCGTTTGAAATATATAAAGGTGGTCACAGATTAACTCATGAAACTATGAATTCAATAATGTCTGATCATTCAAACTGGCGCCTTATAAACGAAGATAATTTAAATGATAAAAATTATCAAAAAACCTATTACACGAAGTCTGTAGCTGCATCATTATAATTTAGAAATTCATCTTTAATCTTCTTAAATAATCATTAAAATTATGGTTATGAAATTAATAAAAATCTTTCTTTTTCTAACTTTAGCTACTTTTATTCTTAGCGGTTGTTCAGATACAAAGTTGGTTACGCCTGAAACAGAGGGTGAAAAACTTCAAATACTCTACTCAAATGCTATGGAATTAGTTAAAAAAAGAGATTTTGTAGATGCAGCAATACTATTTGAAGATATTGAAAGACAATATCCGTATTCTAAATGGTCTAATCAGGCGCAATTAATGACTGCGTTCTGTTATTACAAAACACAATTTCATGATGAAAGCCTTGATGCCCTAGAAAGATTTATTGCACTTTACCCTGGCAGCAAGAAAATTTCATACGCTTACTATCTACGAGCTTTAAATTACTTTGAGCAGATAAAAGATGTAGAAAGAGATCAGAGTATGACGGTAAAATCTAAAAAGGCCTTTTATGAGGTTATAAACAAATATCCTGATTCTGAGTTTGTTGAAGATGCTTACTTAAAAATTGATATTATAAATGATAGGCTGGCAGCAAAAGAAATTGAAATTGCCAGATATTATCAATTTAAACAGCAATGGATATCAGCAATTAACAGGTATAATAAAATTTTAGAGGATTATGATACTTCTGTATATACAGAGGAGGCATTACATAGACTTGTTGAAATCTATTACTCCCTTGGTTTAATTGAAGAAGCAAAAAGATATGCATCAACTCTAGGTTTTAATTTTCCTGATAGTGATTGGTACACAAAAAGTTACGAGTTAGTCAAAGATTTAAGTTAAATAAAAGTAGTGGAAAAATTTCCAAAAAAAAAGTTTCAAGAACTTGTAAAGAATATCCACTACCATAACAATCTTTACTACAATAATGATAGTCCTGAAATAAGTGATGCAGAGTACGACTCTCTGATAAACGATTACAAAAATATCAAAAAACTTTTTCCTGAAGAAACTATGAAATCTAATATTTTGAACAAAATTGGAGGTAGGGCCTCTGATTTATTCTCAAAATTTGGTCATCCCACAAGAATGCTATCTCTTGATAATGCAATGTCAGAAGAAGACCTGCAAAATTTTCAAAAAAAAATATCTAATTTCTTAAACAAAAAGGGTATTGATTTTGAATTTTCATCTGAACCTAAAATTGATGGTCTATCAGTTAATTTAATTTATAAAAATGGAAAACTTGTAACAGCTGCTACCAGAGGCGATGGTCAAATTGGTGAAAATATTACAGACAATGTAATTACAATCAAGGATATACCAAAAATCTTAAAAACAAAATATCCACCAGTTTCTATCGAAATTAGAGGTGAAATATTCATCACTAAAAAAGATTTTATGAAGCTGAATACAGATAACAAATTTGCAAATCCAAGAAACGCCGCGGCAGGAAGTCTAAGACAGTTGGATTCAAAAGTTACCGCAAAGCGTCCACTCAAATTTATCGCTCATGGGTTTGGATCATTTACTGAAGAAAAGAGTAGTTATTACGATCAATTAATTGAATTCAAATCGTGGGGGATCCCAATCAGCCCATTCCTAAAAAAAGCCAAAAACCTAAAAGATTTAATAAAGATTTATGATGAAGTTAACAAAAAAAGAGCAGAAATACCCTATGATATTGATGGACTTGTATACAAAGTGAATAATTTGTCTTTTCAAAATAGATTAGGCGTTGTGGGCAAATCCCCTCGATGGGCTATAGCCCATAAATTTGCTTCAGAAACTGCACAAACTGAAATTAAAAAAATAGATATTCAGATTGGAAGAACTGGCTCGGTAACACCTGTCGCAAGACTGAAATCAATTAACATTGGCGGTGTACTGGTATCAAACGCTACATTGCATAATTTTGAAGAAATAGAAAAAAAAGATATTCGTGAGGGTGACTCCGTGATTGTTGAAAGAGCAGGCGATGTTATTCCTCATATTCTTGAAGTTGTATCTAAAAATAAAAAAAATAGACCAAATCTTTTTAAACCACCTAAATCTTGTCCAATATGTAAATCACCAATAGTTATTGACCCTGATGAAGTTGTTGTCAGATGTTCAGGTACTTACGTATGCGATGCGCAAAAAATTGGCAGGTTGAAACATTTTGTATCAAGAAGTGCACTAGATATTGAGGGTTTGGGAGATAAACAAATCAATCTATTTTATAATAAGGGACTAATAGAGGACTACGCTGATATTTTTGACCTTGAAACAAAAAGAGATGTAATTGTTAATATAGAAGGATGGGGCACACTTTCGTTTAACAATTTAATAAATGCAATAGATAAAAAGAAAAAAATTGAGTTATCAAAATTTATTTATTCCTTGGGAGTTCGTTTCGTGGGGCAAATAAATGCAAAATTAATCGCATCAGCTTTTTCAAATATTAAGAGCTTTATAAGTTTTTTTGAAGGAAAGAGCGATATACTTAGTACCCTTGAAAATACAGATGGACTGGGTCCAAAAGTTATTCAATCATTTATAGAATACTCATCAATTAAATCTAATAAGAAACAAATATTAAAACTAACCCAGAGGGTTGATCTATTTATTAAAAAAATAGATACCGTTAAATCAAAAATAACTGGAAAGAAAATAATTTTTACTGGAACACTGTCATCAATGTCTAGGGCTGAGGCAAAAACAAAAGCTGAGAAACTCGGCGCAAAAGTCGTTTCATCAATAAGTAAATCGACAGATATACTCGTTACAGGTGAAAATTCTGGATCAAAGTTAAAAAAAGCAAAAGAATTTGGAGTCAAGGTAATGAATGAGAAAGAATGGTCAAATTTAGCTAATTAATCAGGGAGGAAGTTTGGTTTATCAGCCATTTTTTTTCCTGTTCATTCATAAATCGCAATAGATTTGATTTTACATCTGAGTGATACTTATCAATCCACTCAATTTCCTTTTTATTCAACATTTTTTTATTTATTAAATCTCTCTCGAACGGAGCCATTGTTAATGTTTTAAAATGCAAATAACCTTTACTTATTTGAGACATAATTAGGCTCTCAATTCTTATACCGTAGTCATTTTTTTTATAGAAACCAGGTTCATTTGAAACTACCATACCTTCTTCAAAAGATATTCTAGATAATTGTGAAATAGAAGGGGGACTTTCGTGTACATTCAAGAAACAGCCGACCCCATGTCCAGTTCCGTGTTCAAAATTACAATTTATTTCTTTGAGATATTTTCTTGCAAGATTATCTAATTTTTTACCTTTTTCTCCGTACTTAAATTTACTACGTGCGACCGCAATATGACCTTTTAAGACTCTAGTATACATATCTATTTGGTCTTTTCGCGGCTTATTAAAACTAATTGTTCTCGTTACATCCGTCGTTCCATCAAAGTACTGAGCGCCAGAATCAACTAAAAATAAATCTGATTTTCTAATTTTTTTGTTTGTTAATTTATTTGCACGATAGTGAACAATTGCTCCATTTGAGCCTGCACCCGCAATAGTTGGAAAGCTGAGTGAAAAGAAATTTTTATTACTCTTTCTTAAATTATCTAAATATTTAATTGCATCAATTTCTGTTATATTTTTATTTTGTACTTGGTTTTTAGCCCAAAATATAAATTTTGTTAATGATGCACCATCTCTTTTATGCGAATTAATCATACCTTTTTGCTCAGTTCTATTTTTTTTGGACTTTAGTAATTGTATGATATCCCCTTGAAGTTTTAATGTCCCATAACTTTTAATTGCATTAGCTAGATTAAAATTAATCGTATTGATGTCACATATGAATGATTTATTAATTCCACACTTTTTGATGAATGGATAAATATCTTTTTGCTTTTTAAAAGAGACATCAATTTTCAATTGCTTTTTTAAATTGTTTTTACAATCAGAAAAAATGTAACATTTTCCAGTTTTATGAATAATTGCTTGAGATAGAAATATAGGTGTATACTCAATATCATTTGATCTTATATTGAATGCCCATGAAATTGAGTCACATGCAGTTAAAACATAGTAATCTGTTTTAGATTTTTTTAAAAAATCGACAATTTTATTTATTTTACTTTTAGTAATTTCACCTGAAAAATTTTTTTCTAAAACAAATGGCTTTGAAATGCTTTTCTTTGGTTTCGTTTTCCAGATTTGATCAATGAGATTTTTCTCTAGTGGTATTAAATTTGTTTTTTTACCTAAAAATTTTGAATATGATTTAATTTTAAAATAAGGCAAAATGTTACCATCAAACCCAACATTTTTAGCTTTTTTTAATTTTAGCAAATTTAATGGAGTGAGTTTATTGTAATTAAATATCTTATATTGTCCTTTATTTACCTCATTCTGAGCTTGGATGGTATAACGCCCATCAACAAATAAATAAGCTTCTTTTATGCCTACAATGACATCTCCGGCTGATCCAGTAAAGTTGCTAATCCACTCTAGTCGTTTACTGTAATTTGGCAAAAATTCATTCTGATATTCGTCTGAGTGTGGAATTAAGTAATAATCAATTTTATTTTTAATTAATAGTTTTCTTATTTCAGCAATTTTTTTTGAGGTATTCAACATGGTTTTAAAAAATCAGATATTAATTTTTTTGTACCATGTTTATCAAAATCCACAACTGCCTTTGTGCCGTCAATATCTTTTATTCGACCAATACCAAATTTTTTGTGTTCAACTGTTTGCCCTATTTGAAGTAAAACATCATCATTTATATCTCTAACATTTTCTATTTCCATATCAACTACTGTTCGATAACTTGAAGATGGATTGTTTTTAAAATCTAATTTTCTTGGTTTAAAATCAAAATCTTGATTAAATTCATCAAATTCTTGATTTTGGAATCTGTCCATATGGCTTGACGCGTGATTAATAGTTTTTATTAATTCTTGATCTAACTCCTCAATAAATCGAGATTGCAATGAAGGCATCCAATTGTTTTGAAATCGACGACTCATTGATGTTGAGATATTTATTATTTTTTTAGCTCGCGTTATGCCGACATATGCAAGTCTACGTTCCTCTTCAATTCCTTTATTACCAGTTTCATCAATTGTTTTTTGGTGAGGGAAAAGCCCTTCTTCCCAACCTGGCAAAAAAACATAATCATATTCAAGACCTTTAGCGGCATGAAGCGTCATGATACTTACTTTATTGTCTTCATTATTTTCATCTATAGCTGTAACTAAAGATACATGCTCTAAAAACTCCTCGATGCTGTTATAGTCTTCCATCGCAATTATTAATTCCTTAATATTTTCTATTTTTGTTTGAGCAGAGACATTTTTATCATTTTTAAGCATATTCATATAACCAGACTCATCGAGCAGCATTTTTAATATGTCATAAAACTGCATATTATCGATGGATGATTTTCCTCTATCGATAACAGAAATGAATGCTTTTAAGCTTTCAGATATTTTTTTTGTAAATTCATCTGTATCAACAATATCTTTTGATGCTTGATACAATGAAATTCGTTTTTGTTTTGCATAAGATAAAATATGATTAAATGATTTTTCTCCTATACCTCTTTTAGGGACTGTTAAAGCTCTTTCAAATGCGACATCGTCTTGACTTTCATAGACCAGCCTAAGATATGAAACAGCATCTTTTATTTCTGATCTCTCATAGAACCGAATACCACCTACAATACGATAAGGAATTGAGTATTTAATCAAAGACTCCTCTATTTCACGCGATTGAAATACTGCCCTTACTAATATTGAGATATTGTTCAGGTCAGGGTTATCATCACTATACTTCATAATATCCTGAGCAACTAAGTCGGCCTCGTCTCTACTTGAATTAACTAAATGTAAATGTATGGGCTCTCCATCACCTTGGTCCGAAACAAGCTCCTTGCCAAGTCTATATTCGTTATAACTAATTAATGAAGATGCAGACTTAAGTATATTATTTGTTGATCGATAATTTTGTTTAAGTCGTATTACCTTTGCATTTTCAAATTCTTTTTCAAATCGAAGCATATTATCAACTTCAGCGCCACGCCAACTATAAATTGATTGATCATCGTCTCCAACACAACAAACATTTTGATGATGAGAACCAAGAAGTTTAAGCCATTTATATTGTGCAGCATTTGTGTCTTGGTATTCATCTACATGTATATATTTAAAATTATTGCTATAACGTTTGTGAATATCAGGGACTTTAAAAAGATTGATACATTGTAAAAGTAAGTCACCAAAATCTAGACAATTAATTTCAAACAACCTTGCTTGGTAAATTTTATAAATAGAGAGACTCTTTTCATCGACTAAATTATCTAGTGACTCAGATTTTATATCATTTGGATTAAGAGCTTTGTTTTTCCAATGATCAATTTTAGATTGTATTAATTTGGGTGAAAACTGAGATTGGTCTAAGTTTTCAGCCTTTATGATTTGCTTGATCAGGGAAAGCTGATCATCCTTATCAAGTATAGTAAAACTTTGTTTAAGACCAATTACCTCAGCGTGGTTTCTAATTATTTTTGCTCCAATTGAATGAAAGGTTCCCATCCAAGGCATCTTTTCCATATTTTGACTTACTAGTTTTTGAACACGCTCGGACATTTCTCTGGCAGCCTTGTTAGTAAAGGTTACACAAAGAATCTGAGAGGGGAATGCCAATTTATTATCTATAATATGAGCAACTCGCGTAGTAAGTACTTTAGTTTTTCCAGTTCCAGCTCCTGCAATAATTAGATTTGGACCCTCGGTACTACAAACAGACTCATATTGTAGTGGGTTAAGACTTTCTAGGTAATTTACTTCAGTCATAACTGACCCTTTAAGTGATTCAGAACATATAGTCTAATTGCGCTTGATAAATTGGAAGTATTCTTAGTCTTATCTATTTTTGAGATTATTTTATCTGGAGTAGTATTTTCTTTTTTGCTCAGTTTTAATATTTCTTCCCAAAATTCAGTTTCAAGAAATACACTTGTAATGTGGCCATCTATCTTGACAGTGCGCTTATTGGAATTGGGCATGAACGAACTATGAAGAAGAAATCATTTTTGATGGATTGAGAAGAGACTTCATCTTTCTTACATCAATATATTTTAGGATTTTATTTGCCTCAATTAGCGTAATATTTTTCTTATGTGCAAGCTTTGCGAGTTCTGCAGCTTTTTCGTATCCAATTTCAGGAGCGAGGGCAGTTACAAGCATTAAGGAATTCTCAACACCTTCTTTTATATTTCTTAAATTCGGTTTAACTCCCTTTAGGCACTTATCGCAAAAGTTTGTAACCCCTGAGGATAATAAATTGATTGAATTAATTATGTTAAAACCAATTACTGGTTTAAATGCATTGAGTTCAAAATGACCTTGAGTTCCTGCCATTGATATTACGTTATGACTACCCATAACCTGTAAACAAGCCATTGTTAAAGCTTCACTTTGAGTTGGATTTACCTTACCAGGCATTATAGATGACCCAGGTTCATTCTCAGGTAAATTCAGTTCTCCTAGACCCGATCTTGGTCCAGAAGCTAACAGCCTAATGTCATTTGCTATTTTGAAAAGATCCGTTGCAATAACATTTAATACTCCCGATAGTTCTACAAGAGAGTCATGAGAGGCCAAGGCTTGGAATTTATTGCTTGCAGGTTTAAATTTAATTTTATTAATTTTACTTATTTCATTTGCAACAAGTCTATCGAACCCTTTTTTTGTATTCAGACCAGTTCCAACGGCCGTCCCTCCTTGGGCTAAATAACTTAAGTTAATTAGGGCTGTCTTCAGTCGTTTAATGTTCATATCAATCTGAGATTGATAACCTGAAAATTCTTGTCCAAGTGATAAGGGAGTTGCGTCTTGCAAGTGTGTCCTGCCGATTTTGATGATACTTTTCCATTTCTTAGACTGGCTAACTAAAGTTTTTTCCATTTCATTTAAAGCTGGAATAAGTTCATCTGTAACTTTTTTTGAGGCCGCAATATTAATTGCAGATGGAAAACTGTCATTAGTTGATTGACTTTTGTTGACATGATCATTTGGGTGAACTGGACTATTCGTTCCAAGTTTTCCGGTAAGTTTTTTATTAGCAAGATTAGCGATGACTTCATTTACATTCATGTTAGTTTGAGTTCCAGATCCAGTCTGCCAAACCGAAAGAGGGAATTGATCATTATGCTTTCCGGTAAGAATATTTTTTGATGCACTAATTATTGCATTTGCTATTTTAGGAGCTATAGACTTTTGTTTTTGATTTACTTTCGCGCAGGCCATTTTTATTGTGACTAGTGCATGTATAATTTCTATAGGCATTAAATTATTGCCAATTTTAAAATTCTTTAATGATCTTTGAGTTTGAGCTCCCCAAAAATTACTATTTGAAACTTTTATTTTGCCGATACTGTCTTGTTCTTGTCTTGTTTTTTGATTCATTTGAATTGTAGTATACTACCTTACATATATATATGGTAACGATTTAAGTTTTTTAAAGGCCGAGTGACTAAAAGTGGGAGACTTCTGTTGCCCGGTGCCTCCCGAACCGCGCTTACCTAATTAGATTAAGCAGCGAGCGCTAATTCATCGTTAGCATTTATAAAATAGCCCGATAACGGTGGTACAATACCGAGAGAAAAACTTACCTTTAAGCATTCGTCGATCCTATATCACCCCCTAATTTATGGTGGAGGTGCCGGGTACCGCCCCCGGGTCCGTAATGGGTATTACGCAAGCCGTTTATCCCTATAGCTGGGATATCCCCAGCAATCTGAATATAGTTGGATATTGAGACTTTTTAAAGAGAGTAATCTTAATATAGTATGTGTTTATTATTTGATTCAAAAAAATGCCGGTAAACAAAGAACAACTTGAAGAAATTGAAGCCTTAAGGTCTGAAATATCAGAAACAGCTCGTGTTACAGCCCCTGAATTAGAAGCAGTTTTGTACAAACCAATAGAAGTGCTCGATCATGGCTTTATTCGTGTCATTGATTATATGGGGGATGACAGTTCAATCGTGCAGTCGGCAAGAGTATCATACGGTAAAGGTACAAAGAAGATTTCTAACGACAAAGGGCTTATTAAATATTTAATGAGGCACCGTCACTCAACCCCTTTTGAAATGTGTGAAATTAAATTTCATATTAAACTTCCAATTTTCATTGCTCGACAATGGATACGACACAGAACGGCAAACGTTAATGAGTACTCGGCTCGCTACTCAATTCTTGATAAAGAGTTCTACATTCCATCAGCAGAAAACCTAGCAGCACAGTCAGCAATCAATAATCAGGGTAGAGGGGATGCGTTAACAGATGATGAAGCTTCTAATGTTATACAAATACTAAAAAAGGATGCAGAGCAGACATATTCTAATTATGAAACGTTATTAAACGAAAGTTCTGAGGGCAACATAATTGATGAAAGTAAATCTGGAATTGCAAGAGAATTGGCCCGAATGAATCTTACCCTCAATACCTATACACAATGGTACTGGAAGATTGACTTGAATAATTTATTACACTTTCTTGCTCTAAGAGCTGATGACCATGCGCAGTATGAAATACGTGTTTATGCGGATGCCATGTTAGATATTGTAAAAAAATGGGTTCCTCTTACTTACGATGCATTTGAAGATTATAGAATTGGTGGAACAGAACTCTCCGCCAAAGAGGTCAATCTGATGAGAAAACTTCTAAAAGGCGAGAAAGTATCTTTTGAAGAAGAAGGTCTGTCTAAAAGAGAATGGAGCGAACTGCAAAGAAAGTTTGAAATTAGTTAGTATTTGCTAATTGCTCTAATTTTAATCGTTTTAATAAATTCTCAGCCAATTCAATAAACATTTGGCTGACTTTATGATCTGGCACTAAATCTGTAAGAGGGTGACCTTTTTCGCACTGCTCAAGAAGCAATGGATCATGAGGAAGATTTGCGAGTATTTCATAATCATATTTTTCAGCAACTTCATTTGTTTTACTTTCACCGTACAGCTTATATTCTTTACCTGTATCAGGTGCCAAGAAGTAACTCATGTTTTCTACAATGCCAAGAATGGGGACTTTAGTTTTTTCAAACATCTTTAACCCTCTGATTACATCAATTAAAGCAATATCTTGAGGTGTAGTAACTATTAAACTTCCAGAGATTTTTAGTTTCTGAATCAGAGACAGTTGAACATCACCTGTGCCTGGAGGCAAATCAATGACCATAATATCTGCAGCTCCCCAATTTACTTTATCAATCATTTCATTAATTGCTTTCATGACCATGAGTCCTCTCCATATGATGGGATTTTCATCATTTACCATGTAACCCATTGACATTGTCGATAGTCCATATCGATTGATTGTTTCAATTTTTTGTCCATCAGAATGAGGCTTTTCATTAATCCCAATCATTTTGGGAATTGAAGGACCATAAATATCAGCATCAAGTAAACAAGTTTTTAAACCAAGTGATTTAAACGCACACGCAAGATTTGATGCGACTGTTGATTTACCAACTCCTCCTTTTCCTGATGCAACTGCAAGAATATATTTTATTTGATTAGTGCCAACGCTATTTGTTTTGTTGTCTGAATTCACTTCATCATTTGCATGTGTTGAATTTTCCTTATGTAAGGTTGTGATGATATTGACTTTAGTTATGCCAGGAATCTCTTTCAGTACTCTTTGAGCATCCTCAAAAATTTTTTCATTTTTTTTCTGATCATTTTCTTTAAATTCAATAATACAGTCTATTTTTCCCTCACTCACAGATACATTTTTAACCATACCCAAAGCCACTATGTTCTCACCCGCTTCTTCGTTAACAACTTGTCCAAGGAGGTGTAAAGCTTTATTTTCCAGAGTTTCTGCCATTTTTTTGATCTTGTATTTACGTAATTAATTACAATATATCATAGTATAAGTGTAAATAATTGCTTTTAAGCATTTTTACCATATATAGGTAATAATTCTAAAGTATATGTCTTGGTCTGATAATAACAATAACGATCCTTGGGGTTCTTCGGGAAATGGAAGCGGTAGACGTGGTCCAGGTCCAAATATGGATGATGTGATCCGCAATGCACAGAACCGTTTTAAAGGAATGATGCCCGGTTCTTTTTTTGGAAAATTAGGACCAATGGTCATCATTGGTATATTAATACTTATATGGCTTGCGAGTGGTTTTTATAGAGTTCTACCGGATGAGCAGGGCGTGGTTTTACAATTTGGAAAGTATACTAAAACCACACAACCTGGACTGAACTATCACTTACCGTATCCAATAGAGCGTGTATTCACACCAAAAGTAACCAAAATAAATAGAATAGATGTTGGTTACAGACAAAGTCCAGATTCTAGAGTTACAGCAATTAGAGATGTAGAAGAAGAAAGCCTAATGTTAACAGGTGATGAAAATATTGTTGATATTGACTTTTCAGTATTCTGGTTAATCAATGATGCAGGTAAATTTTTATTTAATGTTCAAGCCCCTGAACTCACTGTGAAAAGTGCTGCAGAGACTGCAATGAGAGAGTCTATCGGGCAAGGTGGCCTGCAATCCATTTTAACAGAAGGAAGAACAGAAATAGAGGAACAAACTAGATCGATTATTCAGGAAATTTTAGACGAATACGGTACAGGAATTACAATAACACAGGTACAAACTCAAAAGGCTGACCCACCAGCACAGGTAATTGACGCATTTAGAGATGTACAGGCTGCAAGGGCTGATATGGAACGACAAAGAAATGAAGCAGAGGCATATGCTAACGATATAATTCCAAGAGCAAGAGGTGAGGCGGAGCAAATTCTTCAATCTGCTGAGGGTTATAGACAAAAGGTCATTGCTGACAGTGAAGGTAAAGCAGCAAGGTTCCTGTCAATTCAAACAGAGTATGCAAAAGCACCGCAAGTGACAAAGAAAAGAATATTTTATGAGACAATGGAAGATGTATTCTCTGATATGGACAAAGTTATAATTGACAAAGCAGGAGGTGACTCAGTTGTACCTTATTTGCCTCTTCCAGAATTAAGCAAGAAGTCGCAGGAGTGATCATGAGCACTACTAGAATATCATTAATAGTTTTAGGATTTATAGCAATTATTGCTTATTTCACCCTGTTCACAGTACTTGAAGTAAAAAATGCAATTGTATTGCAGTTTGGTGATCCAAAAAGAGTAATTACTGAACCAGGTCTTAATTTTAAAATACCTTTCATTCAAAATGTAATATTTATTGATAATCGTATTTTAGACATCGATGCCCCTGCCGCTGAGGTAATCGCATCTGATCAAAAAAGACTTATTGTTGACGCTTATGTAAAATTCAAAATTGTTGACGTATTACAGTTCTATAAGGCATTTGGTAATGAAAATGTCGCGAGATCAAGAATTTCTGCAGTAGTTAATTCAAGAATTAGGGGCGTTCTAGGTGAGGAACCTCTGTCCGCCGTATTATCAGATGACCGTTCGAAACTTATGAAACAAATTACGTCATTAGCCGAAGCAGAAGTGAAGAACTTTGGAATAGAAATAGTTGATGTAAGAATTAAACGAGCTGATTTACCTGAAGCAAATAGCCAGGCAATATTTGGTAGAATGCAAACTGAACGTGAGCGTGAAGCCAGAGAGTTCAGAGCAAAAGGTGCTGAGATGGCACAAAAAATTCGTTCAACTGCTGATAAGGAAGTTACGATTATAAAGTCACAGGCAGAGAAAGAAGCCAACATAATTCGTGGTGAAGGTGATGGAATGGCTAATAAAGTTTTTGCGGATGCATTTGGAAAAGACCCTGAATTTTTTGCTTTCTACAGAGCAATGCAAGCTTACGCTGAAGGCCTGAAAAGTTCTGATACTACTATGATCTTGTCTCCTGAAAGTGAATTCTTTCAATATTTTGGAACTTACTCTGAGTAAAAATATCTAACTTTCCTAAAATGTTGCAATTTATATTAGGTTCTCTTGGATTACTTTTAATTATAGAGGGCCTTCTTTACGCCTTATTTCCAAATAGAATGAAAAATATGATTAGATCTATGTTAGAGATGAACAATGACACCCTTAAATGGGGAGGTCTGGCATCAGCAATAGTAGGATTTCTAATGTTATGGACTGCAGTCAGATGAAATTAAATATCAAAATTATACCAGCCATCTTTTTATTGTTTATTTGTTCTACGTTTCAATCTTTAAGCTTTAATGGACCAGATACCTTTTCTGATTTAGCTGAGAGAGTATCACCCTCAGTTGTTAACATTTCAACGACAGGTGTAATCGAAAATACAGGGCCTCAAGTTCCATCGATTGAAGATTTCTTTAATTTCCCTTTTAATATGCCTAGCCCAGAACCATCAGAAAGAGAATTTAGTTCATTAGGTTCAGGCTTTGTGATTTCTGCAGATGGTTTTATTGTTACAAATAATCACGTTGTAGAGAACGCTTCAGACATTCAAGTTACCTTTACAGATGGATTAAAATTAGAAGCCGAATTAATTGCTTCTGATGCAGAGACTGATTTAGCACTTTTGAAAGTTGACGCAAATAACCTTCCATTTTTAGAGTTTGGTGATTCAGATACTGCAAAAGTAGGTAACTGGGTTATGGCAATTGGCAACCCACACGGACTAGGAGGCACTGTTACAGCAGGTATCGTTTCTGCAAGAGGTAGGATGCTTGGTGGAAGATATGATGATTTTATACAAACTGATGCATCTATAAATAGGGGCAATTCAGGAGGACCATTATTTGATTTAGATGGAAAAGTGATTGGAGTGAATTCAATGATCATTTCTCCAAGCGGTGGATCTATTGGAATTGGTTTTGCTATTCCATCAAATCTTGCAAATAACATTATTCAGCAACTGCAAGAAACAGGAGAAATTGAAAGAGCCTGGTTAGGCGTAAGAATTCAAGAAGTAACTGATGAAATTGCAGAGAGTTTGGGTCTTGGTAAAACTTATGGTGCCTTAGTTCAGGGTTTAACTACAGATAGCCCGGCACTTAAAGGCGGAGTTAATGAGGGTGACATCATTATTGAATTCAATGGCAAAGAAGTTGAGTCTGTTCAAACGCTTCCAAAACTGGTAGCTGAGGCTGATATTGGTCAATCTACAAAGGTAGTTGTCTGGCGAGATGAAAAAGAAGTTCAGTTATTTGTAAATTTGGGCAAACAACCGTCTCTTGAGGAACTTGCCTCAATTGAAAATAATGGATCAGCTGTTTTAATAAAAGAACTAGGAATAAAAGTCAGAACCTTGACAGATGAAGACAAGTCCAGATTGGATTTAGCTAAAACTTTACAAGGAGTAATTATATCTGAAATCAATAATGACTCTTTCCTAATACGACAAAATATTAAGAAAGACGACATTATTATTGAAATACAAAATAAATCAGTGAAAGCATCTGGGGAAGTATTACAAATAATTGATGAGGTTGTTTCTCAGGGAAAAGAAAATGTTTTAATTGTTTTTTACTCTGGCCCTAACTCTAAAAAATATATAGGCGCAAGGTTGTCTCTCGACTAAATAAAATGGAAAAAAGGGACATACTGGTTATCTTTGGTCCCACAGCGAGTGGAAAGTCAAAGCTTGCAACTAAAATTGCTTCTAAACAAAAATCAGCAATAATTAATTTTGATAGTCTTCAGATATATAAAGATCTAAAGATACTAACTGATAGACCAGACGATGAGATGTGCAAAAAATTTGACCATCGTCTTTATGGAATGCTAAAAGGAAGTGAAAGTTGCTCAGCAGCTATTTGGCTAGAAAAAGCAGCTCATGAAATTAATAATTGTTTTGATAATAAGTTACTTCCAATTCTTGTAGGTGGAACTGGTTTGTACTTAAAGGCCTTGATGGACGGACTTTCAGAAATTCCTTCTATAAAAAAAAATATAGAAGAACAAGCAAAGCTGGATTTAGAAACCAATGGTCTTGATCATTTATATAAAAAAATTTTAACTAAATATCCAGGCACAAAAATTAATTCAAACGATAAACAAAGAATAACGCGTAGTTATTCATTATTGCTTCAGACTGGAAAGGTTTTAGAAGAATGGCAATTTAATCCAAACAAAATAATTGATAATGTAAACTATAGATTGATCCTAACTGTCAATCTACGTGAGAAGTTATATGAATCAGCTGCTCAAAGAGTGGAAAATATGTTTAGAGATGGTGCAGTCGCTGAGGTTCAATCTTTAATTGAGAAAAATTATAACCCTGAATTATCAATTATGAAGGCAATTGGAGTTCGTGAGATAACCAACTTTATTGAAGGAAAAGTCAGTTTAGATGAGGCTAAAAGTATAATGAAGAAAAACACTAGAAATTATATCAAAAGACAAGATACGTGGATTAAAGGTAATAATATTACCCAAAATGTTGATATAAAGAAATATTTATAAATTATATATAAAATATTCTTTTCATATATTTAAAATATTTGACTTATTAAGTAAATCTTCATAAAACGTCATTTCTTATTAGGGGTATAATTTATGGTAAATATGCAAATGACTGGTGCACAAATGGTTCTGAAGGCCTTGGAAGATCAACAAGTTGATACTATTTTTGGCTATCCTGGTGGCGCAGTTTTGCCGATATATGATGAATTAGCAAAAACTAAGGATACTAACCATCAAATTCGCCATTTTTTAGTAAGGCATGAACAAGGTGCATCCCATGCTGCTGAAGGGTATGCAAGGTCAAGTGGTAAAGTTGGAGTAATGTTAGTTACTTCTGGCCCTGGAGTTACTAACGCAGTGACTGGATTAACTGATGCTATGATGGATTCAATTCCTCTTGTTTGTATTAGTGGACAAGTTCCTACGCACTTAATTGGAACGGATGCATTCCAGGAATGCGATGCGGTAGGAATTACGCGCCCGTGCACAAAGCATAATTGGCTAGTTAAGGATATAAGTGATCTATCTCGAATTTTACACGAAGCTTTTTATGTAGCTTCAAGTGGCAGACCTGGACCTGTTCTCGTAGATATACCTAAAGATATTCAATTCCAAACTGGAACATATATTGGGCCTGATACAGTTAAACATAAGTCCTATAGACCAAAATTAAAAGCGAACATTGATAATATTGATGATGCTCTAAAGTTAATTGCAGAAGCTGAAAAGCCAATCTTTTACACTGGAGGGGGAGTAATTAATTCAGGAAATGCAGCCGTTCAACTCCTAAGAGAGTTTGTTCGTCTTACAGGTTTTCCAATTACATCTACCCTTCAAGGACTTGGTGCGTTTCCAGGTGATGATACCCAGTTTGTTGGAATGCTTGGCATGCACGGTACATACGAAGCTAACATGGCTATGAATAAATGTGACCTCATGATAAACATCGGTGCACGCTTTGATGATAGAATCACTGGAAAAATTGATGAGTTTTCTCCTAATTCAAAAAAAATCCATATTGATATTGATCCATCATCAATAAATAAAGTCGTCGATGTAGATGTTGCTCTTGTTGGTGACGTTGCACATGTGCTTGAAGATGCCATTAAGCTATGGAAATCAAAAGTTTACAAAGTTAATAAATCTCAGATTAAAGACTGGTGGAAACAAATAGATAAATGGAAAGAAGTAGACTCATTAGGGTTTAATGAAGATAAAAAAACAATTAAGCCGCAGTATGCAATACAAAGATTATATGAGCTGACTAAGGAAAAAGATGTCTTTGTAACCACTGAGGTTGGTCAGCATCAAATGTGGGCTGCGCAATATTACAAATTTAATAGACCTAATAGATGGATTACATCAGGAGGTTTAGGCACTATGGGCTTTGGCTTGCCTGCTGCGATAGGTGCTCAAGTTGCTCATCCCGATAAACTAGTAATTGATATTGCAGGAGAAGCTTCAATATTGATGTGTATACAAGAAATGTCGACAGCCATTCAACACAAACTACCTGTGAAGATTTTTATTATTAATAATCAATACATGGGAATGGTAAGGCAGTGGCAAGAACTTCTTCACGACAAAAGATACTCTCACAGCTATACAGATGCTTTACCTGATTTTGTAAAGCTTGCTGAAGCTTACGGGGCTAAGGGTATAAGAGCCCAAAGTCCAAGAGAACTTGACAAGGCAATAAATGAAATGATTGAATATGATGGCCCTGTAATATTTGACTGCGTAGTTGATGAAAACGAAAATGTTTTTCCAATGATACCATCTGGTAAGGCCCACAATGAAATGTTGCTTGGCGATGAAACAGAAAAAGAAGAGATCTCAGATGAAGGAAAAGTATTAGTATAATGAGTGAATTAATTTCAAAACATACAGTATCAGTTCTTGTTGATAATGAACCAGGTGTTCTTGCGCGAGTAATAGGTTTAATTTCAGGTAGAGGTTACAACATTGATAGTCTTACAGTTGCTGAAGTAGATGCAGAAAAACATATCTCTAGGATTACAATTGTGGCGCCAGGTACAGAAGACACAGTAAATAAAATGATTAGCCAATTACAGAGAATTGTGCCTGTAAAAAGAGCGGTAAACGTCACATTTGAAAAACAAGGCATTGAAAGGGAGATGGCCTTAGTCAAAATTATTTCAACTGGAGAAAAAAGAGTTGAGTCAATGCGGTTATCTGATGTATTTAGAGCCAAAGTTATAGACACAACACACGACTCATTCGTCTTCGAATTGAATGGTTCTCCAAGAAAAATTGATGCTTTCATCGATTTAATGAAGCCATTAGGTCTCTCTGAAGTATCAAGAACTGGCGTAGTAGCTATTGCACGTGGAACAGAAAAGATGTAAGGAAAAAGAATGAAAGTATATTACGAAAAAGATGCTGACCTCGATTTAATAAAAACCAAAAAAATTGCTGTATATGGTTATGGCAGTCAGGGTCACGCCCATGCATTAAATTTAAAAGATTCCGGTGCAAGCGATGTTGTAGTGGCTTTAAGAGAGGGCTCTTCAAGTGCAAAAAAAGCTGAAGCTGAAGGTTTGAAAGTAATGTCTATGTCTGATGCAGCTGAATGGGCTGATATAATGATGATGTTAATACCTGATGAACTTCAGGCAGATGTTTGGAAAAACCATATTGAACAAAGAGCTAAAGAAGGTTCAGCACTTGCGTTTGCGCATGGTTTAAATGTTCACTTTGACCTTATAAACGCAAGACCAGATATGGATGTATTTATGGTTGCACCTAAAGGACCTGGTCATACTGTTAGATCAGAATTTAAAAAAGGAGGTGGTGTTCCTTGTTTGGTTGCAGTAGATAGCGATAAAACTGGAAAGGCTCTCGATATTGCATTGTCATATGCATCAGCTATTGGTGGTGGTAAAGCTGGAATTATTGAAACAACATTTAAAGACGAATGTGAAACAGATTTGTTTGGTGAACAAACTGTTTTATGTGGCGGCGTCGTTGAATTGATTAGAAATGGATTTGAAACTTTAGTCGAGGCAGGTTATCCACCTGAAATGGCATACTTTGAATGTTTACACGAAGTAAAGCTTATTGTTGATCTAATTTATGAGGGTGGGATTGCAAATATGAACTACTCTATATCTAATACTGCTGAATATGGTGAGTATGTATCTGGTCCAAAGATAGTTGATGGAGAAACAAAATCAAAAATGAAAAAGGTTCTAGAAAAAATCCAGTCTGGAGAATTTACAAGAGAGTGGATTGAAGAATATAAGAGTGGCGCAAAAAATTTTGAAGCAATGAGAAGTAAAATTGATAATCACCAAATTGAAAAGGTCGGTAAAGATTTAAGAGCTATGATGCCCTGGATTTCAAAAAATAAATTGGTTGATAAAGAAAAAAATTAGTTCAGCAATACTTCAGTTCAGCAATTTCCTTGATTTATGGAAGAAAATTAGGTTTTTTTACTAATACGTTGAAAAATAACGAATTTTCATATAATTATCGAAGTATCTCAAATAAGTAGAAAGTGCAATAAAACAGGGTGATAAAATTGAATAAAAATTTTGAAAATCAATTAACTGTGAATAGCACTTCTCAATCTCTATTGCTGTTAGATCTGCTTAGCAGCCCCTGGGTAATATAACATTACTGCAGGGGGTACTTAATTTTAACACAATTTAATTTTATTAAGAGGATGAGAGATGAACAAAGAAAATAATTATATAAAGATTTTTGATACTACATTAAGAGATGGAGAGCAGTCTCCTGGCGCTTCAATGAACATTGAAGAAAAATTAAAAATTGCAGAAGCCTTAGAAGATTTGAAAGTTGATATAATTGAAGCAGGATTTCCTGCCGCATCAAAGGGAGACTATGAAGCAGTTTCTGAAATATCAAAAAAGATTAAAAATTCATCAATATGCGCTTTGAGCAGAGCTTCAAAAAATGACATTCATACAGCTGCGGATGCTCTCAAAAATGCAGCGGCTCCAAGAATACATACATTTATTTCAACAAGTGAACTTCACATGAAACACAAGTTACAGTTGAATTCCGATGAGGTTTACCAGAAGGTAATTGATAGTGTTTCTTTTGCACGGAATTTATGTGATGACGTTGAGTGGTCTTGTGAAGATGGAACTAGGACAGATTTAGACTTTATGTGTAAAACTGTCGAAGCGGCGATTAAGAACGGTGCATCAACAATAAATATTCCAGATACAGTCGGATATTCAATTCCTGACGAATTTACTAATATTATAACCCATCTAATGAATAATGTTCCAAATATTGATAAAGTGACAATTTCTACACATTGTCACAATGATCTTGGATTAGCGGTAGCAAATTCCCTTGCAGGTGTGAGAGCTGGTGCAAGGCAAATTGAGTGCACTATAAATGGTTTGGGTGAAAGAGCCGGTAACGCCGCAATGGAAGAAGTTGTAATGGCGATCAGAACTAGAAATGATATGATGCCTTTTCAAACAAACATACAGACTGAAAAACTAACCAAAACCTCTAAGCTTGTCTCAGCAGTGACAGGTTTTCCTGTACAATTTAATAAGGCAATCGTTGGAAAGAATGCTTTTGCACATGAAGCAGGTATCCATCAGGATGGGATGTTAAAAAATAATAAAACGTATGAAATTATGACCCCAGAAAGTGTTGGAGTTTCAGAGTCAAATCTTGTAATGGGTAAGCACTCTGGTAGACATGCATTCAAACAAAAAATAATCGAACTAGGTTACTCAATTAATGACAACGTAATTGAAGAGGCCTTTGAAAACTTTAAAAATTTAGCTGACAAAAAGAAAAACATTTATGATGAAGACATCATTGCTATTATTGATGACCAGGTAATCAGAGTTAATGACTCTATTTTGCTTCAAGATTTACAGGTAGTCGCTGGAACAAAAGGTCCTCAAAAAGCTGAGATCAGTCTTTTAATTGATGATGAGCCAAAGACAATAACTTCTACGGGAGATGGACCTGTTGATGCAATCTTTAATGGTTTAAGTCAACTTGTTCCTCATAAAGGAAAATTATTACTCTATCAAGTCCATGCTGTTACGGAAGGAACGGATGCTCAAGCCGAAGTTTCTGTAAGATTGGCAGAAGATGGTAAAACTGTTGTTGGACTTGGTGCACATACAGATACTCTTGTTGCATCTGCCAAGGCATATATAAACGCACTAAACAAATTAATAATTAAAAGAGAAAAGTCAGCTCCAGCTAGTATGACAGGTGTCACTGGAGTTTGATTAGGAAAGGTTAAAATGTTTAATAATTTAATAGGAATTTGGTCTTCTGATATGGCAATTGATTTAGGAACTGCAAATACTCTTGTTTATGTAAAAAATAGAGGGGTTGTACTTAATGAGCCATCAGTAGTAGCTGTATTAAATCAAGGCGGTAAGAGTAAAGTTATTGCTGTTGGGGAGGAAGCAAAAAGTATGTTAGGAAAAACACCGGGACATATTCAGGCAATAAGACCTATGAAAGACGGAGTAATTGCTGATTTTGTTGTTACAGAAGAAATGATAAAACACTTTATTCGCAAAGTTCACAATAGAAAAACATTTGCAAATCCAAGAATTATAATTTGTGTTCCAACTGGTTCAACACCAGTTGAAAGAAGGGCAATACATGATTCAGCTTTAGCTGCGGGTGCGAGAAAAGTTTCATTAATAGAAGAGCCAATGGCAGCTGCGATTGGCGCCGGACTTCCTGTAAGTGAACCTAGAGGTTCAATGATAGTAGATATTGGTGGTGGCACATCTGAAATAGCTGTTATTTCACTTGGAGGAATAGTTTATTCTCGTTCAGTAAGAATTGGCGGTGACGCAATGGATATCGCATTAATTAATTATATGCGAAAAAGATATAATCTACTAATTGGTGAGGCTTCAGCAGAAATGATAAAAAAAGAAGTTGGTATAGCAATTCCACCAAAAACTGGCGATGGAAAAACAATTGATATCAAAGGTAGAGACTTAGCTTCGGGAGTTCCTAAGGAGATAGAGCTAACACAAGCACAAGTTGCGGAAGCATTATCCGAGCCAATTCAAACAATCATCGAGGGCGTGAAATCTGCACTAGAGGATACACCACCTGAACTGGCTGCAGATCTTGTTGATATGGGTGTAGTTTTGACCGGAGGCGGAGCACTATTAGAGTCTATGGATGAAGCCATAAGAGAAGCAACAGGACTACCTGTTACAATTGCAGATGAAGCATTGTCATGTGTCGCTTTAGGAAGCGGTAAAGCACTTGAGTCTGAAAGTTCTTTTGAACCTATTCTATCTTCTGCCTATTAATTAAAGTCTGACAGTGAGGACATCACGTAATTTTTACTCAAGATATGTTAACAAGAATGGCTACATGTCTATTCTTATTCCTATAGGATTAATCATATTTTCCCTTATTTTTTATTTTGGACGATTTGACAATAGCTATCTCTCAAATGAACTTAGAGCTAAAAGTATTAATACGGTTTACTCAATTACTTCAATTGTTTCCAGTCCTATTAATTTAATTAAAAATGGACTTGAAAGCATTTACGAGATTCAAAATATTTATGAAGAAAATCAAAGATTCAAAGAAATGCAATTACTTGACTCCGCTAGTTTTCAAGAGATGGTTTCTATGAAACTAAAAATAGCTCAATATGAAAGTCTATTAAACGCATCTGATAATATTGAATATGATTTTAGAACTTCAAGGATAGTTGGTGATTTTTCTAATAATTTTAACGGCACCTTAATTGTTAATTCAGGAAAAGAAGAAAATATTAAATTGGATATGCCAGTTTCAGGATCTAATGGAATAATTGGTAGAATATCTCATGTTGGTGAAAGCCTCTCGCGCGTACTTTTAATAAGCAACATTAACAGTAGAATTCCAGTGATAATTTCTGAAGATGGTTATCATGGCATACTAGTAGGTCAAGGTCGAGAAAACCCAATTATAGAATTTGTTGAACATATTGAAAAAATTAGCATTGGAGATTTAGTCACAACATCAGGAAAAGGTGGAATTTTTCCTCCATTTCAATTGATTGGCCAAGTAGTTGGAAAAAAATCAAGTGAAATCGAGATTAGTATATTTGAAAATGTAGCAACTTTATCGCATGTGAAATTATTAAATTATAAACTAATTAAAGAAAACTAAAAATGACTCTAAGTTTCAAAAGTTATTTACTATTAAATGGATCTCTTCTTTTTTTTATTTCATTTAACAATGTTTTTAATTTTAATCTAATCGATTTAACTTTAATACTGTCCATTTTGTTGTATTCAATAAAATGGAACGAAAGCGAATGGTTAGCTCCTCTTCTTCTTTTTGCTTGGGGTATTTTTCAAGATATTTTGCTTGGAATGCATTTAGGTTATTCTGGAAGTATTTTTTTATATTTCTATGTTCTAAGTCAGATTATCTCAATTAATGGTTTATTCGAACAACAAAAAATTAAATTTATAATTTTTATAATAGCATTATTAATATTATTTATTTTTAAAAACTTATTTATCTATTTTAATTACCAACTCAATTATATATCTGTTGGTGAATTGTCAGCTTTCATAGTAATGGTTTTATTATACCTGCCCTTAAACTCAATAATTATATACAGTCAGAAAAGATATGAAAAAATCAGGTAGATTTATTTTCCAAAAATATGATACTGAAAATTTAATCAATAGAAGAGCAGCGCTTGTGACAATTGCTAAGGCTGGTGTATTCTCGGTGCTTGTTGGAAGACTAGCTTATTTACAAATCGCTGAGAATAGTAATTATAAAAAATTATCTGATAAAAATAGAATAACACACAGATTTCTCGAACCAGAAAGAGGTATTATTTTTGATTTGCAGGGGCGACCAATGGCTATCAATAAACAAAAATATGAAATAATAATAATAAAAGAAGAAACCAGAGACGTAGAAAAATCATTAGTTAATTTAAAGTCAATTTTACCTCACGCAAATATTGATATAGAAAAAATATTAAAGGAAGTAAATTCAAGAAAAAATTTCATACCTGTTGGAATTATCGATGACTTGACATGGGAGGATTTTTCTAAAATAAATGTGAATATTCATAAATTAGAGGGAATTTACCCTCAGATTGGCTTCAAGAGATATTATACTCAAGGAGAGTCGCACTCACATTTAATTGGGTATGTTTCTCAGATAAGTAAAAATGAGGAAGAGTCAAACCCATTATCCAAACTAAGTACAGCAAAAGTAGGCAAGATAGGTGTAGAAAAAGCTAAAGATGCAATTTTACGAGGTAAGCTAGGCAATAAGAATATTGAAGTTAATGCCAGTGGACGAGAAATTAGAGAAATTGATCGAGTAAATAGTGTGCAAGGAAACTACATACAACTTACAATTGACTCAGAATTACAAAAGTTTTGCTATGAAAGATTAAAAGGACTTAGTGGAAGTGTCTCTGTTATTAATGTTAAAAATGGCGAGTTTTATGCATTGGCATCCTCACCATCCTATGATCCAAATATATTTAGTAAATCTATTTCAAATGAAACTTGGGAAAATCTCTTATCAGATAAATATAAACCACTGATTAATAAATCGATATCCAATCAATATCCTCCTGGATCAACCATAAAACCATTTGTTGCACTTGCAGCCTTAGAGTCAGGAGTTTCTCATAAAGAAACTTTTTTTTGTGATGGGAAACACCTAATAGAAGATACTAGTCTAGAATCAGGATACAAAACATTTCATTGTTGGAAGAAGGAAGGACACGGAAATGTAGATATGACCAAGGCTATAAAGGTATCTTGTGATGTTTATTTTTATCAAATTGCAAGAAGAATAGGAATTAATAAAATCGCTGAGGTTTGTAAAAGATATGGGTTAGGAGAAAAAGTTTTCAAATCTCTTTATGAAGAAAAAAGTGGAGTAGTTCCAAACAAACAGTGGAAATTAGAAAATCTTGGTAGTAGATGGATGGTAGGAGAAACATTATCTGCTGGTATAGGCCAAGGATATTTTTTAACAACTGCAGCGCAGCTTTCTCTTGCATTAGCTCAATTAATTAACAATGGAATGAGGCTTAGCCCAAAATTGATATATGATATTGAAACCTCAAATGTTTATAATGAGCGAATTATTGCAGATCCCAAATATCTTAAAATTATTAAAAATGCATTAGACGAAGCTACTAATGCTCCTGGAGGGACTTCCTATAGATCAAGAATTATCGGTAAGTATAAAATGGCTGGTAAAACAGGCACATCTCAAGTAAGAGCAATATCAATTAAAGAAAGAGAAGAAGGGTTAATAAAAAATAAAGATTTGCCGTGGGAAAAAAGAGATCATGGTCTTTTTATCGGATACGGTCCAACTACAGATCCTAAGTATGCAGTTTCTGTAATTGTTGAACACGGAGGAAGTGGATCTGGATCTGCAGCTCCAATTGCATCAGATATATTTAAATATTTATTTGAAAAAAAACTCAATTTAAAAAGAAACGAAATTTTTAATGTTTAATCAAAATAACTTTTATAGTTCAGCCTTTGCCAAACTACAAAGTATAAATTATCCTCTATTAGGTTTAATAATTACATTATTTTTTGTGGGTTTAGCCGCATTATATAGTATTTCAAATGGAGACTTTAACTCGTGGCCATTGAAGCACTCTCAGAGATTTATACTTGGATTAATCATCTTTTTTTTAGTCATATTCTTTGATTTAAGGTTAATATTTGGTTATGCATATGTAATTTTTTTCCTGAGCATTATATCTTTAGTCATCATTCCTTTTTTTGGAATTGAGAGTAACGGTGCTACTAGATGGATCAACATAGCTGGTATAAGTCTACAGCCTTCAGAGTTTGTTAAATATACTTTAATCTTAGCTTTGGCTAAGTATTTTCATTCAATAAGTAACGATAGCGGTTTTATTAAGACTTTAATTATTCCACTGATCATTACTGTAGTCCCAGTATTCTTAGTAATTACACAGCCAGATTTAGGTACAGCTCTGATTATTCTACTTGGCGGAATAAGTCTTTTTTGGATCTCAGGTTTAAATTATAAATATTTTATAGTAGGTGTATTTTCAATTTTATGTTCTTTACCACTTTTGTGGCAATATCTAAAAGATTATCAGAAAGACAGAGTGCTCACTTTTTTCAATCCTGAACGTGATCCTCTTGGAAATGGATACCACATAATGCAATCAAAAATTGCTCTTGGCTCTGGTGGTATTTTTGGGAAAGGCTACATGGAAGGTACTCAGAGCCATCTAAATTTTCTTCCTGAAATGCAAACAGATTTTATATTTACAATGTTAGGTGAGGAATTTGGTTTCATAGGGACATTACTTTTATTATTAATATATGCAGCCTTAATAATGATTTCTATTCGTCTTGCACTTAAAAGTCGCAGCTTATTTAGTAAGTATTTGTCTTTAGGAGTATGTAATGTATTTTTCATTTACGTTTTTGTAAATATTGGAATGGTCACAGGCTTGCTTCCAGTAGTAGGAGTTCCACTTCCATTTATATCCTATGGAGGGAGTTCGATGTTAGCAGTTATGTTTGGGTTTGGACTTTTAATGAATTGTTATATCAATCGAAATATCATAATTGAGAAAACAAATTATTAAAAATTATTGTTTCGTAAAGTAATCCTCCTGGCTGCTTTCACGATAAACATCAGTTGTTGCGCAGTGTAAAGCGCCACCAAATGGATAAGCATCCCTGAAAGGGACCGGAACAACTTCGAAATTTAACTTATCTAGTTGATCCATCTGGTGAACTTCAGTTTCTTCAACGCAAACTGTTTTTGGATCTAGCATAAGAACGTTCATGCTCAGCCATACGCTTGAATAGCATAATGGAGGAGGAGAATTGTGAGCGGGTCTAGCGGCATCAACTATTTCCCAGTCATTATCATAAAAAATTTTTTTTTGTTCATCAGGTAGTCTTCTTTCAGGATTATTTAATATCAATCCTGGCCTCAATGGCGTAAATGTTGCGTCAATATGTGTAGGAAAAGGATCAGTTGGGAAATTTAGCACATGAATACGTTGGTCTGGAAAGTGTCTTTTAATCCAATCAATGCCTTTTAAGTTCGTTGTGAACCCGTGTTGAATAAATAAATCTTTACCCATTCTTAATACATCAGCTGCATCAAATAGTGGTTCTTCTTCAGTGGTAACAAACTTTTTATCGGCAACCCATTCGTATCTTTGTTCTATTGTTATTTCATCTGCAAGATAATTATCCCTGTATGATTTATTCGTTAACCTTGGTTTTGGAGCAGTTTCCCATTTCATTTCTGGGTCTTGGTCAAAAAAACTTTGTAATAGCGGTCGATAGCATAAATATTCAAACCATCTTGAACGAAAGGACATCGTAGCTTCCAGCATCTCATTGCCTAAAGTAAGTATAACATCTCGAGGAGGCATACAGCCAAACATTGTTTCTATACTCCAATCTGGGGTACCAATTATCTGATTGAAATCTAGTGGAGATGGACGATCTACTTTTATTCCTCTTTTTTCTAAAATATCAGAGAAATTATCAAGTAAATAATTTGCTCTATCAATTGTATGTTGTGGCCTTGGTCCAAATTGACCTTTCATGTCAGAGTCTTCAGGAATTTTCGGAGCCATTGCAGGTTCAACTGGAGCAATGCAACAATTATCTGCTCTTCCAACAATTATGTGTTTTAAAGGGTCCCACTCATTCCATGAATTTACTATTTTCACCATTTCAAATACTTTTTATCAAATTAAATAATGGCTTGAATTCAAACTAAATTGAAAGTAAGAGTCAAGCGATTTCATTATCTAGGAGTTATTTTGACTAGTAATATTAATCAATATGATGTTGCAATTGTGGGTTTTGGACTAATTGGACAAATCTGTGCAAAAGTATGTAGCCAATACAATCTTAAAACACTAGTTATTGAGTCAAAATCGGACACTGAATTTTCCTCAAAAGCTGTATTATTCGATGATGAAAGTTTACGTTTACTCGAAAATGTTGGTTTATACGATTCTCTAAAAGAATTTTTAAATAAACCAGATTTTACTGACATTGTGCTAACTAATGGAAAAGTGATCCAACGTAATCCAGTATTACATACCGATAATGACTTTCCTTCCGTTTGTACTTTTTTTCAGCCTGAGATTGAAAAAATAATAAGAGAAAAATGTAAAACTGATGAAAATATAGATTTACTATTTGATAACGAGCTTATTAACTTTAGTTTAAATGATAATAAAGTGGGACTTGATACAAAAAGTGGTAACAAATTAAAACATTTTGAAGCCCTTTACCTAATTGCATGCGATGGTGCAAATTCTTTTGTAAGAAATAAATTAGGCATTGAGTCCGTTGATCAAAGATACTTAAAAAATTGGCTTCTCGTTGATATATTGCTAAAGAATGAAAATAGTTTAGAAAATGTTTTCAGGCAAATTTGCGACGATCAAAGACCTACTTCTTATATTTCTCTTTCAAATAGAAGACATAGGTTTGAATTTCAATTGCTAACAGGTGAACAACACCAAAAAATTATTGAAAAAAAAAATATCAAAAACTTAATTTCAAAATGGATAGAGCCTAATCAATATGAAATTGAAAATATATCTATTCAAAATTTTAGAGGGTCTTTTGCTAATACTTTTCAGAAAAATAATGTTTTTTTAATAGGTGATACTGCTTATCAAATGCCGCCCTATGCAAGTCAAGGTCTAAATACAGGAATTAGAGATATACTAAATCTAATATGGAAAATTAATTTGGTTATTAATTTTAATTGCAACAAAAATCTCCTACTTTCTTATAATTTAGAGAGGTTTCAACCAATAAAGCAAACAATAAAATCATCTATTGCACTTGGACAATTGATTGACTCACTATCTATGGCATTTCAGAAAAATATGCCATTAGAGGAGGCAATCGCCCCTGAGGCCAGAGATCAAGCATTTGGGAGAAATAACAATATTGAAGAAAAGGAATCAAAAAAAGGTATTTTTAGTCATTCACAGAGTGAAATGATAATCAACAGAAGACTTTCTAATAGAGAAATTACTGATAAACAAGGTAATGCTTGCTTAGATAAAATGGTTGGAAACTGTTTTGCAATATTTTCAAAAAAAGACGTAAGAAATGAGTTAACTGAGGATATATATGAAAAATTAATTAACCTAAATTTTATATTTATTTTTGACTATTCTAATTTAAATATCGGCCCCGAGTTATCCGATTATTTAGAAGAAGGGGAAATAATTATTAGACCAGATAAAAAGATCTATGGACTTGCATCAAAAGGGTTAAATATTAATAAACTTGTATCTGAGTTATTAATGCAGATTGAATAGAATCAATCCCGTGAAGATATACAAAATAATGTTGTATAAATGTGACATTTTTAAAATTATTAGGAAAAATCAAATAAATTCAATTACTTAAATTGTAAAAGAAACTTGTTTTACCATATTTAGAATATACTGTTCACTTATGTACTAAATATAGTACTGCTATCTAAATAAACATAACGAGGGGGAAAGTTATGATTAGAAACGCACAGAACGCGATAAAGGCTCTAACCAGTCTTGGCCTTTCACTGCTAGCTTTGGGTATTGTTATTGGCCTGCTAAGCGGAGGAAGCATCCCATTTGTTGGCAATATAGCTAGCAATATCGTATCTCTTGTGAACCAGTTAGGAAATGCCGGAGTTGTTGGATTAATTGCTGTAGGTGTTATTCTCTGGTTATTTAGAGATTAAACATATTATCACTTCCCATGTTTGTGCATGGGAGGTGATAAAAAATTAGAATATGATCTCAAGAATTAAGCAAATACTAAGAGAAATCATTGATTTTGGCTTGTTGTTGATAGCAATAGCTATAATTTTGGAAGTACTCTTTGGACCATCATCACCTTTTTTAGGAAAAAATATTACTCAGAACTTGGTAGGTCTGATTAACCAACTAGGAAGTGAGGGTGTTGTGGGTATAATTTCTGTAGCAATCATTATATATCTTTGGAATAGACTTCAAAAATAATAAGTAAAACTAACATTTTTCTTGCTCATTTAGTAATTTTAATAGACCCTATGCCTCTGTTTATTTCAAATTGGAGGAAATTTAGTGAAAAATTTAAAATTATTAATAATTGGATTGGCAATAAGCGTCATATCTACAATGGCATTTGCTGACGGTCATTGGTCAAAAATTAGAATTGGGACGGAAGGCGCATACGAACCATGGAACTTTACTGATGCATCAGGAAATCTCGTTGGTGCTGAGTTAGATCTTGCAAGAGATCTATGTAAAAGAATGAACGCTGAATGTGAGTTCGTTCAACAGGACTGGGATGGAATCATTCCTGCGTTAGTAAATGGGAAATATGATGTAATCATGGCAGGTATGTCAGTAACTGAAGAAAGAAAAAAAACAATTAGTTTTTCTAAAGCTTATATGACAGAACCAGCTAGATTTTTCACACTTAATAGTTCACCATTAAGCACTTTTACTTCAGCAAAAAACTTAAATCTTGATGATGATAGCAGTGCTACGTCTGGTACTATAAGTGCGTTAAACAATGCAATGAAAGGCATGAATATTGGAGTAACTGTTGCGACAATTCACGAGGATTTTGCGAATAAATACTTAGATTCAAACTTAAAGGTTTATCCAACACAAGACGAAATGAATCTTGATCTTGCGGCTGGTAGAATAGATGCAATGTTATGTGATGTCGGAACAGCTGAAGCATTTATGGAAACATCGGGTGGTTCTAATGTAGTAACTTTTGGTCCAAATGTATTTGGAGGACTTTTAGGTGAAGGTGTTGGCGCAGGTATCAGACAAGGAGATGCTGATCTTAAAGCAATGTTTGATAAAGCAATAGCTGACGCAGCAGCAGATGGAACAATTTCTAAAATATCAATGCAATGGTTTGGCAAAGACCTAGCACCATAATTTTGAAATTAATAACGCAAAAAAACGGCTGACTAATAATCAGCCGTTTTTTTTTATATAAATAAATATGTTTGAAGTATTTTCCTTTGGTTCATCTGGATGGGGAGATGAAATGCTTATGGGTGCGCTGATGACAGTTCTTGTAAGCGCGTCATCTTTACTTTTAGGTATTCTGATAGGAATTATTTTTGCTGCATGTAAACTATCAAATATTTTTATTCTAAAAATAATAGCAAATACATACACAACAATAATAAGAGGCATACCTGAGCTGTTAGTCATATATCTTCTTTTTTTTGGTGGCAGTGGCGCAGTTATGTATATTGCTAAAATTTTTGGATATGATGGTTATATTGAACTGAATGCATTTACAATTGGCACAATTGCTGTCGGTGCAATTTCAGGGGCTTATTCTACAGAAGTCATTCGAGGTGCGGTTAACTCCGTTCATAAAGGGCAGTTTGAGGCTGGTAAAACACTTGGATTAAATGGATATGGTCTCTATGGAAGAGTAATATTCCCTCAAGTTGCAAGAATTGCACTGCCAGGTATTGGTAATGTTTGGCAAATCACACTTAAAGATACCGCACTCATTAGTGTTACAGGGTTAGTTGAAATTATGCGACAGTCGCGTATTGCCGCGGGCTCGACACATGAACCATTTATATTTTATACGGCTGCTATTATTCTGTATTTGGTAATTACCAGACTTTCTAACATTTTATTTGATAAGGCTGAAAATACTTACTCTAAAGGTTTTATATCTAAGGGGGCACGATGAGATTTGAATTAATGTATGAGTCATTTTTCAAAATAATTGAGGGTATTCCTCTTACATTACAAGTGGTTTCTATTTCAACAGTACTCGGACTAGCATTAGCAATAATCGTGGCATTGATGAGAATTTCTGGCAAAAAATCAATGTCAATTCCTGCATATTATTTTGTCTATTTAATTAGGGGGACACCTCTGTTACTGCAGTTGTATTTTGTTTATTATGGTCTTGGTCAATTTTCATTTATTCGAGAGAGTATATTGTGGCCAATTTTAAAAGAGCCATATTGGTGTGGTATCATTACACTGACTATCAGCACTGGTGCTTATTCCTCTGAAATAATTCGAGGAGGTATCCTTTCTGTTTCAAAAAATTTTATAGAAGCATCAGGAGCATTAGGACTGAATAAAATTAAGACATTTTTGCTAATTACACTTCCAATTACCGTACGACAAGCATTGCCAGCTTATGGTAATGAGTTGATATTAATGGTTAAAGCCAGTTCATTGATATCAATTATCACGCTTATGGAAATTACTGGAATAGCTAGAACTATAATCTCAAAAACCTATGCACCTGTTGAAATATTTTTAGTAGCGGGATCAATATATTTAATTATTAACTTCATTATAGTTTTAGCTGTTGGGTTAGCGGAGCGAAAATTAGGGACAGTGAAAGCTAATTAATTACTTTTTGGAAGGCATATTCGGTTGTATTACTTATGTCATTTAACTTTCTCGTTTTCGACATTTTTTTGTAATTTAATTTTTTATACATTTTGTGAGCTTCCTTAAATCTAGTATCAGTCCATAGCACTATCTTTCTTTTTTTATATTTCTTTGCGATACTCTCAATCCTTAACATTAGTTTTTTTGCCAAGCCTCTCATTCGATAATTTTTATCTATATATAGCTTATGTATTTCTAAGTTATTTTTTTCATGTGGTAGATAGCCCATGCATCCGATAATTTTATTTTTATCAATATATACCCAGAACTTTCCTTTTTTATTTTTAAAATAAGAATAGACTTTTCTTAATTCTGGAGAGTCGTTGTCTACATCAAGGTAGCAATTTTTATAATCTTTAAAACATTTTTTGATTAAGTTGATTATCTGATTTCCGTCTTTATTTCTTGCTAGCCTTAGTTGCATAATGTTAGATTATATAATTCTATGAGCTATTTTCATAATAAAAGAATTTGGGTTACGGGCGCTTCATCTGGCATCGGTCGATCAGTCGCGATTAAGTTATCAAAATTAGGTGCAGAAGTAATATTAACTGCGCGAAATAGAGATAAATTAGAGGAAGTAAAAAAAGAATGTGGAAATGCAAAAGCACATATTTTTGATCACGATCTCTCAAAATTGGAGTCCATTGACGATTTAGTTAATAGAGTTACTCGTGAGGTTGGTTCAATAGATATACTCTTTAATAATGCAGGAGTATCTGCATATTCTGCAGCTAATGAAACAGATTTTAATGTGTATACACAAGTTATGAATCTAAATTTTCTCTCTGTTGTTAAATTAACTAAGTGTTTGCTGCCACAAATGATATCAAACAAAAAAGGTCAGATAGTAACAAACACCAGTCTGTCTGGAAAATTTGGATCAAAAAAAAGAACTGTTTATGCTTCATCAAAACATGCTTTGCACGGTTTTATGGACTCTCTTCGAGCTGAAGTTCATGAACATAATATTAAAGTTAATACTGTCGCACCGGGATTTGTTAACACTGAGATAGGTATGAAAGCCTTAACTGGAGACGGCACTCCTTATGGCGCAAATGATAGAGGCCATGAAAGTCAAGGGATGGATTTGGATAAAGCCTCAGAAATGATTATTAAATCAATAGAAGCAAATAAAAGAGAAGCTTATATTGTTCCTAGAATAAGCTTTCCAAAAATTGCATTATATATATCAAGATATTTTCCTGGTTTGGGGGCTATTATTGCTCGAAATTATAATGAAGAGGATAACGGCTGATTATTGATTTTTTAAATATTCAACAAGAAATTTCATACTGTCAATGCCCCAATACATTTCATCATCGATGTAAAATGTTGGTACTCCAAACGCTCCTTTATTAATAGCAAATTCAGTATTCTCTCTTAATTTATTTTTAATTTCATCACTTGAAATTCCTTCAGCAAAACTATTTGCATCCATTCCAGACTCAGTAGCGACTTGAGTCAGAAGTTCCTGATCATTAAGATTCATTGCTTTTGTCCAAATAGACTCAAACATAACTTGCATGTAATTTTCTAAAATATCATTTTTTTGAGCTAAGACCGCCCCTCGCATGTGAGGCACTGTTAATATTGGAAAATAGGGATTCATCTTAAATGGAATATTGAGTGTTTTTGTCCAACGAGTAATATCTTTAAACATATATTCCCCCTTTTTTTGGACAGTTGCAGGCGGTTGATTTCCTGTAGCCTTAAATATACCTCCCAACAGAACAGGCATAATTTCAATTTCTGCTCCCTCGTCTTTAATTACTTTAAGATTATTGTAGGCTAGGTACGAGTAAGGACTTCCAAAATCAAAGCAAAATGTTACGTTTTTAGACATATATAATGGTATAAATATAAACAATTAGATCAAATAGTAAAATGAAGATTGTAGTAATAACTGGTGAAGAGTCTGGTGATAAATTAGCTGCATCAGCCATAAAAGAACTAAAAAAAATTTCAAATGAGCCTCTTAAAATTTACGGTATTGGTGGAAGAGCTCTTGAAAAAGAGGGTATTCAAAAATTTTTTGATATATCAGACATTAACGTAATGGGATTAATTGAAGTTATTCCTAAGATATTTAAAATAAATCAGATAATAAAGTCAGTGGTTAATCAAATTATTGAACTTGATCCTGATATAATTTTCACAGTTGATAGTCCAGATTTTACACTGAGAATTGCAGAACGAATAAAAAAACGAAACAATAAATTAAAAATTCTTCATTATGTGGCCCCTAGTGTTTGGGCATGGAGGCCTGGACGTGTTCATACAGTAAAAAAATCAGTAGATCACTTACTGACAATTCTACCCTTTGAGAAGAAAATATTTGAGAAATATGAAGTGCCGACAACTTTTGTGGGACATCCGATAACAGAGATAAATATTGAAGACTTTAAAAACAATCAAATTACCAAAGAAGACAGAGAAGTTTTCTTAATTTTACCGGGAAGTAGAAAAAAGGAAGTTGTATCTCTTTTGCCAATTTACTTAGAAGTAATAAGGGCTATGAAGTTAGATGACAAGTATAAGCTTGTAATGCCACTTACAAAAGAAATGACTTTTTATGTAGAAGATATCTTAAGTGAATTCGGTTTACAAAATAGAATAAAAATAATTCTAGATGAGCATATTAAATACTCATATTACTATCATGCAAAACTTGGGATTGTGACCTCAGGGACTGCAGCTCTAGAAGTTTCATATTTTAATACACCATATGTGACAGCATACAAATTCAATCCTGTAACCTATTTTATACTGCAATTCCTTATTAAAACTAGAATGGGTAATTTAATTAATATTATACAAGGGAAGTCTATCATTCCTGAGCTGCTACAAAGTAAAAGCAATAAAGATAATATTATTTATTATTTAAAAAAATTTTTAGATAATAATAATTACCTTCAAGAAGTTCTATCAAATGCAAGTGAAGCTACTGCGAAACTCAAATCTCAAAGTACACCAAGTATAATGGCAGCAGAAAAAATTATTCAGATAGTTAATGAAAAATAAATCTAATTATACTGAAATTGAGTCAAAAGCTTTATGGTACTTACAAAGATACGCATCAAGCTCAGAAAACTTAAGAAATTATCTAAGACGAAAAGTTAAAGATAGCCATTTAAATATTAACTCAGAAGAAATTATCAATGAAATAATCTTTTCATTAGAAAGACAAAAAATTCTTAATGATCAGCTATTTTCTGAGAGTAAAATCAGGAATTATCTAAATAAGGGTTGGTCACTAAAAAAAATTGAATTCAAACTTAAGGAACTATACGTAAAGGATAATATAATTATTGATGCAATACAGAACATTAGAAATTCAGTTAAAAATATTGATCTTATAGCCGCTTGTAGGTTAGCAAAAAAGAAATCTATAGGACCTTATAGGAAAAATGAACTTACTGAAAAAATTAAAATGAGAGAGCTTGGAGTTTTGTCAAGAGCGGGTTTTTCATATAACATCGTAAAGAAGATATTATTTGAAATGAGCAAGGAGGAGCTGGAAGATATTTATGATCAAAGATAAAACAATTATTGTTACAGGTGCCGCAAGAGGCTTGGGACAGAAATATGCCCTTGAATTTGCGAAAGCAGAAGCAAATATCATTTTTGCAGATATATCTGATTGTTCTGAGACAGAGAAAAAGGTGAGCGAAGTTACAGATAAATTTTTAAGTCTAAATCTCGATGTGACAGATATAAACTCATGCAACAATATGATGGAGAAGGCTGTTGATAAATTTTCTAAAATAGATGTATTGGTAAATAATGCCGCACTATATGGAGCATTAAAAAGCTCACGATTTGAAGATATTGATCCAGATCAATGGGACAAAGCGATGAATGTTAATGTCAAAGGACTTTGGAATTGCTGCAGAGCAATATCTCCAATAATGAGAGAAAACCAAAGTGGCTCAATAATAAATATCGCTTCTCTAGCAGCTAAATTCGGCATGCCTTACGCCGCAGATTACGCTACATCAAAAGCTGCCGTGATTGGACTAACTCGGGTTATGGCGAGAGAAATGGGAAAAGATAACATTCGTGTGAATGCAGTAGCGCCATCTATGGTAAGAACCGAGTCGGCAAAGGAATTTTTAGGAGAAAAAGCAGAACGTGGTTTTGAGGTTATTTCTAAAGGGCAGATATTACAAAAGACACTTGAAGTTGACGATATATATGGAACTGTTCTTTATCTTGCAAGTGATCAAAGTAAATTCGTTACAGGACAAACCCTGATGGTAGATGGAGGCAGTGTGCTTCTGTAAAGAATGAAAAAGAAAAAAAGTAAATTAAAAAGTAATCCTATTGCAAGACAATTAAGGACAGATAAGTTTAGACCAAAAAAGGTCGCAAATAAAAAAAAACTTCATGAAAAAAAAAGAATAAAAATTAAATTATGACAACTGTTTCAGAGGCCGTAAACAATCGCCAATCAGTCAGAGCTTTTACAAAAAAACAGGTATCGAATGAAATACTAGAAAGCCTAATTTATAAGTCTTCTAGATCCCCATCGGGAGGCAACTTACAGCCATGGAGAATATTTATAATAAATGGGAACTCGATGAAACGTTTTCTTGAATTTCAGGATAAATGGAAGAGCACAGACACACCTGAGTACCCAATTTATCCTGCAAAACTAAAAGAGCCTTATAGAACTTCACGGTTTGAAGTTGGCGAACAGTTATATGGTTCTATTGGAATTGAAAGATCAGATTCGCAAGCAAGGGTAGATCAAATGCTTAAAAACTTCACTTTTTTTGGTGCACCAGCAGCATTATTCTGTTTTGTAGACCGCCAGATGAACCAACCTCAGTGGTCAGATTTAGGAATGTTCCTACAGACATTTATGCTACTTGCTCAAGAAGAAGGAATTGATACTTGTGCGCAGGAATCTTGGTCACTTAGGCAGAAAATGGTATCTGAATTTGTTGAAGCTGACTCTGATCTCATGTTATTCTGTGGCATGGCAATTGGATACAGGGATGTTTCTTCGCCATTAAACAATTATAAAACGAATAGAAGACCAGTTGAAAGCTGGTGTAAAATTATAGATAAGTGACAGAAAAAAAATTTTTTAAATATGATGATAGGAGAATTGCTTACGTAGATGAAGGCGAAGGAGATCCTATAATCTTTTTTCATGGAAATCCCACATCTTCTTTTTTATATAGAAATATAATTAAGAATCTTAAAAATCAGTACAGATGTATTGCAGCTGATATGTTGGGCATGGGTGACTCAGATAAGTTGGAAAATTCAGGTCATATGTCCTATACCTTTGAATTACATTATAAATATTTGTCAGAATTTATTAGAAGCTTAGAATTAACTCAACCAGTTACACTCGTTGGTCAGGATTGGGGAGGACCTCTTGCTATTAAATGGGCAAGAGAAAATAATGATAATGTTCGAGGTATTTGCTATTTCGAAACTGTAATTGCGCCAATTAAGTCAGATGAAATGGTTGAGCCAACGAGAGGACTTTTTCTTATGATTAGATCTGAAAAAGGTGACAAAAAAGTTCTTGAAGAAAACTTTTTTGTAGAAAAAATGCTTGGAACTGACCCCATAGAACCATTGAGTGATGAGGTCATGAATGAATACAGGAAACCATTTATCAATCCTGGTGAAGATAGAAGACCAACATTAGATTGGCCTAGGCAAATTCCAATCGATAATGAACCAATTGAAGTTTATAATGAGGTAAAAGATAATTTGAAATTTATGATGGAAACTAATTTACCAAAGTTCCTCATAGTAGGTAATCCTGGAAGAATAATGCCAAAACCCTTAATTGAATTTTGTAGAAAATTTAAGAATCAAAAGGAGATTACTGTAAAAGGACACCATTTCCTTCAGGAAGAAGCACCAGACGAAATAAGTGATGGTTTAAAAGTCTGGCTAAGCTCAATCTAATTTATTTTTCTTCCGCATCGGGATATAACTCCATAGAAACTGGAGATGCACGACTACTTACTAAAACAGTGGTACCTTGTTCTTCTAATGGAACCGCAGTCCTTATTGCCATTCTATAAATTCCAAATAGACCCAAACTTGTGTGTATAAGAAATAGGTATATCCAAAATCCAGAGGCGCCGATAACGTCAATCGCAAATCCCCCTATGACGGGTCCTAATGTAAGGCCTATACCGCCTGCCAATTGAAGGCCAGAGCTTGCTGCAACCATTTCACTTTTTGACAAAAAGTCATTTGTATGTGCAATCGAAAGTGCATAAAGAGGCACAGTCAGACCTCCAAATATGAAAGTAATTACCAAGAGAACTGAGAAAGTATTACCAAAAATAAGAGCTAAAATAGAGAAGATACCTGCTAAAAAAGCAACAATTACGATAATTGTTCTTCTGTCATAAGTATCTGATAAATAGCCGATAAGATACTGATTGAGTGCTCCTCCAATAATAAATGTAAACATAAAAATTGATACTTGCTCAATTGATAGTCCACTTTTTAAACCATATATGGTTCCGATACCCCAAAGAGTTCCATGAGCTAAACCTGTCATTATAGCAGCAATCACTCCAAGAGGCGATGCTTCGTAAAGCTGTTTGATATTCAAAAACTCTGTAACACTGAAATCTGGTTGTTTACTTACAACAATTAATATTGGAACGAGAGAAATGGAAATTAGAATTGAAACGAGCATAAACAAAGATGCAGTTTCTGGGTTTGCTATATTTAGAAATAACTGACCTACTGCACTTCCAGCCATACTAACCATCATATAAATAGATAAAGCTTTACCTCTATTATTATTTTCTGATAGGTCATTAATCCAACTTTCTGCAACGGTGTACATGCCTACAAAACACATTCCAGATATAAAACGCATTAAAAACCATCCAAAGAAACTTACATGAATTGAATGCAAGAGAATTGAGATAGAGGCTATTGATGCAAGCGCTGCAAACATTCTTACATGTCCTACACTTTTTATGCGACGGGGTATAAAGAGGGCTCCAGATAAGAATCCAGCATAATATCCAGTAAGTATAATACCTGCTGATGCAGCAGAGTACCCTTCGATTGATGCTCTAACTCCAATCAAGCTACCTTGAAGCCCATTCGCAAGCATTATCATTGCAACACCAAAAAATAGGGCCCACGTTCCCTTAAGCAAGCTGTACATATTTAAAAATTTATGAAATTATTTCAAAGCCATCTTCTGACGGACTTCTTATAGTCTAAGTAAACATTTCCGAATTCTTTTTCAAGATATTTTTCCTCTGGAATTATTACTCCATATGTTAATAGTGGTATTGATATAGCTGCACTAATTACATACCACCAGGAGTTGAATGCTAGTCCGCAACTTAATAGAATTATAACCATTGCTAAATAAATTGGATTTCTTGAGTATTTAAAACTTCCGCCAACAAACAATTGATTTTGAACTGATTTTGGGTGAGGGTTTTCTTCATTGTCGGAAAATATTTTTAAGGTGTAAATAGCCATTAAAAATGAGGAAACTGCAATAATTAATCCGATAATTAAAACTATTATACTTCCCTTAAAGAGGGGTAAATGTATGAAAAAACTATCAAGAAGGCTTGATGCTATCAACCCAATCATTAGGGCGTAAGGAGGAAAAAACGTTGTCCTAGCGCCTTGGGCCCTGACTGTTTTTATAGGATCTTTATTGTTCGCCATATTTATGTTTAATTATTTGAATTATCTAATTTTTTAAGTTAAACCCACACTAAATTATTTGACAAGTATAAATTATGTTTAAGAAAAGACAATCAGTACAGCAAGTTGAAGAGAGCAATGAACTTGCCCCAAAATTCGATGATAATGGTTTGATAGTTGTTACAACAGTTGATTATCGAACTAATGAAATTTTA
This sequence comes from uncultured Pelagibacteraceae bacterium, assembly GCA_902523455.1. GTDB lineage: Bacteria > Pseudomonadota > Alphaproteobacteria > Pelagibacterales > AG-422-B15 > CACNXQ01. The sequence continues at coordinate 394,760 of CABYZG010000001.1, forward strand.
ATGACAGGTTTTATGAATGAAGAGGCACTTGAAAAAACTATTACAACGAAAGAGGCATTTTACTTTAGCAGAAGCCGAAATGCCTTATGGCATAAAGGAGCTAAAAGTGGATATACTCAAAAAATAAAGGAAATCCTAATAGACGATGATCAAGACGCTCTTTGTTTGAAGGTTGATATAGGAAAAAATGGCGCTAGTTGTCACGTTGGTTATAAGTCTTGTTTTTACCGCGAAATTGACTTAGAAGATACTGCAAATAAGTCTGGGTTAAGGTTCACCACAGAAGAAAAAGTTTTTGATCCTGATGAAGTTTATGGTGATGAACCTAATCCAACTAAATTATAAAGGAAAATAAAATGGCTGTCCCAAAGAGTAAGATATCGAATTCTAAAAGAGGTATGAGAAGATCTCATTTGCGTCTAAAGGGAAAAAATTTTATTGAAGATAAAGAATCTGGTGAAATGAGACTTTCTCATCATGTTGATATGACAACTGGTACTTATAATGGAAAGAAAATCTTTACACCAAAAGCAGAAAAATAATTCAACCCCAACAAAGATCTTCCTTAACTAGCATCATACCGTTTTCATAAATAAGTCCGTTTTTTCTATCGTTAGCTATAAAGCAAGGTCCATCGAGATCTATAAAATCTGCGTATTCATATAGCGGTAATAACGGTAACATTGATAAGGAACTTGAGACCATGCATCCAAGCATGATATTTAGATCTAACTTTTTTGCTTCTTTGACTATTTTTAATGCTTCTGAAAGGCCGCCAGTTTTATCAAGTTTAATATTTATCGTATTATATTTATGAGCCATTTTTGCCAAATCAGAACTGTCATGAAATGACTCATCTGCACAAATAGAAACAGGAAAATTTAATCCTTTTAACTCATTGTCATTTTCAGATAAAAGTGGTTGTTCTATTAAATCAATCTTTGTTTTTACAAATAAATCAGCGTTTGATTTTAAGTCATCTATATTGAATGCCTCGTTAGCATCAACGATTATTACTTTATTTGGAGAAAGCTCTCTTGTTTTTGTTAAGATTTCGTGAAGATTGTTTTTATTAACTTTTAATTTAAATGTTGGAAATTCTTGATGATTACTAACATCCTCTATCATTTTTTCTGGCTCATCTAACACTACGGTATAGCTACCAGGTAATGTAGTCGGCTTTGCAACTCCCATTACTTTCCAAATCGAGGTATTTTTCATCTTACATTTGAGATCCCACATTGCGCAGTCAATTGCATTTCTTGCTGCCCCATTTTTTAAGAAACGATCGAGATTAGTTAGGTTGATATTACCTTCTTCAATGTCAGGTTTTAAATTATAAATTTCCGAAGTTACACTATCAATAGTTTCATCATACCTTTTATAAGGAACACACTCGCCATAACCATAGAAATTATTCGTTTCTATCTTTACTTCGATTGTTTCGGCTGTAGTTTTAGAGCCTCTAGAAATATTAAATGATTTATTTAAATCCCAAGATATATGCTTTATCTGAATATTGGACATTAATGTTTCAAATTTTCTCAATAATCCGAATGAATGGATCAAGGTTGTCTTGTAAAGGGTCTAAACATGGTAAGTCATATTCTTTAGATAATCTATCCTTATGATCACTTGCCTCAGATTGACAATTTGATGTATTAAGTGCAATGCCAATACATTGTATTTGCTTATTAGTAAGCTTACCATTTTGTATTGTCTGATCTATAACCTCTCTGATGCTCGGTAAAGGTGTATCCACGCCTCTCATATTAGTTCGTGTTGGTTCATGACATACAACAAATGCATCTGGTTGGCTTCCATGAAGCAATCCAAGTGAAACTCCTGCGAATGAAGGATGAAATAGAGATCCCTGACCTTCAATAATATCCCAGTGATTATCATCATTGTCAGGCGATAACCATTCAACTGCTCCTGAGATGAAATCAGAAACAATAGCATCAATCGCAATGCCACTTTCTGCAATTAAGATTCCAGTTTGTCCAGTTGCCTTGAAAGATGCATCTATTTGATTGCTCTGCATCGCTTTTTCAATTGCGAGTGCTGTATATTTCTTTCCCACAGAACAATCTGTTCCAACAGTAAGGAGTCTTTTGCCTGATCGTTTTCCTCCTTTTCCTGTCTGAAATTGTTTATCACTAAACCGTAAATCATGAAGTTGAACATTATTTCTTTTAGCCGCTTCTGCAATTTCACTAAAAGAAGATAGTCTTGAATGCATTCCGCTGGCTACATTCATTCCAGATGATATTGCATTAATTATAATGGATTTCCATTCTTCAGGCATAACTCCACCGGCATTCACTATGCCAATTACAAATGTTTTAGCACCATTCTTAACAGCTTCTTCTATACTCATTTCCTGTAAACCTAAGCTAGATTTGGCATTTGGAAGGCTCATTTGACCGATACACCAATCTGGACGCCAGTAATTTACTCCTGCAGCAGTCTTTATTGCCAAATCATCTTTTGCGTCTCCAAGAAATAATAAATACGGCTTTGATATCATGTTAATAAGTTAATGTTTGAGTGGGGATAAGTGTGCTTAATTCATGTGGATAACTTTTTTGCATAAATAACCCCTTGTTTCAAAAAAAATACCTTTCTAGTATGATCGTTCGCAATGAGACGTTCATGCGTTTCGGGGTTCGACCGGCCCCAGAAAAAGCGCTAAAGTGAGAAAATTCTTGCTTTGGCGCTTTTTTGATGTATTTGATCCCCTTAAGCAATGCATTTTTAAATATTCTCAAAAAAATCTCAATGGCAAAGATCAAATATATCGAATTTAGCGGTGCGGAGCACGAAATTGATGTTAGTAGTGGGCTGACTGTCATGGAGGGTGCGATTAAGAATAAAATACCTGGCATTGATGCAGATTGTGGCGGTGCATGTGCATGTGCTACTTGTCATGTATATGTAGCAAAAGAATGGATAGAAAAACTGCCTCCAAAAGAGGACTCTGAGGAAGATATGCTGGATTTTGCTTTCGACGTAAAAGATAACAGCAGATTAAGCTGTCAAATTACTGTTTCTGATGAGCTAGACGGTTTAGTTGTTAATATGCCTGAGAAGCAGTTTTAAGACCCCTCAAGACTACAGTCTAAACTATTTTGTATCTCATTTAATATATCAATTTTTGAACCATCTCCTATGAACTGTCTCATTAACATAAGGCCATTATTAGAAGGAGAAACAACTACAAACCCATCATTTACCTTTGTTGGCATAGAATTAGGTCCAAACAAATAAATTTTAAGCTTGCCAAAGTTGTGCACGTTTTCATTTATTGTAGAAAAGTTATCAGTATTTTCTGAAAAGAACGATATCGACCAATAAGACTCAGGCACTTCAGTTTCTATAACCAATGGAAAGTACGTAACGTCATAAGCACATCCACCATAAAGTATATCGGCGCTTGGTCTTATAACTTCAGTAAATTCTGAGTCAGGTAAATCGCGAGCAAATGAATTATTAATCATATTTTGCTCTTCCCAATTTCTACCAATAAACTTCATCATTAAACTAGGTGTGTAGTAAATTATCACTAGATGAAGTGAAAATCCAACGAGCACAAGTGCAAATAATTTTTTAATTACATTACTCATCCTCACACTCCAATTTTTCAATAACTGGCAAATCTACTCTCTTTAATTTTGAGAAATATTCTTCACCTGGTAAATAAATTCTTAATGCGACGGAAAAACTCTCATCACTAGGTGTCCTAATCCAATTTTTTTCAGCTACTTTTGAAATAAAATTATTGTCGTTAGTTAAAAAAATATCAAACCCACCATCGACATTGAAATCAATTATTTCACTATTTAAAGCATATATTTTTTCATTATTTTCAACTAAATAACCGTCCTCATTATAAACGGTGATACTCCACCATCTTGACTCAATATCATTTCCAAAAAGATGATAAGTACAGTTGCCTTGTAATTTTATCTCTTCAATATCATTATATGCATGGAAATATGCAGCTTCTGGCTTTGCCAATGCAAATGTTCCTCTCATTGCGACATTTGCTCTTGTATAAATATCTCTATTTTTATCGCCTGGAGATGGTAAAATCTGCCAATTGTCATTCTTGATGAATGCAAATTCTTCGTAAAGCTTGGAGGAAGCATAAGTAAAGGCTACAGCAATCAATATTACCGCAATTAAATATAATAGGTATCTGCGCAATAAAATCATTGTATAATCAATAAGTAATATTATTTATTATCATATAACAAGGAATAAATATATGTCTGAAACTATCAAGACTGATTGTCTAATTATTGGAGCGGGCCCTGTCGGTCTGTTTGCAGTATTTGAGTTAGGTATATTAGGACTAGACAGTCACGTTGTAGATAATCTTGACAAAATTGGAGGACAATGTGCTGAGTTATATCCAGACAAACCAATTTATGATATACCTGCGCTTCCAGAGTGTACTGGATTATCATTAATTGAAAATTTACAAAAACAAATCAAGCCATTTAATACACCGTTTCACCTTAATGAAAGAATTGATGAAATAATAAATACTGGTGACTTATGGAAACTTAAAACTACTAGCAATAAAGTTTTTGAAACTCCTAATATATTTATAGCTGGTGGCGTTGGCTCATTCGAGCCACGAAAACCACCAATTGAAAATGTATCTAAATATGAAAATAAAGGTATTCAATATTCGATACCAGATAAAAACTTTTATAAAGACAAAAAGATTATAATTTTTGGTGGAGGTGATAGCGCGCTTGACTGGACTGTTGAACTTTCAAAAATTGCTTCTCATGTAACATTAGTTCATAGACGTGATGAGTTTAAAGCAGCTAATCACACAGTTAATTTAATGAAACAACTTGTTAAAGAAGGTCAAGTTGACTTGATCACAAAAAATCAGATTAGTGATGTTAAGGGCAGTGATAGAGTTGAAAAAGCAATCATAAAAGATAATGACGGAAATGAAAAAATTATAGATTGTGACGAAATCTTAATTTTTTATGGACTTAAAATGGAGCTTGGACCCATTAATGATTGGGGCCTAAATTTGAATGAAAAACAAATTGAGGTGAATACGGAAAATTTTGAAACGAATTTATCAGGTGTATTTGCAATGGGAGACATTTCTTATTACCCAGGTAAACTAAAGTTAATTCTATCAGGCTTTCATGAAGCCGCCCTAGCAGCACAGAAAGCATTTATACGCGCTAGACCAGATGAAACGCTAACTTTTCGATACACAACTTCATCAAGCGATATTCAAAAAAAATTAGGTGTAAAATAATTGCTGCAAAAACTATACGATAAATATATTTGTCCACATCTCATTAATTATGCGATGCAAATGAAACCATTTAGAAAACAAAGAGAAAAAGTAATACCCTTTGCGTCTGGTAGAATATTAGAAATAGGTATTGGTTCAGGATTAAATTTTAATTATTACAATAAAGTAAATGTATCTGAGGTGTTTGCTGTTGAGCCAGATGGCGTATTGTTGAAAAAAGCAAAACAAAATGCAGAATTAAACAATATAGATTTGAATATCCAACAACTTAAGGCTGAGGAGTTGCCTTTCGATAATAACTCATTTGATACAGTGATTAGCACTTACACAATGTGTTCCATTCCTGGCTTAGGCAGTGCTATGTCTGAAATAAACAGAGTTATGAAACCAAACGCTAAATTTCTATTCTCTGAACATGGCAAATCTCCTGACTCAAATGTTTTGAAATGGCAAAAAAGAATGAACGGGTTTCAAAAAAGGATAGCGGGCGGTTGTCATCTTGATGTAGATATTCCAAATGAAATAACGAAAGCTAATTTTAAAATAGATAAAATAGACAGCATGTATGTTCCTGGACCAAAATTTTTAAGCTATCATTACTGGGGCGCCGCTAGTCCGCTAAAATAAGTTATGTTGATGCGACAAACTTTGGATTATGTTTTTTCAAATGCTGAAAGAAACAATCCGAAATCTATACTGCAAACAATAGATAATTTTGTGTTAGAGAGTGGTCAATTCTTAATGAATGTCGGTCCAGAAAAAGGAGAAATTTTAAAAAATCATCTTTTAAAGTCAGAACCAAATAATGTAATAGAGTTAGGAACTTTTATTGGATATTCAGCAGTATTAATCTCATCAACTATTGGAGAAAAAAGTCAATTAACTTCGATTGACTCAGACATTCACTCTATAGAAATAGCGAAAGAATTAATTAACTTTGCTGGACTGGATCATAAGGTAAACTTGATGCACGGAAGTGCTGAGGAAATAATACCAAAATTAAATTTCAATGCTGATTTTGTATTTATTGACCATGCGAAGAAAAAGTATCTTTCGGATTTAAAACTTTTGGAATCAAAGGGCATAATTGTCAAAAATTCTGTAGTATTTGCTGATAATGTTGGGATTTTTAAAGATGAAATGGCTGAATATTTCGACCATGTGAGAGAATCCGGGGAATATCTGTCTCAAAATTTTAGCTCGAAATTAGAGTATAGAAATAATATATATGATGCAGTGGAAATATCGATTAAGAATTAATATCAATGGAAAATAGCAATCATTTTAATGTAATTGTAATTGGCGCTGGAATCTCGGGTATAGGAGCTGGATATTACTTAAAAAAAAATTGTTCTAATAAATCCTTTTGTATTATTGAAGGGAGAGAGAATATAGGCGGTACATGGGACTTATTTAAATATCCAGGAATAAGATCAGACTCCGATATGTTCACACTTGGGTATGCATTTAAGCCATGGAAAGAGCAAAAAACAATTGCAAACGGACCTTCCATCTTAAGTTATTTAGAAGAAACAGTTGAAGAAAATAATTTACGTGAAAAAATAAAATTTAGTCACAAAGTCTTAAGCGCAAACTGGAATTCAGCAGAGCGTAACTGGGAAGTAAGAGCTGCTCATCATGGGCAAGAAATATCATTAACAGCAAATTTTCTATTCATGGGAACAGGATACTATAATTATGATGAAGGATACACACCTGAATTTGATGACCTAGACAAGTACGAAGGTAAACTAATACATCCTCAGAAGTGGCCTGAAGATTTTGACTACACAGATAAGAAAATGGTTGTTATCGGTAGTGGCGCAACAGCAGCAACTATAGTTCCCGAACTATCAAAAAAAGCTAAACACGTAACGATGTTACAACGCTCACCAACATATTATTTTCCAAGTCCAGATGAAGATAGATTTGCAAATTTTTTAAAAAAAGTTTTACCACAAAAAATGTCTTACACTCTTGTTAGGTTACGAAATGTATTCTTTCAGCAGCTTCTCTACAGAATTTGTAGATCATATCCAAAATATGTAAAACGAAAGCTCATAGATGGAGTTAAAGAATTATTGCCTAATCACGATATTTCAAAACATTTTACTCCGCGATATTATCCATGGGAACAGAGAATGTGTCTTATTCCAAATGGCGATTTGTTTGAATCCATAAGAGACAATAGAGCGTCAGTCGTTACAGATCATATCGATAAGTTTACTAGCAAAGGTATAAAGCTAAAATCAGGGCAAAATATTGAAGCTGATGTTGTAGTAACTGCTACAGGCTTAAATTTACAATCTTTTGGCGGTGTTAAAGTTCATATCGACGGCAAATTGGTCGAGCCTTCTGAAACGATGACTTATAAAAGTATGATGTTCAGCGGTATTCCAAATTTCGTAAATTCTTTTGGTTACATTAATGCATCTTGGACCTTGAAAGCAGATTTAACATGTGAATATGCTTGTAGATTAATTAATTATCTTGATCAAAATAACTACAGTCATTGTGTACCACGGGTTCCAGTGGATGTGAAAGCTGAAAAAGATTGGCTCGCGACTGAGTTTTCATCAGGATATATACATCGAGCTATTCATTTATTCCCCCAACAAGGCAGCAGGTCACCATGGATCAATACACAAAATTATTTTAGAGATTTCTTTGGTATTAAATTTGGCCGACTAAACGACGACTCTATTCATTTTTCTTAAGCGTCGGAAGCTTTAGCCATTTCTCTCAGTTCGTATTTTAATATCTTACCTGTTGAAGTTTTTGGTAGTTCAGTAAAAATGACTTTTTTAGGACACTTAAAGCCAGCAAGAGTTTCTTTACAAAACGAAATAATATCGCCTTCACTTACGCTATCATTTTGATCTTTTAATTCGATAAAAGCACATGGTGTTTCACCCCATTTTTCATCTGGTTTTGCAACCACTGCAGCAAATAATACAGATGGATGTTTATAAAGTGTATTTTCTATTTCAACTGATGAGACATTTTCACCACCAGAGATAATTATATCTTTGCTTCTATCTTTTATTTGAATGTAACCATTAGGATGCATTACAGCCAGATCACCTGAGTGAAACCAGCCTCCTGCCATAGCTTTATCTGTTTCTTCCTTATTTTTTAAATATCCCTTCATTACACAGTTGCCGCGTATCATGATCTCACCTATTTCTTCACCGTCATTCTTAACGTGCTCCATAGTCTCAGGGTTCATAATTGCTAGACCATCCATCATTGGAAACTTTACGCCCTGCCTTGATCTAAGCTTTGACTGTTCTTCAACTGATAGCTCATTCCATTCATCCTGCCATGCGCATAATGAAATATGTCCGTATGTTTCAGTCAGTCCATAAACATGAGTAACGTCAAAACCCATTTTTTGAACCGCTTCTAATGTGGCTGCGGGTGGAGGAGCTCCTGCTGTGACTACATATACTTGTTGAGAGTATTCTCTTTTTTCCTCAGCTGTTGCTTGTGCTAGAAAATTTAGAACAATTGGTGCGCCACCAAAATGAGTTACTTTATGATCTGCAATAGCATCAAACATATTTTTAGCTGAAACATATCTAAGGCATACACTCGTGCCTGCTAGGGCTGTAAGCGTGTAGGGATTACCCCAACCATTACAATGAAACATTGGAACAACCCACATATAAGTAGGATGCATTGGCATACTAAAAGCAGTAACAGATCCAAGTGCCATCAAGTATGAGCCTCTGTGATGATAAACAACCCCTTTTGGTAATCCAGTGGTGCCTGACGTATAGTTGAGCGCTAATGATTGCCATTCATCATCTGGCAAACTCCATTCGAGATCACTGTCACCTGTTAAAAGAAAATCCTCATAATTAATTTCTCCAAGATTCTCTCCAGCTCCCTCAGGATGATTTGCTAGCTCATCATCAATATCTATTACAAGAATTTTATTTTTTATCTTATCGAGTACTTGTTTTATCGTCGGTGAAAGCTCATTGTCAGTAATCAATGCTTTTGCTTCACCGTGCTCAAGAATATAGCTAATTGTATCTACATCCAATCTGATATTTATCGTATTTAATACAGCGCCTATCATCGGAACACCAAAATGTGTCTCATATATTTCAGGAGTATTAAAACAAAGAACCGCAACAGTATCTCCCTTTCCTATACCTCTTTTAGAAAGTGCGCTCGCAAGTTGTTTGCTTCTTTTATATGTTTCAGACCATGTAAATTGTTTTTTGCCATGTATAATCGAAGTTCTGTTTGGATAAACTTCCGCTGCTCGTATGAGAAAACTTAAAGGAGACAACGGTGTAAAATTTGCATCGTTTTTGTCTAAATTTGTATCATACATGTGAGCCATTAAAACAATCCCTCTATGTCGCCATTTTTATTTAAGTGTATAGCATTTGCAGCTGGAACTCTAGGCAGACCTGGCATAGTCATAATCTTATCGCATACAACTACAAGAAATTCTGCACCCGCCGCTAGTCTAACTTCTCTGATAGGAACTACATGGTCTTTTGGAGCGCCTCTTAGATTTGGATCAGTTGAGAAGCTGTATTGAGTTTTAGCTACACATATTGGGTAATGGCCATATTTTTCATCCAAGTCATCAAACTGCATTCTTATTTTTTGGTCAGCAATAATATCGCTCGCTCCATATATTTCTTGTGCAATTTTTTTCATCTTATCCCACAATTTCATTTCGTCCGGATACAGGTGCTTTATCTTTGGAGCATTTTGCTCAGTAATTTCTACTATGTGTTTTGCTAGGTCCTCTGTGCCTGCACCACCATTGCTCCAATGTGTGCAATTAAATGACTTTACATTTAATGAGTCACAGCAATCGCTGATTGCTGACAATTCTTTTTCACTGTCAGATATGAAATGATTAATAGCAACTGTAACAGGCGCCCCATACATTTGCATATTTGCAATGTGCTGCTTTAAATTTGATAAACCTTTTTTTACAGCTTCAACATTTTCATTTTTTAATTCTTTTTTATCCATACCACCATGCATTTTTAACGCTCGAACTGTTGCAACTATTACTATTGCTGAAGGATTTAATTTTCCTTTACGGCACTTTATGTCTAAAAATTTTTCTGCTCCAAGATCTGCACCAAAGCCTGCTTCTGTTACAACATAATCACTTAATTTAAGAGCAGTTTGAGTAGCAACTAAAGAATTGCATCCATGGGCAATATTTGCAAAAGGACCTCCATGAATGATAGCAGGATTTTTCTCTAGTGTCTGAACAAGATTAGGTAAGAAAGCATCTTTTAGCAAAGTAGTCATCGCGCCGTCTGCATTTAAGTCACGCGCTGTAATTTCTTTCTTCTCCCTTGTATAACCAACAATGATATTCCCAAGTCTATTTTGTAAATCCTCTAAACCTGTAGATAAACAAAAAATTGCCATCACTTCAGATGCAACAGTAATATCGAATTTATCCTCACGTGGGTATCCGTTGGCTATACCGCCTAAATTAACATTAATATTTCTTAAAGCACGATCATTTAAATCTACAACACGTCCCCAAACCACTCTTCTTATATCGATTCCTAAATCGTTTCCCCAATAAATATGGTTATCAATCATCGATGCAAGGAGGTTATGTGCTGATGTGATCGCATGGAAATCACCTGTGAAATGTAAATTAATTTTATCCATTGGCACTACTTGGGCGTAACCGCCTCCTGCAGCACCCCCTTTGACACCAAAGCAAGGTCCTAAACTAGGTTCTCTCAAGCATACCAATGACTGTTTTCCAATTTTATTTAAGCCATCACTAAGACCGACTGATGTAGTAGTCTTTCCTTCGCCCGCTGGGGTAGGTGAAATGGCCGTCACTAAAATGAGTTTTCCGTTCTTGTTATTACTTTCTATATGTTGAGTATCAATTTTAGCAATGTGGTGTCCAAATTTTTGGAGATTTTGATCTTTTAAGTCTAATTTTGAAGCAATTTCTTCAATAGGAGCCATGCTATTTTCTCTAGCAATTTCAATATCTGAGAGTACAGCCATAAATAATACTAATATTAAAAACCTAGACAACTTAAGAACTTTACAGATAGGAGTCTACAAAAATGTATTGCTATAGAACAAATTTTTACTTAAATTTTGTTTTAGGAGACTCAAATAGCGCTGCAAAATTAAGCCAAGCAGTGCAATTGAAAATTCGCGTGGCTTAAGCGGTACACTCATTTACAGCATTATGGGAAATGTAAATTTTTCATTGGAAGTTACTACAAGAACAAATCTGTCTGATTTGCCTAAACTCAATGACATTTATATTACATTTTTGCCTGGCACAAGTTATCTTGACGTTATTGAACAAACCAAAGCGTTAGCTAGTGCAGGTTATAATCCCATTCCTCACTTTCCAGCTCGTTCAATTACTGATTCAGAAATGTTAAAATCATATATAGAGCAAGTTAAAGAGGCTGGAGTTAAACAAGTTTTAATAATTGGTGGCGATCGAGATATTTTAGGAAAATATCATTGTTCACTACAACTTATAGAAACTGGATTGTTTGATGGAATGAAAATAGGTATTGCTGGTCATCCTGAGGGATCTCCAAATATGAGCGATGCAGCTATTGAAGAAGCAATGAAATCAAAGGCCCCATTTGCTGATTATATTGTAACACAGTGGACACAAGATACAGACGCATTATCGTCTTTCATTTCTAGAGCACCACTTCCTGTTCATGTAGGCGTTGCGGGTCCGGCTTCTATGAAGACACTAGTAAAATTCGCTGGATTTGTTGGATTAAAGAATACACTTAATTTCGCAAAAAAAAATGCATCTAAAATTTTTGATTTATTGACTGTTCAGACACCTGATGATGTAATTCAAGAATTAAAAGAGAACGTTGAACATTTTCACATTTATGCGTTTGGTGGAATAAAAAAAGCAAACGAATGGTTAGAAAAGGAGAACTACTATGTCTAAAAAAATAGAACATAACACTACTGTTGATCAAAGCGACAGACATGTTCCTTACAATTTACGCCAAAGTGGACCAACAAAAGTTGAAATGTTGATTTCAACTCGAGTGAGAAAGTCACCATATTGGCATAAGTCGATGGAGGCAGGATGCTGGAGAGCAACAGTTTATAACCGTATTTATCATCCCAGAGGTTATGTAAAGCCTGAAGATGGTGGAGCAATGGTTGAATATGAAGCAATTAAAAATCATGTGACTATGTGGAATGTTGCAGTTGAGAGACAAATACGTGTAATTGGTCCAGATGCTGAAAAATTTACAGACTATGTGATTACAAGGGATGCCACAAAGATATCACCATTACGAGCTAGGTACGTAATATTATGTAACTATAAAGGCGGAGTCTTAAATGATCCCATTCTCTTAAGAATCTCGAAAGATGAGTTTTGGTTTAGTTTGTCAGACTCAGATATTGGACTTTATTTGCAAGGCGTCAACGCTGATAAAAGATTTGATGTAGAAATAGATGAGATCGACGCGTGCCCTGTTCAAATTCAAGGACCAAAAGCCATTGCCTTGATGAAAGACCTAGTGGGTGATCAAGTTGATCTTGATAATATTCCTTTTTATGGTCTAGCAGAAGTTAAAGTTGGCGGAAGAAGTTGCGTGATTTCTCAAACTGGTTTCTCTGGCGAGTCCGGTTATGAAATTTATTTACGAAATGCGACGCTCTATGCCGACGATATGTGGGATGCTGTTTTGGAAGCAGGCAAGAAACATAATCTAATGGTTATAGCACCTGCTCACCACAGAAGAATACAAGCAGGTATTTTATCCTGGGGTCAGGACTTAGATCATGAGCATAATCCTTTTCAATGTAATCTCGGTTATCAAGTTTCTTTATCTGGAAAAGGTGAGTGGGCGAAAAAAGGTGATTATATCGGTAAGCAAGCGCTTGAAAAGATGAAGGCTGACTTGAAAGATGGTCATAAGCCATACAAGTTACAATTGGTGGGATTTGAGATTGGTGGCAAACCAATTGATGAGTATGCGCCCGATTTTTGGCTTGTGTCTCCTGGTGACGGTGGAGACCCATGTGGCTTTATTACTTCACCTTGGTATCATCCTGAAAAAGGAAAAAATATAGCTATGGGTTATATACCTTTTGATGGAACTCTTAATTCAAATGGTTTTCCAAAATGGGAACTAGGTAAAAAATTTAAAGTTCATTTACCTGATATATATGCTGATGAGCCAGGAGTACCAGTAGACGCCGTAACAGTTGATGTTCCGTTTACTGAGTCTTTCAACGCGAATACAAGAGAAGTTGTAAAGGGCTAGTTTATATTAATTGCTCAGCACAAATCAACGTGCTGAGCATTAATAATAATACAATTTAGGATTTGTGTTGTACGTAAAGTTGGTGATAGCAAACTTTACCATTTTTTTCTATGAAGTCTTGGTGGTATTCTTCAGCGGGCCAAAATTTAGCATTCTCTCTTAATTCTGTAACCACTTCGTTTTGATGTTCGCCCGAGTTATTAATCTCATCAATTTTGCTTTCCGATATTCTTCTTTCTTCATCAGAATTACAAAAAATAACTGACTTGTATTGTTCACCAATGTCTGGACCTTGACGATTCATCTGAGTTGGATCGTGAATAAAGAAAAACTTGTCTAACAATTCCTCAAACTTTACCTCACTATTATCATACTCAATCTCAACAACTTCAATGTGTCCTGATTTTCCTGTACAGACCTCTTCATATGTAGGGTTTTCTGTATGTCCGCCGGCATATCCTGAAATTACTTTTTTAACGCCAGACATTTCTTCAAAAAGAACTTCTACTCCCCAAAAACATCCTGCGCCTAGTATTAACTTTGAAATCATACCTTAACATAAGGTTTTTTTTATATATGTTAAAGATCAAATTAAATTATATTCCATCTAATATTAATACTGATAATGAATAATCAAGATATAAGAATTGGCAAACTCTCAAGGTTAAAGATCTGGATAACCGATAATCATATTTCTGATGATCAATGGTCAAATACAAAAAAATTTATCATTATAAAAATAACAACTGAAGATGGAATTGAAGGTTGGGGAGAAGCATTCTCTATTAATTTTAGAGAAAAAGGTATTGCGATTATTATAAAAGAGTTATTCAGAGAAATTTCGAATATTCCAAATCTATCAATAAAGTCATTTTATAATAAAATTTCATTGTTAAGTGATGGTCACAGGGGTTTAGATTTCAGCTCTGCTACAAGCGCCATTGAAATTGCATTATGGGACATATTAGGGAAGTTAAAAAATCTTCCTTTAAATTCTTTACTAACAAAAAGCCCCAAACCAAATGTTCCCATTTATGCTACGTGTTGGAGCGATTTAAAAAAAGACACAAATGACTATTTGAGACAAATAGAAAAATTTTATGGAAAGAAATATGGGGGGATCAAGATATATCCAATGCAAGATAACGTATCAATTTCAATTCAGTTTGTTAAAAAAGTTAGAGAAATAGTGGGAGATGAATTACCGCTAATGCTTGATTTAGCTGTGCCTAAAGATTTAGATCAGACAAAATCTTTTTTAAAAGAAGTATCTTCATTTAATCCTTACTGGATAGAAGAGCCTGCTGATGGTGAAAATGTTAGCTTACTTACTGAGATCAAAAATACTTTTAATATGAGAGTTGTAACTGGTGAAAAGCAATCAGGCTTGGTACATTTCAGAGAATTAATAAAGAGAAATGCAGCAGATATATTTAATCCTGATATTTCAGGTATGGGTGGACTTATTGATATTATCAAAATATCAAATGAAGCATCAAATAATGGCATCTCTATTTCTCCGCATTGCTGGAATTCAATGTCAGTTTCAGCATCTGCGATGCTTCATGTTTGCTCAAGTATTTCTAATTCAGAAAAGGCTGAAATATTTCCAGATTATATAGACTTTTCAAAGAAATTTTGTGAGTTACCTTTTGATATTATTGACAATAAAGCACATATAAATAAATCAGCTGGACTTGGTATAGTTATTCACGAAGATATTTTATTTCGGTTGAGCATTTATTCATTGGATGAAAATAGTAATGACTGAATCAAACTATCTATTTGATGAAATATTCAAATCTAACGAAACGAGTTCAAATATTTTCTTGATCAATGAAAATAAAGAGATAAGTTATTTAGAATTCAATAAAATTGTAAATCAAATTTCTAATTACTTTATAGATATTAATTTATTACCTGGTGACCGAGTGGCCATACAGGCAGAAAAGAATGTAATTCAACTTGCTGCATACGTAGCGACCATTAAAGCTGGAGGTGTTTATCTGCCGCTCAATACTGGCTATACCCTAAGTGAATTAGAATATTTCTTCAATGACGCCAAACCTAAGGTGATAATTGTCGATGAAAAAATTCAAAATGAAGTAAAAAACTTATTGAGCTATTCTTCGGTTTCAATTTTATCATTAAATTTAGATGAAACTGGTTCATTGGTTGAGCAGATAAAAAACTATCCAAAAAAATTTCAATCTATTAAAAGAAACGAAAATGACTTAGCTGCCATTTTATATACATCTGGCACTACTGGAAAATCAAAAGGAGCGATGCTATCGCATAGAAATTTGGTTTCAAATTCTGAAGTTCTAAGAAATTTTTGGAAATTTACAGAAAATGATGTGCTTTTACATATGCTACCTATTTACCATACTCACGGTCTTTTTGTTGCATGTAATCTTCTTGCAATTGTTGGAGGATCAATGATTTTCTTGGAAAAATTTGATTCTGAAAAAGCCTTGCATTGGATGAAAAGAGCCACATCCATGATGGGCGTGCCAACTTTTTATACAAGATTGTTGGCAAATGAAAAATTAAATAATGAGTCAGCAAAACACATGAGAGTATTTATTTCTGGTTCGGCACCTTTACTATCAGAAACTCACATTGAATTTGAAAAAAGAACTGGTAAAAAAATTCTTGAGAGATACGGCATGACAGAAACAAATATGAATATTTCAAATCCATATGACGGATTACGAAAAGCAGGGACAGTTGGCATACCTCTTCCAGGCATTGAAATAAGAATAGTCAATGAAGAAGGTAAGGAAGTAGAGGAGGATCAAATAGGAACTATTGAACTTAAGGGTGAAAATATTTTCAAGGGGTACTGGGGAATGGAAGAAAAGACCAAAGAATCATTTAAAGATGATGGCTTCTTCATAACAGGCGATCTCGCAAAGAAAGATGAAAATGGCTACTTTACTATTGTTGGTAGAGATAAAGATATGATTATAAGTGGTGGACTAAATGTTTATCCTAAGGAAATAGAAGATGTGATAAACGAGTTGCCAAATATTATAGAGTCAGCAGTTTTTGGAGTTCAACATGATGATTTTGGCGAAGCGGTTGTTGCAGCAGTAGTAACAACAGATGATAAAAATGACGTTAGTCAAATATTGGATTATACAAAAGATAAAATTGCTAAATATAAACAGCCAAAAAAAATATTATTCATGTCGAATTTACCTAGAAATTCTATGGGCAAAGTTCAAAAAAATAAATTGAGAGAAAATAATAAAAGTTTGTTTAAGAGTTAACTTCTATCCAGTTATTGATTTCCTCAACAAAGAAATCATCTTGTGGGGAGTTTAGAATTCCAATAATATCATGATAATTAAAGCCTCCTAAATTAGTATCGTTATTAATTATTTTCTTAGGTCCTTTCCATTTTTCAAATATTTTTTTTACTCCTTCAGCGTTTACTACTTTATCTTTTTCTTCATAAAATACTAAAAGTGGAATCTTAGTCTCTTGAAATTCAAGTTTCCTTCCAGAAAATGCCGCCACCCAAAGCTGTCTTGGAAGTTCCCTGTGAAATTCATTGACCCAAAAAGGATCCCATTCTTCATTTGGCAAGTCAAACATTCTAGGAAAATTAAACCTGTATTGGCTTTTAAAAAATAACCCAGTCGCTGCTAAGAAATAAGGAGGAGATAGCTTTGGAGTCCATGGTGCCACAAGTACCAAATGATCAATTTTTTCACTTAATTTCTGATCTTTTGCAGCCATTAATGCAAATGAACCTCCAGCTGAAAAACCCATTAATATAACTTTGTTTCCGATTTTATTGCCTACTGCAACAGCTTCGGCTGCATCTTCGAGAAAATTTTTAGCTTCCAGAGATTTTGTAGATTCAAAACCAGAGCCATGGCCAGCTAGTCTTGATATAAATAAATTAGCCTTTAATTTTTTGGCAATCTTTATCAAAACTTCTTCTTGTTGACGCCCCGTCGCAAAACTTCCATGAAGATAAACAATTGAATATTCAGTTTTAATTTTCGCATCATCATTCCATATGATTTTTTTCTTTGCTCGGGGATCAGTATTCTCAAAAAGCAGTTCTTTTTTGGCAATATAGCTTTCAACATCTTTATCAATGACAATATCAGGAAAAGTTATTTTTATTGTATTAAATAAATAGGGCAGAGTAATTCCTACAACAAAGATGACTGGTACTATTAAAACAATAGCAACTATAAGCAATACTCGATATAATTTAAACCTGGTAGCTCTAGACATTTACACTTGTATATGAGCAAATTTTGTTACCATCTGGGTCTCTGATGTAAGCATAATAAACATTACTGTCGCTTGGTCTAAAACCTGGATTCCCCTCATTTTGTGCTCCAAGTCCTAAAGCAGTTTTATGAAACTTATCAACTTGTTCTTTTGACTCGGTCAAAAAGGATATCTGCGTACCATTTCCAAATGTAACAGGCTTTCCATTTGCCGGTTTGGTTATATAGAACTCAACATCTTGTTTCCCCTCTCGAGCATAACCCACACACACCTCATCCTCATAAATTGAGACTATTCCCATTACTGCGAGGACAACATCATAGAATGCTTTAGATTCTTTTAAATCACTCGACCCAACCATTACGTATCCTCTCATTATCTATCCTTTCTATGAATATTGTTTTGATGTTACTTCCTCAAGCATCAGGATCATTTTGGCTTTATAGTCTTCATCAGTTGCTGAGTCGGTTTCTAAAACAGAAAAAAAACTTGCAACAACATTTGTTTCTAAGTTAATCATTAAAAATTGCCCACCGTATCCAGAATGCCCAATCCAATTATTAGATTTCATAGTTTGATTTGCATAATAAACATATTTTTCATCTTTTAAGTGCATATATTTTGGACCTTTTTCAGAAACTGTATCATCAATAAATTTACTAGAGCCAACTATTCTATTTCTGATCCCAAGACCTTTCCTTGAGAAAAGCAGTCCCATGCGTAGTAAGTCTCTTGCAACAAGACAACCACCACCGGACAGCCATGGCATCCCGCCTCTATCTGTTGCCATATATAAACCATCTTCAAGACCCATTGCTTCTACTGACGAGAGAAGCCACTCTCTAAGCTCTCTTCCACTTAATTTTTCAATTAGTAGAGCAATCACATCGCTGTTTGCTGACTTATAAAATGCTTTATCAGAATTGTTTATTACAGAATTAGTTCCATCTGTTTGAATACTGTTCAAGAAATCTTCTTGAAACTTTTCATCTTTATCTTTATCTGGTATTCGCCAGCCACCAACAGTTTCATGCATAAATGATGTTGAATATGGATCAGTATAATCTTCGGTAAAAGCATTAATAATGTTCATATTTAATACGTTTTGAACCGTCGCTTTTGAATATCCTTCTCCAATATTGGGCAAATAATAGCCAATAGGTTTTTCCAATTGCAAGTCATCTTTCTCAACTAATTCACCGACAAATAGATTTAAAAACATCTTTGAAATTGACATTATTGTATGCGGTGTTTCAGAAGAGAAATCTTTTGCATATTTCTCAAAAAATATTTCTTGCCCTCTTCCAACTATTAAAGAACAAAAAGATTTATGGCTCGTCATTTCCCTTACTGAGTTTATTTTATCTATTTCATCTTTACTGTTCTCATTAAGCAAAAGAACGTAATCTGATCTTAACAAAAGACCATATCTGTTTATTTTATGAAGATTCCTATAGCCAGTTCTTCTATATTCAGGAAGGTTCCATTTAGCTTTATTGTCGCGTAATGTTACAAGAGTTGGGTTTGGGGTATCGACTAACTTATTAACCATTAATTATATTAGGTTTTATTTTTGAATGATTAAAGATTTCTTCATAATATTTTCCAATTTGTATCACTTTTTCATCTGATTTATTTTTTCCAATTAATTGCATACCCATTGGTAGTCCCTCAGTATTAAAGCCAACTGGTAATGATATGGTAGGCAATTGAAACATGCTTGCAAATACCGTAACTTCCATCCAGCGATGGTATGTGTCCATCTGGGTTTTTGAAATACTTTTTGGAAAATC
>CABYZG010000002.1 GCA_902523455.1 uncultured Pelagibacteraceae bacterium
AGTATATGTCAGATGAATTACAAATAAAATTTGCTCAACCAGAAGATTGCGAAAAAATTGGTGAGGTCTTTGATATGTATCGGCAGTTTTATAAAAAGGAGTCAAATATAGAAGCCTGTAAAAACTACATTCACGAACGCCTTAGTAATAACGAGGCACATATATTATATATTGAAAATGAAAAAGAATGCATTGGCATGACGCAACTGTATACGACTTTTGACTCACTGGAGTTAAGTAAAAAAATAATACTCTACGACTTATATGTGAGATCTGAATATAGAAATAAAGGTATTGGCCGTATGCTGATGAATGCTGCGAAAAGGTTTGCTGAAGAAAAAGGCGTAACGAGTGTTGAGTTATCGACTGCTATTACAAATAAAAATGCTCAAAGTCTCTATGAGTCATTAAACTATCAACGAGATACCGAGTACTACGATTACTATCTACAGATTAAGTAAGTTTTATTTTGAAATATGATCCAGTGTTTGGTCCAGCGAGGTTTTCAGCTTTTCACAAAGTTCATCAACATGGTTATTATTGAATATAAGAGGTGGGCAGAAGATCATGCCATCCCTTACAGCTCGCATTACTAACCCGTTTTGAATACAATAGTCTCTGCATATCGTTCCAACTGTGCCAGTGTCTTCAAACATTTCTCTAGTTTCTTTATCTTTCACTAATTCCACAGCACCAATAAAGCTCTTCATTCTTACTTCACCAACTAAAGGGTGCTTTTCAATCTCGCGCATTTGCTGCTCCAGATAAACTGAGACATTTCGTGATTGTTCAATAAGATTTTCTTCTTTGATAATTTTAAGATTTTCAAGGCTCACTGCACAAGCTACGGGGTGGCCTGAGTAAGTATAACCGTGGTAAAATTCACCACCCTCATTGATTAAAGTTTCACAAACTCTGTCGCAAATCATGATTCCAGACAGTGGGATATATCCTGAGGTAATCCCTTTGGCCATCGTGATAATGTCAGGTTTAATATTATAAGTATCTGATCCAAACCAGTTTCCTGTTCTACCAAATCCACAAATGACCTCATCAACAACAAGAAGAATGTCATATTTTTTACAAATTTCTTGAACTCTTGGCCAGTAAGTATCAGGCGGAATAATAACTCCTCCAGCTCCTTGAATTGGTTCTCCTATGAACGCTGCAATATTATCTGAGCCAATTTCATTAATTTTTTCCTCAATTTTGTTAGCCGCGTGAATACCAAAGTCGTCATGAGACATATTGCTTCCATACTTATACCAATAAGGAGGCATCACATGTTGAAAACCTGGCATCATATCTCCTTGAGCATGCATTGCTGTCATACCACCCAAACTCATCCCAGTCATCGTACTTCCGTGATAGGCATATTCTCGGCTGATAAATGTTTTTTTATTGGGCTTACCTTTTAAATCCCAATATCTTCTAACCATTCTCACAACAGTGTCGTTGGCTTCAGAACCGCTTGAAGAAAAAAATGCATGATTTAAATCGTGTGGACTAATTTCAGCTAACTCTTTAGCAAGTTCAATTGATGGTGGTGTTGCTGTTTTAAAAAAAGAATTATAATAAGGTAATTCTTGCATTTGCTTATAAGCAACGTCTGCAAGATTCTTTCTTCCATAACCTACATTTACACACCACAAACCAGACATGGCATCAAGCAACTGTTTATCATCAGATGTGGTAAGGTGAACACCATCTGCTTTTGTGACGATGATACTTCCTTCTTCTGCAAGCGACTTATAATCTGTAAAAGGATGCAGATGATGAGCTGTATCAATTTCCTGCCATTGCTTTGTTGTACGATTTAGATAAGCCATAATTATTTAAAAGCCTGTATACCTGTTAAGTTTCTTCCCATAATTAAAGTATGCACATCGTGTGTACCTTCATATGTCTTTACGGTTTCCAAATTTACCATATGTCTCATTACATGATACTCATCTGAAATACCATTGCCACCAAGAATATCTCTTGCACTCCTGCAAATGTCTAAACTTTTTCCAACATTATTTCTTTTTATGAGGCTTACCATATTGCTATCTGACTGATCTTCATCCATCAGACGCCCAACTCTAAGTGCAGCCTGTAGACCTAAAGCAATTTCTGTTTGCATATCAACTAATTTAGACTGAACAAGCTGAGTACCAGCAATAGGTTTTCCAAACATCATTCTATCTAATGCGTATTGTCTAGCTGTTGCGAAACAAAACTCCGCTGCTCCCAGAGCACCCCATGAAATTCCGTATCTTGCACTATTTAAGCATTGAAAAGGTCCGCCCAAACCTGATACCTTTGGTAAAACTTTATCTTCCGAACAAAAAACATTTTCCATAACAACTTGCCCCGTTGCTGAAGCGCGTAAAGATAATTTACCTTCAATTTTAGGTGTTGATAGTCCTTTGGACTCTCTGTCCACAATAAATCCTCTGATTACATTATCTTCATCCTTAGCCCAAACAATAATTACATCTGCATAGGGTGCATTACTGATCCATGTCTTGGTACCAGTCAATTCGTAACCTCCTTTGACTTTTATCGCTTTGGTTTTCATTGCGCCAGGATCACTACCAGCATCAGGCTCTGTCAGACCAAAGCTTCCAATGATTTCACCCTTTGCAAGTCTTGGTAAATATTCTTCTTTTTGTGCTTCAGTACCAAATTGATAAATAGGAAACATAACTAGGCTTGTTTGAACCGACATGATAGATCGGTATGCACTGTCAATGTTTTCAATTTCCCGAGCAATAAGCCCATAAGAGACATAATTCGTGCCCGCACATCCATATCCATGTAAATAAGATCCTAGAATTCCAAGTTCACCCATTTCATTGAAAATCTCTCTACTAAAATTTTCATTTCTGTTGTCATCTATGATCCTTGGTAAAAGTTTTTCCTGGCAATAAGATCTTACTGATGACTTTAAAATTTTCTCTTCACTTGAAAGTTGATCGTCGATGACTAGTATGTCATCCCATGCAGACATTGCCTTATGTTGTGATTGTTTATCTTGAATATTTATAACCATTAAAGTTGTTATATGATATTATCCTGATATTAGTAAACTAATTTTTTTATGGATACTCAAAATAAGCCACTAATTGCTGTATTTGCCGACGTAATTGAAAAAGCAGAATTGCATCGGACATATCATGCGTCAGGAACGAACTACATAAAAGCTGTGGCTGAAGCTACAAGCTGTATACCTGTCATTTTACCAGCCCTTGGTTCAACAATTGACTACAGAAATACTCTTAGAAAATTTGATGGGGTAATGCTAACTGGCAGTCTCTCAAACGTTTATCCTGAATTTTATAATAAAGACAAAATAGTTGAGCCATTAGACATAGATCGAGATAAGACTGTTCTCCCTATGATTGATTTCATATTTAAAAATGAGATTCCTATGTTAGCTATTTGTAGGGGCTTTCAAGAAGTTAACGTTGCAATGGGAGGCTCTCTTCACGCGGATATACATGATGTACCAGGAAGAATGGATCACCGATGCCCAGACTCTGATGACCCAGAAGTACAGTTTTCAAAACAGCATGATGTTTATTTAACTGAAAATGGAAAATTTGAAAAGTTGGCCGGCACGCCAACTATTGAGGTAAATTCACTTCATACTCAAGGAATAGATAAAATAGCAAATGATCTTGTTATTGAAGGTGTTGCTAAAGACGAAACAGTTGAAGCTATCAGTTTATCAAATTACAGCGGATACTTTTATGGTGTTCAATGGCATCCAGAATATTCAGCAACTACAGATGATTTTTCAAAAAAATTATTTGCTAGCTTCAGCAAATCAGTTGAAGAAAATAGTCTGAGTAAAATTAGATAAAAAAATTACTGTACACTACCGTCCCAATTGTAAGAATCGCAAGAATAGTAACTATAATTTGTCTAATTAGATTTTTATTACTCAAAAAGTTAAATATTAAACTTCCAGACCAACACCATATAGAATGTGAAATTGATTGAATGAAAAAAAAGGTTCCTGCTACAATAATAACTTCTAATACCCAACTTGAAGAAGTATATGTATTACCAAAGGAAGTGAATTGTGTATAAGCGGCGATTACCATTGCCCAGCCTTTAGGATTTAATGGATGAACCAATAAACCGTTTAAGAAATTAGGTACCTTTTCATTTTGATTACTTTCTGTTGATTGCAAACTTAAAAAAAGTATTTTCCAGGAAAGCCAGCATATATAGGCTGTACCAATTACTTTTATAATATTAACCAATATTGGATTTGAGTTCAAAATAGTTAAAAATCCAATTCCTAAACCAATTGTTAAAAATAATTTCCCACAAGTTACACCTATTACAAAGGGTACTGACTTATAAAATCCATGTTGCGCTCCAGAACTCATAAGTAATAAGTTTGCGGGACCAGGTGTTATAACCATAATGGTCGCAAAAATGAATAATGCAGAATAAAGTGACAGTGTCATTTTCTTCTAGCTTGAGCAATTTTTGAAGCTGATTTCAAAGCTGCTATTAAGCTATTAGGTGATGCAATAAATTTATTTGCAATATCAAGTCCGGTTCCATGGTCAGGGCTCGTTCTTACAAATGAAAGTCCAGCGGTATAATTGACCGTTTCATCAAAACTTATCATCTTGACGGGTATCAAAGCTTGATCATGAAACATGCAAATAAAAATATCATATTTATTATGATTATTTTTTATAAATGCTGAGTCAGCAGGCAAAGGCCCTTCAACAGATATTTTCTTTTTTTTACAATAATTAATAGCAGGTAGAATTTTTACCATTTCATCATCACCAATAAGTCCACCGTCACCCGCATGAGGGTTAAGTGCTGTAACAGCTATACGAGGTTTTTTGATTTTAAAATCATTCCTCAAACTTATATTGGCATTAATGATAGCTTTGATGATATTTTTTTTATTTATTTTGCTAGAAACTTTGTTTACCGCAATATGAGTTGTCAGGGGAATAGTTTTCATATTTTTATTCATCATCACCATTAATTGGTCATTTGTTCTATCTTTTTTAGCAAGGTACTCAGTATGACCTCTGAAATTTTTAACTTTTTTTCCAATTACATCTTTATTAATTGGGTTCGTTACAATTGCTGCAACCTCTCCATTTTTTGCTAGTTTAACGGCAAGATCAATTGATTTTAAAATAGACTTAGTATTAGATAAATTTTTTTTTCCTAATTGTGTGCTTTTACTAATTTTTATTGGCAAAACTGCTAAATAGTTTTTTGGTAATTTTTTTACTTCTGAAGGGCTATTTATTTCTCTAACCTTTAATTTAGATTTCATTTTTTTTATAATTTTTTTTACAAAATCTGGATCATGTATAATAAAAAAATTTGGTTTTTTAATTTTTTTTATTTTTGCTCTGATTGCAATTTCAGTACCAACACCAGACGGATCACCCATCGTTACAGCTATAATATTTGAATTCTTACTCATTAAAATATTCCTAGAAATTTCTTTTGAAACTTGTGCTCACAATTATCTAACTGGTTTTTATATTTATCTGAACGAATTTTTACTTTTTTTGCAACATCAATTAGCCAACTTTGACTCAGGTATGATTTCTTTTTGAAACCACCATGGCCCTCGTGATAAGCCAAATACTGATTGTATGCATCACTTTTATTAATGCCATTGATTTGATGAGATTTATTTATGTACCAACCCGTAAAATCAATTGCGTCAGCAAAATTTACTCTTGATGCAAGGGGTTTATTGTTTTCGTCGCGGTACCAATCCCAAGTTGCGTCTATTGCCTGTGTATAACCAAACGCACTTGATTTCCTTGTCCAAGGAATGACACCTAACAATTTAGTTCGCTCAGGTTTAACCCTATTTTGAAAAGCAGACTCTTGTCTTAAAATTGACATTTGAACATGAATTGGTGCGCCCCATTTTTCAGAGGAATTATTTGCTAGTCTATACCATGAAGATTTTTGTTCGAAAATAGAACAGATATTTTCCTGCTGAGAAGGAGGTTTACTGGCACATCCATAAAAAACTAAAAAACTAAAAAACAAAAGAGTAAATAATCTCATTTTTTTATTCATTTACTTTGAAAGTTTAAAATAATACCTTTCTCAAACACTAAATGAAACAAATAAATCAACCAAGTATTATTAGTTGGCTACTACTCTTTTCACTTGCTATCATATGGGGTGTAAATTTTTTATTTATAAAAATTGCTGTTATAGACGTTGGTCCCATAACTAATGTGTTTTGTCGTCTTTTTATGGCGTCCATTATTTTATACGTTTGTATGAAGTATACTGGAAATAAAATCATTCTTACTCGTACATATCTGACATTTTATATTGCTATAGGAGCATTGGGTTCAGCAATTCCATTTTATTTAATATCAGACGCGGAGAGAATTATTGATGCTGGTATTGCTGGAGTTTTGATGAGCCCTATGCCTCTTATAACTCTTGCTTTGTCAGCCATAATTTTAAAGGATCAAAACATAAATATAATTAAAGTACTTAGTTTTATATTAGCGGCATTGGGATTAGTTGTGCTTTTTGGTTTTGAGAATCTATCTAAATTAGGTGGAAATAATAGAGTTGAATTTTTTAGTCAGATTTTTGTATTGCTAGCTGCGATTTGCTATGGTGTAAATTCTATTGTTTCAAAATTAGTACCAAAAATAAATTTTATTTCTTTAGCAACAGGAACAACTATGGCAAGCACAATAATTATCAGTCCATTTGCTTTTTTTTATGAGCCATTCTGGCTAGAGAGTTTCACCAGCTCTTCAACTATAGCAATTGTTATTCAGGGTTTATTTGCAACAGCAATTGCTAATTTATTATTTTTTAAAATTATTGAGCTTCAAGGACCAGTATTTTTATCTTTAATTAATTTTATGATACCTCTCATTGCCTATTTTTCAGGAGTTTTATTTCTAAACGAAATAATCAGAGTGAATGTACTAGTTTCTCTCGCTATGATACTATTTGCACTTTACCTCAATCATGTATCTTCAAAGTAAGTGCAAGAGGTTTAAAAATAGGAAATTTATTAATTATTTAAATGTTAAGCATTAATCAATTATCGGTAAATTTTGGCGGTATTAAAGCGGTCGATAATGCAACTATGGATGTTGAAAAAGGCAAAATTACTGGCTTAATTGGCCCAAATGGAGCAGGCAAAACCACACTTTTCAATATCATTGCAGGTAATATTGCTCCAACGAATGGTACTGTATTTCTTGATGAAAAGGACATCACAGGACTTCAATCGCATGAGCTATTTGATCAAGGAGTGCTGAGAACTTTTCAATTAGCACATGAGTTTTCAAATATGACCGTACTTGAAAATTTAATGGTGGTTCCTGGATCTCAATCAGGAGAAAAAATTCTTAATACATGGTTTAAAAGAAAAGTTATTGAAGAAGAAGAGTCTATTATCAAAGAGAAAGCAATTGAAGTCGTAAAGTTCCTTAAGCTAGAACATTTAATGTTTGAGTTAGCTGGTAATTTGTCTGGTGGACAAAAAAAATTGCTTGAACTTGGCCGAACTATGATGGTTGATGCCAAAATAGTATTGCTGGATGAAGTTGGTGCGGGTGTAAACAGAACCTTGTTAAATGATATA
Organism: uncultured Pelagibacteraceae bacterium; assembly: GCA_902523455.1. Lineage (GTDB taxonomy): Bacteria > Pseudomonadota > Alphaproteobacteria > Pelagibacterales > AG-422-B15 > CACNXQ01. The sequence continues at coordinate 7,622 of CABYZG010000002.1, forward strand.
TCGGATACGATTAAAAAATTGAATACTGAAAAAAATTATACTTTTTTTATGATTGAACATGACATGAATTTTTTAAGTCAACTCTGCGACAAAGTAATTGTTATGACCGAAGGGTCTGTTCTCGTAGAGGGTAATATTGATGAAATCAAAAAAAATGAAAGAGTAATAGAAGCCTACTTGGGAAGAGACGATATCAAATGAGTAAATTTTTAAGTTGCACTAATATGACAGGCGGTTATGGCGGTGAAGATATTATTCATGCATGCGATATTGAAGTAGATAAAAATCAAATTGTTGTAATTGTGGGTCCAAATGGCGCTGGTAAATCAACGGCAATGAAAGCAATGCTTGGTATGATTTCTCTTAAGGAAGGTATTTTGATGTTAGATGGTTCAGATATTTCAAAATTAACGCCTCAAGATCGGGTGGCAGCTGGGATTGCGTTTGTACCACAAACAATGAACATCTTCAGTGAGCTTACAGTAGAAGAAAATTTAGAAATGGGAGCCTTTCTTAGGGAAGATAATGTTCAAGAAACAATTGAGGAGCTTTATAATTTATTTCCAGCAATGAAAGGCAAAAGAAATCAGCTTGCAGGTGAATTATCAGGTGGACAAAGACAACAAGTTGCAGTTAGTCGCGCATTAATGACAAGACCTAAGGTTCTCATGCTCGATGAGCCAACAGCTGGCGTTTCACCAATCGTTATGAAGGAAATTTTTGAGAGAATCGTAACTATTAAAAACTCAGGTGTTGCAGTCGTCATTGTCGAGCAAAATGCTAAACAAGCACTAAATATAGCAGATTTTGGTTATGTTTTGGTCGGAGGAGAAAACAAATTTAGTGGCGAAGGACAAGAGCTTTTAAATAACCAAGAAGTAAGAAAAAGTTTCTTGGGAGGATAAGTTGGAAAATTTTGAATTTATTAATGCGATAGTCCTGTTGTCAAATTTTGTAATTGTTCCAGCTTTGTCATATGGAAGTCAGCTTGCGTTAGCTACATTAAGTTTAACAATTATTTATGGCGTATTAAGATTTTCAAACTTTGCTCAAGCTGATTGGATGTCATTTGGAACGATGGCTACTATTTTATTTACTTGGTTATTTCAAAGTATAGGGATAACTGCTGGAATTCTTCCTACTGCATTACTTGCTCTACCTTTTGCTATTATAGTAACAGCTTTGTTTTGTCTTTTAATTGACCGATCAGTTTATAGTTTTTATCGTAAACAAAAAAGCCAACCTATAGTACTCATGATCGTTTCTGTAGGAGTTATGTTTATTCTACAAGCAGTAGTCAGATTTATTATAGGACCAAATGATAGAAAGTTTTTTGATGGTGAAAAGTATATAGTACACGCCTTGGATTTTAAAAATTACTTTGGATTGGAGGAAGGATTAACAATTAAATCAACTCAATTAATCACAGTCATTGTAGCTTTAATTGCAATGATAAGTTTATTTTATTTCTTACAGAAGACTAAACTGGGCAAGTCAATGAGAGCATACTCAAATAATGAAGACCTGGCACTATTATCAGGAATTAATCCTGAAAAGATAGTGATTGTTACCTGGGTTATATCTTCAATCTTAATTACTACTGCTGGGGTTCTCTATGGGCTAGATAAGAGCTTTAAACCATTTACATATTTTAATTTGCTGTTACCAATGTTTGCGGCTGCAATTGTAGGTGGAATAGGGTCACCAATTGGTGCAGTAATTGGAGGCTATGTCATTGCATTCTCTGAAATTACATTAACCTATGCTTATAAGAAATTCTTTATGTATCTTCTTCCAGAAAATTTAGAGCCTTCAGGATTAATGCAAGTTCTCTCAACAGATTATAAGTTTGCTATTTCTTTCATTATTTTGGTGATTGTACTGATTGTCAGACCAACAGGAATTGTGAGGGGTAAAATAATATGAGCGAAGACTTAAGAGCACCAGTTGCATTCACTGTAATGGCAGTTTTGCTGGCAATTGTGGGCTTTACTCAGTCCTGGTCTGTGTCTCTCAGTGTTATTAATCTCTGCATTATTTCATCAATAATGGCGATTGGTGTCAATTTGCAATGGGGTTATGGAGGTTTGTTTAATGCAGGAGTAATGGGTTTTACTGCGCTTGGAGGCTTAACGGCAGTATTGGTTTCACACGATCCAATTTACGAAGCATGGGATAAAGCGGGAGTCGGAATTATAATTAGTGCAATAATTTTTATTTTATCAATTACTGCTCTCTTATTTGTATTTAGAAATATTGAAAATAAACAAATAAGAAACACTCTTATAATCTTAATAATTGTTTTTAGTTTAATTGGAATTAATAATTTTTATGGGCCTTCAATAGATATTATCGAGTCGATTAATCCTGCTAAAACAGGTTTTCTTGGAGGTTTGGGTTTACCAATTATTTTCTCTTGGCTGATTGCAGCAGTAGTTGCCGGACTTGTTGCATGGGTAATAGGCAAAATTACTCTCAGATTACGGTCAGACTATTTAGCTATCGCAACTCTTGGGATTTCTGAGATTGTAATCGCAGTAGTTAAACATGAAGATTGGTTATCTCGAGGAGTTAAAAATGTTTCAGGTTTAGATAGACCTGTTCCATATGAAATTGAACTTCAACAATCTGAATGGTTCCTTAATCTAGTTGAGAGAATAAACTTTTCAAAACTAGAAGCCATGCAATCTCTTTCATCAAGACAAGATTTGCTGAACGATCTTGTTATTGATAGTTCAGGAATATTTGTAAAACTCTGTTATGCAGGATTATTTTTTTCTGTTCTTTTGTTAATCTTCTATCTAAGTCAACTTGCTTTAAACTCACCATGGGGGAGAATGTTAAGAGCCATAAGAGATAACGAAGAAGCAGCTAGTGCAATGGGTAAAAATATATTTGCACAACATTTACAAATTTTTATTATTGGCTCAGCTATAATTGGAATAGCAGGAGCGATGCTCACTACCTTAGATGGCCAATTTACACCCGGGTCTTATCGTCCATTAAGATTTACATTTATTATCTGGCTAATGGTTATCATTGGTGGATCGGGTAATAACTTAGGATCAATTTTTGGAGGATTCTTTATTTGGTTTATTTGGATTGAAGCGGAACCATTGTCCATTGGTTTCATGAACATGTTGGCTGGTGGGCTCGAATACGACAATCCTCTTAGAATGCATCTGCTGGGAAGCGCGGCACATCTTAGATTATTTATAATGGGGTTATTACTTTTATTGGCGCTGAGGTTTATGCCAAGAGGGGTAATACCTGAGAAAATCCAAAAAAAATAGGGGCCAAAATCGGCCCCTATTAATTAAAATGTTAAGATCTTAACGAACTGTAACTGTATTAAATTTACCGTTACCTATTTCAAGCTCTTTATAAGAACCAGAAGCTTCACCAACATCAGAGAACTCAACATTTGTTGCGCCTTGATAGTTAACTTGGCCTCCATCTTTTAAAATTTGTAATGCTTTGCCTAATTCACCTGGAAAAATTTCTGTTCCAGGAGCGTTTGCAACTCCCATTACATTTTGAGCGATTGAAGATCTGTCCGCAGAATTACCTGCTTGTATTGCAAGCAATATTAAAGCAGCTGCATCGTAGGACTCTGGTTCGAATGGTCCATCGCCTGGGATGCCGTTTGAAGATGCAATTGATTTAAACATGTTTGCTCCTTCTGATTCAGATCCTGGTAAAGTTCCAAAAGTTCCCGTCAAATCACCATCTACATTTTCAATCAGACTGTCACCAATCATTCCATCGGCAAGAATAAATCTTGAAAATGCTCCAGTCTCCATTGAGTTTTGAATGATTCCTCGACCACCTTGGTCTACGTAACCAAGAACAGCAACTTCTGAGGCACCTGAAGCTGATAGTGTTGATACTTCTGCTGAGTAATCACCTTTACCATCTTCATGAGGTACTTCAGTAGTAACAGATCCACCCATCGCTTTGAATGCATTTACAAAACTATCTGACAGTCCTTTACCATAATCATTATTAGTATAAGTAACAGCAACTTCGTTGATACCTCTATCCATAACTACTTGAGCTAATACTTGCCCTTGTCTTGCATCTGATGGTGCAGTTCTAAAGAAGTAACCTTTATCATCAATGTCTGTTAATGCCGGCGAAGTAGCTGATGGAGAAATCATTGTTACCCCATTAGGCACTGCTACATTATTTGCAATTGCAGTTGTAACTCCTGAGCAATCCGCTCCCATTATTGCCGTAACATTATCTGATGTTACGAGTCTTTCGGCCGCTGAAGTTGCCGCACCAGCATCAACACATGTTGAGTCAGCACGAACAGAACTTACTGTTGCTCCGCCTAAAAGCAATCCAGAGTCACTTGCCTCTTTCATCGCAAGTTCAGCTGAACTGGCCATTGTTGGTGTGAGTGACTCAATTGGACCTGTAAATCCAAGAATTACTCCGATTTTTATTTCGTCAGTAGATGCTTGATCTGACTGTCTGTCACAACCATAGAACAGTCCTAAGACCATCACCCCTGCGATTAAACTGAATATCGTTTTTTTCATTAATAATCTCCCATTTTAATTGGCCTGTATGCTAGCAAATCAGCCAATACGGATCAACTTTGATTTTATTAATTAAGTTATTATAGTTGATAAAAATGACCGTTTTCCAAAGTATATTTACAAGCACATTTTTTATACTTCTACTAATTATAGTTATACTCACAGTTATTTATGCATTTAGCGGCTTTGAAAAAGGGAACTTAAAATCCTATCAGGAAAAATCTGACTATAATTTTGTCAATCTTTCTAAAGGAAAAACAGCCTATAAGGATTATGGAAATAAAAATGATCCTGCAATAATTATTATTCATGGCGCAACCTTGCCTTCAGAAGGATATGTTGGATTCTGCGAGGGATTAAGTCAAAAAGGCTATAGAGTAATCTGTTATGATCAGTATGGAAGAGGTTACTCGGACAGACCTGTTTCTGAATACAACATGGAATTTTATCTAGATCAACTTAACGAATTGTTAGGTTATTTAGAAATAAAGAATTCTATTTTACATGGTTCATCCATGGGAGCTCCAATTGCAATCAGTTACGCTAATAAATATCCAAATCAAGTATCTGCTATTGGTTTGCAGGTGCCTCTAGTAAATAGTAACAGTAAAATACTTAGTATTCTAAAAACTCCAATCTTGGGAAATTTTGTTTTAAGAGTTCTTGGAATTCCATTTTTAAAAAATAGAGCTGATCAATGGGTAACCGATAATCCTGAGCAGAGAGATTTGGTTGAAAGATACATTGCTCAACTTACACTACCTGGAACAGAGCAATCACTTCTTTCTTCAATACGTAATATTGTAAATACAAACTTTATTCCTGATTATAAAAAATTCTCACAATTTGATATTCCTATTCATATAGCCTATGCAAGTGATGATGATGAAATTGATCCAAAAACTGTCCAACAGGTTTTAAGCTTAATTCCAAGAGCTGAAAGTTTTGTTTTTACAGGTGGTCATGGTGGTGGTGGTTTTATTGTTGATGAACTCAATAATATATTTACTGACTTCCTTTATAAAAATTTAAACTAAAAGCAATCTATCAATCTGTGTTGTATAGTTTCTTGTACAGTTTTCTCTTTTTTGTTTCCAATTGCCAACTTTACATTCTGATGCCATCTGAAGTGTGTCCCGGCCATAACGATAGTTGATTGCATCGATTGCTGACATAAGATCAGAATTTTGATTATAACTTTTTTCGAATAGTGTCTCTTGAATTTCTGATTCGTCACACAAACCACTAAGAAGCACACCTGCTTTTTTATACTGGTAGTTATTTTTAAAAATTCTCTTTGTAAGCAATAAAGCTGTTTCAATAATTGTTATGCTATCGTGCGTTGGATGAGAAAGCGTTCTTGATGCCCCGTTTGAATAATAAGCACTCTTTTTATCAAAAGGATTAGTTCTTACAAAGACTGAAACACAAGATGCAGCAAGGCTTTCAGAGCGTATACGTTCAGCGGCTCTTCGCGCAAAAGTTGTGACTGCCTGCTCTATATCTTCTAAATTTGTCAGAAGTTTTCCAAATGATCTTGTGGTACAGCAGCTTTTTCTTGTCATTGAGTATTCTTCAAGAGGAATACAAGAAATCCCTCTTAACTCTGTAATTGTTTTCAAGCCATTGACACTCATCATTTTTCTTATCCATGAGTCACTGCAATTCTTTAGTAGTTTTGCATTATGTATACCATGGTTAATTAATTTTTTTGATAAACGTCTTCCTACTCCCCATACATCACCCACTTCAGTTAGTTCAAGTATCTGGTCAATACTATTATAATTCACAAGTGAACATACACCGTTCAAAGAATCATCTTTTTTAGCCTTATGGTTTGCAACCTTTGCAAGGGTTTTTGTTGAGGCAATACCTATGCTGACTGGAATTCCTGTATGTTGTAAGATAGTTTGTCTCAGTTGATGGGCATAAGACTCATAGTCAATTGGTAAACTGCTCAACTCTACGAATGCTTCATCAATCGAATATATTTCTGTATAAGGAGAAGAACTTGAAATAATATTCATTACTCGGCGCGACATGTCTGCATACAATGTGTAGTTTGAAGAAAATACAACTACCTTTTCTTTTTCTACAATATCTTTCACCTTAAAAAGTGGAACACCCATTTTTATTCCAAGAGCTTTTGCTTCTTTGGAACGTGATATTATACAACCATCATTATTTGATAAAGCTACAACTGGCCTGTTGTTAAGTTTTGGATTAAAAACGCGCTCGCATGAAACATAAAACGCATTGCAATCAATTAGTGCAAAAACTTTATCTCTCATTAATTATCTATTCTTTGGACTTAAACTATGAACAACGTTTGTGCATACTCCCCATATGGTAAAATCCATTTCTTCAGAGACTAGAACATCAATATAGTTCTTGTTAGATGACGACAAACAAACTTGTTTATTTTCCATTTTTAAAATTTTAACACTCAGTTCCCCATCTAAAACTGCTATGATTATAGAATTATTTCGAGGCTTAATGCTCCGATCAACAATGAGAAGATCTCCTGGATAAATACCTGAACCAATCATAGAGTCACCGCGTGCTCGGACTATGAAAGTCGCATTTGGATGTGGAATAAGTTCCTCATTTAGGTCAATCGTCCCCTCTGTAAAATCTCTCGCTGGAGAGGGAAAACCGCACTCTACTGCTTCTTTATAAAATGTTAAAAACATTGGATAAATTCTATTTTGTTCTTGTTTTGTTCTAATTATTGCACTAGTGGAGGTAAGAGTCAATACCACTCAATAAATTTTTATGAAAAAAATTGTTTTTGAAAAAATGAAACAGCGTCTTTGTGACATTGCTTACGAGCTGCCCAATTGCCTCCCGCGTGAGCTCCAAGAATATCGGGTGTTTCTTTTAACAAACGCATTCTTTCTTCAAGAGAGTCTAGATGAAAAGTATTATTATTTTCATCAGTAAAAATTTGTCGTCCATCCATCTTTAAATCAATAAACATGTCTTTCAGCCTAATGGCATAAGGAATAAATTCAACAGGGTCAATAGAGTCAAAAGAATGGTGAGCGTTTGGATAAGTTGTAAGCTCTACACTGCGAACTGACTTCATATAATCAATCATTTTCTTACAAAGACTTAGAGGAGTATAGTCATCATCTTCTCCAAATAAAACATGCATTGGAGCATCTGACCAACGATTATCCTCGGGCTTAAGTAGTGTCCCAGGATAAATAGGTAAATGCGCAGCAAACTTTTCGCCATTCTGAGTGAGAGTATCAATAATAGGTTGCCAGGCCGCATAAAAAGCTGTGCTACCGCCAAGACTCCACCCCATGATACCTATTTTATCACTATCAACATCTGGATGTTTTGAAACTAATGTTAATGCACGAAAGGCATCAGTAATCATCGAAGCAAGGGTTACTTCTGTTTGATTTTCAACGATTGAAATAACTCCTCTAGATTCAAAATGATGAATCCTAAAAATAGCAAACCCAGCATCTAATAAATTGACCATGTGAGTGTAGTGACCTTCTCTTAACCCTGCACTACCATGAATTGGTATTATTAGAGGACATGGCTTCTTTGCATTTTCAGGAAAAATTAGTGTACCCCAAACATCTTGTTTATCATCCATGTTCTTACCATTTAGAAGATCATAAATCTCATATGGATTAGATGACTTAAAAAAGAAGACACCTTGTTTTTTCTTTTCAAATGGATTTATTTTGTCGGACATAACGGGGAGAGATTAAAGGAAATAGAATACGAATACAAATGTAAAAAAGGGTCCACTTGAATAATCATTGGGGGAAAAAGTGGACCCTTTTTATTAGTTTAAAAGAGTGAACTTAGTCTCTAATTGAGTAGGCGATAACACCTGTCTCAGCTACGTCTGTTCCTTCTTTTTCAGCTTCTTCGCTAATCCTTATACCGATTGTGGCTTTCATAATTGACCATATAATTATGGACACTACGAATACGAACACACAAATTGATGCTGTGCCTAGGAATTGGGTTCCAAAGCTAGTATCCGGATTAGTAATTGGTACAGCAAGAGTACCCCATACACCTGCGATAAGGTGAACTGGAATCGCTCCTACAACATCGTCAATTTTCATGGCTGTGAGTAATTCAGTACCAGCAAATACTAGTGCACCACCAATACCGCCAATAATGATTGCCATTAAAGGTGTTGGCATTAATGGTTCTGCAGTTATTGCAACTAAACCACCAAGCGCACCATTTAACATCATTACTACATCAGTTTTACCTCTGACCAATCTTGTGATAGCAGCACATACCAGTACACCAGCACAAGCAGCAAGGTTTGTATTAATGTAAATTGTAGCAACGGCTGTAGCATCATCAAAAGATCCTAATGCTAACTGTGAACCACCATTAAATCCAAACCAACCTAGCCATAGAATAAATACACCTAGAGTTGCAAGAGGTATAGATGAGTTTGCAAACGGTACTAATTTACCGTTATCAAATCTTCCAAGCCTTGGACCAAGAACAATTGCACCAGCTAATGCTGCAGCACCACCTGCTGCGTGCACAAGAGTTGAACCAGCAAAGTCTGAGAAGCCAGCAGCAGATAACCATCCACCACCCCATTGCCAACCCATCTCGATTGGATAAATTACGCCAGTTAAAATTGCTACGAATAAAAAGAATGGCCAAATCTTTATTCTTTCAGCTAATGTTCCTGAAACAATTGAAGCTGTTGTTGCACAGAAAACCATCTGAAAGAACCAGTCAGATCCATCAGAATAACCTGTAGCAATAGCAGAGCCATCACTCCAAGCTGTAAATGATCCAATGTATCCGCCTTCAGGTATTCCATAGGCCAAATTATATCCTACTAGCCAGAACATAATTCCAGCAATTGAATAAAGGCCAATGTTTTTTGCGGCTATCGTAGATACACTTTTCGATGTAACTAAACCAGACTCTAACATACAGAATCCAGCAGCCATCCACATCACTAGGAAACCACTAATTAAAAACAAAAGTGTATTTAAAGCATATGCCGTTTCGTCATCGACAGCTGCAAAAGCATTAGCGGATAATAGTGATGAAAATAATACTGTATAAAGTATAACTTTTTTAAACATGTATTTTCTCCCTATTTTTTTTTTGATAACGGCATCATTTATTAAATAGCGGGATTCACAATTATGGTTGAATGCCAATATGACAACGTGTGGAAAAAAATTAAAATTTAATAAAATCAATAATTTAGCAATAACTTTCTAATGCTAAATATTCACTTATCTCGATTCCTCCAAGCATCGGCAGCAAGAAAAACTACACCAATCATCATCGATAAGTAGACAAAGTATAAAATAGTGAGTCCATATGCAGTCAAATATGCCCAGCTAAACAAGGAACCTACAACAACAGATATTATGCTTGGAATTAAAAATTTCATGAATTCAAAAAATTGATTAAGAGAGAAAATCTACATAAATTGGTGACGACCATGCGCGATGTTCATCAATTTCAGAACAAGTTTCAATATCTCTAGGATGTCTCCAGTCTTGCGTACACAATTTAAATTCTACACAATTACCTTCATCATCAAACGTGCATACACCACCCTTCACATTTATCTGAGGTGATGGCAATTCAATAGCGCGGACATAATAACTTGCATCTTTTTGATCTTTAAGAAAATCCTCATCCTTAAATCTAAAAGTACACCCAACATCATCTGGATTACAATAATGCACTTTCCACGTATCAATTATACGGTCATCTATTGGTTGATCAGAATACTCTTGAGGTAAAACTTTTATGACTTCAATTCGTTGAATAAAATTTCTTTTATCACTTGGATTATAACATTCCTTGTAACATAATTCATCTACCCTGTCTTCTCCAAGAGCATTATACGCATCTTCTGGACATCCTGGTTTTTGTTCAAATGATCCCATAGCCTTGACTTCGAATTCTGGTACAGCATACATTTCAACAGATGAGCCCATAGGAATTTTTTTATCACCATTAATCATATTGAACCAAAGAAGAATTCTGGTTCCACTTGTTGCGTAGGTTTCTTTTCTTTTGAGAGCATCCCATATTTCTTCTTTTGAACGCCCATCTGAATGCACAGCAGCTAATCCACCTGTAGTGAAGAAGCCTCTTTGTTTTTCCCATTCAATCGTATTAAATCCAACAATCAACTCTGGGATTTCATATTGTTGAGGTTGAGAGTCGGAAATATATGAATCTTTAACTGGGTTTGAATTCTTACCGGTGGGGCTTCGGCTTGTTGGAAAATACCAAGGATCCATGTGAAGCAGTCTGTCAAAAAATTTAGTAGGTGGACCACTTCCATCAATGTTATTTCCAAATAATTCTTTATAGCCACTTCCCGGAGCAGAGGAGTGATTATCGCTTGATCCTATAAAGCCGTATCGAAACCTATGTTTAGTGCCGTCATCTCTAAATTTAGTGAGAGCGAGACCATATTGAGCACTTGCACCAGGTACGTGATTCATTGGGGGACTGTAACAATCAGTACATTGACCAGAAATATTACGATCTAGGAAAGTATTTTTTGGAACCACTTGATAACCAGCTCGTCCCCTATCTACCACTGACTGTTTTGTTTCTTCTCTTCTTGATGCACATTCGGATTCATCGGTTCCTTCTTCAATGCATCGTTCATACATTATCTTACCTGCCTGCCAACATTGAGGAATGTAATTGTCAGATGGATCAGGACATGTTTGAGTTCCAATATCGATAACTTCTTCCGAGCCGTCAGGGTTTTCAATGGTAAAAGTTCCTTGATTTAAATCAATATCACCCATTGTAAAAGTAAAAGGCCTTGATTCTTGTTGCCCATTTCTGACTACATCAACACCACGCCAAGAGCGATATTCTTCAGCGTTACCGTGACCGGAATAGGTTTCAAGAAGCTCAAACATTTTTGGAAATTTTTTTGAGTGCTCTAGACTTTTATCAAGAGTATAACCAGCGGGTGTATAAAGTCCCCATGATTGGCCATGAGGTATAACCATGTAGTCACTGTCATACATCTCTAATCTTGTAACTAAATCAAGTGGCGTGACCGCTTGTTCGTAACAATCAAGCGGTAAATCTTTTGAAGGTGTTCTTAAATTACAATCAGGTACCTTAACTGTTTCCACCTGATAACGTTGAAAGTCGTTGTAACGTTTAAAATTTTCAAGATCGACAAAAGGATATAATGTTCCTGGCAGCAGTGGTCTTGCAGTCATTGCTTGTCTTGCTACAGATAAAGAAGCGATTGCTCGAGGTGGTACCAATTGATCATCTTCTTCTTTTAAAATTACATTGTGATGCCCCCAATGATTGCCTCTGACAACACCGACTTGTGTCCACTCCCAACCTAAGAATGCTACACAATCAGGATTTGCTGGGTCAACGTTCAAGGCATTACATTTTCTAATAGTTTCTTTTGTTTCCATCCATCTCTTTGGAGTGGTTGCTTCTGCATGATCATTAATTGACCAAAAATCTAATGCTGAACAGTGTCTTGCAAAATCGCAGGCATCTGCAACAGGATGTACGCCATTCCCTCCAGTAATAGGCAAGCTCATTGCATGCGCGTCCGCAGAAAAAGTAGAATGAACATGTAAATCGCCAAATAAGATTTGTTTTGTTGGGATTTCATTTAACGACTCCATGGCCTGAAGTTGTCGTTTTTTCTTATCTTCAACAAATTCAACTGTATTTATTTTTCCAGTGATTTCACCAGGTCCAAGGTCTTCACTGAATAATCCAAATTGTAAAACAACAAGACAACTAATGATAAAGAGAATAGATAGAATAAAAAAATATCTTATAACTTTTAAAATATTCATATAAAAAAAGTATAGTTCTGGCACTGCTTATGTCAAAAGTATTTTCGTTATAATGATAAAAAAACCTGTGGTAATCTCTCTTAAATGATGAAAATTTTTAATAAATTAAATATATTATTTTTTACTGCGATCTTAGCAGGATTGTTTTTAATTTCTTACGATACAATTAGTTTTAATGACAACTTATCTCTCAGTAACAAAAAAGCTGTTGCTATAGTGAATGAGACAGTCATCACAGAAGACCAGTTCCTCAGATATGCAACAAATCTTGGAGCTGATTTAGACCTTAGTAACGATTTTGAAATACTTGATCTTCTTCTTGAACGTATGATTGAGGAGGAACTTTTGGTGCAAAGAGGTATAGAACTTAATCTTCACAAAAAAGATATTGGTGTAAGAAAGGAAATGATTACTCAGGTCATCGATTTTATTATTCAAGTTGAAGATAATCAGATAACTGAAGCTGATGTGAGAGACTATTTTAATAAAAATATAAATAAGTATGCGCCAACCGAAAAAATTAAATTTGATTTTATTTTTTTAAAATCAAATAATCCAGATTCTGTTTTGTTAGGAACTGAGTCTGATCTTAAAACTCTTGAAATGAAAATAAGTAATATTAATCTTGAGTTAGATACTAAAACATTTTCGGAGGTAAAGCAGAAGTATAATGAAAACAATTTGTTTGATATACCTCAAAAATTAATAAATCTAAAAGATTGTGAACAATTATTAGGCAAAGGCATTTGTAATCAGATAACCATGATGGAGACAAATTCTATTTCTGAGCCAATTTTTGGAACCAGTGGGTTTTATATTTTTAAGTTATACGATATTCAAAAATTAGAAGTAAATAACGATTACTTCGAGGAAATAAAAGAAAGAATTATATTTGATTATAACAATCAGCTAGATGATAAAAAATTAAAAGACTACCTTATATATTTAAAAGAAAATTCATCCATTACTAGGTATGATTTTCAATAAATAATGAATTACATCATTGCAAATACAGTCATAATCCTCTTTTTTCTTTCATCGCCATTGAATGCCCACTACTTTAGTGAGTCATTCTCTAAATGGAACGTTGTAGATAACAAAGTTGAGGCAAATTTTTCTCTTTTAACACTTGAGTCCACTCGTATTTTTCAAGTTGAAAACTATCAGAAGATTATGTTTGAAGAGAATTTGAGTGAGACCGATGTATTCAAAATCTACCTCAGCCAGCATCTCAAAGTCACCTCGGAAGGCAAAAATTGTTCTCTTGTTGATGAAATTAAAGAATTAAATTCTCAAGAAGGAAGTTTAAATATCTCACTAAATTTTGAATGTCCATCAAACAAAGAAATAAAAATTATAAATAATGCGCTGTTTAATCTTGTTCAAAGCCATATTCATATAGCGCGTATCTACATTGACAATAATTTATATACTGAAAAAGCCTTATTTTTTAATGATCAGTCAATTGATTTAAATGAAGAAAAGGAAAATAATAGCTTCTCAAATAGTTTTTATAAATTTTTTTCATTGGGTCTTGTTCATATTCTAAGTGGCTATGATCACTTGCTATTTATTCTTGGACTGCTGCTTTTAGTAACAAATTTAAAACGATTGCTTCTGGTAATCACAGGATTCACTATTGGACACAGTTTAACATTATCACTTTCAGTAATAAACATTATCCAAGTAAAATCCTCTTTAGTTGAAGCATTAATTGGTTATACAATAATGTTTGTGGGCTTGGAATATTTGTATAAAGAAAATAATGATCATAGAGTAAGTATGATCTTTATAACAACACTAAGTTTATTACTTTTAATATTTGGCAATTTAATCAATCCAAATTTCCCATATTTCTTAATATTAGGAATACTTCTATTTTCTCTAGGTTATTTTTACTTACTTAAAAATTTAAATTCAGAAAATAATTTACTATCTATTATAACAATTATTTTTGGACTTATTCATGGATTTGGTTTTGGAGGATTTTTACTTGGCTCAAAAATAAGTAGTGAAAATATTTTCTCTGGATTGTTAGGTTTTAATTTAGGGGTAGAAGTAGGTCAGATAATTTTTGTCTTAATAATTTTATTAATATACAAATTATTAATGACATTAAAAATTACAAAAATAATAGAAGTCATGAAAAATCTTTCATTTTTTGCGGTTGTTTTCTTTGGTTTCTTCTTTTTTATTCAAAGACTCATGGCTTAGAAAATAAATAAAAACATCAGGCTCGTTATAACTATCACGATTGATGAAAGAGATATTCTCATTGTTATAAACCATAATTGTGAGATTTTTTGCTGCTGATACAAATAATAATCATGAACGGCAGATATTAGAAAGCTTGCTAAAATTAAACTTAATGAGAGGCCTAGATTTTCAATACTCAGAAGTGCGGCCCAAGCAATCAAGGGGGGCATAACAGAAATAAAAAGTGGAATAAAGACGTAGTAAATTTTGTCAGCAAAAGCAGTGATTAGACCCCACTGAATACCGCCCAAAAATGATGAGATGATTGCTGCATATGCAACATAAATAAATAGAAGTAATCCATACAATTCTTCAGTTGGAGGTGATATTGCGCATGCAATTAATATTAAGATAAATGGAATTAATCCAAGTCCACCTAAAATAAATGATTGTTTTTGGCCCATAACTAGTCGGTAAATAATCCCAAGAATTTTAAAAATTCAAGTTTTCCGCCTTCTACTTCGATCGTGTTATTTGCTAGGAGAAGAGAGATAGCAGCTACATTTTTTAGACCAGCAAACACTTCCTTAAGAGTTTGTTGATCAGTGATGACTTTAATTTCAGCACTAGAGTCTGGTATTTTACTTAACTGAGCTACTCCTTTTCTTATATGTATAGTGTATACTTCTTCGCTATCGATAAATCTAAATTCATATTTTTTTGTTATTTCAACAGATTTATCCGCGTTAAGATTTACAGGAAGTGACTTCATTATTGCTTTCATTGGCGTGGCCTGCAATTGTTCAGATGTAACTCTATTCGGAGTTGATGGATTTACATCAATTTCATTCCTTAATTCACCTGCAACTGTTTTATAAAAATAGTAATCGTTTGATGCAAGTTGAAACCTGGCCAACTGATCAGCAGCTTCAGCTTTAATGTTTCTTGCTTGTACGTTATTTGAATCAAGTGCGATGAGCATATCAGCTAATTCCAACGCCCACTGATATTCACCGTTATTAAGGGCAATTTCTGCCTCATCAGATATTTTAGTTTGCCTTTGAGCCATAGCTTCTAATTTTTGAGCTCTCTCTGCAACAGTAAGAGGATGAAGATCGGAAATGTTGCCACTAAACCAGCCAATATATCCGCTAAAAGTTGACCTAACATAAGATGATATAGAGCCATAAAAAGGTTGTAAGTATGGAGATTCTGCTAGGTGCTTTGGTAGTTTTACTTTTTGTACAATCTCATCGGGCGTTAAGCCTTTATTTATATATCTTATAGTTTGGTCATGAACAAACTGAATGCCATCTCTATAATCAGTCAATGCTTTTTCTACATTTTCTTTTCCACTTATAGGTCGTGAATGACTTGGAACTAAGTGTTCTGCATTAAGTAATCTGATCCTATCAAGACTATCAACCCACTCCATAGGATTTCTAAATTTTGTTCCTCTTATTGCATATAGATTAGCAAATGATCTATAAAAATTATCACCAACCATCACAGCTTGTTTTTCAGGTATCCATACATACAGATGGTCATCCGTCTCACCAGGAACATGTGCTAAAACAATTTTAAGATTATCAATCTCAATGGTTAAGCTATCATCGAAAAGTATAGTTGGTCTGACAAGGCCAAGTGTTTCTTGATCATTAATTTCTAAAAATCCTCCAATACCTTGGTGAACTATTTCTTCTTCAGGTAGAGGTATACCAAACTGCCTTGCTGATCTCTGAAATATTATAGGTCTTATGGTTGTTGCTATATTATCTAAATTATAAATTATATTTTCTTGCGCATATATTTCTGTTTCGTTTTCGTTATAGAAAACAGTTGCACCACCAAGATGATCCAGATGATTATGAGTGTAAACAATAGCTTCAATTGGTTTTTCTGAAATTTCTCTAAAATCTTGGTATAACTCTTCCGCTCTTTCAACAGAACCCAATGTATCAACAATGACTAAACTGTTTTCTGTTTCAATCATAATTGAATTAGCAAGGCCATAGCCAACGCCTACATAAATGTCTTCGGTTACTTCAATTAAATCCTTTTTAAATTCTTTTTTGTGCTCCTGAGACAATCCTTGATCTGAGCTAAATGTCTCATTAGACTGGTCTTGATCACCACATGAGACAAGAAAAGTTATGATAAACAGAAAGCTTGTTAATATTTTCATGAATTGACTATTAAGTATAAAAATATCTTCTACGAAAAAATGAAAAAATACAACAATGAAATTATTGGTGCAATTTGTCTTCTTGCAGCTGGATTTTTTTTAAGTTTTGGAGGGTTACTTATTAGACTTGTAGATGATGCAACTACAATGCAAGTAACTTCATATAGATCGATTACGTTTTCCTTAGTAGCTTTAATTTACATATTAATAAAATTTAAATCTGAAACACCCAGAGCTTTCTATAAAATTGGTAAAGATGGATTATTGCTCGCTGTTATTTTAGCGCTGAGTAATATTTTTTTCGTTTTTGGGATGAGCAACACCTCTGTTGCAAATGCTGTATTTTTAATGAGCACTGGGCCATTGTGGGCTGCCTTAGCTAGTTATTTTTTTCTAAAAAAAATCGTTGGCACTAAAACTATTGTTGCGATAGCAGGATCAATGATTGGAATTGCAATTATGTTTTCCCAGGGATTAGAAGCAGCTAACAGTCTTGGTAATTTAATCATACTTGGTGTTCCAATTTGTTTTGCATTACAACTCACGTTAATTAATAGACGGTCGGATGTTGACTTTATGCCATCAACTTTTCTTTCAGGTATATTGGTTATCATTGTTGGCTTATTAATTATTCAAGACCATTCGATAAGTACGAGAGACTTATTACTTGTTTTATTCATGGGTGCATTTCAAGTAGGTCTTGGTTTTATGTTTATTACAATTGGATCACGCTATATTCCTCCCCATCGAGCAGCTTTATACGTTTTATTAGAACCTGTCTTGGCTCCAATTTGGGCATGGGCTGGTGTTGGTGAGAAACCTCCGGTGATAGAATTAGTTGGTGGCCTTATAGTTTTTGCATTTGTAACGTGGAGACTTGTGGATCAGTTTATTGAGAAAGAAAAAAACAATTAATTATCGGCCAAGTTTTTTTGTATAAAAAATGCTTGTGAGAAAATAAATATAAAAGTAAGACCCATAATTCCAAATAATTTGAAGTTTACCCACACCGCATCAGAAAAATTTCGATAAACTATTTCATTGGCAGCTGCCAAGAATAGGAAAAAATAAGCCCATCTTTTACTTAATTGTATCCAGCCATAATCAGTGAGTTTTATTGCAGTACCCATTAAAGACTTTAATAGTGGCTTTTTAAAATATAAACCTCCAAATAGTACAAAAGAAAAAATGAGATTAACGAAGGTAACCTTAAATTTAATAAAAAAGGGATCATTAAAGTAAATTGTTAAAGCACCAAAAATGAATATTAAAATAGTACTGAACAACAGCATTGGAGAAACTTTGCGGTCTATAATGTATGACCCTACAATTGCAACTCCTGCAGCAATCATTAGAGGTAGAATTGCTTCTTCAATTTTACCAGTCTTGATAAAAAAATAAAAAAATACGACAAGAGGGCCGAGCTCAAATACTTGTTTTAGTGAACTTCTCATTAAATTTAATTTAGTTATGTTTTGTCTTAGAAATATATTTTCCGTTTTTTATTCCAGTAAACATCTCTTCAACAAGTGGATGTGAAACTGGATCATCTGTTTCATCTGGTAATAAATTTTGTTGAGAGACGTAAGCAACATAAGAAGGTTGGCTAGGTGCTTCAGCCAACAAATGATAAAAAGGTTGATTCTTTCTAGGTCTTACTTGTAACGGAATAGATTGATACCATTCTTCAGTATTATTAAATTCTGGATCAACATCAAAAATTACTCCTCTAAAGTCAAAGTACTTATGCTTTACAATAGAACCTATTTGAAATTTTGCTTTATTAATCATTAATAAAGAGGTTACTGTATTCGTGATGAAATTCAAGCATCGAAATTTTATTTATTAAATAACTATTTAACTAAATTGCTTAACACTTCGTATTTAATATACCCGGGATAAATCGAATCATTAATTACAGATGCTGGGGTTCCTCTTAATCCTAAACTTTGTGCTAATTTAAAATTTTCATTAATCACTGCATTTTCAGTTTGATCCAACGCCTGATTAAAAATTTTCTCACCATCAAAATTGTTTTCATTTAATAGAGTAATTATTGAATCTTTTTTCATTCTTGGTCCAAGTTTCATTAGTCCATTATGAATGTCAAAATACATATCAGGATAGTTATCCCAAATAATTAGTGCAATTTTTGCCGCCGTATCTGATATGTCACCAAAAATTGGCCATTCAAGATAAACAATTTTAACATTTTCTGACTCATTTAATATTTTTTCAAAATCTTTTGCCTGTTTTGCACAATAGCCGCATCTATAATCGAAAAATTCTACAACTGTAATTTCTGCATTGCTGTTTCCAACTGTTGGGAGAGCGCTCGCTTCATGATTTCGAAGGATGAAACTTGCAAGATTCTGGTCATCTTGTGCAGGTGCTAAAGTTGAGATAGTCATTAGAAGTGTGGTGATTATAAATATATTTATTCTTTTAATCATAATTTCTCGTCGTATTTTTTTAAAGCTGCTGTAGTACCAAGATGTAAAACATTTTTATTGAATTTGTAGCCTTTGATCAAATTTTTTGAAATTAAATCATCCCATACTTGATTAATTGAAAAAACATTACTTTTTAAGTCTTTGAATGCTTCTTTTCTAATTATCTGAGCACCATTAAATACGTAGCCTTTACTAGTTGTATGATTATATCTTTGTATATAGTCATCTTTCGTAAATGAAAAATCACCTTTACCATTATAGCCACTAATAAGATCTATCGGCGTTAGAGCAAGTAACGACATTGTATCTTTTGGAAAATTCTCTATCATTTCTCTAAAGAAGACCGTGTCTTCATCTTCCCATAAATTGTCACAATTTAAAATAAATACATGTTCTATTTTATTTTCATCCATAATTTTTTTTATTCCACCACCAGTATCTAATAGGCAATCTGTCTCATCAGAAATTTTAATTTTTGGATTATTTAGATTTTTTAAATACGAGATAATTTGATCAGATTTGTAATGAACATTTATGAAAATTTCCTCAAAACCTAACTCCTCCATAATATTTATTGAATATTCTATAAAGGGTTTTCCGTTTACTTCAATCAGTGGTTTTGGTAAATCCAAAGAATATTCTCTTACCCTTTTGCCTAACCCTGCAGCAAGAATAATTGAAGACTTCATAATTGAAGCTCTTTTATCTGCAACTCTTCAATCCATTTCTTCATATCAAAAAACAATGATGATTTTAAATTTGATTTAATAAAATTATAAGTTGCAGGAAAATACTTTAAATATCTGTCTTTTCTATCTCTAATCGAAAGTCTGCTAAATATCCCAAGAATTTTAAGGTTTCTCTGGAGAGAGAAAAAGTTGATTTCTCTTAGAACCATATCATAATTTTCATTCGTAATTTTAATATAGTATTTAATTAATTCTTCTTTTTCATTTTCATTTAAGGGCATGCGTACGTCCTCCAGTAGCGAAGCAAGGTCATAAAATGATGAACCTAATAATGCATCTTGAAAATCTATCAAACCAACTTGTTTTAGAGGCTCCTTATGATCCTTTAGAATTAAATTATCAACGTGGTAATCTCTAAGAACAAGAGTATCGTTTTGAGATTTAATATTTAAGAAGGCTTGTTGTAAAATTTGATAAAATTCATCTCTTTTTTTATTGCTTATCTGCACTCCAAGTTTTTTCTCAATGAACCATTCAATAAATAAAATTGATTCTCTATATAGCTCCTCATAATTATAAGTTTTTAATTTACTTAAATAAGATTTATTTTGATGAGATTTAGTTTTTATATCAATTAGAACATCAATTGCTTTCTTGTATAAATCTTTTTTATTTTCTTTATTCATATGTTTAGAAAAAACTTTATCTCCAAAATCCTCTAGAAGAATAAAACCTTCTTTGTTATTTACATCTATTATCTTAGGAGCACTTAAATTAAATGAATGAAGTATCCTTGCAATTTCTGAAAATTTTGAAACTGACTCACCCTTCTCAGGCGCTGCATCCATGGCTAGGATATTATTTTCTAATCTATAATATTTTCTGAAAGATGCATCACTTTTAATTGCAACTAAATTTTTAGTAGAGATCTTCTGTTTCTCTAAATATAATAATAGCTTATTGAAACGATTAACCATCGATTTTTAAATTTTTAAACTTTCCAAATTTTTTTATGTCAACATTACGATTATTATTTTTTAAAATTTTAAATATAATTTCTATTCGATCTGATGGAAGAATTTCTTTAAATTTATCAGACCATTCTATTAAACATGCATCGTCAAATGTAGACTCCATAAAATTTAACTCAACTAACTCTGCAGCTGAATTAAGTCTATAAAAATCAAAATGATTAATTTTAATATTTCTATGTTCATACACCTGCAATAAGGTGAAGGTTGGACTTGGTATTTCTTTTATTTTTGCATCTTTTAAATACTCTTGAATAAAATACCTACTGAATGTGGTTTTTCCAGATCCTAAATTGCCATTAAGACAAATTACTATATTGCTACCTTTAGAAAACTTGACTAATTTTCTGGCAAACAGTTGAGTATCCCTCTCATTTTTCAGAAGCATAAATAAACTCTAACACTAAAATAAAATTTAGTATCTATAAGCTTCAGGTTTATAAGGACCCTCTGGAGTTACACTAATATAGTCAGCTTGATCTTTGGATAATTGTGTAAGTTTAGCTCCTACCTTTTCCAAATGAAGACGCGCAACCTTTTCATCCAAATGCTTTGGAAGTACATAAACTTTTTTTTCATAATTTTCTGAGTTATTCCACAATTCAATTTGTGCTGTTACCTGGTTTGTAAAAGAAGCACTCATTACAAAGCTTGGGTGCCCAGTTGCACAGCCTAAGTTTACAAGCCTTCCTTCAGCTAATAAAATGATTCTTTTTTCATCAGGAAAAGTAATTTCATGCACTTGTGGCTTGATCTCATCCCATTTATAATTTCTAAGTGCATCAACTTGAATTTCGTTATCGAAGTGACCAATGTTGCATAAAATTGCTCTATCTTTCATATCTCTCATGTGGTCTGCAGTAACAATATCTTTATTTCCAGTAGCAGTAACAACTATATCTGCTTCCTTAATCATTTCATCCATCAATACAACTTCATAGCCTTCCATTGCCGCTTGTAATGCGCAAATTGGATCTGTTTCAGTAACCATTACCCTTGCACCACTTTGACGTAATGAAGCAGCACTGCCTTTGCCAACATCACCAAAGCCAGCAACTATAGCAACTTTACCTGACATCATGACATCAGTTGCTCTTTTAATTCCATCAACTAAACTTTCTCTACAGCCATAAAGATTATCGAATTTAGATTTGGTGACTGAGTCATTTACATTAATAGCTGGCACCATTAACGTACCTTCACTCTCCATTTTTTTTAAAGCGAGTACACCTGTTGTTGTTTCTTCTGAGAGCCCTTTTACTTCTTTTAATAAGTCATTATATTCTTTATGCATTAAACTTGTAAGGTCACCACCATCGTCGAGAATCATATTTGGCTTCCAACCCTCTTTACCTTCAATCGTTTGTCTTACACACCACCAATATTCTTCTTCTGTTTCACCTTTCCATGCATAAACTGGTATGCCTGCTTTTGCTATTGCAGCTGCAGCATGATCTTGTGTTGAAAATATATTACACGATGACCATCTAACATCAGCACCTAATTCTACTAATGTTTCAATTAGCACAGCAGTTTGTATGGTCATATGAAGACAGCCGAGGATTCTTGCACCCTCAAGTGGTTTTTTTCCATTATATTCACTTCTTAATGCCATTAATCCAGGCATTTCAGTTTCAGCAAGTGAAATCTCTTTTCTACCGAAATCTGCAAGATTTATATCTGCTACTTTGTAATCCTCATTTGCCATAGATCATAAAATATAGGTTATATACAACATTAATCAATCTTAATATTTCATCTAATCCGCCAATGGTAAATTAACAACGAACTTAGCACCCATTATATTTCCGTCTTCGATGACATTGTCCGCAGATATATAGCCATCATGAGCATCTATAATTTGCTTAGCAATACTCAGGCCTAAACCTGAATGACCTTGATCGCTTTTATTGTCTCTAAAAGAATAAAATCTATCAAAAATTCTTTTTATGTTTGGATCCTTAATTCCTGGGCCTTCGTCAGAAATAGAAACGCTTAGATAGTTTTCCGTTGACGATAATACTATCTCTATAATACCGCCTGATGGGGAGAATGAGGCGGCATTCATTATGATATTGTCAAAGGCTTGATAAAGAAAAGATTTTTGGCCATTGACCTGAAGATTTTGATTTTCATTGGCAAAAAATTTTATATTTAATTTATTGGAAAAATTCTCTTTATAATTATGAATTAATTCATCTAAAAGTTCCCTAATATTTAAAACATTAGACTGACTTTTATATAAATTAACTTCATCTTTAATCATTGATGAATAATCAGTGATAATATTCTCAATTCTTGAAATATCATTTAAGATTAAATCAAGAAATTTTTTCTGCTCATCGTCTAATTTATCATTTATTACATCAGTGGCCATTCTTATGGATGCAAGCGGATTTCTTATCTCATGCATTAGATCAGCTGAATTATTTTCAGCATTATCTATTTTTTGATATAGGTTTTTAAGCATGGTATTAATAATTTTTGAAAGTTGACCAATTTCATCTTCTCTCCTATCAAGAACAGTAATTAATGGTTTCGATTTAACATCTGCATCTACATTTTCAGCAGCTTTTGCTAATTTTTTTATTGGCTTAAGAATTATGAAATTTAAGAAAAAAGAAAAAAGAATGAGGCTAAATGCAATAGCTAGACCAGCCAAAAGTACATTAAACCTTATTTGATTATTAATCCTTTGAATTTCAGTATTATCTTCGTAAGCAACTATATGAAAGACATCGTCATTTAGACTCACAGGTAAAATTGAAAATAGTTCCAACTTTTTATTTGCTTGTTGAACGGAAAAACTACTCTTTATTCCTTTTTTTGAATTATTATATTTTTCGATAAAGATTTTGTTATTAAGAAAGTCCCTAAAGCTAGTGATTTTTTTGTCCAAATTCAAAATTTCATAATCATTAGAATTTTTACCAAGTTCCTCGATCTCAATAAGCGGGCTTGGAGTAATGCTTCCTGAAGCAACATCATACCCTTTTGTATCAATCATCACATTTCCTTCATTATCTAAAATTAATATAGATAAATTTTTAATCTCTAACTTAGATAAAATAACTTCGTATATACTTTCAGACTCGTTATTTCTAAAAAAATTTGATGAATTTAAAAAATTATAAATTATTAAATTTTGATTATCGATCTCCTTGAGTCTTTTATTCAATTGATAGTTATTCAAAACAACTATTAATACTGTAGTTGCTATAGCTAGCAGAACTAGTCCTAGCAAATTGTAAAATAAATATTTTTTTAATAAGCTGTTCAACTCTTTTATTTTAAACAGAAATATATTTTATTTCCATTGATATCCTGAGCCATACAATGTGTGAATAGCATTGAACTTAGGATCTATTTTACGAAATTTTTTTCTAATCCTTTTTATATGACTATCGATCGTCCTGTCGTCTACATCAAGCTCATCATTATATGCTATTTCCATTAGACGATCTCTGGATTTTACAATTCCTGGTCTCTCAACTAACTCTCTAATTATTTTGAATTCTGTTGTAGTTAAATCTTCATCAAGTTGAATTTCTTTCCATTCACAAGAATGTCTTAAGCAGTCCAGTCTTAAATCACCATGTAGAATTATTTCATTTACATTCTTACTATCAGAGTCAATTTTAACTCTATTTAGAGTATTTTTAATTGTTTCGATTAAAATTTCTTTAGAAAAATTACCTCCTTTTGTAACATAGCCATCAACACCCTGCATTAAACCTTTTAACTTATCTGCTTCTTGATCTTTTGATGTAAGAAATATTACTGGTATTTTAAGTTTTTCTCTTATCTTTCTAAAAAGCTCGTAACCATCCATACGAGGCATCTTTATGTCAATTACAGCTAAGGCGGGGGGATATCTAAACATCCCGTTTAAAGCAGATTGACCATCAGCATAAGTGTGAATTTCAAATTCTTCTTTTTTCAGTAGCTCTTCCAAGGAAATCAAAATATTTCTGTCATCATCTACGAGTGCAATTAAAGTCTTCATACTTCTATTTATTAATAATGAGTTATGGCATTAAAATGGCACAAAATCATAAAAATATAACTAACAGGTATATTAACTTTGTAAATATTTGCCCTTAACATAAATGTAATTATATGTTTTTATCACACACTCATATCATGAATAATCATCTAAATAATCAAATTATAGAAAATGCTTCTAAAGTAAGCCATAACTTAAGTTCTGAGGAACTATATGAAATATCTCATAAGAATGGCGAAGGTCAGTTGTCTAAACACGGCGCGTTGGTTGTTAAAACAGGAAAACACACAGGACGTTCGGCAAATGATAAATTCTTTGTAGAAGAAAATGATAATAAAAGTAAAATTCATTGGGGTGACACTAACGTAGCGATTTCTGAAGATAAATTCGAAAAAATAGCTAATTCATTTGTGGAATTTGCAAAAGATAAATCGATTTTCTCAAATGATTTAATGGGTGGAGCAGACAGAAATCATTCATTAAATGTCTCAATTATTACTGAATACGCTTGGCATGGTCTATTTGCAAGACATCTTTTAGTAAGACCAACAGCTGATGAGATTAAAAACTTTGTTGCAGACTATACTATTATTAACTTTCCAAGCCTCAAATTAGATCCTGAATTTCACGGTACTAATAGTGAAACAGCGATAATAGTAAATCTGAAAGAAAAAGTAATACTTATCGCTGGAACTGAGTATGCAGGTGAGACAAAAAAATCAGTTTTCACTCTCCTAAATTTTTTATTGCCAGAAAAAGAAGTAATGCCGATGCATTGCTCAGTTAATTCTGGAGAAAAGGGAGACTCAGCTATTTTCTTCGGTCTCTCTGGAACCGGAAAAACAACCCTAAGTGCTGATCCAAATAGATCTTTGTTGGGAGATGATGAACATGGATGGTCAGATGAAGGTCTTTTTAATTTTGAAGGTGGTTGTTATGCAAAATTGATACGTTTATCTAAAGATGCTGAGCCAGAAATCTATAAGACAACTCAAATGAAGGGTACAGTTATAGAAAATGCGGTCATGAATAATGATGGTCTTTTAGACCTTGATGACAACTCACTCACTGAAAATACAAGAGGCGCATATCCGTTAGATTATATACCTGGAGTAATTAAATCTGGAAAAGCACCTCACCCTAATAATATTATAATGTTAACAGCAGATGCATTCGGCATATTACCACCTATTGCAAAATTAACTCCTGAACAAGCAATGTATCATTTTCTTTCAGGCTATACTGCAAAAGTAGCGGGCACCGAAATTGGACTATCAAATGAACCTCAGGCTACATTCTCAACATGTTTTGGAGCTCCTTTTATGCCCAGAAATCCAATTGAATATGGAAATCTGCTTAAAGATAAAATATCTAAATTTTCTGTAGATTGCTGGTTAGTAAATACTGGATGGTCAGGTGGTGTTTATGGTGTTGGTAAGCGAATATCAATTAAAGATACTCGAAGATTACTTGATGCTGCACTATCTGGCGAACTTTCAAATACACAGATGAGAAAAGATAAGAATTTTGGATTTAGTGTACCTTTAACAGTTAAAGACATTGATGAAGCTATATTAGATCCGAGAAAGACTTGGAGTAATGCATCAGAGTACGATGAACAAGCTAAAAAATTGATAAATATGTTTATTGAAAATTTTGTAAAATTTGAGTCTGATGTAGAGGACAAAATTCTTGCATCAGGTCCGGTAACTAATTAGGTCCCACTACTCTCTCAAGATCTTCTTTGTAGCTAAAACTTGCAATATAATAACAAATGATTGCAATTAAACCTGTTAAGCCAACCGAGACCAATGAATATGTATATGGTACAGAAAAATCGTTGAAAACATAATCCACTAAATATCCAGTAAAAAAACTTCCTACTCCCATTCCAATAATATTAACTCCTAATATAAAAATAGCTACCATCGTCGATCTTACTTTCACCGGAGTTAACTCTTGAACAGCAGCAAATACTGGTCCATAAAAGAAAGTAACATTAAATGATACAAAAAAAAGTGTGAAATAGAAAAAATATGAGTCAGGACTGATAAATCTGTAACTAACAGTTAAAGGCGTTAAGATTATGTAAGATATAACTAAAAAAGTCATTACACCTCCTTTAAAATAATGACTTAAACGATCTGATAAAATTCCTCCAGCAAGAGCACCTATCGTTCCTCCTATTATAAATAAAAAACCAAACAACGAGTTATAAGAGCTTGCAGTAAAACCTCTTTCATTTACTGCCCACAAAACCTCAAAGTTTCCAGCCCCTAAAGGTATGTGTAAAAAGATGCTTCCTATAATTACAAATGTTAAACATTTAGAGTTATAGAGAGCAGATTTGGTCATACTCAGAATATCTTTAATGCTATTTGGTTTTGAGGTTTTATCAAAGTTTATATCTAATTGACCCCTTATTGGTTCAAAAAGAAAATAAGTAAGTATGCCAAGCCCCATACCAATCAAACCAAGAAAAATAAATACTGCTCGCCAACCAAAAATGGGGCCAAAAAATGCAGCAATTAACATTCCAAATCCAACACCTAAAGGTATACCTAAATAATAAATTGCTGATGCTGTTCCTCTTTGATTTTGCTTAAAAAGATCTGAAAGCATTGATATTGCGTTTGGTGTTAAAGCTGACTCACCCACCCCAATAAGGGCTCTAGCAAAAATTAAATGAGAGAAATTTTTTGCTATACCAGTTACGGCTGTCATTAAACTCCATAAAAATACACCTGCAGCAGCAATTTTCATCCTGCTAAATTTATCGCCAAGTACTCCCATGAAAATTCCGAATACTGAATAAAAAAAAAGAAAGTAAACGCCTGTCAGTAATCCCCATTGAACATTAGTAAGATTAAATTCTGATTTTATTTGTGGAGCAAAAGCAATTAAAAGATTTCTGTCTACAAAATTAAAAATATTTAAAATTAAAAAAAAGGCGAGATAGAAATATGGAGAATTAAATCTCATTAATTATTCTCTATGATAGTCATCTTCATATCTTACAATATCATCCTCACCAAAATATGTGCCTGTCTGCACTTCAATTATATTTAGCGGTGAATCAGTGTTGTTTTCTAGACGATGTTTACTGCCTACCGGAATAAAAATTGAATTATTAACTTTTAAATTATGCTGAATGTCATCAATCAATACAGTTGCTTCGCCCTTGATAACTGTCCATATTTCAGATCTTTTGGTATGTGACTGATAACTCAGTCTTGAATTTGGATCTACCTGTATTTCCTTTATTTTATGATCATCACTATCATCAATTATTCTAAACCAGCCCCAAGGTCTGTATTCAAGTGGCCCTTGCCAATTTTTTAATATCCAACTAGATGAATTCTTTTTAAAATCTCCTCCAACACCAAATTCAAATTCTACATTTTTATTATTTTTAAATTTTTCCATCTCAGGAATATTATCTGAGGTTCTATCCCCTCCATTTGCAAAAATTATTTTCTTATCTGGATATTGATCTATTACTTTTTGAATTGCGCCTGAAGCTGAATTTAATTCATCATCAGTAAATTCGATCGCTTTATCCACTACAGATAAATTTGATACTATTTCAATTCTTTCCTCGATTGGAAGAAAAGGACTTCCTTTTTTTTGTACCAACCATTGATCAGAATTGACGCCTACAATAAGTTTATCGCCTAATTTTTTTGCATCCTTTAGATATGCGATGTGCCCACTGTGAATAGGATCAAAGCCTCCAGTAACTAGAACAATTACCTCTGACATTAATGAGCATCACTCCAATTTAGAGCATGGTTATGGTCAACTACTAAAGGTACAGAAAAATTAAATTTGGGCATTAATGCATTTTCCATTTCTTCAATAATAATTTTTTTAAAGTAGTCTAATTTACTTTTTTTTATTTCAAAAATTAATTCATCATGAACCTGTAAAAGCATTTTACAATCATTTGAATTTTTAATTTTACCATTTATTTTAATCATGGCTAATTTAATAATATCAGCTGCAGTACCCTGAATTGGTGCATTTATTGCTGCTCTTTCTTGAAAGGATCTAAGAGCAAAATTTTTGTCCTTAATTCTCGGAAAAAAGCATTTTCTTCCACAAATCGTCTCAACATAACCATTATTTCTACAAAACTCCTTCGTATGATCCATAAATTCCTTGATTCCTGAAAATTTTTGAAAATATTTTTTTATAAAATTCCCTGATTCATAATTTGATATTGAAAGCTGTTTTGCAAGTCCATAGGCTGAGATCCCATATATGATTCCAAAGTTAACTGCTTTGGCTTTTCTTCTTAATTCGTTATCTACATCTTTTAGTTTTACATTGAAAATTTCTGAGGCGGTCATTTGATGAATATCTTCATTATTTATAAACGCTTCCTTTAGTTGTGCCACGTCAGCCATATGTGCGAGAACTCTTAGTTCAATTTGACTATAATCGGCAGCAAACATCACATAGCCTTGATCGGGTACAAAGGCCTTTCTAATTGATTTCCCTTCCTCTGTTCTTATCGGAATATTTTGTAGGTTTGGATCTGATGATGCCAATCTTCCTGTGTTAGTTGAAGCCATAGCAAATGAGGTGTGTATTCTGCCTGTTTTTTCTACAATATGGTTCTGAAGTGCATCTGTATATGTATTTTTTAATTTAGAGATTTGTCGCCACTGAATAATTGTATCAGCAACTTTATTTCCTTCATATGCAAGATCTTCTAAAACTTCAATACCTGTGGATTTTTCACCAGTTTTAGTTTTTTTAGGTGGCTTAAGTTTTAATTTATCAAATAAAATTTCAGATAATTGTTTTGGAGAGCCAATATTAAATTTTGAACCTGTTTCCTTGTATATTTTTTTTTCAAGTTTCTCTATTCTTTGTGAGAATTTAAATGATAAATCATTTAGATATTTCTTATCAACTTTAATTCCATTGGTTTCCATTGATTGGATAGGATTAATTAGCTCTCTTTCAATGTTGGTATAAATATAATTGCCTTTTTCTTGTTGAACTCTTTTTTTTAAAAACAAATATAATTTGTAAGTTATTTCTGCATCTTCAGCTGCATAATTTAGTGCGTCATCAATTTTTACTTTGTCAAAAGTAATCTGTGATTTACCACTGCCAACTATATCTTTAAATTTAATTGTTTCTCTGTTTAAATGAATATTGGCTAATTCATCCATATTATGCCGATTGACGCCTGCATCGAGAACATAAGACATTAACATGGTGTCGTGAAAACCCCTTACTTCAACTCCATATTTATTTAAAATTGAATTATCATATTTAATATTGTGGCCTATTTTAATTATGGACTCATCTTTCATTAAAGGGGCAATTATTGATAGAAAACTTTTGAGAGATATTTGGCTTTGAATTTTCTTTTCATCATGATCAACATGTTGCACCGGAATATAGTAGGCAATTTGCTGGTTATAACAAAAAGAAACGCCAACTAGATTAGCCTCGATTATATTGAGCGAGTCTGTTTCAACATCATATACAAATTCACCCGCATCATAGATTTCGCTGACCAGCTTTTTTAGTTTTTTTTCATCATTTATTAAATTGTAAGAAGATTTGGAATTAAAAATTTTAATCGATTTTGTAAAATTATCATCTGGTTTTTCAATTTGCTCATTTAAATTTTTTATTTTTTTGGTGCTTGTTAGCTTTTTGGACGTAATTTTTATATTTGGATTTTTTTTTCTTATCCTTTCAGATAACTTCTTTAACTCCAGCTCATCTAAAAAAGTAATTAAAGTCTCAACAGAAATTTCTTTTTTAACTAAATCATCGAGAGCTGGAATATTGTATACATCCCTTTTCAACGTAACTAATTCTTTGCTTATAAGGATATTTTTCCTACTATCCCTAATTGTTTCTCTGCGCTTTTGCTGTTTGATTTCCCCATAGTTTTCCAAAAGATTCTCAATACTCTGAAATTCATTAATAAGCTGCGCTGCAGTTTTAATTCCAATACCTGGTGCGCCTGGTACATTGTCAGAACTATCACCAGCCAGTGCTTGAACATCAATAACATTTTTTGGACCAACACCAAACTTTTCTAGGACTTCATTCGGGCCAATTGTTTTATTTTTCATTGTATCGATTAATTTCACCTGATTTGAAACAATTTGCATAAGATCTTTATCAGAAGAAACTATAGATACGCTCCATTTTTTATTTTCTGCGAGTGATGCATATGTTGCAATAATATCATCTGCTTCATAACCACTTAATTCAATAGATGGTATGCCAAAAGCTTTCACAGCATTCTTAATTATTTTGAATTGTGGTATTAAGTCCTCTGGTGGATCACCTCTATTAGCTTTATATTCTTTATAAATATCATTTCTAAAAGTTTTTCTGGCACTGTCAAAAATTACTGCTAGATGTGTCGGGCTAATTTTTTTGTCAGTATCTTCAATTAATTTATAAAGCATATTACAAAAACCATTCACTGCGCCGGTTGGCAGCCCATCACTTTTTCGATATAGTGGCGGCAATGCATAATATGCTCTAAAAATATATCCTGATCCATCAACCAAAAATAGGTGATTTCTCTCTGCCATTTATTTAAGTATAAATAGTTTGCTACAATACGGACAAACGATCTGGTTATCATCTCCCATATCAAGGTATACTTTTGGGTGACCTAGTGGACCTTCAACTCCAGCACAGCTTAATTTTTTTGAATATACATATTCAACATCTTTGTTTTGTTCGCTTTTTATTTCTGGAGAATTCATGATCAGAATGATACAAGAAATTACTTTGAAAAACTATTAATTCTAATATTTATTATTTTTTTATGTCAGGCGATGTCGCAATATCAGTGAGAGACTTAAATAAAATTTACGGCGTAGGATCAAAAAATGAAAAAGTAGCTCTGAATAATATCTCCCTTCAAGTGAAGAAAGGCTCGATATTTGGATTGCTAGGACCTAATGGTGCGGGTAAATCAACTTTTATTAATATTTTAGCTGATCTGGTAAGAAAAACATCTGGGCACATAGACATATTTGGCATGAGCCATGATGAAAAGTTGAAAGATGTGAAAAAATTAATGGGTATTGTTCCTCAAGAGTTAAATATCGACCCTTTTTTTACTCCATATGAGTTATTAGAAATCCAGGCTGGTTTATTTGGGGTTCCAAAAAATAAAAGAAGGACTGATGAGATTCTAAAGCTTCTTGCGCTAGAAGATAAATCGCACGCATACGCTAGAACATTATCAGGAGGAATGAGAAGAAGATTGCTGATAGCTAAAGCAATGGTTCATAATCCTGAAATTTTAATTCTTGATGAACCAACTGCAGGTGTAGACGTTGAGCTTAGAGCAAATTTATGGGCTAATATAAATAAATTAAATAGTGAAGGTAAAACAATTATCATTACAACTCACTATTTACATGAAGCAGAAGAGTTGTGTAATGAAATTGCAATAATAAATGATGGTAATTTAATAACAAATAATACGACATCAAATATAAAATCATTAATTGACAGAAAACAAATAATTATTTCATTAGATGACGAAAATCCTAATCTAGAGCTAATAATGGAGTTAAATTTAGAATGTGAAATAAACAATGGCACTCTAATAATTAATTACAAGCCTAGCGAAATCAGGATCAACAAAATTTTAGATGCATTGCGACTATCTAATATTCAAATTAAAGATTTAACTATAAATGAGACAAAGCTTGAAGATGTATTTCTCAAATTAACTAAGAATTAATTTTTTTTCTTGGGAACAATTTATCAAGTACAACAGCAAGAGCGGGTAATGTCGTCATCGCACAAACCATGTTTATTATAAACATAAAAGTGAGTAATGATCCCATATCTGCCTGAAATTTTAGTGCAGAGAATGACCATGTTGAAACACCAATTGCTAGAGTAATAGCTGTAAATACTACTGCAGCACCCGTATTTGCAAAAGTATGTTCAAATGCCTCTGTAATATCAAGACCTTCTTTCATTCTCATATTTAATCTATTGTATATATAAAAAGCATAGTCTACTCCAACACCAACAGCCAGAACCATAACTGGTAAAGTTGAGACCTTAAGGCCAATTTGAGCTAAGTCCATAAAGGCATACCCTAGCATTGTTGCAAAGGTTAGGGGAACGGTGCAGCAAATGGTTGCTCTCCAGTCTAAATAAGTAGCAAAGACAAGAATTACAATTACGATATACACAGCTATCATCATAGGCAATTCCCCTTCTTCAATGACTTGATTTGTTGCATGTTGAATTCCCACTGTTCCACTTGCTAACCTGTATTTGATTTCATCTGTATCAAAGAGAATATGAGAATATTCTGGGTTTTCTTCAAAAAATTCTTTAAAAACTATTTCAGATTGTTTTATATCACGAACTCTAAAATCAGTTTTCTCGTCATACGAGTCAATGTCACGATAATAAGCAACCAAAGGTGCCCATAAATTTCTTGAGTTGAAGCCCTTTTCGTAACTAAAATCAGTAAATTCATCATCAGTAAAAATCACAGGATTTTCAACACCTAAATCTGTAACGGGTCGTTCATTGCTTCCAACAAAACTTGCATCAGGGATTATTTCAGTGCCTTCTGCTGGCTTTTCAATTAAAACCCTGAACGTTAGAGTCTCATCTGAATCTCTAAATTGTTTGTTATATTCCTCGAGCAATTCTACTAATCGACTAATTGTTGTGGCTTTATGGTCTTCTGTGAAGACATATATAGGCATTATAGAACAGGCTTCGTTTATTAGGCCCGTTGATGGATCAACCACACTTGTTGCAAATGCAAGTGCTCTTTCATTTCTTGGAAGATAAGTCCATTTTAAGTTACCTTCCGCATATCCACTTAAAGCTCTTTTTGCTACACTTGATAACGAAATTACCTTTGTAACGCCTGGAATATTTTCTAAATACCAATGTAAGTTATTCTGCGCTTCCATTATATAATCTGATCGACAAGGATTAATTCCTCCTGTTGCACCAGTTTCAGCAATAACGACGAGAACGTCAGTTGTCACAGCATACCTACTAGTTATTTCATTAATGTCTTTATTATATCTAGCTTCAGGTCTCAATTCCGGTGCACCTGCGTGTAAGTCTCCGACGTGTCTTTCACTCGCTAGATAAGTAGCCCCTGCAAACAGTAATGCGCTAACTGACAACGTAATGACAGCAGGTTTGGGTCTAGCAAGCAATCCAAAAAAGCCCATTAAATTTTGTCTATAAGTTATTGCTGATTGAGCTCTTGTTGCAAAACTTTTATTATATCTTGCATAGGAAGCAGCTAATGGAAGCATAACAAGGTTTGTAATTATTTTAAATGCAACGCCTATCGATGCAGTTATTCCTAGCTCTTGTATCATACCTATAGGAAGCAAAATCAAGGTTCCGAAGCCAACTAGATCTGTAACTAGAGCCATTGTTCCAGGCACTAATAATCTTGAAAAAGACGCCCTTGCTGCGTATTCTGCTGTTTGGCCCTCTATTACTTCTTTTGTAATTTGATTAACCTGCTGTATTCCATGAGATACACCTATTGCAAATACCAGAAAAGGTACAAGAATTGCAAGAGGATCTAATCCAAACCCTAAGATCTTTAACATTCCAAACTGCCAAATCAATGATGTTAATGAGCAAATAAGTGGTAGGAATGTAAGCGTCCACGATCTAGAATACCAGTAAACAGCAAGAACTGTAAGTAAGAAAGCAAGTCCAAAGAATATTACAACATTGTAAGCTTCACTTGCTATATCTGAAATCATTTTGGCAAAACCAATTATTTCTACTCGATAATCACCTTTTTCAAATTCATCTCTTATAACCTCAATGTCTTGTCCCAATTGAAGGTAATCTAATCTCTCGCCTGTTTTACGATTAAACTCTGTTAACTCAACTTTAATTAATGAGGATGTAAAATCATTAGATACAATGCTGCCAACATGACCCCCTGTTAATATTCTTTCTTTAATCTTGTTTATTTCTGTTTCATTCAACTTGTCAGGAGTTAAGTTTCCTGGAATTACCTCAGTACTTTCAAAGCCTTCTTCAGTTACTCGCATTACTTTCACATTTGGTGTCCATAATGATTGCATTGAGCCCTGATTTACACCCGGCAAATACCTTACCGTTTGGTTGAGATCAAATAATTTTTTTAAATATTCTTGATTGAATATGTCACCATCTGTTGTTCTTAATGCAACAGTTATGCTATTAGTTCCACTTAGATCATCTTGATATTCATAGTAAGTTTTCACAAATGAGTGATTACTTGGTAGTTGTTTATAAAATCCTGCATCCATTCTTATTTGAACTGCAAAATATCCCATTACTACAGTTAGAAGAACAAAACTCAAAAGAACCAGTAGGCGAAATTTAAAGAACCAATTTTCTATTTTTTGCAACATTCTCTAATAAATGATTAATTTTAATGATAGTCGCACAAAATATGAGAAATTAATGATTTTGTACATTGTTAAATTATAAACGTTTGAGAGATTTTCAAGAACCATGGAAAGGTAGAATAATGACATAAAATATTTAATTATATAAATTACTGTTTTTATTAAATTTTTTATTGAATTAAATGAACAAGTGTTCATATATATATTTAATAATTAGGTAAAATGTATATACTAACTTTTATGGTTGAGTTATCGCAAAAAATACAGATTGCTAAAATTGTAGCTAAAGACCAGGTTTATAAAGTACAAGAGAAATGGCAAACATCCAAGTCAGGTAAAAACTCTCTTACAAAGGATCCTGCGTATAATGCAGCAAATCCTAAACACTTTATTCCAATGATGGATGAGGATCGCTACAGTGATCGATCAGATGCATTTGATAAAATAATTAGCGCTACACATAAACATTTCTGGGATCCCAACGATAAAAAATATATAGATTTTGATATTCCATTTGATACAGAAAATAAAAACATTGTTGACCCTGATGGACCTTTCGGGATTGAACTTCAAATACCGAGTATTAGAGAAAAGTTGTCCAAGCAGCAATTAATCAAATTAAATAATGAGAGTTTTAGATTTGTATTATCTCAGATTCTTCATGGAGAGCAGGCTGCTCTTTCATTAAGTGCAAGTTTATGTCATGTATTAAGAGATCCGGGTGCTCAAGAATATGCAGCTAATCAAACAAGAGAAGAAGCTAGACATGTTGCTGGTTTTACTAAATATATACAAGCAAGATGGGGATCACCTTTCAAGGTTGGGCCGACATTAGGTAGAGTAGCTAATGAGATCGTTTCATCTGATCTGGTTTATAAAAAGATCATCGGAATGCAGATGATGATCGAGGGATTGGCTATGGGAGCATTTGCTATGGCATATGAAAATACTAATGACCCAGTATTGAAAACTTTATTAAAATACACAATGAGTGATGAAGCTTTCCATCATAAATTTGGTAAAATATGGGCAGATAGAACAGTGCCAAAATTGACTAAAAAAGAGCATATCAAAGTCGAAGATTGGGCTGAAAAAATATTTGTTGAACTTCTATTTAACCTAGTGAATCCATTTGAGAAGAAGCATGTATATTCCTGTGTTGGCTTAGATCATAAGTGGGTTGACCGAGAATTCCATAAATATATAGACCAAGGCGAAGTAATAAAAGACGAGATGAAAAATCAAAATAATATCTTTAGAGTCCTTGTCAAAACTCTTTTAAAAGCACACATAATTACTGATAGAACCAGAGCAACTTACGCAGAATTTGTTAACATGGATGAATTAAATAATGAGAGCGATACTGTTGCTGGTCAGGAAATTGCTGATCAAGGCGTAAGTGCGTTAAGTGAAATCAATCAACTAAAGAAAACTGCATAGCTAATTATTTAGGGGATTTTTTCTGCAGTATTCTCTGTAAAGTGCGTCTGTGCATCTTTAATCTTCTAGCAGTCTCAGAAACATTTCGGTTACACAGCTCATAAATTCTAAGTATGTGCTCCCACTTTACCCTATCCGCAGACATTGGATTTTGTGGGGGTTCAGGTGTAGATGAATAAGGAGCCTTTAGTGCAGCCTCAATGTCATCAGCATCCGCTGGTTTAGCAAGATAATCACAGGCTCCCTCTTTTACAGCAGCTACTGCAGTTGGAATATTCCCATATCCTGTGAGCATTACTATTTTACTATCTGGCCTTTTATTGGATAAAATTGAAACTACCTCCAAACCATTACCATCATTTAGGCGTAAATCAACTACTGCATATTTTGGAGCATTTGTGTTAACCAATGATATAGCCTCTGAAACCGATGAAGCCCCAAAAGCATCGTAGCCCTTACGTTTCATTGCAGTAATTAACCTATTCCTAAACACATCGTCATCATCAATAATCATTAATGATTTTTCGTTATTCATATAAACTTCTTTTACATTACTCATTGGATAAATTGAGGTAATTTTTTGATAAAACTATTTTTACCAATCCTCCACCACCTTCCCTTTGAGAAAATTTAATCTCACCTTGAGACTTTGCAAGTAAGTTTTTAGAAATGAATAATCCTAAGCCAAGACCCTGATTTTTAGCCTTATTATTATTTCTGATATACGGTTCCCCAAGAAAGGGGAATATTTCAGGTGCGAACCCAGGACCATCATCTGCTACTTCAATAATGATATTATTTTCTTTGCTAATTAAATTGATATCTATTTGCGAGCTTGCAAATTTAAATGCATTATCAACTACATTAGTTATTGAATGAACTATTTCAGCTGACCTGGGAATTGTAACATTGATATTCTCAAAATAAGGATCATTAGAAATTATAATGTTAATATTATTCTTATCATAAGAAGATGTTATTTCATTAATCAAACGAATAAAGTCTAACTGATTTATAAACTCATTATTTTTGTCGTCTAAACTATTTGATCTTAATCTTTCTAATATATCACTACATCTTTTAAGCTGTGATTGTATCACATTTAAATCTTCTTTTACTTGTTGATCGTCGTAATTATTGACAAGTTCTTTTGTAATCACTGAAATAGTTGATAAAGGAGTACCTAGTTCGTGCACTGCAGCAGCCGTTAATCCCATCAATGCAGAAATTTTTTCCTCATTTGAAAGAGAAAGTTGCGTTTCTTTTAGTGCCTTACGAGTTTTTCTAGCATCATCAGCCACCCTAAAACAATAAAATGTGAGAAATATTGCTGCAATTATTAATGCTGACCATATTAAAAATATTTCAAACCTAGAAAATTCATTTTGACTGATACCCAATGCGTCGCTCTCTAACGGGTAATAAAAAAATGCAAGAAAATTTAATGAAATAATAGCTATCAAAGTAATAATAATAATTCGTTTTAAATCAAGATAGGTTGCCGCAATTACAAGCGGAGCAAGTATTAATACAGAAAATGGATTGGTTAGACCTCCAGTTAGGTAAAGGAGACCCACTAATTGGAGTAAATCGAATACAAGAATTAAAAAAGTTTCGTTGTAATTAAGTATTTTTGTTAAAGGATAAAAAATGCTAACAAGAATATTTAATACAACGCTAAGAAGTATTAAAATAATACAGAAATACATACTAAAACTTATTTCGAAATAGAAATATGCAATTATAACGGCAAAGAACTGACCAAATATTGCTGTCCAATGTATTAGATTTAAAGTTCTTAATTTTAGATTAATTTCTTCATCAAAAGATTGTTTTAGTAAGTCGGTCAAAATTTATTTCCTATCATAAGACATTTAAATCTAATAATATTCTATATACTTTCAATCATTAAAAATATGCAAAAACATCATATCATCAATTATAACAAGCAAAGTATTCAATTGTTGATAAAAAAAAATAAGTTATCAAAAAATTATAAGCTTACTTTTGATAAAAAAAATCTACGTGGGCTAGTCTCAATTCCTTATTACATATCATTTAAACATGGGCTAGAATTTGCAAATGAAAATATTAAATGGCTATGTGAAGAAATAAACAAAATTTTACCTTTAATTCTAATAAAGCATAATACCACTTTATTAATTATGGGTAAAAAAATGAAAATTATTTTTCAAGAAGATAATTTTAATAAAGTGTACATAAAAAATAATAGGCTCATGATCATATCACGCGCAAATGGTCATAAAAAAAACTTTAAAAAATGGATTGATTATCAAATTTTAAATCAATCAAAAAATTATGTTGATATCATATCTAAATCGCTTGATTTAAATATTAAAGCAATAAAAATTTCTAATAGTTTTAATTATTGGGG
The DNA here is from genome assembly GCA_902523455.1 of uncultured Pelagibacteraceae bacterium. Classification (GTDB taxonomy): domain Bacteria; phylum Pseudomonadota; class Alphaproteobacteria; order Pelagibacterales; family AG-422-B15; genus CACNXQ01. The sequence continues at coordinate 46,814 of CABYZG010000002.1, forward strand.
ATCTTGTAATTCTACTGGAATAATACATTTAAATTGGAGATTGATTTTTGCGCCAAAAAAAATCTTAAAATATATTATCGTACATGAGCTTTGCCATTTAAAAGAATTTAACCATACAAAAAATTTTTGGTTGCTAGTTAAAAGATTCTGTCCTGATTATAAAAATCAAATATTGTGGTTAAAGAAAAATGATAACTATCTTTATAGTATACGTTTTGATTAGATATCCAGATTGACTACTTTATCAGCTCTATTTTCAATAAATTCCTTTCTCGGTAAAACATTTTCACCCATTAAATCTTCAAATACGCCTTTTGTAGACTCTTCATCATCAATTTTTACTTGTATTAAGGATCTATTTTTTGGATCTAATGTTGTTTCCCAGAGTTGATCTGGATTCATTTCGCCTAATCCCTTATATCTCTGCATAGATAAACCTTTTTTACCTAAATTTTGAATAGTGTTGAAGAGTTGGGACGGGGAATAAACCTTGAGTGTTTCATTTTTTAAAATTAGTTCACCAGGCATCTCAAACATTTGAAAAAGTTCTGAGTAATTTGAGTTAAGATTTTTTATAAGTTGCGACTCCAACAGATTATTGTCTATAACAATACTATCCTCAAGGCCTCTCAATTCACGCCTAAATACAAATCCCTTATTGATTGAGTATTCACCCTTCCAACCTCTATCATAATCTGGTCTACTTATATTAATCCTTTTTGAAATATAGTTAATTGCATCTTTTGTTTTTTCTTTTGAGTCCAAAAACTTATTGACATCCAGACATCCAGAAATGGCAATTTGCTCTAAAACTTTTTTATCATATCTATCAGGAACTTTACTATAGATCTCCATGACTTCTGTAATTTTATTTAAAGTCATTACTAACTCTTCTTCTTTTAATTTATTTCCTAGTGCAGTCTTAAAAATTGCATCATCTACTCCATATTTTATAAGAGATTTTTGAAGATTTTCCTCATCACTGATATAAAGTTCCTCCTTACCTCGCTTAATTTTAAATAAAGGTGGTCTTGCAATATATAAATTACCATTTTCAATAAGTCCTCTCATTTCCTTAAAAAAGAAAGTCAACAAAAGTGTTCTTATGTGCGACCCATCAACATCAGCATCAGTCATTATTATAACTTTATGGTATCTTAACTTATCAGAATTAAATTCATTAGGCCCTATACCTGTTCCAAGTGCTGTAATTAAAGTTCCTATTTCTTGTGAGCCTAAAATTTTATCTGTTCTCGATTTCCAAGTATTAAGTATCTTACCTCTTAATGGTAAGATTGCCTGAAACTTTCTATCTCTACCCTGTTTAGCTGAACCGCCAGCGGAATCTCCCTCGACAATAAATATTTCTGAAAGTGATGGATCTTTTTCCTGACAGTCAGCTAATTTGCCTGGTAAGTTTGTTATTTCAAGTGCAGATTTCCTTCTTGTAAGTTCTCTAGCTTTTCTTGCTGCTTCTCTTGCCTCAGCAGCTTTTTGAATTTTTAAGAAAATTTCTTTTGCTATATTTGGATGTCGTTCAAACCAGTCAGACAATTTTTCATTGACTAAATTCTCTACCACTGGCCTTACTTCAGAAGAAACTAGCTTGTCTTTTGTTTGCGAAGAAAACTTCGGATCTTGAACTTTAACAGATAAAACTGAAGTTAATCCCTCCCTAATATCATCACTATTTGGGCTAATTGATTGTTTCTTTGAAACTTTACTACCGTCTAAAAAATTATTAACAACTCTCGTTAGTGCTGCCCTGAAACCTGATAAATGAGTGCCGCCATCCTTTTGTCTAATATTATTAGTGAATGTGAGAATTTGCTCATAATAACTATCATTCCACCAAAGAGAGCAACTAAACTCAATATTATTCTTGTACCCCTCTATACTTATTGGTTTTTCAATCAGAGATTTTTTTGATTTATCAAGATATTTAACGAACTCACCAATACCTCCCTCGTAATGAAATTTACTTTCTTTTTTATCTGCATTCCGACTATCATAAAAAATTATAGTTATCTTAGAGTTTAAGAAAGCCATCTCTCTAAACCTTTGTTTTAAAATTTTTGAGTCAAATTCAGTATCTGAAAAGATATTTTTATCTGGGTAAAATCTTAGTTTAGTGCCATTTTTTTTTATATTTTTATCTGTTATACTAAGAGGGCTTAAGGCTTCTCCATTATTAAATTCAATAAAATGCTCTTTTTGATCTCTATATATATTAAGGTGAAGTTTAGAGGACAATGCATTAACTACTGAAACGCCTACTCCATGTAAGCCTCCGGATACCTTATATGAGTCTTGGTCAAACTTTCCACCTGCATGAAGTTGGGTCATTATCACTTCTGCTGCAGAGATTTTTTCTTCAGGATGAATTTCTGTAGGTATACCTCTACCATTATCTTCAACAGTAACTGATCCATCACTATTCAATGTAACAGCTATTTGGTCACAGTGACCCGCAAGAGCCTCGTCAATTGAATTGTCAACGACTTCAAATATCATATGATGTAAACCGCTACCATCATCGGTATCACCAATGTACATTCCTGGTCTCTTACGAACAGCCTCAAGACCCTTTAAAACTTTGATGGACTCAGCGCCGTAATTATTTGAAACTTCGCTCACTTATATTTTTTTTTAATTTCATTATACAACATTTTTCATGTCAAAGAAAACAGTTTGGTTATTAATATTCTCAAATAGATTTTTTGAAACACCAGAGAACCATACTTGTGATTTTAAACTCTCTAGTTCACTAAATAGAAATTCTTTATGTTCGGTGTCCAGATGTGCCATAGCCTCATCAATTAAAATAATAGGGGAGCGACTGTTGTTTTGGTCTTTTACCATATTAGCAACTGATAAAAATATTGAGAGTAATATAGATTTTTGTTCCCCAGTTGAGCAATTTCTAGCTTCAATAATCCTTTCAATATTGTTGAATATGTTAATTTCCACCTTATTAACTGTTAAGGTAGTTTTGTTTAATGCAGAATCTATTTCCCTATTGTTTTTTAACACATTTACATACTTTTCTGCAAAATCCTCTGAATTTCTAATATTACCCAATTTAGATAATTCATGATAAATATCAATTTGGCATGCGTTGAAAGGAACTTTAACAGATCTTAGGTTATTGTTAAGCTGGTCGATAAAAGTTGTCCTGTCAATCAGTAAGCTAACCGAGAGATTTGCAATGTTTTTTTCGACAATAATCAACCAATTCGAATCGTAATTTTTTTCTTTCAATAAAGCTAATCTCTCACTAAGTAATTTTTTCAGTTTTGCATAATTTTTTAAGTGGGTTTTATTTATATTGAAAATAAGACGATCAAAAAAATTTCTTTTCTCTGAGTTACTTTGAATTAATACTTTTTCCATGATTGGTGTAATCCATAATATATTTATGAATTCTAATAATTGAAAATTAGTAATTTTCTCGTTGTCTACTGAAATATAATTTTTATTTTTTTCCACAGATGAAAAACTTCGAAAAAGTTCTACTTCACCAGTGTCATATTTTACATTTATTTTAATCTCAAAATTCTTTTGATCCCTATCCTTATTTGGCATCTCAAAAAAGCGTGAATTTTTTATACCACGACCAGGTGAAAAAAGTGATATCGCCTCTAATATATTTGTTTTGCCTGATCCATTATTTCCATTAAGGACAACAAATGAACCGAGATCTTTTAGATTTGTATTTAAATGATTTTTAAAATTAATTAGTGAAATTTTGTCAATCCTAGTATTAGGATACATAATTAAATTCGCATAGGCATTAGAACGAAAAATAGATTTTCATCTGTCTTATCAAGAATAATGGCTGGTGAGACCGAGTCTAATAAACTTATGTCAACTTCCTCTCCATCGACTTCATTACAAATATCTATGATATATTTAGAATTAAAACCGATATCAACTTTATCGCCATCATAGCTAATATCTATTATCTCATTTGCTGAACCTTTTGATTGACTTTCAACACTTAGATTCAGCTTATTATCCTCTAAAGACAGCTTGATTGCTTTAGATTTAGACTCTTCATTAGCTGCAACGGCAGAAACACGATCAATGGCATTTTTTAATTCATTATTATTTGTCTTAAAGTTTTTGTTATTATTCTGAGGTATAACTTTTGTGTAGTCAGGAAATGTGCCGTCGATAACCTTTGAGATAATTTTTAAATCATTAAAAGTAAATTTGATTTTATTTTCATTTAACGAAATACTCACATCTCCATTGGCATCATCAAGCACTTTTCTTAATTCAAAAATAGTCTTTTTTGGAATAATAATGCCAGTTATCTCTTCAGCACCCTGTGGAAGAGGAATATCATATTGAGCTAAACGATGACCGTCTGTGGCAACAGCCCTTAAAAATTGAATAGAATTTCGATCAGCTTTATGCAGAAAAATGCCATTTAAATAATATCTCGTTTCCTCGTTTGACACTGCAAATTTAGTTTTGTCTATAATTCTAATCAACTCATCAGCGCTTAAGACAAAGTTTGTTGATAAATCATTATCAGAAATAATTGGAAAATCATCAGTTTTAAGAGTTGATAAGTTGAATTTAGATCTTCCACATTTTAGTATAATTTCATTTTCACCTTCTTCCATTGTCATCATAACCTCTGAACCTGGTGGAAGTCGTTTGACAATTTCAAAAAATGTTACTGCCGAAACTGAAATTTCACCTGCTATAGAGACTTCAGCTTTAATTTTGTCTGCACAATATATGTCCAAATTTGTCGATGACAAAGTTAACTCATTATCTTTTGCTTTTAGTATAATGTTTGAAAGTATTGGCAAGGTATGTCTTACTTCGACTATTCCATGAATATGGGATAGCGCTTTCAGCAGATCTGAACTATTTATTTGAAATTCCATAAAGCATTAAGCATCAGTAATTGATTAAATAGATGTTATCATTTGAGTAATCAAATTAACGTCCTCATCAAATTTAGAGTCATGTTCTTTTAATTCATCAATTTTTTTTACTGCATGAATAACAGTCGTATGGTCTCTTCCTCCGAATTTTCTACCAATCTCAGGTAGCGATCTAGTAGTAAGTTTTTTTGATAAATACATTGCAACTTGCCTTGGTCTCGCAAAAGTTCTTATTCTTCTGCTAGATATAAGATCGTCAAGCTTAATGTTGTAATAACTTGATACTTTCTTTTGTATTTCATCTATAGTAATTCTTCTATCATTAGACTTAAGTAAATCTTTTAAAACTGACTTAGTTAATTCAACGTCAATTTTCTTTCCCAATATATTTGAAAATGTATAAACTTTATTTAGAGCGCCTTCAAGTTCTCTTACATTAGAGGTTACTGTACTTGCTAAAAATGATAATACCTCCTCATCTAGACTTAATGAATTTTTATTTCTTTTATAGAGTTCTTCATATTTATTTTTAATAATTGAAAATCTCAAATTAAAATCCGCAGGCATAATATCTACTACCAATCCACCTGATAATCTTGACTTCATTCTTTCATTAAAGCTGCCTAATTCACTTGGGGATCTATCACCTGAAATTATGACTTTTTTGTTCATGTCCAATAGTGAATTAAAGGTGTGAAAAAACTCCTCTTGTGTTGAAACTTTACCAATCATGAACTGAATATCGTCGAGTATTAACACGTCTACGGATCTAAATTTTTGTTTGAATGACATTGTATCTTTTTGTCTTAGAGATTTTATAAATTGGAACATGAATCTTTCAGCAGAAAGATATAAAACACTATTAGCTATATTTTCTTCTTTTAATTTCCATCCAATTGCATGAAGTAAGTGAGTTTTACCCAAACCAACACCGCCATAAATGTAAAGAGGGTTAAAATCATTTACGTCAATTGAACAAAATCTTTTTGCAGAAGCAAAAGCAAGCTCATTAGATGGACCAACAACAAATTTATCAAACTTAAATCTGTCATCTAACGGCCAGTCATCAATGTAATTAGAATTATTTGAGTTATTATTTATTTTTCTTTGGTCACTTGGATCTTTGTCAAGATTAAGCATATTAGCGGTAAGTGAATTATCAATATTTATTTTTACTCTTTTGATTTGCGAGTTTTCTTGGTTTAGAAAAAATATTATTTTATCTAAGTAATGTGAAGTAATCCAATCTCTAATAAATCTTGTAGGCACAGTAAAGTATAAAACATCTTCATCTAGGTTTCTTATTGAAATATTCTTGATCCAACTATTAAATATCTCATTTCCATATTCTGTATTGAGCTTTTTTAAGACTGAATTCCATTGATCTTTTAGATTTACTGATGAAGCTTGATTCTGATTAAGATCTTGATACATTTGTTGCAAGCCCCTCCAATAGCCCTAATAAAATCTTATCTAATTTACAAAAAAAACATATGTCTTTTTAAACTTTTTTTTGATGAAATCAAAATTTGATCAAAAGAGACCTGACTAAATTTTTAATAATTTTAGTCTTAAAAAATTATTTTTTTTGAATAATTAAAAAAGATATTTTTTAATTTTAAATAAAGTAGCTTCTCTAAAAATGAATCGCAATAGGAAAAATAATTAAGATACTTATAAAATTTAGAGTTAAATTACTGCGTTATGTTTGCATGTAACTTTCACTGCATATCATAAGCTACGGAAAAGTTTGATGAATCTATTTAAGAGACTTTATTTGACTTGATAGACGTGAGATTTTTCTTGAAGCGGTGTTTTTATGAACAATCTTTTTTGAAACAGCGGACATCATTTCAGACTCTGCGTGCTTTAGGGCCTCTCTAGCCTTAGTTTTATCACCTTTAACAATATTTAGTTCTACTTTTTTAATGTAGGTACGATATCTATTTCTCACAGATTTATTAATATCTGTTTTTTTAGAAATCTCTCTTACTTTACCTTTAGCAGATTTTGTATTGGCCATAATTAATTATATTTTTTTATCTTTGACATTCAGAACAATAAAATGATGAACGTTGCGCTATTACTATTCGTATTATGGGCGACTGACAAGATCTTTTTACACATTTTGATCCTTCTCTACCATAAACATACAATTTATTTTGAAAATATCCCATCTTCCCAGAAACCATCGTATGATCGTTTATGCTTGAACCGCCTAATTTTATAGATTTTTTTAGTACACTTTTAATAGCGCGTACCAATTTTTCACAATCCCGTTTTGTAATATCTTTACCTAACCTGGATGGATGAATACCTGACATAAATAATGCTTCAGACGCATAAATATTTCCAACCCCAACAATATATTTTTGATTCATAATAATATTTTTAATCGGCGATTTTTTATTTTTCGTTACGTTTAAAAGGTATCGATCATTAAATTGTTCAATAAGAGGTTCAACTCCTAGGTTCACAAAGAACCTATGTGTTTCTAATGAGGCCGTTTCCGTAACGAAAATATATCCAAATCTTCTTGGGTCAATAAATTGCATAACTAAGTTCTTGTTAAATAAGATAGAGAAATGTGTGTGTTTAAATTTTTTTTTATTATTTTTTACAATAATAATCCTTCCTGACATGCCTAAGTGTATTACTAAGGATCTGTTATTTGATAAATTTATAATTATATATTTAGCTCTTCGAAAAACAGTTGTAACTGTAGAGCTCTCTACTTTTGAAGATAAATTTTTTTGGATAGGATATCTTAATTTACTTATGTATTTCTTGAATCGTAAAATTTTATGCTTATTAATTTTGCTTTTTATACCATTTACAACTGTTTGGACTTCTGGTAGCTCTGGCATATATTACATTTATACTTTTTTAGTTTATAAGATATTAAATAAATAAGCGTATTATGGAAACAAAAGAAGTTTTTGATAAAGTTGCGAGCAAATACGATATCATGAATGATATAATGTCACTTGGTGCACATAGATATTGGAAAGAATTACTAATCGATTGGCTTTCTCCGGAAAAGGAGATGCATATAATTGATGTAGCCGGAGGAACTGGTGATGTTGCAAGACGATTTTTAAAAAGGGTTAGAGGCAAAGGAAAGGCTACTGTGTGTGATCCTAATGAATTTATGGTTGAAGAAGGAAAAAAAAATCATACCTTTAAAGATAAAATTGAATGGATTGTTGCACCTGCAGAAGATCTCCCTTTTAAAGAAAATACATTTGATGCATACCTCGTATCCTTTGGTGTTAGGAATTTTTCTAATATTGAAAAATCACTGAGTGAAGCATACAGAGTCTTAAAACCCGGGGGAAAATTTTATTGCTTAGAGTTTTCCAAAGCTGAGAATGAAACAATTTCAAGTGTGTATAATTTTTATTCTTCAATTATACCAGTGATGGGTAAAATTATTGTTGGAGATGAAAAGCCTTATGAGTACTTAACAAAAACAATTAGTAATTTCCCATCACAAGAAAATTTTAAAAAAATAATTGAGGGTACAAAATTTAAAGATGTAAACTATCGTAATATTTTTAACGGAATAGTAGCCATACACAATGCCACAAAAACTATAAATGCTCAGTAATTTACTTTTTTTGTTCAAACTGATTAGAGTACTTAAAAAGTACAATGTATTAATCTTAATAAATAAAAATATACGATTTAAATTTTTATTTATTTTTTTCACTAATTTAATCTCTATAGGCGTGTCTTATGATAGAAACCATAAGAATAAATCTGACGGGTTAAGGATTGCGCAAGCATTGAACGAACTTGGTCCTTCATTTGTTAAACTAGGACAGTTAATATCTACAAGGCCTGATATCGTAGGCAACACAATTGCGGAGGACCTGTCATTATTAAGAGATAATTTACCGCCCTTTTCAAGAAAAACAGCTATTGAAATTATTGAAGATGAGTTTGGAACAAATATTGATAATGTTTTTTCGCAATTTAGCGAACCAATTGCCGCAGCTTCAATTGCTCAAGTGCATTTTGCTAAAATAAAATCATCTAATACAGAAATTGATGTGGCGGTGAAAGTTCTAAGGCCAGAAATAGAAAAAAAAATCAATCAGGAAATGGAAAGGCTTGAGTGGCTTACCTCTTTCATGGAAAATTTTACTGAATTTCAAAGGTTAAGGCCTAATTCTATAATAAAAAAAGCAAAGGAAGTCATAAAGTTCGAGCTGGATTTAAGATATGAGGCTGCGGCTGCTTCAGAGTTATCTGAGAATACGAATATGGATGAGAGTTTTTATGTACCAAAAGTTTATTGGGATAAAGTTACTCAAAAAATACTCACGATGGAAAAAATTATTGGTATTCCAGCAGATAAAATTGATGAGTTGAACGAAAAAAAAGTAAATAAAAAACAGGCAGCTGAAAATCTGATTATAAATTTTTTAAGACAGTCAATAAGAGATGGATATTTTCATGCCGACCTTCATCAAGGTAATTTGTTCCTTAATCCAAAAGGTAAACTTTTAGTGGTTGATTTTGGTATTATGGGTAGATTAGATAAAAAAAATAGATCTTATTTAGCAGAAATTATTTATGGTTTTATAAAACAAGATTATTTACATATTGCAAAAATTCATCAAGAAGCAGGCTTGATTGACAAAAATCAATCTATAGAGGATTTTTCACAAGCTTTGAGATCAATAGGAGAACCAATCATAAATCAAAAAGCTAAAAATATTTCAATGGGAAATGTGCTCCTCCAGTTATTTGATATAACGAAGCAATTTAATATGTTTTTACAACCACAACTTTTACTTTTACAGAAAACAATGATAACGGTTGAGGGCGTTGCCAGAAAATTGGATCCGGATATTAATTTTTGGGAAATATCGAAACCTGAAATTGAAACATGGCTAAAAGATGAGTTAGGAATAAAAAATAGACTTCAACAAACACAACAAGCATTACAAAGTATAGCAAGAAAAGTTCCTGACATACCCGACTTTATCTCAAGAGCTGATCAAGCCTTTGATTTGATTGTAAAGAATGAAGAGGATAAGACTCAAAAAAATAGCACTAGCAATTCATATGTAATAGGCGGTGTAGCCCTTATAGTTGGAATAATGCTTGCTTTTGTATTCATTTAGATAAATTTTTCGTTTATTACTAGTCATTTAGAAAAAAAAAGTATACGTGTACAAAATGCAAAATAAAAAAGTTCTATTGATTATTACTGGAGGTATTGCTGCATATAAGTCTTTAGAAACAATACGTGAATTAAAAAAAAATAATATAGACGTAACATGTATTTTAACAAAATCTGGGTCTGAATTTGTAACACCTTTATCTATTGAAAGTCTCTCAGAAAACAAAGTTTATACTGACTTGTTTAATTTAACAGATGAGCATGAAATGGGTCACATTCAACTTTCTAGATTGTCAGATATTATTTTAGTTGCTCCAGCAACTGCAAATATGATTTCAAAAATGGCTTACGGGGTAGCTGATGATCTTGCATCCACCGTTCTCATGGCTACAAACAAGCCAATACTGATTGCACCAGCAATGAATGTAAGAATGTGGTTGAATAATTCTACACAAAGAAATGTTGAGACATTGAAAAACGATGGCATCGAATTTATCGGCCCGGATAACGGTGAAATGGCTTGCGGTGAATACGGAGAAGGCCGTATGGCTGAACCAAATGAAGTAGTAAAATTTATTAAAAAATATTTTGATGAGCTTGATTATAAACCTCTAGTAAACCGAACTGCTTTAGTTACTGCTGGTCCAACTAAAGAAATGATAGACCCCGTAAGATTTATCTCTAATGAGTCCTCTGGAAAACAGGGCTATGCAATAGCAGAAACATTACAAAGCTTAGGCGCAAAAACAACTTTAGTTTCTGGCCCAACGAGCTTAACCAGGCCTAATGTAGAACAGGTCATAAACGTGGACTCAGCTGATCAAATGTTAGAAGCTTGCGAAAGTTCACTGCCAGCAGATATTGCCGTATGTGCTGCTGCCGTAGCAGATTATAAGATTGCCAATAAAGAGATTACAAAGATAAAGAAAGATGGATCACGTCAAAATATGATTTTAGAAGAAAACCCAGATATTTTGGAAAGACTGAGTAAAAGAAACCATCTAAGACCAAAACTAGTTGTAGGATTCGCAGCTGAGACCAGTAATCTTGAAAGAAACTCCAATGAAAAACTAAATAAAAAAGGCTGTGATTGGGTTCTAGGCAACGATGTTTCAGAAAATAGTGTATTTAATCAGGATACAAACAAAATATACTTTACATCAAAACTATATTCTGAAAACTGGGAATTGATGACAAAAAAAGAAGTAGCCAAGAAACTGTGTCAAAAAATTTCTCTTCACTTGAATAATTGATATTATTGATTTGGCTAATCTACCATTCTCAGAAGTACAAATAAAAAAAACTTCAAAACTTAAGAATTTTGATATTCCTTCTTATCAGACTGATGAGGCCGCTGGAGTTGACTTAAGTGCATCCATTGAAAATTCAATTAAAATTCGTCCATGGGAAAGAGAAATTATTCCGTGTGGAATTTCAATTGCAATGCCAAAAGGTTTGGAGGCTCAAATTCGGCCAAGATCTGGTTTAGCATTTAAGCATGGTATAACAATTTTGAATACTCCTGGAACAATAGACAGTGATTACAGAGGTGAAATAAAAGTTGTATTAATAAATCTAAGCAAAGATGAGTTTACCATTCATCCAAAAGATAGAATTGCTCAAATGGTCTTCACAAATGCTATACAAGTAAAGTTGAAAGAAGTTCAAAATCTTGATCAAACAAAAAGGGGAGATGGAGGATTTGGATCTACCGGAAAAGATTAATCAAAATCTTTTATTAGAGCAGCTTTTACCTCATTAGTAAGTACAGAAATATGTGGATAGTGTTCGTGGTCGGTTCCAATCTCAACGGAGCAATCCATATCTTTAAAATCTTTAATATGATGATCTTCAAACTTAAAGTGTAGAAAATGAACTGATGATGTTTTTCCTGAGTTGTCTGTACGATCTACGTCATTTTCAGGCACAGCAAAAATTTTATTTCCATTAACCTTTATATATGTCTTATTTTCTACATTACCTAAAGATGACAAAACTTTTTTTCTAGTTAATGGATTATCTATTTCAAACATGAATGTGGCAACTAATTCTGAACCATTTGGTATCAGGGGATTATACGCCTCTAATTCATCTCTTAATTGTTCGTCGCCACCTTTTTCAATATAAAGCATTTCCTGTATCTGAGCCTTCATTGTAAAAAAATTTTCAAAGTAGAAAGTGGAATGTGGTCCTAACTCTACTCGTCTATTTTTTTTCATTGCAACAACTTCTTTTCGAATTGACTTACGCTCTTTTGAATAGGTAGTTAAGTCTAATAAATCTGACGAGTCGATTTTTTTTTGTTCGATTGGCATATCACTTACCTAATAATTAATCATTAAATATCAAGTTAAATTATAGGATTTTGCTATAACTTCTATTGGGTGCATAGAAATATAATTTACTTCTTTGTCATCATTTAAAAATTCATTTAAGTGTTTGCAAGCGAGTGGACAATCTGAAACCATATACTTGTTTTTTTTGTTTCGGATTTGACGAGCAGTCGCCCTGCCATATTTAATTGCCGACTTTCTTGTTTTTTTCATAACCCCAAAAGTTCCACCATGTCCAGCGCACTTTTCAACGACATCTACTTTGGTCTCGGGAATTTTTTTCAACATTTCTAGCGCTTTATTGCCCATATTTTGTGCCCGAGCATGGCAGGCGTTGTGAACAGTAATTCCATCATCAAAAGATTGTAAACCATCAACAAGTCCTTCTTTTTTAGCTATATCAACAATATATTCATCAATATCAAAAACATGCTTTGATAGCCGTTTAACATTTTTATTTTCTGGGTTAATTAACGGCCACTCAAATTTTAACATTAAACCACAACTGGCTGTGAGAGTTACTATGTCATAACCTTGATCGATAAGTTTACATAATTCTTCTGAGATATTTTCTGATTGAATTTTTACTTTTTCATGCTGCGCTTGCTCTAAATGTGGCATTCCGCAACAACCAGGGTACGTTGATATTGTGTCCACACCATTAAAATTTAAAACATTATTAGCTGCTACTCCTACTTTTGAATTATTATGGTTAACATAACATGTTGAATAAATTGCGACCTTTCTTCCGTAAGCTGGAGCATTTTCATTTAGCTTATTAGAAATATTTTTGAAGTTATCATGAAATGACTTTTTTTCGAACTTAGGTAATTCAGCATCTTTATCTATACCTGTCATAAGTTCCAACGGACTTCTTGTTAATTTATTTTTTTTATCAGATGACCAATTAGCTATACTGGGCGACAGTCTTGCCAGACTCGCATTTCGATCTACCTTTGCAAGTTCTTTTGGAATTTTAGATAATTTTTTTTGATTTTCTTGATAAGTTCTGTATCTGAGCATCAGATGAGGAAAATCGATATTAAATTCATGGGGTGGTACGTAAGGACATTTAGTCATAAAACACATATCGCATAATGTGCATTTATCTGTAACATCCTCGAAATGTTTTTTTGTTAAATCATCAACTGACTCATTTGGGGAGTCGTCAATAAAATCAAATAATGTTGGGAAACTATCGCAGAGATTAAAGCACCGTCGACAACTATGACAAACTTCAAACTGTCGACGCATCTCAGCATCTAAAGCTTTTTCATTTAGATATTCATCTGAGTTCCAATCTACAATGTCACGTGTAGGTGCAGCTAAACTGCCTTCTTTTTTTATATCCATGATAGAAAAAAGGGGCTATTTAAGCCCCTTTTTAATTAATCGATTGAGTCTAATGTTTTTTGGAATTTGCCTGCGTGAGACTTTTCAGCTTTGGCCAATGTTTCGAACCAATCAGCTATTTCGTCAAAACCCTCTTCTCTTGCAGTCTTTGCCATGCCTGGATACATATCAGTATACTCATGAGTTTCTCCAGCTATAGCAGCTTTTAGATTATCCTCTGTTGAACCAATCGGTTCTCCTGTTGCAGGATCACCTACTTCTTCCATAAACTCTAAATGTCCATGAGCGTGTCCTGTTTCACCTTCTGCAGTTGATCTAAATACAGCCGCTACATCATTGTGGCCTTCTACATCTGCTTTTTGTGCAAAGTATAAATACCTTCTATTTGCTTGGCTCTCACCTGCAAATGCTGCTTTTAGGTTATCCAAAGTTTTACTATCTTTTAATTCAGTCATTTGTCTCTCCTTAATAAGTTAATACAAAGATATAATTGATTTAAAAAAAGTCAATACATTAGAATCGTTCTAAACTGATATTGAGAATTATTATCAATTAATTATCTAAGTGAACTAGAACTTCTATCTTATTAATTTTTTTATTTTTTGGAGGCTTTGGGAGGCCACTTACTTTCATATCTACATTAATATCAATTAATTTTTGATCCTTTTTAGAATAAAAGTGGTGATGATGCTCAGTGTTAGTATCAAAATAAATACGTTCAGAATTAATCATTAATTTTTTTAAAAGACCTTTTTCGTAAAAATCGTGAAGGGTATTATAAATTGTTGCAAGAGATATTTCCGCTTTCATTTTCAAAAGTTTATTTGATAGAGTTTCAGCTGTTACATGCTTGTTTACACCGTCAAATAAATAATTAGCTATAATCACTCTTTGCTTAGTTGGTCTTAGCGAGTTTTGTCTCAAAAAATGCTTGATATCTTTCATAAATTTATTTTTATTAAAATTTAATGTATTTTACAATAATAATACATTAATCTTACAAACTTCATATAAAACAATAAGATAGATAAACCTTGTGGAAAAAAAATCAAGCTTTACAAAAGAAGATCTTTTAGATTGCGCTCGCGGCACAATGTTTGGAATTGGAAATGCACGGCTTCCACTTCCCCCAATGTTAATGTTTGATAGAATAACAAAAATTACTGATAGTGGTGGTAAATTCGGCAAAGGTGAAATTGTTGCTCAATTGGACGTAACACCAGACTTATGGTTTTTTGATTGTCATTTTGAAATGGATCCTGTGATGCCAGGATGTCTTGGCTTGGATGCAATGTGGCAATTAGTTGGATTCTATTTAGGATGGATTGGTGAACCTGGACGCGGTAGGGCGCTAGGTTCAGGAAACGTAAAGTTTGGTGGTGAAATTTTAAAGGACTCAAAATTGGTTGAATATAAAATTGAAATGAAAAAAATAATAAAAAGAGGTGTTATTGTAGGAGTAGGTGATGGAGTGGTAGAAGTAGATGGTAAGCAAATATATTCTGCCGAAGGATTAAAGGTAGGGCTGATTAAATAATGAGAAGAGTTGTAATTACAGGCCTTGGAGTCGTATCATCTCTTGGAAATAATAAGGATGAAGTAAAATCATCATTATACAATGCTTCATCCGGTATTTCATTTGACCAATCACAAAAAGAAATGGGTTTTAGAAGCCAGGTGAGTGGCCAGATAGATCTCAATTTAGAAGAGACTATTGAAAGAAAGTTTCTTAGATTTATGGGAGATGGAGCGAGCTATAATTATATTGCTATGAACGAGGCCATTGAGGACTCCAGGCTTAATGAAGATGAAATATCGAATAATATGACAGGTTTAATTATGGGATCAGGTGGACCTTCTACTAAAAGCTTACTAAGAGCGTTTGACATCACTCGAGAAAAAGGTCCAAAAAAAATTGGTCCTACAAGCGTTCCAAAAGTCATGTGCAGCACCAACTCTGCAACTTTATCAACGTATTTTAAAATTAAAGGCATAAATTATTCAATAAGTTCAGCGTGTTCTACTAGCGCTCATTGTATAGGTAATGCTTTTGAAATTATACAAATGGGAAAACAGGATCGTATATTTGCTGGGGGTGGTGAGGAATTAGATTGGACTTTGTCAGCACTCTTTGATGCAATGCCCGCTTTATCTTCAAAATATAATGATCAACCTTCAAAATCTTCCAGGGCTTTTGATAAACATCGTGATGGTTTTGTAATTGCTGGCGGCGGTGGGGTAGTCGTTTTGGAAGATTTAGAAACAGCGGTAAAAAGAAATGCCAAGATATATGCGGAGATAGTCGGTTATGGAGCTACATCAGATGGTCATGACATGGTTCAGCCATCAGGGGAAGGTGCTGAAAGATGCATGATGATGGCAAAAAAAGATATTGAAAAAATTGATTACATTAATGCTCACGGAACATCAACACCTGTAGGTGATATTGCTGAATTAAAAGCAATAAAAAAAGTATTTAAAGATGATTTACCTCTTATCAGTTCTACAAAATCTTTAAGTGGGCATTCTTTAGGCGCTGCTGGTGTTCATGAGTCAATTTATACTCTATTAATGATGAATAATAATTTTGTTTCAGAGTCTGCTAATATTGATGAGTTGGATGATGAAGCAATTGGAATGAATATTCTAACTTCACGTCATGATGAAAAAATTGATACCGCAATGAGTAATAGCTTTGGATTTGGCGGTACAAATGCATCATTAGTGTTTAAGAGGTTTGAAGGATGAGTTTACTGCATGGAAAAAAAGGGGTGGTTATGGGTGTTGCTAATGACCATTCTATTGCTTGGGGAATTTCAAAAAAATTATCTGATGAAGGTGCTGAGCTTTGTTTTACTTATCAAGGAGAGTCCTTGCATCGAAGAGTAAAGCCTTTGGCAAATTCAATTAAAAGTAACTTTTTGATTGAATGTGACGTATTAAAAGAAGGATCAGTAAAAAAATCATTTGATGAAATTGGAAATCATTGGGGCGAAATTGACTTTGTATTACATTCAATAGCATTTTCTGAAAAAGAAGAATTAAAAGGAAAATATTTGAATACATCACGCAATAATTTTTCAAATACTATGCTTATTTCATGTTTTTCTTTTACAGAGGTAGCTCACGAAGCTGAAAAACTAATGAAAAATGGCGGTTCACTTCTAACACTTACTTATGATGGATCTCAAAAATATATTCGGAACTACAACGTAATGGGTGTTGCAAAAGCTGCTCTTGAATCCAGTGTAAGATATTTAGCTGCTGATCTCGGCCCTTCAAATATTAGGGTCAATGCATTATCAGCAGGACCAATGAAAACACTTGCTATGGCTGGTATTTCTGGTGGTAAAGACATGATGAAGTGGTCTGAGAAAAATTCTTTAATGAATAGAAACAT
The DNA here is from genome assembly GCA_902523455.1 of uncultured Pelagibacteraceae bacterium. Classification (GTDB taxonomy): domain Bacteria; phylum Pseudomonadota; class Alphaproteobacteria; order Pelagibacterales; family AG-422-B15; genus CACNXQ01. Next base: position 63,938 of record CABYZG010000002.1, read on the forward strand.
TGATTTAGAGGATGTTGGAAAATCAGGCCTTTACTTACTCAGTGATTTGTCTTCCGGCGTAACAGGTGAAACACATTACGTTGACTGTGGCTATAATATTGTAGGTGTTCCTAAAGAAATTTAATTTTTTTCAGTTAAAAGAGAGAACTGTTTTGATATATTGCCTTTTTCACGATCAATCAAACTTGTAGGGTACTCGCCTGTAAAACAATGATCAGTAAATTGAGGTTGATCGGGATTTCTAGAGTCATAACCCATAGCTTGATAAGTGCCTTCTAATGATAAGAAAAATAAAGATTTAGATCCAATAGCTTTATTAATCTCTTCAATGCTGTTTTTTGACGCAATAAGTTCATTATAGTCAGGTGTATCTATACCATAGAAATCAGGATGTTTTATCGGAGGACATGCTATACCCAAATGTACTTCTTTTGCACCTGCATCATAAATCATTTTAATAATTTTTTTAGCTGTAGTTCCTCTCACAATTGAGTCATCAATTAAAATAACTTTTTTATTTTTAATATACGAAACATTAGCATTGTGTTTTAGTTTTACGCCAAATTGTCTAATACTTTGGGATGGCTCAATAAATGTTCTTCCAACATAGTGGTTTCTAATTATACCAAGTTCAAACGGCATGCTTGACTGCTGAGCATAGCCAAGAGCGGCTGGAACCCCCGAGTCAGGAACAGGTACAACTATATCTGCATCAACTTGATGTTCTTTTGCTAATTCTATTCCAAGATTTTTTCTATAAGAATAAACTGTGTTACCTCCGAGCATACTGTCAGGTCGAGAAAAATAAATTCTCTCAAAAATACATGGTCTTTCTGCAACTTTTGGGAAAGGTCTAATGCTTTCCATTCCTTTTTCTGAAATTATTATTATTTCTCCATTTTCAATTTCTCTGACAAATTTTGCACCAATAATATCAAGGGCACATGTTTCTGAGGCTAGAACTGGGGCCCCGTTAAGGTCACCAAGAACTAAAGGTCTTATTCCATAAGGATCTCTTACACCAATAAGTTTCTTGTTTGTAAGAATAACAAGTGAATAGGCTCCATGGATTTGAAATAAAGCATCTATAAGTTTATCAACTATTTGCTTTCTCTCAGACTGCGCAACTAATTGCAAAATTGTTTCAGTATCAGATGTAGATTGAAAAATTGATCCACGACTAACAAGTTTTTCTCTTAAAGCTGAAGCATTTGTGAGGTTTCCATTATGCGCACATGCAAAGCCGCCTGACATTAAATCTGCATACAATGGCTGAATATTTTTTAAAATTGAGTCTCCAGTTGTTGAATATCTTACATGGCCAATAGCATTGCTGCCCTTTAGCCTATCAATTACCTCTTGTTTATTAAAGTGATCCCCAACAAGTCCTGGTCTTCTAACGCCGTGAAACTTTTCTCCATCAAATGAAACAATTCCTGCACCTTCTTGACCACGATGTTGTAGGGCATGTAATCCTAAGGCAGTAAGTGTGGAAGCGTCTGGGCTTCCAAATATACCGAATACACCACATTCTTCATGAAGCTTATCTTCTGAAGTATTAATATATTCCATTAATGAAACCTTTGTTTAGATTTCAGCATCCTTTATTGATAATTTAACCTTGCCTTTATCAAAACCGATTACTTTGACTTTAACTATATCACCTTCACTTACAACGTCAGTAACTTTCTCAACTCTCTCTTCAGAAAGTTGCGAAATATGAACAAGTCCATCCCTTTTTCCAAAGAAATTAACAAATGCGCCAAATTCCATAATTTTAACAACCTTACCCTCATAAACCTGACCAACTTCAGGCTCTTCAATAATTGAGTTTATTAATTCAATTGCGGCTTGAATTGATTCATTATTGGTTCCAGCTATTTTTACATTGCCACTATCACTAATATCGATTCTTGCTCCGGATTTTTCAATTATATCTTTTATAGTTGCACCACCTTTTCCAATAATTTCACCAATATTATCTCTTTTGACTTTCATCATTTCAACTCTTGGTGTGTAAGGTCCAAGCTCAGTTCTAGGAGAGTCTAAAGCTTTATTCATTTCATTTAAGATATATTCTCTTCCTCCTTTAGCTTGGTCGAGAGCTTTTTCCATAATCTCATATGTGATTCCAGTGATTTTAATATCCATCTGCAATGATGTAACACCATCTTTGGTGCCTGCTACTTTAAAATCCATATCACCTAAATGATCTTCATCACCTAGAATATCAGATAACACAGCAAAATCATCGCCTTCTTTGATTAATCCCATTGCAATACCTGAAACAGAATTTTTGATGGGAACCCCAGCATCCATTAGAGCGAGTGAAGATCCACAAACAGTCGCCATCGATGATGAACCGTTTGATTCAGTGATGTCTGATACTAAACGGATTGTGTAATCAAAATCCTCTTTACTAGGCAATACAGCTTTAAGAGCTCTCCAGGCTAATTTACCATGACCAATTTCTCTTCTACCTGCTGAACCCATTCTTCCAACTTCACCAACTGAATATGGAGGAAAATTATAATGAAGCATGAAATTTTCTTTATAAGAACCTTGAAGTGCCTCAATTCGTTGCTCGTCTTCTCCAAATCCTAGAGTTGCAACAACAATTGCCTGTGTTTCACCTCTAGTAAATAAAGATGATCCATGTGTTCTGGGCAACCATGATACTTCTGAAGAAATATCTCTTACTTCATCAAGCTTACGCCCATCAATTCTAGATTTATCATTCAAAATTTGAGACCTGACGATATTTTTTTCAATTTTTTTGAAATATGACATTACTTCATTAATATTTTGATCTTCAATGTCAGCGTATTTTTCTTCTAAAACAGACTTAATTTCGCTTAATGAGTTTTGTCTTTCCATCTTATTAACAATTGAATAACTTTTTTTAATTTGATCTTCGAATTCGTTTTTGAGCTCATTCATCAACTCATCATTAACGTTATGTTCAAAATCCCATGGATCTTTAGCGCACTCCTCAGCAAGATTGATAATTATTTTAATGACTTCTTGCATCGATTCGTGCCCGAATTTTACTGCACCCAGCATAATTTCCTCAGAAAGTTCTTTAGCTTCAGACTCTACCATCAAGACTGCGTCTTGAGTTCCAGACACAACAAGATCTAATTGAGTGTCTTCATTTATTTTTGGATTTAATATATAATCCTTACCGTCATAACCAACTCTACATCCGCCGATTGGTCCCATAAATGGTATACCAGATAATGTCAAAGCACTAGAAGCGGCTATCATTGCAACTATGTCAGGATTTGTCTCTGTATCGTGAGATAATACAGTTAAAATAACTTGAGTTTCGTTCTTGAAACCCTCAGGAAATAATGGCCTTATGGGCCTATCAATTAGTCTTGAAGTGAGGGTTTCAAATTCAGTAGGTCTTCCTTCACGTTTAAAAAAGCCTCCTGGAATTTTTCCTGCAGCATAAAATTTTTCTTGGTAACTAACAGTAAGTGGAAAAAAATCAACATCGGGCTTAGCGGTTTTAGCTGCTACGACATTTGCCATAACAACTGTGTCTCCGTAACTAACTATAGTTGAAGCTGTTGCTTGTTTTGCTACCTTTCCAGTTTCTATTTTTAATACTTGGTTTCCCCAATTCATTTCTCTTGAAATAGATTTTTTCATATTCTTTCATTCCTCTAAAATTTTTAATTATCATTCCTTTATTTTCTAATACCGAGTTTTTCTATTAATTTCTCGTAAGATACTTTATTGCTTTTTTTTAAGTATGCTAGCAAGCTCCGTCTTTGGTTAATTAGTCGCATAAGACCAGTTCTTGAATGGTTATCTTTTTTATGTGACTGAAAATGTTCAGTTAAATTAGATATTCTTTCACTTAAAATAGCTATTTGTACCTCTGGTGAGCCTGTATCCTTTTCGGATCTTGCATATTCGTCAATTATTTTTGTCTTATTTTCTCTATTTATCGACATCACTATTCCCTTATAAGTTAAAAACCCTAACAGGTTTTATTTTATCCTCTATAGCTTTACCTATACCCACGAACTTTGTGTTTGTTTCAATTAATAAATACTCATTCTCAGATTTTTTATTAATATATTCAAAGCTTAGACCATTCCGAAATTTATGGCTTATTTCTTGATCGATCAATACTGCCGGGATGTCGTCCAGTACTTCTCTTATTGAATGCATTACTTCAAAATGACCGCCAATATGAACTAATTCTTCAAATTTATCTAGTAAAATAATATCTTTTTCATCAATTTTACCTATTTTAACTCTTCTTAAATCAGAAACATATGCATATGTTCCAAGCATTTTTCCTAAATCTCTTGCTACTGATCGCACATAAGTCCCAGTGGAACATTCCATTATAAAAGAATACTCATTCATATTTTTAGCACCCAAACATTTTATATTTTCTATAAATACATCTTTAGCTTTAAGTTCAATTCTTTGATTTTCTCTTGCAAGTTTATAAGCTCTTTTACCATTAACCTTTACAGCAGAATATTGCGGTGGTATTTGAGCATTTTTACCAATAAACTTTCTTATACATTGATTTATTTCATCCAATGTGGGGATAATATTTGATTTTTTAATTGTCCTTCCAGTTATATCGTCAGTATCTTTCAGTTCTCCAAAAACTACATTAAATTTATACACTTTATTTTGGTTAAAATAATGAATACTTTTTGTTGCCTCACCCAAAGCAATTGCAAGTATTCCAGTTGCAAAAGGGTCTAAAGTACCTGAGTGACCAATTTTCTTAATATTTAAAATTTTTTTAAGTCTTTTAATCACTTCAAATGAAGTTATATTTTTTGGCTTATCTATAAATATCCAAGAGTTCATGAATTAATTTGTTTTTAAATCATTAAGAATTTTTTTTGATCTTAATAATTTTTCTAAATTACTAATTTCATTAATGCTTTTATCATTTCTAAAAACAAGTTTAGGAGAAAACTTTAAATTAATTAAACTTGTTACTTCTCTAGCAAGATATTGCTTACAGGAATTTAATTTAACAATAATTTCATTTTCATCAATTTTTTCATGCGTAATTACATAGATATATGCAATCTTTAAATCAGAATTCATTTCAACTTTTACTACATTAATTGGAAAATTAAAAGGTACATCAAGTGGCAGTTCATTTCTAACTAAAACTTCACTTATAGCTTTTCTGATTATCTCAGAAACCTTTGATGATCTGCTGGTCTTTTCAGTTGTTCTTTTTAGGATCACAGTGATTGTGCTATTTCTTCTATACTGAATGCCTCAATATAATCACCAACTTCGAAGTCATTAAATTCTTTAATACTAATTCCACATTCTGTTCCTGATTTTACCTCATTCGCCTCATTTTTTTCTCTTTTTAAACTAAGAATGTCTCCATCATAAATGGTTTTATCATTCCTTGTTACTTTAACTTTTGCATTCTTATTAAATGATCCCTCAACTACTTTACAGCCAGCGATTGAACCGATTTTTGAAACTTTAAAAATTTGCAAAACCTCTGCTTTGCCAATAAAATTTTCTTTAATAGTAGGTTTCAATTTGCCACTAGCAAAATTAGATACATACTCAATAAGCTCATAAATTATATTAAAGTTTTGGATTGAAACATTGTTAATTTTTGCTTTAGCCTTGGCTTCTTTTGTAGTTGTGGAATTGAATGATATCAATAATGCGTTTGATGCTGATGCAAGAGCTACATCACTTTCATTTATAAAACCAACTCCGGAATGAATAACATTAATCATTATTTTATCACTTTTTATATTTTCTAATTGATGAATTATAGCTTGAGATGAACCACGAGTATCAGCTTTGATTACAACCTCTAGTATTTCCTTACTATTTTCAAGAGAACCAAAAGCTAAGTCATTGTCTATATTTTTTATTTTTTTTGGTAAAATTTTATTTTTTTTAATTTGACTTCTAATTTCACACAATTCTCTAGCTTTTTCATCACTTTCAACGGTAACAAAACTGTCTCCAGCCTCAGGTGGCTCATTAAGACCCAATACTTGTACAGGCATAGACGAAATTGCCTCCATTAAATTTTGTCCTTTATCATTCAATATTGCCCTAACTTTTCCGTACTCACTTCCAGCTACAGCTATATCACCTACTTTTAATTTCCCATTTGTTATAATAATATTACAAAGAGGTCCTCTTCCTTTATCAACATTTGCCTCAATAACAGTTGCTTCAGCAAAAGTTTCATTGTTTGTTTTTAATTCTGAGAGTTCAGCCTGTAAAACAATGGCCTCAAGTAATCTATCAATATTACTGCCTGTTTCAGCCGATACTTCAACTGATTGAATCTCACCTGACAAGTCTTCAACTATTAAGTCTTCTGAAAGAAGTTGCTCTTTTATTTTTTGAGGATTTGAGTCGGGTTTATCACATTTGTTAATTGCAACTATAATTGGCACTTTAGCCGACTTTGCATGTGAAATAGCTTCTTTGGTCTGAGGCATTACTCCGTCATCAGCAGCAACTATTAAAACTACGATATCTGTTACATTTGCACCTCTTGCACGCATATCAGTGAAAGCTGCATGTCCTGGAGTATCAATAAAGGTAATTTTTTTTGTATTATGAATTACTTCATAAGCACCAATATGCTGAGTGATCCCTCCACTTTCCGCTGAGACAACATTTGAATTTCTTATCTTATCTAATAGAGAAGTTTTTCCATGATCAACGTGGCCCATTATAGTCACTATCGGCGACCTTATGTCATTTTTTTTTGCTTTTGTATCTTTTGATATAAGATCTTTTTCAATATCTTCTATATTTTCTCTTTTGAAATTATGACCAAATTCAGTTACTAAAATTTCAGCTGTATCAGCATCGATTGATTCATTTATTGTGGCCATCATCCCCATTTTCATAAGTGATTTTATTAAGTCGCCTGACTTTTCGGTCATTCTATTAGCTAATTCTTTTACTGTTATAAATTCAGGTATGTATACATCTCTAACAAGTTTTTTTGCAGGCTCTTGTTCTACTTGAGTTTTTTTGGTTTTTTGTTTTGCTCTTTTGTAGGCTGCGAGACTTCTTGTTCTTTCGTCAATGTCGCTTAATGCTGTAACAATAGTAACTTTTCTCTCTCTTATTTTTTTACGGCCAAATGTATTTTGAATTTTCTTTTTATCTTCAAGCTCGTTAGGTTGTTCTGAGTTTTTTTTCTTATCAGAATCTTTTTTGTGATCTCTATTTTCTAAGTTCTCTAAGTTAATATTATTGTTTTCTATTATGGGTGAATTTTGTTTTCCTGAATGATGTGGTATATTTCCAGATCTAATTTTATTTATTTCCTCCTTTTTTTCTTTTTTACTATCGGCTTTTAAAATTCTTTTTTGTTCATCTTTGGTCAGCGGCTTTAGCAAAACACCTGATTTATTTTGTCTTTTTTCATTATTTTCATGAGGGCTTTTTTCGATAGTTTGCTTCTTTGTAACATGTGTTTGAGTCTCAGTTTCTGGATTGATACCTCTTTTATATCTCTTTTTTTCAACAATTACTGTCTTGCCCACTTCAATATTTCTTTTAGGCGTAATAGGGGGTTTAACCCCTAACTTTAAACTTAAAGTCTTATTCTTTTTTGTTTTATCTTTAATATCGGTCATTATAGAAATTCATAAATTGTATTATTCATGCCATATTTTTCTTGCTTCTAAAATCAGTTGGTCACCCTCTTCTCGTGTTAAATTAAACTCTTCTAGTAATCCTTCTACTTTTGAATTTTTGTCTCCTTTTATTTCCAAGTAACCAATTAGATCATCTGTAGTCAATCCAGCAAAGTCATCAAGTGTCTTAACATCATTTTCAGCTAATTTAACAATCATTGCTTTTGTAAGTAACTCAAACTGAATTAAATCATTAGAAACTTTCATGTTATTAATTTTTGTTTGATTTTCCTTATCTTTATCTGACAAGAATTTCTTTGCTCTTTCAATTAATTCTGATGCAATTTCTTCGTCAAATCCCTCAATAGATAATAATTCTGATTTGTCTGTATCTATTATTTCCTCTACACTACCAAAACCCTCACTGACGAGTAGTTGTGCAAGTGTTTCATCAACATCTAAAGATAAGACGAATATGTCTGTTTTATTTGTAAAATCTTCTTGTCGCTTGGATGACTCTTCATCTTCAGTTAATATATCGATCTCGTATCCAGTTAATTCAGTTGCAAGTTTAACATTTTGGCCTCTTCTTCCAATAGCGAGACTCAAGTGTTCTTCAGATACTACAACTTCAATTTTATTTTGGTCTTCATCAATAACAACTTTTAATACTTCAGCTGGTGACAGTGAAGCAATAGCTAAATTTGCAACATTGTCTGACCAATTTATAATATCAATTTTCTCTCCTTGTAGTTCATTTACTACAGCCTGAACACGGCTACCTCTCATACCAACACACGCGCCAACAGGGTCAATTGAGCCATCTTCAGTAAAAACTGCAATTTTTGCTCTACTGCCAGGATCGCGCGCTACACTTTTAATGCTAATAATACCATCATAAATTTCTGGCACCTCTTGGGTAAATAGTTTTGCCATAAATTGTGGATGAGATCTGGACAAGAATATTTGTGGTCCTTTTAATTCTGCACGAACATCATAAATATAAGCTCTTACCCTATCACCATTACGCAAATTTTCTCTTGGGATGGTTTGATCTTTTCTAATGACACCCTCGGCTTTGCCTAAATCAAGTATAATATTTCCAAATTCCATTCTTTTAACAATTCCGTTTACGATCTCGCCAACCCTATCTTTATATTCGTTGTACTGTCTATCTCTTTCTGCCTCACGAACTTTTGAATTAATCACTTGCTTTGCAGATTGCGCTGCTATTCTTCCAAAATCTAAAGGAGGAAGTGGATCAAGCAGTTGATCTCCTATTTGAGCAGCTCCATTTATTTTTTTTGCTGCTTTAAGAGTAATTTCCAAAAATTTATTTTTAACATCATCAACAACGAGCATTTTTCTTGATATTGAAATATCTCCATTATCTTGATTAATTTCAACAATAACTTCATTTTCTTCACCATAATTACTTTTGGCGGCTTTAGCAATTGCCTCTTCTAAAGCCTCTATAACAATTGATTTATCGATCATTTTTTCTTGAGCAACAGCTTCAGCAATTCTTAGAATTTCAATTTTATTTGCACTAACCATATGTATCCTTCAGCGTAAAAAAAAAGCGGGTTTAACCCACTTTTGTTTGAATTAGCAATATTTTCGTATTTCTATACACCTGTAGAATTAATAAATCAAGTAAGTAAAATTTAGTTATTTCACAGAGTTAGCAGATAGATTTTGCCCCCATTTTCTAGTGCTTTTCTTTGATATCTTGAGACTCCATATAATTCATCGTTTTTATTCAGTATAGATGAACTAAATTTCCCGAAACTATCTTTATATTCATTTAGGAGTCTTACAGTGTCTCTCAGATAATCTGGAGAGTCAGTAGTCATATATATTGAATTTTTTGATTTTGTTATTTTATTTAAAAGACTTAATATTTCGTAAGACATTAATCTTCTTTTATGATGTCTTTTCTTTACCCAGGGATCGGGGTTAATAAGAAAAATTTTATCAATGGATTTATGTGGCATTGCTTCTAAAAAATAAAAACTATTTAAATTGCTTAAGATTATATTTTTTAACCCAAAATCTAAAATTGACTCAAGAACTTTAGCAATACCATTTAAATAAACTTCGACACCTATAAATAATTCATTTGGTCTAGTGATTGCATTTTGAATCAAAAACTCACCATTTCCAAAACCAATTTCAATATTGGTTATATCATAACCATCAGGTATATCTATTTTTCTATTTATTTTATCGTTGTTAAGACATTCGATAACATCCTGATCGAAAGAAAAATCGTTATAAAACTTATTTATCAAGTTTTTTTTAGGTAAAGAAATTTTTTTGGATATTTTTCTTCCTTGAAAGGAATAATACTTAGGATATTTGTTTTTCAATAAAAACAAGAACTTTTCTAGAGTTTTTTTGCTAGGTCAATATTTTCCCAAGTAAATGACCCATCACTCTCTGGTTCTCTTCCAAAATGACCATATGCTGCACTCTTTTTATAAATCGGTTTATGTAAATTAAGGTGATCCCTAATACCTCTAGGAGTAAGATCAATGTTGGATGTAATTTTTTTAATGAGATCTTCATCTGACATCTGAGAAGTTCCATGTGTGTCTACATAGATTGAAAGCGGATCTGAAACGCCAATTGCATACGCAAGTTGAAGAGTGCATTTATCTGCAATCCCAGAAGCAACAACATTTTTAGCAATATATCTTGTGATATATGCCGCTGATCTATCAACCTTAGTAGGATCTTTTCCTGAAAATGCACCTCCACCATGTGGGGCCGCTCCACCGTAAGTATCAACTATTATTTTTCTTCCTGTCAGTCCTGTATCTCCATCAGGACCACCTATTACAAACTTTCCAGTAGGATTAATTAATATTTCAGTTTCATTACTAATCCACTCTTCAGGCATAATATTTTTTATTATCGGAATAATAATTTCACTAACTCCTCGTTGATCAAGATTTTCATCATGCTGAGTGGAAACTACTATTTTAGTACATTTCTCTGGTGAGTCATTATTATATTGAAGCGTAACTTGACTTTTAGAGTCGGGTTGTATTCCTGGTGTTTCGCCTTTCTTTCTTTTAAATGCCATTTCTTCTAAAATTTTATGTGAGTAGTATATTGGTGCAGGCATTAATGACGGCGTTTCTTTGCAAGCATAGCCAAACATGATTCCTTGATCACCCGCACCTTGATCTTTATTTCCTGATGCATCAACTCCCATAGCTATATCAGCAGATTGACTATGTACACCTGAACAGTCAAAAGAAAACTTTTTCCAATGAAAACCTTCTTGTTCATATCCAATCTCTTTCACTGCATTTCTTGCAAGCGTCTCGTAATCACAATTATAATTTTCTGGACCTCTTACTTCTCCAGCCATCACTACTTTATTTGTTGTTACTAACGTTTCCATTGCTACCCTAGAATTTTCAGGATTTTCCTGAGAGAGAAAATCATCAACTACAGAATCTGAAATTATATCACATACCTTATCTGGGTGACCTTCTGAAACTGACTCACTTGTAAAAAGATACTTGTTGCTCATACGTTTTAACTATTTTGTTTAAAGCGCATAGCATAGCCAATTATAAAAAATAAAACTATTAAAAAATATACCCAGAGATTTCCATATTCTCTATAGACAGTAGTCTCCAATTTCTCAGGGATTTTCACATCTAAGTAGGTTGTTTTACCAACATTTGTGACATTTAAAATTTCTCCAATTGGGCTTATTAAGCCTGAAAAACCTTTGTTAGAAGATCTAACTAGAGGTATTCCAAGTTCAATTGATCTAAAGAGAGCGTGTGTGAAATGTTGTTGAGGGCCACTGAAGTTTCCAAACCATCCATCATTACTTATGTTTACTAATAAATTAGTGTTATTTGAAATACTATTACGAACGAAGTTTGGAAAAATCACTTCATAACATATAAGTGGTAATATATTTGCCTTAAATACCTGGTCACTACTTCCTTTAGTCAATTCGTTTTCAAAAAACTTATTTTCACTAAATAAAATATTCATCAGACTTGATAATGGAAAATACTCTCCAAAAGGTACAAGAATTTTTTTATCGTAAGTAAATCCATTATAATTAATTGAATTATAGAATTTATTTTGATCTCTTCTAATATATCCAACTAACCAGTTTTCTGGACTACTTGGATTAAGTCCCAATGAGGTTTCAGGGAAAACTGTAATTAAATTAGAAGACCCCATTGTCGCAGTATTTTCAATCGATTTCTTCGTCCATTTATCTTTTTGATTAAAATATGTATGTATTATTCTTAATTCATTTTCTGAATAGATTGTTTGATTATTATTAACTCTATACGAACCGTATAAGTATAATAAAGCGAGAATTAAAATTGCAGTAAATAAATAAAATTTATTTTTTATATCAGCAATGTAGCTAAATATACAAACTGAGCAAAATACAGTTATTATTCCAAGTCCATAAATTCCAAAAATTGATGCAGATTGTGAGTAACTTAATGACCATGACCAACTATATCCAACTAAATTCCATGGCAGACCTGTAAATATTACACTTCTTAAAAATTCAAAAATTATCCATATTGAACTAAAATAAAATAATTTTGAGTTAAACTTGCTCCATAAAAAAGCATTGATAAGTTGCATTACACCAAAAAAAATAGAGAGAGAAAGAGGAAAAAAAATCAAAATAATTGGTGCTACATAAAATAACTTTGCATCAAGTTCTATTATTGAGTTTGAAACCCAATACATACTTAATAGAAAAAAACCAAAACCAAAGCAAATACCATTAAAAAAAAAAATCTTGTAATATCTTTTAAAATTTTCAAAAATATAGTTATTGATTAAAAAGTAAGTTCCAATTGCAATTAAAGACAAGAATGGAACTTTGAATGGCTCAAAACTAAATGCTAAGAGTATTCCCAATAAGAAACAAGTAGCATGTACGTAAAATCTTCTAAGTGGAATCAATTCCAATAATTTCATTATTTTTTAGGTGTTGTTACTTTAACGGATTTAATTTTCATTGGATCTGCATCTTTTATTTCAAAAGTCGTGCCTGAACTGTGTTTTATAATTTCCCCTCTTTGCGGAACTCGACCCGTTATTGAAAAAATTAATCCTCCTAGTGTGTCAACATCATCATTATCATATGAATTCAAAAATTCGACATTGGTTACTCTTTGAAGTTCATCTATTTCAATTCTAGCACTAGCCTCGAAAGTATTTAGAGAGGATTTAATGAGCATCGGCAAGTTCTTTTCGTCATGTTCGTCTTCAATTTCACCAGTAATTTCCTCAATTACATCCTCAATTGTAACAAGACCATCAGTACAGCCATACTCATCTATTACAATACCCATATGTAATCTGGTTAACTGCATTTTTAACAATAAATCAAGCACTGGCATTGAAGGAGGGATTTCTAAAATTTCTCTTTTTAAATTTTGAAGAAAATTAGTTTCCGTTTTTTTTTGATTTTGGTAATTTACCAGATCCTTTATGTGAATCATGCCAATAATATTATCAAGATTTTTCTCATATATTGGCACTCTAGAGTGAGCTTCCTTTATAAAAACCTCAAGCACTTTTTCAAAGCTGTCATTTAATTCAACTGCACCAATGTCAGCCCTCGGTATCATTATATCTGATGATCTGATGCCATCAATTTTTAAGATATTTAGAAGCATCAATCTTTCGTGCTTTGAAATTCCCTCAGTATCTTTCGAATCACTATCTAAAACAGTTTCAATACTTTGTTTTAAATTGTTATTTTCAGTATTTTTTTTTAAAAAAAATTTTTCAAATAATTTTCTGATCATGATAAGTGCTTTATATTATCAAATATTATATTTTCGAACTTATTCATTTGCTTAAACTGTTTTTCTGTATTGTGATCATAACCCAACAGATGAAGCATTCCATGAATTGTCATCTTACACAAATGGTCGTACTTTTTAGCTTTTTGTTCAACGGACTCCTCCAATAAAAATTGATTTGATAAAACAATATCACCTAAAAGGTGTATACCATCTGAAGTAGATTTCATTGGAAATGATAGAACATTTGTTGGTTTATTTTTATTTCTATATTGATTATTAAGTTTCTTAATTTCATTATTTGAGGTTAAAAAAATACTAACAACAATATCTTCATCAATCTTTATATCCATTTGCTTAAGCGTTTCATTTACAGCTTGTCCAATATATTTTTTGAAATGCGGAAAATGTTTTTTCCATCCTTTGTCCCCAATATTATAAGTTATCTTAGTCATTAATTATGATTTTTGATCAAAGAGGTCTTTTATTTGGTCATCGTATGAATCATACGCATTTATAATTTTTGTGACCATTTCATCTCTGACAATATCTTTTGATCCTAGCTCAACAACTTCAATATTATCAATTTTTTCCAGGATTTTAATTGATTTTAATAACCCTGAATCACTTTTTCTATTGAGGTCTATTTGAGATGGATCACCCGTAACTACCATTCTAGAATTTTTACCACATCTAGTTAAGAACATTTTTATTTGTGTATGTGTTGCATTTTGGGCTTCATCCAAGATGACAAATGAATTATTTAATGTCCTGCCTCTCATAAAAGCTAGAGGAGCTATTTCAATTTCAGCGGATTCAATTTTTCTAATAGCTATATCTGATGGCATAAGATCGTAAAGACTGTCGTACAATGGTCTCAGGTAAGGATCTACCTTTTCTTTTAAATCACCAGGTAAGAAACCAAGTTTTTCTCCAGCTTCTACTGCTGGTCTAGATAGAATTATTCTATCAAATTTATTATCTAGTAATTGAGAAACTGCTGCTGCAACTGCTAAGAATGTTTTGCCTGTTCCGGCTGGGCCAACCGCAAAGATAATTTTCTTTCTTTGAAGAATATCTAAATAATGATTTTGCATTTTACTTTTACCAATAACATCAAGTTTTGCTGTCTTAGTGACTGTCAAGTTTCTTATTTTATCATTGTCATTTAAAAATTGCATTTTTAGATTCTCCTGAATTAAATTAATATTATTTCCTTTTCTGTTGGATTTTAAATCCTGTTGTGTTTTTAAAATTGCATTTCGCAAAATATTTCTGTATTTTTTTTCACCTTTAATAATTAGTTGATTTCCTTTTTGAAATACCTTAATGGGAATTTGATCTTCAAAAAAATTTAAATTTTCATTGTTAACTCCAAATATCTCTACAACATCTAAGTTATCAATATTTATTATGGAAGATCCTGACGTCAGGTCCTTTTGATTTTCGGATATAGATTTTATTTGTTTATTTTTCAAATTAAGCAGATAATCAATTTAACAAATACCATATAAGCTCTTGTGGTTGCAAGATGTAATATCAATATCTTTTTCATAACCTGGCACTAGATCATTAGACTTTATATAAACTGATTGCATAAAGGGCGTTCTTCCAAAGAAATATTCAGGATTACTTAAACTTTGATTCTCAATTAAAACTTTTACAGTTTTATTACAAAACTGTTTATTAAAGGAGTATTGAATTTTCTTTAATTTTTCTTGCAACACTAACAGTCTTTCTTTTTTTACTGAAATTGGAGTATCGTCGACTTCTGTCGATGACTTAGTTCCAGGTCTTGAACTATAAATAAATGAATAAGATTGGGTAAACTCAATATCATCAATAAGTTTTAATGTATCATTAAAATCTTGATCTGTTTCACCTGGATAACCAACAATAAAATCTGAAGATATTTCTATATCTGGTTTTGCTTTCTTTAACCTATCGATAGTTCTTCGATAAAAATTGGGATCATATTTTCTGTTCATTTTTTTTAAAATTGACTCTGAACCAGACTGAACAGGCAAATGAATAAATGGCATAAGCTTATCATTTGTAGCATGTATATTAATTAAATCATCACTCATATTTATTGGATGCGAGGTTGTATATCTAATTCTTTTCACGTTTTCATTTTTACTAATTTCTTCTATAAGATCAGAAATATTTACTCTTACTCCATTGTTAATAGACTCATAAGCATTAACATTTTGACCAAGTAAGACAATTTCTTTTGCGCCATTATTAGTAAGAACATTTACTTCTTTTAATATCGATTCTAAAGGACGGGAGTACTCTGGTCCTCTTGTGTAAGGAACAACACAGAACGAACAAAATTTATCACAACCTTCCTGAATGGTTATATATGATGAAACGCCTTGCTTTCTTTTTTGTTCACTTAGATAATCAAATTTTTCATTTACAATAAATTCAGTGTTGAGCTGTTTCGGGTATTTATTTAAATCATCAATCATTTGTGGTAGTAAATGATAACTTTGTGGACCCAAAATTATATCAATCGACTTATTTTTATTAAACATTTCTGAGTTTTCAGCCTGGGCTACGCAACCGACAACAGCAATAGTTTGTTCCTTCTTATATTTATTTACTCTTCCAATATCAGAATAGAGTTTATGGGCGGCCTTATCTCTAATATTACATGTATTAAATACAATCAGATCAGCATCTTCAGCATATTTATTTAGCTTCAAACCTTTATTTTCTAAAATTGAAGTTATTTTTTCACTATCGTAAATATTCATTTGGCACCCATAAGATTTTACGAAAAAAGTTGAATGGCTCATTTAATTAACTTTTATGCTTTGATTTAAACCACTTAATATCTGCTTCTCACAATAAGCTGCCAGTTCTTTTCGATTTTTAAAGTTATTTACGCTCATGAGATCATGAAAAATGATATCTACTGTAATTCTACCAGATCTGAGAAAATTTGCCATTGCTGCAACCATTGAGGTATCGCCGACCCAAGCAATGTTTCGTCTTAAATAAATACCCATCGGAATATTATTTAACTTTGAATAACATATTGAAATTGGCTGAATTTTAATCTCGTTATTGTTGTCAAAAGCGCACTCAAGCATAGAAGATTTGAAATTCTTAATACCGTTTCCATCAGAAGTCGTACCTTCCGGAAAGATAATAAAATTTTCACCAGCTTTTAGTTTTTTTTGAATTAAATAATTATATTCAACAATTTTATTTTTATTTTCATTATCTATAAAAAAAGTATTACTTAACATTGCTAAAAAACCAAAAATTCCCATTTGTGATACTTCTTTCTTAGCTATGAATCGTGCATTAAGTAGTGTTCCTAAACAAATTATATCAAACCAAGAAACATGGTTTGCTATATAGAGAACTCCCATATTTTTTTTGTTAAGTCTTGTTGTGTTAAAATTAATATTAATACCTGTAACTATTTTTATCATTTGATAAAAGTAAAGAGGATAAATCCTCTTTAACTTAAATCCAATTATGTTACAAAAAATTTGAATAGGTATAGAAAAAGCAATAATTAAAAGTAGAAAAATCAAAATAAAAACGAGTCTTAAAATAGACATCTAATTATTTTTTTTTATTTTGATTCCATAAAGCTCTAACCTATGATCAACAAGATTGTATCCAAGCGACTTTGCAACAGAACGTTGAATCTCTTCAATTTCTTCATTTGTGAATTCGTGAATTTCTCCTGTTTCAATATCAATCAAATGATCGTGATGATGGTCTTCAATAGCTTCATATCTTGATCTACCATCTTTAAATTCATGTTTTTCAATAGCACCATATTCTTCAAAAAGTTTTACAGTCCTGTAGACCGTTGCAATACTAATATTTTTATCCTGCTCGTTGGCATTTAGAAATATTTCATTTACATCAGGGTGGCCATTGGCACTCATCTCTGTAATAACATCGGCAATAATATTTCTTTGCTCTGTCATTCTTAACCCTTTATCTCTGCACATTTTTTTTACGTCAATCATTTAAACCACTCAATAATAATTATTTATATATAATGGTTTTGGGTCAATTTTATCAATCATATTATTATCAATTATTTCTGGTAATTCTTTCAAATTATAATCTATTAAATGAAAATTCTCTTTTATTTTAAGAAAACTTCTATTTTTTAATGATTTTCCAAGTAAATTAATATTGCAAATATATATTGTTGAACTGTTGTATCTGAACTTTTCATTATCAAAATTAACTAATGTAGGTGAGTTAATGCTCTTATTGCCTTTGAATGATTGAACAAAAAATTCGTTATTTCTAAAGTGTAAAATTATACATTTTGTTTTTCTAATTTTACTCAGTCCCATTTTAAAATTGATTAATTCAAATTTAGATAATCCAAATACATTTAAATTCATGGTCAACTTAAGAGCTTTAGCAAAAGTTAATGCAGTTCTAATACCAGTAAAACTTCCCGGTCCTGTAATAATATAAATTGATTTTATTTTTTTTATATTTGTATGTGATTTTTTTAAAAATTTATCAATCTCAATAATTAATATTTCGGAAATATTTTTTTTTATTTTTAATTCTTTATTAACTGATTTACCATTATATATTAAAGCTAATTTAAATGACTGAGTAAAATCTAAAATAAGAAACATAGTATTGCTATTTTTTACATATAGACTAAAAATTAGATGATATGAATAATTTTTTTTTTAATAATTTAAGCAAAAATTATTTTTTATTTTTAATAATTTTCTCCTCATATACTTTACCTGCTTTTTCTGAGTCTGGTGTTTCAGTATTCATGTATCATAGATTTGGAGAAGACAAATACCCTTCTACTAATGTTAGTGAAGAGCAATTTTTTTCCCATATAGATTACATTCTTAATAATGAAATTAAGATTATTAAGTTAGAAGAATTGATTAAAGATCTAGGTCAAAATAAAAAATTTAATGACAAGACTGTGGCATTTTCTGTTGATGATGCATATAGCTCATTTTATAAAATTGCTTGGCCAATTTTTAGAGATAATGAAATTCCTGTCACTTTATTTCTGTCTACTGAGATAATTGACAATAGAACAAATGGTTACATGACTTGGGAAGAAATCAAAACATTTGTTGATGAGGGCGGAAGCATTGGACAACATACATCTACACATTTACACATGCCATTAAATTCCATTTCGGAAATAAAAGAAGACATTTTAAATTCTCATAAAAGCTGGATTAAAAATATTGGTTACATACCTAAACTATTTGCCTATCCTTACGGAGAATCTAGTAATGAAGTGATTGATATACTCAAGGAGTTTGGTATTTCGCATGCATTTGGTCAACACTCTGGGGTTGTTTCCAGTTTTGATAATCAATACTATTTACCTAGGTTTTCACTCAATGAAAGATTTGGAGATATTGATAGATTTGAATTTGCAGTTAATGCTTATTCTCTAAATATAAAGGATTTTTTGCCAGGAGATATGTTTTTAATCGATAACAAAAAACCCTTAATTGAGTTTAGTATTTTAAATAATTTGAAAGGAAGCCCTATAGATTGTTTTTCTAATCCTGGTGGCAAATGGGATAAGCAAGAAATAATAAATATAAAAAATAATAGATTCCAAATAAAATTAAAAGAAGATTATTTAAGTGGAAGAGCGCGTCTAAATTGTACAACAAAGGTTGATGATGAATGGTATTGGTTTGGATATCAGTTTTTAGTTAAATGATATCAGTAATCAGTGGAGTCTGCTGATCAATAATTAAGTTTTCAAAATCTTGAAAGTCATTTATTTCAATAATATCTTTAATTTTATCAATATAATCATCTTCAATAGAGTAACTAGATAAAAACTCAGCTAAATAACTACCTTTCAGAGATATCTTATTTGAACGCAGCACAAATCTATTAATGCGAAACTCATTATAGTGAAAATTTGTATTTAGATTTTTCATATAAGACGCTACAGACTCACTTAAATTATTAAAAGATTTAATTTTATATTTAGCATCAGTTTCTCTTTCGTTTGGAATGATACCATCGTTAGTTTTACCCCAAATGTACTGCCCAAAAAGTGCATTACCCTCGTATGCAAATCTGGAAGTGCCCCATCCGCTCTCTATAACAGCCTGAGCTAGTGCGAGTGAAACGGGTATTTCATCAACTTTTATTAATAGAGAATCTAAAGTATCAGCCTTATATTCTTCCATTAAATTTTGAACCCAAATAGCTTCTTTTCGTGATATTTGATCAAAGCTACTTTTGATTAATTTTATATTCTGGTTCAAAGATGAAATTTTTCTATTTTCTTGGACTATTAACGGTAATGTAATTTTTATAAATAATTCTTTTCTATTTTTAATGGATTTTATACTTTTTAGATCCTTAGGTAGTTGAGACACTTTTATATTTGGTATCGACTTAGTTTCTCTGATTTGATCAATCCTAGTATCGTAAATTAGTTCATTTTGCTGGAGAGATTTTGCAGTTTTTAAATCAATTATGTAAGAAGCCTGCATATCTTTTTCAGCATGGTTTAAAGGCATATCTTCCATCGTATATGACTTTTGATAAAAGGTATTGGTATATATCAGCGAAGTTAAAACCGATAGAACGATGAGTAAAAAAATAAAATAATATATTTTAAATAGAAATTTAATATTTTTATCTTGAGTAATTAAAATATTCATAGTGATTATTCTTCTATAGTACCTGCTCAACTTTTTTGACTTCAGGAACATTATGTTTAAGCATATTTTCGATACCGTTTTTCAATGTAACCGTTGCACTTGGACAACCTGCGCAGCTCCCTTTTAAGGAAAGATAAGCTGTACCACTTTCATATTTTATAAATTTTACGTCTCCACCATCTTGCATAATTGCCGGTCTGATCTTTGATAATAATATACTGTTGATCATATTAACTACTTTCAGGTCATCGTAATGAAACTGTATATTATCTAATTCATTGATGTCATCGTCTCTTTTATCAATAGCTGGAAGGCCAGAGTTAAGATGATTAGAAATTACATGTAATATTGAAGCCTTAAGTTGATCCCAGGTATAATCATTTTTATTAACCGAGATACAATTTTTGTTAAATAATACATTATCAACCCCTTTTATTTTGAAAAGTTCGTCTGCTAATACTGAGTTTCTGTTAACTTGTGATTTATTGAATTCAATTGGTTGCTCACACAGCTCATGATCAGTAAGAATGAACTTTAGTGAATTTGGATTTGGAGTTGATTCGGTTTGTATAAACATAATGTTTCTAAAGTTATATAGATAGATTCATAAAATTTTAAAGTTTAGATGCAGTTATTTATTAAGTTACTGAAATTTAATTGATTTTTAATCTGATCGAGATGCTAAATCATCTATTAGCTCGTCTGAAAGTCCTTGTGGAATTATAACAATAGGCACAGGTAATTTTCCAGATTTTTGTCCTGCCAAAAGTGATACAAGTGGTCCGGGTTGATCTGACTCAGCCGCAGCTAGAACAAGAAATCTAATCGCGTTGTCCTCTTCTAGTGTCTCTATAATTTTTTCACTTGTGGTGCCCTCTTTTATAATAAGCTCAGGAACAATATTAGTTAGATCATTAATTACCTTAGACCATTTTTGAAGTTTTTTTTGTGCTTTCTCTCTTGCTTCTTGAAGTATTATATCTTCTATTGACTGCCATTGTTGAGGATCAAATTGTTCTATCACATTTAACAATGTTATTCCTCCCTTTGTACTCTGCGCACGCTTAGCGGCAAATCTGATTGCAACGTTCAATTCCTTAGTGTCATCAACTATTACTAAAAATTTTGATCTATGCTTCATTTCTATGTAGTCCTACAATATCATATACATCATTAATTGTTTTTTGCGCAACTTGATTTGCTTTATTTTGGCCATCTAATAATATTTCTGAAAGATAGCCTATGTCTTGCATTAGTTTTTTAACTTCTGTTGTTATTGGTTTTAGTCGTTCTACCAACACATCAGATAAATCAGACTTAAATTTAGAAAAATTTTGACCTTCATATTGTTCAACTAGCTTATATTTTTCAATTGCAGAAAAACCTGAATAGATATTAAGCAAGTTATTAACCTCAGCTAATTTTTTTACTTCCTCAATTTTTCCTGGCATCACTGCATCTGCGGTTTTTGCTTTTTTTATCTTTTTTATAATTTCATCACTCTCATCTAAAAGACTTATACGTGAGTATTCAGATAGATCTGATTTACTCATTTTTTGACTCCCATCTTTAAGAGACATAATTCTTGAAATATTCTTATCTATAATTGGCTCAGGAATCGGAAAAAAGTTCTCGCAATTAAAATCCCGATTAAATTTCTGTGCAATATCTCTAGTGAGTTCAAGATGCTGCTTTTGATCATCTCCAACTGGAACATGTGTTGCTTTATAAACTAGTATATCAGCAGCCATTAAATTAGGATAAATAAATAGACCCGAACTGGCATTCTCTTTATCTTTCCCAGCTTTATCTTTGAACTGTGTCATTCGATTCAACCATCCCATTCTTGTAACGCAATTAAATATCCAAGCTAACTCTGAATGGGCGGATACACTGCTTTGATTAAATATTACACTTTTTTTTGGATCTATACCTGATGCTATATAAGTTGCTGCAACTTCTAGAGTATTTCTTTTTAAAATCTTAGGGTCTTGTTTTACAGTTATCGCATGTAAATCAACTATACAAAAAAAACAATTATAATTATTTTGCATGTTTACAAAATTTTTAATTGCCCCAAGATAATTACCTATATGAAGATCACCTGATGGTTGAACCCCTGATAAGACAGTATTGTTATTAATTTTACTCATTTTTGTAGAATCTTTTTAATTTCAGAATATTTAAACGGCTTGTAAAATGAAATTAGAATAAAATAAAGCAATATTGAAGAAAGTACTGAAAATAAAAGAAATATAATTTCATAGCCTTGAAGAAAATTAAATAGAATTTCCAAATAGTTTTCTAAAAAAATTAAATACAGATACATGATAAAAGAAACAATAATAATAATTGCGCCAGGAAAGATAATTCCTCTACTAATTTGATAATAATTATTTTTATACAAGCTATAATTCATTAATAAAACACTTATCCATGCTGATAAACTAGTAGCTATCGGAATTCCAATAAAACCTAAATTGACAAATAAGACTATACTTAAGGTTGTATTTATAACTAAATTTGTTGCAGTGATATACAAGGTAGGTCTTGCATTCTCATATGCAAAAAATATTGGTGTATAAATTTTCATTAGAATAAAAGCTACAAGACCTAAAGAATAGAATTTGAGAGCTTTAGAGGTAAATAATGAAGAGTTTTCGTTAAATTCACCTCTTTCGAAAAGTACGGCTATAATTTGCTCTGAGAGTGCAAAAATTCCTACAGATGCAGGAACTGCAAGCAGCAATGAGTAAACTAATGTTTGTTCTATTGTATCATGAATTTTTTCAAAACTCTCCGATTTTATCTTACTTGAAATTGAGGGCAGCATGGCAACACCAATTGCTATGCCAATAAGGGCAAGAGGTAATTGATAGATACGATCAGCGTAATAAAGGTATGAAATGGCACCACTCTCATATGAGGCAATGATTGTTCCAATTAAAATATTTATCTGCAACAACCCAGATGAAAAAAAACTTGCTGTAAACAACTTTATAAAACGCTTAACATAACTAGTGTATATTTTTTTAGTAAAGAAAAAAAATATTTTTTCTCTGACTAGTGCAATAATAAGAAATGCTATCTGTAACAGACCAGCAACAATAACGCTCCATGATAAGAATGTTAAAAAATCAGCTGCTGTATAAGCGGCAGTGATCAGTGCTATTATTAATGTAATATTTAATATTATTGGAAGAGCTGCTGACAATGCAAACTTGTTATGTGAATTAAGAATTGATGAGCAAATTGACGAAATACTTATTAAAATTAAAAAAGGAAAAATAATTCTTGAAACTGCAACTAGCTCATTAAATTTATCATTATCGTTTGCAAATCCAGGTGCTAAAATTGCAACAAAGGATGGCATAAAAACTTCAATTAATAGAACCACCAGAGATGAAGCTACTAAAAAAATCAGAAAAATACTCCCTGAAAATTTTTTTGACTCATGACTAAAATTGTCTTTAATTAATTTAGTGTAAATAGGTACAAATGCAGAGTTAAGTGCTCCTTCTGAAAAAATTCTTCTAAACGTATTTGGCAGCCTAAAAGCAACAAAGAAAATATCAGCTATTACTCCTGTTCCTAAAAAGTTTGCAATCAAAATATCTCTTAAAAAACCAAAAACTCTACTTATCGATGTAAATATAGAATAAATAAGTGAGGACCTTATAACGTTCATATAAACATTGTTTATTAATCTATTTTGATTTAAATAACTTCAAAAATAAAGGTTCATTCAATATATATCTTTTGAAATTGAAAAGCAGGTAAAAAGCTATATAAAATCCAAAAAAAGAAAATATGACAAAAAAAGATAGAGAAGAGCATTTCAGCGAAAAAGAAGCGTTAGTGTTTCATACCCAAGGTAAGCCAGGCAAAATAGAAATTAAAGCTACGAAACCTCTAGAGACACAAAGAGACCTTTCATTAGCTTACTCACCTGGTGTTGCGGCTCCTGTAAATGCTATAGCTGAAGATATTAGCACAGTTTACGACTATACAAGTAAGGGTAATATAGTTGCAGTTATATCAAATGGAACTGCAATTTTAGGCCTTGGAAATTTAGGAGCTCATGCATCAAAACCAGTTATGGAAGGAAAATCTGTTTTATTTAAAAGATTTTCGGATATCGACTCAATTGATTTAGAAATTGATACCGAGGATGCTGAAAAATTTATTAACTCTGTAAAGTATTTAGGACCATCTTTTGGAGGAATAAATCTTGAAGACATTAAGGCTCCTGAGTGTTTTATAATCGAAGATTCACTAAGAGAACAAATGGACATACCTATTTTCCATGATGATCAACATGGAACTGCAATTATATCTGCTGCAGCACTTATAAATGCAATGGACCTTACAGGAAAAAAAATTAATGAAGCCAAAATTGTTGTTAATGGAGCAGGTGCTGCAGGTATTGCATGTCTGGAGCTTTTAAAGGCAATGGGTATGCCAAATGAAAATGCAATATTGTGTGACACCAAAGGAGTTATTCATACTGAAAGAAAAGAAAATATGAACCAATGGAAATCTGCACATGCAGTAAAAACAAAGTATAGAACTCTTGAAGATGCATTAAACGGAGCCGATATTTTTTTTGGTCTCTCAATTGGTAATATCATTAGTCAAAAAATGGTTTTATCTATGGCAGAAAAACCAATTATTTTTGCAATGGCTAATCCTGAACCTGAAATATTGCCTGAAAAGATTAAAGAATGTAGAAAGGATGCGATTATTGCTACTGGAAGATCAGATTATCCTAATCAGGTTAATAATGTTTTGGGATTCCCCTATATATTTAGAGGTGCATTAGATGTAAGGGCAAAAACAATTAACCTTGAAATGAAGATTGCTGCTGCTAAAGCAATAGCTGATCTAGCCAAGGAAGATGTACCAGATGAGGTAGCCAATGCTTATCCTGGGAAAAGACCTCAATACGGTCCAGATTATATTATCCCTTCTCCCTTCGATCCAAGACTTATTAGTAAGGTTCCTCCAGCAGTTGCTAAAGCCGCTATGGATACTGGTGTTGCAAGGAAAGCAATTGTTGATATTGAAAATTACTCGAATGAATTATCTGCGAGGCTCAATCCTTCTGCTGGTCTTCTACAAAAGGTTTTTCAAGAAGTAAAAGAAAATCCAAAAAGAGTAATTTTTACTGAAGGTGAAGAGGAGGACATGATCAGAGCTGCAGTAATTTTTCTAAACAATAAAATGGGTACTCCAATATTAATTGGAAGAGATGACGTCATAAAAACTAAAATGCAGGAAATGGGATTAGATTTTTTTGATCAAATGGAAATTCACAGTACTAGGAATAAATCTGAACATGATAGGTATGCTGAACATATCTATCATCGTTTACAAAGAAAAGGGTTTTTAAAAAAGGATTGTTTAGATCTACTCAATCGGGAAAGAAATGTTTTTGCGGCATGTATGGTATCTTTAAAAGAAGCAGATGCAATGGTTTGTGGTTTAACAAGAAGCTATGCTGCGTCATTAGAAAGTATTGAGTATGTTCTTGATCCAATACCTAATAAAACCATTCTTGGCCTGACTGTGATGTTATGTAATGGAAGAACTATTTTTGTCGCTGACTCAAATGTGCATGATATGCCTAACGCTTCACAATTAGCAAATATTACGCAAGAAAGTGCTGAAGTAGTGAGAGAAATATTTGGCATTGAACCGAGAGCTGCGCTGGTTTCATATTCAAACTTTGGTAAGCCATTTACTGAAAGGTCAGTATATATGAGAGATGCAAAGAAAATTCTTGATGAAAGAAATATTGATTTTGAATACGACGGAGAAATGGGTGCTAATACTGCTCTGAATGAAAATTTAATGAGTCTTTATCCATTTTGTAAGTTATCCGGCCCTGCAAATTTGCTAATTATGCCAGCTATTCACAGTGCAAGCATATCAACTAAGATGCTTCAGGAATTAGGAGGAGGTACACTAGTTGGACCATACTTGGTTGGCTTTAAAGAAAGTATACAAATTGCTCCTTTAGGAGCAAATGTTGCTGACATTGTTAACTTAGCTGCATTATCAGCATTTAAAAGTTAGTTTTTCAAAAAATAAGCGATCTCTTTAAGTGCTTGTTTTGCCTCAGGCAAAAAACCAAATATTTGCCAAACATGAGGTAGATTTTTGTATACACTTAAAGTCACTTCATTATTTCCATCTTTGATTTTAGATTCAAGATCCAGGGAGTCGCTATACAATATTTCAATATCACTAACCTGTATCAAGATTTTTGGATAGTTAGAGTATTTTGCAAATACTGGGGATATAAGAGGATTTTTATAATCTTGATTTGGAGCGTACCATTCTTTGACAGTTTTCTGCATAGAGAGCGATGTGTTTAGCCAATTATCGTAAGATAAATAAGGATCTGACTTTGAATTTTCCTTAATGCTTCTTCCCTCGCCAGTAAGGTCTGTCCATGGAGATAATAAAAATAGTTTTGAAGGTAATTTTTGATTTAGCTCTTGTAATTTCAATGTGCTAACTAAAGTTAAATTGCCTCCAGCTGAGTCCCCTCCAAAATAAATATTTTCATTTTTAAATCCTTTTTCTAATAAGGCATTATAACTGCTTATAGTTTCGTCGATTGCTTTAGGAAAATTATTTTCAGGTGATAATGAGTAATCAATAGCAAATATTTGAATTGAAGACAACTTAGCTAATGTTATAAGCATATTTTGATGTGTCTCTGGTGATCCAGCTACATAACCCCCTCCATGAAGATAAAGTATACATTTTTCTTTATCGGAGTTTTTATTTGTAAAATGTAAAGTTCTTGTTTCACTTAAATAAATTTCTTTAATATCGATAGATGATTTGCGTTTATTGAAGATTAATTTTTGCAAAAGTTTAGAGCCTAATGAATTATCTTGATCAACGTAACCTTCCTGATTCATCATCTTTCTTGCTTCAATGTAGGATCTTTCTTCAACAGGAGGCTGAACATCTTTTACATATTTTTTAAGCATGAAGTTGAGTATTTTTGATTGTATGCTCATATCGAACTAATTAGTTTTTAAAAGCTGATCCCAAATTATTTTTGAAATATCAATCTTGTGAAGTTTTTTGATTTCTTGTATGCAGGTTGGTGACGTAACATTAATTTCCGTTAAATATTTACCAATTACATCAATGCCTACAAAAAAAAGTCCTTCATCTTTTAGAAATCCTCTGATTTCCCTACAAATATTTAAATCTTGTCTTGATATTTTGACTGCTTCACAATTTCCTCCCACATGAATATTTGAGCGTATTTCATTGTTCTTGGGTATCCTTCTCAAAGCTGCAATTGGTTCTCCATTAACAAGAATTATTCGTTTGTCTCCATGTTTGATTTCCGGAAGAAATTTTTGAATTATAAATGGCTCTTTAAGCTGATCTATAAAACGTTCGATAATTTGATTATAGTTTTCATCTTGTTTATCAAGTAAAAATATACTTTCGCCTCCATTGCCGTAGAGGGGTTTAATTACGCACTTTCCATTTTGTTTTATAAAATCATTTATATCTTTTTTTTCTCTAGTAATAACCGTTGGAGGTATTATTTCTTTATAAGATAGCATTGAAATTTTTTCTGGTGCGTTTCTTATCCCATTTGGACGATTTATAAACTTAGTAGGCCCTTTTACTTGTTCTAAGAGATGCATGGAAGAAATATATTCCATGTTATAAGGCGGATCCTGTCGAATGAAAACATAATTGAAATTATCAACCCTTACTTGTTTAAGATTACCAATTACATAATTTTTTAATTTATTATCTTTAAAAGAAATTTCTCTAGCCTGAGCATATACCAAATTATTTTTAAATGTCAGACTACTTGGTAAAAAATAAAAATTCTTATTTTTTCTTTTTTGGGACTCTAGAATTAATGGTAAGGAACTATCAGTCTTAATATTTAGCTTATCAATTTCATCAATTTGAAAACCTATGTTCATTATAAATTAAAATTCGTCTACTTTGATTGAGATATAGTCTATTACTTCCTCAACTCCATATACTTCTTTAGCAATATTTATTACTAAATCTCTTTCACTCTCACTTCTAGCAATGCCTATAATGTAGACCAGCTTATTAACTGTCTCAATGCTGTAATTCAATGAATTAATTTTTTCATTTAATATTAATTTTCCTTTTACTTTTGTGCTTATAACAAGATCGTCAGCAAAATTAATTATATTATCTGAGTTTGATATCTGGATTTCATTTATAACCGTTTGTACCCCTTTTACTCCCCATGCAATTCTTGTTGCTTCAATTTTAAGATCAATATTTTCTATTGTCCCAGTCAATAACACTCTCCCTTGTGATACCTCGACATCAATATTAAAAAATAGTTTTTCATTTTGATCAAAATATATATTTTTTATCAAAGTTTTTATAATTGTATCATCAACAAACTCTCCAATTGATCTTGCTTCTTGATTGACTGTAACTACTTTTACAGCTGTTCCAGTTGCTACTTGTGCACAGTGAGCTATCAGGATAGAGGGAAAAATTATATAAACTAATGTAAAAACAAATTTAATATTCATTATCAGTAGTTATTATATATCAAAATTGATGTCATTGCTTATTTTTTATTAGTAGCTGATATACCTCTCTTTTCGAAAGATTGAAGTAAGTTGAATAAATTTTTGAAATTTTAGAAATATTAAGCCCCGCTCCAATAAGTTGATTAGATAGTGTTATAATTTCTTCATTTGAAATTTTACTTTCTTTAGAATGGCAAAGAGGCTTAACCACAAAGGTTATTTCTCCTAAAATCTTTTTTCTATTTGTCAATTTTTCAATAACTGCTGTAATATTTGAATTGATAACCTCTTCATTTTTTTTGGATAATTCTCTTACGAATGTTATCTCACAGCTACCATAATGATCATTGATAAAATTAAGTGTTTTGAGAATTCGCTGAGGTGATTCAAAAAATATTACAGGGCATTCGAGTTTTTTTATCAAGTCCAATTCTTTCAGGGCTTCCTTTTTTTGTCTTGGAAAAAAACTTCTAAACATAAAAGATTTTTGAGCAAAACTTGACAAAACATAGCTTGATATGGTCGCTGATGGACCAGGTAATGAAAATATATTGATTTTGTTTTCATCACAAATTTTTATGAGATCTGAACCAGGGTCTGAAATTATCGGCGTGCC
This sequence comes from uncultured Pelagibacteraceae bacterium, assembly GCA_902523455.1. Classification (GTDB taxonomy): domain Bacteria; phylum Pseudomonadota; class Alphaproteobacteria; order Pelagibacterales; family AG-422-B15; genus CACNXQ01. The sequence goes on from CABYZG010000002.1 coordinate 93,257, forward strand.
AGCATCAGATATTAATGCAATTGATAATCCTGCTTGTAATTTTTTTAATATTAATGGAATAGAGTTTTTTGAATTAAATTTATGAAACGGTTTTAATTGGGTTTTAATACCGTATTTATTAGTTAATTTTTTACTAATGCGCGTATCTTCGCATAAGATTAAATCTACACAAGAGAGAGTCTTAAGAGATCTTAGGGTAATATCACCTAAATTGCCAATTGGAGTTGCTATAATGTATAATCCATTTTGAACCTTTTCGTATTCTAATAATTCATTAATATAACGATTGTTTAATTTTATGTTCATATGTATCTAAAAAAAAAATTTATACTACTAATAGCTGTCTTTACATTCCTCGGTTTTCTAAGTTGTGAGACTCCAACTAATCACCAAAATGAAACTACCACATATAATAAATCTATAAAATTAGATAATAAAAATAAAAATAATAATACATTATCATCACAGATTTTGAATGAAGAAAAAGATACTGCTCAAAGGGAATTTCTTAATATTGCTTTGATGCTACCTTTAAGCGGCAAACATTATCAAATTGGTAATTCGTTATTGAACTCAGCTCAACTGGCAGTTGAAAAAAAGAATAATAAAAAAATTAAATTTACAATAATTGATACAGGTGATGAAGAGCAGTTATTATCTCGACTATATAGAGTACTTGAGGATGAAATAGATATTATTATTGGGCCAGTTTTTTCAGATAAAGTAAATCAGGTTAGGGAGATTACAAAAAATAAAGCTATACCCATCATAGCACTTTCTAATAATTCTGAAATTCAAGACAACAGATTATATGTGTTCGGGCTTAAATTAGAAGATGAAATAAAAGAATTATTAACCTATTCCATTAATCGTAATTTAAAAAAATATGCTGTATTAGTTCCAAGAAATGAATTTGGAAGTCGTGTTGAAAAAGAAATTAAACAATTTCAGTCTAAAAATAATTTATCGTCCTTTGTCTTTAACTTCTATAATCCAGATTCTCCAGATTTTTATGATGTTTCAAAGAATGTTTCAAATTTTGAGGTAAGAAAAACTAACTTAGAAAAGAAAATTAAACTATTGGAAAGAGAAAATTCTGAAAAAGCTAAAGAGGAATTGAAGAAGTTAAAAAAATTAGATACTTACGGTGAATTAAATTTTGAAGCCTTGATAATTTTTGCACAAAATTTTCAAGAGGTGTCAAACTTCAGCTCTATACTTCCATACTACGACGTAGATCCTAAAAAAGTGCAGTATATTGGAAGCTCATTGTGGGCTAAAAATTTATCACTAAAAGAACCAGGTTTAGAAAATGGATATTTCACATCACTTGACATAGATAATCAGAAAAAATTTGAGAATATGTATTTGGAAATTTTTAATTCTAAACCACACCCTTTAGCAACATTAAGTTATGATATTGTTGGACTCATCAGTAATCTTCATCAAGATAAAAACAATTTCACAATAAAAAAGCTGCATAACTCCAATGGCTTTATTGGTATGAATGGATGGTTTAAAATGACTTCAGATGGCAATGTCTTACGTCAACCAAAAATATATAAAATAAAGAAACAAAAATTTAGTCTATTAAATTAGCCTTTAAATCTCTCTAAGTACGCTTTCATTTTTTTAAATGCTATTGCTCGATGACTTATTCTTTCTTTATAATTAAAATTCATTTCACCAAATGTTTTTTTATAACCAATTGGTACAAAAATAGGATCATATCCAAATCCATTTTTGCCCAGAGGGGGAAACTGAACATGTCCATATTTTTTTCCTTCGAATACTCTGTAATTATTATCTGGAAAATAAATGGATAAAGCACAAGAAAAAAAAGCTTTTCGAGAGCTCTTGTTTACATAATTATTTTTATGAATTTTTTTATGTATTTTTCTGATTGCCGTGTTGAAATTTTTATCCTTTCCTGCCCACCTGGCTGAATATATTCCAGGCTGATTACCAAGAGACAAAATACAAAGGCCACTATCGTCAGCTATGGCAGGAATGCCTGATTGTTTGGCAGCATTTTTTGATTTTATTAGAGAATTTTCTTTAAAAGTTTTTCCGTTTTCGATTGGTTCATTGATACAAAATTTTTTTGCAGAGTAAATTTTGAATCCCATTGGCTTTAATAAAGATCTGATTTCTCTTACCTTTCCTTCGTTATGACTGGCAATAACTATTTCTTTTATATTTTTAATCACTTAAAATTTGTTTTTGCGTTTGGATGATCTCAGAGATCCCTGATTTTGCAAGCTCCAACATTGCATTAAATGACCTCTCTTCACAAAGCTTCTTTTCCGAAGTCATCTGTACTTCAACTAGTTTACCACTTTCTGTTATTACAAAATTTGCATCTACTTCAGCATTTTGATCTTCCTCAAAATCTAAGTCTAAATAAGGTTCACCATTTATAATTCCACAGCTGATTGCGGCAACATATTCACTAATTGGATTTTTTTTTATAATTTTTTTATTAAGCATATGATTTATGCATAATTGAAGTGCGATAAATGATCCTGAAATTGAAGCGGTTCTTGTTCCACCATCTGCTTGAATAACATCACAATCTATTATTATTTGTAATTCTCTTAAATCTTCTAAATTAACTATAGATCTTAATGATCTTCCAATTAGTCTTTGTATTTCCTGTGTCCTACCAGATTGTTTACCTTTGGCGGCCTCTCTAGACATTCTCTCAGAAGTTGATCTTGGTAACATCCCGTATTCTGCTGTTACCCACCCAGTCTCTGAATTTTTTAACCATCTTGGTAAATTTCTATCAAGCGATGCACTGCAGATTACATGCGTATCGCCACATTTAATTAAGCATGAGCCTTCCGGATTGTATGAAAAATTAGGAATTATTTCTATATTTCTTAATTGGTTAATATTTCTATTATTTCTCATTGAGTGATAAATTATACTATGTATTGACGAAAATAATATAGATCATTACATAATTAAATATGGCCAAAAATAAAAATAAAAAAAATTTAGAGCCCAAGCCAGCTAAAGTAGATGAAAATTCTGAAGTAAAAACAGAAGATGCGGGTGCTGATGATAATGATAAGCTGAAAGAGCTTGAAAGTAGGCTTCTAACAAGCCTGGCTGAAAATGAAAATCTAAGAAAAAGATTTGATAGAGAAAAAGAGGACTTAAGCAATTATGTGATTTCAAATTTCGCAAAAGAGATACTATCAGTTCTCGATAATCTACAAAGAGCTATAGCTTCAGTTAAAGTTAAAGAAGTAAAAGAAAAATCAGACAGTCTTTCACAACTATTTGAGGGAATTGAGCTTACCGAAAAACAAATTATATCTACTTTTGAAAGATTTAAGATTGAACAAATTAAATCACTGGGTGAGCAATTTGATCCAAATATCCACCAAGCGATGTTTGAAGTTGAAAAGGATGATCAAGAAACAGGAACTGTTGCTGAGGTTGTTCAAGAAGGATACAAAATTGGAGATAGACTTCTAAGACCAGCACTTGTAGGCGTGGTAAAGAAAAAAGTTAAATAATATCAATAGGATAGTATAATAATAATTAACAATCTCATTTTACTCTTTTTTTAAGTAAGGGGTTGTACTGCAAAATCAACTACCCATATATAGAACAAATATTAATTCAGAGTAAGAATATGGCAAAGGTAATAGGAATAGATTTAGGCACTACAAATAGTTGTATCTCAATAATGGATGGAAAGGACCCTAAGGTTATTGAAAATGCTGAAGGATCTAGAACTACGCCTTCAATTATAAGTTTTGGAAGTGACGAAGAAAAGTTAGTTGGACAACCTGCAAAAAGGCAAGGCGTCACAAACCCTGAAAATACATTTTTTGCGATCAAGAGACTTATAGGCAGGTCGTTCGAAGACCCAATGGTCAAAAAAGATGCTGACATGGTGCCTTTTAAAATCATTAAATCTGAAAATGGTGATGCATGGGTAGAGTCAGGATCTGAAAAATACTCACCTTCTCAAATTTCTGCCTTTGTACTTCAAAAGTTAAAAGAAGATGCAGAAAGGTATTTGGGAGAAAAAGTTGAAAAAGCAGTCATCACTGTTCCTGCTTACTTTAATGATGCTCAAAGACAAGCTACTAAAGATGCTGGTAAAATAGCTGGACTTGAGGTTGAAAGAATAGTCAATGAGCCAACTGCTGCTGCACTAGCATATGGTTTAGATAAGAAGGATGGCAAAACTATTGCTGTATATGATTTAGGTGGTGGTACTTTTGATATTTCAATCTTAGAAATTGGTGATGGAGTTTTTGAAGTAAAGTCAACTAATGGTGATACATTTTTAGGTGGTGAGGACTTTGACACTCGTCTTTTAAATTATCTTGCTGAAGAATTTAAGAAAGAAAATAATATTGACCTTACTCAGGATAAATTAGCGCTTCAAAGATTGAAAGAATCTGCTGAGAAGGCTAAGATCGAATTATCTTCAACATCTCAAACAGAAATTAATTTACCATTTATTACAGCTGATCAGTCAGGCCCTAAGCATTTAAATATCAAGGTAACAAGAGCAAAGCTTGAAACACTTGTTGATGATTTAATTGAAAAAACAATTAAACCATGTGATGCCGCTCTCAAGGATGCCGGTTTGAGTGCCGGTGAAATTGACGAGGTAGTCTTGGTTGGTGGAATGACAAGAATGCCAAAAGTTATAGAGACTGTTAAAAACTTTTTTGGTAAAGAACCAAATAAAGGTGTGAACCCAGACGAAGTTGTTGCACAAGGTGCAGCTATTCAAGCCGGTATTCTTCAAGGGGATGTTAAGGATGTATTACTACTTGATGTTACACCTCTATCTCTTGGTATTGAAACTCTTGGTGGCGTCTTTACAAAATTAATTGATAAAAATACAACAATTCCAACAAAAAAAAGTCAGGTATTTTCAACTGCTGATGACAATCAAACTGCTGTAACAATACGAGTGTGTCAGGGTGAGAGAGAAATGGCTGCTGATAATAAATTACTTGGTAACTTTGACTTAGTAGGCATACCACCTGCGCCTAGGGGTGTTCCTCAAATTGAAGTAACATTTGATATTGACGCCAATGGAATTGTAAATGTTTCTGCAAAAGACAAAGGTACAGGAAAAGAACAACAAATTAAAATACAAGCATCGGGTGGTTTGAGTGAAGAAGAGATCGACAAAATGGTCAAGGAAGCTGAAGCCAACGCGGAAGCAGATAAGAAAAAGCGAGAAGGCGTTGATGTTAAAAACCAAGCAGACACAATGATACACTCTGCAGAGAAAAATCTAAAGGAATTTGGTGATAAGGTTTCTGAGCAAGAAAAGAATACAATTGAAAACGATATTAAGGCTTTAAAAGAAGCTGTTGCTTCAGATGACACCGATAAGATTAAAAGTGGACTTGAAGCATTAACTCAATCGTCTATGAAATTAGGTGAAGCAATGTATAAGGCTCAACAACAAGATGCTCCTAATCCAAACGAGCCATCTGACAATACAGCTGCTGGATCAGACCAGAATAATGAAAAAGTTGTTGATGCTGAATTCGAGGAAGTCAAAGAAGATAATAAGCAATCGTAAGCAGGTAAGCTTATGTCAAAAAGAGACTATTATGAAGTTCTTGGCGTTTCCAAGTCAGCTGATGACTCAGAAATAAAAAAAGCCTACAGAAAATTAGCAATGAAATATCATCCTGATCGTAATCAGGGTGATGCAGACGCGGAAGTTAAATTCAAAGAGGCGAGTGAGGCATACGCTGTACTTCATGATAAAGAAAAACGTTCAGCTTACGACCAGTTTGGTCATGCGGCAGTGGATGGTAATACAGGCCAAGGTGGTTTTGGTTTTGATTTTAATTCATCAGCTTTTCAAGATATTTTTGAAGACTTTTTTGGAGACTCATCTTTTTTTGGTGGTGGAGGAAATCGTAGAAGAAAAACAAATAATCGTGGCTCAGACTTAAGATATGATATTGCTGTTAGTCTTGAAGAAGCTTTTAATGGTAAAAAATTTAAAGTAAAAATTCCAACTCAAGTTCAATGCGATTCTTGTTCAGGTTCTGGCGCGTCTCAAGGAAGTCAGCCAGTAACTTGTCAGTCATGTGGAGGCAGGGGACAGATTCGCTCGCAGCAGGGGTTTTTTTCAATTCAACAAACTTGTCCAACTTGTCAGGGAAGTGGTTCAACTATTTCAGATCCATGCAGACCATGTAGCGGAACTGGGAGAACGCAGAAAACAAAGAGTTTGATGGTGAAAATACCAAAAGGCGTTGATGACGGTTCTAGAATAAGACTATCTGGAGAAGGTGAAGCGGGTCTAAACGGCGGGCAGCAGGGCGACCTGTATATATTTGTAAATGTAAATGAGCACGAAATATTTGCTCGTGAGAATGAAAATTTATTTGCTGAGGTCCCAATATCTATGGTCGATGCTGCTGTTGGCGGCGCTATTGACATACCGACAATAGATGGCGGTAAAGCAAGGCTAAAAATACCTCAAGGTACTCAATCTGGTGACCAATTCAGATTAAAATCAAAAGGCATGCCTAATGTTCGCAACGGTTATTTAGGTGATTTGTATATTCAGGCAAAAGTTGAAACACCAGTAAATTTAAGTAAGAAGCAAATTGAAATATTGAAATCCTTTCAAGAAACCAGTGATCAAAATGAGAGTCCTTTAGCATCGGCATTTTTCAAAAAAGCTAAGGATTTTTGGAAAACAAAAGCTTAAAAAACTTACTTTTTCAATTATTTCGATTATCCTAAATTAATGAAAAAAATAAAAATTGTCATAACTGGCGTAACCGGACGCATGGGAATGCAAATCGCTAAAAGAGTTTTGAAAGATAAATCACTTGTTTTATATGGTGCAACCGAGAGAAGTGGGCATAAAGCTATTGGCAAGGATTTAGGTCAATTACTCAAAACGAAAAAATTAAAAATTAAAGTCACAGATAATATAATTCCATTATTTGCTAAAACTGACGCTGTTATTGACTTCACAACTCCTGAAGCAACTATCATGCATACAAAATACGCAGCTCAAGCAAGAATAGTACATATAATTGGAACTACAGGTTTTAATAGCTCTCAATTAAAAAAAATTAAACTCGCTGCGCAGCATGCAACAATCATAAAATCAGGTAATATGAGTTTAGGTATAAACCTAATAAATAAATTAATTAAAATAAGTTCCTCAAGTTTAAAAAATGATTTTGACACAATAATAAACGAAACGCATCATCGACATAAAGTTGATGCACCTTCAGGCACTGCAGTAATGATGGGGCAAGCTGCAGCAGAAGGTAAAAATAAAAAATTTGAAAAAATTAAAAAAATCTCTCGTCTAAACATAAAGACTAAAATTACTAAAGATAAGATTGTAATTTCATCCTTCCGCAAAGGTGAAGTAATTGGTGATCACGAAATTATTTTTTCAAGCAGGGATGAGGATATTACTATCAAGCATACAGCGAAAGATAGGGGTATTTTTGCTAACGGAGCAATACAAGCTGTGAAATGGGGCGTGAACAAAAAACCCGGCCTGTTTGACATGTCGGATGTGCTAAATATAAGTTAGGTTGAAAAAGAACCATAATGTTAAAGGCTGATAAGGCAAAAAAAATTATTAGTATTTTAAATAAAATTTATCCCGAAACCCCAATTCCACTAAATCATAAAAATAATTTTGAATTATTAATTTCTGTTCTTCTAAGTGCGCAGTGTACAGATAAAAGGGTCAATGAAGTAACTCCATTGCTTTTTAAGAAAGCAAATAATCCTGCGAAAATGGAGAAGCTGCCAGTCAAAACCATTTATAATATTGTGAGACCCTGTGGTCTTGCTCCACAAAAATCGAAAGCTATCTCAAAGCTATCAAAAATATTAATGAAAAATTATAGTGGTAAGGTTCCAGAAACTTTTGAAGATTTAGAGGCGCTTCCTGGAGTAGGGCATAAAACAGCTAGTGTTGTAATGTCACAAGGTTTTGGTCACCCAGCATTTCCTGTTGATACTCATATTCATCGACTTGCCCAAAGATGGGGGTTAACAAGTGGTAAGAGTGTAAAGCAAACTGAACATGATTTAAAAAAAATATTTCCCGAAAAACTATGGAACAAGTTACATTTACAAATAATATTTTATGGAAGGGAATATTGTGAAGCTCGAAGTTGTTTTGGAATAGAGTGTAAAATATGTAAAACTTGTTATCCAACTAGAAAAAAGCCAATTAAAACAAAAAAAGCATAGATGGTTATAAAAATAAAACACCTTTAACTGTCTATTGTTTGCTGATAACTTTATTCATTATGATTAATAGAGAAGTAGCACTCATTATTGGCGCGGGTGACAGCCTTGGATCTGCAGTAGCGAGAGTATTTGCACAAAATAACTTCATTACAGTAGTTGCTAGAAGGAACGGGGATCAATTATCGCCACTTAAAGAAGAAATAGAAAAAAATGGCGGAAAGTGTTTCGCATATAGTTTAGACGCAAGAAAAGAAGAAGATGTAATTAACTTTATTAATAAGATTGAAACAGAGATTGGTGAAATTAATGTGGCCGTATACAACATTGGAGCCAACATTCGTTTCAACATTTTAGAAACAACCTCGAAAAAATATTATAAAGTATGGGAAATGGCGACTTTTGGAGCATTTCTAATGGGAAGAGAAGTAACAAGAAAAATGATACCAAGAAAAAAAGGGACAATCATATTTACCGGCGCGACAGCAAGTATAAGAGGTAAAGAAGGATTTGCTGCATTCTCCAGTGCTAAACAAGCGAAAAGAGCTTTGGCGCAAAGTATGGCGAAAGAATTAGCACCAAAAGGTATTCATGTCGCTCATGTTATTGTTGATGGAGCAATTGATACGCCGTGGGTGAATAAGCTTTTTCCTGAGTATGTCAAAGAAAAGAAAAAAATTGATGGTTTGATGAAGCCAGATGATATTGCGCGAAACTACTTGATGATACATAATCAACCAAAAAATGCGTGGACGTTTGAGTTAGATTTACGTCCTTGGGTGGAGACATGGTGAGTCAAGAATTTGACATTGTTGGTATAGGAAATGCAATTGTAGATGTAATCACCGATGTCAATGATGAATTTATAAATCAACAAGAGCTAAGAAAAGGGCTTATGTCACTTGTAGATTTAGATACTATCAAATCCCTATCAAACAAAATTGAGATAAAAGCTAATGTCTCTGGAGGATCAGTCGCAAACTCAATCGTTGCATTAGCTCAAAATAATATCAAAACTGCTTTCATCGGCAAAGTAGGTAAAGACGAAGTTGGAAATTCATTCATTCGAGGTCTTGAAAAAGAAAAAGTTGTTTTTGCAAATAAAGCCCGATCAGATGAAAGTGAAACTGGAAGATGTCTAGTAATGGTAACGCCAGATGCACAACGAACAATGAGTACATATTTAGGAATTTCTCAAAAACTAAAATCAAATGATATCAATGAGGATGTTATAGCGCAGTCAAAAATTACTTATCTTGAGGGATACCTTTGGGATCTTGATGATGCACAAGAAGCAATTAAAAAAGCAATAAAAATTTCTAAAGAGGCAAACAGGTTAGTTGCATTTAGTGTGTCTGATGTTTTTTGCGTTGAACGATTTAGAGAAAGTTTTTTAAATCTAGTTAATAATGAAGCTGATATAATTTTTGCAAATGAAGAAGAAATTAAATCGCTTTATCAAAAGGATAGTCTTAATGATTGTCTCGAAATTATAAATCAGCATGATAAAATATTTGCTATCACACTTGGTGAAAAAGGTGCTATGATTGCTAATAAAGATCAGCTTATACAAATAAAAGCTCAGCAAATTGAAAATTTGGTCGATACTACTGGAGCAGGAGATCTATTTGCTGCAGGCTTCTTACTTGGATACATAAATGGTGAAAATTTAGAACAGTGTGGGAATGAAGGTGTAACATTCGCCTCTAAAATAATACAAATCTACGGAGCAAGGTTATGAGCAAAAAATCTATTATGATAACAGGTGTCTCTACTGGTATTGGTCTAGGAACACTTAGTTATTTTGTGAAAAACGGTTTTCACGTTTATGGAAGTATTCGTAATTCAAAAGATGCAAATAGATTAAGAAAAATTTATAAAGATAATTTTACACCTCTAATATTTGATGTAACAAAAGAAGCTCAGCTAAAAAAGGCTGTCACATTTTTGAAAAAAGATCTTAAGAGTTCAAATCTTCTTGCTTTAGTTAATAACGCAGGTGTAGCAATATCTGGCCCTCTATTGCATCAAAAAGTGAAGGATTTTGAAAAACAAATTGATATTAATTTAAATGGTGCATTTAGAGTCATAAAGTATTTTGCGCCATTATGTGGAGCGGAAAAAAATAATAATTCAAAGAAGGGTGTAATTTTTAATATAAGTTCAATTTCTGGAAAAATTGGAATGCCTGGTGTTGGAGCATATACTGCATCTAAATTTGGATTAGAAGGTTTAAGTCATAGTTTAAGAAGAGAATTGATAAGATACGGAGTTGATGTTGTAGTTATTGGTCCAGGTCCAATAAAAACTGAAATTTTTGATAAAATTGACAAAAAATTTTTACAAAGCCTCAAAAAAACCGATTATGCAAACGAAGCTAAGGGAATACCTAAAAGAATGAAAAATGCTAAGAAGATTGCCTTTCCGGCTGAAGAGGTTGGAAAATTAATCTTTAATGCGCTACATAATCCAAATAGAAAAACACGGTATACTATTACACCAAGTAGAATGATGTATTGGACTCTTCCGATGTTATTGCCTGACAGATTCTTAGATCAGCTAATTAGAAGAAGGTCTGGGCTCCAATAATTCATTTATCTTTTCAATAACTCTTTCTACAGGTATTAAAGACATTTCTTTACCACCATAATCATTTGATGAAATAAAATGAATATTCTCAAAATCATTATTAATAAATTTCTGTGCATTAGTTGGGCCACATAACTTTAATAATGGACATAAATTAGTTGCCAGCATATTAGAGGTGCCACTATCATTCCCAATAGCACAACTTAAAAATTGAGTTGATGCCATAACAATTTCAACTCCGGATACATCTTTTAAAATATCTTCAGGAAAAATGATTTTGCTATTAAATTTTAATATTTCTCTTTTCAAATTTTTTTCTAAAGGTCCAAGAAAAAATACTGGTTTTAAACCTTTTTTTTCAAAATATTCAGCAACCATTAAATAATTTTTAAGACTCCATATTTTTTCCTTTTGCCCTGCACCAGGGGCAAAACCAATGTATCTTTCATCTTTAATGAATATTTTTGTAAGCATGCTTTTTACATTTTCGGGTATTTCTAATTTAAATTTTTTTTCACCTCGAAAGGTGGAAACTAAATCTAACATTTGTAAAATATTACGAACATAGAAAGTATTTTTTTTATATCCTATTTTTGGTTTTACATCTGAAAAAATCCAATTAGCAGTTGCTGAAACAAATTGTTTTGTCTTAATTCTTTTTAGAGCAATTGTTCTTAACAAAGTTTTTTGGGTATCAATAATAATGTCGAACTCAAGATTCTCTAGCTCATACTTATCAGAAATATTATTCCAGAAATATGGACTTAGGTTTGATTGGCTCCAAATTACATCAATATAATTTCTTACAAATTTGTTTAATACTGAGTCATAAACTGTTTTAATTTTATCAGTTGCCCAATAAATTTGATAATTAGGAAACCTTGCTCTCAATTGATATATAAAAACAAGTTTTAAGATTCCATCTCCAATTTGTTCTCCAATACTAAAGATCAATACTTTTTTCACTATGAAATTGTTAATTTGGTTCAGATATTTTAATAATTAACTTACCCTCATTTTCTCCAGAAAATAATTTTTTTATTGCACTACCTGCATTTTCAATTCCTGGAATGATATGATTTTTATATTTAATTTTATCATCTTTAAGCCATTGAGTAATATCTTGATATGCCTCCATATATCTTTTGAAATAGTCAAAAACAATAAAGCCTTTTAGTTTTATTCTTTTAATAAGTAAATTTCCCCATGCCGGACCTGGTACAATTGACTCGGCATTATACCCTGAGATAAGGCCGCAAAGACTTATTCTTCCATTGATATTCATGCGAGTTAAGACTGCCTCAGTAATGCTACCACCTACATTTTCAAAATATATATCTATTCCATCAGGACAATTTTCTTTGAGTTTTTTTCTAAGATTTTCAGATTTATAATTAATCGCAGAATCAATACCTAGTTCATCAACAAGCCATTTGCATTTTGTATCTGAGCCTGCAATCCCTACTACTTTACAACCTTTAATTTTACCTATTTGACATACAATTGATCCAACGGCACCTGCTGCTGCAGAAACAACTAGAGTTTCGCCAGGCTGTGGATCGGTTATATCAAGCAAACCAAAGTAAGCTGTAAGGCCTGTCATTCCTAAGATACTCATATAACTGTCAAGGGGAAAGCCTGTGCCTTGGGGAATTTGCCTGACACCTTTTCCATCGCTTACACAATACTGCTGCCATCCGCCCATACAATTAACAATTTCACCTTTTTTAAATTTTTCATTTTTACTCTCTTCGATTATACCAATTGTGCCACCTCTCATGGTGTCTCCAGTTTGCATCGCGTCAACATAAGATTTTTGTCCACTCATCCACCCGCGATTTGCTGGATCCAAAGAGAGATATATGTTTCTTATTAATATTTGACTATCTGAAAGACTGGAAACTTCATTTTCCTCCAAAACTAAGTCCCCTTCACTAATTTCACCAACTGGAAATTTTTTTAAAATCCATTGTTTATTTTTCATTATTATCTCCAATCATTTTTTTAAAATTTACCTGAGGCATATCAACACTTACACAAGTTGATGTTGAGGTAACAACAGTCCTATTATTTTGCTCCAGTCTACCCTCTAAGAATACAATATTTTTTCCAGATTTCACCACTCGTCCATATCCAATAACTTTTCCTGGTTTAGTTGGATACAAATAATTTGTTTTCAGTTCTATTGTTGGTGGTCTTTTTTTGAAATGATTTTGAAATATAAATGCTAATGCAGTTGCATCATCTACCATTCCACTTACAATACCTCCTTGGACGTCACCTGCAGGGTTGCAATATTTTTTATCTATATCAAACTCAACTTTGATATTGCCAGCTGTAGTATCAACTTCAAGAACAGTCATATTAAAAAGATCGAATAATTTATTCTTATTAAACAGCTTGATGAGTTCAGCATCTGAGATTTTTTCAGTCATATTGATTATTCGTATTTAAGTTTTTCTGGAAATACCATTGGTCCCAATGGTCTTCCCGCGAGTAAATGAAAATGTAAGTGAGGTACTTCTTGATGCGCATCCTTACCAGCATTTGCAATGAGCCTATATCCTCCTCCTCCAGATTTTTCACTTATACCCAACATATCTGCCACGTTTGAAATAGCCCGGTTGAAACCAACTATTTCTTCGTCAGAGGCATTCGCACTAAAATCATTTATGTCTATGTATTCCCCTTTTGGAATTACTAAGGCATGTGAAGGTGCTTGCGGACGAATATCTTTGAATGACAGGACATATTCATCCTCATAAATTTTATCACAAGGGATTTCACCTCTTAAAATCTTAGCAAAAATATTTTCCTTATCATATGACATTAATCTCTAAGTCCTGTTTTACCCTCTCTTTTTTCTAACTCTTCATAGACTTGGTCAGGAGTAATATCAAATTTTTTCAACATGACTAACAAATGATAAATAAGATCTGCCGATTCATAAATTATTTGCTCTACATTATCTTCTTCAGCGGCCTCCACAGTTTCAAGTAATTCCTCTTTTAACTTTTCTATACATTTACTTTTTCCTTCTGATATAAGTTTTGCCGTATAAGATTTTGAAGGGTCTTCATTAGCATGTGAAATAATTGTATCAAAGAGCCGAGCTAATACATCAACTTTTTTACTACTCATTCCACTCCCTCAACAATTGCAAAAATTCTATCCTTTTCGTCTCCCAAGATTTTTTTTGCATTTTGATATTCTTCTGAGTTATAAGCCTGTTTAGCTATTTCAATTGTCTCATACTCAACTATGACGTTTCTTTTAAACTCTTTACCTTCCATAGTTGTTTGTTCGCCACCCCGTACTAAAAATTTACCATTGTATTTTTTGACTGCCTCAGTTGCATACTCTGCATATAATTTTTGCTTGTCCGGATGTAACACATTAACTTTTACTACCCAATAACCTTTCATAATTAAATCCTAACTGCTATATTTTGTTCAGCAAGATATGTTTTTACATCTTTAATACTATATTCTCCGAAATGAAAAATAGAGGCAGCTAATAGAGCGCTAGCTCCCCCCTTTAATACACCTTCAACAAAGTGCTCAAGGTTTCCAACGCCACCTGAAGCAATAACAGGAATATCAATAGAGGATGAGACAGTACTCAATAATTCATTGTCAAATCCTATTTTTGTTCCATCTCTGTCCATTGAAGTTAATAATATCTCACCAGCTCCTAAATTAGCTACTTCAATGCAATATTCTAATGCATCAATATCTGTGGGCTTTCTTCCACCGTGGGTAAATATATTCCAACTTTTATCTCCATTTTTTTTTGCATCCACTGCTATAACTATTGTTGAGGAACCATATTTCTTTGCCGCTTTTGCAACCAGGTCAATGTTTTCAACTGCAGCTGTATTTATAGAGACTTTATCTGCTCCATGGTGAAGCAAACGAGATATATCATCAATGGTCCTGACACCTCCACCTACAGTGAGTGGTATGAAACAATTTTCAGCAGTTTTTTTTACAACTTCAAAGAGGGTTTCTCTATCGTCACTTGATGCAGTTATATCTAGAAAGCATAGTTCATCAGCTCCTTCAGAATTATAGATTTTTGCTTGTTCAACAGGATCACCAGCATCAATTAAGTCAACAAAATTGACGCCTTTGACAACTCTCCCTCGATCAACATCTAAACAGGGTATGATTCTTTTTTTTAGCATTCTATTTAACTATCTTTAATGCCTCAGCAATATCAATATTTTTGTCATAAATTGCTTTACCTACAATTACACCTTTTATTTGTGAGTAATTTTTTTTCTTTAGGTTAATAAGGTCCGAGATATTTGATACCCCGCCTGATGCAACACAGTCAATTTTTGTTTGAACCATTACATTTTCTAGCATTTCAAAGTTAATTCCTTGCTTCATACCATCCCTCATAACGTCAGTAATTATTATTGAGTTGATATTAAGATCTTCTATACTTTTTAAGAAATCAGAAATTTGTAAATCTTTTACCTCTTTCCAACCTTTTGTAGCAATTTGGTTTTGCTTAATGTCGAGAGCAATTGAAATTCTATTAGGATAATTGCAAACTGATTTCTCAAAAAAACTTTTATTTTCAAAAGCTGATGTTCCGATAATAACATTGTTAACACCAATATTAATGAGTCTTTCAACTCTTTCTATATTCCTTACTCCGCCACCGAACTGAATCTTAAGATTTGTATTTTTTTTTATTTGCTCAATAGATTTAATATTTTCAAAATTGCCCTTAAGCGCACCATCAAGATCAACGCAATGTAAATATTCCACTCCAGAGTCTTCAAAAATTTTAGCCTGTTCTAACGGTGACTCATTGTAAGTTGTAGATTGTTTAAAATCACCTTGTATTAATCTTACACATTTACCGTCTTTTAAATCAATTGCTGGAAATAAAATCATGAAGGCTCCCACTCGAGAAAGTTTGTAATTATTTGTTTTCCGTTATTATGACTTTTTTCTGGATGAAATTGTGTACCAAAGATATTTTCCTTCAGTACTGCTGCAGTAATTGGATTAGGATATTTTGTAGTTGCAATACAATTTTCATTTTTTTGAGTTCTAAAGTAGTAACTGTGCACAAAATAAAAATCAGTATTTTGTGAAATATTATTCAATAATTCATGATTGCGAAAAGTGACTTCATTCCATCCCATGTGTGGAATTTTATAATCAGCTGGAGCCTCGATCTTGATTACTTCTCCGGGTATCCATCCAAAGCCCTCACATTCACCAAATTCTAAAGATTTTTCTGCTAGTAATTGCATTCCAACACAAATGCCCATAAAAGCTTTTTTTTCCTCAATTACCACTTGTTCAAGACTTTCAAATAGACCGCCTATTTTGTGAATTGCGTTCTTACAGTCTTGAAAAGCTCCAACTCCAGGAAGAACTAATTTATCGGCGTTTAATATTTCAGATGGTGTGTTTGTAACAATAATTTCATATGGATTTTCTAAGTTATTGTTTACGGCTTCAAATGCCTTATGTACTGAATGTAAATTTCCTGAACCGTAGTTGATAATTACTAACTTCATTTATTCATTTGTTTAATGGTATCAATAACTTCCTCTACATGATTATTTACTTTCACTTTTCTCCAAACCTTTACGACCTTGCCTTTCATAATAAGAAATGTAGATCTATCTATGCCCTTGTAAGTTCTGCCATACATACTTTTTTTAATCCATACACCAAATTTTTCACAGATTTTATCTCTCTCATCAGAAAGAAGATCAAATTTTAATTTGTATTTTTCAGCAAATTTATTTTGTTTTTGAACGGTATCTTTGGATATGCCATAAACTCTTACCTTTAGATTGTTTAACTTTCGAAGATTGCTTTGGAAATCACAAGACTCTTTTGTACAACCTGGAGTATCCGCTTTAGGATAAAAATAAATTACCGTGTCCTCTTTTGTAGGAAATTTAACTTCTTCATCTTTCTGATTTTTAAGTTTGAATGAAGGTAGTTTTTGGCCTTCTTTAATCATTGTTAAAGTTGTCCTTTGGTAGAAGGAATGTTCATTCCCTCCCGCTCGTTAATCGCAACAGCATTTCTTAAACTTCTCGCTAAAGCCTTAAAGCAAGATTCAATTATATGATGATTGTTTTCTCCATAAATATTTTCCACATGTAATGTTGTTCCACTTGCTTGTGCAAAAGCTTGGAACCATTCTTTAAATAATTCAGTATCAAAGTCACCTTGAGAAGATGTTATCTTTGGAGCGCTAAATTTTACTTTCCAAATTAAATAAGGTCTATTTGATAGATCAAGAGCAACTCTTGATAACGTTTCATCCATAGGAATATATGAGTGCGCATAACGCGTAATACCTTGTCGATTACCTAATGCTTTTGATAAACATTCGCCAATTGCAATGCCAGTATCCTCAGTTGTATGGTGATAATCAATGTGAGTATCTCCTGTTGCTTTTATCTTCATATCAATCAGTGAGTGCTTTGACAGTTGTTCAAGCATGTGGTCAAGAAATCCTATGCCAGTCTTGATATCGTACTTACCTGTTCCGTCGATATTAATATCGACAGAGATAGAGGTTTCTTTCGTGTCTCTTTTATAATCTGCTGTTCTCATAACAAAATCCAGTCGGTTTCTATCAATAAATCACTGAATTTTCTATAAAAAATGTAATTTTTAATGAAAAGTCAGGGCTTGAAGTTAATAAATAAATAGCCACATAACACTCAACATGGAAAATCAACAAAGTCAATCATGGCACGGCACAACCATTATTAGTGTAAGAAAAGGCAATCAGGTTGTTGTCGCGGGAGATGGACAAGTTAGTCTTGGAAATACAGTCATTAAAGGCACTGCCCAAAAGGTTAGAAAAATAGGTGATGGTAGTGTTATCGCTGGTTTTGCCGGCGCAACTGCAGATGCATTTACTTTATTTGAAAGACTGGAAGCAAAGTTAGAAAAGCATCCTAAACAGCTTACCAGAGCATGTGTTGAACTGGCGAAAGACTGGCGCACCGACAAATATTTAAGACGTCTAGAAGCACTTCTTACAGTTGCAGACTCCTCTACATCACTTCTTATTACTGGAATGGGTGATGTGTTAGACCCTGAAGGGTCCGTTATTGGAATTGGTAGCGGTGGTAATTATGCACTATCCGCTGCTAAAGCGCTGATTGATACTGATCTTACCGCTGAAGAAATTGCTTTAAAGTCACTAAAAATTGCTGGCGAAATTTGTGTTTTCACAAATAGCAATGTTACACTTGAAAAAATTGAGTATTAGATAATGCAAGCATTTTCACCAAGGGAAATTGTTTCCGAGCTTGATAGATATATTATTGGCCAAGATGATGCAAAAAAATCTGTAGCCATCGCATTAAGGAATCGTTGGCGACGTCAACAATTACCAGAGGATATGAAAGAAGAGGTTCTTCCAAAAAATATTTTAATGATTGGTCCTACTGGAATTGGTAAAACTGAAATTTCAAGAAGGCTCTCAAAATTAGCACAAGCACCGTTTATAAAAGTTGAAGCAACAAAATTTACAGAAGTTGGGTATGTAGGTAGAGATGTAGAATCCATTGTTCGTGATTTGATTGAAATAGCAATTACAATGGTTCGTGAGATAAAGAGAAAAGAAGTAAAGGCAAAAGCACAATTAGCTGCTGAAGAACGTGTATTAGACGCTTTAGTTGGACCAGGTTCTGGGCCTGCTACAAGAGAAAGTTTCAGAAAAAAACTTAGAAATAATGAACTCAATGAAAAAGAAATTGAAATAGCTGTTCAAGATACAGGATCATTTCCAACAATTGACCTTCAAGGTGGACAAGGTGCTGGTATAGGAATGATAAATCTAAACGACATGCTTGGTAAAGCTATGGGACCAAAAACTAAAAAAAAGAAAACAACAGTTGCCGACTCTTATGAGATCTTGGTAAATGAAGAGTCAGATAAGTTAATTGATACTGATCACATTGTGAATGAGGCAAAAAAAGCAGTCGAAGATAATGGAATTGTATTTATTGATGAAATAGACAAAGTTTGCGCAAGAAGTGAAAGGGTTGGTGGTGATGTTTCAAGGGAGGGTGTTCAAAGAGATTTGTTACCTTTAATTGAGGGAACAACAGTTAACACTAAACACGGAACAATCAAAACTGATCACATACTTTTTATAGCTTCTGGAGCCTTTCAACTTTCAAAACCATCTGATCTATTGCCAGAATTACAGGGCAGATTACCAATAAGGGTCAATCTCAAAGCACTTTCACAAGAGGACTTTAAACGTATCCTAACAGAACCCAAATATAGCCTGATAAAACAGTATGAGGCACTGATGGGTACTGAAGATGTAAAAATCAGCTTTAGTGAGGACGGAATTGATGCAATTGCAACATTAGCTGTGGATATAAACTCAACTATTGAAAATATTGGCGCTCGACGTTTGCATACCATTCTTGAGAGAGTGTTAGAAGATATAAGTTTCTCTGCAGCAGATAAAGGTGGAGAAAAAATTACAATTGATGCAAACTACGTTAAAGATAATGTGAATGAGTTATCTAAAGATACTGATCTTTCAAAGTTCATTCTCTAATTTTTATGTCACTGAAAACAAAAAAAACTCATTTAAACAAGATAAAGGTTCGTTACTCAGAAGTTGATTGTCAGAGAATAGTTTATAATTCACATTATTTAACATATTTTGACATTTCTCTCAGTGAGATGCTCGAAGATTGTTTTGATCAGGATGAATATGTAAAAAAGACTAATAACGATTTTCACACGGTTGGTGTGCAAATGAATTTTAAAAGTCCTGCAAGATTAAATGATCAGCTCGAAGTTTACACAGGAATAAAAAAACTTGGAAATTCGAGTATAACCTTTACACAAGAAATTTATAGATCTGGCTCCGATGAAATAATAAATGAAGCAGTTATTATTTGGGTTAACACAAACCAAGAAAGTATGAAGTCTTCTAAAATTCCAGATAATATAAAAGAAAAGTTAAATACGTATTTGATTAATTAATCAGAGGTCGCTGTTAATAACCAATTAGAAGTTTTTTTATCTTTTATTTTTTCAAAAGTCCAAACGTCTGTAATTTTTTGTACCTGATTAAGACTGCCTGAAATTACTTCATCTTTACTGTTTTTAATACATGTAATCATTTCTGAAATGAATCTCACTGTTACTTCCATTGGATTTTTTTTCAGGTCTTTGTGAACAATTTCAGATTTTTCTATACCTATAAAATTAAATTCTACAGTTTCGTTTTTACTATTTCGTTCATCTATGACTGACGTAAAGCTATTTAATACTTCATTAGATAGCAAAGGCTTAAGGGCATCTTTATTGCCATTTTCAAAATTTGTGACGATCGTTTCATACGCATTTGATGCACCGCGTAAAAAATCATCTTTATCAAACCAACCGTCTTCTCTTGAACCTGAAGAAACTTTTGGTTCGATAGTTACAACTTTTTCTTCTGAAGATTGTTGAGGAGTTTCATAGTTATATGAAGTTTTATCTGTTTTTTCATGGCCAGTTCGCCTTCCAAGAACACTTCTAAGGCGCAAAAGAACTATTCCTGCTATTATTGCTAGGATTAATATATCAATATATTGAAATGCTTCACTCATTTAATCAAATATTATAGAATCCTTATTTAGGTATTTAAACTAAACTTTCAACAATTACTTACTTATTTTGTTTTTATTTATCGCACTTTTTATACTTATCCCAATCATTGAAATTAGTTTATTCATTGAAATTGGGAGCATTATTGGATCGTTCTACACCATAATGCTTATATTCATCACTGCAATTGTGGGTGTATTTTTTGTCCGCCAGCAAGGAATAAGCACATTTCAAAAGTTAACATTTCAATTGCAAAATTTAGAAACACCTGTTCAAACGATGTTTGAAGGGCTAGTCATCCTTATCTCTGGTATTCTTTTAATTACTCCTGGATTTTTTACTGATGCTTTAGGTTTTCTAGGATTGATACCATTCACTAGAATAATTTTCATAAAGTTAGTAGCAAGTTATATTCTTTCTAGATATGGTAAGCAAAGTAATCAAAATAAAAATACCATTGAAGGTGAATTCATTGATATTGATGAAGAGGAAAAATAATAGTGGATGTAAAAACAAAAATTATCACACAATTTGTTAGAGACTTATCATTTGAAAATCCTAACGGACCAGGATCATTTCAACCAGGTAGCGATCGACCCAATATTAATGCAAATGTTGATGTCAAAGCACAAAATAGAAAAGATACCAATATTTATGAAGTCGAGCTGAACGTGAGTGTAAATGCTTCACGCGCGGATCAGAGTTTGTATATCGTAGACCTAAAGTACGTTGGAATATTTGAAATTGAAAATCTTACTGACGATGTTAAGGAAGCTTACTTACTAGTAGAATGTCCGAGACAACTCTTTCCATTTGCAAGAAGAATTATTTACGACTTACATGCTGATGGTGCTTTACCACCACTTATGTTAGACCCTGTGAACTTTGCTGAACTTTATAAAAAGAAAACAAGTAATAATTAATAGCGAACCAATTTAGGTTCACCGTTCACCATTTCAAAAACTGGCTCAACATTAGGTATGTCACTTTTATTTTTATTGTTCATTGTAGAGAGAAGCTCAGCAGTATCAGTGAAATTACAAATCATCTCAAGATTTTTTATTGTTGGCATAATCATAGGAAAATTTCCAGATTTACTCTCTTGAAGGGCTTCTTCAGGATTAATCCATTTGCTTTCAACTCCCTCCACTCCATCGTGTACAGCTACCTGATCGGTCGTACGGGCTATAAAAAATCTAGTGCTATATCTTCTTTTCTCTATTTTCGGAGTAACCCAGTGTGAAATATATGCAAGTTCATTTGTTGCTAATTCTAGATTTAAAGTATCTATCATTTGATAAAAAATATTTTCACCTTGTAATATTTTGCTTTTGTATTGATCTATTATTGTAAGATCATCCTTATTGAGAACAGTATTTTTTAAATTTACTCCCTTTTTATTTGCAAGAAGAATTCCACTTTCCTCAAAGCACTCTCTTATACTCGCAGCCCAATATGCGAGGCCATCTTTTTTTAATCCAAGCCTTTCTGATGCTAAGACGTCATCAAGATTAGGGCTGTATTTTAAATAATTATTTGAGATATCTTCGTTATCAATTTTACCCCCTGGAAATACCCATACACCTCCAAAATTTGTTTTCATAGATCTTTTAATCATAAACACCTCTATCCGCTGGTTCGTATCTCGTATAAGCAATACTGATGCGGCTGGCGTAGGCACTTGTTGATAATTGCCGTTATCGCTAGAAGTATGATTAATTTTGTTATTCACTTTTTTGATTATTTTTAGATTGATTAATTTTTTTCCAAATAGAGTGCTCGCCTAATGTTTTGATAAATTCTTCATGCAGTTTTTTTTCTTGATCAGAAATCCGGGGTGCTAAATTTCTATTCTTGATCTTTTCAGTGTCAAAAGATGAGGTAGAATTCGCTGTTACTGACTTGGAGCTTAGATCCAGGCTTAGTTCGCGAGCATCCATTAGTTCTATGTAAACACGGGCTAAGAGCTCGGTATCAATTGTAGCTGAATGTTTTTCTCTCTGCTTGTTATCAATTGCAAATCTTTTACAGAGCGCATCAAGTGAAACACTCTGGCCAGGAAATTTTTCTCTAGCAATCGAGACGGTGTCTATTTTATCATTTGTAAGAGATTCTTTGCCACAAGTATTCAGCTCGTAATTTAAAAAACCAACATCAAAGTCCACATTGTGAGCAATAATTGGATCCGCACCTAAAAATTCTAAGAACCCTGATACAATATGCTCGAACAAAGGTTTGTCTTTTAAAAATTCGTAGCTCAATCCATGCACTTTAAATGATGAATCAGGAACATCTCGCTGGGGGTTAATATATTGTTGATATGTTTTGCCAGTGGGAAGGTAATCAATTATTTCTATTGCGGCAATTTCAATGACTCTGTGACCTTCTGAAGGTCTTAGTCCAGTGGTTTCTGTATCAAGTACGACTTGTCTCATTGATTAAAGAAGGTATTCCACGCCTTTGGATTAATCAATTTAATTTTTGCAGCAACTTCTTTTACCTCTGATTTGGTATCTTCAATATTATTATCGGTTGAAATGATGTAATCTGCTTTTTTTAATTTGTCTCTGTCTGGCATTTGCTGATCTTTAATAGCGTTAAAAATTTCTAACGGTACTTTTCTCTCCAATACCACTCTGGATTGTTGTGTTGCTTCAGATGCTGTCACCACCACAGAAACATCTACATATTTTTCTCCTCCAGTTTCAAAGAGTAATGGAATGTCTAAAACGCAACCCATCTTTCCTTCTTCAATTAATTTTTTTATGTAAATTATTTGGTACTTCCTTGTCACAGGATGAACAATTTGTTCTAGGTCTCTAAATTTATCAGGGTCTTTATTTAGAATATCTCTTAATACTAATCGATTGACTACACCATCTTTCGTTGAGCCTGGAAACTGTCTCTCTACTTTTTCTATGACCTCTTTATCGTTTTCGTAAATATAATGAACTGTATCGTCAGCATTATAAACGCCGTAACCGTGCTCTTTAAACATTTGAGCAACTGTGGATTTTCCCATCCCAATAGATCCCGTTACACCAACCAACAACATTAGTTA
The DNA here is from genome assembly GCA_902523455.1 of uncultured Pelagibacteraceae bacterium. Lineage (GTDB taxonomy): Bacteria > Pseudomonadota > Alphaproteobacteria > Pelagibacterales > AG-422-B15 > CACNXQ01. Next base: position 116,768 of record CABYZG010000002.1, read on the forward strand.
ACCCCCAATACACTCATTAAATTCTCATCAATTTCAGGCATTATATCGTGCCAGACATTGAAGGACTGGGCGGCTTGATGGATTAGCATCTCCAATCCATTTTGAACCGTACAGCCGCTTTTCTCGGCGTGTTTTAGAAAAGTTGTCTTACTTGGGTTATATATAAGATCGTAAACATGTGCAGATGAATTTAGATTGTCAAAGTCTATTAAATTGTTTTCTTCACCCTCTTGTTGTCCTAAGCTTGTGGTGTTGACAACTAATTGTGAGGTTCCAACAAACTCTCTAAGTGTTGTTTCTGTTAAGATTGTTGCTTCTACACCAAGGTCGCTGCAAAGCAGTTCTGCGTTTTCTCTTGTTCTATTATAAATACCAACCTTACACTTCATGTGTGTTAGCGCATAAACAACCGCCCTTGCTGATCCGCCAGCTCCAAGCACCAAACATAACTTGTTATTAAGACCTCTGTTTGCAATTGATTTTTCAAAACCAATCGGGTCGGTGTTATCCCCATAAACACCATCTTTATTTACTGTGAGTGTGTTAACTGCTTTGAGAGCTCTTGCAACATCGGATGTGTTGTCACAATATTTGTACGCGTCCTCTTTAAGGGGTACCGTAACGTTTAAACCGTAGTAGCCCTCTTCTATTAAACGGTCAACGTCCCTGATAAAGTTTTCTTTTTTTACATTTATTTTTTGGTAGAGGCCCACATCAATTTTCTTATTTTCAATCCAGTGATTATGAATTTTAGGTGAAAGACTGTGATCTATTGGATCTCCAATAACTGCTGTTTTTTTATTTACCATTGTTTTCAAATAGAAGATTGTTGTCCCAAAGGAACTGGGTTAATTGAATTAATGATATGCCTTGTATTGAAAAAAGATCACTCCCAATATTTTCAAAAAGCTTAATTCCTTCTTCCTCAATTGCATAGACGCCTACAAGACCTAGAATATTATCGTCGACTTTATTTAAATACTCTTTTATCAGGTCCTCACTTAGCTTTCGCATATGCATTTTAGATCTGTCTACATACTTCCAAATAATGTTATTGTCTTGAGCGACTGTTGTAGTGGTTATGAGTGTGTGGGTAGATCCGCTCATTTTCATCAACTGTTCTTTTGCTTCACTTCTATCTCGAGCCTTGTTAATCAATTCGCCTTTCAGATCCAAACCTTGGTCTGATCCAATAACAAATGCACTTTTATTAGACATGGAGGGTTTCAAGGCCTTCATCTCAGCAAGTTTAACCACGATCTCTTCGGGTGTATTTTTACTCATCGACATCTTGACTTCTTCCTCATCTACACCATGAGCTACGGTCTCAAAGCTTATGCCAGCGTTGCGTAACAATTTAATCCTTGTTTCGCTTTTAGATGCCAAAATTATATCCCTGTTCATAAACCTGTATAAACCCCTTATGACCTGTGAGTGCTTTTACTATCTTTGCCCATCTGTAATTTTTAACTTATTTTTCTATCTTTATTGAGAGTTTTTGCAAACTTTGTTCACTTGTTAGAGATATTGCTGTTTTCTTCCACGTCGGTGTATAAGGTTAAAAAGCATATAATCCAAAGCGATTGTTCTGTGTATCGAATTGTGGGCAAAAAGCGACTTTTTATATATACACAATTCCACAGGAACATAAACAACTACAATTATATATATAATATAATGAGTATATTTATAGATACACTTAAAGGTCAAAAAACAAACCCAACACCAGTTTGGTTAATGAGACAGGCAGGAAGGCATTTACCTGAATATATAAGTATCAGAAAGCAGTTTGCAAACCTTATGGATATGTTTCTTGATCCCATGACAATACTTGAGGTTTCCCTTCAGCCTGTAAACAGATACGGTATGGATGCCTGTATTGTGTTTTCAGATATTTTAATAACCCCTTTTGCTGCGGGATCAAGCGTTAGTTTTATTGATGGACAGGGCCCCGCAATAAAGTTCAATGAGAACATGAGTTATAATCTTGAAAAAACCTTACCCCTTGCAAAAGGAATAAAAAAAATTAAAGAAAATACAGATGTTCCCTTAATAGGGTTCGCTGGTGGAGTATGGACGACACTGTTTTATTGTTTATATGAAAAAAATGAACGTCAAAATCTAAAATTCGAAGACATTGAAAAAAAGACTTCACAAATAGACAATTTAATTGAGCAAATGACACGTGCGACTATTCAACATGCAGAAATGCAAATTGATTGTGGGATTGATGCTTTTCAAATATTTGAGTCAGCAGCAGAACATTTGAATGACGAACAGTTCAACAAATGGTGTATTCAACCTACAAAAAAAATTATTGAGAGTATAAAAAAAATAAAAGACATTCCTATTATAGGCTTTCCTAGAAACACCAATCTTGCATGTTATAAAAAATATTCAAATATAGATAAGCTTGACTGTATTACCTTAGACTATAATTTTCCTTTAGATAAAATTAATGAGCTAAATGATAAAATTGTTTTTCAAGGAAATCTAGATCCTAAACATCTATTAAAAGACTCCCAAAATCTTAGTCAGAAGATTGAAGAAATATTGTTTGCTTTTAGAGAAAGACCACATATTTTCAACTTAGGACATGGGGTTTTACCCGAGACACCAATCGAGAAAGTTGAGAAAATGCTCTTACAGATAAGGTCAACATGAAAACGGCGGTCGTTTTATTTAACTTGGGCGGACCAGATAAACAAGAAAGTGTAAAACCTTTTTTATTTAATCTGTTTAATGATCCTAACATATTCAGACTTCCAAACCCCTTCAGGTATTTATTGGCAAGGCTTATATCTTCTCGTCGCACTAAAGAGGCCACTGAAATTTATGCCGAAATAGGCGGCAAATCCCCCATTCTTGAAATTACCAACTCCCAAGCTGAGGCCCTTCAGAAAGAGTTAAAAAACAAAGGCATCGAGAACAAGGTATTTGTTTGCATGAGATACTGGCATCCAATGACAGCTGAGGTCGTTTCAAAAGTCAAAGACTATAACCCAGACAAAATATTTTTACTGCCCCTGTATCCACAGTACTCCACCACAACAACAAAATCTTCGCTGGATGCATGGTTCAACGAAGCACAAAACCAGAAATTAAATGCAAAAACAAAATACACCTGTTGTTATCCATATGACGCAAAATTAATCAAAGCCCATCAAAAACTGATCCAAGATAAAATAAACCATATCAAAGATAAAAAAGTAAGAGTTCTGTTTTCCGCTCACAGTTTACCCGTATCAATAATTAAAAAGGGTGATCCATATCAGTGGCAAGTGGAGCAAACAGTAAAAGCGGTCATACAGGGCATTCATGGTTATGAAGATCATGTTTTGGCTTACCAAAGTAAAGTTACTCCGGTTAAATGGCTTGAACCAACAACACCAAGTGAAATTGAAAATGCAATTAGCGAAGATAGGGCGCTGGTTATTGTTCCAATTGCGTTTGTCTCGGATCACTCTGAAACACTTGTTGAACTAGATATCGAGTACCAAGAACTTGCAAGCGAACTAGGCTGTAAGCATTATTATAGATCTGAATCTTTAAATATTGATCAAACATTTATAGAAAGCTTATCTGAAATAGTTAGTGAGTCAGAGAAAGTTGAGAGTGGCAATATTAGGCAAAAGATATGTCCAGCAACGTTTAAACAGTGTGATCAAGAATTAAGATGAATTCAATTTTCTTATATAATTTATTTCTTAGTTTACACATCATTAGCGTGATAGCTTGGATGGCGGGCTTGTTATATTTGCCAAGATTATTTGTTTATCATTGGAGTAAAGAAGTGGGGTCTGATTCTTCAGAGACTTTTAAATTAATGGAATTACGTTTACTTAAAATTATTATGAATCCAGCAATGATATTTTCATGGTTGTTTGGTTTAGCGTTGATATCAAATTTGGGCGTTGATGCGCTGTTTCAACTATGGCTTCAATTAAAAATCATATTTGTGATTCTTTTGTCTGGAGTTCATGGATATTTATCAAAATTAACAAGAGAGTTTCAAGAGGATAAAAGGCCAAAATCAGAGCGTTTTTTTAGAATTATCAATGAATTTCCAACGGTTTTAATGATAATTGTCGTATTTCTGGTTATTTTTAAACCAATATAAAACTTGCTATATTTAACGATTACAGTTAGAAAGCAGCTTCCAAACTATTTTCCACATTATCATCATCATTAATACTAATGGCTAAAAACTTAAAATTAAGAGACCTTAAGAAAAAAACTCCACAAGAACTTCTTGTTTATGCAGAGGAACTTGGCGTTGAAAACGCCAGTTCAATGCGTACACAGGACATGCTGTTTGAAATATTGAAAACTCTTGCGAGTGACAGCAAAGATATTGACGGCGAAGGAGTTTTAGAAGTTTTACAGGATGGGTTTGGTTTTTTAAGATCAATGGAGGCCAATTATCTTCCGGGTCCTGATGATATTTATGTAAGTCCAAGTCAAATCAAAAGATTTGGATTAAGATCAGGAGACACTGTTGAAGGTCCAATTAGAGCACCAAAGGATGGTGAACGTTATTTTGCATTATTAAAAATTGATACAATCAACTACGAAGCAACTGAAAAAAGTAGAAATAAAATAAATTTTGATAATCTGACACCTCTTTATCCTGATGAGCAGATCAGATTAGAAACTGAAAAACCAGCAAGTGATCAAAGTTCAAGAGTAATTGATTTGGTTGCACCAATTGGTAAAGGTCAAAGGGCGCTTATTGTTTCGCCGCCAAGAACAGGTAAAACAGTATTACTTCAAAATATTGCACATTCAATTACTGATAATCATCCAGAATGTTATTTGATGGTTCTATTAATTGATGAGAGACCAGAAGAAGTGACCGACATGCAACGCTCTGTAAAAGGTGAGGTTGTAAGCTCAACATTTGATGAGCCCGCATCGCGTCACGTACAGGTTGCCGAGATGGTTATTAATAAAGCAAAAAGATTAGTAGAGCATAAAAAAGATGTTGTTATTCTTCTGGACTCTATTACTCGATTGGGTCGTGCTTACAATACGGTTGTTCCAAGTTCAGGAAAAGTCTTAACGGGTGGTGTTGATGCAAACGCTCTACAAAGACCAAAGAGATTTTTTGGTGCAGCAAGAAACATTGAAGATGGTGGATCACTGACCATTATTTCAACTGCTCTGATTGATACAGGTAGTAGAATGGATGAGGTAATTTTTGAGGAATTTAAAGGTACTGGTAACTCAGAAATTATATTGGATAGAAAAGTTGCTGATAAAAGAATATATCCTGCAATTGATATTACTAAGTCCGGTACTCGAAAAGAAGAGATATTGCTTGACAAAGACGAGCTTCAAAAAATGTATGTTCTCAGACGTATTTTGAACCCAATGGGAACAATGGACTCAATCGAGTTCTTACTAGGTAAACTAAAAGAAACGAAGGATAATGCAGATTTCTTTCAGTCTATGAATAAGTAAACTACCCTTCCGCCTCCATCAACGACCTTATCTGATAACTTTTGGAAATCTTTTTTGAGCCTTTAAGGTTCCATAAATCAATTATCATAAAAAATTCAATTTTCTTAACCCCAAGTTTTGAAATTAGCTTTGCGGCCGCGTTAGCTGTTCCGCCGGTTGCAATTAAGTCATCGACAATCAAAACCTTATCTCTGGAAGTCATAGAGTGTTTGTGTACCTGGATTTCATCCATTCCATACTCTAACTTGTATTTTTGTTTGACTATTTTTCCGGGAAGTTTCCCTTTTTTTCTTATTGGAATAAAAGGTAAGCCAAGCTTGTAGGCAACAGCTGATCCAAAGATGAAGCCTCTTGCTTCTATACCAGCTACTTTAGTAAATTTATTTTTTTTACAATATTTAGAAATTTCATTAACAACTTCGGTAAAAAGCTGCTTACTGTCTGTAATTGAAGTTATATCTTGAAACTGAATACCTTTTTTTGGAAAATTAGGAATTACCCTAATTTTCTTTTCAAGATTATTTTTTAGTTTTTTGTTCAATGTTCAGTAAATTTCTTTTGGTACTTAATCCACCCACTGATGTAAATCCTGTGAGTTTGCCGTCAGTTCCAACTACTCTGTGACACGGAACTGTCATCATAAGATTATTTTTTCCTAAGGCGCCCCCGACAGCTCGGGGCGAAGTTCTTAACTTCCTTGCAATGTCTCCATAAGTAGTTGTTCTACCATAAGGTATCCTTCGTAAATAATTCCAAACACGGTTTTGAAATTTTGTGCCCATTTGCCTTGTTGGAAAATTAAGTGATCGTCTTTTGCGTGCAAGATACATTTTAATTTGAAGCGCAGATCTTTTCAGAAGCTTATCCTCTGTTTTGTTAGGCTTTTTCCTTGTTCTATGAACTGCAATTATTCTGTTTTTACTTGAGACAAGCTCAATATTGCCAATGATTGATTTGAAAACGTAGCTGCTCATATATATAAGATATTATAATTTTTTGACCTTATGACTAACAAATTTTTTGAAAGACATGTATTTTTTTGCACAAACCAAAGACCTGAAGGTCACCCAAAAGGTTGTTGTGCTTCTAAAAATTCAACAGTGCTACGAGCCTATATGAAGAAAAAAACAAAAGAATTAGTCTCCGATAAGAAAATAAGAATAAATGCATCAGGTTGTTTAGATCATTGTGAATTTGGTCCTACACTTGTTGTTTATCCAGATAATGTTTGGTACTCGTGTAAAACAGAAGAAGAAGTGGACCAAGTAATTAATGAACATCTGATCAACGACCGTATTGCCGAAAATCTCCAAATAAAAAAATGACAATTTTTGCACTATCAACTGCCAGCGGTGTTGCGGGGTTAGCGGTTGTAAGAGTCTCAGGACATCTAGCGCTCACCGCTCTTAAAACAATTTCTAGAAAGAGTCACTTCGATCCAAACGTCTTAACAAAATCAGAATTTTATGATCCAGAAAGTGGAAAATTAATTGACAAAGGTCTCGCTGTGTTTTTCTCAAAACCAAAAAGTTTCACAGGTGAAGATGTTGTTGAGTTTCATGTTCATGGCGGTCATACAACTGTTCAGCTTTTACTCAAATCACTTTCTAACATTGACCAGTTAAGACTTGCTCAACCTGGTGAATTTTCAAAAAGAGCGTTTGTGAATAACAAAATGGATCTTACAGCAATTGAAGCCATGGGTGATCTAATTAATGCGCAAACTGAAATTCAACATAATCAAGCATTGTCCCAAATGAATGGCTCACTGAATAAATTATATTTATCATGGAGAAAATCTCTAATAGAGTTAGTTGCTTACCTCGAAGCAGATATAGATTTCGCGGAAGAAGATATTCCTGAAAATATTCTTAACAATATCAATTCAAAAATTGAAAAACTTTTAGGTGAAATGAATGAGCATTTAAAACAACGTAATCAAGGGGAGATATTAAGAGACGGTTATAAAGTTGCTATCATTGGATCTCCAAATGTTGGTAAATCAAGTTTGATAAATTCACTTGCAAATCGTGATGTTGCAATTGTATCTGATAGGGAGGGCACGACCAGAGATGCGATTGAAGTAAGGCTAAATATTGCTGGATTTCCAGTCATTTTAACAGACACTGCGGGCCTAAGAGATACTGAAGACGAGATTGAAAAAAAAGGAATTGAGATAACTCAAAGTAAAATTAAAGAAGCAAATTTAGTTTTGGAATTATTTGATGATCCAAACAATGTCGAGTTACATGAGGATCGTCTTATCGTTTTAAATAAATGTGACTTACACAATCATTACAAACAAGAAGGCTGTATCAATATTTCAGTTTCAAATGGAAGTGGTATTGATAATTTAATCAATAAAATTGCTGAGCACGTATCAAGCAAATTCATAACTTACACCGATACAATACCAACAAAGACTCGATACATTCTAGGTGTTCAAAATTCAATACAAAGTTTACTCAGTGCAAAAAGTATAGATTTAAAAGTTAATTCTGAACTTATGGTTGAAGAGTTAAGATTAGCCATTCAAGAAATCGGAAAAATAACTGGTCATGTTGATGTTGAAGAATATTTAGAAGTTATTTTTAAAGATTTTTGCATCGGTAAATAACAAAATAATTGATTGCAATTAGTCTAAGTTAATTTAATTAACTTAATCATGACTAGTTATGATGTTGTTGTAGTTGGAGGAGGGCATGCTGGCTGCGAAGCCGCAACTACTTCTGCGCGTATTGGTGCAAAAACCCTCTTAATCAGCCATAAATTTGATACTATTGGGGAAATGTCCTGTAATCCTGCTATTGGTGGTCTTGGCAAAGGTCACTTAGTAAGGGAAATTGATGCACTGGATGGAATAATGGGGCGTATCGCCGATTTATCAAGCATTCAATATAGATTACTCAATAGAACAAAAGGCCCTGCAGTAAGAGGACCAAGAGCTCAATCAGATAGAAAGCTCTATAAAAAACACATGCAGGAAGAGATTGAAAATACAAAGAATTTAGAACTCTTGTTTGATCCTGTAGAAGATCTAATTTTTGATAGTAACAAACAAATTGCTGGTGTGATTTGTGCAAGTGGTAAAAAAATATCTACTAGAAAAGTTATTATCACAACTGGTACATTTTTGAATGGCCTTATCCACTTAGGAGACAAAACTATTCCAGCCGGAAGACACGGCGATTCTCCCTCAATAGGACTTGCAGACTCACTCTATAAAACTGGATTTAATATTGGACGCCTAAAAACTGGGACACCTGCAAGACTGGATAAAAATACAATAGACTTTTCTAAACTTGAAAAACAGGAGACTGACGATGAGCACTCTTACTTTTCGTTCTTAACCACAAAAACTTATAATGAACAATTACCGTGCCACATGACGTATACAAATGAGGCAGTGCACAATATAATTCAAAAAAATATAACAAAATCAGCTATTTACTCAGGTCAAATCAGTGGGACAGGTCCTAGATATTGCCCTTCAGTAGAGGACAAAGTAGTTAAATTTGCAGATAAATTGAGGCATCAAATTTTTTTAGAACCAGAAGGACTTGATAGTGATTTAATATATCCAAATGGCATCTCAACTTCACTCCCGTCGGACGTACAGGACGAATTCATAAGTAAAATCAATGGTTTAGAGAATGCTAAAATAGTAAGGCATGGTTATGCAATTGAATACGATTTTATTGATCCACAAGAACTTAATCAAACCTTGGAAACTAAAAAAATAAAAGGACTCTATCTTGCTGGACAAATAAATGGCACAACAGGTTACGAGGAAGCTGCTGCGCAAGGGCTTGTAGCAGGTTTGAATGCTGCAATCTCCCTTAGTAATAAAGAACATGTTTTTTCAAGAAACGACTCATACATTGGGGTAATGATAGATGACTTAACTCTAAAGGGAGTTACGGAGCCTTACAGAATGTTCACTTCTAGGGCAGAATACAGACTGTTATTAAGAGCAGATAATGCAGATCTAAGATTAACTGAGATTGGGTATAATTTAGGGTTAGTTGAAGCTGATAGATATCAAAAGTATTCAGCTAAAAAAATTGAACTAGAAAAAGTATATAAAATTGTTAAAAATCAATATGTTACACCTAATGCACTTTCAAAGATTGGAATTAAAATTAATCAAGATGGTAAAAAAAGGTCAGCTTTTGACTTATTAGCTTATCCTAACATCGATATTGATAAAATAGATGAGATCTTCAACTTAAATCTAAAGCAATATAGTAGTGAAATTCTTGATCAAATAACAACAGAGGCTCATTACAAAGGCTATCTTAAGAAGCAAGAAAGTGAGATCATTTCACTAACTAAAGAAGAAAAAGTTGAAATTCCAACTAATCTTAGATACGAATTAATACCCAGTTTATCAACAGAAATCATTGAAAAACTAACAAAAATTAAGCCTAAAAACTTATCTCAAGCATCAAGAATTGATGGTGTTACACCTGCAGCCCTCAGTGTTATTTTATCATATATAAAAACCAAAGCTAAATCAAAAAAATTAGCTTAATATCAAAACAATGAATGATTCGCCTGATGCTCTAAAAGAGCTCTTGCCAAATGTTTCACGTGAAACAATTGAAAAATTGGCAGAATTCAGGGAAATGATTTTGGCAGAAGACCAAAACTTAATATCGAAGAATGACAAAAACTTCATCTGGACAAGACATTTCTATGATTCTCTAAGATTAGCTCAGTTTATAACAAGCAATGGAAATGATATCATTGATATTGGCAGCGGTGCTGGCCTTCCAGGTATACCAGTTTCATTGTTATTTAGCTCAAAAAATAAGGTTTTTCTATGTGAAAATAGGCCTAAAAGAGTATCATTTCTTAACAAGTGTATTGTTAACTTAGATCTTAAAAATACCGAAGTGATTCCCATTAAAGCAGAAAAAATTGAAAATAAAAAATTTGATATCATTTTAGCAAGAGCTGTTAGCCAATTAAATCATTTATTATCAATTAGTTATAATATATGCAAAAAAAACACTACATTGCTACTGCATAAAGGTGTACATATAGATGAAGAGATTGTGCAAGCTACTAAATATTGGCAATTTACTCATGTATTACATGAAAATGAAAGAGAAAAGGGTTCTTTTATTTTAGAATTAAAAAATATAATAAAATCAATAACTTAATGAAAAATAAAATAATAGCTATCTCAAATCAGAAAGGTGGAGTGGGAAAAACTACAACAGCAATAAACTTATCCACAGCCTTAGCGGCTATTGGGGAAAAGGTTTTAATTATTGACCTCGACCCTCAAGGAAACGCTAGTACAGGCTTAGGTATAGATTATCAAAACAGAAATAATTCAATTTATGAAGTTCTTGCATCTCAAAGCAATTTATTTGATGCAATTCAAAATACTGAAATAGAAAATTTAAAAATTATTCCATCCACTGTGGATCTATCAGGCATTGAACCTGAACTTGCTGAAGTAAATGATAGAGCTTTTACACTTAAAAAAATTTTAACAGACCAAAACTCATTAAATGATTTTAGTTTTGTTTTTATTGATTGCCCACCAGCTTTAAGTCTTCTCACTGTCATGGCAATGACCGCAGCTGACTCTGTCATAGTCCCACTTCAATGTGAATTTTTTGCTTTAGAAGGACTTAGTCAATTAATAAAAACAATTGATAGGGTAAAACAAAATCTCAATCAAAATCTAACAATCGACGGGATAGTACTAACAATGTTTGATGGAAGAAACAAACTTTCCTCACAAGTTGCTGATGATGTTAAAAAACATTTAAGTCAGCAAGTATATGAAACAATCATACCTCGTAATGTAAGAGTTTCAGAAGCACCTTCTTTTGGAATGCCTGCATTAATCTATGATCAAAAAGCTGCAGGTAGTCAGGCATATTTAAGATTAGCAGACGAAATCATAAGACAAAATAAAGAGCAGGAGGCCGCTTAATGAGTTCATCAATTTCAAAAAAAGGTTTAGGCCGTGGTCTCTCATCCCTCATGGGTGACACAAAAGAAATTTCAACTCAAACAGAAACTTCAAATCAAGAAACAAAAATTTCAATTGCAAACCTTAAGCCAAGTCCATCGCAACCAAGAAGACTATTTGACAAAAACAGTATTAATGAATTGGCTGAGTCAATAAAATCAAAAGGACTGGTACAACCCATATTAGTTAGACCTTCACCAACAGAGTCTGGAACATATGAAATCATTGCAGGTGAGAGGAGATGGCGAGCAGCTCAAATTGCTCAACTTCATGAAGTTCCTGCTGTCGTCAGAAAACTAAACGATACAGAAGCTTTAGAAATAGCGATCATTGAAAATGTTCAACGTTCAGATCTATCACCCATTGAAGAAGCCGCTGGATATAAAAGATTAATTGAAAACCACAGCCACACCCAAGAAGCTTTATCAGAAATTGTAGGTAAAAGCAGAAGTCATATTGCAAATATAATTAGATTACTCAGTTTGCCTCAATCAATTCAAGATATGATTTCAGAGGGAAAAATTTCATCAGGTCATGCTCGAGCTATTATGAATAGTGCTTTTCCAGAACAACTAGCAGAAAAAATTGTAAGTGAAAATTTAAGCGTAAGAGCCGCAGAAGACCTCGCTAAACAGAGAAAGCCAGGAGTTAAGAAAGTTAAGTTAAAAGATCCAGATACTATTGATTTAGAAAATAACTTAACAGCAAAGCTCGGATTAAGTGTATCGATTGATCACAAAGGAAAAAAAGGTGGTTCGATTAAAATAGAATATAAGTCACTTGATCAATTAGAATTAGTAACTGCAAAATTAAAAAATTAATTTCTGAAGTAATTTCGTCCACTATCGGCTACGAGCAATATTGATTTTTCGCAGTTTAAAGAAGCTAAATTGCTATTTAATTTACAAGAAACTTCTGTTTCCAAAAGTTTGAACAAATTAGTTTCAATGCTTGATAATGGCCATTTGTGACAATGTCGTTCAAAATTATCTTTATCTTTCCAGAACACTGGAGGTCTAAGACTTTTTATAGCAACATCGAAGTTGTTACCCTTTTTCATCTCTATTTTCGTTTTTTGAATTCTTAACATGTAATTTGATAAACTTCTTACAAGGCTAATTGGACTTGCTCCTTCTGTTAGTAATTTGTTTACTATTTTGGAACTTTTATTTGTATTCCCAAACATGACATATTCATTCATTTTATTTAAGTTTTGAGAGCTTGAGTCATTGAGTAAAATTCTAATTTCCTTTAACTTAATTGTTGATTTAGAGTTTTTGTAAAACAGTGCAATTTTTTCAAGTTCACGTTTGTTTATCATACGGTCATTACTTAATGATTGAAGTAGGTAATTCTTTATATCACGGCTTAGTTCAACACTGTTCTTTCTTGCGAATTCATCAATACTTTTCATCGTTGAACGACCATCGTCTTCGTAACATGCAAGTGAATAACAAGTTTTGTGTTCTTCAAAAAATTTTCTTATCTTTGAGGATTTATTCAAACTACCTTCCTTTATAACGAGTACGGTTTGTTTGGGTGCCTTTAAAGTAATTTCTTCAATAATACTTAAATGTTTATCCTTTATTGAGTCAGCTATGACAATTTTGTTTTTAAAGAACATAGAAACTGATCTAATAATTGCTTCAAGAGATCCTGCATCATCGTCTAAATCTCTTCCACTAAAACTGATTTCTTCGTAATCATCTTTAGATAAATAATCTTTAGTTAATTTCTCTATCTGTTCTCTAACAAGCCCCTCATTTGGGCCATATATTAAAATATTTAAAAATTTTTCGGTGTCTTTGACAATTTTTTCTAACTGATGTTCCTTGACGATCATCTATTTTGAAATAATGCTTTGGATTCTAGATGCCATTATTTGGATAGCATTTTTAGTTGCAATTTTGCTCATACGTTTTCTAGTGTCTTCATTGATGATTTCTGATTCGGTAACATCGTACTGTGCAAAACCCCGCGTAGTGCCAGTAGAAATGGTTTCATCGACGTCTATTTCTATTAGTTCGTATGCTATTTCTATTTCAATTCTATATTTCGCTACTGTTCCATTCGTATTTACAATTAATGGGGTTAAATCTTCATATATTTTAAGAATTGCTTTGAACTTTTGATTTTCACCTTGAACGATAGTGCTATTAACCTCCTCAATAATTTCTCTTGAAACTTGGTTAGCAACCTCAACAGAGTAACCGTCTAGGTCAACATCATCACTTGTAATTTTATAAATTGGTTTAAAACCACAACCAAAGAATATTAAAAATATTGCTAAAGTCGCTAACAGTTTACTCATGATCTCAATTCCGATAACATTTCTGACAAATAGCTTTCATATTTTTTCCACGCGCCAATAGATTTATTATTAATAGGTTTTCTTACCTGTTCTATGCTAGCAGTTCTAACTTGTCTCTTATTTTTGTGAAATTCCAGACATTGTTCTTCCCAAATTAGATCACAAAAATCAATCAATTTTTTTGATATTGTTTCCTGATTATTAACCAATTCTTCGTTATCCAAAACGAAAATGTCATCGGTATAATTTTTAAGCCAAAATTCCATAATGTCCTGGTGAAGTTTATAATATCCTACCAACATTTTTTGATTGTATGAGTATTGGTGCGAGACATCTATAAATTTGTGCGAATAAAGTGAAAAACAATTATCCATTGGATCTCTTTTACAGTAAATAATTTTTGACTCAGGTAAAATAAGTTTTATTAATCCAATGAATAAAAAATTATGGGGCATTTTATCACAGATATATAAAGAATTCTTCTTGTCACGTCGCGCTAATTTCTCAAGATACTTATTACGGGCTGACTTCAAACTATTTTTTGACTTTAGAAATATTTCAAATTTTTTTATTTGTTCGTTAGTTGGTTGGATTAGGCGTGTACTAGTTACCTCTGTTAAAAAATCTAGCTCTCCAGCACCGGTAACTTGAGAATGAGAAGAGAGAATCTGTTCACACAAAGTAGTGCCTGACCTTGGCATACCACATATGAAAACAGGTATTTGCTTTTTCACCCTCTCTTCACATATAAAATCTAATTTCTTTGAAAAAATCATCTTTAATTTTTCAAAAAATTGCTTTTCGTGCCTTAGATCAAATTCTTTAACGGAGTATTGTGCATCGTTACTCTTTTTTAAATACGAACCTGCCCTTTGATAATCTTTTTGATTTTTAAAATACTCAAAAAAAGAGTAGTTTATCAATATCTTATCTTCAATACCAAGGTCTTCACTTTCTAGCTTTTCACTATAATACTTAATATGTTTCTCGGTTAACTTATTCTTATTGTCTTTTGTGTATCCGATAAAATAAGAAACATTTTGATAATTTTTTTTGAATAATTCAGTAGATAATTTGTTTGCTTTCTTAAATTCGCCTATTTCTCTATACGCTGCAGAAAGGTCATATCTAATGTCGTCATTTTCTGGATAATTCTCTGTTAATTTTTCAAGTAAACCAATTGCTTCTTCTAGCTCACCACTAATAATTAAAGCTTTTGCATACTGAACGAGTGCAAGCGGATTATTTGGCTGAATAGTAAGTGATAACTTTGCATAATGAAGCGCATTTTTTGGATCATGAACTTTATGATAGTAGGCCGCTAAATTATTTATTGTTGGCACGTAATTAGAATTAATTTTAAAAGAATTCATTAAACACTTATGCGCTAATTCGTAATTTTTGTTTAACATATGTATCGTTCCTAAGTTGCCCATAGCTTGAAAACCTTTTGGATTGACCTTCAGTGCTTCCATAAAATAATTGTAAGCTTTTTCATTTTCTTTTAAATCCTGGAAAAGAATGCCAAGATGTCTTAAAGCTTCGTAATTTGTAGGTTCACTCAATAACACTCTATTATATAACACTTCGGCTTCTTTATAATTTTTATTTGTGTGCAGCCTGATGCCTTGAAGTAAAACTGGGTTGACAGTTTGATTTAGCTTGCCGCTTTTTTTCTGTTTTCTACGTTCGTGCCTGTTCATGTTTAAACAACAATATTAAGTATTTTATTTGGAACATAGATTGATTTTATTATAGTTTTTTCTGATAGTGCATCTTTTATATTTTTAATATTTTGCATTTCTTTTTTTACTTCATTTTCAGAGGAGTCTTTTAAGACAACAACCTCTCCTCTTCTTTTACCATTGATCTGTATAACAACAGTCACTTCTTTATTTTCTAAATATTTTTCATTTACTTTTGGCCAAGGTTCATTGGTAATGGAACTAGTATTGCCTGTGAGTGACCAACATTCTTCAGCTAAATGTGGTACCATCGGCTCTATTACTCTAATTAATATATACAGTGCTTCTGTGAAAGCCATTTTGTCTTTTTCATCATTTATTTCAAATTTAGACATTGCATTAACTATTTCAAAAACTCTGGCTATAGAAACATTCATCTGAAACTTTTCAATACTTTGGGTTATGGCATGAAGATTTTGGTGAATAGTTTTAATAAAAATTAAATTTCCTCCTTCATAATTTGGAGCAGCAGTTTCATCATTTCTTTCAAGAAATTTCTGATTTTTTTTAACCAGTGTCCAAATTTTTTGGCATATTTTCCACGCCCCATGGATACCTGAATCCGTCCAATTGATGTCTTTCTCAGGTGGACTGTCTGATAACATAAACCACCTGGCTGAGTCAGCTCCGTAAGTATCAATAATTGATTCTGGGTCAATCACATTTTTTTTTGATTTAGACATTGATTCAATTTCTCCCATTGTGACCTTTTCGCCAGTGGATATTTGAAAATAATTAGAGTCTTTTTTTTCGACATCATCTGGGTAAACCCATGCTCTCGACTCATTTTGGAAAGTATTATGACAAACCATGCCTTGAGTAAATAAACTTTCAAAAGGTTCATCAATCCCCTGGATGTTTAAAGCTTTCGTAAAGAACCTTGAATATAATAAATGTAAAATAGCATGTTCGACTCCTCCAACATATTGATCAACTGGCATCCAGTAATTAACTTCTTTTATATTGTAAGGCTCGTGGGTTTCAAGCGGTGAACAGAATCTTAAAAAGTACCATGCTGAATCCACAAAAGTATCAAGCGTATCTGTTTCCCTTACAGCTTTCATTCCCGTCTTTGGGCATTTTGTATGTTTCCATGTTGGATGATTATCAAGAGGATTGCCTGGAATACTTAAGTCAATATCATCAGGTAATTTTAATGGCAATTCACTTTCAGGAACTTCAATGACTTCACCGTCTTCTCTATACATTATGGGGATCGGGCAACCCCAATATCTTTGTCTGGATACGCCCCAATCTCTGAGTCTGTAGTTTGTAGTTTTTTTTCCTATATTTAATTTTTCTATTTTTTTTATAATCTGCTCTTTGGCTTCTTCAACAGAGAGATCATTTAAAAACTGAGAATTTATGAGTTTACCATTTCCAGTGTAAGCATTCTTAAAATCAAACTCAGAATTTTCAGCTGAGTCAATTACTTGAATTACTTCTAAATTATATTTGTTTGCAAAATCTAAATCCCTTTGGTCGTGTGCGGGACAACCATAAATTGCACCTGATCCGTAATCCATTAAAATGAAGTTAGCTATAAAAACAGGTAGTAGTTTATTTTCAATGAAAGGATGTTTTATAAACAACTCTGTCTGAATACCCACTTTTTCATTTCGCGCGATTGACTCCTCGCTGATTTTTTGTGATCTTAACTCATTAACTTGATCATTAAGGGACTGGTTTGTTTTAATTAATTTGTCCACCAACGGGTGAAAAGGTGATAATGCACAAAAAGTTGCTCCGAAAATTGTATCAGGTCGTGTTGTAAAAATTCTTAATTTTTCCTCATTGAATTCATTTAATTTAGTTGATATCTCAAAATCAATTTCGCAGCCAAAGGATTTACCAATCCAATTCTTTTGCATTGTTCTTACTTTTTCTGGCCAACCTGACATTTTATCCAATGCTTTAAGAAGATCATCTGCATAGTCTGTAATTTTAAAAAACCATTGTGAAAGTTTTTTTTGCTCAACTTCTGCACCAGACCGCCAACCCTTGCCATCAATGACTTGTTCATTCGCAAGCACTGTATTTTCTATAGGGTCCCAATTAACAAGTGATTCTTTTTTATAAATTAAATTTTTTCGGTAAAATTTTAAAAATAATTTTTGTTGATTTTGATAGTAAAGCTTGTCACATGTAGCAACCTCTCGAGACCAATCAATTGATAGCCCCATTTGCTTAAGTTGTTTTTTCATTGTTTCTATATTTTCGTAAGTCCATGCTTTTGGTGATGTTTTGTTTTCAATCGCAGCGTTCTCAGCAGGAAGTCCGAAAGCATCCCACCCCATAGGATGCATGACATTAAATCCTTGTGCTCTCTTGTATCTCGCGATCACATCACCCAATGTATAGTTACGAACGTGTCCCATATGAATTTTCCCTGACGGGTATGGAAACATTTCAAGAATATAATATTTTTTTTTACCTTCTATTATTTTGCTTTCAAATAATTGGTTGTCACTCCAATGGCTTTGCCATTTCTTCTCAATTATTTTTGAATTATATTTTTCGGACATTAACAAATCATTAAGGGCTTAGAGTTCTGATGCGATTTTTAATGATCTTGCTGAAGATAAAATACTTTCTTTTATTTTTAAACTTTGTTCTGAATTAATTCCTTGGTCGGTCCATCGGTCTTCAATTAAAGATTGCGTGAATAAAGAGACAACTACACTTTCATTGTTCATTTCTTGGTCAACTATACGTATATTAATTTTTATTCTGCTCTGACCGTCATCCAGACTGTACCAATCGGTAACAATGACTCCCGACATAGAGTCAACTGAAAGCAATGGCATAAAACTAATTTTGTCCAATGCAACATTAAAGGTTATTGATTCTAAGTATGTATCTACGGGATCTATGCCCAATGCACCACGAAGAGTAAAGCCCGAGCCTTCATCAAGCAGGGTGGATCCTGGCGGTAAATTTATATCTTCCTTTTTCATTTTTTCTGCCGTAGCTCTTTGTTTTTCTGTTTTGTAAGTTTCCTCGGGCTCGTCCTGTAAGCTTTGAATTTGGGCACAAGAAACTAAAAAAATAAGTAAAAATATGGAAATTAGCTTTATTTTCATAAAATTTATTGAAATTTAGACGAAAATTTAATTATTGGTATATTATTATATCTAGAAGATTGCATTAAACCATATTTCTCTATTTTTCAACAAAATCTCATAGTTGCAAAAATATCACATATGCACATCAAAATGTGATATAAATGAAAATTCCTTTAAAAAATTAGAATATTTTTGATAAAAGAAGCTTAGTTAAATTTAACTATGATCAACTCTAATATGAAAGGAATTATTATGAATAGATCAAAAATAATCGGATCAACTGCTTTGGCATCGTTGATGGCTGCAGGCGCAGCTTCAGCAGAAATGTCAATAAGCGGTTTTACATCTGGTAAATTTATGGACGAAGATGGCGGTGGATTGACTCAAAGTTTTTCTACTAACTCAATTTACGTTTCATACAGTGACTCTTTAGATAACGGTATGGGCTTGAGTGTTTTCATGTCTATTAGTGACGCTGGCGCCAATGAGAACGGTATCTCTGTCGACACAGGTATGGGTACTATCGGTTTCGGTGAGACTCAACACTCTGCTGTTGACGGCATGGATTCAAACCCAGGCTGTTTCTCAATCTTAGATTGCTACAACGTTGCTATAAGTGGTAAAGGCGGCGGAACTAACATCTATGATGATGGTGATGCATCTTCTGGAAATTCAATTAAATACTCTAACTCAATGGGTGGAGTATCTTTTGCAATTTCAAGAGGTATGGAGTCTGCAACAAATGAGCCAACTATGTCTTATGCTGCTAAAACTTCAATCATGGGCGCATCAATCGCGGCTGGTGTATCTCAAATTGATGTTAAAAGTGGAACTGACAAAGATCCAAGTTTCGTAACTGTTGGTTATTCAATTGCTGGTCTTAACTTAGGCTATGCACTTTATGACTCTGACGAAAATGGAGATGAAACTTCAATGGGTGTAGGTACATCTGTTGCTGGAATGGATGTTGGTGTTCAATTTGCATCCTATGATTCAACTACAGACACTGACTACATGAGAGTATCTGTAAACAAAGGTCTTGGTGCAATGTCACTCGGTGTTGATTACATCGAAACTGATGCAGACGGCACAGCTAATGACACAGATGTGTGGAAGTTAAACTACGTAATTGGATTCTAATTATCTGATTATTAGTTTTTGATTTAAAATGCCCTACATTAATTTGTAGGGCATTTTTTTTATGAGCACTTATAAAAATTTTTTAAATAAATTAGAAAATTCATTGCAGATTGCTGGCAGAAGGTCAGAAGATATTGAGTTAATTGCTGTCAGCAAAAAAAAGTCCATTCCTGATATACAAAGTGTAATTGACGAAGGCCACTTATTGTTTGGAGAAAATCAAATTCAAGAAATTGAAAAAAAATGGCCTGAATTAATTAAATTGAATTCAAATATTGAACTCCATTTTATTGGAAGCATCCAAAGTAGAAAAGTAGAGTCAATTCACGAAAATTGTGAGGTCATTCATTCCATTGATAGAATGAAATTAGTTAAATTATTTTCGGAACTTGAGACCGCTAAAAGTATAAGGAGGAAATATTTTATACAGATCAATACGGGTAACGAACCTCAGAAATCAGGAGTTTTATTTCATGAAGCCGAAGAATTCATTTCTGATTGTATATCAAACTATAATTTAAATATCATTGGTCTAATGTGCCTGCCTCCCATCAATGAAGATTCCCGAAAACATTTTATAAAATTAAGAGATTTGGCAAAAAAGTTTAACCTCGATTGTTTGAGTATGGGCATGTCAGGAGACTATCAAATTGCTCTGGAATGTGGCGCTACTCATATAAGAATTGGCACTCAAATTTTTGGTGAGCGGAATTAGCTTTTTATTATTAACTTAGTTTCTAAGTCGATTATTTTTGACAATTCAATAATGTTTTTTTTCTCAATTGCGATGCAACCCTCTGTGCCATCAAAATTTGGCTTACTGATATGTAAAAAAATTGCACTACCATTTCCAGGAACAACAGGGTCAGTGTTATAATTAATAACAAACAATAAATCATAGAGATTGTCTTCTCGGTATAGTTTCTCAGCACTTGCACTAAAAGGAAAGGTAATCAATTGATTATACTGTTTATGTTCAGGGTCGTCACACCATCCATAGTCTTTATCTATAACTTGCGAAGGTAAATTAAAAACCATTTCTCCTAATTTATCAGCCCGATAGAAAACTTTTTTAAATTTAAACTCACCAATTGGAGTTTTATGATCACCTTCAATTTTATTTTTTGTTAGGCCATCTCTCCCTATCGCACAAGAACACTGACCCAGATCAGAGTGAAGATAATTATTTTGTACCAATAAATTCATAATTTATATTATAGTTATCTATATAATGGAAAAAAAAACAATCCCAATAACTTTTGGTAATGAAAAATTACATATATTGTTTGAGGAAATTATCGAATATTATAACAACTTTGGAAATTATAAATTTCAGATCATAAATGAAGAAGCTTTGCAGAATTATGACAAGAAAATCTTAATTACGGATGACGAATTCCTCATAAATCAAGAATCATTAATTTTAGCATTTGGTTTAATTTTTGTAATTAAATCACATGATTCTAATTTAAAAAAAACAAAATTTAATAATGAAATTATATTATTGGATATACCTTTAAGAATACAAGATGTGTTTCAAAGAGTTTCTACAAGTCTAGATCAAATTGAAACGCAAAATTCTAAAAAATTGAAATTCAAAGAATTTACTTATGATTCAGGCATGAGAACACTGTACAATGATAATTTGAATATAAGATTTACTGAAAAAGAGTCACAAATTTTTATGTGTCTGTTAGAT
The DNA here is from genome assembly GCA_902523455.1 of uncultured Pelagibacteraceae bacterium. Lineage (GTDB taxonomy): Bacteria > Pseudomonadota > Alphaproteobacteria > Pelagibacterales > AG-422-B15 > CACNXQ01. The sequence continues at coordinate 138,186 of CABYZG010000002.1, forward strand.
AACAGCAACACCCAAATTTCAAAAAAAAATCTTTTAAAAAAAGTATGGAGTTATAATGAAGATATTGATACGCACACGTTAGAAACACATATTTATTCACTAAGAAAGAAGATTGAAAAAAAACTTAAGCTGAAGAATTTAATCATTTTTTTGGATAACAAAGGATATTTTTTGAATAAAAAAATATTATAAGTTAAACATTAAGTAATAAATGCTCTCTTTCCCAGGCACTTATAACATTTTGATATGCATCATGCTCAGTCTGTTTAATCTCAGTAAAAAGTGTTACAAATTCTTTTCCTAAAGTTTCAGACAACTCATTACTCACTTTTAATCTTTTTAGAGCATCAGGTAGGTATTTGGGTATATTGTGCCTTCTCTCAAACGCGTCACCGGCGATTGGCTTTTCAGGTTCTAATTTTTCTCTCAAACCCAGATAACCGCAAGCGAGAGATGCGGCAATAGCAAGATATGGATTTGTGTCTGCACCAGGTATTCTGTTTTCTATTCTTCTTGACTCAGGTGATGACGTTGGAACTCTAAAGGCAACAGTTCTATTTTCGATACCCCAGTGGGTATTAATCGGAGCTGAGGCATCAATGACAAATCGTCTGTATGAATTCACATATGGTGCAAACAAGAGCATTGCATCTGGTAAATATGTCTGAAGACCCCCTATATAATGTAAAAATTCTTTGGAATTATTTCCATCTTTATAACTAAAAAGGTTTTTATTTGTCTTAGTTGAAACCAGATTTTGGTGAATGTGCATTGAACTTCCAGGCTGACCTTGATACGGCTTTGACATAAACGTTGCATGTATTCCGTGCTTTAATGCCACTTGCCTTACTGCTCTTTTAAACATGAATGCTTGGTCTGCAAGCGCCAATGGGTCACCATGATTTAGATTTATTTCAATTTGAGAAGGACCAGACTCATGCACAAGTGTATCCACCCCGATCTCCATTAGTTCACAATAATCGTAAATATCATCCGTTAATGCATCAAACTCATTGACGGCATCTATTCCAAAGACACGGCTTCCAGTTTCTCTTCGACCAGACTTTCCAACCGGTGTTTTTAGAGGTAAGTCAGGATCAAGATTTTGTTCACATAAATAAAATTCTAATTCAGGTGCAACAATTGCTTTTAAAGTTTCCTCTTTTAATAATTCAATAACATTAATTAAAACCTGGCGTGGTGCAATCTCTGATGCCTCACCAGTTCCATATTTAAGATCACAAATAATTTGTGCTGTTGGTTCCTTATTCCATGGAATTTTTCTAAGAGTTGATAAGTCAGGAGACATGAATAAATCTTCTTCAACATAATCTATTACTTCACTCTCATACACCCATTTACCAGAAACTGTTTGACCAAAAACTGAGTCAGCTAGTTTGAGACTTTGATCCTCAATAGATTTTAAAAATCTTTGAACAGGAAGAATTTTTCCTTTTGATGATCCAGCCATATCAGGAAAAATACATTCCACTTCAGAGATTTTGTTTGACTCAAGCCATTGCTTAAGTTCACTGTTTGAACTAACCGTCATTGCTATTGAAATATTTTATAAAACCTGCCTGTGGTTTAATTATATTTAACCACGAATAAATTCTTGCTTATAAATATATTTTTTTTTATTTTTGTAAACTTAAAAACCGTTTTATTCTCAAATTCATCATAAATTTCCCATTTTTTTAGATCTAAGGATTGTCGATCAAATACAAATTTGATTTGATTATCAGATTTGTCATCTTTTACCTTAAGCATCAAATGATAAAAATTATTATCATCTTTCAAAGATATGATATCGAATTTATTCTCTATTAAGATATCTTCCGATAAAAGTTTTTTTAAAATGCTGTTGCCGATATGGAAGCTATCTATTTGACGCCCTTCTTTATCCACCACTACCATCAAGCTTTGATTAGTGATTATGTCTTCCTCTCTACCTTCATATATGAACTTTGATTGAAAAGGCTTTAAGAAAAAAAATTGCCCACCAAAAATATTTCCTTCTTGATCAATTTGTTCAAATTGACCAGACATTGACTTTATTTGATTCCAATTATCTTCTATTGCTGAAACAATTGGATCAGATGAAGAATTCTTGACAACAAAAAAAAATAGGAAGATCGATAAAATTAATGGCTTCATGAGGAATTAAACTTATCAAAATTGACTTCCCTTTTACCCACATGATTTGCAGCACTTATATATCCACTTTCTTCAAGTTGATCCATAATTCTTGCAGCACGATTATATCCAATTTGTAGTTTTCTTTGTAACAGGCTTGTAGATGCTTTACCTTCTTTTTTTATAATATCCAGAGAGTCTTGCAGCAAGCTATCGTGATCACCTTCTGAGACTATGCCGAGATCATTTTCAATTTCTTCTTCTTTTAATATTTCTTCATCATACTCAGGATTACCTTGTTTTCGAAGTGCACTAACAATATTTTCGATCTCTTGATCTGAAATAAATGGACCGTGTATTCTTGATGTCATTCCACCAGCAGTCATCATTAACATATCACCTTTGCCCAACAGTCTCTCAGCTCCTTCATCACCTAGAATGGTACGACTGTCGAACTTCGAGCTTACTTGAAAACTAATCCTGCTAGGAAAATTAGCTTTAATTGTTCCTGTGATCACATCGACACTTGGTCTTTGAGTGGCCATAATTAAATGGATACCTGCTGCTCTTGCCATCTGCGATAGTCTTTGAATCGCGTGCTCAATTTCCTTTCCTGCAACCATCATTAAGTCAGCCATCTCATCAACAACAACCACAATGAAAGGCATCTTTTTATTTTCGATTTCAATTTGTTTAGTTGTTGGCTGTCCAGTTTCTGGATTTATTCCAGATGGGATTGATCTCACTATCTTTTCTGACTTTTTAATAGCTTCAGCCATTCTCTGATTATAGTTTTCAATATTTCTAACCCCTAACAAAGACATATTTTTGTATCGAGTCTCCATTTCTCTAACAACCCATTTAAGAGCAACAATTGCCTTTTTAGGATCAGTTACAACTGGAGTGATTAGATGAGGTACACCTTCATAAACTGACAATTCAAGCATCTTTGGATCAATTAATATAAATTTGCAATCATCAGGAGAATGTTTGTATAAGATTGAAGTAATCATTACATTTATTCCCACAGACTTTCCAGAACCTGTTGTTCCAGCAATAAGAAGGTGGGGCATATTTTCTAAATTAGCAAATTTAGCATTACCACTTATATCTTTACCAAGTGCTAAAATTAAATTTTTTTCGTTGTTTACAAACTGTTCATTTTTAAAAAGCTCACTTAAATAAACAGGATTCTTAATTGTATTTGGTATTTCAATCCCAATTACATTTTTGCCTGGAATAATTGCGACACGAGCTGACATCGCACTCATGTTTCTTGCTATATCATCCGATAAAGAAATAATTTTGGAGGCCTTAATTCCTGGCGCAGGTTGTAATTCATACATAGTGACTATAGGGCCGGGTGAAACTGCAATAATTTCACCCTCAATTTTAAAATCAGTCAAAACGCTTTTTAGTTTTTCAGCGTTTATTTTAAGCTCTTCATGATTAACAGAATTGTCTCTACTTAATTCAGGTTTAGTTAAAAAATTGATATCTGGTGCTTTATATGTTTGTGCGTCGAAGACTATTTCGTCTTGCTGAATCAAAGTTTCTTTATTGGCTATCTCATTTCCATAAGTTGAAACTGGTTTATTTTTTAATGACTCGAAATCAATTTTAGGTTCAAGGTTTTTATTGCTTAAATTATTTTCAGATGAGATTTTTTGAACGGTCCTTTTGAAAATATTTCTATAAACTATGCTTACTAATTTTCTTATAAAAGAAATAAAGACTATGATTAATTGAAATACAAATTTAAAAAACTTTCTCCATTCGTCTGAACCTAAGCCCATTGTGAAGTAAAATGAAGTTAGAAAAAAAATAAAAATAATTGTTACAAATAAATAATTTAAATAAACATTTATCAGTAAGTTAGTTTCATCGAGAAAAATGAGCGATTGGTTCGCAATAAAACCATTTGATATCGGTAAGCCTACAGCTTCAAAAAAAAGAGCAAGTAAATAAATCGTGATTGGTAATAATAAAAAATTAAGTGCAAACAGTTCTAAGTTTTTAGAAAAAAAAAGTTTATATGCCCAGCTGGTTAGCACGATGCAGATGAGAAAGCTGCTGTATCCAAATAATTGCATCAGTATTTCAGATACGTTTGCTCCAATGTATCCACCAATATTTTTTACTTCATAGTTGTTTAAATTAAAAATGCTTGGGTCAAAACTCGAATAACTTACAATTGATATAAGTATAAATGCACTTAATAATATTGACGCAACACCACTTATCTCAAGTAGTCGATTGACTAAAAAGAGTTTAATAGAGTCAGGTAAAAGCTTCATTATTCAACAAATAAAATAAAAATATTGAGATTCTATTAGTATTTGATTCATCTTGTTATTATATAGTTTCTTAAACAATTAACTGACTAAATTATTCAAATAATAAATGAAATATGAATTTACTATATTTGGGTTTGGTATTTCCGCTAAAATAACATCATGCCTGTTAGCCAGAAATGGATTTTCAGTCTGTCTGATTTCAGATAAAGATCAAAAACAAGAAATATCTAATACTAACCTTGTCACGTTCTTATCTAGAGGTTCGATAAATTATCTCTCTTCCATGTTCCCAAACATAAAGCTTTTTGAGGAATACCCTGAAATTGAGTCTATACACTGTGAATTAAACAGCCTGAAAGGAAACAAACCTCAGTCCATAAATTTTAATGATGGAGAAAAGCAAAATCTTGGAAAAATTGTAAAAAATACAGATTTAGAAAAATACTTAGATCAAGAGATAGGCCAGTTAAGAAATATAAATATTATTCACGGAAGTTATCCTTCCATGGTTGAAAATAAAAAAGATGGCATTAAACTTAAACTTAATAACGGAGAAGAAATAGACTCTGACTTATTTATAGTATCATCAACAAAAAATAATATTGCTGATCATATCAATATTAATTTTATTGCAAAAGACTTAGAAAAGAGTGCTATCTCTATGAATGTTAAGGGTGATATTAAAAATGCAAATTGTGCATTCCAAAAATTTACCTCCGATGGACCTTTAGCTCTATTACCTTATTCAAATAATGAAGCCTCCATTGTTTGGTCAATAAAAAGAGATTCAAAACTATTGCACAAAGACAATGAAGAGCTTTTGCAAATTATCACTAAGCACCTGAGTGAACAGGTTTCTTCAATTAAGATGACAAGCAATGAAAAACATAAGCTTCAATTTGTCTATGCCAAAAATCTTGTATACAAGAATACAGTATTGCTCGGTAATATAGCTCACAATATACATCCTATTGCTGGCCAAGGACTTAATTTAAGTATTAAAGATATAGCTGTGTTTGTAAAACAAATTAAAAAATATAAATCTTTAGGCTTTAAGCTGAATGATCAAATGGTTTTGGAAGAGTTTGAAATTAAAAGAAAAGTGGACAACACAGCCTATTCATTTGGTACATTTTTACTTGATGACATATTTTCAAGTAATAACAACTTTGTAAATTATACAGCCCGAACAGGTTTGGGTTTAGTTGAAAAGATTAGAAATCTCAAACAACTTTTTATTAGAAGTGCTACAGGTGAGGACTTTTATAAAGCTCTTTAATGGAGCTGATCGCTTTTTTCTCCGGAAAGATCGAAGATATAAGATTGATAGAGTGCCTCTAGTGCGTGACCCCTCGTGATCAATGTTTTAGCTTCAAGAAGAAGTTGTTTTTCTTCGGGAGTGAAAGGAACTAATATTCCTGAATAATTTATTAATTGCTCAGTTGGAGTTTGTTTAATTATTTCCCAGTCAGCTAATATTTTTCTGTGTTCTAGATACCGTTTAACCAAAGCGAGAAGTTTTGACCTGTCTATACTGTCACTATTTTGACGCTCAGTGTCAGTCTTATAATTATCATAGTTGGCAAGAACTTGTCTGTAAGGAGTGGTTACATCCAATTCTTCATCAACTTCAAACCTGACAACACCTGATAATGTAATTAAGTATCTACTGTCTTCTGCCTCGTTAAATGAAGAGATGCGACCAACACATCCAACTTTTTTTAGAGATTTGTTTCCAGCCTCTTGATTTTGTGACGCAGGCTGTATCATGCCTAAGAGTCTTCCTGGGCTAGCAAGAGCATCATCTATCATTTGAACATAGCGTGGCTCAAAGATGTTTAAAGGTAATTGTGTCCCTGGAAAAAGAACTGCTCCAGTTAGTGGAAATATGGGGATTTTTCTTGATAGATCCTGAATGTTGATGTTTTTCATAATATTAAAAATAATACAATAGTTGTTATAAAAATGAAATAATCCGCTTATCTTGAAAAACAAGGCTTTTTCTATTAGAACAAACAATATTGCGAGTGTAGCTCAGTGGTAGAGCGAAACGTTGCCAACGTTTAGGTCGAGGGTTCGACTCCCTTCACTCGCTCCAAAATAAAAGAACACAACATAAGATAGTTTGTATAAACTCATCTTATGAGAGCTTCAAAACTAGGTAGATATTCATGGACAATGTTTGATTGGGCAAATCAGCCTTTCTATACGTTAATCATGACATTTGTTTTCTCTGTCTACTTTACAGATGTTTTTATCACTGGTGATGATGGTGCTCAAAAATTAACCCTCACGCAGACGATTTCAGGTCTAGCCATTGCTCTTTTAAGTCCTGTTCTTGGATCCATTACGGACATAAAAGGTAATAGAAAACTATTAATGGGAATAACATCTGCATTGTTTGTACTTGGTATGGCATTGCTTTGGTATTCACCTCCTGGCGCACCTGATGGTATTTGGCTCGTGATGTTTGGATTGATACTTGCTTCAGCAATGGTTGGGTTTTCTGAAGTCTTTAATAACTCAGTTCTAGCAACTATTGAAACTCCTGAGAACTCTGGTTGGTTAAGTGGTATGGGTTATGGGGTTGGTTATATCGCTGGTCTTATCGCATTAATTTTATTTTTAATAATATTAGTTTGGCCTGGAGGTGAAACTGAAAATCTGTACGGTTTGAATACAAATGAATATGAACATATAAGAATTGTAGGACCGCTATGCGCAATATGGTATGCGGTATTTATTGTTCCTTTATTTTTATTTACTCCAGATCTTAAAAAAAGAGATGTTACTGTTATCAATTCAGTAAAGATTGGACTAACTAATTTCGTTAATACTTTTAAAGAAGCTAGAAAATATAAAAACATATTTACGTTCTTAATAACAAGAATGTTTTATCAAGATGCCCTTAATGCTCTATTTGTAGTTGGTGGTGTTTACGCAAGTCTTGTCGTTGGGATGTCACTCACTCAAGTCTTAATACTTGGAATTATTTTAAATATCTTGTCAGGACCAAGTTCAATTTATGGAGGCTATTTAAATGATCTAATTGGTTCAAAAAATGTAATAAATCTATCACTTTGGGGTTTATTAGTTTCAGGACTTTTAGGATTATCAATTGATAAGGATACAATATTTTATTTTTTTATGGTTAATGAATATTCGGCTAGCGTAGAAGAATTTACCTTGGGAATATTTAATTCTGTAAGTCAAGTTACATATATTTGTGTTGTCATTGGCATTTCAATTTTTTATGGCCCTGCTCAAACTGCATCACGAGCATTAATGGTTAAGCTTTCCCCAAAAGAAAAGATGACTGAATTTTTTGGCCTTTACGCCTTTGCTGGAAAGTCAACGGCTTGGCTTGTCCCAGGACTCATGTCACTAATACTTGCTTTCACTGATAGTCTTCAATATGCAATGATTTCTATAGTTCTATTTAATTTAATTGGTATCTTAGGGATGTATTTTGTCTCGGAAAAATGATTGTTGATTATTTAAATTTCATTTCGAAAAAAAAATCCCAAATCATAATATTCATTTTACTGAATATATGTGGTCTCATATTTTTTTTATTACCCCATGATATTTTTGCAAACATGTTGGATTTAAGGTTTTCTTATAATGAAGAAATTGTAAAACGAAGCTTTGTCTTGATTGGTGAAGATGGCAGACAATTATATTTTTTTTCTGCATTGATTATTGATACTATATATCCCTTATTATATGTGTCTCTATTTATTGGCGCTTACTTCAAATTATTTAAAAAAAATGCTTTTCTGTTTATCTTCCCTTTGATGGCTGGGCTTTTTGATATATCAGAAAATATTCTTGTAAGTTTACTTCTTTCAAATTTTCCAACACTTTCAAGTCAAAATATATTTTATTCCAGTACATCTACATCTATCAAATGGATAGCGATCGGAATTTCACTTACTGTGCTAATTTATGGTATTATAAAAAAACTAAGATCAAGATAATTAAATTTGAATAACACTTTATCACGAATTATTTTTTTGGTACCTGTACTTACTGTAGTTATTTCTTATTTTTTTTCTTCACTTGGAGGTTATGTTGAGTGGTGCTTTCCTCTTTTGGATGGATGCACTTCAATTAGCAAAGTAGGTAGATATGGCGTTTCTTTTTACCTATATAAAATATTCATTATCCCATCTGTCATACTAATGATAATTTTCTGGCACCAAATAAATAAGTATTTTCACAAAAGTAATCTACTTTTGCTTCTTAGTGTTACTTCTTGTATTTTTTTAATTATTTATCTATTTGCTCTTGGCTTTGAAGGAAAATTTTATAGATTTATGAGAGAGATAGGAATATTCGTATTTTTTATACTCTCGCCTGTAAGCCAAACATTGTTAGTGTTTTCAATTTCTAATAACAAAATAAAATCAAAGTTTTCTCTAAAAACACTTTTGTCTCTGTATTTCCTCTTTGTAGCGGGCTACTTACTTATTTTACCTCTTGATAACTCCAATTATGAAAATATGATTGAATGGAACTTCGCGCTTTTAATATTTTTATTTTTCCCTTTGTTTACAAGTTCGCTGAGGGAAACTAATGTCTGAAATGACGAGTTCCTGTAAATACCATTGAAATTCCAGCATCATTGGCCGCTTTTATAACTTCATCATCTTTCATCGAGCCGCCTGGTTGTATAACCGCTTTAGCTCCAGATGAAATTGTTACTAGCAAGCCATCTGCAAATGGAAAGAATGCATCCGATGCAACTACTGAATTTTGGAGAGAGTTTTCATCAGATTTTTCCATTTCACTATTTTTTTGAGAGGCAATTTTAGCACTATCAACTCTGCTCATTTGTCCTGCGCCAATACCAATTGTTTTTTTATTTTTGACATAAATTATTGCATTTGATTTTACATGTTTACAAACTTTAAATGCAAATAACATATCCTCGATTTCTGCGTCACTCGGTTTTTTTTCTGTAACTACTTTGAGATCAGATTTAGTTGTAATTGCCTCATCATTTGATTGAACTAGAATTCCTCCCTCAATACTTTTATAGTTTTGCGAATTATTATTTTTGCGAACTGACGATAAAGTAAGAACTCGTATATTGTTTTTTGACTTAAAAATTTCTTTAGCTTCATTACTTACATCTGGTGCGATAATAACTTCCGTAAATATTTTTATAATTTCAGATGCTGTCTCTTTATCTATTGTTTGGTTAAGTGCAATGATACCTCCAAATGCGCTGGTCGTATCACACGAAAATGCTTTCATATACGCTTCACAAAGTGAACTCCCACTAGCAACACCACAAGGGTTCGCATGTTTAATAATTGCAACACTGGGGGTGTCCTCGTCAAATTCTTTAATTAATTGTAAAGCTGCGTCAGCATCATTAATATTATTATAACTCAGTTCTTTTCCTTGAAGTAATTTTGCATGTGGTATCCCTGATTGCTGCATGGATGACTTATAGAGACTTGCTGACTGATGAGGGTTTTCACCGTAGCGAAGTGTAGAAGATAATTTTGCAGCCGTTGAAAACTTATTAATAGGTTCGTTTGTATTTCCATGAAACCAATTACTGATTAAAGAATCGTAGTAAGCGGTAGTCGAATATGTTTTTGCAGCAAGTGCCTTTCTAAACTTCAAAGTTGTTGAACCATTGTTTTCATTGAGCTCATTAATGAAATCATCGTAATCGCCAACATCAGTTACTACTGTTACAAATTGATGATTTTTAGCCGCTGACCGCAACATTGCTGGCCCTCCAATATCAATATTTTCTATGCAAATTTCTTCACTTTTTTCAGATTTTATCGTTTCTTCAAAGGGGTAAAGATTTACAATTATTAGGTCAATATCTTCTATGTCATGTTCCTTTTGAGACTGAACATGGTCTTCGTCATCTCTTTTTGAGAGCAAACCACCGTGCACTTTTGGGTGTAAAGTTTTAACTCGTCCGTCCATCATCTCCGGGAAATTGGTTAAAGAAGATACATCCGTCACATCAACATCCATGTCTGCAATTGCTTTTGCAGTACCACCCGTTGAAACTATTCTAATATTATGTTCTTTGAGTGATTGAACAACTTTTTCTAAACCTGATTTATCTGAAACAGAAATTAATGCGGTCTTAATTTTTATATCCAATTTAATGGCCTCTTAGTTTTTCAATATTATTTGCATATTCACTTGGGCCGCCTTTAAAAGTTGTGGTACCTGCAACAATCATATCAGCCCCAGCATCAATTACTGATTGAACATTTTCAAAATTAATTCCCCCATCAACTTCTAAATGAATTTCTCTTCCAGATTTATTAATTTCTTCTCTAAGGTTTGATAATTTATCAAGAGCTGTTGGAATAAATTTCTGACCACCAAAACCTGGATGGACACTCATGACTAAAATGAGATCAAGTTTATCCATAAAAGGTTTTACCACTTCCCATTTAGTATCTGGGTTGATTGCAAGCCCAGCTTTTACATTTAGTGATTTAATTTTATTCAAACATGCGTCTGTATCATCTTTTGCCTCTGGGTGAACTGAAACAATATCTGCTCCAGCTTCAACAAACTTCTCAATATAAGGCTGTACAGGATCGATCATCAAATGAACATCAAACGGTAATGAAGATTTATCTCTTATAGATTTTACAACATCTGGACCTATTGTGAGATTGGGAACAAAGTGTCCATCCATCACATCTACATGTATGTAGTCAGCCCCAGCTTGAGTGATATTTTCAACTTCATCTCCTAATGATGAAAAGTCTGATGCTAGTATAGAAGGTGATATTTTAACCGACATTATTGTGAAGCATTATTTCTCTGTATAACAGAAAGGTCTGTTGTTTCCCACTGTTTTCATACTTTGATTAGCGATAAATAGAGATTACATTATATATATGAACAATAAAAAAACAGAGGCTGTCGAGAACAAAGAAGACAAGACAACTGACACCAAACTACCTAAAAAGAAAAAAGAAATTGGTGGCGCAGATGGTCCTGAGCCAACTCGCTTTGGTGATTGGGAGAAAAAGGGAATTACCTCAGATTTCTAGTGAATCAATAGCAATAAATTATCCGTAATTTAAGCTACCAATAAATGATATTTACTTTTGCAAAAATGAGTGATCTGTTTATGCAATGAAAATAATAGCTGCATTTGTCTTTTTTATATTCTTGGCCGCATGCGGAGGCGGTGGTGGAGGAACATCAAGCACTTCATCAACGGCAACAGCATACGATTGGACAACAACGGGAACTACAGCAGCTACCACAGTTACTGTTAACATTACTACGTCATCTGTTGGGACACAGGCGGGTAAACTTTGCATGCCAACTGTTGACTCCTGCTTTGCAGGTGGTGCAGAGTTTACAGTTAACGCATCAACTGATGCAATTACGATGGACTTTGAAGGTTCGGGACCAGATTTTTCTTCTTATGTATTTGCAGCTTCAGATATTAAATCAACAACGACAATAAGCTCAGATCATACAATAGGAGGTACTAATTACGTCTACAGAAATTATAGTACAGCAAATTCCAGATACGAGGAAATTGAAATTTTGGTTCCTTCAAACTATACTTATACATATTTTGTTTATTGGGATAATTTGAATAATGACCCAGTTACTACTGGATATTTAAACTTAGCAATGGCTGGTAGTTATTTTACTGGATATACAAATTTACCAAGCAGTGGATCTGCAACATATACCGGCGGAACCGAAGCTTTCTTTGCGGGATCAGGAGGAACTACAGACTCAATGTACTTGATGGAAGGCGATGCTTCTTTTACAGCTAATTGGGCAACAAAACAAATTACGGGCGCGTTTACAAATGTTGACGGCACGAATCAAGAAGGAGCAAGTTTAACGTTTCCGAATGTGACGATGAATGCCGCAAACATTATAGCTGATACAGATTATCAAAATGAAGCTAGCGAAACTTTAGCTTATTTTGTGGGAAATTTAGAATATTCTGGATTTGATACATCGTCTTTTAATAATAAAATCTACGGTTATTTTTTAGGTCCATCATACAATGAAATCGGTGGAGTTTATGAATTGACGTCAAGCTCAGGCGGTGATGGTGGTGGATACTTTGCAGTTAAGAGATAATTTACTTAAAATATTATTCGTCCTTTTTGTAACTTCTTTTTTTTATTCCTGTGGTGGTGGAGGTGGCAGTGGAAGTTCATCATCAAGTTCTGCTAGCACATACAACTGGGCAACATCAGTAAACGGTACCGCAACAGGAAGATATCTTTTACAAGGTTCAGATGCTTACACTTATACAAATACTGGAACAGTAACTTATGCTATCGACGCTGCAGCAGACACCATCACTCTGAGCTCAGGTGGTTATCACGATCCTGATTTGGATAGTAATACATTTAGTTCCTATAGTTCATCTGCGACTGGAACAGATACTCAGTCTAATGCTGGTACAGCAAACCTGACAACAATTAATTATAACTATTCATACACTGATCCAGTTTATAATGACTCAGTGGCTTTAGTGATTGCGGTTCCAACAAATTATAATCATCAAGTCTATTTATTTTGGAGTACTAATGATCGTTCATTAGGTACAGGCTTCCGTTGGTTAAATTATGCAATGCTACCAATAACTAAAACTGCTTATACTGACTTACCGTCCTCGGGTACAGCTTCATATAGTGGAGCAATTGACGGAACATGGAATAACAAAACTGCAGCAAATTTTTATACTATTGGTGGAGATGCCTCTTTTTCAGTAGACTGGGGAGCCAAATCTATTTCTGGAAGTTTAGCAAACTTGACTATTGTAGACGATGTCACTGACGCTGTTACATCATTTCCAAGTCTAACTGTGTCTTCGGCTACAATTCAAAACAGTAGTGATGACGCTACATTTAGTTCATCACTCTCCGGCTCATCTTTAACTGGATCAATTTCAGGTCTTTTTCTTGGCAGCTCTTATGAAGAAATAGGAGGAGGCTTTACTGTGAGATCCTCTGACTCAGCAGGTGACAATAGAGGTGTCGGTGTATTCTCTGCCAAAAGATAGTTAAATTTAACTAAGCAATTCATGTGTTAAAAATACTTACCAACTTAGTTATCATCAGCGTTCTATTTACTCTTCACGTACATAGCCAACAAGTTACTATCGTTGCAAGTGAGGATAATATTCAAGAGCTTTTACTTTTGGATCCTGACAATATTGATTTTCTTAATATTTATGCAATCAAGCAACAAAGGCAAAAAAATTACATAGGAGCAATTCAAACACTTCAGAAAATAATTGAGTTGGACAATACACTATTACCCTTCTATCTAGAATTAGCACGATTACAATTTACCATTCACGATTTTAAAAGTGCTGAAAATAATTTCTTATTTGTTTACGAACAAAATATTCCCTCAAACGTAAAAAATAATATTAGATATTATTTAAGACAAATTGAACGTCTTAATCCAGCAACCATAAATTATAATTTCAAGATCAGCTACAACGACAACATTAACAATGGAACTTATGCAGATACAGTTCGGTTGTTTGGCATACCGTTTAAAGTGAATGAAGAAGCTAAAGCAAAAGAAAGTTACGAGTTGTTTTCAGATATTAATGGAGCGTATGATTTTGATTTAGATGGCTACCGTCTAAATACTGGTTTTTTAATTAATCATTCAAATTACGCTGGCAGCGCGTACGATCGATTAAAGTATGGAATTAATATTGGCCCTGAACATTATTATAAGGGTCAAAAAATCAACTGGTCATTATTGCTTTCAAGAGAAGAAATGGATAGCAATCCAATTGTAAACTCTAGAGAAATTAGAGTCTCAAATCTTTTTAATTACAGACCCAATATTCAAATTCAATCTGCTATAGGTATGGGTGAGACTGATTATTATAATAATGCGAGCTATAATAGTGACAGCAAATTCATTAACCTTTTGGTCAATTATATTGATAGAAATAATATTAACTACTCTACGAATTTAAAATTCACCGATAACGATGCAGATTACAAACCATATGGAAATGAAAAAAAATATTTTTCAGCCTCAATTGCTTCAGAGCTTCCGCGTGGTTTTTTTGTTAACTTGCAACTAGGCATTGAGGAAGTTGACTATGATGCCTATCAATTTATGTGGTTAACAACGAGAGAGGATCGATTAGAGTTTGCATCCTTAAGCTTTAGGAACGAACATTTGTATATCGGCAACTTTTATCCTCAAATCAATATTACACTGAGAGATAATGACTCTAATGTTGAAGTATATAAGACATCTTCTGACAGTATATCTGTGTTTTTAATAAAGGATTTTTAAATTATATTAAAGTTGCTGATCAAATTTAGATGGCTTCCAATCTTTTGGTGCCAATTCTAAATCTTCAAATTCAAAAGCAGGCGCGACGGTGCATCCAATTAAGCTATATGCTCCAGTAGATTTCAAAGCAAACCAAGTTCCTTTTTCTACAGTGTACATAAAGTTATTATTAGATCCTATCTCATCAATTTGAAATTCCACACCATCTTTTGAAGTGTATATGTTTAAAGGACTGCCTGAGTAAAAATGTAAAGTCTCAGTTTTTGTTATTCTGTGCCAGTGTGAGTTTTCGTGCTCTTCAAGTAAAAAATATATGTGAGTGACATCATCATTTCTAAAAATCTCAACGTAATGACCTCCCTCTGGATGGGGAGTCATTTTGTGTTCTTCAATTAAGGCTTTGACAATATTTTTATCACTCACAAGAGACTACTTGTTCATTCGATTTTCAACAAGATCATTAACCACAGCTGGTTCCGCTAATGTAGATGTATCACCTAAATTACTGTAATCATTTTCAGCAATCTTTCTTAAAATTCTTCTCATAATTTTTCCTGATCGAGTTTTTGGAAGTCCGGGTGCCCATTGTATTAAATCAGGTGATGCGATTGGGCCAATTTCTTTTCGAACCCATGCAACAAGTTCTTTATACAATTCATCTGATGTTTCTTCCCCTGCATTAAGTGTCACGTATGCATAGATGCCTTGGCCTTTTATGTCATGAGGGTAACCAACAACAGCTGCCTCACTAACTTTTGGATGAGCAACGAGAGCTGATTCAACTTCTGCTGTTCCCATTCTGTGACCAGATACATTTATGACATCATCTACTCTTCCGGTGATCCAGTAATATCCATCTTCATCTCTTCTACACCCATCACCTGTAAAATATTTTCCATCGAATTGAGAGAAATACGTTTCAATGAATCTTTTGTGATCTCCGTAAACTGTTCTCATTTGACCAGGCCAAGAATCCGCTAAACAGAGAGAACCCTCGCAGGCTCCTTCAAGAATTTTTCCTTCAGCATCTAAAATTTCAGGTTTGACACCAAAGAAAGGTTTTGTTGCCGAACCTGGTTTCTGTGCAATTGCGCCAGGAAGAGGTGTAATTAAAATTCCACCTGTTTCTGTTTGCCACCACGTGTCAACAATCGGACATTTTTTGTCACCAACGACATTATAATACCACATCCACGCTTCAGGATTAATTGGCTCACCAACTGTTCCAAGCAGTTTTAGAGATGATCTACTGGTTTTTTTAACAGGATCTTCGCCTTCTCTCATTAGCGCTCTAATTGCAGTTGGTGCAGTGTAGAAAATATTAATTTTGTGTTTATCGACCACTTCCCAAAAACGAGAGGCGCTAGGATAGTTTGGGACACCTTCAAACATGACAGTGACGGCACCATTCGCTAACGGGCCATATACAATGTAACTGTGCCCTGTAACCCAACCTACATCTGCCGTGCACCAATAAACGTCTCCATCTTTATAATCAAAGACATATTGATGTGTCATCGAGGCGTAAACCATATAACCACCAGTGGTGTGCATAACTCCTTTTGGTTTGCCAGTTGATCCAGATGTATACAATATAAAGAGAGGATCTTCTGCTGACATTTCTTCAGGTGGACAATCATCAGATTCTTTTTCAGTTAGTTCATGATACCAAACATCTCTATCGTCGACCCAACCAATATCTCCACCTGTTCTTTTAACAACAATACAATGACGAACTCCACCCGAGATAGAAATAGCTTCATCTGTATTTTTCTTCAATGGAATTGCTTTGCCCCCTCTTACGCCTTCATCCGCAGTGATCACAATATCTGATTTGCAATCACTTATTCTTCCAGCTAATGAGTCTGGAGAAAAGCCACCAAATACAACAGAATGAATTGCACCAATCCTTGTGCACGCCAACATTGCGAACGCCGCTTCAGGAATCATTGGCATATAAATAGTTACACGATCACCTTTTTTAACACCAAGTGATTTCATGCCGTTAGCAAGCTTTGATACCTCACTGTGTAATTCTTTATAAGATATGTGTTTTGAATCTGCTGGATCATCGCCTTCCCAAATGATCGCGGTTTGATCTGCTTTATCTTTTAAATGCCTGTCAATACAATTGCTTGATGCGTTGAGTGTACCGTCGTAGTACCACTTGATTGAAAAATTATCTTTATTGTAAGAAACGTCTTTTACTTTTGTATATGGTTTAATCCAATCAATTCTTTTACCGTGCTCACTCCAAAATTCTTCATTGTTGCTGAGAGAATTTTCATACCATTCATTATATTTAGTGGAATTAACCTGAGCTTCTGCAGACCATTCACTGCTTACTTCAAACTTTTCATTTTCACTCATAAGGAAATTATATTATTTGATACCACCGAGATTGCAAATAATTGTCCACGACTTTTTGTCAATTGGCATAACCGAGAGGCGCGACTGTTTAACCAAGGCTAGGTGATTGAGTTTTGGATGCTCTTTTATTTGAGATAGGTTTACTTTACTTTTAAGAGCTTTCACAGCTGCTACGGATACCATGCCAAAACGCTTTGATTTATCTGTAGGATCAGGATGATATTTCTTAACGACCTTAACGATGCCGACAATATCTCTTTCTTTGACCGAGTGATAAAAAAAACAAAGATCGCCTATCTCCATTTTTTTCATATTGTTGGATGCTTGATAATTTCTCACACCATCCCAGCCTTCACCTTTACTCCCAGCTTTTACTTGCTCTTCCCATGACCATGTTTCAGGCTCAGATTTCATTAACCAGTAGTTCATTTTATTCCTTTGTGATTGGTCTATTCAAGAGTTCTTGAATTGTAACATCAATATTTTTCTTTCGGTATAAAACTTTGTAAATAGCGTCATTGATTGGCAAATCCAATTTTTTTTCAATAGATAGTTTTTTTAATGCCCTAACAGTGAATACTCCCTCAGCGATTGAAAACTTTTTTTCAATTATTTGATTAAGTGTTTTACCTTTTGCAAGATCAATTCCTAAAGAAAAATTTCTAGACTCTTTAGAGGAGCAAGTAAGAAATAAATCTCCCATACCAGACAGTCCAGCAAGTGTACTCTTTTTTGCGTTCATGGATTGGGCTACAATTTTTATTTCTGCAAAACTTCTAGATATAATTGAAGCAACCGCGTTTTCACCATATTTTTTTCCAAAGACAATCCCACTAGCTATTGCATAAATGTTTTTTAAAGCTCCCGCTATTTGCGATCCAATAATATCATCAGATAAATAGGGTCTTAATGTTGGAGACTTGATGAGTTGAGCAATTTGATTTGCAACTTGATCGCTTTTAGAAGCAACGACAGTAGCGGCTGGTAAACCCTTTGCAATCTCAGCTGCAAAATTTGGTCCTGAGATTATTGCAACCTTATTTTTTGGAAATATTGAATTTACTATTTCACTTGGCAATTTCAAAGTATTCATTTCTATTCCTTTGGAGCAACAAACAAACAACGCTTTAGTTCCAATCTTTTTTTTTAGCTTCAACAAATTAGTAGATAAATATTGAACAGGGGAGACCAAAAAAAGAATTTCACATTTTGCAACATCAATAATTGATGTAGTGCACTCTATTTTTTTACTTAATTTTATTTTTGGTAAATATCTCTTATTTTCAGATAGTTTGTTGATGTTATCGCAAACACTTTTCTCTTTCGCCCACAAAATAACTTTCTCTTTTTTAGCTATAATGTTTGCTAATGCGGTTCCCCATGCACCACTACCAATTACGCCAATTTTATATACTTTCCTATCCTTCAACAGCTCTTTTACCCTTCATGAATACAGCATTCTTATCAAGCGGCCATCTTGGTTTTGGTTTAAAATTTGACTTATTGAATTTTCCTCTCTCAAACCTCTCTATCCCTGCATAAGCAATCATTGCGCCATTGTCTGTGCAATATTTAATTGAAGGAAACAGGAATTCACAATCTTCCAATTTACCGAGTTCTTCAAGTGTATGACGAATACTTTTATTTGCAGCTACACCGCCTGCAACAACGACTTTTATATTATTTTTTGACTTAACTATTTTTTTATATTCATCGATGGCATTCTTTGTCTTTCTGTAAATTATTTTATTTATTGTTTTTTGAAATGAAGCCGACATATCTTTTTTAAATCTTTCTGTACATTTATTTTTGGCAACTATATTGGCAACGGCTGATTTTAATCCAGCAAACGAGAAGTGGGCATTTTTTTCACGTATAAGAGGCATTGGTAGTGCAAAGCGATCCCCATCTCCTTTCATTGCATACTTTTCGATTTCAGGTCCGCCAGGATAACCTAACTTCAAAAGTCGTGCAGTTTTGTCAAAAGCCTCGCCAAGTGCATCGTCTATAGTTGTTCCAATCCGTTTGTACGAGTTAAAACTCTTTATTATTGTAAATTCTGTATGACCACCAGATACAAGCAGCAAAAGATATGGATATGCTATGTCTTTTTCTAATTTAATTGAAAGTGCGTGACCCTCTAAGTGATTAACTGCAATAAATGGCTTATTTAAAAAATGTGCCAGTGTTTTGCCAGCTACTACACCGACTAATAATCCTCCAAGTAAGCCTGGACCCGCTGTAGCTGCAATCGCGTTTAACTGTTTTAAATTGATTTTTGCTTTCTTAAGAGCCATGACAATCAGTTTATCAATTACGTCGGAGTGAGCTCGAGCGGCTAATTCAGGCACTACGCCACCATAAAATTTATGGATATCAATTTGAGATTTTACAATGTTTGATAAAACCTTAATTTTATTACCAGTTTTTTCGACAATGGACACTGATGTTTCATCACAACTAGACTCAATACCGATTACCCGAATTTTTTTCATATCAAAATCTACTCTTTCACGAATTTGAATTAATTTACGCTAATTAATATATACTATGAAATCAATGATATATATTTTTAACGTTGAAGCGTAATGTCAAAATTAAACAAAATTTTTATTGGTATTAGAGAAAGCAAATTATCAAGGGCTCAAACAGAAATATTTATAAAAGAAGCTAATAAAAGTGAATATATAAAAGATAACTACTGTTTTGAGATCAAAACAATCAAAACAACTGGAGATATACATAATACGCACCGTCTGGATCGATTAGGAGGAAAGGGACTCTTTATAAAGGAGATTGAGGAACAGATTTTATCTGGAACTATCGATTTGGGTATCCACTCGCTCAAAGATGTTCCTTCACAAGACACTATCGATGAGCTTGAACTTATTTATTGGAGTGAAAGAGTAAAGTCTAACGATGTTTTAATATCAAACTCAGGAAAAAAAATTACTGAATTAGAACCAGGCTCCATTGTTGGCACCAGTTCAATAAGAAGAAGGGCACAAATTTTAAATTTACGTCAAGACCTGAACATTAAGCTACTGAGGGGCAATGTAGACACACGTTTGAAAAAGTTAAGGAACAAGGAATATGATGCAATAATATTGAGTCATGCAGGTCTTACGAGGATGGGATTGGAAAGTGAGATTACTGAAGTACTTGAATTTAACAATTTCTTGCCAGCTGCATGTCAAGGGGTAGTCGCGGTACAAGCAAAAAAAAATTTTGTTTTAAAAAAAATAATTGGTGCACTCAGTAATAAAATATCAGAGGAAGAGTCAACAGCTGAGAGATTGGTTTTAAAAAAAATTAATGCGAATTGTAACAGTCCTGTTTCTGTTTATGCAAAGATTTTAGATGGAGGAGTAACAATCAAATGTGAAATATTTGAACACTCAGGAAATAAAATATTTCAAAGCTCTTTATCGGCTGACAAAAACAATATTAAAGAACTAAGCATAAGTCTTGCAAATGATATTATTAGATCAGTCGGTCAAAAAAAATTAAATGAATTAGATGTTCTAAAAGATGATTTTACTTACCAGGCATAAAGAAGAAAATCTTTTTATTAAAAAGAAACTCTTAACTAAAAATATAAACTCAATCAGTGAACCAATTACTCATGTAAGTCATCTCTCAAAAAAATTACAAGCAGAAAATAAAAAAGTATTTTTAGTTGGAAGTCAGCAGACATTAAAAACAATCAAACTCAAAAAAAACCTAAAGTATTTGAATAAATCTATTTTTTTTATTATTGGAAAAAAAAGCGCATCACATTTTAAGAAACTTAAATTAAAAGTTAAGTTAGTTGGAATTGATAGTACTGATTTGGTCTCTAAGATTAAAAAAAATAAAATCTATAAAGATCATAAAATTGAGTATCTTTGCAGCAACATAAATAATTCATCACTGATTGCAGATTTAAAAAAAACAAAAAAAGAAATTAAAAAAAATATTCTCTATAAAATTACACCAAAAAAACATTTCCAGAAAAGAACACTCAGTTCTCTAAATCATGATAAAATTAAAGTTGTGATGCTTTTTTCAAAGTTCAACTGCGATACCTTTTTAAAAATATGCAAACACCACAAGATCCAAAAAAAAAATTTATGTAAGATCCATTTTATTACGATGAGCAAACGCAATTCGTCCAAACTCATTAAACTTGGCATGCAAGTAAGTTGGCCAGCAAAACCAGAACTTCTTCCAATGATTAAATTGGCAATTAAAAAGTATAAATCTAACTTCTAAAGATCTAGTGTTATTTTTATAACATTTTTGAGTGACAAAATTCTGCTGGATAAAACCTCATTATGCGTACAAATTATTTTTTGGCTGTTTTTAGGGATTTATTTTTGTTTCAATTCAATTACAGCCACTAAAAAACAAGTATTTTCCGATGTTTAATTGCTTGACTAAATTTGTTTTTTTAAGTTCAATGGTTCAATATTTAATTGTAATAGGTACATAGGGGGACTTATTTATATGTCAACGAACAATATTTTTGGGTCATTTGTAAAGATACTATTTGCTGTATCACTTTTGCAAATGTCATCTATCGCTGTAAAAGCTAACGACTTAAGCTTTGGTGGCTTTGAAGGAACGTTATCAACAATTGTATCTTCAGGTGTTGCAATTCGAACTGAAGATAATAGCTGCAGACTAATATCAGGAGACTCACTTAACCCTGATGGTGCTGGCGCGGAAGACAGATCAGCTACTGTTGGTTTCGTTGGTCATTACGCAGACAATGGAAATGGTGGTTGTAATATTTATGAAACTGACACGTATGGTAATACTTCATCAAAAACCATTTCAAGAGTTAATTCAAACCAGGATGATGGTAAATTAAACTTTGGTAAAGGTGATGTGTTTGATGGCGGTAATACTATTTCGTTAAGTTACTTTGGTACTAATAGCCAAGGTGTTAGCTTAAACCTCTCAGGTACAGCTTACTACAACGCTGCTTTAGATTTTAACGATCCAACATTTAAAGCATTCACTACAGATCAAAAAGATTATTTTGAAAATCAATACAAGCTTGGTAATGCTTATGTCAGTGTCCCTCTTACTGATAGTGTAAGTATTACAGCTGGAAACTATATTCAGTCACAAGGTGTGACTGCTTTATTGCCAATCGGTGTAAATGTTGTTAACCCAGTGAACCTACCCCTATTACGTTCACCAGGTGCACAATTAAAAGACGCACTGCTTCCTCAAGCAATGATTGGAATGACTGCATTTATGGATAATGGCATAACGTTAGATGCTTATTATCAGATTGAACAAAAAGAAGTTGAAATTGACGCCGCGGGATCTTTCTATGGCAGTGACTTTGTTGGAAAATATTCAAGCACTGACTTGATGAATTCGCCAAACTACAGAGAGAATAAAAATATTCCTTTTGCTGGAAACTATCACGACGCAGCAACATGTTTTGCTGACGGTATAACTGGTCAATGTAAAGATACTCAATTATGGGCTGGTCTTGCAACAGATGGTACTGGTACGCCTACTAATAGTGGAGAAGGCGCTCTTCACTTAAACTATGCTCAACTTGGTGGTGGTGGATCAGCATTATTACTTGCTGGTTGGAACGCCCTTAATGATCCTGAAACATCTGGCGTGGCTGATGCAACAGACCTTGATAGTTTAATCACTAACTCACTAACTGCTGCAAGCGCTACGATGCTATATTCAGGACCGGGTGCTCAGAATACTGGTGTCACTCTAACTGATGCTCAAATTAATGGTTCACTTACAAGATTGTATTCTCAGTGGAGAGGTGTTGGTCATACTTCTGGTTTAGTCTCAGTTGCACGTGCAGCTGACGTCAAAGCTGATGACAGTGGACAATATGGTATTAACCTATCAGGATATCTTGATGATATTGGTCAAGGTGTTGAGTGGGGACTATATTTTAATAACTCACATTCTAACGCTCCAAGAGTACGTTTCTTAACAATTGCTGATGGATATGCATCAACACTTTATTCAATGTATGCCATTCAAGATGGATCAAAGGATTACACAGATAGTGACGTCAGTGCGTTTGAGCAGGCACAAGCAAGTGTTGCTTATGGTTCATTAATTTGTGGAGTTGTTTATAAAGCTGGTTTGGGATCTGCTGCTCCATATGCATCGTTTAACGCAACGGCTGCAGAAGGTATTTCTACAGCGTCTTATGTACATGACCCTGAAGCATGTTACGCGTTTATGAATACTGCTGGTGGCTTAGCATATCAAAAACAATTAGCAGGTATTACATCAACTACTTATGCAAGTTTAGCAGAAGCACAAGCAGCTGTTCATGCACAAGCAACGGGTGCGACTAACGGTGCAATAGCAACTCTTGGATTTGGTAACGCCGCTCGATATCAGATTTACTATCCTGAGGATATTCAAACAATCGGTGCTTCTGTTTCAACTGGAGTGGGTTCATGGGCAACAAACTATGAAGTTGCATTCAGACCTGACTATCCATTCCAAATCTCAGTGCCTCAATTGTTGTTAAATGTTTACGACTCAACTGGTGGTACAATGATTCAGAACTTAACTAGCTATGCAACAGCTGGTGCTAATCAGAGTGCCTTAGCGGCTGCTAACGCTTTATCACTCAATAAATGGTCGTCTCAACCTAACTGTGATATCTCATCTGCAACTGGTAAAATGTCCACTGAAATGTCTGGATATGCAACTTGTGATGGAACAGCCGAGTTTGATGCTTGGACGTTCGATTTTAACGCTGCGAGATCATTTACACCGTCAGACCCAATCGCTGCTAATGCAGGGGCTGATGGCGGTTTTGTTCTCGTTGAAATCGGAGCAGTTTGGATCCCTGACTTAGATTCAAAGCAGGGACTAGTTTCAACAAATCACCAAGCATTTGGACATGATAACTATGGCGGTGGATGTGTAGACATCGCTGGAACAAGCAGTCTTGCAGTTCAAAGCAACGCACTATTTGGTGATGGCTATTGTGAGAACAATTCAGAAGCTGATCAGTTGGCAATGACTAGTCGTATTAGAGCTGGCTTAAGCTACTTTAACTTTTATAATTCTCCGTGGACTTTCTCACCATCAATAGGCATTGATTATGACTTCTCTGGTAATGGAGCGTCATCTTTAGGCGGTTATGTTGAGGATGAAATGAGCATTACACTTGGAAGTTCATTCTCTAATGGCGGAACATCTATAAGTTTAAACTACGTTGCTGAACTTGGTGATTATGAAGATAACACCAGCTCTGATAGAGATTATCTCTCAGCAACTGTTTCACATGCATTTTAATTTAGGAAAGGTTAAAAAATGAATAAAATGAATATAAAAAAATTAATTATATCATTGGTGTCATCAGTGATGATAACGTCTTCAGCAGCTCTGGCTGATGGACATATAAGATACTCAGTGACAGCAGATAACGTATCTGAGTATTCAAGCATGCTGACACCAGGCATGTTGAACATGTTTTCTGCTTACCCAGAAACATTCAGAATGGATGTTTATGAGGATGGCGGTAATTGCACAATAGCACCTGATATCGCTGCAATCAGTCAAACCAATGGTACAATGATAAATGATAACGAAGGATTAGAGCTTCCTAACGCGGGTCAAGTACCTTTCCCTGACCCTTCACATCCTCAACACTTCGTTTGGAATTATCGAATGTATGCTGGAACAGTGAGTGCAGTTGATAGAGTTCAAACATCTGTAACTGTAAAAGCGGATGGTTCAAGAACAATAGGACAACAAGAAACATCAATTTCTTTTCCACCTAACCCAAATACAAAAACAATGTACGCAGATAAAAATTTATTTGCATTGTTCATGCAGAAAAACCTTGGACCACCAAGAACTGCAGGAACAGTTACTTTAGTTCATGACTTTATTGATAGTTATATGCAGCCTCGTAAAGCTTGGCAGTACAGCCCGGCAACAAGACGTGTAAGAAGAGCACCTAATATTACTTATGATACATTAACTACTGCTGGTGGTGGTATCGTAACAGTTGACTCGTATGGCGGCTTCAATGGAGCGCAAGACAGATACGATTGGTCTTACGATGGTAAGCAAACTATGATCGTACCAATTAATAATGATATGTTATCTGAAACAGCTGTGGAAGATACGTTCACACCAAATCATCCAAATCCTGACGTAGTTAGATTTGAAGAAAGAGACGTTCATATTGTTCATGCACAATTAAAGCCTGGACAAAGACACCTTTACGCTTCAAGAACTTTCTATTTCTTAGATGGCCAACCTGGAATGCTTGTTTATCATGATGCTTATGACGATAATCAAGACCTTATGAGAGCAATGTACCAAACAACGGTACAGGGTAACATGGGTGGTTCAGGTTTAGGTGATACAGACTGTAATGTCCAAGGTGAGTACACTATGGACTTTGCAACAAGAACATACTCTGGAACCAATCTGTTTGGTCCAGCCCTATCTCCAAGGCCAACTGTCTATAATGGTGAAGAAAAAGCTGTAAGCTTTTATACACCTGATGGCTTAAGAAGGTACGCAAGATAAAAACTTAAAAATACTTCAAGTATTTTATAAAACCCGACTTGATTTCTTTTAAGTCGGGTTTTATTTTAAGTAGGGCTTATGAGATATTTTATTCTATTTTTTTCTTTATTGTTTTCGCTTACCTTTAATGCCACGGCCAGTAATTTCAATTATGCAACTGGATTTGCCGCAATCAATGAAATGTCTTCAAAAGCACTTATTAATGCAATGGAAAGAGTTGATGACCGTATTTATGCTGTTGGTGAACATGGTATTATCATTTATTCAGATGATCTTGGAGATAACTGGACTCAATCAGAGAGTGTCCCTTTCACAAATACACTTACAGATATAGACTGTATTTCAAAAAAAGAATGTTGGGCCACAGGTCACGATGCCACTATATTGCATTCAAACGATTCTGGAAAAACTTGGATAAAACAGTATGAAGATATTGATTTTGATGCTCCTTTGCTCTCAATTCATATGTATGAAAGTGGCGAGGGGATTGCAATTGGTGCATTTGCATTATCACTGAGAACAACAGATGGTGGACAAAGTTGGGGTTTTTTATTCATGGATGATGATGATTTCCAACCGCATTTAAATTATGCATATGGTGACTCACAAGCCTGGAGAAAATCATCAGCCAACGAAGCTTATGCAGTTGGCGAGATAGGAAAATATTACATATCAGATGATAAAGGTTTAAATTGGCTTGTTGTGTCTACTGGATACGACGGTTCATATTGGTCAGGAATAAAAGTTGATGAAGGAAAGTCTCTGCTTTTAGGAATGTCAGGAAACCTTACGTTAATAACACGTTATGGGCCTGAGGACATAGTGCCTCCAGAAAAATTTACCTCAATTGCATGTTATGAGGCTGGATATTTCAAAGATGATTGTAAGCTATTTGCATTTGATAATATTTTTATTGGAACAAAAAACAGCTTAACCAATGCTATTATGATGGATGATGGACGTATCGCAATCAGTGGTAATGGTGGATCTGTGACCATTGTAGATCTCTATAGAAAAAAAACAGTTGAGACTTGCGTCAGATCGGACCGACTCAGCAATACCTCAATTGTATATCTTGGCGGTGAAGAATTTTTATTAGCAGGGGAAGATGGTTTCCGAAGACATAGCATGGAAAAATGTTATGACAATTTTGTGTCTTTAGACTCTAAGTCACAAGATACTTATTACACTGTTGATTTAAATATGGTTCAGTTCTTCTAAATTCCTATGGGCCGAGTAGAAAATAAAGTAGCGATAGTTACGGGCGCAGCTTCTGGACTTGGCTTCGCTGCAGCGCAGAAACTCATGGATGAGGGAGCAAAAGTTTTTCTTACAGATATTAATGAAGAGGTCATCAATTCCATGCCTGAAAGACTTTCGAATTACAGTGAGACGCAGTTTGATACTGCGGTTCATGATGTTGCAAATGAAGATTCATGGGTCAATATTATAGAAAACGCTGAAAATCAGTTTGGTAAAATTAATATTTTAGTCAACAGTGCAGGAATAAGTTTAGGTGCAGATGTTGTATCTACAGATTTTGAAATCTGGAAAAAAGTTCATCAGGTTAATTTAGATAGCGTCTTTCTTGGATGTAAATATGCTGTGCCAATAATGAGCAAATCAGGACAGGGTTCGATCATTAACTTATCATCAATTTCAGGAATTGTTGCGGGCTGGAATACTGCTGCGTATAATTCATCAAAAGCAGGCGTTCGGTTGCTTAGTAAATCAGTTGCCCTCTATTGTGCAAAGAAAGGTTATGATGTTAGGTGCAATTCAGTTCATCCAGCTTTTGTAGATACTCCAATACTTGACCCTTTAAAACAGGCTTTTGGTGAAGAAAATGCCGTTGCTAAACTGTCTCGCCAAATTCCAATGAATAAAATTGGTGACACAGACGACGTATCGTTTGCAATTCTGTATTTAGCATCAGATGAGAGCAAGTTCATGACAGGGACAGAAATTGTTCTTGATGGTGGATTAAGCGCAATGTAGTTTCATTCTTGAGACTATGAAAACTAAAAAAGCATTAATGATTGTACACCAGCCTCGATCCAGCACTGGGGATGTAGGAATGAAATTACGCGAAAGAGGATATGAACTTGATGTTCGAAGACCTGTAATAGGTGAAAAGTTACCTCAATCAATGGAAGAACATGATGTTGCTGTTATTTATGGTGGACCTCCAAGTGCTAATGATGATTTGGATTATATCAAATATGAAATTGATTGGATTTCAACAGCTTTATTATCTAATAAACCTTTTCTAGGAATTTGTTTGGGTGCGCAAATGCTTGCTAAAAATTTAGGTGGTACTGTTCAACGTGCTAAAGACCATCAATTCGAAATTGGTTTTTATGACATAAAGCCAACGGGGGATGGTCATAAAATTTTTCAAAACCAAAAAACTTTTTTTCAATGGCATAAAGAAGGATTCACTGTGCCCAAATCTTGCGATATCTTAGCGTTTGGTGAAACATTCCCTCAACAAGCATTTAATTATAAAAATGCAGTTGGTATACAATTTCACCCTGAGGTAAATCTTAAAATGCACCTGAGGTGGCTATATTTTGCAGGATATATGCTTAGAGAGAAGGGTGCGCAAAAACGTAATTATCAAATGCAGCAACGACTTAGCCATGGAAAAAAAATAAATATGTGGTTAGACTCTTTTATAGATAATTATTTTCTTAGAGATAAAACATGAACTCACTCATAATTCTTGTTGATCAAATTATAAATCTTTATACGTGGGTATTGATAATTAATGTCATATTCAGTTGGTTAATTGCTATGAGTATTTTTAATACTCAGAATAGAATTATTATCGCTATTTATTTTGGAACAAAAAGATTAACGGATCCACTTCTTAACCCAATAAGAAATTTTCTTCCAAATCTGGGTGGGATTGATATTTCGCCAGTAGTTCTGATACTGATACTTTACTTTATAAGAAACTTACTTTACGAGTATTTTTATGCGGGAATTCCAATCTAAAAATGTCTGATACAAAAATTATTGATGGCAAAGAAATCGCAGCTGATCTCAGAGCTGAAACCGCTATCAAAGTTGAAGATTTTAAAGATAAATTTAATAAAATACCGACCCTTGCCGTTGTACTTGTAGGTGAAGATCCAGCAAGCCAAGTTTATGTTAATACAAAATCTAAAATGGCTAAAGAGATTGGAATGGATGTTGAAGATCATTTTCTGGATACCACTGTGTCTGAAGAAAAGCTTTTAGAATTAATTGACAAACTTAATAATGATCAAAAAGTAAATGGCATTCTTGTTCAATTGCCACTTCCATCACACATTGACTCAAGGGCCATTATTGATGCAATTGATCCAGTAAAAGATGCTGATGGTTTTCATGCTGTAAATGTTGGCAGAAATTCAATAGGAGGCGACTTACTAAGTAAAACCTTTACCCCATGCACACCACTTGGATGCTACTTAATGCTTAAGAAAAGCATTCCTGATTTAAAAGGGATGCACGCTGTAATTATTGGACGATCTAATATTGTGGGTAAACCGATGGCCCAACTACTTCTTGAGGAGTCATGTACCGTTACAATCGTTCATTCTAAAACTAGAAATATTGAAGAAATAACAAAACAGGCAGATATTGTAGTTGCTGCAGTTGGAAGGCCCTTAATGGTTAAAAAAGATTGGATTAAAGAAGGAGCTGTAGTGATTGACGTTGGCATCAATCGTGTAGATCACCCAGATAAGCCTGGAAAAACAAAACTTGTCGGTGATGTAGATTATGATGATGTGTTTAGTCTTGTGTCAGCAATTACACCAGTCCCAGGCGGCGTGGGTCCGATGACGATCGCATGTTTGTTAAAGAATACGGTAGATGCTGCTTTTAGACAGCAGTAGCTTATTTCTTTTCTCTTAATCTTAGAGCGTTTAATTTTATAAAACCTTCAGCATCTTTTTGAGAATAAATTTGATCTGATTCAAATGTTGCAAGATTTGGATTGTATAGGCTTAGAGACGATTCCCTTCCTGTAATCATTGTATTACCTTTAAAGAGTTTAAGTCTTACTTTACCTTCCACTTTTTCTTGAGATTTATCAATCATTGATTGCATCATTTCTCTTTCAGGAGAGAACCAATAACCGTTATAGACAAGCTCAGCATATTTTGGTGCCAGCTCATCTTTCATATGTGCAGCTTCTTTATCAAGCGTGATACTCTCAATGGCTCTGTGTGCATGATAGAGAATGGTTCCACCAGGAGTTTCATAAATTCCTCTTGATTTCATACCAATGTATCTGTTTTCAACAAGATCAACACGTCCAATTCCATGTTTTCCTCCAAGCTCATTAAGAGATTTTAATATTTCAAATGGTGTTAAAGCCTTTCCGTTGAGAGCACAGGCGTCTCCTCTCTTAAATTCAATTGTTATTTCTTCTACTTTATCTGGGGCTTGTTCAGGTGAAACACTTCTGGTGTAAACATAATCAGGTGCTTCAACCCATGGATCTTCAAGAACTTTTCCTTCAGCAGAAGAGTGCAAGATATTTTCATCAATGCTAAATGGTTGTTCACCTCTTTTATCTTTTGATATTTCAATACCATGCTTATCAGCGTATTCAACTAGTGAAGTTCTTGACGATAAATCCCACTCTCTCCAAGGACTAATTATTTTTATATCAGGTTTATGATAATAGTATCCAAGCTCAAATCTTATTTGATCATTTCCTTTTCCTGTTGCACCATGGGATACCGCATCGGCTTTAATTTGATTTGCAATTTCTATCTGTTTTTTTGCAATTAGAGGTCTTGCGATAGAAGTACCGAGTAAGTAGTAGCCCTCATAAAGTGGATTAGCTCTAAACATTGGGAAGACATAATCACTTACAAATTCTTCTTTAAGGTCTTCGATAAATATTTCTTTTGTTCCTTGCTTTTCAGCCTTTGCTTTTACTAAATCATAGTCTTCATCTTGACCTAGATTTGCTGTAAAAGTTGCCACTTCACATTGATACGTTTCTTTCAGCCACCTTAAAATGACTGATGTGTCTAAACCACCTGAGTATGCAAGAACAACTTTATTTATTTTATCCATTTGCTCTGAGTTCACTCTTTCTAATTTTTATACTAGAGGATTTTAACTGACCACACGCAGCCATAATATCTTGTCCCCTTGTCTTTCTAACTGGGCTTGCATAACCTGCATTTTTAATTATGTCACTAAATTTCTTGATTTCTTCCTTGCTAGAACATTCGTAAGGCGAATTAGGCCAAGGATTGAAAGGTATAAGATTTATTTTTGCTGGAATTCCAGAAATCAGCTTAACAAGTTTACGGGCATCTTGCGCTGTATCATTTACTCCCTTCAACATGACATATTCAAATGTTATGCGTTTAGAATTTTTTGATCGAGGATATTCTCTACACGCCTTTATAAGATCCTTAAGTGGAAATTTCTTATTTATAGGAACAATATCATTTCTTAATTCGTCATTTGTTGCGTGTAAAGAAATTGCCAATCTTGAGTCAACTTCATTACCCCATTTAATAATTTCAGGGACGATGCCTGAAGTACTTAGGGTAATTCTCTTTGTAGACAATTGTATACCCTCTTTGTCTCCCATAATTTCAGCGGCATTTTTAACATTCTCATAATTATAGAGAGGCTCTCCCATACCCATAAATACAATATTTGAAATTTTACGATTTTTTCCATTCGGCCAATCTGAAAGATTGTCCTTTGCTAAAAGAAGTTGTGAAATAATTTCACCTGAAGTTAAATTTCGAACTAGTTTTTGAGTTCCAGTAAAACAAAACTTACAGTTAAGTGTGCAGCCTACTTGAGATGAAACACATAACGTTCCTCGATTTTCTTCAGGAATAAAAACCGTTTCAATAAGGTTATTATCATTTAATTCCAAAAGCCATTTCTGTGTTCCGTCTTTTGATATTTGATGTGATTTTATTTTTGGCCTTTGAATAATAAAATGGTCTTTTAGTTTTTTCCTAAGGTCTTTCGAAACTGTTGTCATTTTGTCAAAATCAGTTTCACCTCTAAAATAAAGCCAATGCCAAAGTTGCTTGGATCTGAATTTTTCTTTAGACTGTATTAAATCTTTATTAATTAAAGTTTCAGATATTTCTTTAAGACTTAATCCTATTAAGTCGAGTTTATCTTCTGTCATTGTATTTTAAGAGCAGGCTTTATCGATTGCCGCCAGTGCTTTTGTAAATCCGATTAAAGAATATGTATCTGTAATTTTTGTTCCACGGCTTGAAGTGCTTTTAACTTTCACGCGCGCTCCATTTTTCATATCTTTAATGAGTTGTTTGCCGTTCTCTCCATCTGCTAACCAAGCTCTTGATTCAACTGTAAAAAATTTATACTTACTGCTACCAATGCTCACCTCAACCATACTTTTGGGTTTAAATGTGAAGCCAGTATCCACACTCGGCTCATGAAAAGTCTTATCATCTTTGAAATTCGTAATCATCAGAGCATGCTCGCCACGATTAAGATCTGATGGGTTCGTCGCTATCGGCTCAGATATAATATAACAGATCTTTGCTGTGCCATCTTTAAATTCTTTAGCTTGCCATGCACCACTTTTGCCAAATGAGCCCAGATGCACGACATCAATTACTGCAAAAGCACTTATTGAACTCAACAGTAAAATTGATAGAATAAGTTTGAAATTTATTAATTTCATAACCGCTAATTTATATCGAGATTCACAATTATGAAAGCAATTGTTTGTAAAGAATTTGGCCCTCCAAGCTCGCTAGTTTACGAAGATGTTGAGTTACCTGAACTTAAAAAAAGTCAAATACTGATAGATGTACACTCTGCTGGAGTCAATTTTCCAGACACTTTAATTATTCAAGATAAATATCAAGTTAAACCTCCTCTCCCTTTTTCGCCAGGTGGTGAAATCTCAGGAGTCATCAGTGCGATAGGTGAAAGCGTTTCTGATTGGAAGGTTGGTGATGAGGTCGTTGCGATGATAGGCTTTGGTGGTTTTAGGGAACAAATAATAACGAGTCCATCCAATATATTCCGGAAACCAAGCAGCATGGATTTCACTACTGCTTCTTGTTTCACATTAACTTATGGCACATCGCACTACGCTCTAAAAAATCGCGGTCAACTTAAAGAGGGTGAAAATTTACTTGTCCTAGGCGCTGCGGGAGGTGTTGGTATATCAGCTGTCGAAATTGGAAAAGCAATGGGTGCAAGAGTCATAGCTGGAGCATCTTCTGATGAAAAATTAGAAGTATGCAAAGAGTATGGAGCAGATGAAGTTATAAATTACGGAAAGTATGATTTAACCAATCGAGATCATGTGAAAGAATTCAGAGCAGAGATTTCTAAAGCAACGGGTGGTAAAGGACCAGACGTGATTTATGATCCAGTTGGAGCAGACTTCACTGAGCCAGCATTACGAAGTATTGCATGGAATGGACGCTTCTTGGTTATAGGCTGGGCTGCTGGCTATATTCCAAAAATACCAATGAACTTGTATCTAATTAAAGGATGTTCAGCTATTGGTGTATTTTGGGGTCAATTTACAGCTTTGGAGCCACAAGAGCATCTAGCCAACATGAACCAACTCACTGGTTGGTATGAAGAAGGTAAATTAAAGGCGCCTGTCACAGAAATTCTCCCACTCGAAAGAGGACAAGTGGCGCTAGAGACAATACTTGCGAGAAAAGCTACTGGCAAGATTGCGCTGACAACTTCTTTTTATAAATCTTAGTAATTTACTTACTTTTTTGGTTCATTTCCCTGGCCATATCTAAGTCCAGATTTGTCACTCCACCAGCATCGTGAGTTGATAAAGTAACTTC
Organism: uncultured Pelagibacteraceae bacterium; assembly: GCA_902523455.1. Taxonomy (GTDB): domain Bacteria; phylum Pseudomonadota; class Alphaproteobacteria; order Pelagibacterales; family AG-422-B15; genus CACNXQ01. The sequence continues at coordinate 171,679 of CABYZG010000002.1, forward strand.
GACAGTACTGTAGACATTAAACCATTCAGGATGATGGTCTTTTTTTTCTGCATAGATTGCCATTGATGTCATCCAACCAAAAGCTTCTTGAAAGTTGTTAAACCTAAATGTTTTAGTAATAGCACTTCGGCCTTTAACTAACTTCCAACCAGAAAGTCTTTTTAATTTTTTTGTAAGTTCAGTTTTAGAGATTTTTTTCATTATGGCGCTGGATTTGGAATTTCTTTATGAATACCTCTTATTTCATTTATAATTTCTTTTGTAATATCAAGGTCAACACTGTCTATACAGGTTTTTAATTGTTCCATTGTAGTAGCCCCAATAATTGTAGATGTAACAAATGGTTGAATATTACAAAATTGAATAGCTAGTTGGGCGGGATCAATTTCGTATTTTTTTGCAAGATTTACATACATTTCAATTGCTTGTTGTGTCTTATCTCCTTTATATCTCATCATCAAAGGACCATCGCCAAATAGTGCGAGTCTCGAACCCTGAGGCATCTGCCCACCTAAATATTTTCCAGTTAATGTTCCTTGTGCTAAAGGCGAGTAAGCAAGCAAGCCCACTTGTTCATGCATTGCTACTTCTGATAAACCAATTTCAAAACCCCTATTAACCAAATTATAAGCATTCTGTATCGAAGCAACACGTGGAAGAGACTTTGTTTCAGCGAGCTCTAGATATTTCATAGTACCCCACGGCGTTTCATTAGATAAACCAATCTGTCTGACTTTACCTTGTTTAACTAATTCACCAAGAGCCTCAAGAGTTTCCTCTAATGGAATTGAGTCAGATGTGTCAATATGTTTGTACTCAAGCCTTCCTGAAAACGCACCAAAAGGTCTATCGGGCCAATGAACTTGATATAGGTCGATATAATCTGTTTGAAGCCTTTTGAGACTTTGCTCAACTGCATAGAAAATATGTTCCTTTGATAGTCGAGGAATTTCTTCATTTTCTCTAAGCCATGACATTCCAGAACGACCAGCAACTTTAGTAGCAAGTACAACTTTGTCTCTGTTGCTTCTCGCTTTGAACCAAGTTCCAATATATTTTTCAGTTAAACCCTGAGTTTCAGCTTTTGTAGGAACAGCATAAATTTCAGCAGTATCGATAAAATTAACTTCGTGATCTAGCGCGTAATCCAATTGATCATGAGCATCAGCTTCAGTATTTTGCTCTCCCCAAGTCATGGTTCCTAAACAAATTAAACTTACATCAATATCAGATCTTCCGAGTTTTCTGTATTCCATTAATTATCCTCATAAAAATTTTCAGTTTTACCTATTATCCATTACATCCTGTATTGATTTTCCCATATCAATTATAGTTTTTTCAAACGGTATAGGTGTCCATGAAAATACATCTACTGTTTGTGAGTTATCCATAGTTATTTTCTGATTTAAAAATGTCTTCATGGTCTTCATTTCAGCACTAAATAAAGCAAGAAATTTTACCACAAAGTCCGGAAGAGTTTTGGTTGTAACCTTTGGAAAACCATTAGTACTTAATGTCTTAGCAATATCAAGTAAGGGAACTGACTCATTTGATGTGCAAGCAAAACGCTTTCCATTAGACTTGCTATTTTTAATTGCTTCAACTTGAAGTTTGGCTATGTCTCTAACATCGACATAATTCATATATATGTTTGGAACCGCTGGAATCTCTCTTGTAAGAAAACGCTTAATGGTATCAGTAGATGTTCCGCCAATATCATCACTTAATGAGGGCCCTAAAACAAAGGATGGATTAATAACGGTCATATCGAATATTTTTTCAGTTTGCGACTCCATAAAATCCCACGCTGCTTTTTCAGCTATCGTTTTACTTTTCACATAAGGTGTCACATTTTTTCCTTCAATATTAGTCCAATCATTATGATCAAAAACTTTATCTGGATCGTCGTGACCATATTGTATTGCTGCAACCGACGACGTGAGTATTAATTTTTTAATATTTGCCTTTTTTGCTGCTTTAAGTGCTCTAATAGTACCTTCTTTTGCGGGGATAATTACATCATTTTCATTTTTTGGCTCCTTAAAGGGAAATGGAGAGGCAACGTGTAAAACATAGCTACATCCAATCATTGCATCATTCCAGCCTTCATCTTCATTTAGATTAAGCTGACAAAATTCGAGATTATTTTTAGCATCTACCTCTTTAGCTATTGCCTGCCTTACTTCTGCTTCACGATTTTCAGAGCGTAAAGACGTTCTAACTGAGTATCCTTTTTTGAGTAATTCAGCTATGCAATGTTGGGCAATGTAACCTGATCCTCCCGTAACTAAAACTTTTTCCATATATTATTCTACTTTTTAAGTATTTTACCCATAGATAGCGCCATGTCACTTATTGTTTTTTCAACTGGTGTGGGTTTCCAGTTAAATATAGAAACTGTTGAGCCGATATCGGTTTTATAACTTCCCCTTTTGATATTTTTTAAAATGCCTTTCATTTGTAAATTGAACAATGCAAAAACTCTAAATAAAAAGGTTGGCATAATTTTAGTTGAAACCTTTTCAAAGCCACTATCTTTTACAATTTTTGCAATTTTTGTAATATGATAATCATTTGTTGAAGTTGAGAGTATTCTTTTACCATCGCTGGCTTCTGATTTAAGGGCCTTCACATGCAACATTGCTGTGTCTCTTACGTCAGATATATGCATATATACATCTGGTAACGCAGGAATTTTTCCAAGTATCAGTCGAGCCATAAAACTAGCAGACGCACCCATGGTATCATTACTTAATAGTGGACCCATGACAAAACCTGGATGAATAGTTGTCATTTTTAGATCTTTGTTTTCTGGTAAATTTATAAATTCCCAAGCAGCTTTTTCAGCTAAAGTTTTACTTTTATTATATGCACCGACATCTTTATCTGTGTTGGTCCAATCATGACTGCTACAAATTTTTTGGTTATGTCCGTAAGCAATAGCAACAATTGACGATGTAAGAACAACTTTTTTTATACCAGCTTTCTTTGCAGCTCTAAGAGCTCGCATCGTTCCTTCTGTTGCTGGCTTTATGAGTTCATTTTCATTTTTTGGTTCTCCAACAATAAAAGGCGATGCTAAATGAATCATATAATCACAATCAGACGCACAACTGTCCCAACCTTCATCAGACATTAGATCAAGTTTACAAAATTCTAAATTGTTGTCTGTTATTTCCTTTTTTACTGCTTCTCGTACTTCATCTTCTCTATTCATACTTCTTAGAGAACCTTTAACAGCATATCCATTTTTCAATAATTCAGTAACGCAGTGTAGTGCTATGTAACCTGATGCTCCTGTGACTAAAACCTTCTCCACTTAAACTCCTAAGTATTTGTATTAGTTTGATAAAATCTTGATAAATAATTACTTGTATTGATTACCTTTATAATTATGTATTAAAATACATTAAACAATTTTTACAAGAGGTTTTTAAATATGGATTATCAAACTAGAGCTCAATCAACGCCAGCAATCGACGAGGGTCTAAGGCAATATATGATGAGTGTTTATAATTACATGGCATCTGGATTGGCCTTAACAGGTTTGGTTGCATATATGTTATTTCAAGCAACGGCAGTAATGGGTCCAACAGGAGAAATTGTTGGCCTTACAAATTTGGGTGTGACCCTTTATACTGGTCCAATGATGTGGGTTGTTGCGTTAGCACCTCTTGGAATTGTGATGTATATGAGTTTTGGAATAAGAGGTATGTCTGCTTCTAGAGCACAGACAATGTTTTGGATATTTGCATTTTTAATGGGTTTATCACTCTCTACAATTTTCCTAACTTACACTGGTGCAAGTATAGCTAGAGTATTCTTCATTACAGCAAGTACCTTTGGCGCAATGAGTATATATGGTTATACAACAAAAAGAGATTTAACTAATTTCGGATCATTTCTATTTATGGGACTGATTGGAATTATAATTGCATCAATTGTAAATATCTTCATGCAATCACCTGCATTATATTATGGAATATCTATTCTTGGAGTTCTAATTTTTGTTGGTTTGACAGCTTACGATACTCAGAAGATAAAAAATATGTATATGGCATATGATAGCGGTGAAGTCGCTGCAAAGAAAGCTATTATGGGTGCATTAACACTTTATTTAGATTTTATAAATCTATTTATAATGTTGTTAAGACTTTTTGGCCAAAGAAGATAAGTTCAGGCTATACGTTTTACAGAAACTTTAAGGTATCGAGTAATATCTGATAGACTCTCGCTTACCTTAATTTTTTTGTTATTAAAATCGATTAAAGTAAACGTTATAAGCTTTCCCTTGTTTTTATTTTTAATTATTCTTAAAAAAGCATTCTCGAAAGTATTTCGATAAATTGAAAATACCGCAGTATATTTACCGTGATCTATTGCATAGTCTTTCCAATGTCCTTGGCTAACTTTTTGTGCGTATACTGAAAGTATCAGATTAAGCTCGGTTTTATGGAAACTCGTAAATTTATTTCTTGATCGACTGGAGCTTTTGAAGGTTTGGCCAGTGCTGATGTAATGTATTGTCATTGTTATCTTATGTTATCTTGAAAAATATGTAAAAAACACTGAAAACAGGGAAAATTTTCGAGATAACCTCACTTAAATTGCCTTGAATTTCGATGGATAATTCCAATATAGTTTTTGAGAGTAAATATTATGCCTAAATCAGAAAAATTAGAGTTCCAAACAGAGGTCAGCCAGTTGCTGAAATTAATGATCAATTCTGTTTACTCAGAAAAAGAGGTATTTGTAAGAGAGCTTGTCTCCAATGCCTCAGACGCATGTGATAAACTTAGATATTTGGCTAATACTAAAGAAAAGTTAATCAAAGATGATCCAAATTTTAAAATACAGATTGCGATTGATAAAAAAAGTAATTTGATATCAATTTCTGATAACGGAATTGGTATGAATAAAAAAGATCTCGTGTCCAATCTAGGGACTATCGCTCGTTCTGGTACTGCCCATTTTTTGAAAGAATTATCTGAATCAAAGACTAAAGATTTATCTCTTATTGGTCAATTTGGTGTTGGTTTCTATTCTGCTTTTATGGTTGCTTCACAAACAAAAGTTATTACACGAAAAGCTGGAGAAAATAAGATATGGGTATGGACTTCCGATGGGGAAAGCAGTTTTACAATTGAGGAAACTGAAGACACGAGTCTTATTGGTTCAAATAGAGGAACAACAATTGAACTAACTTTAACAAAGGACTCAAAAGAATATTTAGATAAAGATAGAATTCAAAATATAATTAGAAGGTATTCTGATCATATAAGTATTCCAATCTATATTAGTGATGGTACTGAAAAAGAAGATGAAACCTTGGAGTCGGTTAATTCTGCGTCAGCAATTTGGACAAGACCTAAAAATAAAATTTCAGCGGAGCAATACAAAGAGTTTTATAATCATGCAGGACAAATGTTTGATGACCCTTGGATGATATCACACTACAAAGCTGAAGGTAAAATTGAGTACACAGTTTTGAATTTTATCCCATCAACAAAGCCCTTTGATTTATATGACCCCGCTAGAGAAAATAGACTAAAACTTTACGTCAAAAGAGTATTCATAACTGATAATTGTCCTGAACTTATTCCTCCCTATCTTCGATTTCTTCGTGGCATAATTGACTCGGAAGACTTACCTTTAAATATTAGTCGAGAAATGCTTCAAAATAATCCTGTTGTAACTAAAATTAGATCATCGCTGGTTAAGCGAACAATATCTGATTTAAAAAAGAAATTAGCTAAAGATAGAGAGTCATACGAAAAATTTTGGGAAAATTTTGGCCCAGTTCTTAAAGAGGGCATTTATGAGGATTTTGAAAGAAAAGACTCAATCCTAGAAATTTCATTATTTAAAAACTCCAAGTCTAGCAAACTGATATCATTAAATGAGTACATAGAATCAATGGGAAAAAAACAAAAAGATATTTATTTTATGACAGGGGATAATTATGAAAATATAATCAATAATCCAAGCTTAGAGGGCTACAAGTCAAGAGATATTAATGTCTTGATATTAGATGATCCTGTAGACAGTTTTTGGACATCATCAACACCTGCGTATCTTGAGAAAAATTTCAAATCAGTGACTAGGGGTGCCGATGATCTTGAAAAAATTGATGGTGAAAAAATAGACAGTAAGGAAAATAAGTCTGCAGAACCTCTCATAAATTTATTAAAAGAAAAATTAAAAGATAAAGTAAAAGATGTCAGAATTTCATCAAGACTTACTAACAGTGCGGTATGCTTAGTCAGTGATGAAGGAGCAATGGATCCTCAACTTGAAAAAATTCTTCAACAGCATAATCAACTCAATCAAGGTTTATCGTTAAAGGTTATGGAAATAAACCCAAATCACAAACTTATAAAAAAGCTATCTAAAATGAGCAAAGATAAGAACAAGATTGGAGAAGTAGAAAATATCTCTATTTTGTTGTATGAACAATCGAAAATTCTCGATGGTGAAAAACCATCGGATCCAATTGAGTTTTCAAAAAAATTGATAAATACAATTTATAGTGCAATTGAAAATTAGATCTGAAATTAGTACTATTTTATTTTTTATTTTGAAGTATAATTTATAGTCAAACAAAAGGAAAAAGTATGTTTAAAAATATTATTATCTCCCTATCTTTGCTGTTAATGTCACTTTCATTCAGTAATGCCACAGAACTTAACGAACAAGTTTTTTATAATGGCGAAATAAAAAATGCTTATAATCAAAATGATCTTCCTGTATTACCAGGTAATTGGAAAGTATATGATTTAGAAAAATCTGGCAGTGTTCCATCAGGAAATTTCTACGTATATGCAACTTTAGTTCCTGAAGATGTTGGCCCTACCGACAATGCTTTTAATTTTGATGGAATTAATTACGCGGTCTTGGGATCAAAATCTGAAGAGACTTCATATAGAAAATCATTCTATGCTTGTGATGCTGGATGGATTACTGATGCTGATGTAACAACCTCAAATATTGACTCCAGAGGCTCTGGAAATTTTGAAGAAACATGCTCAGTGATCGGTGAAATTAATCCTTTTTATACTTTTTTTTATACAGATTGTGACGAAATCTGTGTCGAAGTAAATTTTACATTGCATAGACAAAACTACAGTATAAGTGATGGTGATTTTGCATCAGCATCTGATCAAATTTTTAAAGCAATTAGAAATACTGTAAATGGTCAGGGATCAAGTGACCTTAGTCAAATTCTGTCAAATTATAAATCCTAATTGGGTTTAAGAATTCACTAATTCTTTTAAAACATATTGTAGAATGCCTCCGCTGTTGAGGTATTCTACTTCTGTAGAGGTATTTACTAATAGCTTTATCTCAGTGGTTATATTTTTACCATTTTTATAAACTATCATTGCATTATAAAAAGATTGAGGTTTTAAATTACCTTTGATCCCACTTATTGTTATTTTTTCTGGGCCTTCTAATTTTAGAGATTTTCTATTCTCACCATTTTTGAATATAAAAGGGAGTACTCCCATTCCGATTAGGTTAGATCTATGTATCCTCTCATAAGATTCAGCAATTACCGCTTTAACACCAAGCAAATTAGTTCCTTTTGCTGCCCAGTCTCTTGATGAGCCCATTCCATAATCTTTTCCCGCAATGACAACTAATGGTGTTTTTGATTTATTGTATTTTATTGAGGCGTCATAAATTGACATTTGTTTTTTAGATGGATAATGAATGGTATATCCACCTTCAATGTTATCTAACATTTCATTTTTTATTCTAATATTTGCAAAAGTACCCCTCATCATTATCTCATGATTTCCTCTTCTGGCACCAAACGAGTTAAAATCAATTTTTTTAATTTTCTTTGATTTAAGATAATCACCGGCAGGACTATCTTCCTTAATGGCTCCAGCAGGGCTGATGTGGTCTGTTGTTACAGAATCACCAAATATTCCAAGAATATTCGCACCTTTAATGTCAGCGATACTATTTAATTCTGAATTTTTAAAGAATGGTGGATGTTGTACGTAAGTAGATTTTTTATTCCATTTGTATGTTAAACCACTAGGAGATTTTACTGTATTCCATTTCTTATCACCTTTAAAAACATTCTTGTAACGTTGCTTATATAAATTTGAATTAATAATTTTATTCATTACAGTTTTTATTTCTTTTGATTTTGGCCATATATCTTTTAGGTAGATCGGCTGGTTATTTTTTCCATACCCTATTGGATCTTTTGTTAAGTTAATCTTGGTTGAACCTGCTAAGGCGTAGGCAACAACAAGGGGAGGTGATGCAAGGTAGTTAGCCTTTACAAAAGGATTAATTCTACCTTCGAAATTTCTATTACCTGACAAAACACCACTCACAATTAAGTCATTTTTTGTAATAGCGTCAGAAATATTCTCATCGAGCGGGCCAGAATTTCCAATACATGTTGTACAACCAAAGCCTACCAAATTAAAACCAAGTTTATCAAGATGTTCTTGCAGTCCTGATTTCATTAAGTAATCAGTTACTACTTTTGAGCCCGGAGCCAAAGATGTCTTTACCCAAGGTTTACTTTTAAGTCCCAACTTAATCGCTTTTTGTGCAAGAATTCCAGCCCCAATCATTACACTTGGATTGGAAGTATTAGTACAACTTGTGATAGCCGCAATAGCGACATGCCCATTGTCAATTTGAAATTTTTCATTTTTAACACTTATGGGGTTGTCAATTTGCTTTTTACCAAATTCTTTTTCAAATGATTTTATAAATGTATCGGATACATTTGATAATAAAATTTTGTCTTGTGGTCGTTTTGGTCCAGCTAAACTTGGTTCGATACTAGATAAATCTAATTTCATAGTTTCCGTGTAAATTCTTTTGCTTTTTTTGTAGTCTTCCCATAAATCTTGAACCTTCGCATATTTTTCGACAAGTTTGATTTCTTCAGAGGACCTACCGCTAACTTTTAAAAATTTAATTGTTTCCTCATCAATCGGAAAAAAACCACATGTTGCACCATATTCAGGTGCCATATTTGAAATTGTTGCCCTATCAGGAACCGATAATTCTTTAAGACCAGCACCATAAAATTCTACAAACTTTCCTACAACCCCTTTTCGTCTTAGTTGTTCAGTGATTGTTAAAACCAGATCTGTGGCTGTAATACCTTCCTTTATTTTTCCTTTTATCTCAAATCCTATAACTTCTGGAACGACCATTGAAATTGGCTGGCCTAACATCGCAGCCTCAGCCTCTATTCCGCCTACTCCCCATCCAAGCACAGATAAACCATTTATCATAGTCGTATGGCTGTCTGTTCCAACCACAGTGTCTGGATAAGCTAAATTCAAATTTCTATTTTTAATTTTTTTCTTCTCAGACCAAACAGTCTTGGCAAGATATTCCAGATTTACCTGGTGGCAAATACCTGTACCAGGTGGTACAACACGAAAGTTGTTGAAGGATTTTTGCCCCCATCTCAAGAATTCATATCTTTCAATGTTTCTTTTATATTCTAAATCTACATTTGCTTTGTAGGAAGTTGCTGAGCCGTACTTATCAACCATCACGGAGTGATCTATCACCAGATCAACTGGCGATAAAGGATTTACTTTTTTAGGGTCTCCTTTCTCACTCATAATTGCAGACCTCATAGATGCAAGGTCAACAACAGCTGGTACACCTGTAAAATCCTGCATTAAGACTCTTGCAGGTCTAAAATTGATTTCTCTATTGATTTTTTTATCAGTTTTCCAGTTATCAAAATCTTTGATGTCATCTACACTGACAGTAGTGCCATCCTCGTTTCTTATGAGATTCTCCAAGAGTACTTTTATTGAAAATGGCAATGAAGAGATGTTTTTAAGACCATTTTTTTCAGCAGCTTTGAAGCTGAAATAGGTGTAGGTTTTTTTTCCTATTTTTAGTGTTTTTTTTGTCTTAAAGCTGTCGTACATAGAGGTTTACTGCTGCTATATTTAGACTAATTTAACAAGCTATCAACATAAAGTTTATAATGAACGAACTAAAAATTGAGGATTTGAGCTGTAAAAGAGGAGAAAGCAAAGTTCTCAATAATATTAATCTTACTATTAAGTCTGGTGAAACATTAGTTGTAAAAGGACGAAATGGTTCTGGTAAAACTACCCTCTTAAGAATTTTATCCAATTTTATCACATCCTATCAGGGGAAGGTATCATTGAATGATCTGAGTATACTTGAGGACAATTTATATAATAATAAGTTTAACCTCATTGGTCAAAAGAACTCTCTTAAAGATAATCTTTCAATAAAAAAAAATTTAGAGCTATGGGATATTATCTTTAATGAAACTCTTGATCATGCAAAACTACTGGAACACGATAATCTGGATCGTTTAATTAATAGAGATGTTGGCTCATTAAGTGATGGTCAAAAAAAATGTATTTCTCTTTACAGACTAAACTATAATAAATATGAATTTTGGTTTTTAGATGAACCGTTTGTTTATCTTGATGAAGTCAACACAAACTCACTAATAGAAAAAATTAATCGGTTTAACGAAAATATGGGAATAGTTATACTTACTTCTAATATTAACTTACCAAAAAAATTTCATAAGGAAGTTAATATCTAATATGTTAAACCTAATTAAAAGGGATCTATTATTATCGTTTTATTCAAGTGCTAATTTCTTTTTCACAGTATCTTTCTTTGTACTAATTTTAATATTAATTCCATTTGCCTTTGGTACTCAAAGTGATCAGCTTACAAATTTGTTTAAAGGTGTAGTTTGGATTGCACTAGCTTTATCAATCATAATTACAGTTGATAGAATTTATAATGCTGATTATGAAGATGGTAATTTAGATATTATTATGCAGAAAAATAAGACGATAGAGTATTTAGTAATCAGCAAATATGTTACCCATTGGTTTATTTACTGCCTTCCACTCTTAGTAATCCTACCAATACTTAGTTTTCTATTTTATTTGGATTATTTAGAGACTATACAAATATTTATAAACTTATTCATAGGTTCATTTGGCATGGTTTTTATTGCGAATTTTGTTAGCGCACTAACGCTCGGTGCCAAAAGAACAATTTTTTTGAAAGCAATTATAATGATACCGCTATTCGTGCCTTTTATTATTTTTGGCTCTGATGCTGGTTCTTGGCCAATTCTATTGGGATTATCAATGCTTTCTTTTGTTATCTCTATATATGTAACCGCTTATGGTCTGCGTCTTTATGGAGAGTAGGCAATGCCTCAAGTCGTTATATATATAATAGAAAATGTATATCAAAATTAATAATAATCATATTGAGCTTATCAAGTCTGCAAATCCATACTTAATTTTTGCGACAATTTTTGTATTTATTATAGGTTTATACTATTCACTTTTTCAGTCTCCTCCAGATTATATTCAAGGAGATTCGATGAGAATTATGTATATTCATGTTCCTTCTGCATGGTTTGCACTTATGACTTACTCAATTTTAGCTGGTTCATGCGTTCTTTGGTTTATAACCCGAAACCCCCTTTTTAATGTTGTTGCAAGATCAATTGCTCAAGTAGGAATGGTATTTACACTAATGTCACTGATAACTGGAAGTATATGGGGCAAGCCTACATGGGGTGTATGGTGGGTTTGGGATGCGAGACTAACTTCTATGTTAATATTATTTTTTCTTTACATCGCTTATATCTTTCTTTGGCAGGCTATATCAAATAAGGAGCTTGCTTCAAAAATATCAGCAGCACTAGCAATAATAGGTTTTATCAATATACCAATAATTAAATTTTCAGTTGATTGGTGGAATACTTTGCATCAACCTGCTTCGATTTCAAAACTTTCTGCACCAAGTATTGATGAAAGTATGCTAATTCCATTATTTATAATGACAATTGCTTGTTTTTTATTTCTAGTAACAGTATCACTAATTAGATTCAGACTCGTCTTGATTGAAAATAAAATGTTAAGGACAAGCAATTAATGAATGAATTATTAGATATGGGTGGATACGCGATCTTTGTTTGGTCTTCATATGGTATTTTTTTCTTTTCCTTAGTAATATTTTTTTTAATCAATATGTTAAATTTAAGGAAATACGAAAAAATTTTTAATAAAACAAAAAATAAAATTGACTAGTTTAGTAAAAAGCAGATTAATTAAATTCCTCTTAAGTTTAATTATTGTTTTGATTGCAGTTTTGATAATTATTTTTAACTTAAGGGATAACATAATTTATTTTTATGGCCCAACCGAACTTTTAAAAAATTCTGATAAACAAGGTCAAATAATGAGGTTGGGTGGCCTTGTATCAGTAGACTCTTTTCAAAACGAAACTGACAGTATCTTTTATTTCAGTATTACTGATGGTGATAACGAAATTGAAGTAAAATATGAGGGTATTCTGCCAAATTTATTTGCTGAGGATAAGGGAGTAGTAGTTGAGGGGGTTTATATGAATGATGGTAGGTTTATTGCAAATAAAGTCTTAGCTAAGCATGATGAAAACTATATGCCTCCTGAAGTCATAGAAACACTTAAAAAATCTGGCAAATGGCAAGGCGAATGAGTTTATACATTTTTTACATTTCAAATTTCTTGCTACTTCTTTGTCTAACTGCATCACTAATGCAGTCTAGTAAAATTATAAATAATAAAATATTCACTAGACCTGATGTTATGGTGTTGGCCTCCGTACAGTTAATTTCAATACTGCTATCATTTTTAATACTAATTTATCTTTTTCTTATTTCAGATTTTAATTTTGATTTAGTTTATTACAATTCTCACTCGGAAAAGCCACTTATATATAAATTCTCCGGTGTTTGGGGAAATCATGAGGGAAGCATGCTTTTATGGATATTAATTTTGGTGTTATTTAATTTTTTATTTGCTCTCTCGAAAAGAATTTCTGAAAGATTCAAAAATATCACAGTTGCTGTACAGAGTATTATGATCTTTGGATTTGTCGCATTTTTATTTTTTTTATCAAATCCATTTGCATTAAATCAAAATAATTTTTTTGACGGGATTGGTTTAAATCCTATTTTACAGGATCCACTCCTGGCAATTCATCCACCTGTGTTGTATGTAGGCTATGTTGGTTTTTCTCTAGTGTTCAGCTTAGCAATTGCAGGATTAATTACAAAAGAAGTTGATCAGCAATGGGCTACAATTGTCAAACCTTGGGTTTTTTCTGCATGGGCATTTCTTACAGCAGGGATAGCTCTAGGTTCATTTTGGGCTTATTACGAACTTGGTTGGGGAGGTTATTGGTTTTGGGATCCAGTTGAGAATGCATCGCTAATGCCGTGGATTGCTGCAACTGCATTAATTCACTGTGTGTTGATACTTCAGAAAAGAAATGTAATGCAATCTTGGACTATTATTCTAGCCATACTTACATTTTCATTGAGTTTAGTTGGAACATTTCTTGTCCGATCTGGAATTCTAAATTCAGTTCATACCTTCGCTAGTGATCCAGGAAGAGGTCTATTTATTTTATTATTTATTTTTCTTATACTTGTCTTTTCTTTTAGTTTATTTGCATACAATTCTGAAAAAATTAATAAGACAAGTAGTATGGGTTTGATCAGCAGGGGTACAGGAATACAAGTAAATAACTGGCTTTTGATAACCATTTTAACGATTGTTTTTTTGGGAACTATGTACCCTCTCGCAACTGATTTATTGCTTAATAAGAGTTTAACTGTTGGGCCAAAATATTACTCAACGACTATTGCCCCCATCATAATACTTTTCCTTTTTTTTATGTTTATATCTCCACGTTTAGGATGGACTGACACAAAACTCTATAAAATAATAATTCAATTGCGATATCTCATTATTACGTCATTATCTATAACATTGATAATCAGTCTATATTTTGAACTATTTAATTTGACTGAAATCTTAATTATCTTTTTTAGTTTACTTTTAGTAACTTCTTCCGTGACAGCTAGTATAAACTTTAATAAGCAAAATATTTTAGTGAGAACCAACTTAGGCCAAAATCTTGCACATGCTGGATTTGGTATCTTGATGATGGCAGTTGTGAGTAATGCCGTGTATTCTGAGGAGAGAATTTATAACGCTAAAGTTGGAGATAATTTACAATTGCAAAAATATATTTTTAGTTTTGATAAAATAGAGCAAGTTGAGGAGAGTAACTATAATTCACTAAAAGCATATTTTCTAATGAAAAAAGATGGTAAGTTAATAGATACATTTACTCCTGAAATCAGATTTTATTCAAACCCACCTACAATTACTTCAGAAGCAAGTATTTTGCACAAGTTTTTTTCAGATATTTATCTTGTCATGAATGTTCCTCAAGATCAGCAGTCAATAAGTGTCAGAATGCATATCAAACCTTTCATGACAATACTTTGGTTGGGTACATTGATGATAATCATTGGGGGGGTTATATCTGCTTCTATAAGAATCGGACGTTTTGATGAAAAGTAACCATTTAAAATTTTTACCTTTAGTCTTAATAATACTACTAAGTATATTTTTATTTTTTTCTTTAAATAATGATACATCAAAACTTTCAAGTCCTCTTGTTGGAAAAAAAGTACCAGAATTTTCATTGCCGAACCTTTTTGGGCAGGAAGAGCTTACAAATTTAGACTTGAATACTGAAAATCCAATTTTATTAAATGTTTGGTCTTCTTGGTGCATTCCATGTCGAGCAGAGCATGATATATTAATGGTTTTGTCAGAACTCTATGAAGTGGAAATATTTGGTTTGAATTATAAAGATAATAGCGAAGAAGCAAAAAAATTTATAAATAATCTTGGAAATCCATTCGTTAAAATTGGCTCAGATAATTCAGGAAGAACAGCTATCGATCTTGGCGTTTACGGGGTTCCAGAGACGTATATTATTGCTAACGGCATAATTATTTATAAACATATTGGCCCAATTCATATGAATGAGATGGAAGAGAAAATTCTCCCAATAATTAGGGATAATTGAGGTATGACTAAGATAATTAAGATATTTTTGCTCCTTTTCTTGGTGCAAAATAACGCTATAGCTGAAGATCCTAGGGCAATAGAGCTTTTTAAAGAGGTAAGGTGTCTTGTATGTCAGGGCCAAACAATTCATGAGTCTAATGCAGAATTAGCAGAGGATCTAAAAAAACTTATTCGTGAAAAAATTAGTCAAGGTGAGACTGACCACCAAATTAAAGAATATTTAGTAGAAAGATATGGTGATTGGATTTTGATGACACCGCCATTTAACAGTCTAACTTATATATTATGGTCTCTTCCATTCTTCATAATGATAATCGGAGCTATTGCAATTTATAGACAAAAAAGAAAACATGCCTAATTATCGACAAATTGTAGATATCTTTTAAACAATTTGTAATTTTATATTATAGTGTAATTAAAAGAGGTATTTATGAAATCTAAAATTTATGCATTTTTATTATTCTTTTTCTTAGGTCTTAATTTTACTTTTGCAGGTGGAATTGAAGATGAAACAAAAGACTTTGATGATGTTGAGCTTACAACAAGGGAAGACATTTCTGAATTTCAAGAGTTACAAGAGCCATTATACGAGAAGCTTGAAGAAATAACTGCTGATGGATGTGATGGTGAAGGTAATGTTGTTAAATGGTCAGGTGGATGTATAACTTGGTCAGGTGGTTATATACAAGATGGTGAAGAATCTGATACTTTTGTAAGATACGGATCATAAAAATTGGCTTTATGAGGAAATTATTTCTTACTATCGTATTTTTAATATCTTATGGATTTAGTGTTCAATCAAACGAAGAGAACATGTGGTCGTTTTCTGTGGGTCAATTTGATATAAATTATAAAGATAAAGACTCATCTGAAATAAGATTTGAGTACTTATATGGAAACAATCTTTTAAATAATAATTATGATTTAAAGCCTTTTCTTGGTGTAATGAGGAACGGTGATAACGGAAAATATGTTTATTCAGGTTTAAGAAAAGATATTGGTATTTCAGAAAAATGGTTTTTTACTCCAAGCTTTGCGTTGGGATATTATGATCGAGGAGATAGTAAAGATTTAGGATATAATCTTGAATTTAGAAGTCAGATTGAGTTTTCATATAAACTTAAATCAAGTCGAATAGGATTTAATTTAAATCACATATCCAATGCAAGCATTGGTGATACGAATCCTGGGACAGAAAGTGCAACGATCTCACTCATAAGACCTTTTTAATTTTTAATAAAATTATTAGAAAATTGCTCAGGATCAAAATCAATAAGATCACTGATTTGCTCACCACTACCAATTGCTAAAATTGGTATTTTTGTTTTATTAGAAATTGATACAAGCGTCCCCCCTGCTGCATTGGAATCAAATTTCGTCATAATAATGCCAGTAATTTTCGTAAATTTATTAAATTCTTCCACTTGTTTTAAGGCATTTTGCCCTGTTGTGGCATCAATCGATATTATTGAATCATGAGGAAGTGTTTCATCATGTTTTTTAAGCACTCTGTCAATTTTGCCTAATTGATCCATTAAATCAGTTTTGTTCTGAAGTCTTCCAGCTGTATCGATTATAACTACGTCAATATTATTTTTATTTGCATATGCAATTGACTTATAAACTACACTTGCTGGGTCAGATTTGTCAGCATCTCTTACAAAGTCCGTTCCTATTTTATCAGCCCATTCATTTAATTGTTCTGCAGCCGCTGCTCTAAAGGTATCAGCAGCAACCAACAGAACATTTTTTTTCTCTTTTTGAAATTGATTTGCCAGTTTTGCAATTGTTGTAGTTTTACCTGAACCATTTACGCCTACCATTAATATAACGTAGGGTTTTGCGTTATTTTTATAGTCAATTTTTTTTATATTTGTTGATACAATTTCATTTATAATTTTACTAAGAGATGATTGGATTTCTTCCAGCGAAGGGGCATTAGAAAATTTTTCATTTCCTAATTTTGATGTAATGAGTTCTGATGTTTCAACATCAACGTCAGAAGTAATGAGAAGATCTTCAAAATCCCGTATTGTATTTTGATCAATTTTTTGATTTGCAAATACTTTTGCTAGGCCGGATTTTAAACTATTAAACAATTATATTTCCAATTAAGCCTTCTTGACGCTTTCCAGTGACAAGCATTTTTATTATTTTACCCGCTTCAAAATTATCATCGAGACAGACTTTCGCAAATGTATCTGATCTACCTTGATTTTGACTCTCAACAATAAGGTTAATCTCTTTATTTTTAAGCTTATCGTAGTGCTCGGTAATCTTTCGCTCGCCAATATTTCTGAGTATTTTTGCTCTTTTTTTTATAATTTCTCGATCTAATTGAGGCATTCTAGCGGCCGGTGTTCCATCTCTTGGTGAAAATGGAAATACGTGCAAAAAAGTAATATTACATTCATCTATAAGACGCACTGAATTTAGAAACATTTCCTCCGTTTCTGTTGGAAATCCAGCAATTAAATCTGCACCAAATACAATATCAGGTCTAACAGCTCTGATGCGCTCTATTGCATTAATTGCATCTTCTCTTGAATGTCTTCTTTTCATTCTTTTTAAAATCATATTATCGCCAGCCTGCAGAGATAAATGAATATGAGGAAGTAAACGTTTCTCACTACCGTAAAGATTTATTAATTCATCATCTATTTCTGCGATATCGAGTGATGACAGTCTCAGTCTGTTAAGTTGAGGCAACCTATTGAGAATAGTTTTTACTAACTTTGACAATGAAATTTTTTTCTCAAAATCACTACCGTAGCTTGTGAGATCAACGCCAGTTAGCACTATCTCCTTGTAGTTCTTCTCTAGAAGTAACTTTATTTGTTTTATAATATTTTTTGGATCCACACTTCTTGAATTTCCTCGTCCATATGGAATAATACAAAATGTACACCTATGATCACATCCATTTTGTATTTGTACAAATCCTCTTATTCTGTTTTTAACTTTACTTATAATCGGTGAAATTGCCTGTTCATTTTCGAATATATCTCCTACTAAATTTACGGGCTTATTACTTTCTCTTATAGTTTTATAGGTTGAGGATTCTAATTTTTCTTTATTTCCAATGATGGAGTCAACTTCGCTCATTGCTTCAAAATCTTTTTTATGTATCTGTGCAGCACAACCAGTAAGAACGACTTGACTTTGTTGATTTTCTTTTTTTACTTTTCTAATTTCATTTTTGAGATCAGCGATAGTTTTATTTGTAACAGCGCAACTATTAATAAAAATATGGTTCTGAAGATTGTTATCTTTTGCGTATTTTCTTATAACTTCAGACTCATAAAAATTCAGTCTACATCCGTAAGTTTTAATTTCTGGGTCTTTCATTACTTATTTGATTTCGATTTTTTAAATATAGAGCAAATGCAAGAACTTCATACAATATATGACTCATATGATAGATAAGAGGCAATTTAACAAAATTATAAAGCCATTTATACCTTGGAAGTTGAGACCATATGAGTAAAAAAGCATCGATTCCTTCTAATATCTTTCCATCATGTTTGGCATGAAGACGTCTTATCAATTGACTTGGTTCTTTTGAGGTTTCCTTTTCAGCAACTTTATTTTGAGTAACATCGACCCAATCAATAACATTATTAAGTTTCTTATAGTGGTTTATTTCAAACCTACAGATACTGCATGAGTTATTGAAGTATATTTTAGTATTTTTTTTAGAATTTTTATTTCTCACAGCTTATATTTATCAGTAAAATTTATCTCAGTT
>CABYZG010000003.1 GCA_902523455.1 uncultured Pelagibacteraceae bacterium
ATCAGCCAATCTTCAAAAGATCCTTGTTCATCTGCTTGCAATGAGGATAAATTAATTATAGTAAATACTGTTATTACAGTGAATAAACTAACTAATTTAGAAATATAAATAATTAAATTTGATGAAGAAAATAAAGTCATTGATTGATTTAATTGGTAATACTCCGATTGTTCAAGCTAAAAATTTAGACACCGGAAAATGTAATCTTTTTCTTAAAATGGAAAGCCTTAATCCAGGCTCATCCATAAAAGATAGAGTGGCTCTAAGAATCATTGAGGACGCTGAAGCTCAGGGAAAGTTAAATAAGGGTTCAACAGTTGTTGAGGCTACAGCTGGTAATACTGGACTTGGTCTAGCTTTGATAGCTCTCTTAAAGGGATATAAGTCAAAAGTTATAATACTCGATAAAATGAACCACAACAAAATACTTCATCTTAAATCTCTCGGAGCAGAAGTTATTTTGGCAAGGAGTGATGTGGGACCTGATAGTCCTGAGCATTATGTAAATGTGGCTAAAGAAGTTGCAAAAAATACCCCTAACTCATTTATGGCAAACCAGTTTACAAATATGTCAAATCCCCAGGCTCATGAATATTCAACTGGTCCAGAAATTCTGGATCAAATGAATAATGATGTTGATGCTGTTGTTTGTGGCGTTGGTACAGGAGGGACAATTTCAGGCCTTGGTAAGTTTTTTTCAGAGCATAGTCCAAAAACAGAAATGGTTCTAGCAGATCCAAAGGGTTCAATAGTTAAAGATGCCGTTGAAAACAAGCCATTAAAAAAAGCCGACTATTCATGGCTTGTTGAGGGCATAGGTGAAGATTTCATTCCTGAGACTTTAGAATTAAAGTATATAAAAAAAGCTTATGAAGTTACGAACGAAGAAGCATTTAGCATGATTAGAGAATTGGCTTTGAAAGAGGGTATATTGGGAGGCTCATCAAGTGGAACCCTTATTTCAGCGGCAATTAAATATTGCAAGGACCAAGATAAAGAAAAAAATGTTGTTACATTTGTTTGCGATAATGGTGAAAAATATTTAAATACAGCATATAATGAAGAATGGTTAAAAGAAAAAAATCTTATATAAAAAAAATAAATCAGCTTGATACTTTATCAGTCCACGCTGGAGTTAAAACGGATCCATTAACTGGAGCCGTAATGACTCCTATTTATGCAACATCAACTTATGCTCATGATAGACCTGGGGATCATAAAGGGTATGAATATTCAAGAAGTCAAAATCCTACGAGAGAAGTTTTAGAAAATTCTATTGCAGAATTAGAAAGTGGATACAAAGCATTTGCATTTGCTTCAGGGGTTGCGGCTCAAACAGCAGTTTTAGATCTATTAAAGCCTGGAGATCATGTAATTGCTTTTGATGACCTATATGGCGGTACTTTTAGGTTGTTTAATGAAATCAAGAGCAAGTCATCAAATATTGAATTCACATTCGTTGATTTAAATACAAATTTTTCAAAAGAAATTAAAAAAAATACAAAAATAATTTGGATTGAAACTCCAACAAATCCATTGCTTAAAATTACGGACTTAAAAAGAATAGCCCGTATCGCAAGAAAAAATAAGCTTATAACAGTGTGTGATAATACATTTGCTACACCTTACAATCAAAGACCGCTAGAGCATGGAATTGACATTGTTAATCACTCGACAACAAAATATATCAACGGTCACTCCGATGTTATTGGTGGAGCATTGGTAATTGGAAAGAATAGAAAACTTGAGAAAAAATTAGCCCTAATACAAAATTCTACGGGCGCCGTTCCAAGTCCTTTTGATTGTTTTCTTACCTTGAGAGGAATTAAAACACTAGCTATTAGAATGAAAAAACATAATGAAAATGGAATTAAAGTTGCTCGCTTTTTAAGATCACATAAAAAAGCATTAAACGTAACGTACCCTGGATTACCAAATCATAAACAGAAAGATATTGCACAGAAACAAATGAACGGTTTTGGTGGAATGATCACTTTTATCTATGATGGGAATATGTCAGAAATATCCAAATTTATGCGTAAATTAAGAATTTTTACTATAGCTGAGAGTTTGGGGGGAGTTGAGTCTTTAATTGAGTCCCCTGCTTTAATGACACATGCATATTTAGACGATAAATCCTTTAATCAAGTACCCAAAAAGCTTGTCAGATTATCTGTTGGCATAGAAGACAGTGATGATCTTATAGAGGACTTAAATCAAGCTTTTAAATAATTAATATGTACAAATTACAGCATTTACAATAGATGCTATTCTAGATTTTTCATCATCTGATCTACTTGTTATAACAACAGGACTTTTACCGCCAATTACAAATCCTCCAGCAGTAGCGTTCGCAAAATGTACAAGAGATTTTACGAGTGCATTTCCTGTTTCTATATTTGGAACAATAATAACATTGGCATTACCTGGAACTTTCCCTAGTGTTCCTTTTATTTTTGCGGATTCTTGTGAAATAGCATTATCCAAAGCAAAAGGTCCTTCAACAGGAGTATCTGAGTAATTACTTTTTGCCCATTCAACGAGATCATGTGCTTCAATAGAGCTTGGCATTTGCTTTAGTTTCTCTTCGGTTGCTGATAAAACGGCAACATATGGATCGAAAGAAGAAATTTTTTTAATGTAATCGAGTACATTCGATAAAATATGTTTTTTTGTCTCTAAACTTGGGGATATATTCAAAGCACCATCAGTAATAATAATTGGATTACGTGAATCATTTGGAAAAGTCATAAACCAAATGTGGCTTAAGCGCTTTCCCCTTATTCTTAAATTATATTCTTTTTTTATATACTCGCCCATCAAAACATCTGTATGAAGATGGCCTTTTATGATTATATTTTTTTCTAAACCGGTGTCCCTACTCGCTACCTCACAGGCAATTTTTGATGACTCTTCTTCTGAATAACTCTCAATTAATTTATCTTTTGATAATGACCACTCATGCTTATCAATGAAGGCTGTCATAAATTCAATATTTCCTATGAGTACTGGATTTATTAATTTTTGACTTTCTGCATCCATAATTGTCTTTAGAATCAAATCATTATTAGCATTTGCAACTATACCTCGAGTAATTCTATTTTTGTCAATATAATCAATATTTTGTATCATTTTAATAAAGTAAATTTTTAGTAATAATTAATATTAAAGTATTATTTGAATATAATATTATAATATACTGATTTTACTTAATATTTTTAAAAAAATTGAATAAATACGCTCCCACTATCAAAATCAAAATAATGAATGAAAATGCATAAAATATAAGTGAAAGGTCTTGAAATAGTGAAATTAAAAACTCTATCACTTTATGCAAAAATCAGTGTCAATGCCCAATAAAGTAGATATAAGAATGAGATCGTTACTAGGCCACCTATTATCCAGTCTAACATACGATAATTTTAACATAATTTTGCAAATATTACATAAATATGAATAGAGAATACGATTTAATAATCTATGGGGCATCTGGTTTTACCGGAAGATTAGCTGTTGAGTACTTAGATGAAAACTATAGCGACCTAAATTGGGCTATAGCGGGACGTAATGAGGATAAATTAGTCAACATATCCAAAAATAGTGAGTGTAAACCTGATTATTTTATTGCAGACAGTGAAGATAATGAAAATTTGCTAAGAATTGCTTCCAAAACGCGTGTTATTGCATCTTTAGCTGGTCCATTTAACAAGTATAGTAATAATTTAGTTACACAATGCGTTGAAGCTGGAACTCATTATTTAGACATTACTGGGGAAAATATATGGGTACGTGATCTTATTGATAAACATCACGAGGCAGCAGAAAAAAAGCAAATAAAAATTATTCCATCATGTGGTTATGACTCTATTCCATCAGATATGGGGTGCTTTTACTTGCAAAGAAGTCTCAATCAAGAGTTACAGAGAATTGATGGTTATCATCGAGGTAATGGAGGTGTAAGTGGTGGTACGATTGAAAGTGCATTTTCCATGCGTAACTACAAAAGCAAATATTCAATGGGACATCCATTTTTACTCAATTCAAAGGAATATATAAAAACTCAAAATATTTCTGAAAATAAGGATAATTTCAAAATAAAATACATCGATGATATTAAATTATGGTCTGCGCCCTTTGTTATGGCAATTGCAAACACTAGAGTTGTTAGAAGAAGCTCTGAAATCCATGATAAAAATCAGGCAAGTTATGGAAGTGAATTTAAATATCAAGAATATATGATGTTAAAAAAATACAGTTCTGCATTTCTTGTGACAGCCGGACTTGCTGTTTTTGGGCTGATGTTAATAAGTCCAATAAGTGGTCTCTTTAGAAAATTATTTACTAAAGCTGGTAATGGACCTGATAAAAAAACAAGAGAAAATGGTTGGTTTGAGAGTATTTTTATCGGAAAAAATAAAAATAACGAAAAATATAAAGTGAGGATGTTTTGCAAAGGTGATCCCGGTTATAAATCAACTGCTAAATTAATATGCGAGTCCGCTCTATGTCTTGCATTAAATAGTGAAAATCTCCCCAATACCAACGCTGGTGGTGTCTTAACTACTTCAACTGGCCTAGGGTCAACATTAATTGATAGATTAAAAAATGCTGACGTATTATTTGAAGGTCCAAGTAAAATATAGATCGTTAAGATAACCCAAAATGGGTATTTATAAGCTTTAATTTTAAACCATATTATTAGATAATTAATTTAAAGCCCAATGTAGGTGCGGTTTTTCTGCACCTACAAATTAACACTTGGAGAAATCACTTATATGGTACAAAATGAAACTGGAATGTTTGTCATGCCATATAAAAAACTTGATAACAGCAAAACTGATATGGATGAAGAGCTGGTAAATAAAATTAAGGAAATTTCAAAATTAAGAAAATCTATCTCAATAGATTTAAAAACCATCGCTTCAAAAACAAAAATCTCTACAAATCAACTAAAGAACATAGAATCGTTTAAATTCGATCGCTTGCCTCCAAATCCAATGAGATCAGCTTTTATTGATCAGTATTGCACTGAAGTAGAAAAGCTTAATAAAATCTCTTAGATATAATTTCTCTTAAGAAGCCTGTTATACAAATAAGCAAAAACAACAATTATAAAAGCCCCAACAGCAACAGGTAAGAAAACAAAGCTTATACTCTGGCCAGTTAATATCACAATTATTGGGTTTGCTCCTGCTGGAGGATGTACGGTGTTAGTCATCATCATTACAAAAACAGCTAAAGCCACTCCTAAGCCTAACGAGATAAACGTATTACCGAGAAGATAAAAAATAATTACCCCAGACAATGCTGATAGTATATGGCCAAGAATTAAATTTTTAGGTTTTGCTAGTGGGCTATCATATACAGCCATGACTAAAACCATTGATGCGCCAAAGGGCGGTATAAGCCATATCGCACCTTCAATAGAAGAATTTAAATATGCTAAAAATCCTATACACACAAAAGCTCCTAATGAACTAAATAATGCATTGATCAAAGCTTGTTTATTCATTAATTTAATTGTCTATGATAAAACTCTATTTGACTACCCTATTTTACTTTTTGATAATAGATACAATCGGTATTCAAACATTTGTTGTACGTATTTATAATAAAAATCTTCCAGATAATCTAAAAATTAATCTCGATATAACTTCCGCTGTAATTTTTTATCTAATATTTGTACTCGGGCTAGTTTATTTTGTAGTGGCTCCATTTAAGAATGCTTCTTTAACAAGTGTAATAGTGCCAGCTGCTATGTATGGACTTGCTACTTACGCAACATATGCACTAACTGTAAAAGCGGTGTTTAATGTATTTAACTGGACTATTGTTATTTCAGATATTGCATGGGGTATGGCACTTTGTACTGCAATTTCACTACTGACTGTATATACAATCAGCAAAGTTGGATTTCTAAATTAATTATTGTTTTAAATAATAAATTCAATAAATTAATTTCTTCAAGGGAGAGGTGGCTGAGCGGTTGAAAGCACTGGTCTTGAAAACCAGCAACGGGGAAACTCGTTCGTGGGTTCGAATCCCACCCTCTCCGCCAGAAGAATTCCTATTAGCCTGCTCTATCAGACCTTTTTTGACCAAGACTAGCATCAACCCATGTTTCATCCATCACGCAAGATGCAGCATCACCTAAATCAAAAAATGCCTTCATTGCCTCACCCGTAGGCTCAGCTCCAATTCCCCATGAGCCTGTTTCAGCTTCAACTACGAATGCAACCATATTTGGATTTGGCCAATAGAACTTTGCTGAATGAACTCCATCAGTACTTTTTGCAACCTTACACAAATTCAATGCAGCTGTTCCCAGTTTATCTCTGCTTGCATTTTCTTGTCTTTCCCATTTGCTTATGTGTAACATAAGATCTCCTTTGTAAACAAATTATTGATTGACTTTATGTTAAGTATGAAATTTGAGTGAGTAATTAGTATATTTTAACACTAATACTTATGTATTAATATTTTACGATCTAAATACTTACCTTTGATAAATCTGATAGTTAGGACTTTGCCAAGTTTTTAATTCTATTCGGGGCAGAGGCTTATCACCCAATATATTGTCACTTATTTTCTCAGCAATCATAATTGTTGGTGCATTTGTATTTCCATTTGTCGCAAAAGGCATAATCGAAGCATCAACAACACGCAAACTATTGAAACCGTGAACTCTGCCTTGATTATCAACAACTGCATATTTATCTGTTTTTAACCCCATGCGTGCCGTGCAGCACAAGTGCCATTGACTCGTAATGTTGGAATTTAATTTTGCATCAAGTTCGTCATCTGATTTGAAGTTTTCACCAGGAAAGATTTCATCACCCTTTATGTTTGAAAAAGCAGGTTGATTAAGTAGTTCGCGCGCCAAATGAATGCCCTTTCGTAACAATTCTCTATCACGTTTGTCTTTGAGATAATTGACAAGAATACGAGGCGGATCAGCAGGATTTTTTGATCGTAATTCGATCTTACCACGACTGTGAGTTCGCATCAAACCGACGTGAACTTGAAATGCATGTTCTTGAAGCAGTTCCCAACTATTGTCTTTCATGGCAATTGGTGAAATACATAATTGTAAATCAGGGTACTCAACACCAGGTGCTGATCTTACACATGCAACAGTATCGAAGTGATTGGATGCACACATACCCTCTTTAGTTATTAGCCATTGTATACCAGATCCTATACTACTTAATCTCTTTGTTTTTGGCCAAAGTGAAACAGGTTTTAAGCATTTATATTTCATTATAAAATCAGGATGATCTTGAAGATTTTGTCCAACACCCTGTAAATCAGCTAATGTTTTAACTCCTATTGAATCTAAATGCTCTTTTGGCCCAATTCCTGAGAGCATAAGTATGTGTGGTGATCCAACTGCACCAGCACTCAGAATTACTTCTTTTTTTGCCTTTACATTTACTGTTTCATTATTTTTATTTTTAAAACATATGCCTTCTGCTGTGTTATCTTTAAAACTTAAATTGCAAACAAGCGCATTTGTTAAAATTGTTAAGTTTTTTCTATTACGTATCGGATCAAGGTAACCCTTTGATGCGCTCCATCGCTCACCGTTGAATACTGTCCGATCAAATATACCAAAACCTTCTTGGCAAAATCCACTTATATCATCTGTTTCTTTATATCCTGCTTCTTTTCCTGCATTAATAAAAGCCAGTGAAAGTGGGTCTTTGGGAATGCTTCTATGTACCTTTAATGGACCTGACTCACCTCGAAAATCATCCCCTCCTCCACTGTAACATTCCATTTTCTTAAAATATGGCAAGACATCTGCATATCCCCATCCATCGCATCCCATTTGTCTCCAACCTTCATAATCAAGTGTGTTTCCTCTTATATAGACCATTCCATTTATTGATGATGAGCCACCAATGGTTTTACCACGGTCATGTTGAAGTTGACGGCCATTTAGTTCGGGTTCTGGCTCACCTTTAAATGCCCAATTGTGTTTAGTACTTTTGAGATTCGATAAAACGGCAGCAGGCATCTTTAAGGTTAAGGATTTGTCTTCCCCGCCCGCTTCAAGAAGAAGGACAGTATTCTTTGAATTTGAGGTCAATCTATTCGCTAATACACAGCCAGCAGATCCAGCGCCTACAATGATATAGTCGTATTCAGTATCGATTTTTAACATAATAAATTACTTTTTTTATACTTCTCAATATTTTTTGACTAGCAAATTATTTAATATCAAATCTTATAGAACAATTAATATATTTTATTACTAAAACTTATGTACTAATATTTTATCGATGGCAAAAGAAAATAATTTTTTAGCAATAGCTTATATTTTAATGGGTATGACTGCATTTGCATTTCAAGATACTGCAGTAAGATTATTAGCTGTTGATATTTCAATACTTCAGGTCATGTTTGCAAGAAGTGTCATCGCTATTGTTCTTCTTGTACTATTTTTTTATTTTACAGACCAAAAACTAATTTGGAAAACTCATTACCCAAAGTTAACAATCTTTAGAACAATAATGTTTATTTTTGCGTTCGTATTTTATTATATTGGTCTTGCGTACTTGTCTTTTGCAGTTACAACGGCTCTTTTTTTTACAGCACCATTCTTTATTACTATATTTTCATCTATTTTTCTTAAAGAAAAAGTTGGCATCATTAGATGGCTGACAATTATTTATGGTTTTGCAGGTGTAATGCTCATTGTTTCACCAGATTTCGAGACCATTAATATATTCATGATATTTCCAATACTATGTGCTGCAGGATATTCTGGCAGTATGATTATAATAAAATATACATCAAATGAGGATAATGTTTACACACAAACACTTCATGTATACATCGCTACTATAATTTTATGTCCCATAATTACCTATTCTGGTTTTTATTTTGATATGGATAATTCTGGAAATGAAATTTTAGAATTTTTATTTAGA
Organism: uncultured Pelagibacteraceae bacterium; assembly: GCA_902523455.1. Taxonomy (GTDB): domain Bacteria; phylum Pseudomonadota; class Alphaproteobacteria; order Pelagibacterales; family AG-422-B15; genus CACNXQ01. Next base: position 8,937 of record CABYZG010000003.1, read on the forward strand.
TATTGGTCCTTCAATGACGCAACAACTCTCTTGATGTTATTTTTAGTTGGTGTTTGTGTAATTTTTGGTTTTGTATTTATTTTTAACGCATATCGATACGGTAAACCTTATATTGTTGCACCATTTGAGTATGTATTTTTAATTTGGGCTGTACTATTGGGCTGGTTTATTTGGAGTGAAACTGTTTCATTGAGAACAATAATTGGTATATTAATTATTGTTTCAGCGGGAATATTTATTTTGTATAGGGAGAAAATTAAAGAACAAGAAATAACAACAGACCAACCGTTAAGATAACTCAGTCTCTAAAATTAATATATTGAAGAGGTAATTCTAATTTTAGTTCTTTAATTTTCGATATTGCTTCTTGTAAATTGTCTTTTTTTGCGCCACTTATTCTCAGCTCATTTCCTTGAATTTTTGCTTGCACCTTCAATTTTGACTCTTTGATTGATTTTGTAATTTTTTTCCCCACCTCTTGATCAATACCTTCCATTAGATCGTAATTTTGTCTGATTGTATTGCCAGATGCACTTTCAGATGATTTTAGTTTTATTACTTTTGGGTCAACGTTACGTTTTATTAAATTTGAAATTAAAATATCTAATACCTGTTTAGCCTTCATTTCGTCCTCAGAAAGCAAGATAATCCCTCCCTCAGTTCTCTCCAATTTGGAGGCAGAACCTTTAAAGTCATATCTCTGTCCAATTTCCTTCATTGAATTAGATATAGCATTATCAACCTCCTGCATTTCAACTCTGCTAACAACATCGAAACTAGGCACTATAATAGAACTCCTTTATTTTCTAATTCTTTGATTTGTTCCTCAGAAAAACCAATATCAAGCATTATGCTTTTGTTATCTTGACCAACTTCTGGTGCAGGCAATGGTTTTTCGGATGGAGTAACACTAAAACGTGGTGCCGGTGATGGTTGGCGTACATCGTTAATATTTACAAAATTATCACGCGCTTTCATGTGTTTATGATTAGCTGCCTCTTCGATAGAGAGAACTGGTGAATAACAAACATCAGACCCTTCAAAGATTTCATCCCATTCATCCCTTGTTTTAGTTTTAAATATTTCAGCTAATTTAATTTTCATATTATCCCACTGATCTAATTGCATTTGATTTTTAAATTCATCACCAAGATTTAATTTCTCAATTAAGAGTTGGTAAAATTGAGGCTCTAAAGATCCTATTGAAACGTGCATGTTGTCTTTTGTCTCATAGACTTGATAAAAGGGCGCGCCACCATCAAATAAATTATTACCTCTATTATTTACATTCCACAGTCCTGACTGAGATAAACTATGAAATATTGACGTAAGAACCGAAACTCCATCAATCATAGCGGCATCAACTACTTGACCTTTACCTGTTCTATTCGCTGACAGTAAAGCTGCGCATACGCCAAATGCAAGAAACATAGTGCCTCCACCATAATCACCAATTAAATTGAGGGGTATTGATGGTTTATTTTCACCCCAAATTGAATATAGAGCGCCTGCTAGTGCGATATAATTAATATCATGGCCAGCCGCCTGTGCTAGAGGACCATTTTGACCCCAACCTGTAATTCTGCCATAAACTAACTTTTCATTTTGTTTTAAACATTCTTCAGGTCCAATCCCTAGTTTTTCAGTTACCCCTGGTCGATAACCTTCTACTAGTGCGTCTGCATTTTTTATTAATTTAAATAAAACCTCTTTAGACGCGGGATCCTTTAAATTTAAACAAATGGATTTCTTACTTCTTCCTGTAATATCAAATTTTGGTTGTTGATTAGGCATAACGGTATTTTTTCTATCAACACGAATAACTTCAGCACCAAGATCGGCAAACAACATTCCGCATAATGGTCCTGGTCCAATCCCTGACAATTCGATTATCTTATATCCAGATAAAACGCCCATGTTTCTACTATAATGCCTGTAATTCCTTTGCAAAAGAAAAAGCTTTATATATTCGATCTTTATTTGATGTTTTTTGGTAATTATACACCAATGTTTGGTCTGATCTTAACTTTAAGTCATACTTATATTGAGACATAAATTCAACCAGTTGGTCTGTTTTTTCGAAATGATTGTTTTTAAATTTTATAGTTAAACCTTTATTTCCAATATCAAATTTTTCTATTTTCAACTGTTTACATATAATTCTAAGCTCAGTGATGTTATACAGATGCTCAACCTCTTTAGGTGCTTCACCAAATCGCTCACTCATTTCTTCCTTAATTTTTCTTAATTCCTCACTCGAACTTAAGTAGGCAAGCTGCCGGTAATAAAACAGTCTAGTGTTTAAATTTGGCATATACTTTTCAGGTATTAAGACGCTTAAACCAAGATTTATTTGTGGAGACCACTCATTATCAACTGTCGATGTATCTGATTTTAATTCCAATATCTTATCTTTTAGCAATTTATGGTAAAGTTCGAGACCAACTTCTCTAATATGCCCAGATTGAGCATCGCCTATAATGTTTCCTGATCCTCTCATATCTAAATCATGACTCGAAAGATTAAAACTTGAGCCTCTAGAATTAAATTTTTTAAGAAGCATAAGTCTTTTGTAAGCATTTTCAGTTATTCCATTGATGTCTTTAACTGTATAAAAACAAAATGCTTCAATATTAGATCTGCCAATTCGTCCTCTTAACTGATAAAGTTGAGATAATCCAAATTTATCAGAATTATGAATAATCATTGTGTTAGTTTTCTGCAAATCCAGACCCGACTCGACAATTGTGGTACACAGTAATAATTGAAATTCATTATTATAAAAATCAATCATCGTATTTTTAAGGTTTTTGGACGGCATTTGACCGTGGGCAATTTGATACTTTACATTTGGAAGTTTACTTTTTAAAAAATCCTCAACTTCTTTTAATTCGTTAATTCTTGGGCAGACATAATACACCTGGCCATTACGACATAATTCATATTCAATTGCAGAGATTATTTTTTCATCATTAAAATCAATAACTTCAGTATTTATATTTTGCCTATTTAATGGTGCTGTAGAAATAATTGACAAATCCCTGAGACCTACAAGTGACATTTGTAACGTGCGTGGTATTGGCGTAGCTGTTAAAGCAAGCACATGTACATTTGACCGCAATGACTTAATTTTTTCTTTTTGAGAAACTCCAAAGTGCTGCTCTTCATCAATAATCAGCATACCTAATTTTTTAAATTTAATTTTACTGTTAAGAAGCGCATGTGTCCCAACAACTACATCACTTTCTCCACTATTAATTCTTTCAATAATTTTATTGTTTTCAGAAGTTGAGTTTAATCTTGAGATTTGGTCTATTTTCAATGGAAAGTTTTTGAATCTTTTTGTAAAATTTTCATAGTGTTGACTGCATAGTAGTGTTGTTGGAACAATAAATGCAACTTGAGCACCGCTCATGGCTACGTTGAATGCTCCTCTTAATGCAACTTCTGTCTTACCAAAGCCAACATCGCCACATATCAAACGGTCCATTGGAAGTCCACTGTTTAGATCAAACAGTAATTCTGATGTTACATTTGCTTGATCTTCGGTATCCTGAAATTCAAATTCATTTATAAAATTTGAATAATAAGGTTCTTGAACGGTATATTTTGTCGCTTCTTTTAGAGATCTTTCTGCCGCAACTTTTATTAAATCTTCGGCAATTTCATTTATTTTATTTTTTGCGCTAGCTTTTCTAAATTGCCAATTTGAACTTCCAAGTTTATCAATTTGTGCGAATTCACTATTCCCACCGTACTTTGACAAAAGTTCAATATTCTCAACAGGTACATAAAGTTTATCATTATTGAAATATGATATTTCAATGCAATCATGATCGTTTTCTAGGACAGTAACATTTTTTAATCCATTAAATTTTCCTATTCCATGATCAACATGAACAATTAGATCATCTTGTTCAAAAGTACTTAGATCAGTTAAAAAAGTATCTGCTTTAATTGTTCGTTTGCTTTGATTGAAAGAGAACTCATTAAAGGGTTTGATTATGAGTCTGAACAGACTTTGTATCGATTTTTGATTTTTAGGATTAAATTCTTCAAATTTTTCGATCTCATCACCAAATATGTTAATACGAACTGGATTCTTGAAGTCTGTTGGAAAAATATCAATAACATCTCCTTTTACAGAGAATTCACCATTTTCACGAATTGAACTTACGCGTGCATAACCATTGGCAGATAAATAGTTAATTGTTCTTTCATAATCAAATTTTTCATCAATGTTGATATTTAAATTCTCATTAACTTGAGTCTTTAAGCGTGGTTTCGTCATTTTTTAAGCATCGTAAAATCTTTGAGTAAATGCATGACGCGATTGTCAATTTCTTTTGGAATTGTCACCTTATCTAGCGCATATCGATATATGTCATTATCATCAAGTTCTAATATAGTCTCTAACATTTGAAGCTCACCTTCATTAAACAATTTGATGTATTTCTCAACAAAAGATCCCAAGAGAATATCCATTTCCTTTGACCCCCGATGGGAGGATTTAAACTGAAGCTTTTTTTGAAGTGTATGTAAATCGTTCATATTTTTTTTATCGATCTTTGATACAATACATATATGAGGCCAAAGATCTTATACAAGCTTTTTTCAAATATAATGACGATAAAAGGGATTGGACCAAAGAACGCTAAAATAATCGAGAGATTATGTGGTAAATATATTGTTGATTTATTATTTCATAAACCAGCCGCATACATAGACAGAAGAAACAGTCCTAAAATTATTGATTTGGAAGAAGGAAGCATTGCAACTGTCGTTGTTAAAATTGATAGTCACACTCCTGCTTTCAATAGAAGAATGCCATATCGAGTTAATGTCTCAGATGGCAGCGGACAAATGTCAATCGTCTATTTTAATCTACGAGGTCCATACATAAAAAAAATCTTACCGATCGGTAGCACTAGGGTTATAAGTGGTAAAATTGAAAAATTTAACGATTTGTATCAAATTACGCATCCTCATCATGTAGTTGATATTAAAAACTTAGATTCTGTTAAAAAGATTGAGTGTGTTTACCCTTTAACAGCAGGAATGACATCTAAAATTATACAAAAATCAATTAATTCTGCATTAAGTATGGTTGATGAATTGCCTGAATGGATACCTGAGAAGGTTTTAGAAAGAAACAAATGGCCATCATGGAAAGACTCTATTTATCAAATGCATAATCCTAAAGATGTGAAGGAAAATGATGATAATAAATATATAGAACGGCTTGTTTTTGATGAGCTGTTCTCTCAACAGTTAACAATTAGATTAATTAAAAACAAAATTAGTCATAAAAATGGAATTTCACTTCCTAAAAAAAATAAATTATCAAAACAATTAAGAGATCAATTGAAATTTCAACTCACTGGTGATCAAGAAACAACTATTGAAGAAATTTCAAACGATCAAGAAGGTTCAAGTAAAATGTTAAGACTTCTGCAAGGAGATGTAGGTAGCGGGAAAACCATTGTTGCATTATTTGCAATGATGCAATGCATTGAAAATAATAAAAGATCAGTTTTAATGGCACCAACAGAAATTCTTGCTGAGCAGCATTTTAATACAATCAAAGAATTTATCAGTGATTTAAACCTAACATGTTCACTAATTACATCTTCAAATAAAAATAATCATAATTTTGAAGCTGACATTATTATCGGAACACATGCATTATTTCAGCAAAAAGTAACCTTTGAAAACATTGGCTTGGTTGTCATTGATGAACAGCATAAGTTTGGAGTATACCAAAGGATTTTATTAAATGAAAAAGCAGGAAATAGTTGTGACATCTTATTGATGACCGCTACTCCTATACCTCGAACGATGGAATTGGCAGCTTATGGAGATATGGATATATCCAAAATTTCTGAAAAACCTAAAAACAGAAAGGAAATAATTACCAAATCAATCAATATCAATAAAATTGACCAACTAAAAGAAAGCCTTACAAAAATATTAAATAAGAAACAAAAGATTTATTGGGTATGCCCTTTAATTGATGAATCTGAAAAACTTCAATTGCAATCAGTCAACTCAAGAGTCAATGACTTAAAAAAATATTACTCATCAAACAATGTTGGTTTAGTTCACGGTCAAATGTCACAAGAAGAAAAAAACGATGTCATGTCAAAGTTTAAAGATAATAAAATAGATATTTTAGTCGCAACATCAGTAATAGAAGTAGGAATAGACGACCCTGATGCAACTGTGATGATTATTGAGAATTCTGAGAGGTATGGCCTTTCACAACTTCATCAACTTCGAGGAAGAGTTGGTAGAGGAAATGTACAGTCAACGTGCATATTACTTTTTGAGGGGCCACTCACCGATAATGCTAAACGAAGATTAAAAGTGATGAAGGAAACAAACGATGGTTTCTTAATCGCTGAAGAAGACCTTGATATTCGAGGTGCTGGGGAAATATTAGGCTCAAAACAAAGTGGTATTCCAAATTTTAGACTATCAAATCTAGACAAGCATAAGCATATACTCGAGGAAGCGAGAGGCGTTGCCATGGATATCGTTAAAGAAGATCCGGATTTGAAAAAATCTGCGGGCAAAGCACAAAGGACACTTTTGCATCTATTTAGAAATCAAGTTGCAATCGATTATTTAAAAACTGGCTAATTATTTCCTTGGTGGTACCACCATGCCTGCTGATACAACCAATTTAATCGCATCTTCAACAGACATATCAAGTTCAACGATATCATCTTTAGGTATGAAGAGTAAAAACCCTGAGGTAGGATTTGGTGTGGTTGGAACAAATACATTGACCATTTCTATTTTCTGTCTTTCCTTAATTTCACCTTTTGTCTCACCTGTCATAAAGCCAATTGCATATATATCTTTTCTTGGATACTCGATGAGAACAACTTTTTGATATGCTGAATCAGTATTTGAGAATGTCTCAGTGATCTGCTTGATAGCTTTATAGACATTGCCGGCTAATGGAATACGTGTGATAAGATTGTCAAAATAACCAAGAATGGCTTTTCCAAATAAGGTTGAAAATATTAGACCGATTAAGATAAAAGATAGAAATGCTATAATTAATTCAAGGCCAGGAATTTTATAGCCAATGATTTCAGGTAGCAGCCCATTTGGGTTAAATCTGTCTGGAACCAGACCAGCAATAAATTCGACAATAAATATTGTAATGTAAATCGTCGCTCCAATTGGCGCCGATATTAAAAGACCTGTAAAAAAATACCTTTTAATAAAATTAATGACTGGGTTTCCTTTTTTCTTATTTGCATCTGCCATAGGTTTTAAATAGACTGAATCATTAAAAAAATTTTAAAGAGATTATCATATTTTTGGGGTTAATATAATCAATAATGGCTATTTTCAAAGAATATACAAATTATGATGGTTTGGGCATAGCCGAATTAATTAGAAATAAAGAAATATCCCCTATTGATCCTCTTGATAGTGCCATTGATCTAATTGAAAAACTGAACCCTAAATTAAATGCAGTGCATCGTACAATGTATCACTATGCATTCGAGTCAATAAATAGAAACAAAGAATTAAATGGAACTTTTATTGGAGTTCCTTTTCTTATGAAAGATATGGATAGTTCTTTAGCTAACTATCACATGATGCAAGGCAGTAAGTATTTAAAAAATACTAAAATGCCTTACGACAATCACCTCACAAGACAATTTAGAGAAACTGGTGCTGTTATATGTGGAAAATCTGCAACACCTGAATACGGTCTCATGGTTACAACTGAGCCAACTGAATTTGGCCCAACAAGAAATCCTTGGGATACCAATAGAACGACAGGTGGTTCAAGTGGTGGTGCGGCTTCAGCTGTTTCAAGTCGCATAGTTCCTATTGCGCATGCAAGTGATGGTGGCGGATCAATTCGAATTCCTGCAGCATCATGCGGTCTGGTTGGATTAAAGCCTAATAGAGCAAGAACATCATTCGCACCTTCTCACGGTGACAAATGGGGAGGTCTTACCCACTCCGGTATTGTTTCTCGAACAGTCAGAGACACAGCTTATATGTATGATTGTTTGTTCGGAAATGTTGTGGGTGATCCTTATGGCATTCCATACAAAAAAGGTTCTCTTGTTGAAGCTCTAAGTAAAAAAAATAAACTTAAGATTGGATTTAATCTTAAAAGTCCTGTTGGAATTGAACCTTACTCTGATGCAATTGAAGCAATTAAATTCAACGCCAAATTATGTGAAGACTTAGGACACGATGTTGAAGAAATGAATTTCAGTTATGACGGACTTCTTGCTGCAAGAGCATTTACAATAACTATATCATCTCATGTAACCCAGATGTTTAATGAATTGAAAGATGTTGTTGGAAGAGGATTTAAGAAAAATGAAGTTGAAACTGCAACTAGACTATTTAATTATTTGGGAAAAAGTTTCAGAGCAAGTGACTACACTTGGGCGCGTTATACTATGCAGAAGATTGCTCGATCAGTAATGGAAGAAACTGATAAGTACGATGTAGTCTTGACTCCTATCATATCTCAGAAACCTCCTCTCATTGGCGAAATTAGACCAAACAAGCAAGCAAGTATTTTAAGTGAAATTATTATGACTTTAAAATTGGGTTGGGTATTTCGTATTCAATCAATAAGAGACTCAATTCTTAATAACTTAGCACCTGAGAGTTTATGGTACTCGCCTGATGCAATGTTGCAAAACATCACTGGGCAACCATCAATTTCATTACCAACATATTGGACTAGTGACAATCTACCTTTAGGCGTACAATTTACATCTAGATATGCAGATGAAGAAACATTAATTTCTCTGGCTGCTCAATTAGAAGAAGCATCGCCGTGGATAGACAAAATACCTAACGTATAATTTAGCTCAGCTGCTTTAGTTTTTGAAATCCAAATGTAAACATAAACATTGAGACTAGCATGGCAATGACAATAAGTTTTTGTAAGATTACATTAAGCCTAAGTATGTCCATTGAAACAAATCTAACAAAGTTATCTCGATCATTTACTGGGTCAATTTGAGGCATATCCCCCATGAAAATGATATAAGCAACAACACTAGCGAGAAGCAAAAAAGCACCAATTGTATAAATGTTGCTAGCTTTACTGAAATAAAAGGCCAACATTAGAAATAATACGCCAGGCAAAGTAAGTCGAAATGCAGTGAAAACGGCAAATACGTGTGCATTAAAATATAAATCGCCAGGAGTTAGACCCACCATTGCATAAAAAATAGTTGAAAGAAATATACAAATCGCACCTAACCAAGCAAAAATATAAGCCTTTTTATTTTCTTTAAAAAAGAATGGCATAAATAGAAATCCAAAACCTTGGGCAACAAATAAAAACATTGCACTGTTAAAGAAAAAAGCAGATAGAAAATTAATATCGTCAGAAAAAGTTTTATAGAAACCTAATTCACTGAAAAAATTTCGCGTAAAATCATAGCCAACTTGTGTGCTATCAAGGTGATTTCCACCCGGAAAGAGAATTATCGCCACAAGATTCGCTAGTATAAAATACACAATTACAAATCGAGGAATATGAACTGCCCAAAAAGTATTCATAATTTATGCTGAAAAACTGGAGTATAATATAAAAACAACGAACGCAGCCACCATCACGTACATTATTTTATTGTCAAGATTCATGAGTGAAATATAATATCGAACATATGGAAAATCCACAAAGATATACAAATTATAATGATTTTTTTCCTTTCTATCTAAGAGAGCATAGTAAGAAAAGTACGAGAGTAATGCATTATTTTGGAACAATTGGCTATCAAGTATTGTTCTGGTCACTTTTGCTAACTCAAAATTACTTGTTTTTACCACTAATCTTACTCGCGGGTTATGGGCCAGCGTGGATTGGACATTTCTTTTTAGAGAAAAATAAACCGGCTACGTTTAAATATCCTTTGTGGTCACTCATTGGTGATCACCATATGGCTTATTTGATGCTTACAGGTAAACTTAAGAAAAGATTATCTGAAGCTGGTGTGTCAGCTACTTAAAACATAATACGCTGTTCCAAGAAACAATAACAACAAAGCAGTTTGAGAAAAAATCCATATGGCGCCTCTTGCTGCAGTGTTGTTGAAACAGATATGTACAATGGAATGGATCACTCTAAATAATAAATATAACCATGCACAAATTAGCAAAAAAGTGCTTTCAATTTCAATAAATATGATAACCCCGATTAGAAAATAAAAAATAACTGAAAACTCAAATATATTTGAAATATTATTTTTTATGATTTTTAAATGTAGCGGCGCATCTTTATAAGGCTCAATAGGAATTCCACTTTCCTCCCAGTCCTTGCCTTTACCCATTAAATTAACTGATGCTATTGTATGAATTAATCCAATAACAAAAGTTAATAAAATAAGCCCAAGTGCTGGAACTAAAATATTAGTTAACATCAGATCATTAAAGAACAGGCTCGATAAGCCATCCATGCTAGGATAATCGTAGAGGGTAACCAAAATAGCGTTCTAACTGGTAATGCAACACCAGGTATGATTTTATTATAAAATATGTGAACGATTGAGTGTAGAACTCTTAACCAAAAGAACCATGTTGCTAACAACATAAAATACTCATCAACTGTTCCCGTTACATAAATCATAATGCAAACAGCGTAAAAGAAGATTGGAAATTCGAATAAATTTGTCAAATTTCGCTGACTATTTTGAATTAATTCGCTGCCGTTTTCAAATGTGGGTATTTTAAAATCATCTTCTGTATTCTGCTTATCGATGACAATGGCCTTTAGTCTAAGCACTGTCCCAAAGGCAAAAACAGCCAAAGAAAGCCACAGCATATTGATGACTGGCTCAAAAATTAATTCGGGTTGCATAATAAACTCCTTGATTGAAATAAGAATCCAGTAAATTATATATACTAATACAGTTTTAACCATATTTAATGAAAGGAGGTGGTCTATGTCTATAGGTAGTATAGAGGAGCTTTGCTCGAGTAGTGAAATTCCATGTGATTGTAGATGTGGAAACCTCCACTTTTTGAGTGGAGCTCCGTTTTAACTACATTAAGCCTCCATTAATTTGGGGGCTTTTTTTTAGATCTTTAAATTTGGTTTAAATTTTCTTGTTTTATTTTTGTCATTGATAGCAACGTAGGAAAACTCCCCTACCGCCACTTCAACTTCCTTTTGATTCATTTCAGAACGCATTGCGGTAATTTTGAATATCATTTTCGACTGCTTTACGGATACAATTGATCCGTAAACATTGACAAATTTACCAACATGCATTGGATTTTTATATTTAACTTTAGATTCCACTAATACGGCATTTCCTTTTGAAACAAGCTGAGTCATATAAATACCTCCATGAGCCATTTGTTTAACGATCCAGGCTCCATGAGCCGTTCCATAAGGATTGCTATCCGGTGGTTGACATATATTTCTAATTAAAAGTTTACTCATTTTTTTTTCTTAAATAACTTATTAGATAAATAGCTGATACACAACCAACTATATTTGCAAAACCTTCCATTATTACAAAATCACGAAACGGTATAAAAAAATGTATAAACTCAATAAAAACACTTGTGATCAGGGCTAAGCTGATACCAAATACAAAGTCATTGTTTTTATTGTAAGCGAGTTGAGCCAAGGCGCCGAGTATGAAAAATGAGATAAAGTGTATTCCATAGTCAGTAATAAAATTTGCTACTTCTCTTACTGTAGAGTCAGAAGGCACAGGTCTCACATATGAATAATAAAGATAAAATAAATAAAAAAAGAAGATTAGTCGAAGAGGATTTGCTAAAATGCTCATGAACGTACTATAAGTTTATATATAAAATGAGCAATATATTAATCATAGGAGCCAATCGAGGTCTTGGACTTGAATTTGTAAAGCAATACAGCAATACAAACCATAACATCATTGCAACCACTCGAAATAAAGATAGCTCAAAAGAGTTGATTGAAATTAACAATATCGATATCGCTGAACTTGACTTAACTTCTGATGCAAGCGTGAATAGTTTTGTAACAACTATCGGGTCTCAAAAAATTGATATACTCATTCACAACGCAGGTATTTTTAGTGATGAGCAATTAAAAGAAGATCTTGATACAGATGCCTGGATGAATGAAATGAGAATTAATGCTGTGATACCTATAATTCTTGCACGAAAATTAAAGAACAACTTAAAAATGGGATCTGATAAGAAAGTCGTTTTTATATCCAGTCAAATGGGAAGCATTGATGACAATTACTCTGGTAGATTTTATTTTTATCGCTCATCAAAATCAGCTCTTAATTCTGCAGCAAGAAGCTTATCAATAGATTGGAAAGAAGATGGTATATCTGTCCTTATTTTGCACCCAGGATGGGTAAAAACAGATATGGGTGGCACAAGTGCCAAATTAGAGATACCTGAGAGCATTACCCAGATGATCAATGTTATAAATGAACTAAATCTTGATAACTCTGGCTCATTTTTAAATTATAAAGGAAAAAAACTCGAATGGTAAAAGATCATACTCACGATAAACCTGATTTCTATAATGATCTTGATAAGACTTATGAAAATATTTGGGATCAACTCATAATTGGTAAATCAAAATCAAAATCTGAATTACATCAAGGGTATATTTCAACATTCAATGACTCATTTCCATCTGTTAGAACAGTTGTCCTCAGGCATGTTGATAAGAAAAATAATACCATAAGCTTTCATACGGATATCCGATCCAGTAAAATTGATGAAATAAAAAAAAATAACTCTGTAACCATGCTGTTTTACGATCATGGCAAAAAGATACAAATTAAAGTGTCGGGAAAAGCTGAAATTAATCATAAAAACGATAAAGCAAAAATGGCCTGGGATAACTCAAGGTCATTTAGCAAGAAATGTTATGTTGTTGAAAAGGCACCTGGAACCCCCTCAGATGAACCAACTTCAGGGTACTTACCAGAGCATGAAAACGAACTGCCGGACGATGATCTTTTACAAAACGGTTACAACAACTTTACTTTAGTGGAAATTCAAATTCACTCGATTGAGTGGCTTTATTTGCATCGTCAAGGTCATCGCCGAGCATTGTTTACATCCACAAATGGCAGTTTAAACAAGGAATGGCTAACGCCATAATAGTGTCTAAATAAAGCAAGAAAAGGTTAAATAGTTTTGAAATATTTGTCAGAAAATAGATATAAAGGAGAGATAAAAGGTTTGGTATTAGACTGGAGTGGAACTACTGCTGACGCATACGTGATTGCTCCAACTATAGTGTTTGTTGAGGTTTTTAAGAAACAAAAGGTTGTAATCTCCATGGAAGAGGCAAGAGAACCCATGGGTTTACGAAAAGATTTACATATAAAAGCACTCACAGAGAACGCTGAAATAAGAAAGCGCTGGAACATAGTACATGGTAAAGACCCACAAATGTCTGATGTTGAAAATATGTACGCAGATTTTGTTCCACTGCAGCTTAAATGCTTAAAACAATACTCAAAATTATTACCCGGAACAGCAGAAGTAATTAAACGGGTTCAAAATAGCGGTATAAAAGTTGGTTGCACAACTGGTTTTGTGCGGTCAATGGTTAATATTTTAGAGGAAGAATCAGCAAAACAGGGATATGTCCCTGATGCGTCAGTTGCAGGTGATGATGTTAAAAATGGCGTTCGGCCCCTTCCCCACATGTTATATAAAAATTTAGATATAATGAATATAGAATCCATTCAATCAGTTATAAAAGTTGATGATACTGTTTCAGGAATTGGAGAAGCAATTAATGCTGGTTGTTGGGGTGTTGGTGTAACGCGATATTCGAATTATATGAATATAAATTCCTTAAAAGAAGCTGATGAACTGAGTAAAGAAGAAATTGATATGAAACAAGGATATGCAAAAGATCTGCTTTATAAAGCAGGTGCGCATTACGTAATAGAAACTATTGCAGATATCGAGGCCGTTATTTATGATATTAACAAAAGGCTTTCACGTGGTGAAGGGCCTTAAAAGTTGATTACAAATTTTTCTTGTTCCTCTGTTTCAATTGTACCTGGCCGGCAATTCCTTACATGATTTATGCATTGGTTTGAATCTAGTCCTAGTGCCTTTAAAATAAGTGAAGCAAACATTCCAGATCTACCTAATCCAGCATAACAATGCAGGTAAACATTTTTATTGAGTTCTAACTGAGTAACACAATCTCTGATAATTTGACTATATTCATTTTTTTTAATCTGAGCTGGAATACCATAGTTTTTTATGGGCATGCTGTAGGCCCTAACATTCTTCTCCTCTAGATCTTTATGGAACTGATTAATTTCAAAATTTCTAATTTCATTAAGTTCTATCAATGAAACAACGAGTAATATATTTAAGTCGATGATAATGGTTAAATCTTTTTTATAAGTAAATTTATCAAATCTAGAATTACTGATACCTGGACAACTGGATATAACCAAATTACCAAGATTTTTTTTTGCTTTAATAATTTTCGAAAGCTTTATTTTAGTAAAGTTCAAATATAGGACTTTTTAATAAAAGGATGAAAGAATGAAATAGCTTCAGTTTTCTTTCCCCTAATTTTTGCATTGTCATCATACTTTCGAAGTCTTACTGCATCTTCAAAATATTTATGACTTTCCAGTTTTCGAATAGCATCTTTGTTTAAATATCCGCCTTGAAGTTTAAAACTTCTTTTGGAGCCATCTGAAAGACCGTCATAATAATCTGATTGAACGGAACATAGATATCTCTTTGCAATAACGTGCATTTTAATTGGGTAAGTAACTTCTTCAGGAAAATACTTGGATAAAAAAGATGCAGCAACGTTTTCATGATACTTGTCATTGTTTAAAAAATCATGGCTATTTACATCTTCGCCAGTCAACATATGCCCTAAATCGTGAAATAATGAAGCAGTAATAAATTTATCACTTTCATTATTTTCTTTAGCTAAGGTTGCGCACTGAAGAGCATGTTGTAATTGAGTAATCTCTTCGTCATAAAAACTGCACGAACCTCTTTGATCAATAATTTCACATAAAACATTGGTACGCTCAATAATTGAAGCTGAATTTAATTTATTTTCTAGAGATTGGATTTTATCTAATTGCATGAATTAAATGATTAATTATATTTTCTTTAATGTCAATAATTTGAGCTGTAACATTAGTGTAATAAATTGCAAAATATCTGTAATAAAAATGCAACTTTGATTTAATTTTTTTGTATTACTTTTTATTCATACTAATGATCAAAGTAGAGAAATTAAATAAGTATTTTGGTGACAACCGTGCAGTAAACGATGTCACATTTGAAATTAATAAACCTGAAATGATTGGTATCATTGGCAGATCTGGTGCTGGAAAGTCAACATTACTGAGAATAATGAATCGTCTAACCGACGCAACTAGTGGATCTATTTTTATTGAAGGCAGAAATATACTTTCATTAACAAAGAAAGACAAACGAGCATGGCAAAAAGATTGTGCCATGATATTTCAGCAATTCAATCTTGTGCCCCGTTTAGATGTTTTAACAAATGTAATTCTTGGAAGATCAAATATTCAAGGTACTTTACGATCAAGTTTAAAACTTTTCACTAAAGATGAACGCGTTGATGCATTGATGGCTCTGGATAAATTGGGAATGGCTGAAACCGCGCTGCAAAGAGCAGAGACTTTATCTGGTGGACAGCAACAAAGGGTTGCAATTTGTAGAGCTATGATGCAGCAACCAAAAATGATTTTAGCCGACGAGCCTATTGCATCGCTAGACCCTCTTAATGCCCGACTTGTAATGGAATCACTTAGAAATATTCATAGAGAAAAGCAGATTACTGTTCTTGCAAATCTTCATACTCTTGATACCGCTAAAAATTATTGTGACAGAATCATTGGCATGAGACTTGGGGAAATTGTTTTTGATGATGTACCTTCAAGTTTAAAAGATGATGTTGCTAGAGAAATTTACGGCGCTGAAGCTGAAGAAGCATTTGAACCAACAGTTACTTCAACTTCACTTGGTGACGAACAGTTTGCAGAGGCAGGATAATGTTAGCCTTTTCAAAAAAAAACTTAACAACTAACAAGGAGATATACTAAAAATGATTAAAAATTTAGTAAGGTCTATTATTGCTTGTTCATTCCTTTTCGTGTCTGCAAATGCATACGCATGGGATGTATCTGGCTATAAAGGGCCAACAATGGACTTGAGTAAATATCAACCTGAAATGAGACTTGGATTTTTAGGCGATGAATCAGCTCAAGACATTATTAAGAATAATGCATGTCTAAAGGAATATGCGGAAGTTGCATATGGAGTACCAGCTAAAATTTATACTTTTAAAGATTATGCAGGAACAATGGAGTCAATGCTTGGTGGCAGCTTAGATTATGCTTGGTTTGGCTCATCAGGATATGCGGGTATATATCTAGAAGATCCTACCGCTACTGTACCAATTTTAACCAGAATGCAGCCAACAGGAGATATGGGCTATTATTCAGTCATGGTTACAAGATCAGACTCGGGTATCAATTCACTTGATGATTTAAAAGGTAAATCTTTTGGATGGGCTGATCCTAATTCAACATCTGGTTATCTAATACCATCAATCGAATTAAAAGCTGCAGGAATGGATCCAGACTCATACTTTGGCTCTACACAATTTTCAGGTGGTCATGAAAATAACGTTTTGGCAGTTCTTAATGGTGATATCGATGCAGGTGTGACATGGGTATCTGGAGTTGGTGAATGGAGCGAAGGTTACTCTTCTGGAAATCTGAGAAAAATGGTTGATAAAGGACTATTAAATATGGATGACATCAAACAGATTTGGTCATCTGCTTTGATACCAAATGGACCGATTGTAATGCCAACTAATATGCCTGTGAGAGCGCATCAGGTCATGGTAGGCATGAAGCAGTGGATCCATGAAAATGACCCACAATGCAGCGAGAATGTTGCAAATGGAGTTGTTAAAGCTTGGGTGCCAGTCGACCATAGTTTCTATGAAACTATTGTAGCTGCTCGTAAAGCTAAAATTGAAGCTAAAAAAGCCGAATAAATTTCGGTAGTTGTTTGCTAACTTAAGAGGATGGCATGCCCCATCCTCTTAGTTAGTTGTTTATTTGGAGGAAACAGTGCAATCATCATTGCCAGAAAATTTAATTAAAATTGAAAATAATTTAAAATCTCTTACAAGAACAAGATCAATTTATTCTTTTCTCTCAATTGCGGCATTGATAGCAGTTATTTATTCGGGTTTAATTGTAGCAGAAACAGGAAATGCGACTAGCATCTGGGTTGGATTACCTAAATTTTTCGATTACCCAGTTGATCTATTTGTTGGGTCATGGGAATACGGCTATAGATGGAATTTATTGTTACTTGAATACCTTCCAGATTTAATAAGCACTATTAATATGGCTCTATTTTCAACAGCAATGGGTACGTTGCTAGCCTTTTTTTTAAGTATTTTTTCAAGTCGTAATCTAATCAAAAGTAAAACTACTGTATTAATATTTCGACGCATCATGGATATATGCAGATCGTTTCCAGAATTAGTTATTGCGCTTGTTTTGTTGTATCTACTGGGAAAGTCAGCACTGCCTGCTGTAATTGCCATCATAATTCATACCGCAGGAGCTCTTGGCAAACTGTTTTCAGAAGCTATTGAGAATGTGGACAAAAATCCAATTGAAGGTCTTGAGTCCTGTGGAGCTTCATGGTTTACCAGAATAAGATTTGGTGTGGTAACTCAGGCACTCCCTCTATTTCTAACTTACACAATTTTAAGATTTGAGATTAATATAAGGGCTTCAACTATTTTGGGATTTGTTGGCGCTGGAGGTATCGGTGAGCAACTTTACACTAATATACAGTGGAAATATGAAGCTGACACTATTGCAATAATGTTTTTACTTGTGTCTACGATCATTGCATTGGATTACTTATCAAGTTATTGGCGAAAATCATTAATAGGATTGAAATCATGAACAGGTCTGAAATTATTAAAAATTATTCAGATATAGTAGTTACTAAATTTTCATCTAAAATGTGGTCAACTTTTTTAGTGCTCGGGATTATAGTGTATTTAATCATAGCAATTTTAAGCCTCGACATATTGCAGATTCATAAAAAATGGAGTCCTGAAAGAGCTTCATTGTTTGCCCTCGACACATATGCACATAAAGACCATGTCACAATGAAATGGAGTGAACCAGATGATATAATTATATCCTTTGAAGGAAGCAGGTGGTCTCAGTATGTTGGCCCCTATCAAAAAAGTGACGGTCTTCCAGAAAGGTATCCTGAATGGACTTCCATAGGTCCAGAGGGTGAAACAAAAATAAGTTTTAAAAATGGAGGGTTTGCAAATCTATACGATGATAAAGTTACAATAGAAAACTGGCCAGACACCAAAGAAACACTTGTTTTTCGTCTTGATGCACAAGGTAAGCCTTACGTTGAAAATGTAGATAATCTCCCAAAATGGATAAGGGTAACGGAAAATAAAATAGAGGTTAGACCATCTCTTTACGAAAGAGTTCAAGTTTATTCAAAAAAAGTTGAAGTACATAGGTACAATCTTGGTTGGAACTATTTCTGGTTTGACTTTGACAGTCCTTTAGAACCATATGGAATTTGGAATGCTATTTCACTTTCATTCTCAGGCGATAGAGTTGACCCCAATATTTCAAATTTTTCGCTTCTAATTCAAGAATTTCTAAATAATGATATGTGGCATCATGGACAAATATTGTGGGCTTTATTAGAGACAATTTTTATGGCTCTATTGGGCACCCTACTAGCAGCTCTTCTGGGTTTTCCTCTGGCATTTTTTGCAGCTTACAATGTAACGCCTTTTAAATTTGTTCGAACGATATTAAGACGGTTATTTGATACATTAAGAGGCATCGATTTTTTGATTTGGAGCTTAATTTTTTTAAGAGCCTTCGGACCAGGACCATTTACTGGAATATTTGCTATTGCAATTACAGATACAGGAACTCTTGGAAAATTAATGTCTGAAGCAATAGAAAACACTGAAGAAAAGCAACAAGAAGGTGTAGAGTCTACGGGAGCGAATAAAACTCTTCAACACAGATTTGGAATTATACCTCAAATACTTCCTATTTTTATTTCCCAAACTCTTTACTACTTAGAATCAAACACGAGAGGAGCTGTTATTATAGGTGCCATGGGCGCAGGCGGCATAGGTTTACAATTACTTGGAGCAATAAATACGGGTACCAGTTGGGAAAATGTTATGTATATGTCATTATTGATTTTAGGAGTTGTTATTTTCATGGATACAATGTCCGCAAAAGTAAGAAGAGCTTTGATTGGTGATGAAACGCTAGGAGCAGAATTACAATTGGCAAAAATGGCAAAAAAATAATTTTTTTTTTGAGATCTTAATATTTTTTTAACAATCTATTTGTATCATTAATTATGACCAAATTTATTCAATTCTTTTTAATAACGTCGTACATGTTATCATCTCTTGCTCTTGCAGACAGTCATGAAGACAATACAATTGGGCAAGCTGGAAGTGACTATTCTACCAATACTGAAAGTACATACGAGAGCAATATAGGAAACTGTGAAGATTTAAGTGTATTAACGCTCCGTGGATCAGTTAAAAACGATATACAGCGAGCTGACCCAGATTCAGCAACGAAAGCACATAATTTAATGCTTGAAGGAATGGAATTGTGTAATAAAAATCAAAACGTCCTTGCAAAAATGAAATTGAAAGAGGCTCAAACTATAGCGAGAGAAGGCAATGTTGCCGGACAAGATATGAGAATTGGAATTGTTAATGAGTCAGACGAACTGCAAGAAGAGACAGAAAATGAAAAAGAAAAGTCATGGTGGCAGATTTTTTAACTACACCTCTTCTAATAACGTACAAAAGCCAGGATCACTACCATTAAAAAAAGTTTCTAAATTAGAAGAACAGTGATTAATCACACATTGGTCTGACTCATAAAAATAATCATCAATATTTTTAGCTGATTTAATATTCTGCAACATACAAAGACTATACTCATTGAAGTTACTGCTAGGATGAGTATTAAAATATATTTCACAATTAATTATTGTCTCATCGTACCCTATTTCTAGAGATGAAGTGTTTTGAAAATAAGCTATACAACTCTTAAAGTCGTCAGCATAGATGTTTGTGCTCAGCAGAATTTTAAAAATGAAAATTAAAAGCACGAATCGTTTCATGTAATATTATTGTAATATTTCTTAACATTTTTGTAATATTTAAAAATTGGTAAACAATCTATTTTTTAACTATTGTAAAAATAACAAATTTATTCAATGACTTATAAAAATAAATACTAAACAGGCATCAAGTTGAAAGAAAATAATAGTTTATTTCCTGTTCATACTATTGGAATTGTAACAATCATTGGTTACGGATTTTTATTCTATACTATTGCCCCATTAAAAGAGTATATCTCACTGCACACCAATTTAAGTGAGGAATTAATTCTCACAATGTTTAGTTTAGCACTGTTATTTCAAGCCCTATTAGCGCCTCGGATTGGAAAATGGTCAGACCATCATGGAAGCCTAATCGTAATTAAATACGGCCTGTTATTAGGTATGATAGGCTCAATTTTTATTGGAATAACAGAGATTGATTTATTTATTTTCAAAAATGTATTGTGGGTGTTTATTTCTATGTTTCTAATTACCTTGGGGCTTGGTATGTCAACCTATGAGGTGGCGTTTAATGCGGCAGTCCAAATGGATGAAATCAATTCTAGAAAAAATATTTCAATAATTACTTTTTATGGAGCGGTAGCAAGCACTATTACCTGGCTTTCAATTTATCCACTTATATACAATGTAGGTTTATTCTATACGTGTTTATTTACTTCAATTATTTTATTAATTGGCTTTGTACTTGTGTCCTCAAAGGAAATGAAATACAAATCAAATATAGAATACTTAAATGAAAGTAAGTTATTATTTAATTGGAATGAGCTAAAGAAGACACAAAAGAAATCATTTTTTTATATTACAATATCCTCTTCTTTACAAAATTTCTTTTTTGTAGCATTTACCCTTGCATTAGTAAATTTTTTTACAGAAACATTTAATGACATTAGTATCGCGGTTGTACTTGCGAGTATATATGGCCCGTTTCAACTTGTAGGAAGATACTTGGAAATGAAAATTGGAAAGCATTACGACGCAAGATATACAGGCTTAATAGCCTTTTTGTTTGTAATTTTTTCAATTTTTACAGCTCAATTTACAAATAATATTTTTGTTGCCGCAATTAGTATGGCTTTTTTCGGAATGGGTCACGGTGTTTTAACAATAACATATGGTTATGTCACCAATATGTATTTTGAGTCACAAATTTATGGCCAAGCTAAAGGGTGGATGGCCCTTTCAAGGAGCATTAGCTTTGCCGTAGGTCCAGCATTAGGTGCACTTCTTTTTGCGTATAATTTAAACTTATTTACGATTACGATTGTAATAACTGCAATCCTATCAGCGTTTTCTTTCTCACTAATAATTTTCGAGAAACCTACAAATCAAATGCACAAATAATTATAATTTGCTTACTTCTAATTGAATTTTACTTCCAACGAAATAACTATCACTTATCTCAATTGGTTTGTTATTAATGTCTGTATTTATTGCTTTTGTATGTATTAACGGGTCTCCGATATTTATTTTTAAATATTTGGATTGTACATTATTCGCACTCTCTGCTGATACTGTTGTTTTTTTTCTATATATTTTTTTTAATCCATATTTATTAAAGGACAATGTCATAGAGCCAGTTTTACGAAAAAATAAATCAAAATTTTTAAATCTTTTTTCTGGGACTAATCTTTCTGTTAAAATAAGTGGAATACCATTAGCTTTAGAGATTGTATAAATATAGAAAACTGAATCATTTTTTTTTAAATTAAATTCTCTTATTTCATTGCTGTACCCTTTTCTCTTATCTATAGAAATAATATCTACAGCAATATCAGTAGTCTCTTGATTTAAATTCTGTGATGCCCTTACTGTTTTTCCGATTTTATAATTTATTTTCTTAGAGTTGAGAAAATATCCTAAACCTCTTCTCGAATAAATGATATTTTCTTTTTTAAGGGCCTCGATTCCACGTCTAACTGTATGCCTATTCACCTTAAAAAGCTTAGCATAATAATTTTCAGAATAGATTTTTTCCCCTAATCTAAGCTTACGATCAATAATATCTTTTTTTATTGAGTCCCTTATTTCTTCCCAGGCAAACATTTAGCTATTGTAACATATTTTTAATAAATAAATTGAAACGAATCGTCATAATAAGTATAGTATACTTGTATAGTTGTATAGATTAATATGGAAAGAAAATTTTGGCTTAGTACATTGGCTACATGCAATGATGCCCACCTAACTTCTCTTTGGGAAAAATTTGGTATTGAGGTAAATTTCACATGGCTTAGAAAGCCGGAAATAGGCAGTATAATGTGTCAAGGAAAAATTGGAGTAACAGGAAATAATTTCAATTTTGGTGAAGTTACTATTACCCGTTGTCAATTGAAAACCTCACAAGGAAAAATTGGTCACGGATACGTGCAAGGAAGAAATAAATATAAGGCTGAAATTGTTGCTATATGCGATGCTTTACTGCAAACAAATAAAAGAGATTTTTTAATCAAAAATATAATACGCCCTCTAGTTGTAAGCGATAAAAATTTAAAAAAAGATGTAATGTCAAAATCAGAGTCAACAGCTGTCGATTTCTTTACATTGGTGCGAGGTGAAACTTGAAATGATTAATACAAATGAAAACGAGTCTATTATAAAAGCCGATGCATTCAGAGCTATATTGTTTGCAACTTCTTATCCTGGATCAATTGAAAAGTTTTTAGAGATAAATAAACCTAAACAAATTTCTACATCTTCAGCTTCTATTTTGTCCACTATGTGCGATCACACCAGCACCATTTATATTGGAAAATCATTAGACACTAAATCCTTAAGAGATTGGGTAGCCTTTCATACAAACTCTAAAATAGTAGATAAAAAATTTGCAAATTTTGCAATTGGTACTTTCCATGACATGTTGCCCCTTACAGAGTTCTCTAGAGGATCAGACGAGTTTCCGGATAGATCATGTACATTAATAATTGAGACACCCTTTAAATCAGACAATGTAAGTATTTCGGGGCCCGGTATCAAAGGTAGCAAAGATATCTACTTACCACATGCGAATAAAATAAGTGATGTAAATAACTCCTTCCCCCTTGGTATAGATTTCTATTTTACCAATAAAAGCAATTTTTTTTGCATTCCAAGATCAATAAAAATTAAAAAGAAAGGATAGTTTCTATGTATGTAGCTGTTAAAGGTGGTGAAAAAGCAATTGAAAATGCTCATAATTGGCTTTCAGAAATAAGGAGAGGTGATGTTAATGTTCCCAACCTCGAAATTGATCAAATTAAAGAACAGTTGACATTGTCTGTTGAAAGGGTCATGTCAGAAGGATCATTATATGATACTGATCTAGCAGCTCTCGCCATAAAACAATCAAGAGGTGACCTTATTGAAGCCATCTTCTTAATCAGGGCCTATCGTACAACTCTACCAAGATTTGGAACATCCCCCCCTATTAAAACAGAAGATATGGTATGCATGAGAAGAATCTCAGCAACTTATAAAGATATTCCTGGAAAACAAAAATTGGGGCCTACATTTGATTATACACACAGACTTTTAGACTTTAGTTTACTGGCTGAAGGCAATATACCTAAGGCAGAAAAACGAAAAGTATTAAAGGAAAAAATACCTCACGTACTGAGATTTTTAAATAAAGAAGGCCTTATTCAAAAAGAAAAAAATAATAATTATCAGCCAAAAGACATCACAAGAAATCCACTTGAGTTTCCAGCTAATAGAAGTGAGAGGTTACAATCACTTTCTAGAGCCGATGAAGGATTTCTTCTTGCTTTAGCTTATTCAACTCAAAGAGGCTACGCTAGAAATCATGCTTTTGTAGGTGAATTAAGAATTGGTTATGTAAAAGTTAAGTACAACATTCCAGAATTAGACATTGAGATCGATATTGCAGAAATAATTGTTACTGAGTGCGAGAGTGTAAATCAATTTCAAGGAAGCAAAAAAACACCCGCACAATTTACACGAGGATATGGTTTGACATTTGGTCAATTAGAAAGAAAGGCAGTATCAATGGCCCTAGTCGATAGGGCATTAAGGTGGAAAGAAATTGGTGAAGAGTTTGTCGGAGCACCTGCTCAGGATGAAGAGTTTGTATTGTCACATTGTGATAATATACAGGCAACTGGGTTTTTGGAACATTTAAAGTTACCCCATTATGTTGATTTTCAATCAGAGCTGGAATTGGTTAGAAGAATTCGTAAAGAGTATGAGAAAAACAAATAACGTAATTAAGATTAAAGATTTCAAAGTAGACAAAGGTCTACCTTTTGATCAAGAATATAATTTTGCGTATTTAGATGAGAATACAAAAAAAATGATAAGACGTGCAATAATAAAAGCTTTATGTATTCCAGGTTATCAGGTTCCTTTTGCCTCTAGAGAAATGCCTATGCCATATGGATGGGGAACAGGTGGAGTCCAAGTTACTGCGAGCTGCTTAACAAAAAGAGACACTTTAAAAATAATAGATCAGGGAGCTGACGATACTACCAACGCTGTATCAATAAGAAATTTTTTCAAAAAAACTTCAAATATTAAAACTACTGAAATTACTGAAAAAGCAACACTGATACAAACTAGACATAGAATTCCTGAAACACCATTAAAAAAGAAACAAATATTTGTTTATCAGGTACCCATCCCTGAACCCTTGGCCTTTCTAGAACCTAAAGTATCTGAAACAATAAAAATGCACTCTCTTTCCGAATATGGCGCAATGCACGTAAAGCTCTATGAAGATATATCAAAAAATGGGCATATAGAAACCGCTTACGCTTATCCAGTAAAAACTAATGATCGTTATATAATGGATCCATCCCCAATACCAAAATTTGATAATCCTAAAATGAATAACTCACCAGCGATACAGCTATTTGGTGCTGGAAGAGAACAAAGAATTTATGCTATTCCACCATATACAAAAGTTAAAAGTCTCGATTTTGAAGACTACCCATTTGACCCATTTAAAGCTGAACACGCGTGTGATATTTGTGGATCAAAGAATACATATTTAGATGAAATTATTGTTGATGATGCGGGAAATAAATCTTTTATTTGCTCAGATACAGATTTTTGTAATAAAAGAAAAAATAAATGATAATCCCTCTTTTAAAAGTTACAAATTTAAGCAAATCTTATGATAATATTGTTGGATGTAAAAATATTTCAATGTCACTATATCCAGGTGAAGTATTGGGCATTGTCGGTGAGTCTGGTTCCGGTAAAACAACCTTAATTAACTGCTTATCCGGCAATCTTGAGCCTGATAGAGGAAAAATAATTTTCAATATTAACAACAAAGAAACCGACTTTTTAAATATATCAGAGTCAGAGAAAAGAAAATTTATTAGAACAGATTTAGCTTTTGTTCATCAAAACCCACGTGACGGATTAAGATTAAATGTATCAGCAGGTGGTAATATAGGCGAAAAATTAATGTCTGTTGGCTATAGACATTATGGAAATATAAGAAGCTTAGCAACAAAATGGATTAATAAAGTTGAAATAGACAAAAGTAGAATTGATGATCTACCCATTACTTTCTCAGGTGGAATGCTTCAAAGACTTCAAATAGCAAAAAATCTAATAACAAGCCCAAATGTTATTTTTATGGATGAACCAACTGGTGGGCTAGATGTTTCAGTTCAAGCTCGTGTTCTTGATTTGATAAGATCACTTGTTAATGAGTTGAACCTTACAGTAATTATTGTATCACATGATTTAGCCGTTATCAGATTACTTGCAGATAAAATGATTGTCATGAAAAACGGTACTGTAATCGAGTCTGGTTTAAGCGATCAGGTACTTGAAGATCCTCAGCAAGAATATACACAGCTATTAGTAAGTTCGGTGTTACACGTTTAATATGATTGAGGTAAAAAAAGTTAATAAATCGTTTACTTTATTTAACCAAAATAACGCGAAGATAACAGTTTTTAAAAATTTAAATTTTGAGGTTAATCCAGGTGAAATTGTAGCCCTTAAAGGACCATCAGGCATAGGTAAATCAAGTATTTTAAAGATGATTTATGGAAGTTATATAATTGATAAGGGTGCTATAATTATAAATAATAAAAATATTGCCACTCTATCGGCTCAGGAAATACTTAAACTTAGAAAAACTTCAATTGGGTATGTGAGCCAATTTTTAAAAGTGATACCCCGTATTTCTGCTTTAGATGTAATAATGGAACCATTATTAAATTCAGGTGATAATAAAAATAATGCTTATAAAAAATCGATAAAACTTTTAAAGGACTTAAATATTGAGAAGAATTTGTGGCACTTATCTCCGCTAACTTTTTCTGGGGGCGAGCAACAGAGAATTAATATCGCACGAGGTTTTATAAAAGACCTTCCTTACTTGTTACTCGATGAGCCAACTGCAAGTCTTGACAGTAGAAATCGTGATATAATTATCAATTTAATTAAAGCGAAATCTAATAGAGGCGTATCAATTATTGGAATCTTTCATGACGAATATTCTCGAAAAAAGTTGAATGTAAGAGAGATTGATCTAAACATTGAAACAAAGCATTAAAAGAAACGGCAAGGCTTTTATCGTCTTAGGTCCATCAGGATCTGGTAAAAATACCCTTATAAATGGAGCCTGTAAAAATATCGATAATCTAAAGGCGATCAAAAGATACATTACAAGAACTAAAATAGATATTAATGAAGACTATAACCCTATTGATGAAAAAATATTTACACAAATGAAGAGTGAAAATTTATTTTGTACAACATGGAATGCAAATAATTGCAATTATGGTATTCACAAAGATGCAATTGACGATCTTAAAGATGGGAAAAACATAATATTTGCTGGATCTAGAGAATATATAAATAATATATTATATGATATATCCTCTTCTATCGTTATACACATAAATGCTACTAGCAATTTATTGAGTCAACGAATTTTTGATAGAAAAAGAGAGAACGAATTCGAAATCAACTCTCGAATAAAAAGAGAAAATTATAATTTACCAACAAGTACAAAATTTGTAGAAAATAATAGCAGTATTAATCAAGGTATTATGAATTTAACTGCATTAATTAAAAGTTTAATTTAAACCTTTTTATTTCCTCAAAATGGCCATTTTTATTTTCACCAAGTAAACTAATTTCATTAAATTCAATTACATTATTTGATATTTTGTAAATTAATTTTTCTAGTTCTAATTTTTGTTTGTTAGATAATTTATTGTTATTTTGGTTCATTAGCGTCATATGAAATTTAAACTGATCAAAGACGAATGGATATCCCCACTCTTTTAAATATTTGTTTTGCTTAATAGTTAAAGAATCAGGGATCCTTTTTTTTATTTCTGTTTTATTTAGCTCTGCCCTAAAAGTATCTAGATGTTTAACAAGATCATTCTCAAGGTTTATTAATAATTTGTTTGGTTTTCTGCTAGTTATGAAAGTAAATTTTTTACTATAAACAATTTTTAAACCTTGTATCTTAAATCTACTATGTTGTGCTGCTATATGGCTAATAACATCATAAAAATTTTTTGTTTTAACATTTCTTTTAAGTCTAAATGGTGCCTTTAATGTTGCGTGAAACCCATACTTTGCAGGCTGTTCACAATAGTCTTTAAGTTCATCAAAGAATGTAAAACCTCTACTAATAAAATATTTTTGACGTCTTGTTAGTGATATTTTTTTCTTTTTATTGATATCTCTACCTAAAAGGTTTTTTCCGAAGTTTTCTAAACTCGAGTTTTTTTTAGGCAAAAAGTAAATTGCCACTCTTTTGTAATTAGTCATAATACTTTAACAATAATCTAATAAATTAGTAATATCTTGTTAAATAAATATGAATGAATTTGTAATAAAAAATGCCCATATTGTTTGTCCGGACGAATCTTTTATGGGCCATGTTTACATTGCAAACGGTATAATAAAGGATTTAAGTAAAGGAAATTATACAGGAAATTCTGCTTTCGATTTAAACAAGGATTTCTTAATTCCTGGTTTAATCGAACTTCATACAGATAATATCGAAAGACATTTAACACCCAGGCCAAAAGTAGAATGGCCAATTATAAACGCATTGCTAGCTCATGATAGAGAATTGTCTTCCGTCGGTATAACCACGGTATTTGATGCACTTAGAGTTGGATCGATACCAAAAGGGAACCTTCAAGGTGAATATAAAAAATATGCTAAAGCAACAGCTGACCAAATTTCAACTTTAAAAAAAAATAAACTTTTTAAAATTGACCATTATATTCACTTGCGTGCAGAAACCGCATCTGAAACGTTAGCAAGTGAACTTGATGAGTTTGATGAATCAAGCAACGTTAAAATGATAAGCATTATGGACCATACACCGGGACAAAGACAATTTAGAAATACAGATAAATATAAGGAATATTTAGCGGGTAAATATCAACTATCTGATGAAGAAATGGAAAATCACTTCTCTAAATTAAAAGCACTGCAGTCAAAAAATAGTGAAATACATATAAAGAAAATATCTGAAGCACAAATGAGATTTCAATGTGTTCTTGCGAGTCATGATGACACTACTATAGAAGATGTATTAAGTTCAAAAAATCTAGGAGTTTCAATAGCAGAATTTCCAACCACAATCGAAGCAGCAAAAGAGTCGCAAAAAGAAGACATGAAAATTATCATGGGTTCGCCAAATTTAATGAGAGGTGGGTCACATTCTGGAAATATTTCAGCTCAAGAACTCATAGACGAAAATTGCCTTGATATTTTTAGCTCTGACTATATCCCGTCATCCCTACTTTCTTCAGCTGTCAAATGGGGTTTAGAGTCCGGTAATATGCCAAAAGCAATTGCCTCTATTTCAAGAAACCCAGCAATAGCTACACAGCTTCTAGACCGAGGTAGTATACAGTGCGGCATGAAGGCGGACCTAGTTAGTTTCAGTATTTATAACAATTTACCAATAGTAAAAAAAGTATGGGTATCTGGACAAGCGATATAATTAATCGTAAAATCGAAGAATAAAATATGCAATTAAGAGACCAATTAATTGCATAAAAATAAACATCAACACGTGCTGTGGATCTATACCGGTAAATGTGTTGGTGAATGATCTACTGATCGTGACAGCTGGATTGGCAAATGACGTTGAAGATGTGAACCAATAAGCCCCAGTTATATATAAAGCCACCGCTATTGCTGGATCTCTTTTTGCCTTTAGTGTGAGCACAATTGTAATTAATAAGCCTATTGTTGCAACCACTTCAGAGACATGAATATTAATTCCTGTTCTTTCTTTAGTTGAAAATTCAATAAATAAATCATCAAAAATATAATTTGCTAAAATGACTCCAGAAGTGCCACCCACTAGTTGAAAAATGATAAATAATATCATCGTTACGTTATTAATATCTGATTTAAATCTAAAATAAAGTGTAACAACTGGATTAAAATGAGCTCCAGATATAGGACCAAATATTGATATTATCACGTAAAGCATTGCTCCTGTTGCTATTGCATTAGCAAGCAATACAACACCTTCATTTGTAGGAGATAGATTTTCGGCCATTATCCCTGATCCTACTACCGAGAAAACAAGTAAGAGTGTACCCAGATATTCAGAAAGTATTTTTTTAGGCATTTATTTAAGCAAATTTTCTTTTATTAATTGATCAATATAATCAAATGTAGATCTAAAAAACTTTTTGTGATCGACTTCGTTTAAGTTCTGTTTAACGGGGTCTTCAATATTGAAATGAAATGTTTTTGGAGCACCCGGCCAGATCGGACATGTTTCTTTAGCGGCATTTCCACACACAGTAACGACATAATCCATAGAGGGAGAGTTGGGCTCACCAAATACGTCCCAACTTTTACTATAGAGTTTCTCAGTCGGTATTTTCATATCATCTAATAAATCGAGTGTTTTAGGATTTATTATTCCTGAAGGTGTGCTACCAGCGCTATAGCCTTTCAGACTTTCACTATATTTATAATTGGTAATTGCCTCAGCTATAATGCTTCTGGCTGAATTTTGCGTACATAAATATAAAACATTTTTAATGCTCATATACCAAGAGAATATCCAGCAGATCTAATTGTTCTTATTGGGTCGTATTCAAATCCTTCGTTTAATGCTTTTCTTAATCTTCTGATATGAACATCAACTGTTCTAGGCTCGACATATGGACTTGTAGTCCATACATAATCTAATAATTGTTGTCTTGAAAATACTTTACCTTGATTTTCCATTAAAAAACGCAATAAATTAAATTCCGTAGGTCCAAGACTTATTTCTGTTTTATCCCTGGTGACACGATGCGTTGAAACATCTAATTGAATTCCCTTATACGTAAGAACTTCATTATAAAAAATAGGTCTTAAGCGTTTAAGTACTGCTTTAATTCTTGCTACTAACTCATTGACTGAAAATGGTTTTGTTATGTAGTCATCAATTTCAGTTTCAAATGCTCTTAATTTATCTTCTTCTTCTCCTTTAGCTGTGAGCATAATTAAAGGAATGTTCTTTGTAGTTTTATCTTTACGTACTCGTCTACACAATTCTAACCCAGAAATATTTGGGAGCATCCAGTCAACGATTATGAGATCGTATTTAATATCACCAAATATACTATCCAATGCGCTATCGCCATCAAAGCATACGTCTACATCAAATCCACTAGCTGTGAGATTGTATTTTAATAATTCAACTATTGAGACTTCATCCTCAATTACTAGGATTTTAGGTTTCATTACACCTTTTCCCACTTAATTCTTTTTTCCGACTTACGTTCTAAGGCTTGACCAGTTGTAATGAAGTGAATGTCTTCAGCAATATTTTGAACATAATCTCCTATTCTCTCTATGTTTTTAGCAATCGACAATAAGTGTGAACAGCCTGTAATTGTATCTGGGTCTTCTGCCATCGTCTTAAGAAGATCCCTGTAAATTGATAAATACAATTCATCAATATCGCCGTCTAAATCCCAAGCATTAATTGCTAGCGTATCTGATTTTTGAACGAAGGCATCTAAAACATTTTTTATCATTCTTTGAACGTTCTCACCCATATTGACAATTTCTGAAACCGGCGTGTCGGGCATATTTATTTTTACATTTGCAACTCTTTTAGCAATATTGGTAGCGTGATCACCCATTCTCTCGAGATCGTTTGCAATGCTTAGTGCCGAAAGTACGGTTCTTAAATCATTAGCAAGCGGTTGCCTCATTGCAATTATTTTGTATGTTAAAGCATCAATTTCCTTTTCTAAGGCATCTATTTTATTATCATCTCTTAAAATTTCTTCTGCAAAAGCAGTATCTTTATCACCCAAAGCAACAAGAGAATTGTGAAGCTGTGTTTCAACCAATCCTCCCATTTTAATTAATGTACTATTTATTAAATCTAATTGCTCATCATAAGATGAAACTATGTGTTCACTCATTAACCAAACCTCCCTGTTATATAATCTTGCGTTCTCTGATCTGATGGATTTGAAAAGATTGTTTCAGTCTTATCAACTTCAACTAATTTACCTAAATGAAAAAAACCTGTCCTTGATGAAACTCTAGCGGCTTGTTGCATCGAGTGTGTAACAATAATTATTGTATATTCTGTTTTAAGATCTCCCATTAATTCTTCAATTCTAGCCGTAGCAATTGGGTCTAAAGCTGAACAAGGCTCATCCATTAGAATAATATCTGGATTTACGGATATAGCTCTTGCAATACACAATCTTTGTTGCTGTCCACCCGAGAGGCCTGTTCCCGCATCGTATAATCTATCTTTAACCTCATCAAAGAGAGCCGCTTTTTTTAGACTGGTAACAACAATTTCTTCTAAATCAGATTTATGTTCTGCTATTCCATGTATTCTTGGACCATAAGCTACATTTTCAAAAATAGATTTTGGAAAGGGGTTCGGCTTTTGAAAAACCATGCCCACCCGTTCTCTTAGTTGTTCAACTTGCATGTCTGGTGCATAAATATCGTTGCCATCGATTTCTATTTTTCCTTGTACTTTGCATATATCAATAACATCGTTCATTCTATTTAAGCATCTAATAAAGGTTGATTTACCACAACCTGATGGACCTATTAAAGCAGTGACTTGTTTTTCTTCCATGTACATGGAAACATCGAAGAGTGCCTGTTTCTCTCCATAATAAACATTCAAGTTATCTGCTTTTATTTTTATACTTTTCATATTCTATTTTACCATTTTGTTTCAAATTTTCTTCTAATTAATACTGCAGCTAAATTCATTAAAATTAAAAATCCAAGTAACATCATAATTGTAGCTGAAGTTTTTTCAACATAACCTCTTTCTGCGCTTTCTGACCATAAATAAACCTGAACTGGCAAAGAGGCAGAAGCATCCAGCGGTGTTTGTGGAACATCTACAACAAATGCCACCATACCAATTAATAATAATGGCGCAGTTTCTCCAAGTGCTTGAGCAAGGCCTATAATTGTACCTGTTAATGCACCAGGCATTGCTACAGGAACTACATGATGCATTACTGCTTGCATTTTGGTTGCTCCGACTGCTAATGCTCCTTCTCTTATTGATGGTGGCACCGCCCTTAATGAGGCTCTAGTTGCAATAATTATTGTTGGTAGGGTCATTAAAGATAAGACTATGCCTCCAACCAGCGGTGTTGACCTTGGCAATCCAAATGTATTTAAAATAATACCAAGCCCCAATAAGCCAAATACAATAGAAGGTACCGCTGCTAAATTATTAATATTAATTTCAATAAAATCGGTAACTCTATTTTTTGGTGCAAATTCCTCAAGATAAATAGCTGCAAAAATTCCAATAGGAAAAGACAAAATCAAAACTACCAAAATTGTGAATAAAGAACCTACTATTGAACCTCCTACTCCTGCCAGTTCAGGTTCTCGGCTGTCACCCCTCATTAAAAATGGTAGATTGAATTCATAGCTGACAAGTCCCCTATCTACAAGGTCATCAAAAAATAAAAGTTGAATATCTTTAATTCTTCTTTTGTCTTCATCTAAGTCCCTTGGGTAGTTTCCTTTATTAACCTGATCTACATCGTCGGAGGCAGTTAAATATATTGTTTCTGTTTCATTTATATTTGACTTATTCGATTTTAAAAATTCTCTTATTTCTTGCTCAAATTCAATACTGAATAATCGTATCAACATTTTCTTATCTTTTTTCTCTTCAATATCTGGGAAAAGTCCATAAATAGCCTTTTTGGAAAAAGAATACATTGACAGGTTGTTAATATCCTCTGAACTCATTTCAGAAAATTGTGTCGTGTCTTCAATAAGATTTAAAAAAGGTACATCTACCTGGATAACAGTTCTATAAAATGCTGAATAGCCAGATGAAAATATATTTAGAAATAAAATAAGCACCCATGCAAGCGCAAAGCTCATTGCACCAATACAATAAATCCTAAATCTTTTCTCTGAATTTAGCCTTTTATTTAAACTATTTATTCTTTGTTCTATTCTATCAGTCATATCTCTCCGTATATTTTTTTACGACCTGTAAAGCTATAAAATTTAGAGCCAATGTAACAACGAACAAGGTTAAACCCAAAGCAAAAGCTGACTGTGTTTTTGGGCTATCAAATTCTTGATCACCGATTAAAATAACAACAATCTGAGTAGTAATTGTAGTTGCCGCATCAAGCGGATTAGCTGTTAATTTTGCATTTAATCCTGCAGCCATAACAACAATCATTGTCTCCCCAATCGCTCTTGAGACAGCTAATAAAAAAGAACCTACAATACCTGGCAACGCAGCTGGCAATAATACTTTAACAATTGTTTCCCTTTTGGTTGCTCCCATGGCATAAGAGCCTTCTCTTAAACTTTGAGGTACAGATTTTATTACATCATCAGAAAGTGATGAAATAAATGGTATTATCATTATTCCCATAACAAATCCCGCAGCTAGAGCGCTTTCAGAAGAAACAGTTAGTCCAGCACCCTGACCGATATCTCTCACTAAAGGTGCAACAGTTAACGCTGCAAAAAATCCGTATACAACCGTTGGGATACCAGCAAGAATTTCAATAATTGGCTTCGCCCAATCTCTGACTTTTGGAGAAGCGTATTCAGACATATAAATGGCTGTGAGTAAACCAACTGGGACTGAGACACACATTGCAATTAATGCAATAAGAAATGTTCCAGCAAATAATGGAACAGCGCCAAATGCATTGGCCAAGTCTCTTGTATCAAGATCTCCAGCTTCTCTTACAAAAACTCTTTGAGGACTCCAATTTAATCCAAATAAAAAATCGGTTATTGGAACTTGAGAAAAAAAACGCAACGTTTCATATAATAAAGAAAAAATTATTCCAACAGTGGTCATTATAGCGACAAGTGAGCATGTAAAATACAAGACTAGTAAAAATTTCTCGACAATCTTTCTAGAATTAAGTTTGTTATTAATATTGAATAATGAGTAAAGAACCAGTAAACCTGACAACCCAAGAACTGTAACATAAGTTAAGTTTTCACTCGTCTTATTAATATAATTTAATTTATTTACGGCGCCATCTATAAGAATAGTATTTTCATCAAAAAGTTTTATGCCCATTGCAGTGTTTTCGATTTGGGTAAATAATAAACTTAGTTCTGTTTCTGTATAACTGCCAAGTGCTATGAAATCACTTAATACATATTGCTCAATAAAAAATGATTTAAACGAGGTAATCATCAACAGTATCAACAGCGCCGGCACAACAGCCCATAGAGCTACGTAGTACCCATAATAATGACTAAGTGATTTAAGATTTTTTTGATTTGAAGTCCTAAGATTTTTTGCTCTTAAATTTCCTAGAAAATAGCTGGTGATACCAATTAGAATAATTAAAGAAATTAATATAAATCCCATGCTTCACCATAATGCTTATTCAACAACTGAGACAAGCATAACTTGCCTCAGTTGTGGATTAATCAAGTCTTTTAGTCTAGATCGAGTGTTTCTAAGTTAGCAACTCTTGATCTTATATCAGATGCATCACCATCAGATAATGCAACTAAACCGATATCAGTTAGATATCCATCTTCGCCCATTGCATCAGGGCTTGTGAAAGCTTCAAGAAACTCTTCAATTCCTGGCACAACACCTACGTGAGCTTTTTTCACGTAAAACTGTAATGGTCGTGCAATTGGGTAAGAATAATCCTGGATACCGGCAAGCGTTGGCTGAATTCCAGTGATCGAAGCAGATTTAATTTTATCTTCGTTAGCTAAAAGATAGCTGTAACCAAAGTAACCAAATCTTTCTGGATCCTCTGATAATTTTTGAACTATTAAAGTATCGTTTTCACCAGCTTCAATAACTCTTCCATCTTCTCGCACTACTGCACATTTTTTCTTTGCCTTTTCACCGGCATTTTCCCAAAGTGTGTATGCGCCTGCTGCTTTGCAACCTTTTTTCATAATAAGTGAATTCCAAGCATCTCTTGTACCAGATGTCGGCGGTGCAACTAGGATTTCAATTTTATGATCAGGTAATGAAGCATCAATGTCAGACCATTTTTCATATGGGTTATCAATTAAATTTCCAGCAATGACTTTACCCTCGCCATCTTTTGCAACATTAGCGGGTACTTTTTCTGCAATTGCTAAAAATAAATGCTCTTGCGTAAAGTCTGCATCGGCAGCATCTAAGCTATGAGCAAGCGTCAAGCCGTCATTACCAATTGTAATTTCAATTATATCAGTAACGCCATTTTTAGCGCATAATGCCTTTTCTTTACTTTTAATTTTACGAGACGCATTGGTAATATCGGGGTGATCGGTACCAACTCCAGCACAGAATAATTTCATTCCACCGCCCGTACCAGTACTCTCAATCACTGGTGTATTAAATCCAGTCTTACCAAATCTCTCAGCAACTACGGTTGCATAAGGGTATACAGTCGACGAACCAACGATTTTTATAGTATCTCTAGCTTGAGAACTGAATGTAAAAATTGATGAAGCGAAAACTGCAATAATCATTATTTTGATTAATCTCATTATTTTCTCCATTAAGGTTTAGAATCATCAATAAATTATTTTGACTTGGTTACATGTTTATAACAGTTTTATTACAGTTTTATGAATGTCAGTTTATTGTTGATAGTTTAAATAACTGTTTTTATTAAGATATTTAAAGGGAAGATAAATTAATGTGAATATAATAACTGTTAACACAGCCAAATAAGGAATGTGCATTGGAGGAGATGGAAATATATCTAAAAGTGTGTTCGCGGCAGGCGTTATCATTAAATACCAATAATTTACACCTTTAAAGAATTGAGAAATATAAATATTTAGTCCATAAATTATAGGTAATAAACAAACGGCAAACAAAAGAACTCGTAAAACTGACCACCAGGTTAATTGAACCTTCGTACATACACAGGCATATATTACACCAAGCAGTAATAAACCATGACCGAAATAATAAGTAATATACTCTGCATCAGGAAATGAGAAATCCAAATCTGGTGTAATGATTGCAAGGAAATTTCCACTTAATCCAAAAAAATAACCCACTTCGAAAAAAAATTTAATCTTTGTATACACATATAATCCTATTGATATTGCAGCTATATGGCAAATGTGCAATGGCAATACTTCGTAAATAGAATGATCATAAAATATCACTCGATAAAATGGCTTTATTATCTCATGAGAAATTAATATAAAACCAATTAACAAAAAAATTGATCTAGTTACATTTTTATTATTTATAAATCGAACAAAGAAAGGAAATAAAATTGAAATAGTCACAATTGTGAAAATTGTTGCCAAATGATGATAACCAAACAAAACAAATTGAGTCGCCATATCTTATTTTAACCAAGATTTGTTAAACTATTATTGCACCTTATGAAATGGGTGCAATAGGCAATTCTACTGAAAATGTACTGCCTTGATTTATTTCACTTTTTATATCTAAATGTCCTCTGTGCTTATTTAAAATATGTTTAACTATGGTTAACCCTAAACCCGTTCCACCGATTTCTTTTGATCTTGCTGCATCTACACGGTAAAAACGTTCAGTTAATCTTGCTAGATGTTTAGGATGAATGCCTTCGCTTTCATCTTTAACGCTGATTTTTGATACAAGTTGTGGAAACAGTTTTTTATTATCACTATAATCAGTTTGCTTTTTGATTTTTTCTGCCAATATATCTATTGAGCTGTTTAGTTTTCCATATTTAATCGAATTATCTATAATATTTGTAAAGACCTGCACCAACTCATCTTCATTTCCCAATACAAATAAACCCTCACTAAGTTGATGGTTGACTCTTATTTTAATATTCTTTGTCAATGCGTATTCTTTAAGACTTTCAGCCACATTATCTATTGTTTTCAATAAATTAACTTTTTTGGTTGGATGAATATGCTCATCAGACTCTATTTTAGATACGACAATTAAATCATCTATCAGTCTTTTCATGCGAATTGTTTCTTTATCCATAATACCAAGAAACTTAGACATAGATTTTTGATCATCTTTTGCTGGACCTCTTATAGTCTCCAAAAAACCCATGATTGTAGCAAGAGGTGTTTTTAGCTCATGACTTACGTTTGCAATGAAAGAAGAGCGTACTCTTTCAATATTTTTTAAAGGAGTTATATTTTTCATGAGAATAACATAATTGTCTCTTGTGTTAGTTAATTGGAGATGATTTTTCTCATAACTAATCTCCACATTGTAAAAATTTGTTGATCTAGGTGATAAACTTCCGTACTCACTATTATATTCAATTATTTCTGTTTCTTTATTTTTATATACATTTTCTAATGCCTCTAAAACTATTGGGCTTCTAATTAAGTTTGTTATATTTTGACCAGTATAATTATTTTCAAATAAATCTATTGAATGGGAATTTTGAAAAACAATTTTTTGATCGGAATCAAGAACGATTATTGCATCTTCTAGCTTATTAAGAATAAAACTGATATTTTCCATTGATTAAACAAATATAATTTTTTGTGATAATTTTTTGTGCTTTGAAAGCATTAAAATAAATTTATTAAATCTACTGTTTAAAAGTTCTGAATAGTTTTTTGGGATAGAAAATATCAAATTTGAATCTTTTACATAAATACTGATATTGCTGTAATTAAAATTAGATAATTTTCCAATTTCATATACAATTCTTAAGAATAATCCAAGCTCAATACTGCTTAATAATTTATTTTTATTTATAATTTTTCTATAATCTTTTATCTCATTTAGATCTATTCCATTGTGAAAAACATAAATAACAGTAGCGAGTGTAACTCTGTCAGAATGGCTAAACTTTAATATTTCTGATTTTAATATTTGTTTAAATACAAACAATCCCCTCTCGTCACGAGCTATACTGTCTCCCGTTGATAAATAACTTATAGAGGACACTCTTATTCTTTTATTTAAATAGGATTTTCTTTTAAAAAAATTATTTGTGAATAATTTAATATTCTCATAATTTACGGTGCTAGGATTTAATTCGTTAGAAATTGCAGCAACTTTTAATGATTGATATTCAAGCGGATCGCTATTTGAGCTTAAGTTTATTTTATGAGAAATATAGCCTTCTCTGATAGCTGTGTATGAAATAACTACTTGCCTAGCAGAGGCCTTATTTATTATTTCCAACGCGACCTTGGCTGCGTATCGTATAAATGGTGTTTTATCTTTTGTAATTAATGAATATTGTAGCAAGTCCTTTTTTTTAAAATTTGAAACTTCTTCAAGCATCGATACAAAGTTATCAAAATCAGGTTTGAAATGATGAATGACTTTGAGAGGATAGCTGTACTTATCAAAATATAATTTAACTAAAGCTCTCCACGTACCGCCCGTAAGGATTACCCTTTTAAACTTATTTTCATTAAGCCATTCAGTATTTTGTAGAGAGTTTTTGAATTTTTCTATTATTTTTTTATTTTTAGTTTTTGCTCTGTGAACACCTAGTGGCAAGGACAATGTATTCATTATTTCTTTCTTTTTAACTTCTGCGAGTTCTAAGCTGCCACCGCCGAGATCGGCAACGAGACCACTTGATTTTTTTAGACCAACAATACATCCCATGGCAGAAAACTTTGCTTCTTCATTACCATTTAATACATGTATTTTCTTTTTAAAAATATTTTCTACATCAGCAATAAATGCCTCTCTATTTTTAGCAACACGGACAGCTTCTGTTGCAAATATTTCATAATTTTTAATATTTGATGAGTCTATCAATTCCTTTATATAATAGAACGCATTCATTGCTTTTTTTATGGAGTCTTTATTAAGCTTATTGTTTTTAATTAGATCTTTACCTAGCCCACATGAAATTTTTTTGTTAAAAATAGCTATCTGATTAAACCTAAAGTTTTCAAAAATTTGAAAACGAACTGTGTCAGAGCCAATATCAATTATTGCAATGCGTTCGTCTTTAAAAAATAATTTTTTTTTGGGAATTAAATTATTCATAATGCATCAGAGAGAGTAGTTTCTTAGGCTTTCTATTTCCTTTTAATTTTCCTCTACCTGACAAACTTGGATTTGACATGAAGTATTTATGTGCATTAAACGTCTTACCTTTTTGTTTAACTCTTTTGTATGTGCCATCATCGTTCATTATCCACGTTTGCTCATTATCTAGGAAATTGGCAACCATTATTTGATTCAATATTTGCTCATGGACAGTGGAGTTCTTTATGGGGGTTAATATTTCAACTCTTCTATCCAGATTTCTAGGCATAAGATCAGCTGATCCAATTAAAACGGTGTTGTTTTTTGATGGTATATTAGATTCGTTTGCAAAACAGAAGATTCTAGCATGCTCTAAATACCGGCCAATGATACTTTTAACAACAATATTTTCAGAAAGTTTTTTAACTCCTGGTCTTAAGCAGCAAATTCCTCTAATGAACAATTCAATTTTTACTCCCGCTGCAGAAGCCTCATAAAGCTTGGAGATCATTTGAGGGTCAACCAAAGAGTTCATTTTAAGCCAGATACCAGATGGTTTACTTTTCTTTGCATTTTTAATTTCATTATCAATCATTGCATTAATTTGATTTCGCATTGCGGGTGGAGAGAGCACTATATCATTTAATTTCATTGGAGAAGCATACCCAGTCATGTAATTAAAGATTCTTTCAATATCTTTGCAGATTTTTTCATCTGCTGTAAATAATGACAGGTCTTCATAAGTTTTAGCGTTTTTTGGATGATAGTTTCCTGTGCCAACATGTACATAGCTTTTTAATTTGCCTGCTTCTCTTCTGATAATTAGGCTTGCCTTTGCGTGCGTCTTCAATTGAGCAAAACCGTATACAATTTGAACTCCTGATTTCTCCATTTGATTGGCAAGAGCTAAATTAGATTCCTCATCAAATCTTGCTTTTATCTCAACAACAGCTGTAACACTCTTACCGTTATCTGCTGCTTTTGTAAGGGCTTTTATAATTGGACTATCAGCAGTAGTTCTGTAAATCGTTTGTTTAATTGCTACTACTTTTGGATCTATAGCGGCCTGATTTAAATAATCAACAACGACATCAAAAGTTTCATATGGATGATGAACAACAAAATCTTTTGATCTGATGGCTGCAAAACAATTATTATCAAATTGCTTTAACCTTTCAACAGGTCTTGAAATAAATTTTTTAAATTTTAATTTTGGTCTATTTAAATTATGAATCTGCGATAAATCTTGTAAACCAACATGCTTTGATAGAGCAATGACTTGCGCATCTTTAAGATTCAAATTTTTTTTTAAAAAGTTTTTCTTTTTAGATGATATATTTTTTAAAATTTCTAGCCTTACTATTTCCCCTCTTTTTCTTTTTGTTAATGCCTTTTCAAAGTATTTAATAACATCTTCATCGTCTTCATATTCGTAATCGATATCACTGTCTCTTATAACCCTGAATATAGCACTATCCAACAATTTAGAATTTGGGAATAGATCTTTAAAAAAATATCTAATAATATCTTCAACAAATAAATAGTATTCTTTTTTACCCTCTTGAATAAACACAAGTCTGTTTAATGCTCGCGGAACAATGATTACCGAATTAAACGGTTTATTTGAACCTCCTGCAACTAAACTCAATGAAATACACAATCCTTCATTTGGAATAAATGGAAATGGATGCACTGGGTCAATTGAAATTGGCGTTAATATAGGTAGTATTTCTTTATTAAAAAGTTTTTTTAGATTTTTTCTCAATCTTATATTTAATTTATTAGGCGTAATATGAATTATTTTTTCTGTATTTAATTCTCTAACAAGTTTTCTTAA
Source organism: uncultured Pelagibacteraceae bacterium (assembly GCA_902523455.1). Lineage (GTDB taxonomy): Bacteria > Pseudomonadota > Alphaproteobacteria > Pelagibacterales > AG-422-B15 > CACNXQ01. The sequence continues at coordinate 50,390 of CABYZG010000003.1, forward strand.
AGTAGCGTCCTGATCCTTAAATATTTTTGCAGATGCATTTTGTGCTGCTTTTAATTGTTGATGTCCAGTCATGCCGTCATGGCTTATTTTGTTTGGATTATTTTCTATTTCATCAAAAAGGCTTGGTATTCTAACCATATAAAATTCGTCCAGATTACTTGCAGAAATTGAGAGAAAATTAACTCTTTCGATTATCGGCACTTTAATATTATTAGCCTCATCTAAAACTCTTTGGTTAAAAAGAAGCCATGATAGTTCTCGGTTTAAGAACTTATTGTCTGAATATGTTTTTTTTCTTATCATTATTAGAGTGATGAAGCATTTATATCTATTGAGACACGCTAAATCAAGTTGGGATGATCCTAGTTTAAATGATTATGAGAGACCTCTTTCTAATAGAGGAAAAAACAATTGTAACAAAATTGAAACATTTCTTTCACAAAAAAAAATAATACCAGATATTTCCTATGTTTCATCTGCAAGAAGAACTGTTGATACATTTAATTTAGTTCTTGGAAAAATACTAAAGGCAACATCGAAGGTTGTTTTTAGCAATAAATTGTATTTATGTGACGAAATCTACCTTTTTGACTTAATCAAAAACACTGAAAATAATTATTCAAATATTTTAATCGTTAATCATGAGCCCACAATTCGAAATTTAACAATGGATTTAAGTGTACCCACCAAAGATGAAAAATACTTAAATATTAAAAATAAATTTCCAACTGGAAGTCTTGCAATACTAAAATCTGATTTAAAAGATTGGAGTGAATTAAAATATAATTCATTTAAAGTTACAGATTTTGTTCGACCTAGATTCTTATAGATTATATTGATGCAGCGTAATCAATTATACTATTTTGAATTTTTATTAATACATCGTTATCGGAGGATGATTTTATCCAATTATTATTTTTTAATTCTTGAATGAATATTCTTATGTCTAAGGAATCTGCTGTTAAATCATCACCAACAATATAGACATCAATTTTAATACGGCTCTTTATATCTTTTTCAATTGAAAACCAATCAGTCAATATAAAATAGTCTTCTTTGTTGGCTTCCAACACCGGCATGAATGACAACTTTGCAAGTGAAGCCTTCCATAACTTTTCTTTATTATTGATTAAATTGTCATTGTTGATTGAGAGTGATTTACCTATTTCATCTTTTATCCATTTATTAAGGCTTATCCCCCTTGAGTTAGGATTTGCTGCGTCTTCTCCTCTTATATGGCCAGAGTCTGCTCTTTCTATAGTTAATGGAAGTTGAGCGCAGTTAGTGAGAGTGACTAAAATAAAAATGAAGAAAAAATACGCTTTCATTACTTATTAATATTACAAGATTGTTACACATTTATTAAAATAACCAGAGTGCAATATTTGCACTCTGGTTACCATGATCAACTAACTTGAAAGGATTGAAACAGTTAGTTAAAAGCCAATTTTGTAGCCAATGAAGAAGTTTTCAACATCCGCATTTGAGCCCACAGAAGCAACATGATATTCAATTGAAGCTTTTACACCTCCACCGAATGACTTTTGCAAGGAAGCAATTGAGCCATCGTCATCAGCCGTTGAGCCAGTATTATCGACATCAAAATACTCGTATTGAAATGTTGCATCCAATCCAGGAATCTTTGGCGTTTTAACTCCTATAACTGTATAGCTGTCACCACTATCCGAGTCGTATAGACCATAACCGATTGTGTAACCTGCAAGCTTAGGTGCTTTAATACCAATCATGTAGTTTTCATCTCCAGTTCTAGAGTCCGTATTGCCTTCATCGACAATGCCTCCTTTAACTGAAAAACCAGCGATCTTTCCTGATATTGAATAAGCCATTATGTCGTCATAACCAGCCGTTGTTCCAAATCCGATACCCGCTTTAACAGTAAATCCATTTATTTTAGGGGATGTATAGACAATTTGGTTGCTATCATCAAAACCTGCTGCACCAGTAACGCCGTCACCATCTTCATAATCAGCGCTTAAGCCTTGAGGTAATTTTCTTGAGCTTGCAAATGATGATTTTACAGGGTGGCTATCCATACTATCAACGGGGCCGCCTGAGAGACCATTACCAAAAGAAACTGTGCCCATGTCAGAAATGAATGAAATATCAAAATCACCACCTCCACCAGATTCGTAAGCCATGACACCTTCTATACCCATACCATTGTCTAATGTATCTGTGTAAGTCACATATGCTGATTCTGTAACTGATATTCTTTCCTGAGACGCGTAAGAGTCTCCAGATCCCCACAAGCCATTAAAAGTACCGCCAACAGTTACATCTGCTTGCGCACTTGAAAGAGCCATTATACTAGCAAGTGCAGTCGTTGCACTTAAGATTTTATTATTCATATATTACTCCATTAATTAATTAATAAATGAAGTCATACATGAGATTTCATAAAATTTTAGTTAAGTAAATATTAACAATTATTAAGGTCTTTTAAAATTTTGTTTCAGATAAATTAATATTATTTCAACTTTGTTAAGATTATATAACGGTTTATTTTTTTATATGTTAAATAGTAATTTTTTTATTTCAGAATTATTTCATTTTAATTTCTTATTATTAATTTTTTATTTCAAATTCATTAAGATGATTACTGTATAAAAAAATTTTTTTGAAGTGTTGTTATTTTGCAACGCGTGATGCAGTTTGATGTGACAAAAACAGCTTAGAAACCTCATGCCAATCAAATTTTTTACTATAATTTATACAATCTGTACGACTCACTTTTCTCGCCTTATCAATTGAATTAATTAAATTATGATCAAGACAATTATGTTTAAAATTATCAAAAACATCAATTGGACCTGGAACAGGATATGCGGCCACGGGAAGTCCACTGGCGAGAGCCTCGATCATGACCATTCCAAACGTATCTGTTTTACTTGGAAATACAAAAATATCTGAAGATGCATAGTACTGGGCCAGTTCACTTCCTTTCTTCACTCCTACAAAAACTGCATCAGTATATTTTTTTACTAGTTTTTTCTTAGAGGGTCCATCACCTACAAGTAATTTTGTACCTTTTAAATTTAATTTAAGAAAATCCTCTAGCGATTTTTCCTTAGATATTCTTCCTACATATAAATAAATTGGTTTTTCTAATTTGAGATCAATCTTTTTTTTCGGATGAAAGGCTTCAATATCAACACCCCTAGACCATTTAACTGTTCTTTTAATTCCATGTGAATTAAGTTCATCTATAATTGAATTAGAAGATACCATTACTGCGCTAGAATTTTTGTGAAACCATTTCAAAATTTTATATGTAAAAGATACAGGTATCTTAGCCATCGTGTTTATATATTCAGGAAATTTTGTACAATACGAGGTTGTAAACGCATAATTATTCTTTGAACAATAATTCCTAACCGCTAAGCCAATAGGTCCCTCTGTAGCAACGTGTATAAAGTCAGGCTTAAACTTCTCAATGATCAAGCCAATTTTGAACCAATGATTAATCGCAAGTTTTATTTCAGGATAAATAATCAGTGGAATTGTAATAAATTGATCTGGAGTTATGTACCTAACCTCATGTCCTTGACTTGTAAGTTTATTACCAAGTGTTTGATAAGTTCTAACAACACCATTTATTTGAGGGAGCCATGCGTCTGATGCGATGAGTATTTTCAATTAACTTAATACCTTTACGGAGTCCTTATGTTTGTTCAAAATTTCATACTTTTCAACGATATCTTTCCAAAAAAGAATTTCCATTGATCCATCAAAATTTTCTATCATAAAGGAGCAACTTTCTACCCAGTCCCCATCATTATAGTAATGAACTCCATTTATTATTCGATGTGAAGCATGATGAATATGTCCGCAAATAACTCCTTTTAGATTTTTCTTTTTTGCATAACCTGCAACTATTTCTTCGTACTTATTAATGTAAGAAACAGCATTTTTTACTTTTAATTTCAGATACTTTGAAAGCGACCAATATTTCAAACCCAATAATAATCTTAATTGATTAAATCTTCTATTTAGCCATAAAGCTAAATCGTATGCGCTAGCGCCAAGATGGGCTAACCAGGGTGCGATATTGATAATTGAGTCAAATTTGTCTCCATGCAGTATAAGATATTCAGATCCATCTACTGTCTTATGTTTGATTTCATTAACTACTCTAATTTCGCCTAGTGTTATTGGCACAAATTTTCTAACAAGCTCATCATGATTTCCTGATACATAAAACACTTTAGTTCCATGTCGTGCTTTTCTTAGAATTTTTTGTATTACATCACTGTGACTTTGTGGCCAGTACCATCTATTTTTAAGTCGCCACCCATCTATAATATCTCCAACTAAGTATAGGTAATCTGATCTGGTATTTTTTAAAAAATCAAGCAACTGTTCAGCTTGACAGCCTTTTGACCCTAAATGAATATCTGAAATAAATATGGAACGATATTTTAAGAGAGGAATAACATTATTTTTTTCGTTGACCATAAATTTGGTAAAAAAGAATCAATAATCATTACATTATCAATAATTTATGAAAGATTTGTTAAGCCATACTTTCTAGAAATCTGTCATAAAATTTTAATATTCTTGTAATTTTTATGACAAAATTAAAAATTATGATTTAAGCTTTGAGTAACTAGACAGAAGACTGAACTTCCTCATTTAATCCTCCACCCTTCCAAATATAAATGGGGAAGTTCTTCTCTTATTTCCATTAAGGTAATTTGTATATTGGGATCATTATAGGAAAAAAGAGGAAAAATCAGGATTTTATAAAAAAAAAGGCCCAAACAAAGTATTTTGAAAGGGCCTTTTTCTTGATTATTCAGTCTTTTTACATAGTAACGCCAATTCGCATGCCTGATCTATTGTACAAAATATTCATCAGTACAAATACGAGTATAGATGCAATCATTGGTACAGGGTTTGCACCGCCGTCAGCTCCCATATAAATTACAATTAATCTAATCGAATTTATAAATGAACCGACAAGCATCATTCTAAAAAAAACCGTCGATTGCTCAATCGGCGCAAGCAAAGTTGCAACAAATGCAATTGCAAAGATTATATATGTCCAACCCAAGTTAGAAATTAACTGCAAATGATTTGCGTCTATGTCCCCACTACTAGTACCAAGTCGCTCGATAAATGCAGTAGCCGATTCTGCACCAGTAAACATGAAACCATAAAACAGGAATAATAATGTTAGAAAACAAATTATTACTCTACTTATCGTGTCTTCAACTTTAATCATATATTCCTCCTAAAAATTAGATTGGTTTCTGAAGTAAATAGTCATTAGAACTATAAAATTCAAAATTATAAAAATTGCTAATAGAGGATTCCCGCTATCAGGATTGGTGGCAGTTCCAACCATTAATGCCGCAAGGAACATTGCAGCACCCACAGCACCCATTGAAACAAGAACGCCACTGAAACCCACTCGATACTGGTAAACCAATGAAATTAATATCGCTATATTAATCATAGTTATTCCAAGAACAGCATGCTCTGCTTGAGGACTGCTTTCAAGGTATGGTGTTTGTCTTATAAAACCACCAGGATCAATTACGTAACTGACAATATTGATTACACTTATAAGTATCGCAATGTAGCCCATAATTTGTGATGTTTTGTCTGTAACGCCAAAAGCACTACTAGCCTTATCGTATGTAAAAGGCATTCCTGCTTTTACTCTCGATACAACAAGCAAGGCTAAAAGAATTATCCAGACTACAAGACCTGTAATGTTTTCCTCTCCAGTTTGTGCATTGGACATAATAATCCAAATTACTTGAAGCAGGACAACAGGTATTGCATAGGCAAAGAAGCCTCTATCAAGACCTTTAAAACCCATATAAAGGATACCTACATATGCAACAAAGCTTACTGCTCCAAACCAGTTAAGAAAGAAAACTGTTGTTTGGTTATTCTCAAATGTTGGATATCGTTCCATCATGAAATCTGTGTTGAACATCATGACGGCGCCATAAGCAAAAAATATAAGTCCTGCTAGAAACATGCAGCCTTGTATTAATTTATCGTCAGTATTAAACATTTTAATTCCCCTATTTAATTAAAAATCAATTGAGATTATTAAGCTTAAATGCATATTTGAAAATTAAATTATCAATTATAATCATCTAATTTTTATCACTTAATAATTACAAAATGATGTATATTAAGGTCTTAAATTTGCTAAAACTTAAAGTAATTTATTAGAAATTATATATATGCAGTTGATTCAATTAATAATTGATGGAGTAGCTTCTGGATGCATTTATGGGCTTGTAGCATTAGGCTTTGTACTAATCTACAAAGCAACGGAAACCATTAATTTTGCTCAAGGCGATATACTTATGCTCGGAGCGTTCGTAGCCTACTCACTTATTGGCATTTTAGGCATGGATTACCTCACAGGTTTTGCTCTTACTGTTTTAATAATTGCAGTTTTTGGATTTTTCCTTGATGCCGTTGTAGTAAGGCAGATTATTGGACAACCTGCATTTGCAACCGTAATGCTAACTATCGGTTTAGGTTTTATTTTTAGAGGATTTGCATCAATTTATTGGGGAACTGATATATTTTCATTCAGTACTCCTTTCTCTGGAAAGATAACTGAGTTTAACGGTCTTATAATTTCATACGTCAATCTCTCTATCATTGTTGGAACTGCAGTTTTAATGTCTGCACTTTATTTCTTTTTTACATTTTCAAAAATTGGTGTGGCTATGAGGGCATCTTCAGAAAACCAATTAGCTGCCTATTATATGGGAATACCAGTTAAATTTATTTTTTCATTAATATGGTCAATATCCGCAGGTGTTGCCGCCGTTGCGGGTGTACTTCTTGCACCAATTACTTTGGTTGACACATCAATATCATTGATTGGTCTAAAAGCTTTTGCTGCAGCTGTTCTAGGAGGATTTGGATCAATACCTGGAGCAATTGTTGGCGGTATTATAATTGGTATTGTCGAACAATTATGCGGAACTTACGAAAATTATTTATTTGAGGGGGTAAGAGAAATATCCGCTTACCTCGTTCTGATCTTAACACTAATTATTTATCCAAGAGGCTTGTTCTCAGATAAAGCAGAGGTCAAAAAAGTATAATGAGATTTATTTTTAAAACAAAATATTCACAAGATATAAATATTGCAAAACATAACGGTGATCGTTTTTGGTATTCACTGCTTATTTTAATCATGGTTGCGTTACCGCTTGTATTAGATGATTTTTACTTAGGTGAAATCTCATATATTTGCATTCTATCCATTGCTGGTATTGGTTTAATGATATTATCTGGATACACAGGTCTTGCATCCTTAGGTCATGCAGCGTTTTTAGGAGTTGGCGCTTATACTCATGCCTTCTTACTTACGAATGGAATACCTTTTTATGCGTCAATTCCTATCGTAATAGTTGTTTCATTTCTAGTAGGTGCAGCAATTGGAATACCAATCCTACGCTTAACAGGGATGTATTTAGCTATCGCAACATTAGCCTTAGGCTTTATTGCGGAACATGTTTTTATAAAATGGGAACACTTTACAGGTGGCAATAGAGGGTTGCCTGTGCCTCAACCAGAATTCTTGGGTATGAGCTTCTATGACAGTGTTTTCTTTTATTATGTCTGCCTTGTCTTTCTTATTGCAGCGATGTTTGCGGCAATCAATATACTCAGATCTCCAACTGGGAGAGCGTTTGTTGCTATTCGAGACAGTGAAATTGCAGCACAAAGTTTAGGCGTTAACTTAGGTCTCTATAAAGCTTTATCATTTGCTATTTCTGGTGCTTTTACTGGATTAGCAGGTGCATTACTTGCTCATTACATTGGTTACTTAGCTCCAGATATATTTAATATCTTTTTATCTTTAACGTTACTTTTGCTTATCGTTGTTGGTGGAATGGGAAGTTTACATGGAACAGTGTTTGGAGCAATATTCGTTGGCTTCTTACCGCAATTAATTGCCATCTGTCGTGACTATTTACCAAGCTCTATTGGCTCACAACCAGGTCTTGAGCCAATGTTGTTTGGATTAATACTTGTATTCTTCATTTTATATGAACCACTTGGGATTTATGGAAGATGGATGAAAATAAAATTATTCTTTGAACTGTTTCCTACTTACAAAAGACAAACATTTAAGAAACAAAAAGTATTTACTAAATCGGACCGAGTATAATGAGTTTGTTTGAAGTAAAAAATATCACTGTAGCATTTGGAGGAGTAAAAGCCCTTAATGATGTATCGTTTGGTGTCGATAAAGGTGAAATATTTACAATAATTGGTCCTAACGGAGCAGGTAAATCAACACTCTTCAATGTAATAAGCAGAATCTATGAGCCAAGCAAAGGTGAGATATATTTTGAAAATCAAAACATCTCAAAAACTAAGCCTCACAATATATCAAAGCTTGGAATAGCAAGAACGTTTCAAAATTTAGAATTATTTGAAAATGCAACTGTTCTACAGAATTTACTTCTTGGACGACACATTTATAAAAAAACGAATATTTTATCTGAGGTATTTTTTACACCCAGTGCCCGCAAGCAAGAACATGAATACAGGCTCAAAGTTGAAGAAGTAATTGACTTCCTAGACCTTCAGCATTACCGAGATACTCTTATAAACGGCCTTCCCTACGGTGTTCGCAAAAATGTTGAGCTTGCAAGAGCTCTTTGCACTGATCCAAAATTACTTCTATTAGATGAACCGTCATCAGGATTAACAAATGAGGAAACAATTGATCTAGGCTTTTGGATAAAAGATATTCAATCTTTATTAGGAATTACCATAATTATGATTGAACACGACATGAGTTTTGTAAATAAAGTTTCAGATCGTATACTTGCGCTTAATTACGGTAAGATACTTGCATCTGGTCTACCTGAGGAAATTAAAAATAACGCTGATGTTAAGCAAGCTTATATGGGAGAATAGTAGATAATCCCATAATATAAATCATTGATTTAATTACATAATTAATTGCCGTTTCACTCTCCTCTGACAGCATTAATAAATCTACCTGAAAACTAACATTTTTTAATTAAATTATTAAGAAACTAGTCCAAAACATAGGTAATTTTAACAAAATTGCCTTTTTACATCTGTACTATAAGATTTGAAGATGGAATTTATATCTGATTATTTTGAGGTTATTGTTATTGTTCTTCTTATCGTAATAATAATTATTCAGGTTATGATAAATGATAATCGAGCGGAAGATGATAGAAAGCAGTTGGATGTGTTGATGATGATAGACAATAACTTGGAAGAAACAAACAAGAAGTTGAATGAAATTTCAAACACAGTCCACGATATCAACTTAAAAGATAATGTTGGGGATATGGTCAAAGATATAAGTACCATTGATGAAGAATGAAACACCTACTCTCCATATTAATTTTATTAGTATTTGTTTCGTGTGATGCTTTTGAAAGCTATGATTCTTCATACGATAGAGGTTACGATGATGGCTATGCTTCAGGTTATAACACCACATGTAATATTAGAGCGACGTTAATTGCAGGAGATTGGAATAATGACGGATATTCTGATGGCTATGATGATGGATACTACGATGGGTCAAAAAGCTGTCGGATTGATAACTAAGTAATTCAATACATAGAATCTATTAATTTATCAATTAATCTATCATTAGCATCTTTTGTAAATAGAATTACTTCTAACAAAACGACAAATCCTTCTTCATCGCAAAATTTACTGTCTAACTGTGCGAGATTCTTTCTGCAATTAATTAAAATAGTCATTTCATTAAAAAAACTAACTCGATTGTCATCTATTGCTTTTTTAAATACTCTTGATGTTTTAACACCAAGGTCATCTTTAAATTTTCTATGAATGCTAGATAAAGTTTTGGTATACATAAAATAACAACCTAAGGCATCATCCATAACTATTTCTACATCTCGATGCCTTTTCTTTAAAATATCTTCATGCGTATCAGTCATACATCCATTTATTGAAACACCATACTTATCAGCTATGTCTTGAGAGTATTCAGGTGTCATTTTAAACAAGTTAAACGTAAGTTCGTGGATTTTCTCTATATCGTATAAGATATTTTGAAATTCTTTTTCAGATATATTTGCAGCTTGCAATGTGGAGCTAAATAGCAAAATAAAAATCAGATATTTAATCATCTTATTTATTAAAGATTATTCAGATATAGAAATGAATGAAGATTTCTTAAAAATTTCAAAGCGTTTTTTTTTAGTAGCATATTATTTCAACTTCACCATTATTAGCGTCAAATTTGAGCTTTGCATTTGTATCGGCTGGATCAAATTCAAAATACTGATCACCAATGTCTATTCTACACTCATAACTTGAAATAGATCTACTTGGATAATCCCCGGTATTCCAGCCGGGTTTTTGATGACAATGATAACCGCCTGTTTTGTTATTATTGTGACAACCCTGACCGTTAAGACCTCCAGAGTGTCCAAAAGATAAGTTGGTAAACAATAAGGAAATGAATAAAATTTTAAATAGATTTATCATTTAAGGTTCACAATGTATTTTTGTGTTTAATCCTTGAAGAACACCACCCCAAAAACCACTGCCAGAGCCCATCTCGTTATTCATTGCTTCTGCGCGTGCACAGGCTAACATTCGTTCCTCTTCTCTTTGTTCAAATAGCAACATTAAGCAATTAGCAAACGGATCTGTTCCGTATGTAAACCCAAACTTTTCACATTTAACGGTATCTTCCTCGAGTATTTTTTCAAAATCACGATGATCTGCTATTGAGGGAAAAGAAACATACATAAAAAATAATATAACAAATAATAATTTTTTACTGTAATTCATTAAGATATCTTATCATAAAATTGTTATTAAGAAACTAGTCCAAAACTACTATTAATTCCTATTAATTAATACTAACTACATTTAATTAGAGATGAATTTAAAGGACTGATATGTTTAGTTAATTGTAATTGGTTGTAATTAAATTTACCCATATATGGGGGAATAGTTAAATAATTAAAATAATATAGAACATCCATACTGGAATAAATAATATCCAATACCCATACATCCACATCATCCCGACTACTCCGCCCCAATCGTTACTCTCAAAAGATAATTTTCGATCATTAATTGAGCTTTTTAATTCCACTTTAACTTTTGATAAATCCACTTTGAATTCTTGAGCCTTAATTTCAGGATTATCATTTATTCTTTTTGTTATAGATTTTAAATGCAGCACTTGCCATGGTAGATATAAAGCTCCAAAAACTATGTTAATAATAATAAGTGAATGATGAGCATTTGATAGATCTAAGCTAAGCATGGCTATGCTTAAAATCGTATTAATTAAAAAAATTACAAACCATCCAAACTCTTCATAAAAGTAAAAACGTTCGTATTTTAAAAGTATTGCACCCCAACAAAAAAACTGTGAAATAATTACTTGGATAACCATTAACCAAGAAATTAAATCAACAAGCATATATTGATCAGAATTAATAACCCTGAGCACATAACTAAACATATAGATGTATATCACCTCAACAATAGTTACTAAAAATCGTGTCACAAATACTGATGAAAGAATTGAGTCGATGATTACTGATTTAGAAGCATAATTTACAGGAAATAAACATCTAAATGCAGAAACTGAAATTAAAATTATAGCAGGAACAACAAGGAATAGGTCATTGCTAATGTTTGCTATTGTTAAAGAGGCCCAAAGTAGAAATAAATTAGAAATGACACCTATTCTGAGTCCTTGTAGGAAATATTTGTACATCTAATGTGCTAATTTGTATTTGCCTGGGTGAACAGCTGATAAAATTAATAAACCCGCGATTATTCCTGTATTTTTAACAAAATTTTGAAGTTCATGCCTCTGCTCCAAACCTTCACTCATATTCCAAAAATCATGCATATAATAATTTATTAGTATTGTCAGAAGCGCTAATACAAAGGCAGATAATTTTGAATAATAGCCTACTAAAATTGAAATTGAACATACACTTTGTAAAATTATTGTTATTATTAAAGATATTTCTGTATACGGCACTTGATGATCAAACATATAATTAAGAGTAAGTTCATAATTAAATAATTTGAATATTGCTCCAAAAACTAAAAAATAAATTCCAATTATTATTCTTCCTAAAAGTAAATTAACATTACTCATATTAATCGTTCCAATTCATATACTTTTTACAGCCCGTAGGTACATCTTCAAAATAACTAAACCCTTCCTGCCAAATATAACCTGCTTTAAGACAGCATGAAAGTTTTTCATCTGTATCACTGTGAAAATCATAACACATTTTTTCTAAGGGGACTCTTTTTTGATAGTTAAATGTCTCAATTCCAAAAATTATAATCGAGCTGACTAATAGATATAAAATCCCAACACCTATGCTTAAAATTCTAAATTTAGATACTAATGGTATAAAAAATAAATAAAATAACGTTGGCACTGGAGCAAACATGACTACCAAAATGTATGATGCATAATTAGGTATAATAAACTGAACATTTAGTTCGTTTGTGTAGTAGTAGTCTATAAAAGGCAAATAAGATAAGTATGCTAAATAGAGAAGCCACAATAGAAGAAAAAAAGATTGAAAGCTTAATAGTTTGTTGTGCGATTTTCTTTGATGAAATAAATAATAAGGAAGTGAGTAATAGGCTATTATTTTTATTGTTAAGTAAATATAAAACATTATTTATTTACTAACTTCCAAATTCCACTATCTTCATTGTCAATAATAACATAAATTTCGCCAGTACTATTTGTTTCTACATCGCGTACTCGACCAACTTTCTCAAATAACGTAGTTTCATTTCTTGCTTTTTTACCGTCAAATTCGAGTGAAATTAATCTTTGTGCTTTTAAACTGGTCACCAAAATTTTATTTTTTAATTCAGGAAACAAGTCTCCTCCATAAAACGTCATGTCACTGACCGCAATTGATGGGACCCATGTATAAATTGGTTTTAAAAGTCCTTCTTTCCATGCACTCCCGTCACCAATAATTGAGCCATCATAATCAATTCCTCCCCAAGCAACATCCGCCCAACCGTAGTTAGTTCCTGCCTCTACTTTACCAAAAAAATCACCACCTCTTGGCCCGTGATTTGTAATATATATTTCACTATCATTTGGATAGAGCATTATGCCTTGAGGATTTCTAAGTCCTATTTGATAGATCTCAGGCAACCAATCCTCGTTCATTGAATATGGGTTATCCTTAGGTGCTGACCCATCTTTATTAATTCGTATCATTTTTCCAAAGTAACTTGTTGGATCTTGTGCAACACTTCCATAACCGCGCTCACCAATACTTGCATACAATAAACCATCTTTAAACATTAGCCTTGATCCCCAATGAATGTTGTTCCATGAAGAACCTGATTGGAAAATATTTTCTATTTTACTAAAACTGTCGTTTTCAATAAAACCTCGAGCTATTGACGTGCTGGTTTTATCATCTCCTCTGTCTTCTGTATAACTAACAAAAATCTCACCATCCTCGTAAATAATATCTAGCATTCCAGCTTGCCAATGCGGTTGAACAACTTTTAAATTATGAGGATAATTTTTTACTTCTTTTGTTGATAAATTAATTTTTAAAATTTCACCTGATTTTTGTGTAAGAAATAATTCATTATCGTTAATAAAACTCATACCCCATGGCTTATTAAGACCAGAGATGACTTTTTCTAATTTGTATTCTGATGCATTTAAATTAAATGTGAGTAAAATAAAGATTATTGAGATAAAAAATTTCATTATTATTAATTTAATCTATTTACCGCATGCTCTTCTAATTGCTCTTTTGTAACAAAGTTTAAAGAATTTAAATGACAACTTTCAAGGTGTACTTTTGGCGCAACGCCTGCATCATATGCTTCTTTCCATCTCAAAGCACAAAGGCACCAGCGATCACCTTCTTTTAATCCAGGAAAATTGAATTCAGGTCTTGGCGTTGAGAGATCATTTCCTTTAGATTTACTAAATTCTAAAAAATCATCAGTCATTACTGCGCAAACTACATGACTGCCATAATCGTGTTCGTCTGTATTGCAGAAACCATCTCTAAAATACCCAGTCATCGGATCATAGCAACAAGCTTCAATTTCATCACCGAATATGTTAGTCACCCTCTCTTTTTCAGACATACAAATTACTTATACCAAAAGATATATATTACCAATTATAAACAAGGGAATTTGAAGTCCAAAATTTGTTAATATTGCACGATCTGCCATCATATACCCTACCATTGTCCATCCAATCGCACCTGTTCCATGAACAAAAATATTTAAGGGATAAATATTTAAATTAGTCAGTAAAATACCAACCAAGATAAAAAAAGTGCTAGCCCACTTAAGTTGATTAATCATAATAATCCTTTCAAATAAATAGCTGAAAAATCTGCTTGATTTAAAAAGCTCTATAAAGTCTAATACTCAAATTATTTATAAATCTGGGAAAAACAATGATTAAAACAAAAATTACTGAAATGTTTGATATAGAACATCCTATTGTACAAGGCGGGATGCATTACGTTGGCTTTGCTGAAATGGCTGCCGCTGTTTCTAATGCAGGAGGCTTAGGAATAATAACCGGTCTTACTCAAGCCAGTCCAAAAGATCTTGCAAACGAAATAGCTCGTTGCAAAGAAATGACTGACAAGCCAATTGGTGTTAATTTGACTTTCCTTCCAGGTTTTGCAAACCCAGATTATCCTGGCTATATAGAGTCAATTGTAAAAGGTGGTGTAAAAATTGTAGAGACTGCCGGAAGAAGTCCTGAAAAATTTATGCCACTTCTTAAAGATGCTGGAATAAAAGTAATACATAAATGCACGTCTGTTAGACATGCACTCAAGGCAGAAAAAATTGGGTGTGACGCGGCGAGTGTTGACGGTTTTGAATGTGGTGGTCACCCTGGTGAAGATGATATTCCAAATATGATACTTTTACCTCGTGCTTTTGAAGAATTAAAAATTCCTTTTATTGCTTCTGGTGGTATGGGGAATGGCCAACAATTAGTTGCTGCCCTTGCAATGGGAGCAGAAGGTGTAAATATGGGAACACGCTTTATTGCAACAAAAGAAGCTCCTGTACACCAGAATGTGAAAGAAGCTTTGGTTAATGCAAGTGAACTCGATACTGAACTAATTATGCGTCCATTAAGAAATACTGAAAGAGTATTAAAAAATGATGCAGTTACAAAAATACTCGAAAAAGAGAAGTCCTTAGGAGATGACATTCAAATACAAGACATCTTTGGAGAGGTGGCAGGCGTTTATCCAAAAATTATGCAAGATGGTGCAATGGATGCGGGTGCTTGGAGTTGTGGAATGGTGGCCGGATTAATTCATGATATACCGACTTGTAAAGAACTGATTGAAAGAGTTGTTTCTGAAGCTGAAGAAATTATTGCCTCTAGACTCTCGAAAATTGCTGTTTAAATAAAAAAACAATAATTAAAAACTATTACCAAACATAGGTAATTTTTTATTATGGGATTCTAATAGTATTCCGTTTCAATGACAGAGAAAAACAATAAAGAAATAGCAGAAACAATTAAATCTGCACTAGAGTTCTACAAATATGAGCTCGACTTACCTCTTACTAACTTTATTTTTCAATCTCCTCTTCATTGGAATGTGATGACAATAATAGCATTAGCAACATTTGATCGTGAACAAACAACATCTTTTCAGCATTTATGTGAGTCAATATCACCTAAAACAGGATCTAAATCTTCAATACAATCAATTATTGAAACGGGAATACAGAGAGGATTTATTAAAAAATCTCCTCTCCATAATGATAAGCGTATAAAAAGTTTGAAACTAACAGAGACCGCTGCCAAAGATTATGAAAACTGGGTGAGAGCAGATGCAACGACGTTTGGACCTTTAAATGGAGTTGCTATGAAAACACCAAAATAAATGGTTATTAACTATAGTAAAATTATTTTATTCGTCTTAATCATATTGCTATCAATTTATATTTCTTATTTAAGTAATTTTCTTAATGCGCTGGTATTTGCCGCATCTTGCATACTTGCATATTTTTCTGGATACGGATCAAGAGAGTCAATATTTAATCAAAATATTTACCAGAAAACTCTAGGAATAATTTTTTGCTTAACTATTATCGGAATTATAATTTATGCAAATGTTGCCTTCGGAGCGAGTTCTTTAATTAATGGCATTAATATTGAAATGCTTTTTTGGTCAATTATTTTTTTGCTTAGATTAATTAATTTTTTCGATTAACTTTTTTTCTTGTACCGGGCCTAGGCGGAGTTTCTGGGCCACCTGCAAAACATTGAGCAATGGACATCCAATCATGTGCTATATCGCCAGATACATTAAGATTAACGTCTTCAATATTTCTTACTTGTGTAACAACTTGACAAAATTCTTCAGCCTTTCCAGATATTTTATTTTCATTAGACGGGTTATTAAACTCCCAAACCTCACCAGATGGTGCTGTTAATTCTAATCTTGGAGTTTCTTCAGGAAGTTCTTTCTTATTTATTGTGAAACAATATTTAAATGTGTTATTTCCAATAATAACTATATTTTTAATACGATCCTCATTAATTCTATCAACACCAAGTGTATCATATAACTCTTGAGCATGCGCCCATGTCTCCATGTGTCTTGCGCTTATTGAAGATCTTGCACTCATGTCCGGCCCCATCCATTTAACCCTCTTTTTTGGATCAGCAGCCGCAAATCGTTCAGTCATTTTCTCGTAATATGATTTCCAAATATCAAGTAATTCTCTCCCTTTAATTCCTTTAGTGATAGTTTCCTCGAACTGGTTCATCGTTGAACCTTTCCCAAGCATTTCAAGTGCACTATTGGCAAAGTTTTTCCAATCATCTCCGTCTTGAAGAGATAAATCTGCGGCATAATTCCATACATGAAGGTGGCCGATAACGTTGTTGAAGTTCCAACCTTTAAACTGTGTTTTTTCCTCATAATCATCATCACTTAAAGATGATAATAGTTTGTATACTGCATTGCTTTCATTGCAAAAATCATAAGCTTGTTGTAATTCTAAATTTTGATCTGTCATTTTGACCATTTCGGTTTACGTTTCTCAATAAAAGATGCGATTCCTTCTCTACCTTCATCGCTTAACATGCGTTCAGCAAAACCTTTTGCTGCAAAATCTATCATTTCACTTCTCTCTAGATGTCTTGTTGCTAAGACAATTTCTTTTGTAATTGCATTTGCTCCAGGAGCACAATTCATAACTCCTTTGATTATATCAGACTCAATATTTTTTAAATCATTAGCATCCTTTGCTATAAAATCTGCTAATCCCATTTCGAACGCTTCTTTTCCGGTGAACCTTGCTGCTGTAAGCATAATGCGTCTTGCTTTAGCTAAACCAATTCTTTGTGCAACAAAAGGAGCAATTTGAGCAGGTGGTATTCCCAGAGTAGTTTCTGTTAAAGCAAATTTACAGTCTTCAGTTACTACCACAATATCTCCAGCACAAAGCATTCCAAGGCCACCAGCCATCGCTGCACCTTCAGCTAGCATAACAACTGGCTTTGGATAAGAGTTTATCATATCAAAAAATGCACCAGTCAAAGCACTTGCTTCTTCAACATCTTTCATTCCCTGCTCTCCACCTTGAAAGCCAGTTTTGAACATTTTTAAATCTCCACCTGCACAAAATATTCCTCCTTCGCCTCTCATTGTAACGCCTCTTACACCCAAGTCATCACGTGCTGAATCAAAAATATTTTTAATATCATCGGTTAATTCACTAGTTAATGCATTTCTTTTTTCTGGTTGATTGAATGAAATCGTTAACCATTCATTTTCAATATTTACTTTACAAGCTTTTGTTTCTGGTAATGTAGTCATACTTACAAATTGTTTATAATCCTCAATGGTTCGTAATTATAAATGTTCCTGGTTCTTCGCATAGCAATATCTGTATTTTTTAGCATGAAATTTCTTATAGATTTCAAAATTGGGTTTCCCAAATGATTTATATACCCCTGATACCTTGATAATCTTTTAATAGCATTGGTTCTACCCACCCTCAATTTCTCATAATTATTTTTAATAAACTTAATATCATCAGATTTATTTACTAAATTTCCAAATATATATGCATCTTCCAAAGCCATGGCACCACCTTGGCCTAAAAAAGGCATCATAGGATGCGCCGAGTCTCCCAATAAAGATATGTTACCATTTGAAAAAGAATTAAGAGATTTTCGATCAAATAAACCCCATTTATAAACTTTGTTTGATGATTGAAATAACGATTTAATAAAACTTCCATAGGACGCAAAATCCCCTAATAAATCCTCGTGACTTCCCTCCTCTCTCCAACTTTCATTATTTCTTATTTTGCTCTTTGCAACCGCAATAAAACTTGTTTCGAGTTTTTCATTAACTGGGTAACAGACAATATGGCTATTCTTACCAAGGTAAATATTTATCCTCTTGCTATCAGAAGAACCAATACCCCTCCATGCTGTATAGCCTGAAAATGTAATTTTATCTTTTTTAATTTTGTTTGTTCTAATTGGTGATCTAATCCCATCGCAGCCAGCAATATAGTCCACACTAACATTTTCCTGATTTTTGAAAACTAATTCTTTTTCATTTATTATATCTAATAACTCATGGTTAAATTTTATTTCTCCACCTAAATTAATAAATTTCTCATACAGTTTATTTATTAGAACTTTTCTATTTGTCGTAATTACTTCCCCAAATTCGCTGATATTAATTTTTTTTATAACTTTTCCTTGATTATCTCTCCATGCAATATCGAGAGGAGAGCAAGATTCTGCTCTAACACTATCTAAAATATCTATTTCATGTAATATTTTACAAGCATTGGGAGTTAATGATAATCCTGCGCCATGTTCACTTAGTGCACTTGATCTCTCAAAAATTATACATTCTTTTCCATATCCTCTGAGAACACAACCAAGAGTAAGCCCAGATATACCTCCACCAATTATGCCAATTTTTTTCACTAATAAATTCCTATAAAAACAACAATTGTACTTTCAGCTTCCACTGTAAAGTTTTCTCCTTTGACTTCGTTACTTATACCATGAGAAAAAGATTTCAATTTTTCGTTATTTAAATTGTATTTTAAACCCCTTGTCGTAATTTTGTTATCTGTCGACAATGAGATAATAGATACTGGCGCATTAGGAGCATTTATTAGCGTATTTTCTTTAACAAAGATTATTCGATAAAAGCTTGTTATCAGCTCAATATGCAAATTATCTGAGTAAGAACTGGCTAGGAGAATATTTGCCATTGAATGATCATCTCTCAAGCCACTACTTCCTAATATCAAAACTTTTTTAATACTATGCTCCTTGCAATAATCTAACGATTTTTCTAAATCGGTTTTATTCTGATCGGATAATTCAATAACTTCTATTTGATTATCAAGGCCATCGATTTCTGCAGAGTCAAGGTCACCCAAAATTAGATTAGGTCTAACTCCTAATTCTTTTAAATTTTCTAATTTAGCGTCAATACTAATAAAAAAATCGTTACTATCTATTATCTTTTTTACGTAATCAGTTTTTGAAACTTTTCCGTTTGCAATTAAGACAGCGACCTTTGTCAAGTAGATACCGTTTTTAATAATTAATTGGTCCTGAAATTACTTCAAATTTTCCATTTTGAACTTGAAAAAAATATGAAATATTAGAACCCTGTCTGTGTGTGTCTGTAAAAGTCACTGTTCCAGTCCTAAGTGGATCAGCATAATTTTCTAACGACTCCATAGCAGATATAAAACTCTTCACAGATAGATCCTTTCCAGCCCTTTTAACTGCCTCAATAAAAATGTCAGCATAAATGTAACCATAAATAGCTCCTGAATTTGGCTCATAACTATATATTGATCTGAATCTGTCCCACCAATCTTTTTCTAAATCAGATGCTGTATCGTAATAAGGAACAACAATTCCATTCAAACAGTATAACCCATCCATAATGCCATTAGGCTGCTCAGCTACTACAGAAAAGTACGATGCTGAAGTTGCTACAAAATCTACATTATTCCAATTAATTTCTTTAGCTTTTATGTAGGGAATAATAGTTGATCGAATTTGAGTGCCCATTGCAATTAAGTCACATTCTGCATTTTGTAATTTTTTAATTTGAGATGAAAAATCTGTATCTGTAGGTTTGGCAGATGCGGTTTCAATTAATGGCATATTCATTTCTTCTAATTGATCGTATGCAGCATCCAAAATTTCTTGACCGTAATCAGTATCCTCGTATAAAACGCATACCTTACTTCTATTATTTTTATCCACTAAAAATTTAATACCAGTTCTAATTTGGTCATAATATGTAGATCCTGAGGTAAATTTAAGTTCATGAAACGGATCAAACATTGAACGTGCTGCAGTTAATGGAAATAAGTTTGGAACATTCATAGATAACTGATCTGTCATAACGGCATTGTTCATTGGTGTGCCCAATGAACCTAGCATAAATGCAACTTTATCTTTACGCAGGAGTTTATTTGCAGCTTGTACAGCTCTAGGTACCGTATATTGATGGTCTTCAACAATAAATTTTATTGTTCTGCCATAGGCTCCACCCGCTTGATTAAATTCATCAATTCGCATGTTTACACCGTCAACACTTTGTTTTCCAATCATTGAAGCGGGTCCACTTAGATCGGTATGCATTCCAATTAGGATCTCATCTTCTGTAATCCCTTGGTCAGCATACGACAACCCAGAGAGAAATAATGAAAGAAATAAATAAACAAAAATTTTCATTTAGTATGTATATTCTTTGTTATCCGTTTGAATAAAAGTTCCATTTTGAACTTCAAATAAATAAGCAACATTCGCACCTAAATGTTTTTCTGGTGACCAAGAAAGTGTTGTATCGCCAAAAGGTATTTTATAATCATTTATGCTTTCTAATGCATTTAGGAAGCTGTTTGTCGTTAAGTCACGACCAGCAATTTCCAGTGCCCTAGCAGTTATATCCATATACATATAACCATAAGCTGAACCTATATTTGGAGAATTTCCAAAAATCGACTCATAGGTGTCAATCCAATCACAAATCTCCGGTGAACAATTTACTTTACTTGGGGTATCAAATTGAGCAAATGTATAAAATCCATCTGTAACCCCATCAGGCTGCGATGCTATAACGGGATGAAAACTTGCAACCTGGCCAAAAAATAATGCATCCCATTTCATCTGCCTAGCTTTTGTATAACCAAGAATTGTATCTTTAACAATTGTACCCATTGCAACTGCTTCACAGCCTGCATTTTTTAATTTTGTAATTTGAGAGGTTAAATCTGTATCAGTTGGCTTATTAGTTGCTTTTTCATGCAACTCTAAACCCATTTCGTTGAGTTGGTCTACAGTAGCTTCATATGTTTCTTGTCCAAAATCATTGTCTTGGTAAAGAACGCAAATTTTGTTTTTACCTCTCTCATTGATTGCCCACTTAACTCCAGCTCTGATTTGATCGTAATAACTTGAAAGAGCTCCAAATTTTAAACGATGCAAAGGATCAGTCATTGATCTTGCTGATGATAGAGGAAATAAATTTGGTATATCTTTTTTCTCTTGAGCTTCAAACACTGCGTTATTCATTGGCGTACCTAAACTTGCAACCATCAGAAATATCTTGTCTTTATTTAAAAGCTTATTTGCTGCCTGGACTGCGCGAGGAACTTGGTATTGATGATCTTCTGCAATTATTTTAAGCATTCTTCCATGAATACCTCCTGCTTTATTAATTTCATCAATTCTCATTTGAACACCTTCAACGGAATATTTTCCAAATGAAGAAACTGGTCCACTTATATCTGTATGCATGCCAAGAATGATTTCATCGTCAGAAACACCTTGAGAATAAGAGTTGTGGCCAAAAGTTAATAATAGTGCCAATAAAATTGTGAAAATTGAAAATCGCTTACTTATCATCATTCGTCCTCTTAAATTTAAAAGGAAATCTTATTATTTCACAGAGGAAAATCAAGCAGATTGATACATGCTTTCAATGATATCGCCGTATTTTTGATTTATGAATTTGCGTTTCAGCTTCATGGTCGGAGTGAGCTCATCGTCTTCGGCTGTTAATTGTATATCAATTAATGAGAATTTTTTTACTTGTTCTACAGAGGCGAATTTTTTATTTACTTTGTTGACCTCATCATCGATCAAGGAAACTATTTCCTCTGATTTACAGAGACTTTCAAAATTAGAAAATGGTATGTCATTATCCTGAGCGTGTTTCATCACATTCTCTTCATCTATCATTATTAGACATGACAAAAACTTTCTTTTATCACCAATTACAACAGCATCTGATATAAATGGACTAAATTTTAATTCATTTTCTATTTCAGATGGAGATATATTTTTTCCGCCAGCTGTAATGATTATGTCTTTTTTTCTATCTGTAATTTTTAAATTTCCATAGTTATCAATTTCACCAACATCCCCAGTATGCAGCCATCCATCAACCAGAGTTTCTTTTGTTTGTTCAGGTTTATTTAAATAACCACAAAACACGCCTGGACCTCTAAATAAAATCTCTCCATCCTGCGCAATCCTTACTTCAGAATCATTAACGGCTCGGCCAACATGTCCTAGTTTTATTTCTCTGGAATAAAATGCAGTTCCAACTCCAGCAGTTTCTGTCATTCCCCATCCTTCTCTCATATCTATACCAAGTGAGAGATACCAATTTATGAGATCAGGTGATATAGGCGCAGCGCCACTTAGTGCGTAACGACAGTTATTCAAACCGAGAAGTTTTTTTATATTTTTTAAAACCAGTTGATTACATATCCAATAAGATAATTTCAATGATAAAGGAGGTTCTTTTCCGTCTATGAAGTACTCTTTATATTTGGATCCTACATTTATTGATAATTGATAGAAGAATTTGCCAATAAAAGTTGCATCCTTCATTAGAATTGTAATCGATGAATAAAACTTTTCCCAAATCCTTGGAACTGCAATAAATACAGTTGGAGAAACTTCTCGAATATTTTCAGGAACAGTATCAATACTTTCTGCAAAATTAACTACTGCGCCTGTTTTTAAAGGGATCATAACTGAAACTGACCGCTCTAATATATGACATAACGGGAGAAACGATAATTGTTCTTCGTGTTCCATTACATCAAAGATATCATATCCAGTATTAATAGAATAAAGCAGGTTTGTGTGATTAATCATCGCACCTTTTGAAGGCCCTGTTGTACCTGATGTGTAAACTAAAATTGCAATGTCATCTGGGCTTACATTATTTACTAAACTTTCCCAAAGATCGGGGTTTTCTTGATTAGTTTTTTCACCCTTTTTTAAAAACTCTTCATAGCTAATGACTTGATCATCATAAAAGTCATTTAAACCTTCCATATCATAAACAATAATTTTCTTTAATGTAGGACACTCACTTCTTACTTCTAAAATTTTATCAAGCTGTTCTTCATTTTCAGCAAAATAAAATTTGGTCGCACTATCGTTTACTAGATACTTAACCTGTGCAGCCGAGTCTGTTGTATACACTCCACTGGAAATTCCTCCCGCACCGATTGTCCCCATATCAGTATAAAGCCACTCAGGGTTTCCTTCGCTTGCAATTGAAACCACATTACCTTTTTCTAGTCCTAAAGTGTGAAGAGCAAGACCAGTTAGTTTTGCCTTTTCTCCATAGTGAGACCATGAGATTTCTTGCCAAATACCAAGATCTTTTTCTCTCATGGCAACTCTTTCTCCACGAGATTTAACCGAGTCCCAAAAAAGTCTTGGAATTGTATTTATCTCCACATTTTTTTCTTTTTCCAACGTCTCTCTCCTCTTATACCTTCATCTTGCTGTCCAAGATAAAATTCTTTTATATCTTCTTTTTCTAGAAGCTCTTTACTGTTTCCTTCCATTACAATTCGACCAAGTTCTAACACATAGCCAAAGTCGGAGTTACTAAGTGCAATATTAGCGTTTTGCTCAACTAAAAGTATTGTAGTTTTTAATTCTTTATTTATTCGAATTATAATTTCAAATATTTCCTTAACTAGCTTAGGTGACAACCCTAATGACGGCTCATCTAAAAGCATAATTTCTGGCTTGCTCATAAGGGCTCGACTGATGCATAACATTTGCTGCTCTCCACCAGACAATAAACCCGCTGGTTGGTTCATTCTTTCTTTTAGTATTGGAAAATATTCAAAAACTTGTTCAATATCTTTATTTATTTCTTTCTTATCTGATCGTGTATAAGCACCCATTTGAAGATTCTCAATTACGGAACAATAAGGAAATACTTCTCTACCTTCAGGAGCATGACTCATTCCTAGTCTTAATATTTTATCAGGATCTTTTCTTTGAATTTCACTTCCATTTAAATAAACCTTTCCTTTTCTAGGATCAATTGCCCCTGATATAGTTTTGAGAATTGTCGTTTTCCCTGCTCCATTTGATCCAAGGATTGTTACAATTGAACCTTGGTCAACTTTAAAGCTGATACCTCTAATAGCCATGATTGGCCCATAATAAGTTTCAATATTTTCAACACTTAATAAAGGATTTGACATAATTTACTTTTATATCTTACCGACAATTATGTTAATTAAATTATTCAATTTTTTAACTCAATAACTTTTCAGGTATTGGTATCATCTGATCAAGAAGTATTTGCGCATAAGCTTTGCCTTGAGGGTCGTTTCTAAGACTTGCTGGCCCGCCACCTCCTAGAACATCATTTAAAATAAAGTTTATAGAATTTGATCCTGGTAAAAAGTATCTCTCAACAGAACCTTCAAGAAAGTCGGCAAAGCAATCTTTGACAACTTTTTCGTCAAGAAAATTGCATATTGCAGGATAAAACTTAGGATCACGTGAAATTATACCAATGTTCGCTTTATTGCCTTTATCGCCACTTCGCCCGTACGCAACTTTAATAAGTGGCACGTCAACAAACTTTTCATTTGCATCTTCAAAATCAGGAGCTGTTGTTTGTTCAATACTGTTCAAGTCAAATTCATCAGATGGTGGTATCTTTATTTCATTCTTTGAAGAACCATTATCAATTGTTACGTTCACTTGATCCTTATCAATTAAAAATGAGAACAGCCTTACAATTGGTGATGGTTTTGGCCGTCCTCCAACAAAACCAGACAATCCTGGGGGAGTTGCAAGGCCTAATCCAACAGACTCTTTGAGCATAATACCTACCGCTCTGATATCTTGATGTTTAGCTGCAAACTTAAGAACTACTTCGCGATTGTTTTCATTTGATGATTGCTTGCTGTATTGACTGTTATCCCCAATAATTTCAATACTTATTTCATCAAAGTCAGCAATATTCATCATACGCATTATCATCTTTGATCGCTCAAATATTGCTTCTCCGTATGTACGAGCTTTTTTAGCGGCATCTATACCAACAAATGAACAAACATGTCCTGCCCTGAAACCATCAGCGTATGTTGCGCAAACTTTATATTGATTAGGAGCTGGATAACCTTTTGCTCCAGAGATTTTAACTTTATCTTTTTCAGTTTCTTCAATTTTTACATTTGAAAAATCACAAATAACATCAGGTAATATATATGCTTGAGGATCACCTATCTCATAAAGCATTTGTTCAGCGACAGTTCCAAAACTTACCATGCCGGTTGAATTTTTTGACTTAGTACAATCGAAACTGCCATCTTCAGAAACTTCCACAATGGGATAGCCTATTTGATGAAGATCTTTTGATACTAATTCCCAATCAGTGAAATTACCTCCGGTACTTTGAGTTCCACATTCAATAATGTGACCAGCTAAACTACCTGCAGCAAGTTTGTCATATTCTTTTTCATTCCATCCGAACGAATAAATACATGCGCCTAATGTAACTGCGCTATCAACACTTCTTCCGGTAATAACTATATCAGCGCCGCTTTTAAGAGCTTCAGCTATAGGAAATGCACCAAGATATGCATTAATGCTTGCTATTTTGTCCTCAGCAGGAAAATTTTCATTTGAATACATTTCCTTTATATTCAGCTCTGAAAATTTATTCTTTTCCGTCATTAAATCATCGCCTAATACAACTGACACTTTTAAATCCAATTTAAGTTCTTTAATTAATTCTCTGATGGCCTCAGCGCATGCCTCTGGGTTTACGCCTCCAGCATTGCTGAGAATTTTTACTTTTTGATCTGCTATTTGTCGCAAATTTAACTTTAATACACTTGATACAAAATCTACTGCATAGCCTTTTGTGGCATCTTTTGCTCGAGCCCTTGCCATAATTGACATTGTGATTTCTGCCAAATAATCATAAACAATAAAGTCTAGATCGTTTCCATTCAATAATTGAGGTGTTGCAATAACTGAATCGCCCCAAAATCCACTTGCCCCACCTATTTTAAGTTTTTTTGACATTTGAATGATTATATCTATTTTTGTTATAATTGGTTAAATAATTAAATTGTCTAATACATTATGAGTTTTTTCAAATCAATAAACAATGCTTTCGTGAAATGTTTTGATTTTAAGACCAGAGCCAACAGGGCTGAGTTTTGGTACTTTTACCTGTTCACAACAGCTGTTGGTTTTGTTGGATTGCAGCTTGATATGTTTTTTCAATTACAACTAGTCGGTATTGAATTAGCTAATTCAACAGACTCAATAATGCTAGGGCCTATGTATATTTTTTTATATTTTCTTTTTATTGTTCCAAGTTTCGCACTATACGTAAGAAGACTGCATGATGTAAATCGTTCAGGTTGGTGGCTCTTAATTGTACTGGTTCCTTTTATTGGAATAATTACTATTATTTTTTTTATGTGCTTAAAAGGAACAGAAGGTAGTAATGATTTCGGAGAGGTCTCTTCTTAATTTTCGTTTGACTTATTTTTTGCTTTAAATGCTTTCGGGCCGCTGCAGCTGCTACACCCTGAGCTTTCATTTGAAACATGACTCTCAATGTCTTTTTCTAATAAACTAAACGTTGCAATTCCTAATAGGAAGAACATTGGAATGAGAATTAATAAATTTTTTTTAATTGTCATTTTTCAAGGTTTGATAATTACTTCTATAATAAATAAGTGGATTTCTATTGTCGTCAATTTTTAAATCTTCAACCTTGCCTATTACTAAAACATGATCAGCAATATCAATTTGTTGATAAACCGATAACTCAATGTGGCCTAAAGTATTATCCAAAATGATATTATTGCTTGATGATATAGTATGGCTTGTTTTACTCACTTTTTCAGGATCTTTTGTAGCAAACAAACGTGATATTTCTTCTTGTTCGTTTGAAAGAAAGTTAATTACAAATGAATTATTTTTTAAAAAGTCTACATGGTCAGTTTCAGACTTATAAATATTAAAGATAATCAAAGGTGGCTTTAAGCTTAGAGAGGCGAATGAATTAATTGTAAATCCACTTTTATGTGAGGTGGCTACTGCAACTCCTGTTGCAAAAGAGCCAAACGCTTTTTTTAGAATATTTTCCTCAAAATCAACTGTCATTTAAGTAATTAAATTATATTAATACAGAACGAAGCATAGAAACATACCCACTTTTAATCTCTAGATCTTCATTAGAATGTTTCTTAAGTATCATCTCGTGAGCTTTCTTGAGTTTGTAACATGGAACAAACATGAATAAGTGATGCTCAAGATGGTAATTTACGTAATATGGAGCAACAAAGGCTCTTTCTATAATATTTGCATACGTAGTACGTGCATTATTAAAGTCATTTTTAGATTTTACACCAGCATGTTCTGCTATATTTCGAATTCTTAAAAAAAGCTGAAAAAAAGTAAAAAGTGGTAGCAGCCAAAATGCTAAAAAATACCACCATTGTCCCAAAATCCAAAAAGTGAAAAAAATTATTATATTTGAAATTAATATTCCATACAGTGTATTTCTAGACTCAAAGCCACTAATTTTTTTTCCGTCATTTTTTTTTGTATCACTTTTAAGTAATGTTTTAAAAATCAATTCATATCTTTGAACAAGGCCTGATACGCCAAAAATATCTCTCAGCACTTTTCTTAACATG
The DNA here is from genome assembly GCA_902523455.1 of uncultured Pelagibacteraceae bacterium. Taxonomy (GTDB): domain Bacteria; phylum Pseudomonadota; class Alphaproteobacteria; order Pelagibacterales; family AG-422-B15; genus CACNXQ01. The sequence continues at coordinate 78,461 of CABYZG010000003.1, forward strand.
CTCTTTTTTTCTACAGGAAATGGTTTGGATAAACTTAGGTCTGGGTCATCTTCAAGTTGAGTATTCCTATGATGGGCTAAGTGGTAATGTCTGTATCCGTAGGTATCCGACCACACCGGAAAAGCGCAGATCCATTGTGATAGATGATTATTTAGCTTTGTATTGTTAGTTATTAAACCATGCGCCCCTTCATGCATTAATATTGCTAGGCCAAGTTGTCTTCCAGCAATTACAAGAACTGCTGCTAAAAAAGTAAATATATTTGGAAATAAAGAGTAAATTAAAACTGATAAACCAATTATAAACCAAGCATGAAATAATAAAGCGATGCCTTTAAAATCACTTTTTTCTCTTAAAAAATTGACTTCAGTATCTGATAAAACTTCATTTGGTTTCAAAAATGGTGTTAATTTTTTTGTCATTATTACTATATATATATATAAAATTTTAGAGATTTCACACCCCATGGAATAATCTAATTATTACATATAGTTAGTAAAGTTATTAATTAATAACACTATCTATTAAATGTAATAAATATCATATTTTTGAAAAATATATCACATACAATTTATTAAACTTTAGGGAGAAATCTATGACAAATCTATCAAAATTAGTTTTTACTTTACTGGTAATGTTTGCTTTTTCAACAACTTCTTCAAAAGCATGGGTTGCTGATGTCTATACTGTTGAAGGAATGGATGCTCAAACACTATCTGAAGCAACACAAGCTTATAAAGAAAAAGCTCTTGCTGCAGGTGCAAAAATGAAAAATATAAGATCTGCATCTAAAGTAAGAGGTGATGGTAATGGCGAATTAACAACTGTATTAGTATATTATGAGACATTTGAAGATATGATGTTTGATGTGACTTTAAATGCTCAAAATCCTGATATCTTTAACAGTACGTATGGAGAAGTTAATCAAGATGCCAGAAGCGATAATTTTATCATGGCAAATAATAGTCCTATGCCTCAAGGAGGGAGCGCTGGTCAAGCAGTCGCTTACGCATTCGTTGAAGTTACAAGTGGTATAAACTTTCTCTTAAACATGCCTAAGTTTCAAGAAATAATGCAAGAGGCTGGTGCGAAAGTTGTAGTTGACTCAATGAATTGTGCAATGTGCGGAGAATCAATTCTCCCAGCCAATGCAATGGTTTATTTTGCTGCAGCCAACGCTCAAGATATGGGGAAAGCAATGGATATTTTTAGTTCAAATGAAATTCAAAGATGGTTCTTTGCTAACATGGCTCCACACGTGAATGTTATTGATGCTGGTTTAAATATCTATAGCAATTAAATAGCTTCTTAGTTGCCTTGGATATTCTAAGGCAACTAGGTCAGCATATAATTTCTTGAGTCTGGGACAGTTTTCTTGTTTTTAGATAATTGCATTTGAAAGACAACTAAAGTGGATTCTTCAAAAGAAGCTTGGGAAGATGAGAGATAGAAGTCCCACATTCTACAAAATTTTTCGTCATAAATTTCTTTGACCTTATCAATATTGTCGTAGAAGTTGTATCTCCATCTTTTTAAAGTTTCTGCGTAATGAAATCTTAAAACCTGAACATCTGTTAATGAAAGGCCTGATTTTTCTACTCTAGATACTGTTTCACTAAGTGCAGGAATATATCCACCTGGAAATATATATTTATCAATCCAAGGGTCAGTATTACCAGGCTCGTTTAATCTTCCAATAGTATGAATAAGGGCCACTCCGCTATCATTTAAAAGATCATAGACTTTATTAAAAAATTCCTGATAATGAGCTGTTCCAACATGCTCAAACATCCCAACAGATACTATTCGATCATATTTTTCATTAACATTTCTGTAATCCTGCAATCTATATTCAACCTTTTCTAACTTTTCTCTGATTTTTCTTTGCTGTGCATAAGCAATTTGCTCTTCAGATAGTGTTACCCCAACAACATTTGCATTTGATTTTTTATAAATGTGTGCAGCCATTCCACCCCAACCGCAGCCAATATCTAAGACTGATTGATTTTCCTCAAGAAGAAGTTTTTTTGAAATTAATTCTTTTTTATTAATTTGAGCCTGTTCTAAGGTATCATTTGGAGAGTTAAAGTAGGCACAAGAATATTGTCTATCCGGATCTAAAAATAGTTCGTAGAGTTTATCAGATAGATCATAATGATGGGCAACGTTTCGTTTTGATTTTGATATGTAATTACTTGTAGTAAGTTTATTTGATATTGCTCTAACTACTTTTGAGAGCTTCATCACCCAATGATCAATATCTACTTCCGTATTAGCAAAAATTAGTTTTAAGAAATCATGAATACGTCCCTCCTCTACCACAAGTGATCCATTCATATAACTTTCGCCAAAATGTATTGATGGGTTCATTAATAATTTTATCTCTGAGAAGTTATTTGTAGTTCTTATCTTTATGGGATCTCCTGTTCCATCACCGTACGTATTAATTTCACCATTCGGCATTACCCATGTAAGGTTTCCTGTTTTTATAATTTTAGAGAGAAGGCTTTTTGTTATCATGTGCTAAATTTAATATAATCTTGAGAGAATTTTCAATAATAAAAATTAAGCTGGCTTTTCTGTTAAAATAATTAAAATCTTACTATTTTCATCAATTCCACTTTCTCGATATTTTTTTGCTTCTTTGATAGCAGCGTATCCAGCCCCACCTGATGGAGAAGTATCAAATTTGTTTCGTTTTAAATCTTCAACCGCAATATCAGCATCTTCATCTTCAATAGTCATAAAATTTGTACACGTTATTGCAAGTGATGATAGTGCTCTTATCGAAGGACTTTTACAATCTAAGCGTCCCATATTAGAAACACCACCTGTGACAGTTACCGCTTCTCCTTTGCAAATAGACTCGAGCAATACTGGAGCCTTTGTGGGTTCGACAATTATTATTTTTGGATCATTGCCAAAATATTTTCTCATATAAGTTGCAATGGATGCAGGAAAACCTCCTACTCCAGCTTGTAAAAATATATGTGTTGGAGTCTCATCACATCTTACGCACGCTTCATCTGCAAGAACTAAATATCCCTGCATAACTCGCAAGCCGTGATCGTATCCATCCCAGGTCACATCTGATAAAAGCATCCAACCGTTTTTCTCAGCTTCTTGCTTGGCACCCTCTAAACTTTCTTCATAATCATTGCCGCATACAACAACCTCTGCACTAAAACTTCTAATTTTATCCGCAAAACTTGATGGGACATTTTTAGATAAATAAATTACAGCCTTTGCTCCAAATATTTTTGCGCCAGCCGCTAGAGAAATCCCATGATTACCAGCACTAGCTGATATATAAGTTTTTCCACTAAGAGCTGAGCTCCAATTTGCATCCTTATTGAAAGATTTTAAATTTGCTGCAGCATCACTTGCAATTACAAACGCCGCACCAAGCGCTTTAAAACTTCCAAGGCCCATTCGGTCTCTTTCATCCTTAAGCCATAATTTATTTATACCTAATTCATGACTTAATTTGACTGACTCAGCTAACGGTGTTTCAGCGGCTTTGGGACACAAACTCAAAAGCTTTTTTACAGCCTCAACATCTGTACTAACAGGATCAGTACCATTATCTCCTGGAAGTCCTTTTTTAAAATATGGATTTGTAATAAACTTTTTCATTAAATTAAAACCATATCAGATTTAAAAATATGCGTATATTTATTAGCTATACTATAATAAGTTTTTTTTTAGCTTCAGCTGTGTTTTCTGACGAAAAACCAGGAAGAAACTTCACTGATCTTCCTGATGTTGATGATGGTTATAATATTCATGTTATGTACGTTTTACCAAAAGATGGTGTTGATAAAGAATATGATCTTGATAGCAAAATAAGCATGTTAATGTATCAAATTGATAAATGGTTTAACTCAAAAACTAAAGATAGATTATTTGCAGATGGTCAAAATCTTAAATTTGATCGTAAAGATGATAATAAAATTGATATAACCTTTTTAAGATTGGATATTAATGATGATGAAATATCCAAACACGGAATTAAGGCAGTTAATGTATTACAGCCTGCAATAAGTCGATTTGGTTTTAACGACCCAAAAAAAGTTTATTTCATCATCTATGGTGGCTCTAATAGAGATGTTTGTGCGTCATCTCAACTTCCAAGTTATGCAACAGAGGGTGTAACAGCTAACACGGCAGCCCTTTATTACCCAGGAAAAAGAAGTGGATCATGTATTGAAAACAATGGAGGTTTTAAACCTGAATTTAATGAAACCGCTAAAGCTGCTCTTCATGAGATACTGCATGTTTTGGGGGCCGTACCACAGTGTGCAGAAGATCATCTCGTTTTTAAAGATGAAGGTACAATTAACGACGGTATCGGAGGACACTTATCAATACCTGGTGATATAATGTACAGCGTACAATCCAATAAAACATATGATAAAGCGAAACATTTAGATTTCAAAAGTTCAAATTATTATAATCACAACAATGAAAACTGTTTAGATATTGCAAAAAGTAGATATGTGCTTCCAACAGTGAGTAATCCTCAACTGCCTACTTTTTCAACAAAATAAGTTATGGTGTTGCAGTCGGTATTGGCGAATAATTATACATAACATAAAGTTGCTGGTAGCATAACTTGCCTGTTTTCACTGCATAATCTTGATGGTACTCTTCTGCAGGATAAAACTCTGCAGTTTCTCTAATTTCTGTAACTATTGAGTTTTCAAACTTGCCTGATAAATCAATCTTTTCAATTTTACTCTCAATAATTTCTTTTTCATCTTCGCTGTTGTAAAAAAGTATAGATTTATATTGTTCGCCAATATCAGGTCCTTGACGATTTAACGTTGTAGGATCATGAATGATAAAAAATGTATCAATCAATTCATTAAAAGTAACTTCACTGCTATCATAGTCAATCTTGACTACTTCAACGTGACCTGTCTCGCCAGTTAAAACATCCTCATATCTAGGATTATCTAAATGCCCACCAGAATAGCCTGAGGTTGCATTGATAACACCAGGCATTTGTTCGTATAAAACTTCAACGCCCCAAAAGCACCCTGCACCTACTATTAAGGATGATAACATACTAGTTGATATAAATTGCTTGTGGAAAATTCAATATTTATTTTCGGTCAGCCACAAGCATTTCATCATAAAACCATAATCCGTCATGATCACGAATTATATCCTCAATACACTTAATATAACTTTGATCTGCTTCCTTTTCCTTAACCATTTGATCACTTATTTGAGCAACATACGTACAAGCATTCCACGCTGAAAATACTAGTGATGTCGCAATACCGCTATTTATCTCATTAGGTTGAGATCTGAGATTGTATTCAAATATTTCAGGTTCTCTGAAATGAATTTTGCTATTGAATTCACTGTCTAAATTATTTTTCAAGTACTGAATAATGTCATGACCTTTATTTGGAAATGGATTTTCGTCTGGCCATAGTTGATTAATTGCATTGAGACCAGGATCATTTCCGTAAGAGTGAAAAGCAACCATTTTTCCATTTGGCGCTAGCAAACTAACCATAGGTTTAATTACATTATTAACTTTTTTTTCAACACTTGCCCGTGAGCGATATGCTTGTGAGACAATAACTAAATCAAATTCATTAATAGACTCGTTTTTAGATGGAATTATTTGATCTAATGTGAATTCATGATCTTTTCTATATATGCAAATTACAGATGGATTTTCATAAGTTGTATTTCCCTGCTTATTTTCTTCAACTCTCCAATTTTCTTTCAAAAGTGGGCCCAACTGTCTTAATTGCTCATAGAAGCCAAATGAAGAGTCGCCGTCTAATGCAATGTTGTTCCAATTCATATTTTTCTGCTTAGACTCATTATTCGATTTAAGATATCCAGCCTCAGAGTAGTGTAAATTAGATATTGTAAAAACCATATTTGGATGTTCAACAAATCTGTCAGCAAGTTTTTCAATTGTAATTCTTGCATCTTCCATGCTTACATCTTTGCAAGAAACATAAAAAGGAACAGTTGGAAATTTTTGATGAGCAATTCGAAGCACATTCATTAACACTGCTCCATCACCTACTCCAGCATCAAATATTTTTAGAGCTGGTTTTACTGGTTTCAATTCATTAATTATATGAGATAGCTTTTCAGCTATTACTGCCTTTTCATTTGTAGTTGTTACAAATAATAAATATCTCTGTCGATTGTCAAAAAAACGGACCTCTTCTGCCATATTTAATCTTAACAAGTTGCCAAAAAAATGAAACACTCAACTTTAATGGATACGGATGATTTAGAGCCAATTATTAAGCCTAAAGAAATTGATTTTGATACATTGAGTATAGAAGAACTCAAAGAGTATATTATAGAGCTTAACGCAGAAATTAAGAGGGCTGAAAACTATATTTCATCTAAAGAAAAAGATCGTCTAAATGCCGAGAGTTTATTCAAAAAATGATTAGTAGATACGGCTTAGTTCCATTAGCATTCGCGCTTTTCGTTTTTGTAATTTTTTTTACATCTCTTGTTCCTTCACCGCACAAAAGTTGTATTGATCGTAATTTGGCTGTTTTAAATAATTTAGATGAGGATAAATATTCAGAAAGCGAAATAAAAGAACTTGGTCTATCTATTGGCAGTGGCTGCAGAGAAGATAATTCCTTTCAACTTGCAGCCAATTAAAATTTTAGCTTGGAAAATTTAAGATTGCGTCTTCAGTCATAACTGTCATCACCGTTGTCTCAGTTAAAGCTCCTGCCTCTTGTCTAGCTTTTGTTAATTCCTCATCATTTTTAAAAGCCATAAGTCCTTCTTTATCGTCATAATGCATAATAACTACCATGGAGTTATCATCTTCAGCATGAGAACCGGCAAATATAATTCTTCCTTTAAAGCCCTCAAGTTTGTGTTCATTTTCATGAACCATGTCTTTCCATGACTTAAAGCCTTTAGATAGTTTTTGAGTCAACATTACATACATAATACTTCTCCTAATTTTATGCTGTGAACTTTATAGGTTCATTTGTTAATTCAAATTGATGTGGCTCAAAGAACTCATTATAGTCAGCAAGCATTGTGTTAACATCATCTGGACTTTTTGCTTTCCAATAACAAAACATTGTCAGTGAATCTCCAGGTGTTTCCCAACTCATTTGGCACGCAGCATTCTCTCCTGTCATGCTTTGAATTTGTTCTTCCTCAGAAATTCCTTCACCAGCCTTGGCAAAGGCTTCTTTTGCCTCTTTAGACTTAAAAGTATGTGTAACAATATAATTATTCATAATTACTCCCTATTTTTTCATTGCATTAAATGCTGTAAGTGTATCATCAAAAGTCATCATAACTTTCATTTGATTGTTCTCAACTTCAAAGTAATGACCAAACATAGTATCCATACCATCAGCAGTTCCTTTTACTAATGCGAATACTTTGTTGCCTTCACTAATCATTGCTTGGGGTGTGACCATAAAATTATCCCAGTACTCAGGGATTTTTGACATATTTGCAATAAAATTTTCCTTACCTTTATGCACACCTGCTAATGGATGTTTTCCTTCTTCTCCTGGAAAAGTCCATGTTATGTCGTCATGAATTATTTCACCAAAGAATGTCTCCATATCTCCAGATCCAAATAAATCATAACCTCTTTGTACTACTTCTTTTGCTTCCATTTTTTCTCCTTTTTAAATTTTTTGTTTAATAAACTTCTTCATGATAGACGATATCAGGCTCCTTAGTTGACATTTCAACAAGTTTTGGAATATCTCCAATCTCAATTCTCCAATTAACATATTTTTGATGAGCGTCAACACTGTCCCAAACTTCATAAAGAATAACCTCTTGGGTGTCCTTGTTATACCCGCCTTTAATTAGCTGACAACCTTCATATGATTGCGTATTTGGCAAATTATCTCTAAACCAATTATTCATTTCTTGAACCATTTCCGGTTTAGGAAAAAATTTAGCAGTAACTACTGTGCTCATTTTTATGCTCCTGGCTTTGTATAATTGCCAAGCGCAGTACTTGCTTGAGTTACAATTTTTGTCATATCAACCGCCTCAAGTATTACTGCATCAGACACCATTCCAGTAGATTGAACGGCTATTTTAGCACCAGCCACTGCAGCAAAATCGGAAACTTCTACAGAAATTATAATATCGTAAGGTCCTCTCACAATATCAAATGATAATACATTTCCACCAATAGAGTCGACAAGCTTGTTAACTGCTTGTTTTCTATCATCAGAAGGACTGCTTAAAAATCCTTTCAGTGCTTCTGGTGTATATTTTGCCATCATATAAAATTTAGCCATATTTACTCCTTTAAATAAAATTATTATGAACTATCTTAGTGAAACTTTTATGACAAATTTTTATACCTTTTTTAAGGAGTTGATATGACTGATCTCAAAGGAAAAACGTTATTTATAACTGGTGCCACGAGGGGTATCGGATACGCAATTGCTGAACGTGCTGCAAAAGACGGTGCTAATATTGCAATCATTGCCAAGACGACTGAACCGCAACCAACATTGCCCGGGACTATTTTTACTGCTGCTGAGGATTTGATTAAAGCTGGTGGTAATGCAATTGGTATTAAAACAGATATAAGATTTGAGGATCAGGTGCTTGCTGCTGTTGAAAAAACTGTAGAAACATTCGGTGGTATTGATATTTGTGTAAACAATGCAAGTGCTATTAGCTTAACTCCAACTGTAAATACTGAAATGAAAAGATACGATCTAATGCACAACATTAACACAAGAGGAACGTTTCTTGTTTCAAAGTCATGCATTCCTCATTTAAAAAAAGGCAACAATCCTCACATACTAAACCTAGGGCCACCGTTGAATATGGAAAGCCAGTGGTTTAGTCCGCATGTAGCATATACTATGGCAAAATATGGAATGAGTATGTGTACTCTTGGAATGTCGGAAGAATTAAAATCATCTGGTATTGCTGTAAATTCATTATGGCCAAGAACTATGATCGATACGGCAGCTGTTAACAATATTTTAGCGGCTTCAATGGATGATCAGGGCAAAAGTAAATGCAGGACACCTGCTATCATGGGGGATGCTGCATATGTTATACTTACTCAAGACTCCAAAAAATTTACAGGAAACATGTGTGTTGATGACAGTACGATGATGAAAGCTGGTAAGACAGATTTATCGGAATATCTTGCAACGCCTGATGCTGAACCATTTCCAGATTTCTTTGTAAACAAAGATGATGGCGAAGACATAATTCTTAGTTAACTAGTTTTATGGAACAGTTTAGTTTCAAACAGTTCTTACAAATTATTTATAGAATACTCACTTTTCCATTGATGGCACTCGTTGTCTTTCTGGTTTTGATATTGTTTTTGTATCTTTTTTGATTTGATTATTCGTTATAGCGTTTGGTGTTACAAGACTGCAAAGTTGAATCATATTTATCAAACTTTTCACCTGAGCAACATGGATCGATGTTAATCTTGCAATTTGGGCATTGATAGTGCCCATGCACATCAATTGGAACTATTGAAGTATTGCACCATTGACAGTTTTGCTGTGTCATTTTTTAATACAAACTTTATTTATTAAATATATTAATTGATTCTTAGAAAGAATTATCTAAAAGGATCATCAATCCACGTTATCGTTATGAAAAGCTTAGATACTTTATGTGTTCAAGCTTTTTTCATTTTTAATTCACATTTTGAGGGCGCTTGATATTATTTAGTTGATGATAATGTGGAGGTTAAAAAGTTGACGCCACCAACACTGTAAGGGGTGGTGACCACAACCATTTCAATATTATTTTTTAAATCTACTAAACGTAGATGTGTGAAACAAAACAAAATAAACCCCACCCAGGTGGGGTTTTTTATTTTCCGTTAGTTTTTTTATAAAAATATACAGATATAGAATAGAAAACTATTGTTCCAATAATCCACGCTGATTGAGATTGAAGAGTTATATCTCTATCACCAAAATTTATTAATATTGGATTGAAGTAAGGGCCAAATGGCATTAATGGTGCCCAAGAAATTACTGCATCACCCCCTACTTGATTGTGATAAATCACCGCCTCTACCAAAAAATTTTGACCCATGAACCAAATAAAAAACATAGACAAAAACACTAGCTGAAATTTCTCATACTTAAGAGCTCTTTTTGGAAAAATCCAATAAACAAGAATAATTGCAAACCAAACAATTCCTGTATCGGCTAATGAATTTACTAACCAATTAATTTCCATTGGAATTGCACATGTCATTGCATCAGATCGTCTAATATTAACTGGATCACCGTCAACAAGTCCAAAATTAACCCATATTTCCCATCCGATAGCAGCAATTAAAAATGAAGATAATAATGTTAATGCAATCCATTTCTTCATTTGACTCTTGTATAAAAGAAATAAAGATAAAATTATTGGAGCTATTGCAGATAGATAAACGATGATGATTCTTCTCCACTCAACTGAGTCCAATCCACATTCAAACAGCCACATATATTTACTCCAAGAATTCTAATTCTTTGACGTAAAGTTCAGCATAATGGTCCCTGCCATATGCTACAATTCCAATAGACGTTATTTTTTTTGGATTGATTTGATTTGCTAGCAATATACCAGATCTTTTAAAATCTTTTATCGGCATAATAAACTCATCATATTCATTTCTTACATAAAATTCATAAGAATAATACTGCCAAGGCAAGATAGTTCCCGTTGTTCTTAAAAAAACATAATATTTTTCATTATTTCCCTTAGCTACAATTCTTATTCTATCAGTCTTACTTAAGTTAATGTCTTTTAATTCCTTACGTATTTGTATGAAACCACCATTATTCTCAGTACTAACGTTTCCCGTTAGTAAGATATTGCTATTGCCGTCAATATTAATGAATTCAACTTTACCACTAGATATGCCGCCCATTACATCGTCAGCAATATACCTCCAACTGCTTGGGTTATCGAAATTATCTTTCAAATTATTTTCACTAAATAAAATGTTGTGCGAAAATATAGTAATTAAGAAGACTAAAAAACCTCTTATAATCATTAGATTTTATCCTGAAAATTTCATCAGGATTTTATTATATTTAAAACAACTTAGTTATTACAAAATATAAAATAACGGCAATTGCAACAAATGAATACCAGATAATTACAGTATTTCTTGCTTTATTTGGGTCTAATTTTTTTGGATTCTTGAGATCTTCCTCTGTAGGCACTGGGCCAAGTTTGTGATAAAATTTCTTTTTCATACTAAAAAGTGGCGAGCCCGCTCGGGTTCGAACCGAGGACAACTCCCTTAAAAGGGGAGTGCTCTACCAACTGAGCTACGGGCTCTTAAATTGAGTTTATATATGATTATTATCTAAAATATATAGGTATTTTTGTATTTCAAGTGGATATCTTACATCATGTCTAGTTCTAATCTTGCAACATCCGACATGCGAGACATATCCCATGGTGGATCCCATACAAGATCAACTGTAACATTTTTTACCCCAGGTACAGCGTCGACAGCTTCTTTTACTTTTTTTGGCATTTCATCAGCAACAGGACAATTTGGTGTAGTTAATGTCATTTGAATAATAACATCATTATCAGGAGTAACCTCACATTTGTATATTAGACCTAATTCGTACAAATCAACCGGAATTTCCGGGTCAAATACAGTCTTTAATGCATCTATAACTTTTTGATCTTCTACTTTTTCCATTTAGTTAAATAATTGCACAAAATCTCCGTAACCTTCTTCACTTAACTTCTCTAGAGGAACAAATCTTAATGAAGCTGAATTAATGCAATATCTTAATCCTGTTTCAGTGGGTCCATCATCAAATAAATGTCCAAGGTGTGCGTCGCCATATTGACTTCTTACCTCTGTACGAACCATCCCATGGGATTTATCAACAATTTCTACAATTTCTATCCCTTTTATTGGCTTATCAAAACTCGGCCAACCTGTTCCTGAGTCAAACTTATCTAAAGAAGAAAATAAAGGTTCTCCTGAAATTACATCAACATAAATTCCTACATCTTTACTATTCCAATATTCATTAAAAAATGGCCTCTCTGTTCCATTCTCTAAAGCAACAATTCTCTGTTCTTCAGTAAGGTTATTAATAGCTTCCTGTCTTTCTTCAGGCGTGGCAGAACACCAGAAAGGTGTATCCATTACTTCTACTTTTGACATATCGTACTCCTCTAAGTTTATATCGGCAAAAGACCGGTTTCCATAAATAAGTTGCAAAACAATAAATAATACAAGCAGTGCAAGATATACAGGATATAGTCTCATAATTAATCTTTTAAAGCCTGTTTAAAAGCATGCCATGCCATTGTTGCGCACTTTACCCTCATTGGAAATCCACCTACTCCCTTTAAGGCATAAAGTGAATCTTCCTCATTTAAAACTTTTAATTCTTCATCTGAACCTGAAACAAGATTTGTAAAATCCTTAAATATTTCCTCAGCGACTTCAATTTTTTTACCTTTTAATTTTTCTGTCATTAATGATGCAGAAGCAAGTGATATGGCACACCCCTCACCTGTGAATTTAATGTCTTCTATTATATTTTGATCATTAAGAAGAAAAGTAAGCTTTAAATTGTCACCGCACAACGGATTATGACCATCGGCACTTTTATTATGAGGTTCACACTCGCCAAAATTTCTTGGTTCACGTCCGTGATCTAAGATTATTTCTTGGTAAAGATCATTTATTAAATCATTCATTTATTAAAAAACTCCTTACACTTATGTAACGCAGTAACAAATTTATCAACTTCTTCTAGTGAATTATACACACCAAAAGATAATCTGGCCGTTGAATTAACACCGAGATGTTTCATTAAAGGCTGACAACAGTGATGACCTGCTCTAATTGCTATTCCTTCAACATCTAAAAACGAAGATACTTCGTGGGAGTGAACATTTTTAATATTAAAGGATATGATAGAATTCCTTTTATTATCTCCACCATGAATTTCGATAAAATCAATTTCGTTTAATTTATTAAACGCATATTTAGTAATTTCATTTTCATGCTTGATGATATTATCGAATCCAATTTTATTCATGTAATCAATTGCTATACCCAATCCATGCGCTTCGACTAATGGAGGAGTTCCTGCTTCATATTTCGCTGGCAATTCTGCATAACTTGCACCTTCTAGACTCACATCTCCAATCATTCCTCCTCCACCTTGGTAGGGGGGCATTTCTGATAAAAGATTTTCAGTTCCATATAAAACTCCAATACCAGCAGGACCATAAGTTTTGTGTCCAGAGAAAACAAAAAAATCACAACCTAGTTTTTGAACATCAATTTTTAAATGAGCAGCTGATTGACAACCATCAAGGAGAATGGGAACATTTTTGTCTTTACAGATACTTATAGCCTTTTCATCTAATTCAGTACCAAAAACATTCGAAAGATGTGTCAAAGATACAATTTTTGTTTTATTTGTGAATAAACTATTAAAATGATCAATATCAATTTCTCCTGATGGTTGAATATTTGCAAACTTTAGCACAACGCCATACTTGTCTCTTAAAAAAAACCAAGGTATTAAATTTGAGTGGTGCTCGATTAAAGATAAAATTACCTCATCTCCCTTTTGCATAAACTTTTCATAGAAAGTTTGAGCAACTAAATTTATTCCTTCTGTGGCACTTTTTGTGAAAATAATTTCATTTTCAGACCTTGCATTTAAGAATTTTTGAACTTTTTTTCTAGCGTCCTCATATCTAAATGTTGATTCAACAGATAATGTATGAACTCCTCTACTAACATTAGAATAGTGATTTTTATAGAAATCATTTGTTTCATCAATAACTGCATTTGGTTTTTGAGCAGAAGCTGCAGTGTCAAAATAAATAAGGTCTCTCTTTTCTAATATCTTTTTTGAAAGAATTGGAAAATCTTTTCTAACATTTAAATTTAAAGTTTTAGAGTCATCCATGTTAACAATTCTCGTTGATAAAATTTTGGCCTTTAGCTTGCATTTCTGCATCTTCAATCTTTTCTATAAACTCTGATAAAAAGCCCTGTATATATATTCTTTCAGCTTCACTCTTTGAAATTCCTCTAGAAGCTAAATAAAACAGTACTTCCTCATCAGCTTTTCCTGAAGCCGCACCATGAGAGCAAACTACATCATCATTATTTATTTCAAGTATTGGTGTAAGATTAATTTTAGATTCTTCGTCAATTAACAAACCTTTGCTAATTTGGTTAGATTGTGTATTTGAGCAATTTTCATCAACAAACACTTTTCCTTTAAACGAAACATTGGATGATCCACGAGTTACAGCTTTAAATGAACAATCTGATACCGCAGACTTACTTAAGTGCCTTATTTCTAAATTGTTTTCACATTTTGATGAATTGGACATAACAACGCCACTGCCAACATATTTTGCGTTTTCTTCATTTAAATTTATCTTAGTCTCGTTATTTGTAAAAACTGAACCGTTTGTAAAATTAAAATCCTTAAATATTGATCCATTTGACATATTACAAGTGTGAACAAATGAGTTGTTAGTATCGGATTGAAACTTATTAAATCTGTATAGTTCAAGTGCTGAGCTGGAACCTAAAAATGATTTTAAAATAAAAGATGTATCAATTATATAATCATTTTCGTCAATAATCTCTAAAGTAGCATTCTCGTTTAAATATATGTCAGCAATAATTTTTAAGTTGCTCCTATTACTGCTTATTAATTTTATTCGCGAAGGTATTTGTGAATAATTCGAAGTGATTTTTAATTTTAGTTCATCATTTATTATCTCATGGGATATAGATAGATCCTTAGAATTGGTTTCAATCGAAAAATTATCTGTTAATTCCATTATTGAAGGTTTTAAAGTTTTCATTAACTGTATCCCTCTTGATCTATTCTTGAAGCTAAAGTCTTGTCACCAGTTTCTATAACTGAGCCATTTTGAAATACATGAACGTAATCAGGCTCAATATATTCTAATAATCTTAAGTAATGAGTTATAATAATAAATGATCTTTCATCATTTCTTAATTTATTAATTGCCTCCGCAGTGGTTTTTAATGCATCAACATCTAGGCCTGAGTCTGTTTCATCCATAATGATTAAACTTGGATTAAGCAGATCCATTTGAAGAACTTCATTTTTCTTCTTCTCTCCTCCAGAGAAGCCAGCATTTACAAAACGACTGTGCATGTCCATTGGTATGTCAAGTAGTTTTGATTTTTCTTTTAGTATCTTTAGAAATTCTCCAGCATCAATTGGTGTTTCTTTTCTTGACTTTCGATGCGCATTAACAATCTGCTTAAGATACGAAGCATTTGTTACTCCAGGAAGTTCTATTGGGTATTGAAAAGCAAGGAAAAGACCATTTAAAGATCTCTCATAAGGATCTTTTGATAGTAAATCTTTCCCGTTGAGATTAACTTCTCCTGACTCTACATTATAGCTTGGTTTACCAGCTAGAGTATGAGCAATAGTGCTTTTACCTGAGCCATTAGGACCCATTATGGCATGTACTTCACCCTTTCCAATGTTTAGATTTAAGTTTTTTAAAATTTGTTTTTCTTCAACAGTAACATTTAAATTTTTAATCTCTAACATACTATCCAACACTTCCCTCCAAACTTATACTTACAAGTTTTTGAGCTTCGACAGCAAACTCCATTGGCAGTTTTTGCAGTACTTCTTTGCAAAAACCATTTACAATTAAACTTTGTGCTTCTTCCTCATCTAAACCTCTTTGCATACAATAAAACAATTGCTCATCACTTATTTTTGAGGTTGTTGCTTCATGTTCTATAGATGAACTATTAGAGCTATTTTCAGTTAAAGGAATAGTATTGGCCTTACACTCACTACCAACTAATAATGAATCACACTGGGTAAAGTTTTTTGCATTTTTAGCTTTTTTGTGAAAGCTAACAAGTCCCCGATAAGTATTAGATGACTTGCCTGCAGAAATTCCTTTAGAAATGATTCTACTTTTTGTATTTTTCCCTAAGTGGATCATTTTTGTACCAGTGTCAGCTTGCTGATAATTATTGGTAATTGCTACAGAATAAAATTCACCAGTAGAATTATCTCCTCTCAAAATACAACTTGGATACTTCCATGTAATAGCAGAACCCGTTTCAATCTGAGTCCAAGAAATTTTTGAGTTTTTTCCTTTACATAAACCTCGTTTCGTTACGAAATTATATATACCTCCTTTTCCATTTTCATCTCCAGGATACCAATTTTGAACTGTAGAATATTTTATTTCGGCATCATCAAGCGCAACTAATTCAACATTAGCTGCATGCAATTGATTTTCGTCTCTCATTGGAGCCGTACAACCTTCAAGATAACTTACGTAACTTCCTTCATCTGCAATTATAAGTGTCCGCTCAAACTGTCCTGTTTCAGAAGCATTAATTCTAAAGTATGTAGATAATTCCATTGGGCATTTAACTCCTTTTGGAATGTATACAAACGAACCATCACTAAATACAGCTGAATTCAAAGTCGCATAGAAATGATCAGTTACGGGGATAACAGACCCAATGTATTTTTTTACAAGCTCAGGATGTTTTTGTATAGCTTCTGAAATAGGGCAAAAAATGACACCTATTTCATTTAACTTCTCTTTAAACGTTGTAGCAACTGACACACTGTCAAAAACTGCATCTACTGCAACACCAGCTAAAACCTTCTGTTCCTTTAAAGGTATTCCTAGTTTCTCGTATGTTTCCAATAATTTAGGATCAACTGCATCAAGAGATTTTGGCTTTTCTTTAAAATCTTTCGGAGAAGAGTAATAGTATAAATCTTGAAAATCAATTTCATCGATTTCTGCCTTAGCCCATTTCGGTACAGACATGTTTTCTAATCTTTTAAATGCAGATAGCCTCCAATCCAACATCCACTCTGGTTCATTTTTTTTCTTAGAAATCAGTCTTATAACTTCTTCATTTAACCCTTTTGGAATTTTTTCACTTTCAATTTCCGTTACGAATCCGTATTTGTACTTTTCTTGTGTAAAATTATCTTTGCTTACTTTGTTCATATTATTTTACCAATGTTTGTTCTTCGACTAAATCACTCAGATGCACAGTGCTTAAATAATTACCAATGACACCTTCTAAATTTTCCCAAAAATTATGAGTTAAGCACTTTTTGTTAGTTCCAGAACAAAAAGCATTTGGGTTATTACCACAACCAGTGGTTTTTATTTTCTCATCTATTGCATTAAAGATATCTAAAATTTTTATTTTATCTTTCTCTTTATTTAAAATATATCCTCCACCTGGTCCTTTTTGACTTTTAACCAATTCAGCCTTTTTTAGATCGTTAAAGATCTGTTCCAAATAAGACAATGATATATTTTGTCTAACTGAAACATGTGACAAACTGCACGGTTTTTGTGATCCAAATTTAGCAAGATCGACCATAGCCAATACAGCATATCTACCACGTGAAGTTATTTTCATTTATTATCCTCAATTAATTTTTCAAGCTTTTCAATTCTATTTCTTAAATCAGAATTATCTTTTTCCAATTTTTCAACTACAGTAGCCCTGCTGTCATCTCCCTTACTGAGACCATATGCTCGGAATTTCTTTACTCCTGAAGAATTCGGAACAATTGTATATCTAGCTGGATTTCCAATTACACTTTTGTTCGACTCAACATCTTTTGTAACTACTGAATTAGAGCCAACTTTTGAATTAGCACCAATAGTAATTGGACCAAGAATTTGTGCACCGGAACCAATTATTACCTTATCTTCTAAAGTTGGGTGTCTTTTCTTATCCTTCTGACTAGCGCTGTCCTCACTTGGTGAAACGCCCCCAAGGGTTACACCGTGGTAGATTGTAACATCATTGCCGATTTCAGCTGTTTCACCAATAACAACACCCATACCGTGGTCTATAAAAAAACGTTCACCAATCTTTGCCGCAGGATGAATTTCAATTCCAGTCAATATCCTGCCAATGTAAGATATTAACCTTGCAAGAATAGTAAGTCTTATTGACCATAAAAAATTTGACAATCTGTATATTCCAATTGAATGTAGGCCTGGTGAAGTGACAAAAGTCTCAATTCTACCTTTTGCCGCAGGGTCTCTATCAATATAAGAGTCAATTAAATCAATGATTTTACTCATTTTAAAAAAAAACCTTGAATTTCAAATGTTAAATTTAGTATACCGTCTCAGAGGTTAAATATAATAACCTACTAATTTAGTCAACTATCTAATACTCAAATATGAATAATCAAGTAAAAGAAATAGTTTTTACAGGCCCAGACGGAAAATTAGTTGGAAAGTACAAAAAAGGTCAGTCTTTAAACCCTCCAATTGCACTACTTATACATCCTCATCCTCTTTATGGTGGAACAATGAATAACCCGATAGTAATGGAATTATTTTCTATTTTTGACTCTCTTGGATTTTCAATTTTTCGTTTTAATTTAAGAGGCGTTGGTAAAAGTGAGGGAAAATTTGATAATGGATTGGGCGAGCTTGCTGATGCCGCCGCAGGACTAGATTGGATACAAAGGCAAAATCCAAATACAAACCAATGTTGGGTTGCAGGATTCTCTTTTGGAGCATTACTTTGCATGCAGTTATTAATGAGAAGACCAGAGATAACAAGGTTTATAAGTATCTCACCTCAACCAAATTTATATGATTTTAATTTTTTAGCTCCTTGTCCTGCTTCAGGCTTAATAGTTCAAGGTAAAAAAGATGACCTAGTGCCACCCGAAGAGACTTCAAGACTTGCAGAAAAACTTAAATCTCAAAAAAATATAACAGTGGATTATGAAGAAATAACAGGAGCAAATCATTTCTATGACAATGAAACCGATAAGCTTGAAAAGACAGTTCGAAGTTACATCGAAAGAGAGCTTAATTCAAAGTATAGGTAACTAAGTAATTTTTCCGCCAGTTATCGGAGTTTTTACACCTGTAGTTCCTGGCAATGATATAGGTAAATTTTTAATTCTTCTTATACCTAAATAAGCAAATGCCTGGGATTCTATAAATTTTGCGTCACCATAAATTTCATCAATAGAGATTACTCTATTTCCTAAATTTTCTTTAATTAAATTTAAAATAAATTTATTTTTGGTTCCTCCACCAGAAATAATAATTTTTTGATTTTCTATTTTTTTTAGATCATTAATTATCGCATAAGCAGTAAATGCGGATAAAGTAGCGCATGCATCATAAAAATTTATTTTTAATACTTTATTTAATGAGAAATAATTTCGGTCAAGAGATTTGGGGGGTTTCTTTTTGAAAAATTTATCATTTTGAAGTTGCCTTAAAATATTATTGTTAATTTTACCTCGAGAAGAATATATTCCATTATTATCAAAAGGTTGTTTCTTTTTGAAAAATACAAATTGGTCTAAAAGGCACATTCCTGGACCAATATCATATGCTGTTAACTTACCTCTATTGTCCAATAAGGAAATATTAGATATGCCGCCAATATTAATAAAAGAACAAGGCTTTTTAAGTTTTAGCTTATTGATTAAAAGCTTATGAAATATTGGTACTAATGGCGCTCCCTCTCCACCATTTAAAAGATCCTTTTGCCTAAAATCAGTTACAATAAGACTGTTAGTTTTCTTTGCAATATAAGAACTATTGCACAATTGAATCGATGATTTATTTTTAGATGAGTGAAAAATAGTTTGACCATGTAACGCGATAAGATCAACTTTTTTGATATTTTTTGATTTAATAAATTTTCTTATGGCATTTACATAATCTTCACTAACTAAATTTTCGCAATCGATTATATCTGATATGCTATTTTTATTTTTTGTAAAGTCGTTCGCAAGATTATGAAGAGACTTTCTTGTTGATTCCCTAAACTTAAATAAAGATGAGCAATTATGAGTAAATCTGCTTTTTCCATCAGAACTAACGTATGAAATATCAATTCCATCTAGCGAAGTACCGCTCATAATGCCAATTGCGTGAAGTTTATTGTTGCTCATATATTTTGTATAATTAGTCTAAATAATTTATACATTACTGAATATAGAAAATGACACTTATTGAAGAACTCAAATACCGCGGTTTCTTAAATCAATGCACTGATGAGGAGTCTCTCAATAAAAAATTAAAATCTGAAAATATTACATTTTATATAGGCTTCGATTGTACGGCTAAATCCTTGCATATAGGCAGCTTGATACAGATAATGGTAATGCGCCTATTTCAAAAACACGGTCATACTCCAATAATATTAATTGGCACAGGAACTACCCGCATTGGTGATCCTTCAGGAAAAGATGAAACTAGAAAAATGCTTACTGAAGATGAAATAAAAAATAATGCTAATAATCTTAAAACTGTTTTTGACAAATATTTGTCGTTTAAGAATGAAAAGAATAAGGCGTTGATAGTGGATAATGCAGATTGGTTAGATAAACTTGGTTATGTAGATTTTTTAAGAGATTTTGGGAAACATTTTACAATAAATAAAATGCTAACATTTGATAGTGTAAAAATACGTCTTGAAAGAGAACAGTCTCTAAGTTTTGTAGAGTTTAATTATATGATATTTCAAGCTTATGACTTCTATGAGCTTAATAATCGAAATTCGTGCATCTTACAGATTGGAGGCTCTGATCAATGGGGAAATATTGTAAATGGTGTTGAGCTTATAAGAAGAGTAAATGGCAAAGAGGTTTACGGACTCACAACTCCTCTTCTCACTAATTCTAATGGTGATAAAATGGGCAAGACAGCTGATGGAGCAATATGGCTTAATGATGACCTTTTATCAGCCTACGATTATTGGCAGTTTTGGAGAAATGTAGATGACAGAGATGTAATTCGTTTCATGAAACTTTTCACAGATTTAAGCAAAGAACAGATTGATGACCATGAACAAAACTCATCGAAAAATATAAATGATTTAAAAATAATACTTGCAAATGAGGTAACTGCTATGCTGCATGGAGTTGAAAGTTCAAGAAAAGCTGAGCAAGCAGCAAAACTTATATTCGAAAACAAAAGTTTGTCTGAAGATATGCCTACACTAAGTTTAAGCAATAAAGATATTCAAAACGGTGTGTTACTATCAGATCTTATTGTTCAAATGAAATACGCTAGCTCAAAATCTGAAAGTAGGAAATTGATACGTGGGAAAGGTGTAAAATTAAACGGTAAAATAGTAGAAAACGAGCTAAAGTTGTTAGACTATGATCAAATTACACAGTTTGAAAATGTAATAAGTGTTGGCAAGAAAAAACATTTTAAAGTGACTATTGGATAGTTGAACCACTTTCAATAGCTTCTATTGCTCTTTCTATTATTCTAGGCTTAATTATAGTTAATGGATCTGATTCTACTTCGGGATCATCAGAAGATCCTGTCATTAAAAAATCTATCGAAAACATTCCTTCTCCCTCACCTCCTACAATTATTGGTCCTAAAATAGGTAATTTTTGAATAATTGCGTTCACAAGATGCATTGGACTTATTTCTCCCTTCATATCGATAATCTTTTCTTTTCTATCAATATTTCCATCCATAATAAGACCCAAGCTATCGCTAACAGCAAAAGCTTCAATTTCATTAAATTTATTATTTGTTTCTACATAATTAATTTCTCCATACCCAAAGCGGATTCCCTCTTCACCTTCAGCAATGCTAACTAGACCTGAGATTGAAGGTAGGGACAACAATTTGAGAGAAGCCGGTGTATTTATTAACACAAAGTCATTTAAGTTAATTTTTACGTCAGCTGCTTGTGTGTTTAAATCTCTTATTGAGGTCATTTTGAATTCTCCATCACTTAACAGTTTTTTCGCTGGGTGGTTATTGTTAACAAAATATGTTATGTCGCTTGAATCAATAATATTAACATCAATGTTATCGTTTTTTTCCCTTGAATAATTTAGATCATGCCCCATAAAAGACGCACGGCTGTTTACAGATAAAGTTGAGCCTTGTTTCTCAATTACTGCCTTAAAATCATTTACTCTTACTGCTCCAGCAAAAATTACTTCATCAGTATTTATCGAATAATTTTCCCTCTTTAAATAATAAGCTCTTTCTTTTTTCTTTGTTTCAACTTTATTAGCAGACAGGTCAATGATATCACCACTAATATTTAAATTTAAGATACGCTTTGATAAATCTCCTGAGAGATTTAACTTAACATTTGAATTATTATTAATTGAAAAATCTTCTAAAAAAATATGATTAGTTTTAGTTATTTTTACTTTACCATTAAAATCAATTTCACTATCAAGTGAGTCAAATGTTATTAAACTATCATTGAGTGTATTTGTATCGCCTTCAAATTGAACTTTCAAACTTGTCTCATTATTTTTGTTTAAATTTATTTGTCTTATAAAGGCTGTTGTATCTGATAAATTTATTAATCCCTTAAATAAGGGGTTTGGAGTTTCTAAATTTTTAATTTCAATATAGTAATTTACAGGGCCTGAAATAAAATTAGGATTCTCATTATCGTCAAAAATAAAATTTGTTTTTAATTCTCCAGAAGATGCCACATATAAACTGTTTAAAGATTCAATTATGTTGTCTGAAGTTGGATCAATATTGAAGTTAAGCGTTATGTCATTATTTTCATTTAAATTTTGTTGAAGAAAACTGCTTACACGATCAGTTCTAGTCTCTCGTGATAGAATAGTATTTTGTAAATAGTTTATTGCAGCATCTTTATTAATTCTCGTTACCAAATTCACATTTGCATCGTCTAAGTCGTATGTTAATTTAAAAAAACTTCCTTTTTTTAGGACTAATTGATCATTTTGAAAATGGTTTATATCGATTACATATTTTTCTTTATCATTATAAAACTCTAAATCATATTTTGTCACATCACCGAAGTTTTGAAAAAATTTATCATTGGGCATTAATCTATTTAATTCATAGATTCCAGATATATTAAAATATAAATTTCTGATCGCAGAATTTATTATGTTTCTATCCTCATAATTAAAATTTGTCTCAAGTAAAATAGATTGCCAGCTCTTAAAACTATTTATAAATGGATATAATTGACTTTCATTATTTAAGTTAAGAATATTTATTAATGAATCTTTTTTTGAATTAATATTAAGTTTAGTTTTTATATTTTTGTACTTAGTGTTGTATTCTATAATACTTGTTTCATTAATATAAAAATAGTCTCCACTAAATTTTAAAATATTTATTTGCTGATTAGCTGGAATAAATTCAAAATTTGTTTGAAAATTTTCTTTATTTATTGAGAGATTTGCTGACATTAAACTCTTAGAGTCAAAAATTTCAAGAATAGAATTTGTATGAATTAATATGTTGTTATCGAATGACTCAAAATTGAGAGCATAATGCTTTGACTTAAAATCAATTTTTTTGAAAGAAACAACGACTCTATCAAGCTCATCATATTCCATATTAAAGTTATTGATTAATATTTGAAAATCATTACTAGATATATTTATTTTTTTAGATGAAATTTTATTTTTTTCATCTATCGATAATGTAATAAGATTAAATAAGTTAAAGTCCCAACTAATTAAACTTGTCTCGAATACCAAGCCATTTGCGTCACTAATTTGAATTTTTTCTATTTCTAAATAAAACCCCTTTTCACTGGATCTTTTAAGAACAATATTTTCCACATCTGTATCAAAAAAATAATTTAGTTTCAGTTCATCTGATATTCTTTCTCCAAAGATATTAAGGTTTAATCCTCCAAATGACGCTTTGATTGAAACAAATGAAATAAGTAGAAAGATCAATGCTGATATTGATATAGTTATATAAATAAATATTTTTATATTCTTATTCATACTTTATTTTATGTTTGAGAAAATTAATTTATCAATATCACCGTCTAAGACTGCATCTGGATCACTGTCTTCATATTCACTTCTTAGATCCTTCACCATCCTATATGGATGCAAAACATAAGACCTTATTTGATTACCCCAGCCAATATCAGATTTTTTATCCTCAGAAGCTTTTTTTTCAGACTCAATTTTTTGCATTTCCATTTCATATAATTTTGATTTAAGAAGATTGATAGCTGTTGCCTTATTTTTATGTTGAGATCGTTCATTTTGACATTGAACAACAATTCCTGTTGGGATGTGTGTTATTCTTATCGCGCTATCGGTTGTATTTACATGTTGACCTCCCGCTCCTGAGGCCCTGAAAGTATCTATTCTCATATCTTTTTCTTGAAGATTAATTTCAATAGTTTCATCAACATATGGTGATATCCATACTGACGAAAAACTAGTGTGCCTTCTTGAATTTGAATCAAATGGTGAAATTCTTACCAATCGATGGATACCGGACTCTCTTTTTAAATATCCGAATGCATATTTGCCCTCTACTAAAACTGTACATGATTTGATACCTGCCTCTTCACCAAATGACTCATACACTATTTTGAATTGAAATTTTTTTCTTTCTGACCAGCGCATGTACATTCTTTGTAACATTTGCGCCCAATCTTGACTTTCAGTTCCTCCAGCCCCAGCATGTATTTCCAAATAACAACTATTCGAATCAGCTTCACCTTTAAATTGCATTTGAAACTCAGACTTCTCTAAGTCGCTTAAAAGTTCTTTTAGCGTGTTGTTACACTCGCTGATCATCAATTGATCGCTTTCCTCAGTTGCAAGATTAAAATAATCCTTAACTTCAGTTATTTTCTTTTCAAAATCAGAAATTAGTTTGATATTTTGGTCTAATTCACTTATTTCAACCATTACTTTTTTGGCCTTTTCGTTGTCTGACCAAAAATTTTCTTCTTCACTTAGAGCTTTTAATTTAAATAATTGTTTTTGTAAATTTTCTAAGTCAAAGATGACTCCGTACAAAATCAAGTTTTTTATTTGCTTTAGCTAATAAATTTAAAAAATCATTTTCCATAACTAATAAATTACATACTCCTCCATAACTTCATCTGCAACCTCAATTATTTGGAAGCCCTCAGAACCAACAAGAATTTCACCACTACTTACAAGGTTATCACTTTTACTGAATGCTTCATAGACACTTTCACTACTACTAAAATTGCTTGCTATTTCTCCTGTATTATAATTGATTTTAATTAACTCAATTCCATTAGGAATAGTGAAAGGTAAAATTGGTTTTTCTTGGTAATAATTTTTTACAAAATCACGAAAAATTGGTACGGCAACTGATGATCCTGTTTCTCTTTTGCCAAGTGATTTAGGTTTATCAAACCCTGCATATACACCGATAATTAAATCTGAGGTAAATCCAATAAACCAAGCATCTGTATTATTATTTGTTGTGCCAGTTTTACCTGCTATTTCTATTCCATCAATTTTTGTTTTTCTTCCAGTGCCCCTATCAACAGCTCCTTTTAAAATAGAAACCATTTGATAGGATTTAGCTTCATCAAATATGCTTTCGGATGAATTAACGAGTTTTGGCATCGGATTTTCCTCAATGTACGGCTCGTCACAATTAGTACATGCTGCAAAATTTTCTAAAAAAATATTTTTACCTCTTCTGTCTTGAATTCTATCAATAAGACTTGGTTCTACTTTCTTTCCCCCATTTACAAAAGAAGCATAGGCCGCAGTAAGATCAACAAGGGAAGTTTCTCCTGCACCAAGAGCCATCGAAAGAACGTTAGGCATATTCTCCATTACACCTGTCCTGTTTGCAATTTCTGCAACCTTTTCCATTCCCAAATATTGAGCTATTCTTATCGTCATTAAATTCCGAGAATTTTCTATTCCTTTCCTTAAAGTTGAAGGCCCATAAAATTTCTTACCATAATTTTCAGGTTTCCATTTACCTAAGTCTGAACCCTGATCAACAACAAAAGGGGCGTCCAAAATCAAACTATTAGGCTGTAAACCGTTTTCTAAAGCAGACATATAAACAAATGGTTTAAATGATGAGCCAGGTTGTCGCTTAGCTTGTATGACTCTGTTGAAATTAGATTTATTGAAATCAAATCCGCCCGATAAAGCAAAAACTCTTCCTGTATAAGGGTCCATTATAATAATGCCTCCGTTAATTTTTGGAATTTGCTCTAAGCTGTAACTTTGCTGACTATCACTTGAAACGTAAATAATATCGTTCAATTGTAGAATATCACTTGCCTTGTTAATTTTAGGTCCTAAATAACCGCCAGGGAGACTGGTTCTTGCCCATTTAAAGTTAACAAGTTCTGCGTGAATTTTTTCATCTTTTAAAATAACTTCAACTTGAGCATTATTATTTTTTTCATTAAATTTAGTGATTTTTGCAATTAAAAAATTGTGAGGAGGATTATTTTTTTTATATTTTAAGTGCCAATTATTACTTACATCATTAGCTATTGGTCCACGAAAGCCATGCCTCTTATCATATTGAAGCAGCCCTTTCTTCAAAGCATTATCGGCAATAATTTGAATTTCAGTATTCAGAGATGATCTGACTGACAATCCCCCATTATATAAATAATCTTCACCAAAAATTAAAATTATTTTTTTTCTAATTTCCTCAAGATAATAATCATTTGCAAAGACTCTGTTATTTTCTTTTAAATAGGTATTAATAGGGATTTTTTTTAATGAATTTAATTCATACTTATCAATATACCCGTTCACAAACATTCTTTCGAGTACCCAGTTTCTTCTTTCAAATGCCATATCATAATTTTTTTCAGGATTATATCTGCTAGGTGCCTTAGGGAGAGCAGCCAGAAAAGCCATTTCATGGATATCAAGTTCGCTCAGAGATTTTTTAAAGTATCTATTTGATGCTGCAGCAATACCATAAGTTCCAGATCCAAGATAAATTTGATTTAAATAGAGTTCTAAAATTCTTTCTTTGGGTAATGTTTGTTCAATTTTTAGCGCAAGAAGACCTTCTTTAATTTTTCGATTAATGCTCAATTCATCAGATAAAAGAAAATTTTTAGCAACCTGTTGAGTAATTGTTGATGCGCCCTCCGGCCTTTTTTCATTAAAAAGATTGATAATATTTTTGGCCATAGCACGCATGATTCCAACTGGGTCAACTCCGTAATGTCTGTAAAAATTTTTATCTTCTGCAGAAATAAAAGCATTCTTTAAATCATTAGGGATATCTTTTATTGGTATAAAGATCCGGTATTCTTTTGAAAATTCCTTTACAAGATCACCGTTTGATGCATGAATTCTGCTCATTACATTTGGTTTGTAATTCTGCAAACTTGAGTCGTCTGGCAATTGAAATATAAAATATAAAATTACTCCAAATATTACAAAAAAAAGAATGATTCCTACGTAGGCAAATAATTTAATTGTTTGAATCATGTTCATATCGAATAATTAAATAAAAATATGGCGTTGATTTGACTTAAAATACTCAATTTTTGCTTAAAAAATCAAAATAATAAATCATTGATTTTTGTAAATTCTAAATATAACAATACAATCATATAGTTAGATAATTATTATGATTAAAACAAACATATTCACATACATATATTCTATGCCACTTAATGTGGTTATTACTTTGAAAGGTTTTCTTAAATGTCACAAAAAATACTCATCGATGGTTCGAATGAGACTCAAACTCAATTTGCATTATTATCTGATAATGAATTGGAAGATTTTGAATTTGAGTCTATCTCTAGGAAGAATTTAAAGGGAAATATTTATTTAGGTAAAGTTTCAAGAATCGAGGCTTCTTTACAAGCAGCTTTCGTAGATATTGGGTCGGAAAAAAATGGCTTCTTAGCGTTTGGCGAGATACACCCGAATTATTTTCAAATTCCTGTAGCAGATAAAGAGGCTCTTATTCAAGCTGAAGCTGAATTAGAAGAAGAGCATAATTCAGAGGATATTGACGACACTAAAGATGTTCAGAACGACACTGACTCTATTGGAAGCCAAATTACTGAAATAAATAATAAAGATGATTTAGATTTAAGCAGTAATGAAGAAAACAAAGATAATGAAATAGAAAAAAAACCTATTAAGCGAAAAAATACCTATAGCTTAAGAAGAAGACTTTATCGTTCGTATAAAATTCAAGAAGTAATAAAAACAGGTCAACTTATCTTAGTGCAGGTTGTTAAAGAAGAAAGGGGCAATAAAGGAGCTGCTTTAACTTCGTATATTTCACTTGCAGGGAAATATTCAGTTTTAATGCCTAACTCTACAAAAACTAAAGGAGTTTCAAGAAAAATTTCTATATCTGATGACAGAAAAAAATTAAAAAAAATAATTGAAGAGCTAAAAGTACCAGCTGAAATGGGTTTAATCATTAGAACTGCTGGATTAAATCGAACAAAAAATGAAATCAAAAAAGATTATTCAACTCTTAATAAATTGTGGGCACAAATAGTAAATGAGACAAAAAAAGCAATTGCCCCTGCACTAATACACGAAGAAGGGAATTTACTAAGAAGAATAGTAAGGGATATCTACTCGAAAGAAATGAAGGAAATTTTGGTACAAGGTAATGATGCCTACAAGGAAACAAAAAAATATATGTCTCAAGTTTTGCCTGGTAACTCAAAATTTGTAAAATTATATAAAAGTAAAGAGCCGCTGTTTACTAAACATAAGATCGAAAAAGAAATAATTAAGATGTTCGATGCTGAGGTAAAACTTAAATCTGGAGGTTACTTAGTAATTAACCCAACTGAAGCATTAGTTGCTATTGATGTAAACTCAGGAGGAGCAACAAAAGAGAGAAACATTGAAAAGACTGCCCTAAAGACAAATTTAGAAGCAGCGACAGAAATAGCAAAGCAAATTAAAATACGTGATCTCTCAGGGTTAATTGTTGTCGATTTCATTGATATGTATGAAATGAGAAATAATCGTCAAGTTGAACGTAAGGTTAAAGAGCTTGTAAAAAAAGATCGGGCAAGAACGCAAGTCTCAAGGATAAGTCAATTTGGATTGTTAGAAATGTCACGGCAACGTCTAAGGCAAAGCTTCATTGAATGGAAAACTGAACTTAGCCATCATTCAATAGTTCAGAAATTTTTATACCAGATCAATGAAGAATTAAATAAAAAGAAAACAAAAAAATTGAGTTTAAAAATAAGTCCTTATATTAAAAATCTTATATTAACAAATTTTCAAAAAGAAATAGATAATATTGAATCATCTAGAAAAGTTAAGATTAATTTATTAGGAGATGATTCATTTAAAAATGAAGAAATCATTTTCGAAACAGATGAGTCTAAGAATAAAAGCAAGGCAACCAGCGTAAAAAGTAAGACTAAAAAGAACAATGAAAGATCGATCAAAAAAAAGACAATAAAGGAAAAGGGAAAGGACAAAAAGACAGAAAAAGATGAATTGACAAACTCCTCTAAGACAAAAAATAAAAGCCCGAAAGCCACTCTTAAAGAGATTAAGAACAAGAAAACAGGCTGGTGGCAAAAATAATGAAATGTCGTAAATTTTTAATTAAATTTTTTATTATATTTTATTTTCTTTTTTCTCAGTCAAATGCCTTTGAGATTGTTAGAGATACTGAATTAGAGCAATTCACTGATGATATTATCTCCTTGTTATTACAATCTAATAATCTTGAGTCAGAAGACTTAAAAATTTATTTTATAAAAAGTGATCAGGTAAATGCATTTGTAACTGGAGGTCAAAATATTTTTATAAATACTGAACTCATTTTGACAGCAAATGACTATAGAGAATACGCCGCAGTTCTTGCACACGAACTAGCTCATATTTTAGGAGGACATATTTTTAATACATCAATTGAAATATCAAATCTATCTAATAAAGCATTGCCAATATACTTACTCGGTATAATTGGTATGATTGCTGGCGCAACTGATGCTGGGATAGCGGGAGTAATGGTTGGGCAAGCAAGTGTAAGTGACAATTTTTCTTATTATTCAAGAACTCAGGAAGCTTCTGCAGATCAAGCTGCCGTAAAGCTCTTATGTAATAATGGAATAAATGGAAAATTTTTAATGGAATTCTTAAAAAAAATTGAGAACGTTAATGAATCTTTTGCCTTAGATGAAAATAATTATAGATCAACACACCCACTTGTTCAAAATAGAGTCGGATGGATCAATTCATCTTTAGAAAATTATAATGATTGTGACTACAATACAGATAAAATATTTCAAAAAAAATTTGATCTATTAAAAGCTAAATTGCATGGTTTTACGCACCCACATTATGTAACAGAAGCTGTCTATAACTCAACAGATGACGTAGACTTGTACGCTACTGCAGTATCATACTATTTTCAAGGTAACCACAAAAAATCAATCGAAAATATGAAACGGCTGATTAAAAAACATCCATCCAATCCGTTTTACAATGAACTTTTGGGCGAGATATACTTTGCAAATAATGACTATAAAAGTGCTGCTTTTTACCATGAAGCAGCAATTAATAATATTGATAAAGTAAATGACTTATATTTCATGATGATGGGTAATTACTTGTTAACCTTCGAGGAAACAAGTAAATCAACAGAAGCCATTTTAAATTTAAAAAAATCATTACTTATCAACTCAGAAAATGCCTACGCATGGTATTTATTGTCTAGAGCATACGCACAAACTGGATCAATTTCACTGGCTAATTATGCTACTGCTGAACGATATTTTCTAATTGGTGAACGCGAATTATCTTATGAATTTGCGGTTAAAGCATTAAAACAGATTGAGGAAAATTCTCCAGAATGGTATCGATCTAATGATTTAATTGAAATTTTACAGAAAGAAGTTTCAAAAAGATGATGATTAGAAGTATAATATAAAGATGAGTAAAAAGTTTATACAATTTGTCGATGGGCCCAATTTAAATATGCTTGGTGAAAGAGAGCCAGAAATTTATGGATCTATGACTTTGGATGAAGTTCATAAGTCTGTAAGGGATTATATCGCTCAAAACTATAAAGAAATTGATGTGAATTTTTTCCAATCTAATTCTGAAGGTGATATTGTAGACTGCATACAAAAATCAAAAAATACTGCATCTGGACTGATAATCAATGGGGGCGGCTTTTCTCATACCTCAGTAGCAATATTGGATGCACTTTTAACAATAGAAATCCCAAAAATTGAAATTCATTTATCCAATTTATTTAGGAGAGAAGACTTTAGACATCACTCATATATAAGTAAAGGGGTGCACGGAGTTATTTGTGGGTTTGGACCAAATAGCTATTTGCTCGCAGTTGAAGGAATGATTAAATTAATATAAAAGGATAACCTTATGAGTGATAAGTCTAAAAAAAATATCGACCCAAAACCAATAAAAGATTTAGCAAAAATTCTTGAAGAATTAAATTTAACTGAAGTTTCATATTCAGATGGAGATTTTTCAGTTTCAGTTGCGAAAGGTGCTCGCTTACAGCCTGTTGATAAAGATATTCCAACTCAAAATAATTCAGAAATACAAGCAAGTGAAGATGATTACAAAAACGATCCAAGAGTAATCAAATCACCAATGGTAGGAACCGTTTACCTCCAGCCAGAGCCAGGTGCAAATAAATTTGTGAATATTGGTGACTCTGTTAAATCAGGCCAAACAATTCTTATTGTTGAAGCGATGAAAACGATGAATCCTATAGAATCTTCACTGCAAGGAAAAGTTATCAAAATTTTAGTTGAAAATGAGCAAGCTGTAGAATTTGGCCAACCGTTAATGCTCATAGGATAATGTTTGACAAAGTACTTATTGCTAACCGAGGTGAAATTGCGGTTAGAATAAATCGAGCCTGCCAAGAGCTTGGAATTTCAACTGTAGCTGTTCACAGTGAAGCAGATACTGAGTCTATGCATGTCAGAATAGCTGATGAAAGTGTTTGCATAGGTCCCAATCCAGTAAATAAAAGCTATTTAAATGCACATGCCATAATTTCAGCATGTGAAATTACAGGCGCTCAAGCAGTTCATCCAGGATATGGCTTTCTCTCTGAAAATGCCTCATTTGCCAAGATGCTTGAGGATCATAAGCTAACTTTTATTGGGCCAAAATATTCTCATATTGAAATGATGGGCGATAAAATTGAGGCTAAAAAAATAATGAAAAAATTTGGCGTGCCAACAGTTCCAGGTTCTGAAGGTGAAGTCAAAAGTGAGTCTGATGCGCTGAAAGCTAGTGATGAGATAGGGTACCCTGTTTTACTTAAGGCCAGTGCTGGAGGTGGTGGCAGAGGAATGAAAATTGTTAATTCTAAAAAAGAATTAAAGGATGCATTGCCAATTATTAAACAGGAGGCACTTTCTTTTTTTGGAAATGATTCAATATACATTGAAAAATTTATTGACTCACCACGACATATTGAAGTTCAGGTAATTTGCGATACTCATGGTAATTTTCTTCATTTGCATGAAAGAGACTGCTCTGTACAAAGACGTAATCAGAAAGTTGTTGAGGAAGCTCTTGCGCCTAATGTAGATGAGAAAAAAAAACAGAAACTATTTAAGACATGCGTTGATGCAATGGAAAAAATGGGCTATTTGGGCTTAGGCACTCTCGAATTTTTATTCGACGGCAAGGAATTTTATTTCATGGAAATGAATACAAGGCTTCAGGTGGAACACCCTATTACAGAAATGTTAACTAGAGTAGATCTCGTTAGAGAACAAATATGTGTTGCTCATGGAGATAAAATTTTTACAAATCAAGAAAACATTAAACCTCTAGGACATTCAATTGAATGTAGAATAAATGCTGAGAGCTCAAAAGATTTCAAGCCATCTGCTGGTAAAATAGAAATGTATCATCCTCCCGCAGGTAACGGCATTAGATTAGATACCTTTATTTACTCTGGTTATAAAGTACCGCACTATTATGATAATTTATTGGCGAAGTTAATCTCTACTGGAAGAACAAGAAATCATGCTATCAAGCGCGCATTGAGGTCTCTCAATGAAATTGTAATTGACGGAATAGATACTAACATTGAGCTTCATAAAAAAATACTGTCTTCTCCTGAGTTTAAGAATGGAGGTGTAGCTATAAATTGGTTAGAAAATAATATTGAGAAGCTATAGTTTATAGCAATCATCTACCCAGAGATCATATATTGGGTGCTCCATTGATGATATTGATGGCAGAGATTTTATCATCCACCCATTAAATATTTTTTTCATCGTTTTCTCGTTATAAATATTCAAATATACTGCTGTTTCTGCTTTTTCTAATGGCTTACTATTATAGCAATCGATCACATAAATTTTTAATTCTTCATAAATATAGTTTTCTTTCAATTTTATATCAATGGTTTTAACTTCTGCTGTAATTTTGTTTAATAAACTGACGGTAGCGAACGGATCTTCAAAATTTTTATTTTTACTTTTAATAAAATCTTTATCATTTAAATCATTTTCAATGTTTTGATCTAAAACTTCATCTTCATAGGTGGGTTCAAGCTCATTTAAATTTATCAATGGTAGATCTTCAATGTTTTGAGCGTAGAGATTAGAGAGTAATAATAAACTCAAAAATAAAATATCAAATATTATTTTAATCTTTTGGACTCCATTTTTTATAATCATCATTTTTAGCAACTGACTTCATTTCTTTTTTACTATTTTTTGGGTCATAGGCAGCATCGGTGCCTGTTAAATTCGGTACATGGTTTATCTGCCAATCATGTTTTTCAGACTCTGATGGTTTTGATAATGAAGTGTATCTAAGCCAATTGTTCCATTCCGGGTTAACAAGAGTTGACTCAACTACACTGCTGTAAATAACCCACCTCTTAGTATCTTTTTTATTTTTATAATATTTATTACCCTGATTATCAGTTCCGACCAAAACTCCATTAAAATATGACCAAATTCTGGTGCCTATGGTCTGTCCGTTCCACCAAGTAAATATCTCTCTCAACATGATTATTTATGAATTATTAAGCTTAAAATTAACAGTTTTTTCAACAATTAGTGAATTATCATCAATAGATAAAATACTGAAAATATTAACTTTTTTTA
The DNA here is from genome assembly GCA_902523455.1 of uncultured Pelagibacteraceae bacterium. Lineage (GTDB taxonomy): Bacteria > Pseudomonadota > Alphaproteobacteria > Pelagibacterales > AG-422-B15 > CACNXQ01. Next base: position 112,371 of record CABYZG010000003.1, read on the forward strand.
ATTTTGATAACATTTTCTATACCTTATATAGTGGTTTTCAATTTTTTTTACACAATATGTTGACTTCATTTTTCAAATAATAAATTATCAATAATCTAGAAAGTTACTCATTTAGCATTCTGGCACAATTTACGGTCGAGACCATTAAATTATTGATATTGGTTTTTTTATAAGCTCGTCTGTTGCAATGACTATATTTTAGAAGGGAAAACAATGAAAATAAATAGAGAATTTACAACCGCTAATCAATCACCATACGAAAGTATAAATTTTAAAAAGGTTTCAAGTGAAATAGTTAATCCTGATGGGTCTCTTGTATTTAAATTAGAAAATTTTGAGGTTCCAGAACAATGGAGCCAAGTTGCAAGCGATATTCTCTCTCAAAAATATTTTAGAAAAGCTGGTGTTCCCTCAAAACTAAAACGAATTGATGAAAAAAATGTTCCATCATGGCTTGCTCCGAGAATTGCTGATGACAGTGATGGAGAAGTAGGTTATTCGTCCGAAACAAGCTCACAGCAAGTTTTTGATAGACTTGCAGGGGCATGGACATATTGGGGATGGAAAGGTGGTTATTTTTCATCAGAAGATGATGCAAAAGCTTTTTTTGACGAAGTCCGTTATATGCTTGCTAATCAAATGGTTGCACCAAATAGCCCTCAATGGTTCAATACAGGATTAAACTGGGCCTATGGAATCGATGGTCCTTCTCAAGGTCATTTTTATGTTGATCATGAAACTGGAAAGCTAACTAGATCTTCAAGTTCTTACGAGAGACCTCAACCTCACGCATGCTTCATTCAAAGTATAGATGATGATTTAGTAAACGATGGTGGTATTATGGATTTATGGGTTCGTGAAGCCAGACTCTTTAAGTATGGATCAGGAACTGGAACAAACTTCTCAAATCTAAGAGGTTCTTCAGAAGGTTTGTCTGGCGGAGGAAAATCATCTGGACTGATGAGTTTTCTTAAAATTGGTGATAGAGCTGCTGGGGCAATTAAATCAGGTGGCACAACTAGAAGAGCCGCTAAGATGGTCGTTGTAGATATAGATCACCCTGATATTGAAGAGTTTATTAAATGGAAAGTTACAGAAGAACAAAAAGTTGCATCCATCGTTACTGGATCAAAAATATGTTCAAAACATCTTAAAAGTATTATGAATGCCTGCCACAACTGCGAAGCTGATGGTGAAAGTTGTTTTGAACCTGCAAAAAACCCGGCTTTAAAAAGAGAAATTATTGCTGCAAGAAAAAATGAAGTTCCTGAAAATTATATTCAAAGGATCATACATTTTGCAAAACAAGGCTACAAATCCATTGAGTTTGAAACTTATAATACAGATTGGGACTCAGAGGCTTATGTGACAGTTTCTGGTCAGAATTCAAATAATTCAGTTCGAGTTACTGACGATTTTTTAAATGCTGTAATTGAAGACAAAGATTGGAACTTAATTAATAGAATTGATAATTCAGTGAGTAAAACAGTAAAGGCAAAAGATCTTTGGGATCAAGTTGGATATTCTGCTTGGGCCTGTGCTGATCCTGGTATTCAGTTCCATACGACAATTAATGATTGGCACACATGCCCAGAAAGTGGTGAAATTAGAGCTTCAAACCCTTGCTCGGAGTATATGTTCTTAGATAATACGGCCTGCAACTTAGCCTCTCTAAATCTAATGACATTTATGGATGAGAACAAATCTTTAAACACTGACTTGTTCAAACATGCTGTAAGAATATGGACATTAATATTGGAAATTTCAGTCATGATGGCTCAATTTCCGTCAAAAGAAATAGCGAAACTCTCTTATGAATACAGGACACTTGGTCTTGGATATGCGAACTTAGGAGGTTATTTAATGTCTAAAGGTGTAGCATACGATAGTGAAGAAGGAAGGGCAAACTGTGCAGCTATAACAGCTTTAATGACTGGCATATCTTATGCAACTTCAGCAGAAGTTGCATCCGAACAAGGTCCCTTCCCCGGATATCAACAAAACTCTAAAAATATGCTTCGTGTAATGAGAAATCATAGAAGAGCCGCATATGGTAAGACCGATGAGTATGAAGGTTTACACATTAATCCTGTGCCATTTGTTGTAGAAGATTTAAGAGATACAAACTTAGGAATGGAGGCTCAAAATGCATGGGATCAAGCTTATGAGAATGGTCAAAAGTTTGGTTTTAGGAATGCACAAACAACAGTAATTGCTCCAACTGGAACCATTGGTCTTGTAATGGACTGCGATACAACAGGTATCGAACCTGATTTTGCAATGGTCAAATTCAAGAAACTTGCTGGGGGTGGTTATTTCAAGATTATAAATAGAACGGTTCCAGAAGCATTGAGACAACTTCAATATACAGATGATGAAATTGAAGAAACAATTAATTATGCTGTTGGTCACGGTACGCTTAACAATGCGCCCGCTATAAATCACGAGACACTAAAAGATAAAGGCTTTGAAGAGGAACAAATCGAACTTCTTGAACAAAATTTAAAGAATGTTTTTGATATTCGATTTTCTTTTAATTCATATACTCTCGGGATGGAATTCTGTAAAGAGAAGCTGAATTTTTCAGAAGAACAACTAACTGACATGAATTTTAATATGCTAACTGCTTTAGGTTTTACAAATGATGAAATCGATGAAGCAAATACCTTTTGCTGCGGCACTATGACTTTAGAGGGCTCGCCGCATATCAAAGATGATCATTTGGCTGTATTTGATTGTGCGAATCCGTGCGGTAGGATTGGCAAAAGATATTTATCTGTAGAAAGTCATATACGAATGATGGCAGCAGCTCAGCCTTTTATATCAGGAGCTATATCTAAAACTATCAACATGCCTGCAGAGTCTGATGTGGAAGATTGTAATGAAGCTTATTTGCTGTCATGGAAACTCGGCACAAAAGCAAACGCTCTCTATCGTGATGGCTCAAAATTAAGTCAACCACTTGCATCAAAACTTGTTGATGAGGATGTTGAAGAAGAAATAGAACAACCGGATAACCAAATTGACAGAACAATTGCTGTTGCTAAAGAGGCCATGAATTCTGTTGTATACGGTTCAAGAAATAAAGTTCCAGATAGAAGGAAAGGATACATTCAAAAAGCTATTGTAGGAGGCCATAAAGTTTATCTTCATACCGGAGAATATGAGGATGGCAGCTTGGGTGAAATCTTTATTGATATGCATAAAGAAGGGGCTTTCCTAAGGAGTTTGATGAATAATTTTGCAATCGCAATATCAATTGGTCTTCAATATGGAGTACCACTAGAAGAGTATGTGGAAGCTTATACTTTCACCAGATTTGACCCGGCTGGAGTAGTGCAAGGTAATAATAGAATTAAAAATGCAACATCTATTTTAGATTATGTATTCAGAGAACTCGCTGTTTCTTACCTAGGCAGGAATGATTTGTCACATGCTGATAATACTGATGTTGATTTCTCACTTGGAACTGGTGCTGAGGAAGGAACCCTAAAAAATAACGAAATCCCATGGAAGCTTGTTAAAAAAGTTTCAAGCCAAGGCTACTTACGGGGCCAGGACGGACTTTCGGTGGTTAGTTCAAACGGAAACATGGAGACTGTGTCAGCTGAGCAAGCGCCGATTAGTCCTGTGGTAAGCACTGGTTCTACATCTGATCAATCAATGAGTAGGGTTCAAGCTGCAAGAATGATGGGTTACGAAGGTGATGCTTGTCCTGAGTGTGGTTCTTTTACTCTTGTAAGAAATGGTACTTGCTTAAAATGCGATACTTGTGGTGCCACAACTGGCTGTTCGTAATTTATTCATCAGTTGGTTTAACTTCTAAATTCAACTCATCAAGTGTAGTCTTATCGACTTCAGCAGGAGCCAGCATCATCAGATCCTGCGCCTGTTGATTCATTGGGAACAAAATTACCTCACGAATATTTTTTTCTTGAGCAAGCAGCATTACTATTCTGTCTATTCCTGGTGCAATGCCTCCATGAGGAGGTACGCCGTAAGTAAAAGCGTTTATCATACCTCCAAATTTTTCATGTACTTGATCTTTGTTATAGCCAGCTATTTCAAAGGCCTTATACATAATCTCTGGAACGTGATTTCGTATAGCGCCTGATGATAGCTCTACACCATTACAAACAATATCATATTGATAACCTAAAACATTTAATGGATCTTTATTATTTAGCGCTTCCAATCCACCTTGTGGCATTGAGAAAGGATTATGACTAAAATCAATTTTTCCAGTTTCTTTATCCTTTTCATACATTGGAAAATCAACAATCCAACAAAACTTAAATACTCCCTTTTCAACTAGATCCAGATCTATTGCAATTTTATCTCTGGCTGCAGCAGCAATGTCATAAACTTCTTTGCCTTTAGCGCATGCGAAGAAAATTGAGTCTCCAGCCTTAAGACCTGCTTTGTTTAATATCATTTCTTGAATTTCAGAAGGTATAAATTTTGCAATAGGCCCCTTTCCTTCTACGCCAGAAGAGCTTTTATCAAAAACAATATAACCTAAACCAGCAGCATTCATTTCTTTTCTTGCCCAATTATTAAGATTATCAAAAAAACTTCTAGGTTTATGACTCGAGTTAGGTGCTGGTATGCCAATAACCTCGCCCCCCTCTTCTATAATTTTTTTAAATGCACTAAATTCAACTTTGTCATCATTAAATTCCTTCGTTAAATTGGAAATATTGATTGGATTTCTAAGGTCAGGTTTGTCTGTTCCATACTTGCTCATAGCATCAGCATATGTAATTCTTGGAAAAGGTGTTTCTGTAACATTAAAATCAGAAAAAGTTGTAAATACAGAATGTAAAATGGGTTCAATGGCATTAAACACATCATCTTGCTCAACAAATGCCATTTCCATGTCTAATTGATAAAATTCGCCAGGACTTCTATCTGCTCTTGCATCTTCATCCCTAAAACAAGGGGCTATTTGAAAATATTTATCGAATCCTCCCGCCATAATTAATTGCTTAAATTGCTGTGGGGCTTGAGGAAGAGCATAAAATTTTCCTGGATGAATTCTACTTGGTACCAAGTAATCTCTGGCCCCTTCTGGACTAGAAGCTGTAAGTATTGGTGTTTGCATTTCTAAAAAACCAGCGTCAGACATGAGCTTTCTTATGTGGGAAATAATTGAGGATCTTAGAACAATATTTTTATGCAATTCCTCTCTTCGAATATCAAGAAATCGATACTTCAATCTAATTTCTTCTGGATAGTCGTTTTCTCCAAAAACTGGCATGGGCAACTCCTTTGCCTCAGATAATACTTCTACACTATCAACTGCTATTTCAATGGTCCCTGTATTTAGTGATTTATTAATAGTATCAGGCTCTCTTTTTATAACGGTGCCCTTGATTTTAATAACTGTCTCAACTCTTAAACTGTCTACTAAGTTTAGTAATTTAGTATTTGTTTTCTCAATTACACATTGAGTAACGCCATAATGATCCCTTAAGTCAACAAATAGTACATTGCCGTGATCTCTTTTTCTATTAATCCACCCAGCTAATGATACTTTAGAACCATCATCCTCTAATCTAAGCTGGTTGCAATTGTGTGTTCTATATTTATTCATACTTTTAATTAAGGATCATATATAGTTTGATTTATGAAAATAGTCCAAGATAATAAATCCCTCGAGAAGCTATGTAAATTATTGAATAAGTATAAAATTATCTTCCTAGATACCGAATTCAAAAGAGATAATACATATTGGCCAATTTTATGCACGATTCAAATTAAAACTCAAAGAAAAGGATTCTTAATTGATATGTTATCAGGGGAAAAAATGAACTTCGAAAATTTTAGAAGAATACTCACATCAAAAAAGATATTAAAAGTTATTCACTCTGCTCGACAAGATATCGAAGTATTAAATTATGCTTTTAAAATTAGTGTTGTAAATGTTTTTGATACTCAAATTGCTTATAATTCGATTTATGGAGGACAAACAATTGGATATACTAGTTTAGTAGAAGAACTATTTAAAATCAAACTTTCAAAGAAACATCAAGTTTCTGATTGGACTAAGAGACCTTTGTCATCCGAGCAAATAAATTATGCAATAAATGATGTATATTATTTGCCTAAAATTTATGTGAACTTATTGCAAAAAATTAAAAAAAGAAATCTTGTAAAAAGAATAAAAAAAATAATTGAAGACAAACTAGATACCAAAGATGCCTACAACACAAAAAAATCCTATAAGAGAATAAAAATCAAAAATTTTTCAAAAAATGAGAGAAAACTAATTAAAATATTTTCAGAATGGAGAGAAAATTATGCCCAAAAAGATGACCTTCCTCGTAATTGGATTGTTTCCGATAAAAATCTTATAAGAGCAAGTAAAAATAGACTGGGAAAATTAAAAAAAGGTAAAAATAAAAATGATCAACGTTTAGAAGTTTTTGAGAGTTATGTTAAGTCATTATGTCTCGGATGAGATTCGTTGTGATTTTTGATTTTCTTTGCAAAGATAGAATATTAATTTTTTCAAGAATATCATATAATTTTTGATAATCACGGTCTACCCTTTTTAATAAATATTCAATTACATTTTTGTCAACTTGAACTTGGGCATTACTAAAATACTTCATAATTATGGCTTTTAAGAGATCATCCTCTGGATCTTCGATTTTAGATGAAGTAAAGGATTTAAACCTTGAATTCAAGTCTTTTAGCTTGATTTTAAAATTTGAATTTATATCAACTGTTACTAAAATTGTTTTCTTTTGTAAAATTAAACTATTATAAAAATGAAAAAAACCCTCTTCATCTTTTAAATTATGAAAATCATCAATAGCTACATTAGTATTAAACGAAATGTCATGCCAGCTTTGCACATCAAAACAATTAATTAAATTAGCATTGTTGTAGCCTGACCATATATTTAAAAGATGTGTTTTACCTGATTTTTTTTGCCCAAATATTACAGCTGATTTATTGAACCATTCCTGTGAAGATTTTAGTAAAGTTGAAACATTAAAATTACTTTTACTAATATAAAAATCCTCAGGATCATAAGTTTCTATATTTTTTAAATTAAAAATTAATTGTCCTTTTTCCATTTAGTTTATGTTTTTAAACCAATAATTTATATAATTTGCTAAAGATAACAGAGTGCATATCAATACGATAATAATTAATACTTCGTTTAACATTAATGAAGTGAAATGTTTCTCATATCCGTTGATATTGCTAAGCATGGTCGCAATAACAAGACAAAACTGAAAGAATGTATTTAATTTACTGATTTTAGTTGGTTTAACCTCAATTTTTTTACCAACTAAAAAACTGACTGCAAACGACCCCAAAATAATTATATCTCTTGAAATTATTATTATGATTATGAATACAGGTAACAACGCGAGATTTCCAATGAGTACAAAAATCGAAATTACGAATGCTTTATCAGCAATTGCATCTAAATATGAACCTAGTTCACTTTGAACTTTAAAATATCTTGCTATAAATCCATCTAAAAAATCACTTACAGCAATTAAAAGAGTGAATAAAGCCGCATAATTATATAATTCCTCCAAAAGAAACCACGCAACAAATGGAATAGTAACCAAACGGTAAATTGATATAAAATTTGGCAAATTTTTAATCATCTAATGAAATTCTATAATATGGTCCAAGATTTACTGCATTAATTTTATTTTGAGAGAGTAGAAGAACAAACTTATCTCCATTTCCTAAAAAATCCACATACCCCTCAACCTTATCCGTAGTAAATAATGATGGCCTATATTGTTCTAAAAGCCTTACTGATTGCAGTCGATTTTGTAACTCAACCCAATCAGAAATGTTTTCGATATCGTAAACAAACTTAAATCTATAAACCTCTTCAGATTGTTTTGTTAAATCAATCCATGTAAGTAAAAGTTCATTTTTTATATCCTCAATTAATGGTGCGAAAATATCATCCCTAAAAAAAGAATAATCAGTCAAATAACTCTTTCTAATTATCTTTTCTTTTTGATTCAAATTAAACTTTATTATTAAATCAAATCTAAGCTCATTTAATTTTTCATAGATAGGGCTACACCATATTAATATTATATCATTTTCATCATTTAAATTATTTCCTTCTATGTCTTTATTTTCCAAAAAATTAGATAAATCGTTATTGCCCATTTCAGTCTGCGAAAAGGTCTTTATATCTAAGTTTATTTTATTGCCTATATTTTTAATTTTTTCCCATTCAGTGTTCCACAAATTAAAAAGAATAAAAAATTGATTAGAATTAGAAAATGCTACATTGACCGTGATGTTTTGAGAACTTACCTCAGAAAATGTCAAGGAATTCGATTTGTAGAATTCTTTGATACGGAATGGGCTAAAATATATATTAAACTCACCAAGGTAAGTTTCTGTAGAAATTTTTTCATCAACAAACTCAATGCTTTCTACAAAATAAGAAATATCAATATCTTTTAATTTGCTTAATTTTTTATAATCCTCTGGTGTAAGAAGTTTAACTGAAACTCTTTTAAAGGCAATTTCTTCAGCTTTAGATATAGCAGTATTTCTTATATCAGTCTCATTTGAAAAAGATAAATTTACCTTTATGCCAGATGATGAAAAAAAATCTACATTTTCATTAGCGAGACAGGAATTAATAAGAGCAAATAAAAAAACAATCACAAAGCTTATTTGCTTAGTATTGGAATTAAAAATCATATATAAGAAATCTAAATGAAGAAGCTATCATACTCAAGTTCAGGCGTAAGCATAAACAAAGGAAATAAATTTGTATCTGAAATTAAAAATATAATTCGTAAAGACAAAAATCTTAAAAAATCCAATATTGGTGGTTTTTCTGGTCAATATATTCTTGATCCAAGAATAAAAAGACCAATTCTTGTCGGCGCAACCGATGGAGTTGGAACAAAAATTGAGATTGCCCGCATGATGAGGAACCATAAAACAATTGGCATTGACCTAGTTGCCATGTGCGTGAATGACTTAATAGTTGATCAGGCTAAACCTCTTTTTTTCTTAGACTATATTTCAACTGGAAAATTAGACATATCAAAAGGTAAAGAAATTATAAAGGGCATTATTAAGGGATGTAAAATATCCAATTGTTCACTGCTAGGTGGAGAAACAGCTGAACATCCAGATATTGATTCAAATGATAAGTATGATCTTGCTGGATTTTGTGTTGGAGTTAAGAGCGGAGAAGTTAAGGCAACTCCAAAATTAAAAGAGAATGATCTTATTGTAGGAATTTCGTCATCAGGCCTTCACTCTAATGGATATTCTCTTGTTAGAAAGATAATCAAACAAAATAAAATTAAATTAAATAAGAAGATAGAAAAAAATAAAACTATTGGTGAACTATTACTCAAGCCTACAGAGATATACGTCAGTCCAATACTTGAAATGTACACAAAAAAAATAATAAAAACATGCGCTCATATTACTGGTGGAGGAATAACAGAAAATTTACCAAGGTCATTAAATAAAAATGTTTCAGCAAGAATAAATCTAGAAACCTTTAATATGCCAATAATATTTAAATGGATACAAAGTTTTGGGGTAACGCAAAATGAAATGTTAAAAACATTTAATTGTGGATATGGTATGATAGTAATCTTAGATAGATCAAAGTTAAATCAACTTGAAAAATCAATTAAAAGTTACAAACTTAAATACACTATTATTGGCAATTTAGTGAATTCAAAAAAAATAAATAAAAAAGTTAGTTATATTGGCAAATTAAATTTTAATGATTAAATATCCCATAGGTATCTTTATATCTGGACGTGGTTCAAATTTAAAGTCGATTGTAAATGCATGTAAAGAACAAGAGTATCCAGCAGAAATAAAAGTAGTTTTTTCAAATAATAAAAATGCTCCCGGCTTAAGTTTTGCAAAAGAAAATAATTTAGATGCAATCACATTAGACCGCCATAATTTTAAAAATACTGAAGAATATGAAGAAAAGATTATCAGTCTATTAAAACCTTATGAACTTAAACTAATTTGTTTAGCAGGATATATGAAAATATTGTCAAAAAAATTAATTGATCATTATCCTAATAAAATTATAAACATACATCCCTCATTACTACCTAAATATAAAGGGCTCAATACTCACCAACGTGTTCTAGAAAATAATGAAACTAAAACGGGATGCACGGTGCATTATGTAAATCAAGAAATGGATGGAGGGAAGATTATTCTTCAGAGAGAAGTAGAGATTAGTGCAGAGGATACAGAAACCTCAGTTTCTAAGAAGGTCTTAAAAGAAGAACATATTATTTATCCCGAAGCCATCAAGTTGGTGCTTACGAAATAATGTCTGCCTCGTCAAAAAAATGATTTATCTCGATTTTAGCATTTTCAGGGCTGTCCGATCCATGTACAGAATTTTTTTCTAAAGACAAAGCGAATTTTTTTCTAATTGTACCCTCAGCAGCTTCCTCTGGATTAGTTGCTCCCATTACTTCTCTATTCCTTTGAATTGCATTTTCTCCTTCAAGGACCTGTACCACTATTGGCCCTGAGCACATAAAATCGCACAAGCTTTGAAAAAAAGGTTTGTCGGAATGCACTCCATAAAAAGAGGCTGCTTTATTTTGGTCTAATTGAGTCCTTTTAGACGCAACAATTCTTAGGCCAGCAGACTCAAGCATTGCAGTTATTTCGCCAATTTTATTACGCTCAACAGCATCTGGTTTTATTATCGAAAAAGTTCTCTCAATTGCCACTATTTACCCTCATAATATTTAGATACAAATCTATTTAAAAGCTTAACACCAAAGGCTGTTGCGCCCTTAGGCGAGGTTGGCAATGGTTGCTTGGTCCATGTTGTTCCAGCAATATCCAAGTGTGCCCACGGAACCTTATTTACAAATCTCTGTAAGAATTGTGCTGCTGTAATAGAACCTGGACCTCTTCCATTTGTAATATTTTGCATGTCTGCAATGGGTGAATTTAACATTTTGTCATACCTATCATTAAGTGGGAGTCTCCATAATTTTTCTCCCTCAATATCTCCAGCTTCTGCTAGTTGCTTACTTACTTTATCACTATTTGAAAAGAGTCCTGCATATTCATCACCTAATGCAACAATAATTGCCCCCGTTAATGTTGCAAGGTCGACCATAAGCTCTGGCTTATATTGCTCTTGTGTATACCATAGAGCATCAGCAAGAACCAATCTTCCCTCTGCATCTGTATTTAATACCTCGATCGTTTGACCTGAATAAGACTTAACCACATCACTCGGTCTTTGAGCCTTGCTGCCGATATGATTTTCAACTAAACCAACAACACCAATTACATTGGCTTTTGCCTTTCTTAATGCAAGAGCTTTCATTAAACCAATTACAACTCCTGAGCCACCCATATCATATTTCATTTCTTCCATACCATTTGAAGGTTTTAATGATACGCCTCCAGTGTCAAATGAAACACCCTTACCAATAAATGCTATTGGTTTTTTTTTCTTATTTCTTGCACCATTCCATTTCATGATAACCAACTGTGACTCATGTATACTGCCCTGGCCTACACCCAATAAAGATCCCATACCAAGCTTCTTCATTTCTTTTTCACCTAATACTTTTACATCAACCCCGTATTCACCAAGTGATTTTGCGTATTCGGCTATTTTTGGTGGGGTCATCACATTTGGAGGTTCAGTAACTAAGTTTCTTGTTAGAGTGACTCCTTTATGTATGGCATTTATACTTTCATAGTTTTTTACAAGTCTTGTATGTTGAGATGAATAGATTTTTATTTTTTTCTTTTTAGTTTTATCTTTATTTTTTTTGTCATCTTTTTTTGAAAAGTACTTTGTGAAGCTATATGAAGCCAATGACATTCCAAGAATCATTTCACTTATAGCATTTAAAGAGCCCACTTTTGACGAAGAAATTCCATCAGGATAAATAATTACATTAGTTTCTTTATAGAATTTAATGAGAGAATTTAAATGCCCACCTAGAGTCTGAAAATCTCTTATTTGATAGTCTATTAAATTTTTTAATTTAAATACGTATAATTTTGAAAGCTTTAAATTTGTAGGTTGATGTATTATTAAATAATCAAAATTTTTAGAGTTTCTTTCCTGAAATGATATATCTGATTTAATAATATTTGACACATACTTCTTTGAAAGTTGATCTAATTTTTTTCCATATCCTATAAGCCGACACTTATTGTCACAAAATATTACCCCTATTGCATCTTTTTCTTGTCTTAAATTATTAAATTGAATGTCCATACATATGTACCTTTAGCAAAATATTGATATAATTGAGAAAATGTCAAGATTTACAACATACGCGATAAGAGAAATCTCTTCAAGTTTTTTATTATTATTAATACTTTTGAGCTCGATTCTTTGGCTTGGTCAAGGACTGAGACATATTGAACTATTAACTTCTGATAATGTATCCTTTATTTCATATATCTCCTACATATTACTATTATTGCCAAAAATACTTATTATAACGATTCCAATTTGTCTTTTCTTGTCAGTTCTATTTAATATCAACAGATTAAGAAATGATAGTGAACTAATTGTTCTATGGGCTGCAGGGAAATCAGAACATGAAAGTCTTTTAAAGCCAATTTTCTTACTTGCTTTACTGATTTATTTTTTATCAATAATTTTAAGTTTATATATTACACCATATTCACTTAATGAAATAAGACACAAAATAATTGATATAAGGTCATCAGGTATTCACTCATCAATTTTAAAAGAAAAAAAGTTTATTTCGCCTGTAGACAATTTAACGATCTTTCTTCAAGAAAGAGTTGGTAATAAAATTACTGGTTTACTAATACATGACATAAAAGATGCTGACAGCCCTCAAACATATATAGCTGAAAATGGAGAATTTATTGAAGAAGATAATAAAAAAATACTCAGATTATTTAATGGAAATATTCAAATCTTTGAAAGGGATGAAAATAAAATATCCGAAGTAGAATTTCAGACTTATGACCTTAATTTAGCTCCTTATAACAAACAAGAAGGTGGACATATCTATGCAGACGAACTGTATACTGATCAAATAATTAATAACCTTAATAATAAACAAATTAAAGATTTTAATAAATACGAAAGAGAACAATTTGCTCAGCTACATTCTAGAATTGCTAATCCTTTGTATATTTTTTGCTTTGCTCTAATACCTCTGATCATATTAAAGTTTTCAAAAAAGCCTGGTGATAGTTTTTTAGTTCCAATATCTATTGTTTCAGTAGTAGCGTTTATTTTTCAAATTACTCAGATCACAACTTCAAACCTTTTAATTGATAAAAGTAATTTAGTATTTATGATTTATGTCTTTCCCATTGCTTTTATATTAATAATTGTCTTGCTAATCTTTTTAGATAGTTTTGCATTAAAAAGGTTTTTAAATGTTAAATAAAATAAACTTATATATTTTAAAAAAGTTCTTTTACTCTTTTATTTTGACTTTTCTAATTTTCGCAGTAATTTTATTTATTGGAGACTTTGTCGAACAGTTTAGAAAATCTACAGGAAAAAACGTATCCCTTAATATTATATTTCAACTTACATCACTTAATTTTTTTAGCCTTATATATTTTACTCTTCCGTTAATAGTTTTCTCAAGCTCAATCTTAGCTTATCTCGGACTCATAAGAGGATCTGAGAAAATAATTATAAATTCTGTCGGTATATCAAATATTAAAATCACCTTACCTGTAATAACATTATATATTTTTTTAGGAATTTTTTTTATTACTATCATTAATCCCTTAACTGCCTTATTTGACGCAAGATATAGCGAATTAGAATATCGTTATATCGATAGAGTTGATAAATTTGCTTCAATAACAAAGAACGGCTTATGGTTAAAGCAAGAAAATAAAGAAAAAAACTTCTCCAGCGTTTTGTATGCTCAGAAGATAAAAGAGCAAGGAAGGCATATAATTGATTTCATGATACTTGAATATGATGAAAAAGGATCTTTTCAAGGAAGGCTAGACGGTAAGTCTGCAATGCTTAAGGATGAATATTGGATGATGAATGATATTCAGATTACACCAAAGTTTGAAGCAGCCTATTTTAAAAAGACTTTAAAATACCAAACAAACATAAAACCTGAAGACATTACAGACAGTCTCTCATCGCCGACTAATATTTCGATATGGAGATTAGTAACTTTCATAAGTTTTTTAGAGGGATTGGGATATTCTGCAATAGATTTTAAAATGCACTTATACGACTTAATTTTCCTTCCTTTTTTTATGGCATCTCTAACTCTTTTAGCATCATCGCTAGTAAGAAACCTAAAACAAAATGATAGATTCACTAAAACAGCAGCTTATTCGCTAGTAATTATATTTATAATCTACTTTACCTCTAATTTACTTGATGCCCTTGGATCAACGTCTCAATTAAATCCAATAATTTCTAAAGCTTCGCTACCATTAATTGTTACAATTTTATCTATTTTAATATATCAAAAAGATAATCTAAAAAAAATATTTCAAAATGACTGAACTACTTAGATTTAAATATTTCTATTTTATTTTTTTATCATTTATTACTTTGACAGTCGTAACATCAAATAAGATTTCTGCCGATCAAAAGATAAAGATTACGGCAGATGAAATGCAAATTGAAAGAGAAGGTCAAATTATAAAAGCAAAAGGGAATGCTGTAGCCCAAGATGAAAAAGGGCTAAAGATGAAATCAGATTCAATAGTATATGATGAAGAACAATCTGTCATTCAGGCTGATGGAAATGTAATTTTGAATGATAGTGAAGGAAATACTTATTTTTTTGAAAAACTAGAATCAGATGATGAAATTAAAAATTTAAAAGGAATTCATGTAAGAACTAGACTTGATGATAATTCACGTATTGTTGGTGCAAGTTTAGTAAAAAAAGATAACATTACAAGTCTTGAAGAGGCTGAATACACACCATGTTTGGAAAACGATTATCTAATCAAAAACTGTCCTGGATGGAAATTGAAAGCTAATAAAATTTTCCAAGATAATAAAACTAAAACAATTCATTACGATCATGCGCGAATACATTTATTTAATATTCCTGTATTTTATTTGCCGTATTTTTCTCATCCAGACCCCTCCGTTAATAAAAGATCTGGATTTTTAATGCCGACCGTTGAAACTGATCAAAATTTGGGTGATACTTTTTCAATACCAATATTTTATAACATTAAAAGTAATTTAGACTTAACATTTACACCAACTATTCACTCTAAAAGTAACAATTTTTACTCACTAAATTATCGGCAACTAAACGATCGAGGATTTTTTAACATAGATGCAAGTATAGATGATAATGATGACAAAAGTGGTACGAGTAATCATTTATTTTTTGATGGCAATTTGAGCAATCCTTACGGTACGCTAAATGTATTTTTACAAACTAGTAATAATGATACTTATATGAGAAAAAATAAAATTAATAAATTAACTGTTTTAAAGTCTGGACTTAGCTTTGAAATGTCTACTGAGAATCGTTTTTTTTCGCTGGATAGTAAAGGCTATAAACATCTAGCAATACAGGATGGCGAGCAATGGGAGTATGAATATCCAAAAATCGTATATAACATTAATAATATTGATGATAATATTTTTAATGGACATCTCTCCTTAGACAATCAATTTGACTTTAATAAAGATTTAAATGATAACTATACAACACTTGCAGCATCTCAGATAAACTGGAACAAAAATCTAATTAACAAAGAAAATGGACTTATTTTTGAAAACAAAGCAAATCTTAGAGTTGTTTCAATCTCAATTGACAGTAAATTAGCTCGAGATACTGATAATATAAGGTTTTATCCTCAAGTAAGCAGCGCTATAAGTTTACCATTATTAAAGTCAGCTAAAAATTTTAATCAAACGCTAACACCTATTATTGTGCCTATAATAGCTCCATACAATAATTATACCGAAGCTCAAACAATTTCTAATAGTAACCTATTTTCAACTAATCGAGCAATATCAATAAAAGAATGGGAAAGTGGTCCAAGAATAAATTACGGTATAGAATGGTTTTTAGATAATAACTTAGACAAGAACGTAAAATTAACTTTTGGACAAAGTTTTAGACTTAATAAAAATAAATCAGATGCAACTGAAGAGCTCTCAGATTATTACTTTTCCTCAGACGCCTCAATAAATAACAATTATTTTAGTAACACAATAGTTGTTGACAGAAAAGATATTGATATAAAATCTATAAGTATGAATACATATTCTGAAATATATGATCTTAAATTTAAAATTGATTACGATTACACTTCCGGAAAATATTCTACAATTAATGAACAGGTTGCTGTTGGTGGTGAATACAATTTTAAAAAAAATTTCTTCCTTAAGTTTACTGGTACAAAAGATTTAGATACAAATAAAAACATCGGATATCAATACGGATTTCTATACGAAGATAATTGTCTTGGTGTAGATTTAAACTATTACAGAGATTTAACAATTGATAGAGATATAAGGGAAAGTGACGGTTATAGTTTTACTGTTGTATTGAAACCGTTTGGATCAACAAGAAATTATGGCAAAAGCAAAGTTTTCGGCCCTTTGATAAATTAATATGTTTATAAACATTTATAAATCATTGCTAGTTATATTATTCATTCTTTTGATACCATATAGTATTATAGCAGGCGATAAAATTGAGCATAAAATTGCAGTATTAGTGAATGAGGATATTATTACATCATATGATATCATTCAGAGATTAAAACTTACAGCAATTATCCAAGATATGAATCTAAATGCTCAGAACACCCAATTAATGGTAAATAATGTAGTTGATGAATTAATACGTGAAAAAGTAAAGCTTATAAAGATTAATGAATATGAAATTAAAGCTGAAGATGATGAATATAGACAATTTGAGGAAAATTATTTTAAAAGAAATAAGATAAATCAGGGTAAGATGCTTAGTTTGCTTGAGGAAAATAAGATTAATTACCAAGAATTTAAGGAACTTTTATATAATGAATTAGTTTGGAATAAACTAATTAATGGCTTGTTTTATAGATATACGTCTGTAAGTGATTTGGAAATTAGTGAATTGGTAGGTAAAAACCCAGGTTTATCTAGTAAACAAGCTGAAAACTTAGTAATCCAAAGGCAACTAGACTTACAAAGTAGTAAATTATTACGTGATATGATGAATGAGGCGACTGTTGAATATAAATAGAACTCGCGCAAAGAAATCATTAGGACAAAATTTTATCACTGATAATAATTTTCTGTTAAAAATGAATACTTATATTGAATCATCAAAAAATAATGTAATTATTGAAATTGGACCTGGAAAAGGAGCGTTAACCAAGCATTTATTAAAAAGAAAATTTAAAAAACTTTTTCTCATTGAAAAGGATAATGATTTAGCCATCCAACTCAAATTAAAATATGAAAAAATAAAAAACATTTACATTATAAATGACGATGCCTTGTCTTTTGATTATAGCATTTTTAAAAATATAAAAGAAAAAGTCATTATATATGGTAATTTACCTTTCAATATTTCAACAAAACTTCTTACTATTTGGATCAGCGATAATGAATGGCCTTCTTTTTTTGATAAAATGATCTTAATGTTCCAAAAAGAAGTAGCTGATAGAATTATTGCAAGTCATAATAATAAAAAGTATGGTCGGTTGTCTGTTTTGGTGCAATCACGATGTAATGTAAAAAAATTGCTCAATGCACCTGCATCAATATTTACACCGAAGCCAAAAGTTGATGGAGCAATTATTCAGCTTAAACCCATTAACAATTATAATAAAATTAATATCAGTAATCTTGAAAATTTATTAGAACAATCTTTTAGTAGTAGAAGAAAAAAAATTAAAAATACTCTTAAAGAATATAAACAATTACTTACCAAACTTGATATTGATGAAAACTTACGACCTGAAAATTTGTCTGTTTCAAATTACTGTGCACTAGTTAAATTAATTAGCTAAATTTTTTCTTTTTTTACTAATAATTGACTCTATTTCATCAACGCATATTTCTAATTTTTCATTAATAACAATATAATCGTAATCATTTTTATGGGCCATCTCTGTTTCGTACTTTTTCATTCTCTTTTCAATCGCCATTTGATTGTCGCCAGATGTTTTAGCTCTCAATTTTAGTCTCTGATAAATTGCATCCTTTGAAGGGGGAATAATGAATATAGAAACGATATTTACGAATGATGAATTTTTTAATTGTTTAGCCCCTTGCCAATCAATATCAAATAAAATATCCCTACCATTTTCAAAATGATCTGTTATGTTTTTATATTGAGATCCATAAAAATTTCCAAATACATTAGCATACTCAATATAACTTTTATTTTTAATCCTACTCTTAAACTCTTCCTCATTTATAAAATTATAATCTACTCCATCTTTTTCATTATCTCTAGCAGGTCTTGTTGTATCTGATATGGATAATGCGATGCTTTTATCTCTCTCAATTAACTTATGACAAACTGAGGTTTTTCCAGCTCCCGATGGAGATGAAATTACAATGACAATTCTTTTACTATAATTTGCTTTCATTAAACTTTTCTAAAACAAGAGAAACATTTGTTCCTCCAAAACCAAAAGAATTAGATAAGATATAATTTGTATCATGATCTATTGCCTTTTCTGCAATAAAATCAATTTTTTTTGTCTCGATAGCATTTTCTAAATTCAAGGTATGAGGTAATCTTTTATTGTTTATACATAAAATAGAATACACTGCTTCAACGCCGCCGGCTGCACCTAATAAGTGTCCTATTTGAGATTTTGTTGAAGAAACTTTAATTTTTCTTTTACAGCTCTCAAATATTCGCTCAATGGCTAAAGCTTCAACTTTGTCACCTGATGGTGTAGAAGTTCCATGAGCATTAATGTAATCTACTTTATCTGAAGTGATTTTTGCATCATCTAGTGCATTTTTCATTGCTCTATATGCTCCATCCCCTGATGGTTCAGGCAACGTATAATGATAAGCATCAGACGACATACCATATCCACTGATCTCAGCTAATATACTCGCATTGCGACGGAGCGCATGTTCCATTTCTTCTAAGATAAGAACTGCTGATCCCTCACCCATTACAAATCCATCACGTGCTTCATCAAATGGCCTGGATGCTTTTTGCGGGCTTTCATTATACTTAGTGCTAAGTGCTTTACATGCAGTAAAGCCCTCAATTCCAATTGGGCTTATTGTTGCTTCAGTACCTCCAGTCATCATTATATCTGCCTGACCATGCTGTATTAATCGAAACGATTCTCCTATAGCATGAGCAGATGAAGCACAGGCAGATACAGTTGAATAGTTTGGACCTTTAAGATTATATTTAATAGACAAATAGCCTGCAGACATGTTGATAATTCTACCAGTTATAAAAAAGGGACTTATTTTTTTTCCGTTATTGAAAGACAAAGACGTATCTTCAATTCCAGGAAGGCCTCCCATACCCGAACCTATAATACATCCAGAACGAAAAGAAACAGGGTCTTCAATGCTCATTAATTTACTTTGCTGAAAAGCCTCTTCACCAGCAGCTAAAGAATACTTTATGAATTCGTCTAACTTTTTTATTTCTTTTTTGTCTATCCATTCATCTGCAACAAATGAGCCTGCCATTTCGCTGTTTGTGGGGACTTCACAAGCAACTTGACACTTATAATTATTGACATCAAATTTGCTTATTTTTTTTGCACCAGAAACTCCTGAAATTAGGTTTTTCCAATTTATGTCTGTTCCACAACCAAGTGGAGTCACTAACCCCATGCCAGTAACTACAACTCTTTTCATTTTTGTAAATTATTTTGTCTCTAAATGCGAAATTGCATCACCCACAGTAAGTATTGTTTCAGCTTTCTCATCAGGAATTTCCACATCAAAAGCCTCTTCAAATGCCATAACCAACTCTACAGTGTCCAAGCTATCTGCCCCGAGATCGTCAATAAATTTTGCATCTTCAGTAATCTTTCCCATATCATCTATGCCAAGGTGTTCAGCTATAATTTTTTTTACTTTTTCTGCAACGTCACTCATATATACTCCTAAGTATGTTTTTTCATATTTATTACGATATGCATCACATTGTCAAGCCACCATTAACATGAAGCACTTGACCTGTAATATATGACGATTCTTCTGAAGAAAGAAAATAAACAACAGAGGCTATTTCATCAACATCACCTATTCTGCCTAGCGGTATTTTTTCCTCCATCATGCTTAGTCTTTTTTTATCAACTGAATCAAGAATTTCAGTTTTTACAAATCCTGGGGCTACGCAATTTACTGTTATTCCTCTTGAAGCCACTTCATTTGCTATTGTCCTTGTAAGACCTTCAATAGCAGATTTCGAAGCTGCATAATTAGACTGTCCAGGATTACCTATTTTAGCTGCATCCGAAGAGATATTTACAATCCTACCCCACTTTAATTTGATCATTATCTGAAAGGTCACATTGTATACTTTTAAAGCGTTTGTCATATTTTTTCTCAAGCAAATTAAGCTTCTCAACATTGGTTCCAGTTGCACATACACTATACCCATTTTCATGGAATACTTTCACTAAAGTCTGTCCAATGCCTCCGGTTGCTCCAGTAATTAATACGTTTTTCATAATTTTATATTTTCTAATTTTTCAAAATCTTCTAACTTACTTATTGAAATAGCTGCTAGATCTTTAGATGCTCTCTTAACTAAATTAGTCAGAATATTTCCTGGTCCTATTTCAATAAAATTTTGAACTCCATCTTTTATCATATTCTCAACTATTTCTCGCCATCTTACTTTAGAAATTATCTGATCTATTAATAAACTAGCAATTTCATTTTCATTACATACCTCACTAGTAACATTAGAATATAAGGGAACCGTAAAAGAGTTAAAT
>CABYZG010000004.1 GCA_902523455.1 uncultured Pelagibacteraceae bacterium
AAGCTAATACAGTGAAAATTAATATTTTAGAAAATGAAGATAGTTTTTCCAGCAAAACTTGGAATGAACTATATGAAATGTCAACAGAGACCTTTGTTGAGGAAACAGAACAATCAAAACAAACTGGGGCTGGGGCCGGTCTTCGAGATAACGATTAATATTTAAAGTTGTATTCCCACGTTCTTCAGCTGCAGGTAGCTTTTAATTGCTTGTTGACCTTTCTCACGACTGTAACCTGACTGTTTATAACCTCCAAATGGAGTTGCGATACTTCCTGTGAACCAACTATTCACATAAACTTGACCACCATTTAAACGTGAAGCTGTTTTTGTAGCCATGTCAACATCTTTAGTAAACACACCAGCCGCTAAACCATAATCTGTGTCATTTGCAATATGGATTGCTTCTTCATGATCTTCATAATCTAAAACAGATAAGAATGGTCCAAAAATTTCTTCCTGTGCAATTGTCATATCGGGCTTAACATCTGAATAAATTGTGGGTTCAAAGAAGAAACCTTTTCTATCTACTCTGTTACCACCTGAGACTGCTTTAGCGCCAGCTTGTAAACCTGAACGGGCGTAATTTTCTACTTTTTGGAGTTGTTCCTCAGATATTACAGGTGTTAGGTCAACACCTTCTTCATCACCAGGGCCTACTTTTATTGAAGCTGCTAACTTTGATAATTTCTCGAGCACTTCATCCTTAATAGATTTATGGACTATCATTCTCGACATTGCAGAACAAATTTGTCCAGCTTGGCTAAAAATTCCAACCTTGGTTGCATTGACAACTTTATCAATATCCGCATCTGGTAAAACAACAGCAGCAGATTTTCCTCCCAACTCAACAACAGCA
Source organism: uncultured Pelagibacteraceae bacterium (assembly GCA_902523455.1). GTDB lineage: Bacteria > Pseudomonadota > Alphaproteobacteria > Pelagibacterales > AG-422-B15 > CACNXQ01. The sequence continues at coordinate 859 of CABYZG010000004.1, forward strand.
GGCACAGCTCTTTCAGCGGCAGCATGTAAAATTGCTTTTCCAGTTTTTACAGATCCGGTAAAAGTTATTTGAGCAACGTCCGGATGAGCAGTTAGCGCAGCTCCAGCTTCGCCTCCATAACCCGTGACTATGTTTATTAAGCCTTTTGGAACTTCAGCATTATGAATTGCTTGGGCAAAATAAGAAGTGGTTGCCAAAGGTGTTAATTCTGCAGGTTTAATGACTGTAGAATTTCCCGCTGCAAACGAACATGCCAAAGAACGAGCGATCATTGCAATGGGAAAGTTCCAAGGAACAATATGTCCTGACACACCGTAAGGTTCATAAACTGTATAATCCATAACCTGACTGTTTACAGGAATAGTTTGACCTTCGATTTTATCTGTTAAGCCACTGTAGTAATCAAAGTAGTTTGCTGCATCAACAAACTCATATTCAGAAGCAGCAAGTAGTTTCCCATTTTCTGCACAAAGTAATGCCCCACCTTCTTTACTGACTTTGCGAAGCTCATCTGCAATGCGTCTCATAAGTTTTGCTCGTTCCATCGGATTCATATCTACAAGAATTCGAGACTCATATGCTTTTTTAGCAGACTCTACCGCTTGATTAATATCTTCATCCTTTGCACAAGTTACCTCACCAATGACCTCTTCATTCGCAGGATTAATAACTGGAATAAGGTCTTTACTTGAGGCATCGGTCCATTCACCGTTTATATAGTGCTGGTATTTTTTCATAAGTTAGAGTCTTTCTTTTTAAATACTGATCTATTTTTGTAATAAGGTCAGCCTTAATTTAGTGTAAAAATTCCTAGATTCCCAACTATTTTTACCTTAGTCTTACCGACATGAATTCAAAAAAGTCTGATTTTGTTAAATTTGAACAAGTCGATAAAAGTTATGATGGAAAAGAGCTTGTAGTTAAAGGACTCGACTTAGATATTGCAGAAGGTGAGTTTCTTACCTTACTTGGGCCATCTGGTTCTGGCAAAACAACAACTCTCATGATGCTTGCTGGTTTTGAAACTCCAACGAATGGAGAGATATATTTTGATGGACGTCCAATAAACAATATCCCACCTCATAAACGTGGCATCGGCATGGTCTTTCAAAATTATGCTTTGTTTCCGCATTTATCAGTTTATGAAAATTTGGCTTTTCCTCTTAAAGTAAGAAAAGTAGATAAATCAGAAATTGAAGAGAGAATTAATAAAACTTTGAAAATGGTTTCATTAACAGGTTTTGAAAACAGGATGCCCGCTCAACTATCTGGCGGTCAGCAACAGAGAGTTGCTGTTGCTCGCGCGCTTGTGTTTGATCCAAAACTTGTATTAATGGATGAGCCTCTTGGAGCTCTTGATAAAAATCTTCGTGAGAGTATGCAGTATGAATTAAAGCATATTCACGAGTCATTAGGGGTGACTGTTGTTTATGTTACGCACGATCAAGGTGAAGCATTGACCATGTCAAACCGAATTGCCGTGTTTAACGACGGTAAGGTTCAACAGCTTTCTGGTCCAAATGAATTATATGAAACGCCAGTGAATTCATTTGTTGCAAGCTTTATTGGAGAAAATAATACTTTCACTGGAACTGTAAAAGAAATTGCATCTGGTTCAGCAAAGATTGAAACTGATTCTGGTGAAACTATTGTTGCTAATCCTATTGCTGTGAGCTCTTCTGGTGAAAAATCCAGAATTTCTCTAAGACCTGAGCGAGTGAGTATTGACCCAAATGAACAACTTGAAAATAAATTCACAAGTGAGATCCGCGAAATTATCTATCATGGAGATCATACCAGGGTGCGTGTAAATCTTCTTGGTAATGACGACTTTATTTTAAAAGTTCCAAACGCGAGTAGTGATTTAAAGCTTAACGTCGGCGATAAATTAGACCTTGGTTGGTCATCTCATGACTGCAGAGCTCTAGATTACTAATCCTTTGATACTACATGTAGATTCAACATTAATTTATTGAAAAATAATCTTTTTTTTTGTTGCGTTTTTGCTCAAGGCCTTGTGTAATATTTCTTTATATAAAAAAAGGAGACGATTAATCATGTCTAGATTAACTAAACTAATCTCTTTGGCTGCTTTATTGGTGGCTCCATCTATGGCTACAGCTGCGGAAGTAAACGTGGTGTCATGGGGAGGCGCTTATACAGAAAGTCAAAAGCTAGGTTACGGGGACCCATATCAGGAAATGAGTGGCGTCCAAGTAAACTGGATCGACTACAGTGGAGGTTTGAGTGAAATTAAAGCTCAGGTCGAGTCTGGAGCGATTACTTGGGACATTATCGATGTGTATGCACGTGATACAATTATCGGTTGTGACGAAGGATTGTTTGTAGAATTCGATTTCGATAACGACTTCCCTGCTGGTGTTAACGGTATGAAAGCAAGTGACGATTTCTTTGCTCCAATGCCTAGTGATTGTGCTGTGGGTAACATTCTTTATTCATGGAACTACGCTTATAACACTGACAATGTAAATTTTGACGGAAGCTATCCTAGTACTATGGAAGACTTCTTTAACCCAGATAAATATCCAGGAGTAAGATCTATCTACTCTTCAGCTATGTCAAACTTAGAGTTTGCTCTAGTTGCTGATGGTGTTCCTGCATCTGATGTGTATGACTACATGGAAGATAACGGAATTGATAGAGCCCTTGATAAGCTTACAGATCTTTGCACAAACCCTAACGGTGGATGCATTTTCTGGTCAGCTGGTGCACAACCACCTGAGCAGTTAGTATCTGGTGAAGCTATCATGGCTACTGGATGGAATGGACGTCACTTCAATGCCATTGTGAACGAAGGTTCACCAATGAAAATGGTATGGGATGGTCAGATCCTCGATTATGAGTACTTCGTACTTGTTAAAGGTGGACCAAACCAAGAAGAAGCTATGAAAGCTCTTCAGTACTTCACTAGTTCTGAAGGTTTAGCTGGAAGTGCTAAGCACATTGCTTACGCTCCTTTCCGTATCTCATCTCTTGATGTGATCATGGCTGATGAGCCGTGGTTCTATTCTGAGCAAGCAGGTGCTGTTGAGATTATGCCTCACATGCCTACTGCTCCAGCAAATACTGAGAACTACGTACTTATGAACCCTGAGTGGTACGCTGATAACAACACTGAAATCAACGACGCTTGGGAAGCTTGGAAAGCTAACCTATAAGGTTTAAACTTGGGCAACCTATGGGTTGCCCAAGTACCTCAAATTAAGTATCCTTTTAAATATGACTGCCGAAATAAGAACCTCGGATGGAGAGCTTCTATCCGTCAAACTCAAAAAAGTTGAGAGAAGGCGCAGAACAACAGCTTTTCTGCTGGCCGCGCCACTTCTGTTCTTCATTGTATTTGCATATGTAATTCCTATTTTTCAGATGTTGGGGCGTAGTATTGATAACGCTGAAATGAACTCATTTCTTACAGAAACGCATGAGGTCATGCAAACATGGGATGGCAGTGAGATGCCTGGCGAGGATGTAACATCAACATTTTATTATGAATTAAAAACTGCTGTAGAAAATAAATACCACGGTAAGATTGCAACTCGTCTAAACTATGAAAAAGGTGGCTTTACAAGTCTAATTAAAAAGACGTCACGTAAACTTAAAAACTTTGATGAAAATGCTAACTTTTTAGATCAATTCATTGATGTACATAAAAAATGGGGTGACATTGAATATTGGCAGGCATTAAAGAGAGGAACTGACGCTTATCATTTTCGAAAATATTTAACGACATTTGATTATGAACAAAAGTTTGATGGCTCAATTGAAAGGATTCCTGAAAAGCTTAGAATTAATGTAACCTTGTGGCTGAGAACGATATTTGTTGCCGTTGGAGTAACTTTCTGCTGCTTTATTTTAGCTTACCCAATTTCACACTTGCTTTCAGTCTTACCGACACGTTATTCAAATCTATTGATGATCTGCGTCCTTTTGCCCTTCTGGACATCACTGCTTGTTAGAACATCCAGTTGGATGGTTCTATTACAAAAACAAGGAGTGTTAAATGATACTTTAGTTTCGCTTGGATTTGTTGCAGATGAATCGAGACTTGAGCTCATGTATAATATGACAGGCACATTCATTGCAATGACACAAATCCTGTTGCCATTCATGGTTTTGCCTCTTTATAGTGTAATGAAAACAATTTCACCAAGTTTGATGCGTGCTGCAACGTCAATGGGTGCAACACCTTTTCACGCTTTTAGAAAAATATATTTTCCTCTGACATACGCGGGAATTAGTGCAGGATCAATTTTAGTATTTGTTTTAGCGATTGGTTATTACATAACACCTGCATTGGTTGGTGGAGCGAAAGGAATTTTAATTAGTAATAGAATAGCATATCACATGCAGCAATCACTAGACTGGTCTCTTGCAACGGCGATGGCAACAGTTCTTTTAATAGCAGTGCTAGTGGTATACTGGCTGTACAACAAGATTGTAGGCATAGATAACATGAGGCTTGGATAATATGGCATTACCAAAATATACAGAAATGAGATACAGAGTTTGGCACTATTCTTATTTAGTAATTTGTACTGCAGTTTTCGTATTTTTGATTGCGCCTCTTTTTGTGATCATACCACTATCATTCAATGCTGAGCAATATATCCACTTTTCTGACGGTATGCTTGCATTGCAGCCAGAAGCTTTCTCACTAAGGTGGTATGAAGATATGATTTATGGAACAAAAAATCCTTGGGGAATAGCAGCTCGAAACAGTGTTTATTACGCTTTTTTCTCAACAATTGGAGCAACCGTACTTGGAACTGTTGCGGCACTAGGTCTTAGCAGTCGTTACATGCCTTACAAACAATTAATCATGAGTGTATTAATTTCACCAATGATTATTCCACTAATTATTTCTGGCTCAGCAATATTCTTTTCACTTGCAAAATTAGGGTTAGCTGCAACTTTTCCTGGTATCGTCATTGCTCATATCATCTTAGGTACGCCGTTTGTTGTAATAACAGTTACCGCAACCTTAAGCGGATTTGATGACAGTATTACGCGTGCAGCATCAAGTCTTGGCAGCACGCCAACCAATACTTTTTTTAAAATTACATTACCTCTAATAACCCCTGGCATAATCTCTGGTGCTTTATTTGCATTTGTAACTTCTTTTGATGAAATTGTCGTAATTCTATTCGTGGCAGGAGGAGATAGAAATCTTACAACTATCCCACTTCAAATGTGGACTGGTTTGAGAGAGCAGCTCAGCCCGACGATCATGGCTGTTGCTACATGCTTAATTGTGCTTTCAACATTAATCCTGATTGTGACTGAGTTGTTAAGGAGAAGATCTGAGAGGATAAGAGGGATTTCAGCTCAATAAAAGTTAAGACAATTCGTTAAATATACTATTGCTCAAGTCCATCTTTTTTTAATGATCTTAAAAGATCATTAAATCGGTCTTGCCCAAAGAAAAACTTGTCTTTATAGACTGTTAATGGAACTCCATGATGACCTGCTTCTAATTGTTCCTTTTGGTTTAACTTTATTTCATCAATTAAGCTTTGCTCAGCCTCTGTTCGTTTTTTTTCAATATCATGATGATTTAAGCCTAATTTTGATGATGACTCAGAAATTGAATCATCAGAATTCCAATTTTTCATACCACTCCAAATCTTACTTGAAACTTCTACGGCAAAATCAAGTTGTCTATCTTTTTCTATTGCTTGACAGTAATGACATAACTTAAATATACGTGGCTGATCATCAGAAATTTTACCGGTTAGCATATTTTGTTTTATTGGATCTGGATTTGGTTTTTTAAATACCATACCGAGTTTTTTTGCCTGTAAAAAATAATCAAACCGTTTTAGAAGAAAATATGTAAATAAGTTCTTACCTTTAAAGAATTCTGGCTCTCTTATTGCTAACGGGTAGACTTGTTTAAAATTTATATCTACGCCGTACTTATCTCTTAACAAAACGATACGCGGTAAGATTAAATAAGAGTATGGACTTCTAAAGGAGAAATATAAATCTACTTTCATATCTCAAATATTAACCTTTCACATCCAGTGTCTTCAAGAAGATCATTTACTTTTTTCTGATCATTATCTTCAAGCATTTTGTATTCTTCGTTAAGCCACTTTAAACACTTTGCCTGGTAAGGAAATGATTTTTGTTTCCACAGACATCCATCAATCTCTGTTTGCCATTCTTTATCTCCATTTTCTATTGCTTTAGCGTTTGCTAGCTGTGCAGGCATATAACCCTTACCGATTTCTGCAAGTAATTCCTTAACCGTTGACGGTAAAGTATCAATTGATCCCCATTGTTCATCATCTACCTCAATACCAGATTGATCTTCAATTAAACCAACCCACGCGACTGTCCTTAGAGATACTTCATGACAAATTTCTCTTGGCGTGGGATCAAAGTTTACAAGTTGAGACAGTTGACCATACATTGCAAAATCGCTTGATGAGGGTCTATTGCTTATCAAATAAGGCGTTGATGTGAAATGTTTCTCAAGTATACCCAATAAACGTCTGAAACTTGCATCTATGATAGGAGCTGTATCGTTGTTGGAACCCACTACCCATAACCTGTCTATCTGCCTTTTGCTTATCATTCCCTTTAAATTATCTAGCATTTCATTTGGCATCATTCCTACGGTTTGAAGAGGTAAAATTGTTCCTGCATTTTCAGCATCTTTTTGATCATGCCATCTATAATGAAACATATATTTCGTCCCCCACTCATCAGCAAAATCTTCAATTAAATAATTTATAAACGCAAGTGCAGGATCAGAAGGAATAGTACTTCGCTCACTAACCTCTTTATCAATTCTTCTAATTAATGGAGTGGAGTCAGTTACAGCTTTTAAATTTCCATTTTCATCAGGTAGAACAAATGTTGGGAGTAATCCAGGCTTGGGCTTTTCAATACCCTCTTTATCAAGATATTTTGAAGGGTCTCCCCAAATCATTTTATGAGGAATACGTTTATACCTAAGATATGAGAGCATCTTACGTGTATATGGTGAGCCGACGCCGCCAAGAACAACTAATGGATTTGGTAAACTCATCTTTATTCTCCTACTTCTGGATTATTTTTGAACCGGTATCGGTTAGATCTTTTGACTGTTTCATATTTCTCATCAACTCCATAATATCAATTGGTACTGCAACACCTTTTTTGCAGGCCGGTCTATCTTCCATCATCTGCATCCATCTCTTTACACCTTCAAGACCGTCGATATTCACACCTGACCATTTATATGTTCTTACCCAACACCAATTTGCAATATCAGCTATACTAAAATCATCAGCGAGATACTCATTATCTTTTAAACGTGTCTCCATAACTTCAAACAAGCGTCTTCCTTCGTTTTGATAACGATCAATTGCTGGTTGTATTTTTTCTCCTGGCCAATAACGAAAGAAAACATTGGCCTGCCCCATCATCGGACCAATCCCTCCCATTTGAAACATTAACCACTGAATGACTTTTGAACGAGCAATTGACTCTGTAGGCAATAGTTTGCCTGCTTTCTCAGCTAAATAAATAAGTTGCGCACCACTTTCCATTATTGAAAGGTTATCATTTTCAGTATCAACTATTACAGGGATGCGTCCATTGGGATTCATGGCTAAAAATTCAGGTTTTTTCTGATCACCAGCTTGTAAATTCACAACATGAACATTGTAAGGTATTTCAAGCTCTTCAAGAGCTACTGAAATCTTATATCCATTCGGTGTAGGTGAAGTATATAATTCAATCATTAATGTCTTTTGTTTCAATATTTAATTGACCTTCTAATCCAGCCTCACGATGCTGATAAGCTTCAAGATACTTTGGGTCATTAGGCATCATGTTTTCACCCATAATTTGTCTGGAAGGCCATTTAGCTATAGCAACTACATCCCATAATTCTTCAACTTCCCCAACTGCCATGCGCGTCACGTCTGTGTGTAAAATAAGATCGCCACCAATATTTTGTAAATGGTTCTTAACAAATTCTGCATAGATTTTGTATGCTTCTCTGCCAGTCAAATTTGTTTTTCTTCCATCCTTATATTCAGCTTTATCTTTAAACTTTAATAAATTAACCATATAGATTGGCTCATTATCATTCGTATTTCCAAAGAAACCTCTCATCTGATCTTTACTGGGATAAACCTTATTTTTGACTTCCATCACTAACCTTATTCTTGATTATATTAAGAATAAACATTATTTAATAATACTAAAGGGGAAAGATTATGAATAAATTTTTAGTTATTTTAAATACTATTAATGGGATCTTGTTCATTACAATTGGCCTACTCTGGGCGATTTCTCCTTACATTGCCGGAGCTAACTTTGGTATATTAGAAATTCCTGAAGGATTAGGTCGAAGTAGTCTAATTGGTGATGTAGGAAGCTATTTTTTTTGTATTGGGGTGATGATGATACTTGCAGTTTATACCTTAAGAAGTATTTGGTTTTACGCGCCCGCGATGCTTTTGGGTGTTACTGCTTTATTTAGAGTGATCTCATGGTTAGCACATGATGCAACCTTTGCAACTCAATTTATTATAATTGAAATATTACTTATTATTTTGTTGCTCGTTACATCAAAAAGAATGTCTAGTAATTAAATATGAAAAAAATTTATTTTTTTTTGATAGCTGCAATTTTAATATTAATTATTGCAGTTGTTGGAATAAGAACTGCTACTGTTCAAAATGTTTTGATAGATTTTGATTTTAATAGACAATGGAATAATCAGGATAAATTAGTAACTTTTGATGGTGATTATATTATTGGTCTTGTCTGTGGATCACGAGGGCCTTTACCGGGTAAAGGAAGGGCGGAGCCCTGTATTATGATAAAAACTCCCGATCATATGTTTGTGGTTGATACTGGGGATGGTAGCAGGCAAAACCTTACAAATTGGAGTATTAATCTTGGTAACTTAGATGCAGTTTTATTAACTCACTTACATTCAGATCATATTTCTGATTTAGCTGACTTTCACCTCTATTCATGGGTAACTCAAAATAGAGGTAAAAAACTTCCGGTGTATGGGCCATTGGGTACCAATCTCGTTACTGAGGGAATAACAAAAGCTTATGAGCTAGATACTGAGTGGAGAACTCTTCATCATGGAGAAGAAGTAGCACCTTCTGACTTTGCTGGTTTTGATACAACAATAATTAATTTAAATGACCCAGTTATTTATGATGATGGTAAACTTAAGATAACAGCTTTTGAAGTTGAGCATTTTCCAGTTGATCCTTCACTAGGCTATCGTTTTGATTACAAGGGCAGGTCAATAGTAATAAGCGGTGATACCGACTACAGTGAAAACTTAGTTAAACAGTCTAAAAATGCAGACCTTCTGTTTCATGACGCTCTGTCTCATAATATGATAGGAAGATTAGAAGAAATTTCAGAAGATACAAACCCCTTATTATCTACTGTCTTTTATGATATTCAGGATTATCATGCCTCTCCGATTGAGGCCGCCCAAGCTGCCAATGAAGCTAATGTCAAGGAGCTAATATTCTATCATTTGACACCAGCTCCTCAAAATTTCATTGCGAAAATAATTTTTGTGAGAGGTGTTAATGAGGTACGTCCAGACAATTGGACATTAGCGGATGATGGTACGATGGCAATTTTGCCGATAGAATCGGAGGATATCACCATTACGAATATTCAATAACGACAAAAGAAATCTATCGATTTTTTTGAAAATTTAATTAGACGATTGATCTTTTTGCTGTAAAATTTTTTCCCATGAGCGCAACAAATTCACTCCTCAGATTTTGGGAAGAACAAATGGGAACCTCACATCGCTCAAGTAAGCATTTTTTTAGAAAAACTCCGTCTCATTATCATATGATGCTCCTTGTAATGTCAGCCCATCAAAATAAAGAAAAGCTATGTGTTGAAGAATTAAAGACAAAGCTCTTTCATACATCTCGGCCTAAGTCATCTATGATGATTAATGAGGCTTGTGATAGAGGTTTCATACATTTAGAGAAAACAGAGAACGATAAAAGACTAAAAACAGTAAAACCAAGCTCAGAATTGATAAAAGAATTTAAAAATTATCTTAATTCAATGAAAAATATCAATTGGAAGTCCGAATAATAATTTCAAGAAAAAATTTTTTCAAAGAAATTAGACATCTCTCGCCATGAATGCTGATCGGCATGTGCATCGTAAAATAATCCTGAGTTTCGATCATTAGCTTCAGGATTTGTAAAAGCATGTCCTACATTGCCGTAAGCATGAATTTGCCAATTTGCTTTTTTTGAATTTAATTCATCAGCTAAATCAATCATATTTTGTGGAGTGGCCATAGGATCATCGTATCCATGTAGAATTAAAATCGATGAGTCAATTTTTATTGTTCCTTTTAATTGCTTTCCTGAACTTGCCGTTGGTGCGTCATATAATCCATGAAAACTAACAACTCCTTTAACATCCTCACCTGCCCTAGCCAAATCAAGTGCACATTTTCCTCCAAAACAAAATCCAATTGCTCCAGTTTTGTTTTCGTCAACTTTGTCAAAATTCTTGAGAGTCTCAAAAGCATGGATCATTCTTTGTTGAAGCAATACTCGGTCAGAATTAAATTCATTCATCAACTCCATTGACTCTTGGGGATTTGAACCTCTTCTTCCCTGTCCATATAAATCCATAGCAAATGCAAAGTACCCAAGCTCAGCAAGTTGTTCTGATTTCTTAATATCAAAATCAGAATGGCCTCCATAAGCATGACATACAAGCACTCCTGGTCTTGGTGTATCAAAACTATCTTCATAACTTATTGAACCTTCAAATTGCACACTAGAATTAGCAGAACCATAAACTAGTTTTTCTGTTTTGATCATGCTTATAGAATACCCTCATATGAGTTAATGTAAAGTTGCTTCATTTCATCAAAACTTATATCACGTGGGTTTGGTCCAGTGGATGGATCTTTCAAAGCCATTTCACTAAGTAGCTCAAAATCAAATTCTTGATTAAGCTCCTTCAGTGTATGAGGGATAGCGAGTTCATCTCTTAGCTTCAATATCCACGACAGAAATCCATCAAATGTTGAATTTTCTAATTCTAAGTATTTTGTTAACAGTTGTATCCTCTGTTTTATAATTGGTTCATTAAATTTAAGTACATATGGCATAAATATTGCATTCGAAAGACCATGATGAATATCGTTCACTGCATTTATAGGATGTGAAAGAGAATGTATTGCTCCTAATCCTTTTTGAAATGCAGTTGATCCCATTGATGATGTTACTAACATTTTTGATCTTGCAAATATATCATCTGGATTTTTATAAGCACTTAGAAGACTATCTTTCACGTTCTTTATTCCTTCTAGTGCAATACCATCCGCCATAGGATGAAAACCTCTAGCACAGTATGCCTCTAAACAGTGAGCTAAAGCATCCATACCTGTTGCCGCTGTGAGATGAGGTGGAAGAGATAAAGTTAAATTTGGATCAAGTATTACAAGGTCTGGTAAGAACGAGGGATGAAATATTATTTTTTTTGTTTTATCACTTTCGTCCAAAATAAGTGAAGCACGACCAGTTTCAGAACCCGTCCCAGCCGTAGTTGGCATCGCAATTACTTTTGGAAGTTGATCTGTAATTGCGCTTGTCCAATTATCCCCAATATCTTCGAAAAACCACAGGTTTTCCTTTTGTTTCGTCATAAATGCAATTGCTTTACCGGCATCAAGAGAACTGCCTCCACCAATCGCTATTACACCATCATTATTGTTAGATAAAAAGTGTTCAACGCCATCCATTACGTTCTTACCTGTTGGATTTCCTTTTATATTTGAAAAAATTGAGTGTTTGATTTTATTATTTTTTAATAATTCAATAATTTTTATAAAGTTTTTATTAGAGGTAAATTCTGGATCGGTAACAACTAAAGGATTTTGCATACCTTGAGCTTCTAAAGCATTTGGAATCTCTAGGGAACGGCCTAAACCAAACCATATTGGGGTAGGATAATTCCAGCTAACATTATCAATATCACTCATACTTTTCTATAGCGTTGGCGGTGTAGTTTTTTTTGTAGTGCCAAAAGCATAAAAACTTATAGCAATAATAATTACTAAGCCGCCCATTAAAGTTATGTTTGAGGGTACTTCGTTTACTCCAAATAAAGGTATCCAACACCAAATTACTCCTCCCACAACTTCTGTTAAAGAAAGTAACATAAATTCTGCTGCAGGCAGATAGCGCGCACCTAAACTTAAAAGTATAAGTCCAATCCCAACTAAAGTTCCATGCAGCATACTTAATAAAATATTTTGTAACGGCATTGAGTAACTGTCAGCAAATAAAACAATCATAATCATTGAAAAAAGCGAGCAGGCAATACCAGCAATCATGATTGTCGTAAATTTAGGTGTGTCTGGTTGCCATCTGAGCGTTGTTGCAAATATTGCAAATCCAATAGAACAGAATAAACCAAATACCCAACCTAAAAAGGTTCCTGCATACCAGTCATTATAAGCCATTAGAAAGATTCCAAACAAAGATACAAAACACGCGATCGCAGTTGTGATGCCAATTTTTTCTTTTAGAAAGATATATGCAAAGAGCCCTGCAAATAATGGTTGCGTGCCAATCATAAATAATGTGGTAGCCGCAGAGGTATAAGTCATTCCAAAAATAAAAAATATAAAAGCTGCAGCAAGACCAATACCACCTAATAAACCAGATGATCCAACTCTATTAAAATTATGATAGAAAGAAATTCCTTCGTTATAAATCAAATATATCAACAAAATTGTTGCTACAACTATACCTCTATAAAAAAGGTAATGCCATTGATAGACCTGAGCATCTACCATGTACCTAACAGTAGGAGCTCCAAAACTCCATATCAAACCAGCAGATAGTGCCAGTATAAAACCTATTAAATATGTTTTGTTATTCTGCTCTGTCATATAATCTACTGCAGAATATATAAATAATAGCCTTATGACACTATAAATGACCACAGAAAATGAGATAACAGCGTTGGGTGAGTTTAATAAAAAGTTCGAAAACACTTACGAATTATTCAAGAAAAACTTAGAAAATGATGAGGAGGTGGGTGCGTCATTTGCCGTTTATCAAAATGGGGAAGTTTTGGTAAACCTTTATGGCGGCTATCGGGATCGTGATAAAAAAAACAAGTGGGACCAAAATACAATAGTAAATATCCACTCAACCAGTAAGGGTATTGTTGCGATGATTGTCGCTAAATTGATTGATGAAAACAAACTAGATTTAGAGAAAAATGTTGCTGATTACTGGCCTGAATTTGCGAATAGCGGAAAAGAAAATATAAAAGTAAAAACATTACTCTCCCATCAAGCAGGGATGTATGGATGGAGACAGCCTATAGATGAAACCGATTTTTACAAATGGGACTATGTGGTTGATCTGTTGGCAAATCAAGAACCATATCATAAAGCTGATGAAAAAATATGTTATCATCCAAAAACGATCGGTTTTTTAGTTGGTGAATTAATAAAACGAGTGACCAATAAATCAGTCGGTAAAAACTTGGAGGAGTTACTGAATAGTCCTCTTGAAACTAAATGTTTTATAGGTACGCCTTCAGCATATCATGACAATATTGCTGAACTAATTAGTTCTGAAAGCCTAAGAAAAGCTTTCAGTGATCCAACAAATGTAGATGATTATCTAATTACTGCGTTTCTTAATCCTGCAAACAGAACAAAAACAGCAAATACAGCTGAATGGCGACTTGCGGAAATTCCAGCTATGAACTGTCACTCTAATTCAGGATCACTTGCAAAAATTTATGATTTTTTCTTATCACATTTATCAAATAAATTTATTTCATCAAATACCTTTGAAACTCTTACTACAGTTGCTGTAAGTGGAGACGATCATGTAATGAAGTCACCTATGCAGTGGTCACATGCAGGTTATAGTGTCGGTGGTGGAAAATTATTTGGTAAAAGCAGTAAAGCATTTGGTCATACTGGATGGGGCGGCTCTATGGCATTTGGGGATCCTGAAAATGGAATTAGCTGCGCATACACAATGAATTTATTAACTGGATCCATGCTCGGTGATCAAAGAGCACTTAAATTAGTTGAAACAATATATGATACCCTATGAAACTAAGTTTTAGATCAAAATTGTTTTACGGTGGTGGTGATTTTGCCATTAATATAATGTGGCAACTGACTGTCTTCTACTTACTATTTTTTTATACAGATATTTTTGGATTATCACCTGCAAACGCTGGCTTAGTTTTCTTTTTAGCGAAAATCTGGGACGCATTTACTGACCCGATTATGGGGTACATTGCAGATAATACTTCGACCAGATGGGGAAAATTCAGACCTTATATCTTGTTTGGATCAGTCCCTGCACTAATAATGATTATTCTATGTTTTACCTCACCTGATTTGTCACAAACGGGCAAATTTTATTGGGCACTATTTACATACATCACATTTACTACTTTATATACAATCATTGCTATTCCAGTTGGATCGCTCATTCCAGCGATGACTCAAGACAGAGACGAGAGAACATCGCTCGCATCATTTAGATATTTAGGAGCCAGCTCTGGATCAATTGCTGTTGCAGTTCTAACATTGCCTTTAGTTGGCCTGTTTAGCTCACCACAGTTCGGATTTCCAATTGTGGTAGGTTGTTTGGCAGTGCTTGGAGCTATTTTTGCATTTCTGTGTTTTTTTAACACTAAAGAAGTTTATTCAAAGCCATATGAAGAAACCATTGGTATTAAAAAAGTTACTAAAATGGTATTAAACAATTATCCATTACATTTTGTAATATTGGCACTTTTAACGACTTGGGTTGCAAATAATATAAAACAACTAACAGTTGTCTATTTTGTAAAATATAATCTTCAATTAGAGGCTTACTTTAGTCCAATTTTGCTTGGTGTGATTTTACAAATTATGTTTGGCGCATATTTAGTTAACTTAATAAAACATAGGTTTGAAAAAAAGACTTTATTCATGATTGGAACATCTCTTTACGTAATCACAGATTTAATAATCTATTATATTACTGGTTATGAAAACTTTTGGTTTTTAGCTTTTATTGGAACCTTTGGCTTCATTGGTTTCGGTATGGCAGGTGTCATGACCTGGTCAATGATAGCTGATACAATCGAGTACGGTGAATGGAAATCTGGATTTCGTGCTGAAGGAATCTTAAACGCAGCTCACGTATTTGTTTTTAAATTAAGTGTTGGTTTTAGTGCATGGCTTGCTGGAGTAATTCTTGAAAGCACAGATTATGTGGCGAATGCAATAGATCAAAGTCCAGAAACATTGAATGGTCTATTTATCATGGGATATATTTTCCCAGCTGTTGCTGGAACTATAGCTATAATAGTTACTTACTTTAATAAGTACGATAGTAACTTTTATGAAAGAATATTTTCTGAATTAAAACAAAGACAAAGTTAAGTTATGAACACGGTCTCGATTGGTGAGGGCTTTGGCAGAGTTAACCTCATTGGGGAGCATTTAGACTATAATGGTGGACATGTTTTACCTTTACAAATTAAGAACTCAATTATCTGTGAGATAGTTGAAAATAAAAATAGTGACTCTATTTCGATAGTTTCAGATAAATATAAGGACTCTTTAATTGTTAAGAAACTCGAAAAAAGAAATAATTGGGCAGATTTCATTATTGGATCATGTCTTTATTTTGAGAAGAAATTTTCAGTTAAGGTTAACAATATCTCAATTTATATCAAAAGCAGCCTTCCATTGGGAGTCGGTCTCTCTTCCTCTGCTGCAATCACCGTTAGTGCTTTAAAATCACTAAGTTGCTATTTTCAAAAAAATTTGGCAGATGAAGATTTAATTAATTTAGCATTTGAGGTTGAGAATGATTTTGTTGGTGTGGGTGGTGGAGTTATGGATCAATTTGTATCGGTCTTAGGAAATCATTATGAAGCTCTTTTTCTTGATACCTTTAATAAAAATTATGAATTGATACCAATTTTTCAAGATTATCAATTTCTAATAATTGATAGCAACACTCAAAGGATTTTATCAGATAGTGAGTTTAATAAAAAAAAAGAATTATGTCTCAATGCTGCAAAAAAAATGAAAATTCAAAACCTCTGTGCGAAAACAAAAATTGATGAAAATGATATTCAATTACTGTCTGATGAAGAGCTTAATGTTAGTAAACATGTAATTGAGGAAAATTTGAGAGTTGTAAAAGCAGCTCGATATTTAAAAGATAATAAAGCTGAAGAATTTGGAAAATTAATGACAGAAAGTCATATTTCTTTATCACAACACTATAGGGTTTCGACTGATGATTTGAATAAGTTGGTTGATCTATCTAATTCCTTTGGCGCTTTAGGATCCAAACTTACTGGAGCTGGTTTTGGCGGGGCAATCGTAACTTTAGTAAAAAAAGAGCTGGTTGAAGAACTTAAAAAGTATATTCTTGATGGGTATCCAAATGCTAAATTTATATAATTATGAAACTTAATTTACCAAACGACTTTATATGGGGTACAGCGACTGCTGCTCATCAAGTAGAGGGAAATAATACAAACTCTGATTTTTGGCTACTTGAAAATACAAAAAATACTACATTTGCTGAACCGTCAGGAATTGCTTGTGATCAATTAAATAGATATGAGGAAGATATAAAGCTTATGTCATCTCACGCAATACAGTCCTATAGATTATCTATTGAATGGGCTCGTATCGAAGAATCCGAGGGAGAATTTTCAAATGAAGCAATTGATCATTACAAAAAAGTTTTGGATTGTTGTCATGAAAATAATCTTCAAACGTGCGTCACATTCCAACACTTCACTTCCCCACTTTGGTTTACAGCTAAAGGAGGTTGGGAAAAAAAGGAAAACGCAGATTTATATGTTAAATATGCTGAATTTTTAACAAAAGAGCTGGGTGACCGTATAGATACGGTTTGTACAATAAATGAGGCAAATCTAACTGCATGTTTTGCACACACATTTCCTAGCTACCCTGAACAAGGTATGAAAACTATCATGCCATTTGTTGAAGATGCTGCTAAATCATGCGGGTCAACTCTAGATAATTTTGGCCCTTTTCTATTTGGCCATCCCTATAAAATACGTGACTGTATGATGGCGGCGCACATAAAAGCGTTTCCAGTTATCAAAGGTCTACTTACAAAAAATCAGCCTGTTGGTATTACACTTTCAATTATGGATTACCAAGCGGCAGAAGGAGGCGAACAAACACGCGACATTGCTCATGCTGAAACAGTGGATGTATGTTTGGATCAAACTAAGGACGACGATTTCATTGGTATTCAAACGTATACACGTCACACCTATGGTCCTGAGGGCATCATGAAACCTAACGTCAATGATGAAAATATGCTTGTTATGGGATATGAATATTATCCTGAGTCATTAGAAAATGTATTGAGGTATGTTGCTCCAAAAATAAATTGCCCGATGATTGTGACTGAAAATGGGATTGGCACAGATGATGATAATCAAAGAATAAAATATATCACTACAGCATTAAAAGGACTTCAAAGCTGTTTAGATGACGGTTTAGATATTCGAGGTTATTACTATTGGTCATTTCTAGACAACTTTGAATGGATATACGGCTACAAACCGCGTTTTGGTTTAATCGAGGTGAATAGAGATACTTTAGAAAGAAAAAGTAAAGAAAGTCTAAAATTTTACGAACAAATTATCAGAAACTCTCAATCCTAAATTTCGTTACTCTCTGCCTGAGTAAGAAAACAACCATTAATCAGCCATTCACCGTCTTCTTGTTGCTGCATTGAGTAAATTGCAGTTACGAATTCACCTTCAGGATCAACTAAATATACTTCTAGGGAAGGTACTCCATCTCTAAGTGATATCTTGCCAAAGTTCACACTTTTGGGACGATAAACGGCCTGGTACTGACCTACAACCATTTCACCAAACGCTTTTGGACTTGGAAATATTTTCTTAATAATTGGCGATGCGAAGGAATAAGCTTTTTCGAAATCATCATTTTGAAATGCTTGCAGCTGCTGACTTACAACAGATATAATCTCTTGTTCGTCCTCATCAGTAAGTGAAAATGCAGATGTGCTTATTAATAGGACAACTAAAAATGGAAGTACTAATCCTTTGACAATCTTAGTCATCAACATCGGCGAATATTTTAAGCTTTCTTGCTTTTAATATAAGAACAGCTATGGCAATCAATAAAATGGCACCACCCTCATAAAGCAACATGCTTGGATCCATAGTTTTGCCCTGTAAGATTATTAAACGTGCAACAGCAGTAATAGCAATAAACAGCGGTATGCTTATTCTAATTCTATTTAGTGTCCAATATTCTCTAATCATTTGTATAACTTCGAGATAAATAAATAACAAAAGTAAGTCTGCAAGTTCAACGAGATTTTTTTCATACATTGCATATATTTCATAGCCAATAGCTATAACTGTAGCAAAAATAATTATTACCAGAGCTATTTTTTCAATGTATTTAATTGTATCTATCATAAAATCTCAAAAAGACCTGCTGCTCCCATTCCGCCACCAACGCACATTGTGACAACACCGTATTTAGCGTTTCGTCTCTTACCTTCGATTAAAATATGCCCTGTCATTCTAGAGCCGGTCATACCATATGGGTGTCCAATAGAAATTGATCCTCCGTTCACATTTAATTTCTCATTATCAATTCCTAGCTTATCTCTACAGTATAAAACTTGAACTGCAAATGCTTCGTTCAGTTCCCATATATCGATATCATCTACCTTTAAGCCGTGTTGCTCTAGGAGTTTTGGTACAGCAAATACTGGTCCTATACCCATCTCATCGGGCTCACAAGCTGCAACAGAAAGTCCTCTAAAAATTCCCATAGGTTCAATATTTCTTTTTTCTGCTTCTTTAAGATCCATTAACAAACATGAAGATGCTCCATCTGACAGCTGACTAGCATTGCCCGCAGTAATATATTTATCAGGTCCCATGACTGGCATTAAACCAGTAAGGCTCTCAAGTGTAGTTTGCGGTCGATTACACTCATCTTTATCAACTGTTACTTCTTGTTCTGTAACTTCCTTTGTTTCTTTGTTCATTACATCCATTTTTGTAGTTAAAGGAACAATCTCGTCTTTAAATTTTCCTGCAGTTTGAGCTGCAGCTGTTCGTTGTTGACTTTGTAGTGAATATTCGTCTTGGTATTCTCTGCTTACTTTGTATCGATCTGCTACAACATCAGCAGTATTAATCATAGGCATCCATAAAGCTGGACAAATTTTTTGAAGTTCAGGCTCAATAAGGTGTTTCATGTTCATGTTTTGCTGTGTCATTGATATCGACTCTACTCCCCCACCTATAGCTACTTTAATTCCATCAACAATAATTCTTTGAGCAGCTACCGCTATTGATTGTAAACCTGATGAACAAAAACGATTTATTGTAGTACCTGGCACAGTTACGGGGCATCCTCCTGCAATTGCAACGTTTCTTCCAATGTTATGACCTGTTGCTCCCTCTGGTTGTCCGCATCCAAAAATTACATCTTCTACTTCACCAGCTTCAACTCCTGCTCTTTCAATAGCATGTTTAACAGTATGACCGCCCATTGTAATGCCGTGAGTTTTGTTAAATCCACCTCTCATAGCTTTTGCTAATCCAGTTCTTGCAGTTGAAATTATTGCAGCTTCTCTCATACTATATTGCCCTTATAAATATTTAGAAAACCGTAAGATAGACTTTTTATATAAAAAAAAAAGTTTAATTTTATTTAAAAAATACATCAAAAATACCCTCAATTTTGGCAAATATTTTTCTTTATTCTGCTTGACCATATCCGAATTGAAGTCTAGAAAGTCGCATTCTTTAAATTAGGGAGATTCTCTATGGTCATGTTAAAGACAGAGGTATCAGCACCAAGCTGGGTACCAGAAGGATACAAAAAACTTGGATGGCATGCTGGCTTTGATGTCTTAATTGGACCAATGTATTTTAAAAAAGAAGAGAATAACCAATATAAATTCATTACTAAAATTTTGGATAAGCATCTCAATGCTCATGGTATTGCGCATGGTGGCTACTCTATGTCATTAGCAGATATTTTCTTAGGATCTATGGTATTTGCTGCGTGTGGAAAAAAACCTTGCAGTACCATTTCACTAAATTGTAACTTTGTAAGTCCAGGTCTTCAGGATGATATTGTTGAATGCGATGCTAAGGTCACAAGAACTACGAAATCACTCGTCTTTATTGAGGGTAATTTGATCTCTCAAGATAAAATTATTTTATCTGCTTCAGGTATTTGGAAAATATTAAATCAATAATAATTCATAAATCGATCAAGGCTGATATAAGTTTTCATATCATTAATCTTATTAGTTTTAAGTAGTCTTCTTACTTCTTGGACTGAATATATTTTTGTCTCTAGAACCTCATCTTCGTCAAAATTTGTCTCACTCTTCTTATAGCAATGAGTTAGATAGCAGTGCACTAAGCAAGTGTTATATGCTGGGGTTGAAAAGTATTTGCCTATCATTTTCCAATTTTTTCCATGATAACCGGTTTCTTCAATTAATTCTCTTTTGGCGCAACTTAATGGCCTTTCTCCTGGATCAATAGTTCCTGCTGGGACTTCAAGCATAATTTGATCTGATCCGTATCGATATTGTTTGAGCAAAACTATAAATTTCATATCAATTATTGGAACAATACAAGTTATGCCATTGTGTACAATAAGATCCCTAATAGTTTTGTTTCCATTTACCCATTTAACTTCATCGAAATGTAAATCAAAAACATTCGCCTTAATTTTTTTCTTGGTTTTAATAAATTTTGCTTTTCTTTGAGTCATTTTTGAAAATCTCTCATATTAATAAATTCGACTTTTGAATGATGCTGTTCAATCAGATTTATCAAGTCATTCGGAGCTATCGACACTGTTGACGTGTTGATTAAAGGATGAAAATTCACAATTTCATATTCCAGAAACTCTTGATCAAAGAAAAATTTAACTTTTTTTTCTTTATCGTTCAATAATCCAAATGGAGATACTGATCCGGGTTTGATACCTAGAATATTCATTAAATAATCTTCATTTGCAAAAGACAATTTTTTGGAGTTTAAAGGTACTGATGCTTTTTTTAAATCGGCAATAATATCCTCAATAAAACTTACTAAAAAAAAATTATTTTTTTTATCTTTCAAAAAAAGATTCTTTGAATGCGCTCCTTCAATTGAACCTCGAAGATTTTTAGAGTCTTCGACTGTAAACAGCGGTTTATGTTCAGTAATCTTATAACTAATAGACTTTGAGTCTAATAAATTAATTAATGAAATTTTATCAAACATTAAACAAGAGAACTTAATTTCTCTTTATATTTTGAGTTGGGCATTTGATCAATTAGAGTTCTAAGTTGTTTCTTTGTAATCCATCCATTTAAATATGAATCCATTTCAATAGACCCAAATAGCTTTTTTTCCTTTTTTTGATATTTGTGAATATAGTTTGAAGCTTCAAGCATTTCTTCTGCATCACCAGTATCAAACCACTGAACATCATTTTTTAAAGCAAAAACTTTTAAGAGATTCTTTCTAAGATAAGATTGATGCACATCAACTATTTCTAATTCTTTTCTTTTAGAGGGCTTTAAATTCTTAACAATTGATATGGAGTGTTTATCGTAAAAATAAAGACCAGGTATTGTTAGATTACTCTTTGGTTTTTTTGGTTTCTCAATAATTGATTTTATATTTTTTCCTCTATCGTATTCAATAACTGCTGATTTGTGTGGATATTTTGTTTTTACAGCTAAGACAGCAGCTCCATCCTTGAGCGACTGAACTTTTTTTAAAGTTGATGTGAAGCTCTTACCAACAAATAAATTATCAGCTAAGGCTAAAACAAATGGTTTTTTATTAATAAATTTTTTGGCAATATTAACTGCATCAGGAATTCCAACTTGTTTTTTTTGAAATGTGTAACTGAATTTCATGCCAAGCTGTTTTCCCGAGCCAAATAGTTTTTTAAATTCTGGTATATCTTTCTTTTGAGATATAAACAGCACCTCTCGAACACCAGCCTTAATTAGGTTTGATAATGCGTAATAAAGTAAAGGTTTATCATATAGAGGCAGAAGAGGCTTCACTGTTACTTTTGTTGCAGGCGAAAGTCGAGTTCCCTTGCCGGCAGCGAGAATAATGCCTTTTTTAAATCTCATTAAAATTTAATTTGTTAAAAATACTATTTACTTGATTTATGTTTCAAGAAATTTTTATCTCTTAAATTTCTATACTCTGGCTTTTTCTTTTGCATTTTTGACATCATTGTAGTCATTACATCTTCTTTATGTAGCGTAGCTGCATTCCAAAGCGCTACATTATCTAGTCCTTCTTTAACAGAGTGATCTCTTGAGTAATTGAGAACTTCTTTTGTAACCCACATCGCAAGTGGTGTTTTTGATGCTAATTTTTCAGCCATTTCAAAAGCACTATCAATCATTTCTTCATGACTCTCATGCAAAGAGCTCACAAGGCCTACTTCTTTTGCTCTTTCAGCAGATATCTTTTCTCCCATCATAGTCCACTCACGCGCTATACCAGCAGGTATAATTTTTGGTAATCTTTGGATCGTTCCTATATCTGCTGCCAAACCTACATTTATTTCCTCAATTAAAAAAAATGCATCTTTTGTACAAAGTCTTATATCAGCAGCAGTGATTAAATCGATACCTCCACCAATACATCCTCCTTGGACAGCGGCAACAACTGGAAATCTCGCATCCTCCAAACATGAAGCAGCGCGTTGCAGAAACTTTAACTGTTGAATAAAATACCCCCTACTTCTGCCAAGCTCCTGATTTGTTTCGTGTTCGACAACATCATCTTTAAACATGCTAAGGTCTATTCCAGCGGAAAAGTGTGGTCCCGTAGAAGATACAATTAAAGCTCTAATCTCACCACTATCATCCAGCTCTTCAACTTCCTTTGGAAATAATCTCCAGAAATCCTCGTTCATTGAATTTCTTTTTTCAGGCCTATTGAACCTGATATGAGCAATTGAATTATTTATTTCAACATCAAAGGGTTTTGGCATGTTTTTTTCCTCGCTTTAGATAAGTGATCTATATAAAGTATATATACATTTAAAAATTAGAGAAATACATAAAAAATGGCTATTAATTACGAAGAAATAATGTCCATGACTTCAGAAAACATAGAAGTTTCCTATACTGATAAAGATTCAATTCTCTATAGTCTAGGCGTCGGTCTTGGGAATGACCCAATGAATTTAGATGAATTAAAGTTCGTCTATGAAAATTCACAAATTGCATTGCCGTCAATGGCTACTAATTTTCAATATCACTCACCATTATTGCTGAAGACAAATATTAATTTCATTATGGTTGTTCATGGTGAACAGAGATTATCAGTAACTAATCCTTTACCTGTCTCAGGAGGTTTTATAACCAACGCAAAAGTTATAGGTTGTTATGATAAAGGTCCTGGTAAGGGTGCAATTATTGAGGTTGAAACAACTGTAAATCTTAAAAAAGATAATACGGAAATCTGTAAACTTGTAAGTACAACATTCGCTAGGGGGGATGGTGGCTTTGGTGGACCTGAGTCTCCAAAAAAAGAATTAGTAAGGCCTGAGGGTAAACCCGACTATGTACATGAAATAAATACCAAACCTGATCAAGCATTAATTTTTAGACTTTCAGGTGATTACAACCCATTACACTCTGATCCAAATTTTGCAAAGTCTGCTGGTTTTGAACGGCCAATTCTACATGGCATGTGCACATACGGTATCGCATGTAGATCAATTATTGAAAGTGTCTGCGATAGAGATGTAAAAAAACTTAAAAGATTTGATTGTCGTTTTTCTTCACCTGTATATCCTGGAGAAACAATAGTTACAGAAATGTGGAAAGATGGTAATAATGTTTATTATCAGTCCAAAGTAAAAGAACGTGATAAAATGGTAATTAAAAATGGAGTTAGTGAAATAATATGATACCAAAAGTTGGAATTTCTGAGGGTAAAGAACCTCTTTTTTATAATGAGTCTCATCATGCATGGAGAGAAGAAGTAAGAAAATTTGTTTCAAAGGAAATAGCTCCTTTTGTTGAAGAATGGGAAGAAGCTGGTGAGTTTCCGAGAGAACTCTATAAAAAAGCTGCTGATGTAGGTCTAATGGGAATGGGCTATGATGAAAAGTATGGCGGTACAACAGAAGGTATTGATATTTTTCACGGTATCGTAACAGCTGAGGAATTCGCCCATGGATGTGGTGGTGTTTCAGCAAGTCTTTTATCACACAATATTGCAATACCATTAATACAATCTTTGGGTACAGAAGAGCAAAAAGAAAAATTTATTCCCCCAGTTGTAAGAGGTGAGAAGATAGCAGCTCTTGCAATGACAGAGCCTTCGGGAGGATCAGATGTTGCAAGTTTGAAAACTAAAGCAGTTAGAAAAGGCGACCATTTCATTGTTAATGGCTCAAAAATGTTCATTACAAGTGGAATGCGTGCTGATACATACGTAGTTGGAGTAAGAACTGGCGGTGAAGGTGCTACCGGAATATCAGTTCTGGTTATTGAAAAGGATACGCCTGGCTTCACGCAAACACCTCTCAAAAAAATGGGATGGCTCAGCTCCGATACAGCTGTACTTTACTTTGATAATTGTAAAGTGCCTGTAGAAAATTTGATTGGTGGAGAAAATAGCGGCTGGATCGGCGTAATGAGCAACTTCAGTCAAGAAAGACTTGGTATGGCAGCTGGTATGAATGCGTACTCTCAAATTTGTATTGATGAAGCAGTAGCTTGGGCAAAAGAGAGAAAAACATTTGGTAAGCCATTGATTGATAATCAAGTAATAAAACATAAACTCGTTGATATGAATAGAGCAGTTAAAACATCAAGAGCTTGGACTGAATTGCTATCTTGGAGAGTAATGAATGGTGAAAGCCCAATTGCAGACTTGGCAATGCTGAAAGTACATGCAAGTAAAGCGATGGAATTATGTGCGAGGGAAGCAATGCAAATATTAGGTGGCGCAGGATACCTTCGAGCTAATAGCGGGCCTGGAAAAGTTGAGAGGATTTATAGAGAAGTAAGAGTTAATGCTATTGGCGGTGGATCAGAAGAAATAATGTACGATTTAGCTGCAAGACAATTGGGATATAGATCTTAATTAAAACTCTGCAACTTCCATATCCATCATTGATGACTTGCCTGCTTGCACTTTTTTTGAGTACATAGTTAACTCTGGCATAATCTTTTCAACAAAATACGTTCCAGTCTTTATTTTATTTTTATGAATAGGTTCATTTTTTCCAACTGAGAACTTTGCCATGCGTGCCCACATATATGTCATTGAAGATAGAGCTACTAAATTTAGGTAATCAGTAGCAGAAGCAAGAGCATTTTCGGGATCCTGCATACCGTTTTGCATTAACCACATTGTTGATGCAGTAACTTCATTGAGAGCATTCTCGAGAGGTTTGATAAATGAGGATATTTCCTCATTATCTTTATTTTCAGATAGAAATTTTTGAACCTCTTTTTGGAAATTTTGTAACAACCGTCCCTGGTGCATTGTTAATTTTCTTCCAACTAAGTCTAACGCTTGAATGCCATTTGTACCCTCATATATCATTGTAATTCTTACATCTCTCATGTACTGCTCGAGAGGATATTCTTTTGTAAAACCACTACCACCTAAAACCTGTAAAGATTCTGAACAATTTAAAAAACCTCTATCAGTGCAGTAAGCTTTAATTATTGGTGTCATCAATGCAGCAAAATCATCAGCTTCCTGTCTTACTTTTTCGTCAGGATGATCTTCTGCAAGATCAATTTTCATTGCTGTATAAATGCATAATGCACGCATTGCTTCAGTTGTTGCTTTGACATTCATTAACATTCTTCTTACGTCAGGATGAACGATTATATTGTCAGCTTTGCTATCTTTGTCTTGCTTATCCTTGACAACAGACCTCATTTGTTTTCTTTCTTTTGCGAATTCTAAGGCGTTTTGATATGAGATCTCAGACATTGCTATACCTTGAAGTCCAACTTTTAAACGTGCATCATTCATCATCAGAAACATTGCTTCCATACCTTTGTTTTTTTCTCCAACAAGCCAACCTTTTGCATTTTCAAGGTTCATAACGCATGTTGGCGAAGAATTAATTCCAAGCTTATGTTCTAATCCGCCACAATAAATTGTATTTCGAGAGTTATCATCCAGTCTCTTCGGTACAAGAAATAAACTTATTCCTTTAATACCCTCGGGTGCATCTGGTGTTCTTGCAAGCACAAGATGGATAATATTTTCTGTTAAGTCATGTTCACCGAATGAAATCCAAATTTTTTGACCTGTTAATTCATAATGATCATCTTTAGGAACTGCAGTTGATTTTATTAAGCCAAGGTCAGTTCCGCACTGTGGTTCTGTCAGACACATAGTACCCATCCACTCACCAGAAGTCATGTTAGGTAGATATTTATCTTTAAGTTCCTCTGTAGCTTTTTTTAAGATGGTTTTCATTGCTCCATGACTTAATCCTGGACCCATATAGAATGCCATATTAGCAGCAATACCAATCTCACCTGCAAGTATGGCAGTCGTAAACGGTGCTCCACCACCACCATATTGAGTGGGCATAGTTGCACCAACATAGCCTGACGTCTTTACTGCATCATACAATTTTTTAAATCTTTCAGGGGTATGAACTTCAGGGCCCTCTGCTCCATCAGTGACATATTTTAGGCCCTCTCTATCTCCAATTTTGTTACTATCTATTACTTCTTGCTCATTAAGGCGCCCAATTTCAGAAACAACGCTCATGAGTGTTTCCGAATCATATTCCTTGAACTTTTCTATGCCAGCAATGACCTCATCGTAGTTAAGCATAGCCAAATTGTATTTGAAATCTTCTATTGGACTTTTGTACGACATAGGTTTAAGAATATTTATTGTAGTTTAAATATATATAACCTTTGTCTCATAAATTGCAAATTTCTAATTTTATTGGCCATATCGATGGGGAAAGTCTGAAAAGTTAGAATTATGAGTATTTATCTGCCTATTGCAGAGCTCTCAGTTAACATTTTTCTATTATTGTCTTTAGGCGGAGTTGTAGGATTTCTATCAGGCATGTTTGGTTTAGGTGGAGGCTTTTTAATGACCCCATTACTAATATTTATAGGCATACCTACCAATGTTGCAGTTGCAACTTCAGCAAACCAAATTGTTGCATCCTCAATTTCTGGAACATTAGGACATTGGAGACAAGGTCTTGTAGATTTTAAAATGGGAGGGGTATTGCTTATCGGTGCCTTCTTTGGATCAATCTTGGGCGTTTGGATATTCAGTAGGCTTGTTGCAATTGGTCAAATTGATACGGTGATCTCAATTCTATATTTTGCTCTTTTAACAGGTATAGGGTTATCAATGCTGATTGAAAGCTCTAAAGTCATAAGGGATAGAATAAGAAGAAAAAATGTTAAACGAAAGATTCATTATCATAACTGGGCGCATAGATTGCCATTCAAAGTTAGATTTTATAAATCTAAATTATACATAAGTGTTATTCCTCCAATTATAATTGGTTTTGTGATTGGTATCTTATCAGCAACAATGGGAATTGGTGGTGCTTTTATATTAATTCCTGCAATGATTTATTTTTTGGGAATGCCAACCTCAAAAGTTATAGGTACATCGTTATTCCAAATTATTTTCATAACTGCACTTGTCACTATCTTACATGCTACTACTACTTTTGCTGTTGATGCAGTTCTAGCTTTCTTTTTAATACTTTCTTCTGTAATTGGTGCTCAAGTGGGGGTATTGGCGGCCAATAAGTTAAGAGGTGAAGAAATAAGGGCTTTACTAGCCATTATAGTACTTGGTGTTGCAACTAAAATTGCGCTTGATTTGTTAGTAGAGCCTAACGAAATTTTTAATTTATCTGTAATACGATTAGTTTTCTGATGATCAAACAATTAATTATTTTATTTTATTTTTTGACTGGAGTGATGACACCTTCAATTTCAATTGCACTTGTAATTGGCTCAGACCAGGAAGAAATATATATAGACGCAAATTTCTCTGGTGAAGAGCTTCTCGTTTTTGGGGCATTTTATTCTGATCCATCTCAGTCAAGAGATAGTAAAAGTGACATACTTATAGAAGTTGTCGGCCCCCCTGAGGATGTTGCGTTAAGAAAGAAAGACTCATATTTTGGATTTT
Source organism: uncultured Pelagibacteraceae bacterium (assembly GCA_902523455.1). Lineage (GTDB taxonomy): Bacteria > Pseudomonadota > Alphaproteobacteria > Pelagibacterales > AG-422-B15 > CACNXQ01. The sequence goes on from CABYZG010000004.1 coordinate 29,131, forward strand.
GGTTAAATTCTAAAAGTGTAACTTTCAGAGATGTGCCAGGTTTCTATTATCTTTCCAGTACATCTGAACTTGCAGATGAATTTTTAATAAATAATCAAATTGGACTACTTGAGAAGAAAAAATCACAGATGATTGATTGGAGCTTACTTACTACTGATTGGGGTAGCATTATAAATGAAAAGGAAAAAGAAGAATTCTATAATGCTCTAATTAGAACAAAACAAAATGATAGTTTGTACAAACAAGTTTCGGATGAAATTGAAATCATTGATGGAAATCTATTCAGATCTTATATTGATATTCCGAATACCGTTCCTGTAGGAGAATACACTGTTAACCTTCATTTAATTATAGATAATGAGATATCTCAGGAATATTCTTACAACTTTATGGTTACTAGAGTTGGAATTGAGGAGGCAATCTACTCATTTTCAAAAAACTATCCATTCTTTTACGGATTGATTTCTTTAATAATTGCAATAATTATTGGCTGGAGTGGTGCTGAAATATTTAAAAGATTTAGAAGAATATAGTGACTGAAATATCATATTTATATGTAGTTCTTGCAGGACTTCTTAGTTTTCTTTCTCCATGTGTATTACCAATTGTTCCAGGTTACTTATGTTTTATGGCGGGAACTAGTTTGGATAAATTACAATTGGACCAAGGTGATGAAATTAAAAAAAAGGTTTTTAGTTTTTCATTAAGTTTCGTGTTTGGGTTTTCAACCGTATTTGTAATCTTAGGTGCTTCTGCAACTTTATTAAGTAGCTTAGTTTATGAATATCTCGATATTTTACGTATTCTTGGAGGAATAATAATTATCATATTTGGTATTCATTTTATGCAAATCATACAAATACCATTTTTAAATAGGGAGATGAGATACCAAATTGAAAGCTATAGACCAGGTATAGTTGGCTCTTATGTAATTGGTTTGTCGTTTGCATTTGGATGGACGCCTTGCATTGGGCCTATACTGGGAAGTGTTTTATCAATAGCTGCAAGCTCAGAGACAGTATCGTATGGAATAGTTTTACTAATGCTGTATTCAGCTGGCTTGGGCATACCTTTTCTAATAGCGGCCTATGCAATAAATGGCTTTATGAAATTCTTATCAAAAATAAGAAATTATATAAGATTAATTGAAATTTTTACTGGTCTTTTACTAATTTTATTTGGTATCTTGATACTAACAAACAGAATTCAAGAATTGGCTTTCTTTTTTATAAAGTATTTTCCATTCTTAGCGCAATTTGGATAAAGGAGTAAATATGTTTCAAAAAGATTTATTGAAAAATAAAAGAATTTTAGTTTCTGGTGGAGGTTCAGGACTTGGCAAGGCAATGGCGACAAGATATTTAGAACTAGGTGCCGATGTCTATATTTGTGGCAGAAGAAAGTCAGTATTAGATGAAACGGCAAAAGAGCTTATGGATATGCATGGAGGATCTGTAAAATCAATCTCATGTGATATCAAAGTTCCTGAAGCAATAGAAGATATGGTGGACGAAATTTGGAGCGAAGGGCCTCTAACTGGGCTACTAAATAATGCCGCAGGAAACTTTATCTCGAGAACAGAAGATTTATCTCCAAGAGCATTTACTGCTATTTCTAATATTGTTTTCAATGGAACTTTTTACATGACAAATGCAATAGGTAAAAGGTGGTTAGCTGAAAATTTAAAAGGAAGTATAATTTCTATTTTAACTACATGGATTGATAGCAGTGGTCCATATACAGTTCCATCAGCAATGTCTAAGTCTGGTTTGGCGACAATGACTAGGTCTCTTGCAGCTGAATGGGGAAATAGAGGTATAAGATTAAATGCTATCTCGCCTGGACCATTTCCGACCAAAGGTGCGTGGGATAGATTAGCGCCAGGAGGCAAAGGTGCAAATATGATGGAGTCGATTCCAATGAAAAGAACTGGAGAACTCAGTGAGCTCGCAAATTTAGCAACTTTCTTGATGGCAGATGGAGTCGATTACTTAACAGGAGAAATTATTACTATCGATGGGGCTCAATGGTTGAATCATGCGGGTAATTTCTATGAAATGTTAAAAGATGTAACCGATCAAGAGTGGGAACAACTCAGAAATATGATTAAAGCCTCAAATGATGCTGATAAAGCAAAAAGGTCTGTCTAGATAAAAGAATCCTTAAAAAGTTTTTTGCTCAAACCTCTTATAAGTGACGGAAGGTGTCTCATAAAGAACGATGCAAATTTTGCTTCGAAGCCAACTGGATGATGGATTCTACTTGAGTCATAAGCGGACCAGACCGAACTTACGACTTTCTCAACTGGATAAACTTTTGTTTTTTGATTAACAAATTCACGGTCCAATTGACTTCTTGCGCCAGTTGTAACAGCTTCAGCATCTAAGATTGGTGTTTCGGTAAACCAAGGGTTAATTTCAGATACTTTAATGCCATACCGCTCGAACTCAATACGCAGATTTTCAGTAAGAGAGCTTACGGCATGCTTTGTTGCTCCATAAACAGATATACCTGGAGCTGTAATAAGTCCCGCAACTGAACTTGTATTAAGTAGCATGCTGTTTTCCGTACTTCTTAGTATTTCAAGCATTGTAAAACATCCATTAACAACACCTTTAAAGTTTACATCAATTATTTTGTTCATTTCCTCAATTTTTATATCCTCAAATGCTCCTGCAAAGTTTGCTATACCTGCATTATTAAAAAATATATCGCACCTACCACCTGTATACTGTGAGAAACTTTTTTCTGCTTCAATCCAATTTTGGATATTCGTTACATCTAATTTTTGATACATACATTTATTATGACCAATGATTTCGGCTACCTCTTTCAGACCTTCTTGATTGATGTCAAAAAGTCCTACATTCCATCCATTTTCAGCAAACGATATTGCAGTTGCCTTACCGATTCCTGATGCTGCGCCAGTAATAAAAATACTTTTTGTCATCTTAAGCTATAGTCCTTTTAAAAATAATTTAGTTGCGAATAAGCTTACCTCAGACGGCTCCAAATCGTTTCTTTCCAATAATTGATCGCCAAGATTAACGCTAACAGCAATGACAGATGTTACCATAAGTGAAATATCATTTTGAGGAAATCTAACAATTTTTGACATGTTTACTGTTACTTCAAGCAGTTTTTTATTAAAGTTTTGGTATTCTTTCGAATTTTGTCCCAACCATTTAAGATCTAATATATATTTTTTATTATTTTTGAAAAAAATATAATTTTCTGCATCATTCGATATCCAGTTAAACCAGCTACTAAAGGCAATACTGACTAACTCGTCAAAGGTTTTAGCTTTATTAATTTCAGGAATGATAAAATTACTAAATTCGTTAATAAGCCTATTTACAATAACTAAAAAAACTTCAACTTTATCATCAAAGTAATTATAGAATGTCCCAGAACCTAAACCAGCCTCAGATACAATCTCTCTTACATTAGAACTATCAAGGCCCTTTTCAGTAAAAACTTTTCTTGAAGCTAAAATTATGGAGTCGCGATTTTGTTGTTTGTTAAGCTGCCTTTTTCTTTTATTAAAAGGAAGATCAATGGTTTTATTCATTTATTATTAACACCGACAGCTTCTGAAATATTTGCAAACCCATCATCTTTGATAAGTTTAACAAGATCAATCAAAATCTTATTTATTAGTTGAGGGCCACCATAAGTGAGTGAAGTATACATTTGTACTAATGATGCACCTAGTTTGATTTTATTATATACGTCTGATGCACAACCAACTCCGCCTACACCAATTAAAATTAATTCTTGATTTGTCTCTCGATATAAAAATTTTAAAACTTTGTCTGATAAATCTTTTATCGGAGTGCCAGATAATCCACCGTCTCTTTTCTTATTGAAATCTCGTAAAATTTCTGGTCTTGAAAGTGAGGTATTTGTAGCAATAATTCCATTGATATTATATTTATTAACAAGATTAAGAATCATGCTGTAGTGATCATTTGTATTATCTGGATCAATTTTTAGCATGATTGGCTTTCTATTGGTTGCCTCATTCCTAATTTGAGAAATATCTCTTAAAAGTACTTCAAGATATTCTTTTTTTTGCAATTCCCGTAAGGTTTCAGTATTTGGAGATGAAACATTAATGGTTACGTAATCACAAGAGACTGAAATCTTTTTGTAAATTTTTAGATAATCATCAATAAAATTTTTAGTATCTTTATTTGGTCCAATATTTGATCCCACAACACCTGTTCTTTTTGCAGACATAAGATTCTTTACAAACCTCTTTTCTCCCTTGTTATTAAAACCCAATTTATTAATTATGGCATTGTCCTTTTTTAATCTAAAAATTCTTGGCTTTGCGTTTCCATATTGTGGCTTCGGTGTAACAGTTCCACATTCCACAAATCCAAATCCAATCTTTAATAGAGGGTCTATTAATTCAGCGTTTTTATCAAAGCCAGCAGCAATTCCCAGTGGGTTACTGAAGCTTAGGCCTTTAACATTAGTATGCAAACTTTGATCTTGAAAACCTTTACTTAGTAATGGACTTCCATATTTTGTTAATTTTATTGTGACGTTATGGGCAGTCTCTGGTGGCAAAAGCTGAAGCATACCGGTTAACAAACTCATCACTTGCTCACTTTTATTCTTTCTCTAATAAGTTGTATTGTTTCTTTTATGCCGTAGATAGCAATAAAAGTGCCAAATCTTGGTCCATCACTTTTGCCAAAAAGAACCTGATAAATAAGTTTGAACCAGTCTCTTAAATTATCAAACTTATAATCTTTACCAATTTGATAAATTTCAGTCTGTATGGTCTCAGCATCAACATTATCTGGCAAAAGCTCAATTCGATTAATTAAATCTAAAAAAATACTTTTTTCTTCTTCACTGGGTACTTTAAACTGAATTTTGTCGGCATTAACATTCTTTTCAAATGATATTGCTCCAGTTATAAGTTCTAACATAAAATTATGATCAGAATTGATAACTGAATCATCATATTTTTTAATAAAATCTAGAATGAAATCTGGATCACTCTTTCCACTAGCTGAAACTAAATTTAATATTAAATTGAAAGAGATAGGTATTGATCCAATGTGATTCTGACTATTCATGATATGCCAAACTGGATTTTCAATTTTTTCCTCATCATTTTGGTCATTAAATTTATTTAAATGACTCAAAAATTCATCAACTGATTTGGGGATCACATCAAGAAATAATTTTTTTGCTCTTCTTGGATTTTGGTACATAAAGTAGCTTAATGTTTCCTTAGGGGCATAAGACAGCCATTCTTCAATACTCAAACCATTTCCCTTTGATTTTGAAATCTTTTCACCATTCTGATCAAGAAACAATTCATAGAAATAATTTTCGGGAGGTTGATGCCCTAAAGCACGGCATACTTTGGATGAAAGTTGAAAAGTTGGTATCAAGTCTTTACCATACATTTCATAATCAATATCTAAAGCACACCACCTCATTGCCCAGTCCACTTTCCATTGTAATTTGCAATTACCATCTAAAATAGACTGTTCAATTTCCTTATTATTCTGGAGATACACAACCGTATTTTTTTCAGTATTGATTGAAATAATTTCAACTTCGAGTACGTGTCCTGTTTCTGGGCAAATTGGTAAAAATGGACTGTAAGTTTTTTTTCTTTCCTCTCCTAATGTTGGTAATATTATTTTTTTAATCTCATCATAAGAATTTAAAACTTTAATTAATTGGTCATTGAAGAATCCTGACTTATAAAGCTCTGTCGCGCTCTTAAAAGAATATTTGAACCCAAACTTATCAAGAAATGCTTGCAACATCTCATTGTTATGGTTTCCAAAACTCTTTGATGTTTCAAAAGGATCTGGAATCGAGGTTAAAGGTTTGTGTAAATTTTTTTCCAAAATTTCCTGATTAGGAACATTATCAGGAACTTTTCTTAATCCATCCATATCATCAGAAAAAGCAATCAATTCAACTTCATAGTCAGATACCGCTTTTATAGCATTTAGCACCATGGTGGTCCTTGCGACTTCTCCGAAAGTACCTATGTGGGGAAGTCCACTTGGTCCATAACCAGTCTGAAGCTTGATTTTTGAATGATCTTTGAGGTTAGCTCTCTCGACTATCTTTCTAGCTTCTATAAATGGCCATGCTTTTGAATTTTCATTTACTATTGTCATATAAGTGACAATAACATAAATAAGCGGTAATTCGGTGAAAAACAAACAATTTTTTTAATTGAAGTAAACTAAAAAAGAACTATTTGGGCTTATAGAGATAATAATAAACCTATAAATTTTATTAATTTTAATATAGTACTCCTAGCTGATTATGAAAAAAAATAAACTAAGAAAACCTACTCAAAGTGAAGCAGAAGAAGCGGTTCGTACATTAATTAAGTGGGCTGGGGACGATGTAACACGCGAAGGTTTACTTGATACGCCGAAAAGAGTAGCCAAGGCATACAAGGACTGGTTTTCTGGATATGATGAAGATCCAAAAGAAATTTTAAAAAGAACATTTTCAGAGACAGGTGGTTACGATGAAGTCATAATGTTAAAAGACATTAGAATTGAATCACATTGTGAACATCATATTGCGCCATTTATTGGAAATGCTCACGTTGCATATCTTCCTAACAAAAGAGTTGTTGGCATCAGTAAATTAGCAAGAATTACCAATATATTTGCTAAGCGAATGCAGGTTCAAGAAAAGCTAACTTCTGAGATCGCAACATGTATACAGGATTGTTTGAAGCCTAAAGGAGTTGCAGTTGTGGTTGAAGCACAACATGAGTGTATGACCACTAGAGGAGTGCATATGCCAGGCATATCAATGGTCACCAGTAAACTTCTAGGAAAATTTAGAACAGATGCCTCTACACGTAGAGAATTCTATAGTATGCTAAATCAAGGTCCCATACTTAAAAAAAGCTAATATATATTTATCAACTACATGCTTAATTTTAAATTAATACTTAATGTATTAGGTTTCTTATTGATTGCTTTGAGTTTTGTTTTGCTCGTGCCAGCTATATTAGATCTAGCTTTTCGTAATGAAACATGGCAATCATTTACAATAAGTTCAATAATTACTCTTGGATTTGGTATTACCTTTTTTATTTCAACAAGAAATTCTGCAGAAAATAAAATCCAAACCCAAGATGCATTTTTAATTACCACGTTATCCTGGGTTTTTATTTGTATTTTTGGTTCTCTGCCTTTCTTTTTAGCGAACCTTAATATTAGTTTTACAGACTCAATTTTTGAGTCTATGTCAGGCATTACTACAACAGGATCAACAATTCTAAGCGACATTAAGTCTATGCCTGAAGGCATTCTACTTTGGCGAGGACTTCTCCAATGGATCGGGGGGGTTGGTATAATAGTCATGGCTATTAGTATACTTCCTGTATTGCAAGTCGGAGGTATGCAGGTCTTCAGAACAGAATCATCAGATACAACAGAAAAGATCTTACCAAGAACTGCGCAGGTATCTTTTGCGGTAATCATAATATACTTATCATTAACCGTTCTTTGTTTCATATCTTACTGGTTAAGCGGTATGAGACTTTTCGAGTCTTTAGTTCATTCAATGACAACGATAGCTACAGGTGGTTTTTCAACAAGGAATGACTCTTTCGCTAGCTTTAATAATCGATCAACGGAATACATTGCAATTTTATTTATGATTTTAAGTAGCCTTCCAATTTTGATTTATCTTGAGGTTACACGTAATGGTATCAAAAGTTTTTTTAGAGATACCCAAATAAAAACTTTTTTAATAATAATTTTTGTAAGTTCTTTATTAGTAATTTCTTACTTATGGATATTTGATTTTAAAAATTTTGAACAGTCTTTAAGACATGGTACATTTAATGTTGTCTCGATTATAACTGGGACAGGTTATACTTCCGATAATTACAATTTGTGGGGACCATTTCCAATTTACTTACTTTTCTTTGGCATGTTTGTTGGCGGCTGTGCTGGTTCAACTACTTGCGGTATCAAGGTTTTTAGATTTCAGATATTATTTGAAACTTTAAAGATGCAAATTCAAAAGCTGTTACATCCCCATGGCGTATTTGTTCCACACTATAATCATAGAAAAATTCAGGACGAAGTAACATCTTCAGTCATGAGTTTCTTCTTTATATTCATACTCAGTTTCATAACTATTACTCTACTTTTATCTATGACTGAGCTTGACTTTGTAACTTCATTATCAGCAGCTGCGACTTCTCTTGCCAATGTTGGGCCAGGACTTGGAGCCACAATAGGTCCAGAAAATTCTTTTTATGCAGTTTCTGATACTGCTAAGTGGATACTTATATTCTCAATGTTATTAGGGAGATTAGAGATATTAACTGTGTTAGTTATTTTTCATCCTGCCTTTTGGAAGAAATAATCAAAATATTACTTTTAAAATTTCTTTTTGAACAAATAGTCTATTCCTCGCTTCTTGCCAAACCCTTGAATTATTTCCATCTATCACACTTGCTTCAACTTCCTCATTTCTGTTTGCTGGAAGACAGTGCATGAAAACACTGTCCGATTTAGCCATATTCATAACCTTTTCGGTAACTCTGAATTCTTTAATTAAATCATAATCCAAATTTTTTGTATCCTCTCCCATTGATTTCCATGTATCTGTCATCACGGCATCGGCGTGAGCAAGGATTTGATCATTTATATGATGATGTACAATATCATCGAGATCAGTTGAAATGTCGTATTCCTGCATTTTTTTTTTATACTTTTCAAACCATGCCTCTGGACAAAAAATATTAAGTGAGAAGCCTAATTCTTTTTTAAAAGCCTCAATCCAAGAATTTGCTACATTTGTAATAGGTCCCATCCAAACAATATTCAATTTTTCTAAACTGCCCCTCTCCTCTAATAACGTCATCAGTCCAGCCAGGCACTGACAAGGATGTGATAAATTTGATAGTGCATTTATCACAGGTAAATGAGATAGCTTGGAAGCACTCATTATAGTTTTATGATCGTTGACCCTAAGAATAAGTCCGTCAGCATATAGTCCAAAAGTATTAATAGTATCACTTACGCTTTCTTTGTCATTACCCAGGTGAATATCTTCCTTATTTAAAATTGTTGTAGAGCCTCCCAATTGTTTTATTGCAACATCAAATGACAACCTTGTTCTAGTAGATTTTTTTTCAAAAAATAATACTAGGTTTTTACCATTCAGATGATTCTGTATTGTTGTTTTTGACCTCTTATTTTGCAAGGCATCATCTAGTAAGCTGGTTAATTCACTCTTTGAGAGTTCTTTTATATCTATAAAATTTTTCATTATTTTAACTCGCTGCAAGTAGCTCTTATTTTATCTATTGCTTCATCGCATTCAGTTAAGGTAAGATTTATTGGAGGCAAAAGTCTTACTACATTGTCTGAAGCTTTTACAGTTAGAATGTATTTTTCTCTTGCAAGATTAACAAATTTATCATTTTCAACTTTACACTTTAGCCCTAAAATAAAGCCTCTTCCTCTGATATTTTCAATAACACTTGGAAAATCAGTAATCACGTTTTGAAGTCCTTCATAGAGCTTTTTTGCAACAACATTAATTTCACTAAAAAATTTGTCTTTTAGCATTATATCCAAAACAGCATTTCCAACTGTACAGGCAAGTGGATTACCTCCGAAAGTTGAACCATGGGAACCAAAATCCATTTTTCCACCTACTTCTTTGGATGTAAGGCACGCACCTAATGGAAAACCATTACCAATAGCTTTAGCTATAGTCATTATATCTGGACTTACTCCGGACCATTCATAAGCAAATAATTTTCCTGTTCTGCCCACACCACATTGCACTTCATCAAAGATTAGAAGACACTTATTTTCATCACAAATTTTCCTTAATCCCTCAAGGCATTGTTTAGGAACTTCTCTAACACCGCCCTCACCTTGTATTGGTTCAATAATTACTGCAGCGGTTTTTTCACTTATTGAGTTTTGAAGCTGCTGATGATCACCAAATTCAAGGAATTTAAAATCGTTAACTGTAGTATTAAAAGAGCTGAGTTTGTCTGGACCACCTGCTGCAAGTGCTCCTATTGTTCTGCCGTGAAATGAACCTGAAAAACTTAAAATTTCTGTTTTATTCGAAGAATTTTCTGTGTCATGAAAATATCTTCTGGCAATCTTAATGCTTGCCTCAATCGCTTCAGTACCTGAATTACAAAAGAATACATAGTCTGCAAAAGAATTATCGCATAATCTTTTCGCGAGTTTTTCTTGTTCTGGTATCTGATATACGTTTGATAAATGCCATAATTTATCAATTTGTTCTTTTAACTTATCATTTAGATAGGAGTTTGAATAACCTAGGGAATTAACCGCTATTCCTGTACCAAAATCTAAAAACTTCTCCCCTGATTTTGTATATAAATAGCTACCAACTCCATGGGTAAATTCTAAGTTTGATCTAGGGTATGTTGGAAGAACATTAGTCATTTTATGGTCTCAATTTATAACCTGATTTTAACATCATATAATTTATCGCGATAAGAAATATAAAAATTACTAATAATATAAAAATAGCTGTAAGGTATGAAGAATCACTTACACCTAGGAAGCCATAACGAAAACCATCAATCATATAAAAAAATGGATTTATTAAACTTGCCGTTTGAATGGGTCCTGGTAACACAGTTATTGAATAGAATGTACCAGAAAGAAAGGACAACGGAACAATTACAAAGTTGCCTACCGTTCCAAGATGGTCCCATTTTTCAGCCCATATTCCTGAAATAGTTCCAATTAATGACATGATTGCTGAAGCTATTATAGCAAAAATAAGAATTATATAGATATTATAAATACTAACATCAGCAAAAGGGTACATCATGAGAGCACAAGCAACTGCAACAACTATCCCCCTGGTAATTCCAGCTAAAGTAAAAGCTAAAATTATTTCAATATTATTGAGAGGCGGCATCAAGAGATCAACAATATTGCCCTGCACTTTGGACATCAAGATGGAAGAGGAATTATTCATAAAGGCATTTTGAATGATGGTCATCATTATCAAACCTGGGAATAGAAAACTTTTAAAACTATCAAGTGGATAATTAGTTCTTACAGAACCAATCGCTGTAGTAAAGATTACCATAAAAAGCAAACTAGTAGCTGCAGGTGCAACAATTGTCTGGAGTGGGATTTTAGTAAATCTTTGTACTTCTTTTTTGTATAAAGTAATAATACTTATTGGATTGTACTGCATAGCGACTGTTTAATTAAATTTCTTAAAATGTCATTAATATTTAGATTTCAGTAATTATTCTATTCAACTGATATTTATAGATAAATTTTTATACTCACAGATTGAGCAATAATATCAACATTTAGTATATTTATATTGAATTTTATCAAAATGTAGTGGTAACATTTACCATCTATTAAGGAGAAATTATGCCCTGGACATATGAACGAATTGAGAAGCTAAAACAGCTTTGGGATGAAGGTCTAACAGCAAGCAGAATTGCAGCGGAGTTAGGTGAAGTCACAAGAAATGCGGTAATTGGTAAAGCACACAGATTAGGTCTTTCGGGCAGAATGGCCTCGAAAAGCAAGAGTAATGGAATATCCATAATAAGAAAGAAAAGAATAAATGTATCAAAAAGTCAAAAAGTAATTGATATCTCACCTGTTATTGATGAGCCAATGAATCCAACATCATTTCAAGATATTAAGGATGGCTTATGTAGGTGGCCACTTGGAGAACCAGAGGAAATAGATTTTAAATTCTGCGGAAGGAATACGAATGAAGGATTTGTCTACTGTCAAGCTCATCACAAACAAGCTTATCAACCACTAAGCAAAGTAAGAGAACGAAAGAAAATCAAAAAGAAATTTAGAATTACTTAGAATAAAAACTCAAGAGAGAGGCTTAGACCAAAAGAAAAGATCAATAAGATTATAATTACAAATATTACTCCGTTAATTAAGTTCATTTTTATTCCTTTTTATAAGATGGTATAAGTTTTTCACCTTTACTTATTTTATCTTTAATTTCTTTTATTGTTGACTCCATTCTGACATATCTTTCTGCAGTTGATGGATGAGTTCCTCCAGTTGAATAAATTGAATTAGGAACTTCTACAGCAAATCTTCTCCAAAAATTTACAGCATTATCTAAGTTGTACCCCGCTTGCGCTAAAATATACATACTAAGATAATCAGCCTCATTCTCATATTCAATTGAATAAGCTGTAGCGCCGATACTTTGACCTACTTCCATCATGTCTTGTGGCAGACCGACGTATATTCCAAACAATAAACCAAGCAACGCCCCTGTGTTTGCGTTTTGAATTTTATCAGCAACATGCTTATTGGCATTATGAGCCAATTCATGAGCGAAAACAATTGCAGCTCCAGTTTCATTTTGTATCAGCCACTTTGCCATCCTTAGTGAGAAAACCATAATCTCACCATTTGCAAAAGCGTTAAAAGTATTGTTATCAAGATCAATGACAAAGTTGAAACGGCATCTTTGTTCACTTCTGATTTTTATATTTTTAAATTCATCACCTCTAAGAATCTTGAATTCATATAATTTCTGGTAGTCTTTATCAATCTTTTCAACATAGGATTTAAATGCATCTTCCCCCTGAATTAAGCTTTCACCGTCTATTTCTAAAATCTCATCATCAACTAAGATGCCCGCTTTACTTGCAGGCGAATTAGTACCTAAACTCACGACTTTTAATTTTGATCCTAGTGAAAGACTTGTATTTATTTCTTTACGGATCGTTTCATATGCCGAGTACTCATTCGCAAGATTCATTCCTAAAGCAAATATTCGGTCATCCTCAGCACATAGATCTGAAGCACTGAACAATATATCTGTACCCATAGTTGAAAATGGTAAATACGTATCAAGCCATGAATCAGCGAACATTTGGTTTTGTATATCTCTTTCTTTTTCAGTTATTGCTGTGCTGTAGTCTGGAAGCTGTGTTTGCGGTTGGGCGCAAGAGATAAGAAGTAATAAAGCTAAAATTGATAATTTTTTCGTCATAATCGTTCTGAACGTTCTTTCTTAATCATATAGTAAGAGTGAATAAATATAATAGTTATTATAAAAATGCCACCAATCAAGGTTTTTTGCGTTGGTGCTTCACTGATAAAAAACCATACCCATAGAGGTCCTAAGGCGGTCTCGAGTAAGAAGAAAATTCCCACTTCAGGAGAACTAATGAATTGCGGTGCAATACTTATAAATACAAAAGATACGCCTACTGTGACTATCATTAATGACAAAAGTATTAAATCAGTTGAATTAATTATAAAACTATTAACAAAGAATACTGCTACGCAAGCTGTTAAAAGTTTACCTAATATATATGAGGGCACAAAATTGATATTTGGCGAACTTCTCATTACAGTTAAGCTTGCTCCAACAAAAGCAGCACATAAGAGTCCATAAAAATCACCAAGATATCGATTAAGCTCGTATGACTCATAGAAAATATAAATTACAGCAATCAAACAACCAAGAGAGCAAATCCAGGTGATCAATTGAGGTTTCTCATTAATAAAAATAAATGAAAATATTGACGCAATTATCGGAACAAGACTAATCATTATTAAAGCGTTTGCGACATCTGTATTTGCTAAAGCTAAAATAAATGTAATGTTAGATCCCATTATTAAGACTGCATTTAATAGCCCAGGTTTTCCGATACTCATAAAATCTGGGATAGCTCTAGAACTGAAGAAAATAAAATAGCCAATTAATAATGCAGTTCCAGGAAACAGAGATCTATAAAACAAAAGGTTCCATGTATCTATTGATACGAGTCTTATAATTAGTGAATCTGGGGTAACAATCATTACTCCAATGAATGCAAGTAGGGTTCCCTTTTGTGTATTTGATAATTTGTTAAACATAAATTTTAATGGCGCGCCGGGAGAGATTCGAACTCCCGACCCCCAGATTCGTAGTCTGGTGCTCTATCCAGCTGAGCCACCGGCGCATATAAGTTGATTATAGTTTATTTTCCTATAATCAAACCAAAAATCTTTTTTTTATAAATTTGTAAATTACAGGAACTATTACAATTATACTTATCAATAAAACAGGAAGTAAATACTCAATTTTTAAAATATCACTTGATGAAAAATTTTGCGTTTCCATAATATTTTGAATTCCGTTTCCAATACTCACTAAAATGTATGCCCAGGGAATAACACCAAAGATCGTTGCTATAAAATAGTCTCTAAACTTCATATCCAAGACAGCTGGAAGTAAATTTTGTATTCCAAATGGAACTCCACCTATAACTCTTATAAAGAGCAAGTAACTTATCGAATTACGATTAAAACCATCCTTGAACTTTTTAAATCTTTCACCGAATTGTTTTAAAATATAAGCTTTAAATAAATATCTACCATACAAAAATACAATTACTGCTCCCGTGATTTCACCAATTATCGCTATGAGTAATCCTACATATAGGCCAAAGTAAAATCCTGCTAAAATACACACTGGTGTTATTGGCCCCATTAAAGAAATCATCACTGCAATTATTAAGATGCATATAACGACTGAGAGTGATGGATAGGAAAGTATATAATCCTGAATATATCCATGTTGGTTTATTAGAAATTCCATGGATATAGGGTTATATTTTCCCAGAAAATATAAAATTAGAATGATAGCGAGACCAATCCCCAGTAACCTTAATGACTTATTTTTAAACATATATCTTATTTAATGAATATTAATTGACTATCAATAGAATGCAATTTATAAGCCAATCACCTAACAAAATAGAATTATGAAAAGAACATTTCAACCAAGCAACTTAGTCAGAAAAAGACGTCATGGATTTAGAGCACGTTCAGCGACTAAAGATGGAAGAATCATTTTGGCTAGGCGCCGTGCTAAGGGCAGAAAAGTTCTCTCAGCTTAGAACAAGATATTCAATGAACAAATTAGAGACATTAAAATCCTCAAAGGATTTTCAAAGAGCTAAAAGTGGACGCTTCTTTAGAAGTAAGTCCTTTTTGTTACAGGCTTACGAGGATAAATCGTGCAATAAGGTAAAAGTTGGATACACAGTTTCAAAACAAAATGGAAACGCTGTCGTAAGAAATAAAATAAAGAGGCGATTAAGAGTAATTGCAAAAAATATTATTGGGGAATATGGTATTAAAAGTTGGAATTACGTAATTATTGGTAAGAAGAATTCGCTTATTGAAGATTTTAAAAATCTAGAATTTGAAATGAATGCTGCAATTAAAAAAATTCATAGTTAATAAATGAAATCAATATTTATATTTCTGATAGTATTATATCAAAGATTAATCTCTCCATATTTTCTCTCGTCATGTCGTTTTATGCCAACATGCTCTGAGTATGCAAAAGAGGCAATTGAAGAACACGGTTTAATTAAGGGAACCTATTTAGGTATGAGGAGAATAACAAAATGTCATCCAATAAAACTTTTAGGTGGTTCAGAAGGGTATGACCCTGTTCCAAAAGAGAAGAAGTAACCTATGGAAAGTAGAAATCTAATACTTGCGATAATACTCTCGGTAGTTGTTCTGTTTATCTGGAGTTTTTTCTTTGAAGCACCTGAACAAGAAATGCTTGATGGAGAAATAGGAAGTGGTGACGTGTCAGAGGTTAATTCAAATGAACTTGATATGGAAGCCATTGACGAAATTGAGAGATCTCTAGGTATTAGCGAAAATGATAACATTGGTTTAGACGAGGCGCTGAGTGTTGATAAAAGAGTAAAAATTGAAACGGACAGCATTGTTGGATCAATTAATCTTAAAGGTCTAAAAATTGATGACATAGTTCTCAAAAAATATAATGAAACTCAAGAAGAGTTTTCAGAAAAAATTAGAGTTCTACAACCAATTGATACTTATGATGGCTATGAAGTAACATTTGGCTGGATAAAAAATCAAGACGCAAATTTTGAAACACCAAATACAGAGTCTATTTGGAAAGTGTCTAATAGCAGTGCTACTCTTACATCGAACAACGAAGTTGAATTTGAATGGAGCAATACAACTGGCCAGACATTTGTAACTACAATTGGCCTTGATGAAGACTATTTATTTGATATTACACAAGAAGTTAAAAATAATTCGAATGAAGAAATTATTATAAATAATGCAAGTAAGATAACAAGAAAGCAAGCGCCTTCTTTATCTGGTATGTTTATTCTTCATGAAGGGTTGCTAGGTGTCTTACAAGAAAAACTTGAATTAATAGATTACGATGACCTGAAAGATGATGAAGAAACACTTAACTTTGAAAGTGATAATGGTTGGGTGGGAATTACAGATAAATACTGGTTAGCTGCGCTCATTCCAGATCAGAATAAATCATTCAAAGCTATTTATACTTATGATAACGGATACATTGCTTACTATAGATCTCTCAATGCAACGAAAGTTGCAGCTGGTAGTGATCACATTGTTGAGAGTCAAATATTCATTGGCGCTAAAGAAGCAAAACTCATTGATCGATATCAAGAAGATTATGGCATTTATAATTTTGATTTAGCGATTGACTGGGGCTGGTTCTATTTTCTCACAAAACCATTATTTAACGTAATTTACTTCTTTTCTGAGTTATCAGGAAACTTTGGTTTGGCTATCATTATATTAACAGTTATTACAAGAATTGTTTTCTTTCCTCTTGCAAACTGGTCATTCATATCCATGGCTAAGATGAAAATGCTTCAACCTGAAATGACAAGAATTAAAGAACTCCACAAAGATGATAGAGCGCAGCAGCAACAGGCGCTGATGGCTTTGTATAAAAAGGAAAAAGTAAATCCAATCTCAGGATGTTTGCCAATACTTATTCAAATTCCATTTTTCTTTGCGATTTATAAGATGTTATTTGTTTCAATTGAAATGCGACATGCCCCTTTTTATGGATGGATACAAGACCTTGCTTCAAAAGATCCAACGACCATTTTTAACGCGTTTGGCCTTATACCATGGGATCCTCCATCTTTTTTAATTATTGGAATTTGGCCAATTTTAATGGGCTTAACAATGTACATACAACAAAAACTAAACCCAGCTCCCCCCGATCCAATACAAGCAAGAATATTCATGTTCTTACCACTTTTTATTACAATTCTTTTAGCACAATTTGCAGCTGGTCTTGTAATTTATTGGACAACAAATAACGTACTCTCAATTATTCAGCAGTGGATAATCAATAAAAGAACCACGGTCAAAACGAATTAAAATGTCTATAAAAAATAATGTGAGTGAAAGCTCTCAGCTTTTACAGAAATATTGGCCATCAGGAAAAAAATATTTCAACAGTACAGATCAATTTATTAAAAGATATAAAAATCGAATTATTGTTATTAAATACGGGGGTTATGCTCTTACAAAACCTCATTTAGTAAAATCATTTGCAAAAAATATTGCTCTTCTGAACCAACTGGGAATGAAAGTTATTATTGTCCATGGTGGGGGGCCGCAAATTGAAAATCAATTGAGAAAGAAAAAAATTAAGAATGAAGAATACCAAGGTTTAAGGGTTACAACAAAACAGATTTTAAGTGTTGTTAAGACAGTTCTGGCCGGTGATCTCAATAAACTTATTTCAAATGAAATTACAAAATATGGCAGTAAACCCAAACGTTTTGATGGGATAAGACAAAAAATCATCAATGCAAAAATAGCTATGAATGGGAATATCGGTTTTGTTGGAGAGCCCAGAAAAATTAATAAATCATTAATTCAAGCAGCGCTGGGTAAAAAACAAATACCTGTGATTGCGCCTTTGGGATATGACTCAAATAAAAATACGCTAAATATTAATGCTGATACTGCGGCTGCATTTATCGCTGAAACTGTCAAAGCCGAAAGACTTCTACTTTTGACAGATGTAGAGGGGGTAATGGATAATAACAAAAGATTGATTACCGAGCTGGATCGTAAAAAAGCATTTCAATACATAAAAAAAGGCACTATAAAAAGTGGTATGATTCCCAAAATTAAGGCATGTTTCAATACCCTTAAAAATGGGGCAAAAGGAGTTGCTTTAATCGATGGTCGTAAACAAAATGCAGTAGTAATGGAGATTTTAACAACGAAAGGTGCTGGAACACTAATAAAGAAATGAGTGATAATACAGAATTAAAAAATAAAATTGAAAGTGCATGGGAAAATATTGCAAATGTTACTCCCGACGATACAGATATTGCTGATGCTGTAAATGAAGTTATAAAAAAACTTGATAACGGACATTTTAGGATTGCAGAAAAAAATGGCAATGACTGGATTGTTAATCAGTGGTTAAAAAAAGCCGTTCTTATATCATTTCGAATAAATGATAATAAAATTTTAAAAGGACCTTACACGTCTTGGTATGACAAAGTAAAAGGTAAAACCGTTGATTGGAATGAAGATCAATGGAAAGAAGCTGGCTACCGACATGTTCCAAATGGTACCGTTCGTGAAGGATCTTTCATAGGTAAAGGCGTGGTGCTGATGCCATCTTTTGTAAATATTGGCGCTTACATTGATGAAGGTACAATGGTTGACACATGGGCAACTGTTGGATCATGTGCTCAGATTGGTAAAAACTGTCACTTATCAGGCGGTGTTGGTATTGGTGGTGTTTTAGAGCCACTGCAAGCAAATCCTGTAATAATTGAAGATGATTGTTTTGTTGGTGCAAGAGCTGAGGTTGCTGAAGGTGTAATTGTAAGAGAAGGATCGGTTCTCTCAATGGGAGTATATTTAGGAGCATCAACAAAAATTGTGAATAGGTCTACAGGTGAAATTAGTTACGGGGAAGTACCTGCTTATTCTGTAGTAGTTCCAGGTAGTCTTCCTAATGAAGATCCAAAAAAGCCAAGCTTATATTGTGTTGTAATCGTTAAAACAGTTGATGAAAACACAAGAAAGAAAACATCGATAAACGATCTACTCAGAGAATAAATTATGGAAGTCGTTGAACTAACAAAATCACTTATTTCTTGTCCAAGTGTCACACCTAATAACGAGGGGGTCTTGGACCTACTTCAAAAGGAACTCACTGACATGGGATTTACATGCAATCGTTATTTATTTAGTGATACTGACACACCCGACGTAGATAATTTATTCGCAAAAATTGGCAGTGGTGCTCCACATTTGTGTTTTGGAGGTCATACTGATGTTGTTCCAGTTGGTGATGAAAATGCATGGAATTCAAATCCATTTGAGGCCACTGAAAAAAATGGAAAGTTATATGGCCGTGGTGCGAGCGATATGAAATCTGCTATAGCTGCATTTGTTTCAGCAGTAAGAGAATACTTAGAGAATAATGAGATGAAAGGAACAATAAGTCTCTTAATTACAAATGACGAAGAAGGACCTGCAATCAATGGGACAAGAAAAGTACTAGAAGAAATTTATAAAAATGGAGAAAAGATAGATAGTTGCTTGGTAGGGGAACCCACATGCCCAAGTAATTTAGGTGAAATGATTAAAATTGGAAGAAGAGGCAGTATTACCACGACTATTAAAGTTTCAGGGAAACAAGGTCATGTTGCCTATCCAGAATGGACTCTCAACCCAATAAATCCTCTGACATCAATACTCAATACACTGTGTAATTTAGAGCTTGATAAAGGTACAGAAGACTTTCCACCATCAAATATGGAAATTGTTAAAATTGAATCAAGTGAAGGTGCGACTAATATTGTTCCACAAACCTCAACTGGAATATTTAATATTCGGTACAATATTAATCACACAAAAGAGAGTCTTCAATCAATGATCAATGAAGTTGTTTCAAAAAATATCAATAATAGTGACTATAAAGTTGATATAACTTTTAACAATTCTGCAGAACCATTTTTAACTGAAAAAGGTAAATTTACAGAGATAGTGAAAAGTTCTGTTGATGAGATTACAGGAATGAATTCTTCACTAACAACAACAGGTGGAACATCAGATGCAAGATTTTTTAAAGATTACTGCGAAGTAGCAGAGTTTGGACTTATTGGAGAGACCGCACACCAAATTGATGAAAATGTAAATACTGAGGACATAACTAAGCTTAAAGAAATTTATAGTCTTATAATCACTAAGTACTTCCAATAAAAATCAACTATTTATCAATTTTAGAGCTATTTAGGTATTATACTATTAGCAACATTAGCATGATGGTCAAAGCTATATCCAATTTAAGGGGGGAAGGATTAAAATTCCATCTAGTTCCAAACATAATAAATACCTAAATAATTGCTCCAGCTATTTGAAAAAGAAAGTAAACAGTCAAGATTACTGGGAAAGCCCTAAGAAAGTAGTTAAATGATTGCTCAAATATTTTTTTCATAATCATCTGTTACAGATTATTTGCTGAATTCGGGAGGGGAATAACATGTCAATTTGGCAAAGGCATAAAATTAATATTGATAGCTATTTGATTAGTATGTGGCCATGTTTGATGAAATGTATAGCGATGACGCTCAAATAAGAAAGCACTACTTACAAGTAAATTCATGGTTGAGAACCATGTCATCCACGGTCATTAGCCAAAAGAATTTTGAAGCTGAGTCTCATTTTAAAAGAATTGGTATTACTTTTTCGGTCAAAGATGATGATATGACTGAACGAATCATCCCATTTGATCTAATTCCAAGAATTCTAACAAACTATGAATGGGTAAAGATAGAAAAAGGTGTTTTACAAAGAGCGAAAGCTCTAAATTCTTTTCTTCACGATATTTATAATAGCGGTGAAATTTTTAAGGCGGGGATTGTTCCAAAAGAAATAGTTTATAAAAAATCGTCCTATGATCAGTCTATGATCAACTTTTCACCTCCAAGAAAGATTTATAGTCCAATAATTGGTGTTGACTTAGTCAGAACAGGAAAAGATGAGTTTTATGTTTTAGAAGACAATTGTCGGACACCATCCGGTGTTTCATACATGTTGGAAAATAGAGAAATCATGATGAAAATGTTTCCTGATTTATTTCATACGAATCGTGTTTTACGAGTTGATGACTATCCTACTAGATTACTGCAGACGCTAATGAGTCTTGCCCCAAAAAAATGTGATAGCAGTATACCAACAGTTGTCTTATTAACTCCAGGCCATTTAAATAGTGCATATTACGAACATACTTTTTTATCCGATCAAATGGGTATTGAAATGGTGGAGTCACAAGATCTTTTTGTTGAAAATGATTTGCTCTATATGAAGACAGTTGATGGACCAAAAAAAATAGATGTTGTTTATCGAAGAATTGATGACGAATTTTTAGATCCTCTTTGTTATAACCCGGACTCAGTCATTGGCGTCCCGGGGATCACTCAAGTTTATAAGACAGGTGGTGTGAATATATGCTCAGCTCCTGGTGCTGGTATCGCAGATGACAAAGCTATTTATATATTTGTCCCTGAAATGATAAAATTTTACCTTGGTGAAACACCTATTCTAGATAATGTTGAAACATGGAGATGTGAAAGAGATGATGAATTAACTTATGTATTAGAAAATATTGAAAAACTTGTAGTGAAAGAGGTTGATGGTTCAGGTGGTTATGGAATGTTAATTGGACCTAAATCAACTAAAGATCAAATTTCAGAGTTCTCTACTAAACTGAAAAGTAACCCTCGAGGATATATTGCTCAACCAACATTAGACTTATCATCCTCACCAACATTAATAGATAATGAAGTTTCAGGAAGACGAGTTGATTTACGTCCATTCTGTCTTGTTGGAGAAAAAGTACAATTATGCCCAGGGGGATTAACAAGAGTTGCATTAAATAAAGGATCTTATGTAGTAAATTCATCACAAGGGGGAGGAGTAAAGGACACTTGGGTCCTCGCAGATTAACATGCTAAGCAGAACAGCAGAGAATCTTTACTGGATTAGTAGATATATGGAAAGAGCAGAAACTATGGCACGCCTTCTTGATGTGGGTTATAGAATGTCTTTGTTTCCTAACCCTAAAGGCTACCATAATGAATGGGACTCAGTATTATCAGCTGCGGGTGCTGCTCAAGGTTACTTTACTAAATACAATGAAATAAATCAGGAAAATGTTGAGGATTATATTTTTTTTGACGAAGAAAATCCTTCCTCTGTGTACAGCTGTATATCCAAAGCTAGAAATAATGCTCTATTAGTGAGGACTGCATTCACTCCTGAGGCATGGGTTGCGATTAATAAGTCATACAAAGAGATATTGGAGCTAAAAAATAAAAAATTTACTCGTGCTGATCTACCAAACTTTACTGAATGGACTATTCAACAAGTAAATATGTTTCGGGGATCAGCAAACTCATTATTACGAAATGACGGATATCATTTCATATTTCTTGGTACATTCATTGAACGAGCAGATAATTCTGCAAGATTGCTCGATGTAAAATATTTTGTACTACTTCCAACTGCTGATTATATAGGGGGAAATCTTGATAATTTACAATGGATTATACTTTTACGATCACTATCTTCATTTCGCGCTTTTAGATGGGCTTATGATGGAGACGTGACCTCAACAAAAATTGCGCATTTTTTTATACTTAATAATGATTGTTCACGTTCTTTAAGTTTTTGTATAAATAATATTGTTTATCATCTTAATTGTTTGAAATGCAGTCCTGATAAAATCAGTGACATTTACTCTGGCCTTAAATCAGTTCATAATTCTGTGAAAGACGAAACTGTCGAGTCAATTATTGAATATGGTTTGCATGAGTATGTGACCAATTTTGTATCGAAGATATCTTTCTTAGACAATCAAATTCAAAATCATTTTTTTAGGTAGATCATGTTACTTACAATCAATCATACAACAAATTATGAATACGATGATAACCTATTAGGGTTAATTCAAACAACAAAGTTGACTCCATCACCCTACAATGGTCTTAAAATATTGAATTGGACTGTAAAAAGAAATAACAAATCTGGTGGTGAAATATTTAGAGATGGAGAGGGAAATAATATAATTAACTTCAAAGGCGAGCCGTCAGAAAAGGAAATTAAATTTGTAGTTAAAGGAGAAGTTGAAACAATTGATACAAATGGAGTGTATGAAAGTTTGAATGATAAAATCGATCCTTATGTCTATTTAAGAAGTACAATTTTAACACTTCCAAATGATAAAATAAAAGAGCTAGCTTCTATTGCCTCAAAAGATAGCTCAAATGAAGACACTGTAACTATTGCTCATGATTTAATGCTCTTGATTGCAAAAAAAATTAAATATGAACCATATACCACCAATACAAACACGACTGCAGCTATGTCAATAGATCAAGAGAAGGGTGTTTGCCAAGATCAAGCACACATAATGATTTCCGCTGCTAGATACTTGGGCATTCCCTCAAGATATGTAAATGGCTACATGCATAAAAATAGAAATGACTCTGAATTTCAAGCTACACACGCATGGGCTGAACTTTATATAGATCAACTTGGTTGGGTTGGCTTTGATCCTACAAATCAATGTTGTCCCGATGAGAGATATATTCGAGTTTCATGCGGCTTAGATGCAAGTTATGCGGCGCCAATCAGAGGGATCTTTTTTGGTAACACCGCAGAAAAATTAGATATAGATGTTCAAACAATTGAAAACTGCTCACAATAATTAGTATTTAACCTCCATAAAATATAAACCCTCAGGAGGAGCAAGTGCTCCACATTTAGAGCGATCTTTTGAATTAAACGCTTTTTCAAAGTCGCCAAGTGACCAACTTTTTTCTCCAACTAACTTTAAACTACCAACAATTGATCTAACTTGATGATGCAGAAATGATTTTGCAGTGAAACCAAAATAGATATTTTCTTCTGATTGGCTAATTTTTAGACTGTCTAAAGTTTTTATTGGACTATCAGATTGACAATGAGCTGAACGGAACGTTGTAAAGTCATGCTGACCCTCAATCGAAGAAATGCATTCCTTCATCAAATCAACGTCAATGTCTTTATGTACTTGCCAAGCTCTTCCCTTCTCAATAGTGAGAGGTGACTTTCTGTTTACTATTCTATAAAGGTATTTTCTTTGAGTTGCATCAAATCTTGCATGAAAATCATTATCTGCTTTCTCTACTTCTAATATGGAAATTGGAAATGGCCTCAAGTGGTCGTTTAATGCGTTCTTAATTACATATGGTTCAAGTAATTTGTCTGTAACATCAAAATGAGCAACCTGCCCCATTGCGTGAACACCTGCATCTGTTCTACCAGCCCCAAAGATAGTAATGTTTTCCTCAAATATATTATTTATTGCTTTTTCAATACACCCTTGAACTGATTGTCCATTTTCTTGTCTTTGCCATCCTACGAACGGAGTGCCATCATACTCAATTTTTATTTTGTACCTATTCATTGAATATAGGAGCCAACTTCAATTTTATGTCCTAAGAGAAAATCATTGATTGTACAATCTTGTTTACCTTCAACTCTTAGAAGCAACGGTCTAATTGAATTAATGCCACAACCAATTAAAAATTCTTCATTCATAATCTTTCCGGCCTCGCCTTTCTCATGAATTACCTCAGCCTTCAGTATTTTAATTCTTTTATTATTTAGTGAAAACCAAGCACATGGACTAGGATTATATGCATTTATACGTCTATTTATTTTCTCGGCATTTTCAGTCCAGTCAATTAAAGCTTCTTGTTTTTGTATTTTCTTGGCATAACAAGCTTGCGTGTCATTTTGTTTAGTAAACTGGATAGAGCTATCTAATCTATTAATAAAGTTTATAAGCAATTTAGCTCCTTCATTTGCGAGTTCTTTTTCTAACTCACTGTAGTTTTGTTGTTCAATTTGTATTTCTTTTTGTAGCCCAATATCTCCAGTATCAAGGCCTTTATCCATTTTCATAATTGTAACGCCCGTAGTCTGATCACCTTCAATCATTGCTCTCTGAATTGGTGCAGCTCCCCTCCACCGAGGGAGTAAAGACGCATGTACATTAAAACAACCAAGTTTAGGTAAGTTGATTACTTCTTCAGGTAATATCAGTCCATAAGCAACAACAATTATTATATCCAAATTCATTTCTCGTAGTTTTTTTAATTCCTCTGATGAACTAATCGAAGGAGGTGAGCTAATTTCAATATTTTCAGCTTCAGCAAATTCTGCCACTGGTGAAATTGATAATTTCATTCCTCGGTTAGCCTTTTTTGCGGGAGATGTATATACACCTACCAAATGATTGTTTGAAGAAAAAATTTTTTTTAAAGATGGCACTGCGAATGGGGCTGTGCCCATGAATAGGATGCGATAATTTTTCATTTTATCTAAGCGACGATTCGTTCTTTTTTTGATTGTTTTTTTGTTTTGATGAGCTTCTTTACAATCATGTTGCGTTTCATATTTGATAAATGATCAATAAAAAGAATTCCCTCAAGATGATCCATTTCATGTTGGATGCAGGTCGCTAATAATCCTTTAGCGTTTAGAGTTGACTTTTTTCCATTATAATCAAGAAAATTTATTTCACATTCTTCTGGACGATCAATTTCTGCGTATTGATCTGGGACCGATAAACATCCCTCTTCATACGTTGAAAGATTTTTTGTTTTTACTGTAATTTCAGGGTTAACAAAATAAAGAGGTTCTTTTATGCCCTCTTCATTTCTCCAGCTTATATCCATCACGATTACACGCAAAGGAACTCCAATTTGAACTGCTGCTAAACCTATTCCAGGTGCGTCATACATGGTATTCAACATGTCATCCATTAGATCCTGGATCTCTTTAGTTACTTCATCAACTGGTTTTGAAATCTGCTTTAAAAACGGATCTGGAGCAGTTAAAATCTTTTTTACTGTCATAATCTTTAGATAGGCTAACTTAGATATAAGGTCAAGATTGAATAAAAAAATTGAGAAAATACAATAAAACTAAATTTTTTGTCGTGCACTGAGAGCAGCGGCAATAGTTCCTTCATCCATGTAATCCAACTCTCCGCCAACAGGTACACCGTGACCTAAGCGACTTACTTCAACACTGTGTTTTGACAATGTATCTGCTACGTAATGAGCGGTTGTTTGACCATCAACTGTTGCACTCAAAGCCAATATGACTTCGTCAATTTTTTCACCTTCAATTCGATCTATCAGTTTTTTTAAATTTAAATCATCTGGCCCAATGCTGTTTATGGCTGATAGGGTGCCACCCAGCACATGATACAGTCCATTAAATACTTCAGATTTCTCAAGTGCCCATAGATCAGCGATATTTTCAACAACACAGATTTGATTTTTAGATCGACCTTCATCTGTACAGATCATGCATGGAGAATTTACATCGATGTTTCCACAAATTTCACATGTAACAATATTTTCACTCGATGATAAAAGCGACTCAGCGAGTGGGACCATTAACTGTTCTTTATTCTTTATTAAATGAAGTGCTGCTCTGCTCGCAGATTTGGGTCCAAAACCAGGCAGTTTACTAATTAAAAGTATTAACTTATCAATTTCTGGATTAGATATACGAGATTTCATACTAGAAAGGCAGTTTCATTCCTGGAGGAAGTTTTATACCACCGGTAAGAGAACTCATTTCATCCGCAATTTTTCTTTGAATTTTGTCTCGCGCATCATTAAAAGCTGCAACTATCAAATCTTCTAAAATTTCTTTCTCATTTTTATCTATCGCTGTTTCGTCAATGTTTACAGAAGTTACATTATTTTTTCCATTTATAGTTATTTTAACTATTCCTCCACCTGAGATACCCTCGGCTTCCAGTGTTTCTACCTTTTCCTGAGCCTCAGCCATTTTTTTTTGCAAGTCTTGGGCCTGCTTAATCATATTGTTAAAATTATTCATATTTATTTCTCTTCAATTTGTTCGACTTCAGTCCCAGGAAAGAAATCAATAATTTCTTTTACTTTTGGATCCATTTCTGAAGATGTTTCTCCTGATTTATCCTGTATTTTATTATCATTTTTTTCAACCATATTATTTAGTTCACTTATTAATTCATTAGGTTTTGGTATATCATTTAAATAAATGATCCTAATGATCAACATTTCAAGCGAAGTTATGGGAGAAAATGAGTCTGTAACTTCATGCAATCCCTTATTAAGCATTTGCCAGATCATTGAGAGAGTGGATACATCAAGATTACCTGCTACCTCTTGCACTGCATTATATTCACTGTCAGTAAGTGAGCTTTTAACTCCCTCAGCTGCATCAATATTAATCATAGTCAAACTATGAACAGTTTCTATCAGATCTTTTACAATCATTGATGGATCAGCTCCGTTGTCATAAAGTTCATTTATTTTTTCAAGTGACTGTTGAGTTTGACCGGCAGTAATGAATTTGATTAGTTCTAAAATTTTGGTTGGATCGTTTAAACCGATCATCTCTTTTACTTGCTCTTCAGAAATATGTTTACCTGAAAATGCAATAGATTGATCGAGTATAGACAGGCCATCTCTTACAGATCCATCTGCAGCTCTTGCTACAATTTTCAATGCACCTTCCTCAAACTCAACAGTTTCCTTTTCACATATGGATTTTAAAAAAATAACTAAATCATCAGGTTCAACTCTTTTTAAATCATATCTTTGACATCTTGATAGTATGGTTGTAGGTATTTTTCTTACCTCAGTAGTCGCAAAAATAAATTTCACATGAGGTGGCGGCTCTTCCAATGTTTTAAGTAATCCATTAAAGGCTGCGGTCGATAACATATGAACTTCATCTATAATATATACTTTATACTTTGATGATACGGGCGAGTATTGAACGCCTTCAATCAGCTCTCTTATATCAGCTATTCCAGTGCGCGATGCTGCATCCATTTCATAAACATCAACACTTCTTGACTCTGTTATCGCTTTACAATTGTCACAAACCCCACATGGCTCGTTGTTATCTTGCTCCGTTATGTTCAAACAATTTAGTGATTTTGCGATAATTCTAGCTGTCGTTGTTTTCCCCACACCTCTAACCCCTGTGAGTAAATAAGCGTTGGCAATTCTATTCATCTCAATTGCATTTTGTATTGTCTTAGACATGAGATCTTGACCAATAAGTTCACTAAACTTTAGTGGTCTATATTTTAATGGAATAGGTATGTTGGTTGTTTCGGACATAAAAATCACTAATCTTTAGTGGGAGATCAACGTAACCCAAATATCTTCGTTACGGCTGCTTCTTTTCAGACCTGACCGGATTGGCGAATAACTTGTCTACTCAATCTCCCAAAATATTGTATCATAACGAAAATAAAATGTTGTTTAATAAATAATAAATTAATGAACAAAATAATATTTGCAAATAATCCTCTCGATAGAATGTCAGGTTTTAGAAGCGATAAAGACTGGCAAAAAGCAAATTTATTGGACAATGAAACACGTTTTGTTGTTTTTCACTCAGGGAAACCATTGATACACGTGAGCAGTGAACCTGGCTCAAATTCAACAATTTTTTTAGCCACATATGATCAAATAAAAAATTTTATTGAAGATGCTTATTTGCTTTTCCTAGGCAAGTTAAAAAATAAAAGCTACTACGCCATAGATTTATCAAAAAGTAACAAAGACTTCGACAAAACTGCATTTCCTAACTGTAAATTTATTGATTTAAGATCGATAGCGCAGAGTATTTCCCCAGAAGACACAGGTATTCTTGCCCAGGCTAAGTCCATGGTCGAATGGAATTCATCCAATATTTTTTGTACCAGATGTGAAAGTTCCCGACTTGAAACTGTTGATGCAGGTTGCAAAAAAATTTGCAAAAATTGTAACGTAGAATTATTTCCTCGTGTTGACCCAGTCGTAATCATGCTTCCTATTTTTAAAGACAAATGTTTACTCGGTCGCCAAAAAATATTTCCACCCAGAATGTTCTCAGCACTGGCAGGTTTTTTAGAACCGGGTGAAACCATCGAAGATGCAGTTATTAGAGAAGTTAAAGAAGAAGTGGGATTAAATGTTACAAGTGTTGAGTATAAATTTACCCAACCATGGCCATTTCCCTCTCAATTAATGATCGCATGTTTCTGTCAAACAGATGGTGATACAACTGATTTAGATCAGGATGAAATTGAAGATGCAGTATGGTTATCTCGAGAAGACTTAAATCGTATATTCGTTGGTAAAAGCCCTGACAGGATATGGATACCTCCTGCAATGGCTGTAGCTCACCAATTAATTGTTGCTTGGATGCACAATAAGTAAACTAATTGTTTCTATATGAATGTTTTGGATAAACACCTAAGACTTTCAGTTTTTCAGTATAAAAGGATAGTTCTTCTAAAGCTCCTTTTACCGATTGATCTTCAACGTGGCCATCTAGATCAATATAGAATTGAGCTTTATTAAAATCACCATCAACAATAAAACTCTCTAATTTAGTTAGATTAACCCCATTAGTTGCAAAACCTCCGAGTGCCTTATAAAGAGCTGAAGGAACACTCTTTACTTCAAATATGCAACTTGTCAGGTATGACAAGTTTTCGTTTCTTTCTTGTTGAAGTTCTTTTGACATTATTAAAAATCGAGTTGTATTGTTTTTCATGTCTTGAATATTTGTATCTACTATATCTAATCCATAAGTATCAGCTGCAAGTGTTGAGGCAATCGCTGAATCTTCCATTGTTCCTTGCTCACTAATAAATTTGGCAGAACCTGCGGTGTCCGCCATTATGATGACATCTAAATTATATTTTTTTATCGCAGCATGACATTGTCCAATAGCCATAGAATGACTACGTACATTTTTAATTGTATCTAAGGAAGCACCTGGTTTTACCATTAACTGATGATTGATCTCTTGAAAGTGTTCTGAATATATTTTTAAATCGTATCCACCAAGTAAGTAGTGAATATCCGCTACCCTGCCCGCGACCGAGTTTTCAATTGGTATCATGGCTAAATGACACTCTGATGCATTAACTTGCTCCATGGCAGACTCAAATGTTCTGCACGCAACAGGATTGTGATCAGACGCAGCTTCAATGCACGCAAGATGTGAATAAGCTCCGAGTTCACCCTGGAAAGCTATTTTTTTCATTTGCTTAATATCTTTCTAATTTCTTCTAAGTCATCCGGAGTATCAACTCCGAGAGGTAAAAAGTCAATTAAACCAATTTTTATTTTCATATTATTATCAAGTGCTCTTAATTGCTCTAATTTTTCATTTTTTTCTCGATCAGTTTGAGACAAAGTGACAAATTTTTCTAGAGCATCTCTCTCAAAAGAGTAAATACCTATGTGATGAAAAAGGTTCTTAGAATCATAATCTCCTTGTTTTCTTATAAAATTCTCTGCATAAGATTCAGTTTCACTACCAGATAAATTACAGACTGCTTTTACAAATTGCTCCTTCTTTAAATCTTCCTCTCTTTCAAACTGGGTGACCAGTGTGCCTATTTCATTTTCTTCTGATGATAATAAATTTAAAACTTTCTCTAAAGCCATCGAGTTAATTGTAGGCAAGTCGCCTTGTAAATTAATGATGTAATGAATCATTTTACCTGGATCAATTACTTGAAGCGCTTCATGCATGCGATCAGTACCTGTCTGATGATTTTCAGAAGTCATACATACATCACCCCCAAGACTTTCAATACACTTGGCGATTTCATCACTGTCTGTAGCAACCACTACTCGACCCAAATCAGAAGCAATGGCTGACTCCCAAACATGTTGGATCATTGGTTTGCCAGCAATGTCGAGCAAAGGCTTGTTTGGTAGCCTGCTCGCTTGTAATCTGACCGGGATGATTATCGCTGTGTTTTCTTGGCTTATCATAAACAAATTATGCGACTAGAAGACGCATAAAAACTTGATTAAATTCGGTTATTGTTTAAATAATTATCTGATTACGTCAAGAGACATCATGGATTCATTCGAAATTAATAAAATTGTAGCCTGTGTATTAGTTGTGGCCCTTGTATTTATCGGTTTAGCAAACTTCAGTGAGATTTTATATCATGTTGAAAAACCTGAGGTAGCAGCCTATCAAGTTGAGGGCGCTGAAGATATGGTGGTGTCTGCATCAGCAGCAATGGCAGACGACACTGCTACTGCGGAACCCGAAATACCAATTCAGACTCTGCTTGCATCAGCAGATATAGAAAAAGGTGCAAAGGTCTTTAAGAAATGTTCACAGTGTCATGTTGTAGAAAAAGGTGGAGCAAATAAAATTGGGCCAGCGCTCTGGGATATAGTAAATAAAGATATTGGTTCAAAAGAGGATTATAAATACTCAAATGCAATGGCGGCATACGGAGGCAACTGGACATACGAGCAACTTAACGGATATCTTTTGAATCCAAAAAAATATATTGAAGGTACAAAAATGTCTTTTGTGGGTCTAAAAAAAGAAAAAGATAGAGCAAACGTCATACTTTATCTTAGAAGCTTCAGCGATAATCCTGCACCAATTGAATAAGTCCGAATAATCTGCAATATATTGATTGACGTCAGTCGGCACTATTACCTATTCTAATATTTAATGACGAGAGAAAATGTAGGATTATCAATTTATTTTGATAACAGAATGCTGCGCATCTTGCTGCTTGGAGCAATTAGTGGTTTTCCTTGGGTGATAATTGGAAGTGCTCTTTCACTTTGGCTTAAAGATTATGAATTATCAAGAAGTACAATTGGATGGGCGGGTCTTATTTTTAGTGTATATGCAATTAACTTTATTTGGGCTCCAATTATTGACCGTGTAAAAATTCCTTTCTTGACACAAAAAATTGGCCACAGGAAATCGTGGATCATTTCTTTACAGGCAACAATACTGGTATGTCTATTTATTTGGACAACTCTCAATCCTGTTACTAATTTAGAATTAATTATTTTACTTGGATTATTGATAGCTATTTCCTCGGCATCTCAAGATATAACAATTGATGCTTTAAGAATTGAGCAAATAGGTGAGAATGAAAAAGCATCAATGGCAGCTGGCGCATCAATAGCTGTGGTTGGTTGGTGGACGGGTTATAAAATAGGTGGAATGCTCACACTTTTTGTTGCTGATTATTTTGAACAGCAAGGCTTAGCTAATTATTGGCAATTAACTTTTCTGTTCATTTGCTTAATCATTTTTCTTTTTAATATTGGACTTTTATTTATTCCAGAAGACCTATCGAATAAAAGGCAAATTGCTCAAAAAAGTGATCAAGATCGTTTAAAGTTAAATAAATTTTCAGCCTGGTTTGTAAGTACTATCGTAAGTCCACTAATTAGTTTCTTCAAAAAAAATGGGTTAACCATCAGTCTGTTGATTATCGGGTTCATATTTTTATTTAAAATTGGCGAAGCATTTTTGGGACGTATGTCCATAATATTTTACGACGAAATGGGATTTTCAAAATCTGATATTGCAATTTACTCAAAAGGACTTGGATGGATAACAACAATTGTATTTACATTATTGGGTGGTTGGTTTTCTATAAAATCAGGTGTTGTTAGAGCGCTATTCATTTCAGGAATTGCAATGGCGATTACAAACATAATGTTTAGTGTAATGGCATGGTCTGAGAAATCAGTTTTACTCTTTGCTGCCGCAGTATTACTTGATGATTTGGCTGCAGCTTTTGCAACTGTGGCTTTTGTTACCTTTATTTCGCTACTTGTTGACCGAACGTATACCGCAACTCAATATGCCCTTTTGGCATCGCTTGGAACAGCTGGAAGAACACTAATGGCATCATCTTCAGGATCATTAGTCGACTGGTTGCAGGGAGATTGGGGTATTTTCTTTATAATTACCGCTGTCATGGTAATTCCTTCATTGATTTTGCTTTGGTTTATTAGAGATAAATTTTCATTCAATTAATTCATAACCTTCCAATCTTTTTAATCTTACCATTTGATTTTAATATTCTTTTCTTCGCTGTACCTAATGGCTCAATCGCAGTTTTCATATGAAAAGCATTTGCATGAATGATATTCAAATTATCAATCATCATTGCAACATGCCCTTTCCAAAATACTAGATCCCCTGCTTTGAGATCTTTTTCATACTTAACTTCATTCGTAACAAATATCTCTTGCATATCTGTATCCCTTGGAAAAGGCCTATTATTAATCTGATGGAGATTTTGGATTAACCCTGAACAATCTATGCCCATTGAGTCTCTTCCACCCCATAGATAAGGGGTATCTAAGTATTGTTTTGATAAATCTATATGATTGAATTTGCTACTTTTAACCTTTACAAGATCTAGACTTGGACACCAACCCAAATTTTTAATAAGCGAATATTTTCCCTTAATTTTAATTACCTCAACTAATGAGTTAAAACTCAAGTAACCTTTTGTGGCACTTTTTATATCTGGTTTAGTGTAAATAACTGTTCTTAAGGAGATTACTTTTGAATTAGGTTTATAAGTTTTTCTCGTTAGATTAATAGAAGGAGTATATCCAACATAATTATCTCTTCGAGACTGAATCCAAGACCACCCATTTTTAGTTTCAAAGACATCGCATTCTTCACCATACAATAGTTGAGTACTTAATTTTGAATCTTTATTTGAATAAAGTGGAGAAAATGTGCTCTTAACTGTAGCCAGCTTCGCGTTCACATATTTTTTTCTTTTTACAATAGCTTTATATGCAGCTGAAGCTAAATCTCTTCTAATTGGGGTAATTCTTGAATCAAATATCACTTCGAAAAATTAAAGGGCAAGACCGAGATAGAGAAAAACAATTATTAAAATACCAATACCACCAAAGATCATGGTCGCCCTAATCGTGACATCTAACTCCCTAGCTGCAAATAGGTGATAGATTAATGAGCCGATTAAAGGAATGAACATGACAATAAACGTCCAAATTAATTTTCCAGTCGTGCCTCTGTATTTTGAAAGAAATAAATCAAATAATGCAGTAGAAGTCCATGTTGCATATAAAAATATGGGGAGATAGTAGCCATAAAAGTTAAAAAATAATGATAAAAACGGTACATCATTTAATGGAAAAAAAGTAACACCTGGCATTTAAAATCTCCTATAAATAGGTTAAACAATTAAACTATTAGTTCAAATAGTTTCTTGCTTCTTCAGGTAGTTCAATATCATTCAGTACATCCTCGAATTGTTGAAAAACCTCGACAGCTGGCTTTACAGACTTTCTGATCATATAGGTAGGTAAATTTTTTTTATCATATTCTAGATTTAACAACTTTTCCATAATTGGCATATTTGGTTGATTTTCAGGTTTAGGAAAAGATCTCCAGTCACCTTGTTGATATCCACCGTCACTCGCATGAATAATTCTTGCAAGCGATGACCACATACCTGAGAGATCTGAACTAAGTGGAATGTACCCTGCATCACAATTATTTAAAGACTGCAAACCTGGTGGTATAGAAGTATTAAAATAGTTTCCTTTAAAACAGTTACCAAGATTGGATACGCCGCTAATTGCCATGTCTGCCCTATTAGATGATAGAATTAGATTATCTTCAACTCTGTTTCCATGGGCAGGCCAATAATTCACATCAGCTGCCGCAGTAAGAATGACACCATATAAATCATGGTTAGCAATCACATTATTTTTGATTATGTTATTATTGCCACCAGCAATAATAACGCCGTTGCCAAAAGATAAATAAGTTGATTTTGTAGCAGGAGCATCATTGTTGTTATTATTTTCTATTAAATTTCCAATAATGAATGTCTCTCTTTCAGGAGGTAGTAATTCAGAATCTAATGTGTTAGGAGCTAGCCCCCCTTTATTATTTCTAAATACTGAACTAATAATGTAGAGAGAACCTCCAGAATTAGTTCCAGAATAACCAAGACCATTATTTTCTGAAATAACATTATTTACAATTGCATCACACGGATAGCATTGCCCAATATAAAAACCTGCATCAGGAGATCCTGATGCATATGAATGTTCTAATACACCATCAACTGCATCAAATGCATAAACACCATAGTCACCATTATTATAAGCTGTTAAATATGACCCTCTGTAACCCTTTACTGTTGCCCAATAAAAACCATTAAGCAATGCATTACGTGCGGTTATATTTTCAATTACTACACCATCTACTCCTGCAACAAGAACGCCATTACCTCTTTCAAATTCACCATCGATAATTGTATTATTTCTATCCCAGCCACGAATTGTTATTGAAGGAACATTGACAACAACTTCTTCATAGTAAATTCCGGGTTTAATAAGAACCAAGTCCCCAGGATTTGATGCATTAACAGCATCTTGAATTGTCTCATAATCATCAGGCACATTTCTCACTGATCCGGAGAAAGATGGAACTACGTCCATTTTTGAAAAGTTTGTATAATCCTCATAATTTATATCGCCAACGACGACAGACCCAACCATTCCCCACTCACCATCAGGTGATGCATGAAAAGAGCAAAGATATTTATATAATCCCTCAGCTTCATAAGTAATATCTAAGTAATCACCTTTAGGAATCTCTTCGTATGAGCCCCAGGTTTCGTCAACGGCAATTACATTATGTGGATTATTGCCCCAGTTATTGAATCTAACCTTCCCTCCTTCATTTATTCTTACTACTGGTGGAGAGTATGAGTTATCAATGACCCGCACTCCAGTAAATGCAGCTGATTGATTTGGATCATTATCGCAAGAAGTAAAAAAAATCAGAGATGATAAGAAGAAGATTATGACAATAAAACTTTTTTTTGCAGCAATCATTTTTAAAAACCAACTAACAATCTTCTTGCAAGTCCAATGATAGGTGCAAGAAAACCTAAATTACCTCTAGTTAGCATAAAGACAACAGCAATTATGATTGCAGCAAAAATAATAATCTTTATAACACGGGATAATTTGCCAGGCTCAGTGTTAACTAAGGCCCTGATTATAAAGTATAGAGTAGCTGCCCCGAGAACAAAAAAAACTAAAATTTTAATCATGACAAATTTTCCAATAAAAGATTAATTTGACTGGGAAAATAAATCAACTGGTTAAAGATTATTCTCTAGCTCATATTTCTTTATTGCTTCAGCTAACTCGATTTTTTCTGAACAATTGAAGATACAGATATCTGTTAATATTGCTAGGTTTTCAAGGGCCATTTCGTATCGATCTGTTTGTAAATAAAGCTCGCCTTGATAGGCCAATATATCGTCATGTCGAGGTTCGATTTCTAAACCAGTATTATAATATAGTTCTGCGTCATCAAATTTGCCCAGTTTGCGACTTGCAAAGCCAATTAGATTCCAACCATTTGCATTTTGAGGATTTTCATAGACATAAATTTCTAAGTCTTTGAGCGCACCTTGATAATTCTCATTCTTTTCGATTTCAAACAGAATTCGTTTTAACTCCTTATCGTAGCCAATGCTTCCGGAATATTCTCCTCCACCACCACTGGAACTACCTCCTGAGCTGCCTCCAGAACTACCTCCTGAGCTGCCTCCTGAACTACCGCCAGAACTACCTCCTGAGCTGCCGCCAGAACTACCTCCTGAGCTGCCGCCTGAGCTGCCTCCACCGTCATTTTTGGCTGAAGCAGAAAAAGCCAAACTGATACTGATAAGAATGATAAAGATTATATTTTTCATATTTTCCTGAAATAATTCTAATGTTATACATTTCAATAGAAAAATGACTGAATTCGACATATACGCATATGGGGTACCAATTGTTCTATTACTCATTACAGCAGAGGTAATTTACTCAACTGTAAATGGGTTAGGTTTGTATAAATTTAGAGATACCCTAGCGGGCCTAGGATTGTTAATTGGAAATTTTATGATCGGGATTCTAACAAAAAGCTCAATTTTTTTTCTATACATTTATCTTTACCAATTCAAATTTATTACAGTGAATGAACTGCTTCCAACATGGGCTGTTTGGATCGTAACTTTTGTAATGATTGACTTTGTATACTACTGGTATCATCGCTTTTCGCATAGAGTTCGTTTCATGTGGGCAGTTCACATGAACCATCATTCTAGTGAGGAAATGAACTTTACTGTTTCATTAAGGCAAGCTTGGTTTGGGCCGATAACAAAAGTACCATTTTTCATTGTAATGCCGTTAATAGGATTTGATCCAATTATTACTGCTGTGGCAGGAGTTGCGTCCACATTTTGGGGCGTAATTGGGCACACACAATGGATAAAACGACTGGGTGTTTTAGAATACATTTTAGTTACTCCTTCATCACACAGAGTTCACCATGGCAGTAATGAATGCTACATTGATAAGAATTACGGTAACTTACTAATCGTATGGGACAGACTTTTTGGAACTTTTGCAGAAGAAATTGAGCCTGTAAGATTTGGTATCAGAGAAAATGTGAAAACATTTAATCCTATCAAAATAACTTTTATGTTTTGGCAGCAAATGGTTTCGGATTTTAAAAATTCAAAAAACCAAAAGGAAAGATTCCTCTCATTCTTTGGTAAGCCTGAGTGGAAGCCATGATTATCTTGGATTATTATGAATAAATTCAATAAATTTCTCAAGTTCGGGTATTTTATCGTCTTCAATGTCTTTATATGACATTCCAAAATGATTTTTTATTTCAAGTGCAATATGAGCATAAGGATTTCGACCTTTTGGGTGTGAAGGATGGTCGGGTAACCTACCTATAAGTTCATCACCAGTTTTCTGTATTAATTTCCAAATTTTTTTTTTATTATCTTCATTCATATGTAGCTGAAATATAAAAATAAATAAAAACAGTTAGTTAATATTTATTATTCTAATATATGCCGCCAATCTGGCAAATAATTATTATTAATAATTATCCATACTATTTAATAATAGTTTCTGAAATTACTATTGAGGTGTTTTATGAAAACCGAAAAAATTTTTGAGCAAGTTGTAAAACAAATTAAAGTTTTTGAAAGTGCTGGTGACAGAAAAGTCTTTAGCCGATTAAGTCATTTTCGCCGATCAGTTTACGGTATTAGAATATGCTATGAGATAATGAGACTGTATTTTGACTCAAATGTTAATAAAATTGAGTGCACTAAAGAATATCTAACAAAAAACATGTCAGATCTTGCTTCGAGAGCTACTATAATTAATTTTATTAACGATGAAATAAGTAAAGGGTCACTTGTTACTCAAGTTAGTTCAAAAGATAAGAGGGTTAAGATAATCCAGCCAGCAAGTGAATTAATTGATGAATTCACAATGTGGCTAGATATGATAGATAAAGCAGCTTAATTATTCTGCTGCTTGTAGATTTACTGCTGAGACTTTTCCATCTTTTTCCTCAGCGTCATATGATAGTTTTTGGCCTTCATCCAATTTTTTCATACCCGCAGCCTGAACAGCTGTGATGTGAACAAATATATCTTTATCACCTTCTTCAGGAGCAATAAATCCATATCCTTTTTTTGGGTTAAACCATTTAACAGTACCAGTAGCCATAGTTGTTATTCCTTTTTTATTTAATTTAGACTTCGTATTACTCCATAAAAAAGGAACAAAAACGTAATCTTTAGACGGATCTTATAACTATATATAGACTAAAAGTAAATTGTTTTAATGATAATAATTGAATTAACTTTACGTTTAAATTTGTAAAATACTCGTATCTAAATAGAAGGTATAACTGATTTTATGGATCTCACTAAAGATAATATTTCAACTTTAATAAGGCAAATTGCAATTCCTTCAAGTGTTGGTACTCTTTTTCAAACACTCTATAACATCGTTGATGTTAAGTTTGCTGGATTAATATCGCCTGATGCTATCACTGCTATTGCAAAATCATTTCCAATTTACTTCATAATTATTGGGTTTACCGCAGGTTTATCCATAGGAGTTACAGCACTAATTTCAAACGCTCTTGGAAAAAATGATGAAAAAAAAGCATCACTCCTTCTTGCGCAGGCTATTCTTACTAGTTTAATTGTATCTGTTCTAATTTCGTTAGTTGGAATTTATGGAACAGAACCTATTCTTATATTTTTGAAAACAAATCCTGAAATTATATTTTATGCAAAAGATTATATGGATATAATTTTTATTGGTGCTTCATTGTTTTTTTTACAACTGACTATTAATTCATTTCTAGCTTCAAAAGGGGATACAAAGTCTCTTAGAAATGTCCTAATTATTTCATTCTTTCTTAATCTAGTTTTGAATCCCACATTTATTTATGGAATATATTTTATTCCTGCAATGGGAGTGAAGGGTATAGCAATAGCAACATTATGTTCACAACTGTTTGGACTAATTTATATTGTTATCAAGGTCAATAAGACAAATTTAAAAAAATTTCTTTACCCACAATGCTTCGTACCCAAATATAATTTACAAAAGGAAATTTTAACTCAAGCAGTTCCCGCTACAATTTCAATGATGTTCATTGGTTTGGGGGTTTTTGTCTTATTGTTTTATGTTTCAACCTACGGTGATTATTCAGCAGGCGGGTATGGTGCAGCGATCCGCTTTGAACAACTTTTTCTATTACCTGTTTTAGGCTTAAATGCTTCTACTCTCGCTTTAGTTGGTCAAAATTTTGGTGCTATGAATTTTAGCAGAATTCATGAGACTTATAATAGGTCAATTTTTTATGGAACTTTCTTTATGGCTATATGTGGACTATTTATTTTCTTTTTATCAGACTACATCATGATATTTTTTAGCGATAATAAAGAAATTATTTATTATGGATCGACTTACTTAAAGATCGCTGCATTTGCCGGACCTTGCTATCCAATTTTCTTTATATCTTCAGCATTACTTCAAGGACTTAAAAAACCAAATTATCAAATGATAATTAATTTAATGAGAATGGTTATATTACCAGTTTGCGGACTTTCTGTTGCAGTTCTCTATTTAAAAGTTGATTTTACTACAATGTTTTTAGTCATATTGATAATCAACTACATATTTGCGGCTGCAGTCTACAAATTTTCGACTTACCAAATCAGCTTTATGCAAAAAAACTATAATCCAAACTTTGATGCCGTTTGATTAAAAAATCCTTTATTTTTTTGATCTGAAATCCAATGATTTATAAAGTTTATCCATTCTTGGTCACCTCTCGGTAACAAAATTGCGAATAGTTTTGCATTTTTAGGCTCATCAATATTTATGATTGATAGCTCTGGATATAAATTGATAAGCTTCAAAGCATCAACTTTGCTTGTTAATGATACATCAGCTCTTCCTGA
Organism: uncultured Pelagibacteraceae bacterium; assembly: GCA_902523455.1. Taxonomy (GTDB): domain Bacteria; phylum Pseudomonadota; class Alphaproteobacteria; order Pelagibacterales; family AG-422-B15; genus CACNXQ01. The sequence continues at coordinate 69,217 of CABYZG010000004.1, forward strand.
CAACACTTCCTGATATTCACGCGCGGGAGCTTCAACCATCACAATTTTAGAATCTGGAAAAGATTTTTTAGCTTCATTTTCAAAGACTGTTCCGAGCGTAACAGCAACTGTTGTATTGGCATTATTGATGTTATCCCAGCTTCCAATATTTTCCAAATTCTTAGCCAGAGTCATTGCTACTGTTCCAGTACCATAATATGAATTCGAATAACCAGCGGTAAGTGCTCTCTTAGTCGTTATTGAAGCGCTGGATGTCATGTGGTATTTAGAGGCTACCACACCTGAAACAAGATTTTTCCAATCTGTTGCAACAAACTCAATATCAACACCCATATCTTCAGCGAGTTTTTTTGCTACATCAATATCGTAACCTTCGTATTCATTTGTTTCAGGATTCATAAAGCTCCAGCCTGGAAAATCGCCAGTTGTTCCAACTTTGAGTACACCATTTTTCATAATTTCATCTAGTGTGGATGCATATGATAAAGATGAGATAAATAATGCAATAGAAATTAATAGGGCTTGAATGAGCTTCATATGATTTTCCTCTTTTTAATATTTTTAAAAAATTATACGTTTATATTTAAATAATATAATTATATTTTTTATCATGAATTTCAACATAGCTGGAAAAATCAATGTCTTCCTATTGCTTTTGTCTTTATTAGTATTAGCAGGATGTTCATCAAATTATCAATGGGGTTGGTATGTAATTCTACCTAATAATAAGATTGGACTATCGAATATAGAGTTTTTAATTGGTGGTTTGGGTTACACCATAATTCTATCAGTAATTTCAATTATAATAGCAATATTTTTGGGCTTAATTGTCTCCGTTGCAAGTATTTCAAGAAACAGAGCTCTTAACTATATAAATGTTGGCTATACAGAGATAATTCGAGCAATACCAGTTTTAGTCATGATTTTATGGGTGTACTATGGATTACCTGTTTTACTAAACTTAAATTTTACTGCATTTACTGCAGGGATCATCGCATTAAGTATCTGTGAAAGCCCATTTATAGCGGAGATTTTTAGATCTGGTATACAAGCTGTGCCTAAAGGTCAAAAAGAGGCCGGTTCCTCTATGGGTATGAGTTTTTTTCAAATTTTCTATCACATCACATTACCTCAAGCAGTTCGAATAATTTTACCTGCATTAGGCAATCAATTTGTTTACATGCTCAAGATGTCATCCCTTGTATCAATCATTGGTCTGAATGAGTTAACGAGAAAAGCTAATGAGCTCGTAGTTAGTCAGTATCGACCTCTGGAAATTTATACATTTTTAGTATTAGAATATTTAATCCTCATTTTAGTAGTTTCTTTTTTAGTAAGACGTCTTGAGAAAAGACTGAAGGTTCATTAAGTCCCACAAAAAGTTTTATAGGGAATATTTGTTTTAGTTGGTGTTTCCAAATATTTGATGTTTACTTTTTTTAACTGGTAAGGTGAAGAAATTATCTCGTTAAGCTCATTAAACTTATCAAGCTTTCCATCTATTTCAGCTTCACTGAGCGCCTCTTCAACCAAATAATTTCTTGGAATTAAAATAGGATTAAAACTCATCATCATATCTAAATATTCCTTACTTTTAACTCTTTCTTTCCATTCTCTTTTCCAATTATTAAACTCATAATCTTCAAACTCTTTATCGCCTGCATGATCATAATTCATTAGATTACAAAATGTATTTGTAAAATCTGGTTTTTTTTGTTGCATCCATTTGATTAAGTTGTTGATGAGTTCTTCATCATCTTTGCTTTGATCTTTAATGCCAAGTTTTTTTTTCATCATTTGAAGCCATCTGTCCTTAAATAATGAACTAAAAGTATTTAAAAGATTTTGAGCAATTTCAATAGATTTTTTCTCATTTTTATCGATGAGTGGTAATAAGCACTCTGCTAATCTAACTAAATTCCATTGAATTATTGAGGGTTGATTGGCAAAAGAATATCTTCCTTGAGTATCAATAGAGCTAAAAACTGTATTAGCATCATAATGATCCATGAAAGCGCAAGGCCCATAATCAATCGTCTCTCCTGATATTGTTGAGTTATCAGTATTCATGACTCCATGAATAAATCCAACACGCATCCATTCTACAATTAAGTTTATCTGTTTTTGCATGACAGCTTTTATGAATTCAATCGCAATATTTTCGGAGAATTTTACATCACTAAAATGTCTTTTTATTGAGAAATCTAGAAGAGATTTCATGCTTTGATAATCTTTGTGTGCTGCTAAAAACTGAAAAGTACCAATTCTTATGTGGCTGCTTGCTACTCGTGTTAATATGGATCCTTTTAAAGGAGCCTCTCGGTATACTTTTTCACCGGTCTCAACAACTGCTAAACTTCTTGTAGTTGGAATACCTAAATAATACATTGCTTCACTAATTAAATATTCACGTAACATTGGTCCCAATGCAGCCTTACCATCTCCTCCCCTTGAATAAGGCGTTCGTCCAGAACCTTTATACTGAATATCAAATATTTCACCCTCTGGGGTCATTTGTTCACCGACAACGTGAGCTCTACCGTCACCAAGAATTGTGAATTGTCCAAATTGATGCCCAGCATAAGCTTGTGCGAATGGCTTTGCTCCATGGGGCAATTGATTTCCTGAAAATAAATTTGATAGGTCTTTTTCAGAGATCCCTTTTAAATTTAGACCAAGTTTTTTGGCCAGCTTATGATTAATAATGACGGTGCTTGGATTATTAACTGCGTCTGGTTTTAATTCTGAGAACAGTTTGTCAGATATTTGGGTATAACTGTTTTGTAAGTTCCATCCTGGATCAGAAAGAGATACATTATTCTTCATTGTTGTTGTAAACTTAATTTAATTTTACATATATTTATATCAAAATGTTAATTCAAAAAGAACTTGAAATAGTAGTTGAAGGAAAAGGGCTCTATAATATTACAGATATTATAAATCAAGCTATTAGCAAACATAGAATATCAAAAGGTATCTGCACTATTTTTATCAAACACACATCTGCATCTCTAATTATTCAGGAAAACGCTGACCCTAACGTCCTTAAAGATTTAGAAAATTACTACGACAAAATAGTACCCGAAAAAGATAATTATTTACATAGTCAGGAAGGTCCGGATGATATGCCCGCACATATTAAATCTTCTCTGACAAACACAACGCTAAATATTCCAATTAAAGAAAAAAAACTTGACCTTGGAATATGGCAGGGAGTGTATTTATTTGAGCACCGATATAAGAATAATGATCTTGGAATAAAAAGAATTATTTCAATGACAGTGATTGCTTAATGAGGCATTCTAAATTTATCGTGGCAAGCTTTGCAACTCGACCAAATTAAATTCTTTTGAGCCTCTTTTAATTCATCTCCAGTAAGGCTAGCAGCAATCTGGGTAAATTTTTTAACTTTGTCTGAAGTTTCAATCATCAAAGCATTAAATTCATCTTTTTGAAGCCAAATAGTGGGTAAAGCTTCTGTATCATAACCTGTTTTTGAATTTTCAGGAAAAAGATCAATGAGTTTATCATAATTTGCGCTCATTTTTTCAGAAAGCTCTATGACTTTATCATTATTACCTTTTGCTATTTCTGCAGACATTTTTTTTGCATGGCTATAATTTTGCTTAAATAATGATTTTCTTTCTTTTATAATTTTTCCATGGTCATCAGCAAAACCAATAAAGACAAAAAATAAAGATGCTAAGATTGACGAAAGCAGTATTTGAAAAATTATCTTCATATTTTAAATATATATTATGAAAATTAAAAATGACAATAGTACTTATGGGGTTCTTGCACGACTCTTTCATTGGCTCACTTTTTTAATCTTATTAATTCAATTACCTCTAGGACTTTATTTGGACAATTTGGAGTTTTCTGAATTTAAATTAACTGTTGAAAATATCCACATCATAATTGGTATGAGTATTTTTTACATAACATTATTAAGAATGATTTGGAAATTTTTGAATCCAAAGCCAATAACTTCAGCTGTGAATAAATTACAATTAATAGCATCAAAGGTAGTACATGGACTTTTTTATATTACTCTTCTTTTAATTACAATCAGCGGAGTCTTAAAACTTTTACTTTCCGGCGAGGAAGTTAATTTGATTATTTCCACGGTATACATTGAATATTTTAACTACGAGCTTGCAGACCGATTCCAAACTGTTCATGTTATTTCAGCATATTTTTTGATACTTCTTTTCACTATTCATTTAGGAGCTGTTGTGTATCATCATCTCATACAAAAAGACCCAATTTTAAAAAAAATGCTGTGATCAAATATGTCCGATAATCCTAATTTGTCTCAATTTCTCGATAGGCTGGAAAAATTAAGTGATGAGTCTCGAACAGCAGCAAAAAACAAAAGGCATAAACTTGGATTAAGAACAGCAAGAGAAAATCTCGATCACTTAGTTGATGATCAAAGTTTTTTAGAATACGGCGCTTTTGCGGTAGCAGCACAAAGAAACAGAAGAAAATACGAAGACCTTCAAATTGATACTGCGGCAGACGGTATTATTACTGGATTTTGTAAAATCAATTCTGATCTTATTGGTGAGGAAAAATCTGATGCGATCAGTATTGTTTACGACTATTCAGTATTAGCAGGTACTCAAGGTTTTTTTCATCATATGAAACTTGATCGCATCTGTGAAAAAGCAAAAGAGTTTAAACTTCCAATAGTCATCTATACAGAAGGTGGAGGTGGAAGGCCTGGAGATACAGATGTAACAACATCTGTTGCTGGTTTACATGTCCCATCCTTCGCCCTCTGGGCAAGTTTGTACGGTAGATGTTTGAGAATTGCTATAAATAATGGATTTTGTTTCGCTGGTAATGCAGCTCTTTTTGGAAGTGCAGACATCAGGATTGCTACAAAGGATTCTTGGATTGGAATGGCAGGACCTGCAATGATTGAAGGTGGTGGACTTGGAAAGTTTGATCCAAAGGAAATAGGACCGTCAGACATTCAAAAAAATAACGGAGTAATTGACTATGTTGCTGAAGACGAAAAAGAGGCAACTATTATTGCTAAAAAAATACTCTCATACTTTCAAGGAGACATTAAAGATTGGAAAGCTGATGATCAGACTCAACTAAGTAATATTATGCCCAAAGATAGAAGATGGTCTTATCCAGTAAGAGACATTATAAAAATTATTTCTGATATTGAAGAATTTACCGAAATAAAACCTGAATATGGAAAAGGAATTGTTACGTGCTTTATTAGAATAGAGGGAAAGCCTTTTGGGTTATTGGCAAATGATAGTCAACATTTAGGAGGCGCAATTGATTCCGAAGGAGCTGACAAAGCATCTTCTTTTATTGAAATGTGTAGTGAATATGGTTTACCGCTTATTTCACTAGTTGATACGCCTGGATTTATGGTGGGACCAGATAGTGAGAAAGAAGGGGCTGTTAGAAGAATGTCAAATCTCTTTAAGATAGGATCAAAAGTAAAAGTACCTTTAACAGCTATTTTTTTAAGAAAAGGATATGGACTTGGAGCTCAGGCAATGGTTGGCGGTAGCCTTCATGAGCCAGTATATACAGCAGCATGGCCAACAGGAGAGTTTGGAGCAATGGGGTTAGAAGGAGCTGTAAAACTTGGGTTTAAAAAAGAGTTAGAAAAAGTTGAAGATAATTCAAAAAGAGAGGAATTATTTAATGGTCTAGTTGAAAAACTCTATGATAAAGGTAAAGCCATAGAAGCTGCTGCTCACCTTGAAATCGATGCAGTAATAAATCCATCTGAAACACGAAGTGTTATCTTAAAATCACAAAAGACCTTAGTATGAGAAATTTTGAATTGGATGACAATAGATATTACAAAGCGAGATTAGGGTTGATCATTCTTCAGAGCGATGAAACTATTGAGCAAGAATTCAGAACCATTCTTGATGAAAGTATATCAATCAATCACTCACGCATTTATTGTGACAATATTGTGAGCAATGAAAATCTTGAACTTATGGAAAAAGAATTACCAGCAGCATCTGCGTTATTACCTGATATTCAGTATGATAGTATTGGATATGCTTGCACATCAGGCGCAACAGTTATTGGCTCTGATAAAATTGAAAGTCTTATAAATATAAAGCATAAAATGGCATTTGTAACTGATCCAATAAGAGCTGTAAAAAAAGCTATGAGCACGTTAGGCTGTAGTAAAATAAATTTTGTATCACCTTATCAAGAGTCGGTAACAAAATCTTTACGTGATCATTTACATGCTAATAATTTTATAATTCAAAACCAAATTTCTTTTAATGAGTCCGATGATAGGAATGTTGCAAGGATTTCAGATAAAGACAGCCTAGAAGCTATAATAGAAGTTGGTAAACAGGATTGTGAAGCTGTATTTATTTCATGTACTAACCTTAAAACATTTAAGATTATCAATGAAGCAGAGAAAGTATTAGATAAACCAGTAGTCTCATCAAATCAGGCGATTAGCTGGCAAATGTTAAGAGAGGCTGGAATTAATAGTACAGCTGGTCCAGGAATTCTTTTTTCAAAACATTAGCTAAGAGCTAACCAAACACCAACACCCACCATTAAGAAACCTGCTAACCCATTAATAAGCCTGATATTATTGTGTTTTTTTAACATAATGCCTAAAGCTTGACCTCCAGTTGCATAAATCATAAGTGAAATAAATTCAATTATAAGAATAATTATTACGAGTGCTGACATTTGCGGAATTAAATTTACTTCGTAATTAATAAATGCAGGTACCATTGCAATAAAAAATGCCCAACCCTTTGGATTCGCAATAGCAGTTATAAAGCCTTGCATTGCTAATTTAAAAAAATTTATTTCAAATGAAGGTGAACCATCCAAATTTAATGCAAGTGATCCCCTTGAGTTAATCATCTGATACCCAACAAACATTAAATAAAGCCCTCCTCCATATTTGAAAACTGCAAATGCAATTGGAAAAGATGAGATTATCGCTCCACCTCCTACCACTGCTGTACCTGCCACAATTAAAACTCCGATTAATTCTCCAACCATCATTTTCATTGTATTTTTTACACCTATTGTAATTCCCATTGTCAAAGCAAGTGTCATGCATAAACCGGGTGTAATAGATATTATGAAAAAAACTGGTATGAAAAAGTAAAGTAATGAGAAATCAAAGATCATAAGAACGAGCAATAGTATTTAAGGGAGCAAAAAAAAACGGGGCGCAACACAAACCCCTAAAGGTCTCTGTTCCGCCCCGAAACTCGGCTTCCCGCCGACAAACTCCCCGAAGGGCTTTCGATCTTTGTTCGTCCGATATAAAATATTAGCAAATAGAGAAAATATTTTAAATAATTTTTATAAAAAAAACTCCTTATACGATGTGGATAAGTGGATAAATAGTTTTTACTATAAGAATCAATAAATAATTAAAAATACTTAATTAAGATTCCATGCCCCAAGATAAAGAATTCCATATTCTTTCATGAAAATAATAAATAGTTACCTTTGTAATAACTTCCAATGCAGCAATTAAACCAGCAGTTTCAAGAACTGAAAAATCTGATTTTAAAATTACTAAGTAACTGATTAAGAATGTATCTGCTGTTGCCGTTACTCTCCAGGTAAGAGCCTTTACTAATGATCTTTTTTTTGAACTTTTAGGCACTACTTTTAATTAGTTATCTAATAAAGCTTTTCAATTAATAGTTTTTTTATATTTGTTTAAAAAAATAAACTATTGATTTAATTTGCCATTTTGACTAGTGGTGTTTCTTTGATTGGAAAGTGGCAAAGTGCGGAGGCAAAGCCAAGTGCCACACAAATCCACCACATTATTTCATATGAACCATAGTAATCATAAAATCTACCACCAAACCAGGAACCCATAAATGATCCTATTTGATGCGATAAAAATACAAAACCATATAGCATTGACATGTACTTTGTACCAAAAATCACTGAAATTATACCACTTGTTAATGGAACAGTTGATAGCCATAAAATACCAAGTAAAGAAGCAAAGACAATTACAGATATCTCTGTTTTTGGAAGAAAAATAAATACCAAAAATAACATCGCACGAAGAGTGTAAAGTACTACTAGCAAATTCTTCTTCGATCTTTTGTCTCCTAAATGTCCAAAGAAAAGTGTTCCCAATACATTGAATAATCCAATCAACGCTAAAGACCAAGATCCAATCCAAATTGGCATTGATAAGTCATCTAAATAAGCTGGTAAATGAGTAGCAACAAATGAAACATGAAATCCACAAACAAAAAATCCAATCGTTAATAGAACATAACTCTGATTTTTAAATGCACCCCTTAGGATCTCTTCTAATGATGCCGCCGTACTATCTTCTTTGATAGATTTAAATGAGGAAGTTGTAAGAGTTAAAGAAAACAAAATCATTACAAGAGAGATAAATAATAAATAAATAATTGAATTTTGCCATCCACTAATCTCAATTAAATATCCAGCAAGTGGAACTAACAAAAATTGCCCTAGTGATCCCGCTGCCATTACTACACCTAAAGCGAGTGTTTGGTACTTACCAGTGATCGCTTTACCTACAGCGCCTAAAATAACAGCAGTACCGCAACCCGCACAACCAAATCCAAAAATCGCTTGTGATAAAAGAAGCAATATGGATCCTTCAACTAACGACATCATGTACAGACCGACTAAGTAAAAGATAACTCCATAAAGCCCCGCAACTGCTGAACCATATTTATCAGCGACAGCTCCAAAAATAGGTGAGCCAATTCCAATCATTAAAAGCTGAATTGCTATTGCAAATCCGAAAACTTCACGGCCAGTTTGGATGTGGTCTGAAATAGGTATGAGATATAGACCAGAAGAGTGACGAATACCAAAAGATACAAGAAGCAATACACAACCGCTTACAATTACAAGCGCCGCATAGGAATGTCTAAAAAGTTTCATTTAAGTAAGTTAAGTGATAATGTGAGATAAAGTAATAAAAAAATCTATAAACATATTAATTATGTTGAAATTTCTCATGACGCTTCCAGTTCTTAAAAGGCTTGTGCCATCTATTCTTAAAAAATTTTCCTTTAAGGAAATAAGTTATAAATATGACGACATACACTTCAATCTGGATTTAAGGTACCTAGTAGATCGAAGATTTTTTCTCTATGGCTACGATGCTAAAAATATTGAAATCCTAAATAAGTATATACAAAATTACGAAACGAGTTACTTCTTAGATATTGGCTCTTGTTGGGGACTTTATTCACTACAAATTGCAAAAAAAAATCCAAGAATAAAAGTTTTGTCTTTTGATGTATTTGAACAAAATATAAATCGTATAAAACAAATGTCCTTAAAGAATAATGTTCGAAATATAGAAACATATAATATTGCTGTAGGATCAGAGGAGTCTGAGGTAGAGTTTTCTGTTGATGAAAAATTTTCACCAAATTATTCAAAAGATCTGAATGGTAAATTTAAAATTAAAGTAGAGCAAAAAAAAATTGATACAATCTTAGTCATAAGAAATCAAAGAATTGCTATTAAAATTGATGTTGAAAGATCAGAAATGGATGTTCTAAGAGGGTCAAAAGAATTACTCGAAGGAAATGATTGTTTAATTCAGTTAGAATGTGAAAATGAAAATCAGAAAGAAGTATTAGAATTTCTATCTAAAATTGGTTACGCTAAGCTTGACCTTAAAGGTGACAATGATGATTTATATTTTGCTAACTTCAAAATTGAATAATTTTTTATAAATGGACAGTAAAAAATAAAATGATATTTACAATTGTGTACCTTCTGGTCTTAGTAATGCTTTTATCCATGGTAATTTACAAACAGGTAAAAAATATTGAGAGCACTAAGGCATTTAATGAAAGAACAATGTTAATCTTATGGCTTGTACTTGGAATGGTTGGTCTCATCACTGGAGGGTTGTAACACCTAAACATTTATTGCACTGGTATAATGATCTGGTTTTTATGCAAAAAATTTTACTTGTATTTTTAATATTATTTTTCTCACTAAAAAATTCATATTCTGACAATAATATTAAGGATAATTCTCCAGAAATATTTGAAGGAGTCTCAGTAGAGCTTGATGGATTAGAAATTCAAGAGTCACTCAATCTCAAAGAAAATGGAAAATCTGTTTCAAGTAAAAACTGGATGATTGTTACAGCAAACGCCTATGCTTCAGCTGCTGGTGCAAAAATATTACAATCTGGAGGTACAGCAGCAGATGCAATGGTTGCAGCTCAATCTGTGTTAGGCTTAGTCGAGCCTGAGTCATCAGGAATTGGTGGGGGTAGTTTCTTATTATGGTATGACGGTGTAACGGGTAAAATAGTTACTTTAGATGGTCGTGAGACTGCACCACAAAACTCAACTTCAAATCAATTTCTAAAAAGTGATGGAACTAAAATGAAGTTTTTTGATGCTGTCATAGGTGGTCTATCGGTAGGTACACCTGGAACTCTTGCATTAATGTTTGATGCTCAAAAGAAATGGGGTAATCAAAACTGGGAAAACCTCTTTAATGAAGCAATTTTCCTAAGTAAAAATGGTTTTAAAGTTTCAAAAAAATTATCCTCATCAATTGAAAGAGATAAAGATAGACTTAGCAAAATAGATAAAACGAAAGAATATTTTTTACCAAACGGTAATAGTTTAAAGCACAAGCAGGTATTGAAGAATTATGCTTATGCAAGTACAATGCAAAACATTGCTAACAATAATATTGAAGATTTCTATAAAGGATCAATTGCGCAGGACATTGTTAGCACAGTAAAAAATCACACCAAAAATCCTGGCTTTCTAGAAACTGAAGATTTGAGCAACTATAATGTAATAGAAAGAGATCCAGTTTGTGTAAACTATAAGGTATACAAAATATGTGGTATGGGTCCACCATCGTCTGGAGGAGTAGCAGTCGCGCAAATATTGAAAATTTTAGAGTCTTATGATCTTCAGTCTCTGGGCTATTCAAATCCTATAACATGGCAAATAATTGGAGATGCGACTCGTCTTGCATTTGCTGATCGCGATCGATACTTGGCAGATAGTGATTATGTCAGTGTACCTTTGTCTGGTCTTTTAAATGACAATTATCTGATTGAAAGGTCAAATAAAATTAAAGTTGGAAAAAAAACTGAAAATGTAACCTCAGGTAAACCGTCTAACGACTTTGTTTACAATTACGGAATAGACAACTCATTAGAGCTGCAATCTACAACGCATGTTTCAGTTTATGATCAGTATGGAAACGCACTCTCGATGACATCATCAATTGAGAATGCATTCGGATCAAGATTGATGACGGAAAGTGGTTTTTTACTTAATAATCAACTTACTGATTTTTCATTTAATGAAAGAATTGATGGCAAGCTGATTGCAAATAGATTAGAGCCCGGGAAAAGGCCAAGATCATCAATGGCACCAACAATAGTACTAAAAGATGGAAAACCAATTATTATTATTGGCTCACCAGGAGGTAGCAATATTATCAACTTTGTAGTCAATTCAATTATCTCATTACTCGAATGGGATATGAATATTCAAGAAGCAGTCTCTCATCCTCACGCTATTAATAGATGGGGGAAATTTGAAATAGAAGAATCTCCATACTCTTCAAACCTTGAGAACTCTCTAAAGAATATGGGATACGATACTAAAATAAGAAAATACTTTTCAGGCCTAAATGGAATATTCATTGATACTGAAATTTATGGCGGCTCAGACCCTAGACGTGAGGGAATTGCACTGGGCAATTAAAATAGCTTTAAAATGGCGGAAAGGATGGGATTCGAACCCACGATACGGTCACCCGCATACACGCTTTCCAAGCGTGCGCCTTCAACCACTCGGCCACCTTTCCTTATTCAACTTTTAAAGCAGCGATAAAGGCTTCTTGTGGGATATCGACCTTACCATAAGTTCTAAGTCTCTGTTTTCCTTTTTTCTGCTTATCAAGTAATTTTCTTTTTCTATCAGTAGCTCCGCCACCATGTATTCTCTCAATAACATTTTTTCGATATCCTCTGACAGTTTCGCGGGCAATAATTTTTCCACCAATTGCTGCTTGAATTGGAATATGGAATTGATGACGCGGAATTAATTCTTTTAGTTTTTCACAAACAGCGCGACCTTTTTTTTCAGAAAAACTTCTGTGAACAATAATTGACAGAGCGTCTACTGATTCATCATTTACTAATATACTAAGTCTTACCAAATCACTTTCAATATACTCATCAATTTCATAATCAAAACTTGCATATCCACTAGAAATTGACTTCAAGCGATCATAAAAATCAAAAACAATTTCATTTAGAGGTAACTTATAATTTAAAATTACTCTTGATCCAGAATAAGATAATTCTGTTTGCATTCCTCTCTTATCTTCACAGAGAGATATGATGCTGCCTAAATATTCATCAGGACAAATAATTGTTGCTTTAATCCAAGGTTCAGAAATACTTTTAATTTTCATAACCTCAGGCATATCTGCTGGGTTATGTAATTCAAGTGAGCTTCCATCATTTAATACTAAATTATAAATAACACTTGGAGCTGTGGTTATTAGATCTAAATTAAATTCTCTATCAAGTCTTTCGACAATAATTTCTAAATGTAATAATCCAAGAAAACCACATCTAAAACCCATTCCAAGAGCCGCTGAGGTTTCTTGTTCGAAATGAAAACTAGAATCGTTAAGCTTTAACTTGGCTAACGCATCTTTTAAGAATTTAAAATCAGCAGCATTTGTTGGAAATAATCCACAAAATACTACCGGCTGACTTGGTTTGAAACCAGGTAAAGGCTCTGTTTGTTTGTCGTTAGCTAGTAGTATTGTATCCCCAACTTTAGTTTGAGCTACTTCTTTAATTGCAGCTGTTATAAAACCTAATTCACCAGCATTGATAAGCTCGTTATCTACCATTTTTGGTGTGAAACAGCCAATTCTCTCTATTAAATGTTTTGTATTAGTTTGATGAAAACGAACCTCCATACCCTTTTTTAGAACTCCATCTATCACACGAACCAATATCACAACACCCAGGTAGGCATCATACCAACTATCTACTAGCATTGCTTTTAATTGTTTGCTTTCATCACCTACTGGAGATGGTAATTCTTTTACAATATTTTCTAAGACTTCTTCAATGCCGAGACCTGATTTAGCAGAAATTTCAATTACATTACTGGTATCAATACCTAAAATATCTTCTATCTGTTTTTTTACTCTCTCGGGATCTGCTGCTGGTAAATCTATTTTATTTAAAACGGGTATAATTACATGATCATTTTCTACAGCTTGATATAAATTAGCTAATGTTTGAGCTTCAACGCCCTGACTTGCATCAACAACCAATAGCGATCCCTCGCAAGCAGATAATGATCTGTTAACTTCATAGCTGAAGTCAACATGGCCAGGTGTATCAATAATATTTAGTGTGTACGTATCGCCATTTTTTGCTTTGTATTTTAATTGTACAGTTTGAGCCTTGATTGTTATTCCACGTTCTCTTTCAATATCCATAGAGTCAAGCACCTGTGCTTTCATTTCTCTTTCAGAAAGCCCTCCACAAAATTGAATCAATCTGTCAGCTAAAGTAGATTTTCCATGATCAATATGTGCAATAATAGAAAAATTTCTTATGTTTTTAGTGCCAGTCATAATATTTTTAGTTTAGGATCTTACAGTTCCGGAAGTAGACTTTTCCACAGATTTAATTATTTTTGAACTTATTTCAAAAATGTCGTTTTCGGCAAGAGTTTTTTCGTTAGATTGTAATGTAACCTTAATAGCAATAGACTTTTTGTCTTTTCCCAGACTAACATCTTCAAATAAATCAAAGATTTCAACATTTCTAATTAATTCCTTATCTACTTTAAAGGCTGAAGTAACAACTTCTTCGCTTTTTACTTTTTTATCAATAACAAAAGCAAAGTCTCTTGTGACAATCTGAAAATCACTTAAGTTAAGTACAGGCTTGTTGGTAGTTTTCTTTTCTGTGTTTGGTAATTCATCAAGGTATAACTCAAATATATTTGTTTTATTCTTAATTTTAAATTGATTTGCAACTCTAGGATGCAACTCTCCAAAATATCCAGCAATTACTGAATTATTAATTTTTATCGAACCAGATCTTCCAGGATGATACCAGGAAGGACAGTCATTAGAGACAGATATTTTTTTGTTACCTGGCATTAAATAATCAATTAAGGAAGTTAAATCTTGTTTTACATCATATATATCAAATTCCGTCTGCATATTCTTCCAGGACTTTTCTGTCTTAATTCCTGATTTAATTCCACATGCAACGTTCAATTGATCCTCGGGAGATGTTGATCTGTACTGACTACCTATCTCAAAGATCGAGAATGAGTCAAAGTTTCTATTCTTGTTTTTTTTAATTGCTTGAAGAAGATTAGGCAGAAGATTAGGCCTTAATATGTCCAGCTCCTCTGAGATGGGATTTACAATTTTTAGTTTATTTATATCGCCAAACACTGCACAATTTTTTGAATCTGTGAATGAAAATGTTACTAATTCATCATATTCAATTGAAGCAATAAAGTGTCTTGCTTTCATCAATTTCTTTTGTGCGTAATTTAAGATATTTTTATTAATTTTACTTTTTAGTCTAATATTACTTGTCGGAATATTTTCATATCCTTTAATACGAATAACTTCTTCACTTATGTCGGCTTCTCCGTGAATATCTTGTCTCCAAGAAGGTATTGAACATTTGATAACATCACCTGTTTGACTCGTTTCAATTCCTAAAGAACTAAGTATTGATATCAATTCTTTATCAGAAACTTCAAAACCAAGTCTTCTTGAAATATAACTACTAGAAGTTGAAACCTCATTTTTATTTTCTTTAATATTTCCAGCCAACTCAACCTCACTGCACTCACCACCACATATTTCAAGAATTAATTGTGTTGCAAGGTCTATTCCTTTTAAGGTTGAATTTGGATCAATGCCTCTTTCAAAACGATATCTTGCATCACTTAGAATTGACAAGTTTCTTCCCGTCTTGGCTGTATTAATCTCATCAAATAAGGCTGATTCAAGTAAAACGTTCTTTGTCCCAGTGCTGCAACCTGTACTTTCGCCCCCCATGATCCCCCCTAAGCCTAGTACCTTTTTTTCATCCGCTATTACGCACATACCATTTTTTAGGTGATAATCTTTTTCATCTAGCGCTAGGAAACTTTCTCCATCATTTGCTGTACGTACTATAATTTTGCCATCTATCTTGTCTGCATCGTAAACGTGAAGTGGCCGGTTCTCGTCATACATTACAAAATTAGTTATATCTACCAGCGCAGATATTGGCCTTAAACCTATTGACTTAAGTTTATTTTTAAGCCACTCGGGGCTTTCAGTATTCTTTACATTTCTAAAATATCTTCCAGCAAAGGCTGAGCATATTTTATTATCTTGTATTTCAATTTTAATTGGTGATTTAAAGGAGCCTTTTTCTCTAGATATTTTTCTCTCTAACAATTCCCCCATGCCAGCTGAAGCAAGATCTCGAGCTATTCCTTTTACACCAAGACAATCTTGTCGATTTGGAGTGATACCAATTTCTATTACAATATCATTGAGGCCATAAATCTCTGAAAATGATCTTCCAATAGTTTCTTTTTCCTCAAGTCGAATTATTCCATCATGCTCATTTGAAATACCTAGCTCATATTCTGAACACATCATTCCATAGGATTCTACTCCTCTAATCTTGGCAGCTTTAATTTTCATTTGATTAACCGGAATAGTTGAACCAACTGGCGCATAAACCACCTTCATGCCTTTCTCTACATTTGGCGCACCACAAACTACATCAACTTTTTCCTTGCCAATATCAACTTTGCATAGTTTTAATTTGTCCGCATTTGGGTGTTTTTTTTCTTCAAGCACCTGTCCAACAATAAATTCCTGATATGCTTTTCCCGTGTCTTGAATATCTTCAACTTCAAGACCGATTGAAGTGAGTTTCTTTTCAATTTCTTCGAAATGAGCATTTGTCTTAAGATGCTCAGTTAACCACGAATAACTAAATTTCATCTAGCTTAAGTCTCCTATGATCGAAGGTATGTTCAAAGGTGAAAAGCCATAATGCTTATTCCATCTAAGATCACTATCAAAGAAAGTTCTTAAATCACTAATTCCGTATTTGAGCATTGCAAGCCTCTCTATACCCATACCAAATGCATAACCTTGATACTCATTTGAATTGATATTTACATTTTTAAGCACGTTTGGATGAACCATTCCGCATCCTAAAATTTCCAACCAATCCTCACCCTCTCCGATAATTAATTGATTTCCTTTCTTAGTGTATCCAATATCAACTTCTGCAGATGGTTCAGTAAAGGGAAAATGACTAGGTCGAAATCTCATATTTAATTTATCAGTCTCAAAAAAAGTCTTGAGGAATATTTCTAAACAACCTTTGAGGTGGCTCATGTTGCTTTCTTGATCTATTACTAAACCCTCAACTTGATGGAACATAGGAGAGTGCGTTTGATCATTATCACATCTAAACGTTTTTCCAGGAGCAATTAATCGAATTGGTGGTTTTTGCTTTAACATACTTCTTATTTGAACTGGCGAGGTATGAGTTCGCAGAACATTTGGCATTCCATCAGTCTCAGTTTCAACATAAAAAGTATCATGCATTTGTCGTGCAGGGTGGTGTTCAGAAGTATTTAAAGCTGTAAAATTATTGTAATCAGTTTCAACTTCAGGTCCTTCAGCTACAAAAAAATCTAAGTCGCCAAATATAGTTATAACTTCTTCTATAACCTGACTGATTGGGTGAATAGTTCCGTATGACTTTGAAGTAGATAGAGTGATATCTAAAGTTTCAGAGTTAAGTTTTTTTTCTAATTCCTCGCTATTTAACTCTTCAGTCTTTGAAGCTATTATTTCTAGAACAGAGTCTTTAATTTTATTTAATTTTTCAGCGTTCTGCTTTCTTTCATCACCAGAAAGACTAGCTAGCTCTTTCATTTCGAGAGAAATAATACCTTTCTTACCAAGAAATTTTATCCTAAATTCATTTATGCTTTCGATATCTGTAAATTTATCTGAAGCTTTTTTAATTTCAGTTTCTAACTCTCTAAAATCTTTCATCGTAGAACAACAATATCAGATTTAGTTTTTTCTGTAATAATAATATGCTTGAGAATATGATGCCAAACGAATTATTTGGCTGAGGACTGAACCTGTTTTGCTAAATGCTCAAAAGAAGTAGGTTCATTCATAGCAAGATCAGCTAAAATTTTACGATCTAATTCGATGTTTAATTTTTTAAGACCATTCATGAAAACTGAATAAGAAATTCCATGTAATCTAGCTCCAGCATTTATTCTTTGGGTCCAAAGTGATCTAAACTCTCTTTTTTTTACTCTTCGATCACGATAGGCATACTGCATTGATTTTTCTACAGCTTGCTTTGCGACTTTAAAAGTATTCTTTCTTCTGCCTCTATATCCTTTGGCTTGCTTAATTACTTTCTTATGTCTTGCGTGTGCAGTAACTCCTCTTTTAACTCTTGCCATTATATCTTCCTATTTATTAAGCGTAGGGTAAAAACTTTTTAACTATTCGGGCATCTTGATCAGATAAAATTGTAGAACCTCTTTGGTTTCTAATCTGATTATTCGTTCGTTTAATCATACCATGCCTTTTTCCACTTTGATATGATTTAACTTTACCAGAAGCTGTAAGCCTAAATCTCTTGTTAGCGCCTTTTTTTGTTTTTAATTTACTCATATTGGATGAACGGTTTATAGACCCTAGGTAAGAAAAAATCAAAAGTTTTTTATTAATGATAAGAATTAACTACTGCTGCTAATTTGCAGTGAAAATCATGGTAAATTGGCGACCTTCAAGTTTTGGCTCTTGCTCGATTTTACTTGTCGTGCCCATTGTTTCTCGAATTCTTTCCATCAAATTTTCAGCAATATCATGATGTTCAAACTCTCTACCTTTAAATCGGATAGTAAATTTTACTTTATCGCCCGCAGCGATAA
The DNA here is from genome assembly GCA_902523455.1 of uncultured Pelagibacteraceae bacterium. Lineage (GTDB taxonomy): Bacteria > Pseudomonadota > Alphaproteobacteria > Pelagibacterales > AG-422-B15 > CACNXQ01. The sequence goes on from CABYZG010000004.1 coordinate 87,243, forward strand.
ATTTTTGAGCAGCCTTTACCTTGAAGTCGTAATCGTGAACATCAATTCCCGGCCTCATCTTAATTTCTTTAATTGTAATTTCTTTTTGTTTTTTCTTGGACGTACTAGCTTTTTTTTGAGCCTCATATTTAAATTTTCCAAAATCAAGAATTTTGCACACAGGGGGGTCAACTTGTGGAGATACCTCAACTAAATCAAGACCTGCGTCTGAAGCTTTTTGCATTGCCTCATCAGTGTTAACAACTCCTAAGTTGTTACCTTTTTCATCAATTAATCTTACAGTGGAAGAAGTTATAAATTCGTTTATGCGAAACTTTGGACCTTTAGTAGATAGCTGGGCTCTATTATTTTTTCTTTGAAGTGCTATTTTAATCTCCTTTATCTATTGATGAGACGGCATCATACATTTTTTTTGAAAAAAATCATTTAATTTTTCAAATTTAATTTTTTCTTGCTTATCATTACCAAACTCCCTCAATGTTACAGTATTGTCTTCCATTTCATTTTTACCTAGGATTAATTGATAAGGTATTTTTTTTAGAGAGTTTTCTCTGATTTTATAGCTTATCTTCTCATTTCTTAAGTCCTTTTCAACTCTAATACCTTTGTTTTTAAGAGATAAAAATACTCTCTCTGCGTATTCGTTTATGTCAGATGTAATTGGTGCAACCACAGCTTGTATTGGCGCTAACCAAAGTGGTAAATTACCAGCATAATGTTCTATCAAAATTCCTGTAAACCTCTCTAAAGATCCAAACAATGCTCGATGTAACATTACCGGGTTATGCTTTTGACCATCTTCTGCAACATAATGACCGCCAAGTCTCTCGGGCAAGTTAAGATCAACTTGCAATGTTCCACATTGCCACTCTCTGCCAATGGCGTCCTTTAGAATAAATTCTAATTTTGGCCCATAAAATGCTCCTTCACCTGGATTTAAAGTATATTCTAATCCTGTAGCTTCCATTGCCTCACGAAGAGCGGCCTCAGATTTATCCCATACATCATCATTGCCGACTCTTTTTTCAGGACGGTCGGAAAATTTAATTGATACATTTTCAAATCCAAAATCTTTATAAATACTTAAAACTAAATCGCATACCTTTTTGCTTTCTTCAGTAATTTGGTCTTCAGTACAAAATATATGTGCATCATCTTGTGTAAATGCCCTGACTCTCATTAAACCATGAAGGGCACCCGATGGCTCATATCTGTGAACTTTTCCAAACTCAGCAACCCTTAACGGTAAATCTCTGTAACTCTTCAGTCCTTGCTTGTATACTTGTACGCATCCAGGACAATTCATTGGTTTAAGAGCATAAACACGTTCTTCCCTTGCTTCTGTGGTAAACATATTGTCACCGAATTTTTCAAGGTGTCCGGATCTTTCCCATAATGACTTATCCATAATATCGGGAGTGTTAATCTCTTCATAACCAGCCTCTTCTTGTCGGTGACGCATATAATCAATAAGTGTTCTAAATAATGTCCAACCTTTTGCGTGCCAGAAAACTGAGCCTGGAGCCTCTTCTTGAAAATGAAATAAATCTAGCTCTTTACCAAGTTTTCTATGATCTCTTTTTTCAGCTTCCTTTAACAAATTCAGATAATTTTCAAGATCTTCTTGTGTTTCCCAAGCTGTGCCATAAATTCTTTGAAGCATTGGGTTATTTGAATCACCTCGCCAGTAAGCTCCTGCTACTTTTGTTAATTTAAATGCTTTTCCAATTTTACCTGTTGACTCTAAATGTGGTCCCTTGCAAAGATCAAACCATTCACCGTGATAATATACTTTAAGTTCTTCACTTTCAGGCAAGTCTCTAATGATCTCTACTTTATAGTTTTCACCTTTATCGGAAAATAGCTTAATCGCATCTTCCCTACTCATTACTTTAAATGAAGTCTTTTCGTCCCGATTTACAATTTCTTTCATTTTCTTTTCGATCGTTCCGAGGTCTTTTTCAGTAAACGGCTCTTTTCGGTCAAAATCATAATAAAAACCATTTTCAATTACAGGACCAATGGTAACCTGTGCATCAGGAAATAACTCCTGTACAGCCATAGCCAAAACATGGGCTGTATCATGCCTTAAAATATCAATAAATGGTTCGTTGTTACTCATAGAATTTAAGTATTATATCATGTATCTATAAATGAGAATCTATTTTATCGAAGACTTCTTCTATACTTATATTACTTATATTCTTGGAAGAAATTGATAAAAAACTGCCTGTTTCAATGCTTACCTTCTCTGGTGTAGTATGGCCGCCAAATATTGCTAAACCTCTACAACCTAAGTGGGCAGCTAAGTGGGCAGGTCCTGTATCATTTGAAATTACATATTTTGCACCAATAAGCAATTTCGCTAATTGAAAAAAATTTGTTGGCTGATTGTTATGTAAACATAACTTTACATTATATTTTCTTGCTGCATTTATTTCTCCTGGTCCTGGAGCAATAACAATATCCATTTCAAATAACTTTGATTTAAGCTTTGAAATGAGCTCTTCATAATAAGGCCAGATTTTTTGATGATGTTTTGGAGAACAAAAAGGAAATAAAACTATGTAATTTTTTTTAATTTCAGAAGAAATATGAAATTCATCATCTATCATCCAAGAAACTTGTGGTTTTTCTGAGAACTGCGTATCTATTTTTGATCTTGATAATTGCAATTTAAATCTTTCTAAAATACTTTTTTTATCAAATTCTTCTTTTGTTTCATTAAATCTTAACATTGTCCTTGAAGAGATCCATTCAGAGGTAGATAGATACTTTCGATAAAATTCAGTTCGATGGGAATTTTGTAAATCAAAAATTCTTTCAAATTTATATTTGGTAAAAAATTTCTTCAATTGATATAGGTAGATTAAATTCCATCGAGACTTCTTCTTATCTAAAATTACTTCATCAATAAAAGGGCACTTAACAAAATAATTATTAAATGCCGGTGTAGTTAAGATATATATTTTATGTTTTGAGTAATGCTCTCGAATATCTTTCAAACATCCATTTATTTGAATAATATCTCCAAAAGAACCGTGCTTAATTACCAAAATATTCTTAACCATTTAAGTTATAACTTCTTTGTAAAAATTTAATGTCTCCTCACACATTTTAATTTTTGAATATTTTTCTCTAACATGTGAAATGCAAGCTTCTGAAGTCTTTTCTGATTTATATTTTTCATTAGAAATTGCATCAATAATTTTTTTGCATAGATCCTCAGCGTTATTATTTTCAAATAAGTAGCCTGTTTCGCCGTCATTCACTGTCTCGACTGATCCTCCATGATTTGACGCTATTACAAATTTACCCATTGCTTGGGCCTCGACAGAAATTCTACCAAAAGCTTCTGGATCTGTTGACGCAGATATTACTAAATCAGCCAAACTATAAAAATTATTCAGATCAGTTCTTGAACCCACAAAATGTAGAGATTTTGCGAGGTTGTGTTCATTTGCAAAATTTTTTAATGAGTTCTTTAGTTTATAATTTTCATCAGGACCAACAAAAATTATCTCGAATTTATGATTTGTTTTTTTAATAATACTAGAAATCGCTTGAAGAAGAAGTTTATGTCCCTTCCACCCCGTTATTCTTCCGGCAAGAAGGATCTTAATTGCATCATAATCAATATTGAGTTCTTTAATAATTAATTCTAACTGCTGAGCTTTAACGTTATTTGGATCAAAAAAATTGAGGTCTATGCCTCTGGCAATAGTTCTAATATTATAATTTTTAGTTGGGTAACAATTATTTATATGATCATTAATAAACTCTGAAATTGCTATTGTTCCATTTGTTTTTAACATAATGGAGTTATAGTACTTTTTTAGTGGATTACTAAAATTGTATGTACCATGAAATGTAGTAATAAATTTTGTGCCAGTTAAAGCACATGCAAAGTATGAGCTCCATGCAGGTGCTCTACTTCTAGCGTGAACAATTGTAATATTTAGTTTTTTGATAAGTTTTATAATTTTAATTATATTAAAAAAGATTTTGATTGGATTTTTAGAGTTAACAGAAGCATAGAAAACTTTTTCATTGTAGTCTTTTACTTCTGATGTTTTAGGCCCTGAATGAGTTAGAATATAAGAATTATAGTTCTTCTCTGACAAAAAATTTGCAACATCTACGCATCCTTGAGAAGCACCACTTACATCAAGATTAGGTATTACTTGTAATACGCAAATTTTTGATTGCATATAGTATTTCTAATAGTTAAATGATGAATAGTAAATCATTATGCAAAATAAAATTAGTTACATTAATTCTTCTTTTGATGAACAAATCGCTTATTCAAAAGATGATCTTAAATCACAAACAACAATTTTCTTTTTTGGAGGATATAGCTCAAGCATGGATGGAACTAAGGCAACTGCTTTGAGTAAATGGTGTATTGAAAAAAAATTGAATTTTTTGAGATTTGACTATTCTGGTCATGGCGTGTCAAAGGGTAAATTTGAAGATGGCGGAATTAGTAAGTGGTCAATAGAAGCGAGTGAAATATTTGAAAAATTTAAATCAAATAAAAATATTATTATTGGTTCGAGTATGGGTGGATGGATTTCTTTGATCGTATCTAAGCAAAAATCAAATTATGTACATGGTCTAGTAGGTATAGCATCAGCACCAGATTTTGTTGTAGGTGAGTGGAATAGGCTAAGTGTTGAACAAAAAAAACAAATTAAGTCTGAAGGTAAAATTATAATTACTTGGGATAAGTACGCTGAAGATTACACCATAACTTATAAATTTCTTGAAGATGGAAAAAAAAATATGCTCTTAACAAAGCCAATAAATATCTCTTGTCCTGTAAGGCTTCTACATGGAAGGAAAGATCAGGTAGTAAGTTTTAAAACCTCTGAGAAAATTATTGAATTATTAGAAAGTAAAAATAAAAAACTGACAATTATTGAAGATGGAGATCATAGTCTTTCAAGAGAAACTGATCTAAATACTTTATACAAAAATATCGAAGAATTATTGTAATGAATTCAACTCTTAATAATTATTCACTTTTGGTATTTCTTGGTGCTGTTTGGGGAGCCTCTTTTGTAGCAATAAAGTTTTGCAACTTTATGTTTAATCCAATTGAAATAGGGTTTTTTAGAACATTTATTGGGGCGATTTTTCTTCTTTTAGCAGTTCTATATAGAGCAGGAAACCTTCAGCTTTTTAAAGAAAATACATTTACTTACGCAATCATTGGATTATTTAACGCCGCAATCCCTTTCACTTTGATTCCTTACGGATTATTAACTCTGCCTAGCAACATAGGTGTTATTATCATGTCAGCCAACCCTTTTCTTGCATTGATATTGGCACATTATTTTACAGATGATGAAAAGTTAAACCTTAGAAAAATGATAGGAACTATAATTGGTTTTTCTGGAGTCGTGTTCGCGGTTGGCGTGCAAGTTTTTGTAACTGATATATCAAGTTTTATCGGCGCTCTAGCGATTTATTTAGCGGGCTGTTCATATGTGGTATCAAATTTAATTATTCGAAAAGTTTCAAACTTGCCTTCCGATATGGTTACGATGAATACGCTCGCATGGGGAAGTATATGGCTTATTCCATTGATGCTATTATTTGCTGAACCAATAAATTATGAAATGAATCTTACGGCGATTTCTGCATTGTTTTATTTAGGCATAATTCCAACTGGCCTAGCATTTAGTCTGAGACAAATATTGATTAGAACTGCGGGAACTACTTTCATGATGCAGGTGGCATATTTAATTCCTGTATTTGGAATATTTTATGGCTGGGCATTAATGAATGAACCACTGAAATTTTCATTATTAATTGGTGTTATACTTGTAGTAATTGGGATCGCAATTAGTAGATTACAAGTTGAGTCGAATACAGGAATTTAATTATTTAAATTAATGATTTGATTATAACCTTCTTTATATGAGGGATATTCTAAAATAATACCAAGTTCTTCTTTGATAAGACTGTTGTTCACTTTTTTATTTTCAGAAAAAAAACTTTCTATTTGTTCTTTTTTACTTAACGTTTCATAAAGAACTTCATTGGGTATAGTAATTGAAATCTTTTTTGAAATATAGTCGATCACATCATCAAGAGTCGACGGACAGTCGTCAGCAATATTGTATATAGAAATAGGATTCGGTTTATTCATTGAAGCTAAAATAATATTTGTTAAATCATTGATGTATATTCTTGAAAAAAAATGTCCCTTTTTTATTATTCTTGTGAAATTTCGAGATTGAATTCTCCCAAGGATATTTCTTTCTGGTCCATATATTCCAGCAATTCTAAAAATATGTAAGGGTAGATTATATTTTTTAGATAACTGACTCCACTGATCCTCTGCAAGCTGGCGGCTAATTCCTCTTTTAGACTTAGTAAGTAATCTTGAGGTTTCACTCACAAATTGACCATCATGATCGCCGTAAACACTTGTAGCGGATAAGTAGCCAATCCATTTAAGATTAATTAATTCATATAAATTAAAATTTATATTTTTTAAAAAAATATCACCGCTTTGATCTGGTGGCACAGATATAATTAAATGTGTTATTTCATTTTTATATTTTTCGAGAATATTTGGGGTCTTCAAAGGGTCAATTATTTTAATGTTTTTTTGATTAATTTGTGAACTATTTAGACTTCGAGAAGTGGCAAAAATTTCTTTATCACCTACTTTGCTTACAAGATGTTTGGCTGTATATCCATAACCAAATATAAAAATCATAAGCCTAATTTAACCATTCTTCTTGAACATTTTTATTTTTTTCATGAGCGAAATATTTCTTTTTATAGTTTTCAATATGATTACTATCAATCACTTGCTTTAATGACCAAACAGCCATTGCTCTTACAGTAGAAGACTCATCTTCTAAAAGTGCCTCAATATCTTTCTTGTATTTTTTTTCCTTACTATTTCCAACTGCGATCAATACATTTCTTAAAAATCTATCTCTGCCGATCCTTTTAATGCTCGATTTAGAAAACTTTTTTCTGAAATCTTCATCTGTTAAACTTAAAAAAGCACCTAAATCAGGTTTGATAAGATCATCTCTTGGATGAAAGCTAATTTCTTTAGATTTTTTTGCAAATTTATTCCAGGGACAAACTGCTAAACAATCATCACAACCATAAATCCTATTTCCAATTAGTTTTCTTAAATTTTTATCTATAATTCCTTTATGTTCTATCGTGAGATATGAAATACATTTAGTAGCATCTAATTTGTAAGGTTCAACAATTGCATTAGTTGGGCATACATCAATACAGCTTGAACATGAACCACAATGATCAATTTCTGGGCGAGTATTATTAATTTTTTTATTAACAAAAATTGAAGAAAGAAATAACCATGACCCAAAGTCTTTTGAAACTAGGTTTGTATGCTTGCCTTGCCAACCAATACCGCCTTTCATAGAAATAGGCTTTTCCATAACAGGAGCTGTATCCACAAAGTATTTAAAACTACAATTAAGCAACTTTGAAATTTCAAATGAAAGACTTTTCAATTTTTTTTTAATTATTTTATGATAATCAGAATTTCTTGAATAAACAGAAATTATACCCTTATTTTTTTCAGATAATAACTCAAGCGAATTACATTCAAAGTGATAGTTGATCCCAAGAACAATTATTGACTGAGCTTCATCCCACAAAATATTTGGATTTGATCTACAATTAGATCTTTTCTCCATCCATGCCATTTCACCATGATGATTTTTTTCCAAGAACTCATCTAGTTCTTTTTTAAAATCCAAGTTCGGGTTTATATCTACAACACCAAAAGTATCAAAACCATGCTGCTCTATTAATTTTTTTAGTTCATTACTTTTATCTAGTTGACTTTCTTCAAATGATCTTTGAAGCCTAATGGCTGAGGAAGAATGTTTACTATCTCTTTTGGACATACGTGTATAAATTTTTGTATTTCAGTTTCCCAATTGTCTAATATGCTCTTCGCGTGAAGACTTCCCGTATTTTGATAATGTGAAAGAATAATTTGGTTAAGTTCATTTGTCCAATATTCAGATGCTATAGTATCAAAAATTAGAGTTTCACCGTTAACTCTCTGATTAAATTTTTTATCCTCATCATAAATAAAAGCCATACCTCCTGTCATCCCCGCTCCGAAATTATCTCCAGTTTTTCCAAGCACAACAACAGTGCCGCCAGTCATGTACTCACAGCCGTTAGAGCCACATCCTTCTACAACTGTAATCGCCCCTGAATTCCTTACAGCAAACCGCTCGCCTGCTTGCCCAGCAGCATATAACTCTCCTGAAGTTGCACCGTAAAGAACTGTATTTCCGATTATTGTATTTTCATTTGTAACTAAATTACTATTCTTATGAGGTCGAATTGAAATAGTTGCACCAGATAAACCTTTACCAACATAATCATTTGAATCTCCATATAGATTTATTTTTAGTCCTTTAATAGCAAAAGCTCCTAGCGACTGACCCGCTGACCCAGTCAGATTAATAGTCAGATGTTCTTTATTAACTTCTTTATCTTTGAAAGTTCTGTATATAGTTGACGATAATCTTGTGCCAACAGCTCTATCGGTATTTTTAATGGGATAGTTTAGTTCAGTTTTTTGACCTGTTTGTAAAAATTTAGATGCATCCTCAATAATTTTTTGGTCAAGTGTTGACCCAACGTCATTGATAATGGAGTGGCTAAAGTATTCTACGTTTGGATCCTTTTCCGCTTGAATGAGCAATGAATTAAGGTCTAAGTCATCTAAATGAGTTGATCCCCTTGATATTTGATACAAAAGGTCAGTTCTTCCAATGATTTCGTTTAGGCTTTTGAATCCAAGTTTTGCTAAGATTTCTCTTACCTCTTCAGCTATATAACTAAAAAGGTTAACCACTTTTTCAGGACTACCTGAAAATCTCGCTCTTAAGTCCTCATCTTGAGTACAAACTCCAACTGGACATGTGTTTGAGTGACATTGCCTTACCATTATACAGCCCATCGCAACCAGTGAAGTTGTGCCAACACCAAATTCCTCGGCACCCATAATTGCAGCAATTACAACGTCACGACCTGTTTTGATACCTCCATCAGTTCTAAGCACAACGTTTTGCCTTAAGCCGTTAAGTGTCAAAACTTGATTCACTTCTGTTAAGCCCATTTCCCATGGGATGCCCGCGTATTTAATACTTGTTTGAGGACTTGCTCCAGTTCCGCCATTATGTCCTGAAATTAAAATGACGTCAGCTTTAGCCTTCGCAACACCTGCCGCTATTGTTCCAATTCCAGATGACGCTACAAGCTTTACACAAACTCTGGCATCTGGGTTTGCCTGTTTAAGATCATAAATAAGTTGAGCAAGATCTTCTATTGAATAAATATCGTGATGTGGTGGAGGGCTGATTAGTGTAACACCTTCTGTAGAGTGACGAAGCTTGGCTATCTCAGCAGTTACTTTAAATCCAGGAAGCTGACCACCCTCACCTGGCTTAGCTCCTTGTGCTATTTTAATTTCTATTTCCTCACAGTTATTTAAATATTCAGTTGTTACACCAAACCTTGCTGAAGCTACTTGTTTTACTCTTGAGTTAGCACTGTCTCCATTATTGAGAGGCTTCGATCTTTCAATCGATTCACCGCCTTCGCCTGAACAAGAAGCACCTCCGATCCGGTTCATTGCTATTGCTAGTGTTTCATGGGCCTCCTTTGAAAGTGCTCCATGTGACATACTACCTGTACCGAAGCGCTTTCTGATAGACGTTATTGATTCTACTTCGCTTAATTCGATTGAACTTTCACTTTCTTTAAACTCGAGCAAATCTCTAATATTGATTGGAGCAAAGTTGCTCATGGAGTTTGAATATTTTTTAAACATCTCATAAGAGTCATCTGCCACTGCTGTTTGTAGAAGGTGTATCAACTTCCCTTCATAAGCATGAGTTTCACCACCGTTTCTGTACCGATATATACCACCAATTGGCAATGTTTGTACGCTATCCGAATACGCATAATTATGAAGATCGGTTAGTTTTTTTTCAATTCCAGATAAACCAATGCCAGACATACGACTTTGTACACCTAGGAAATATTCATTAACCATTGAACGGCTTAAGCCAACAGCTTCAAAATTAAATCCGCCCCTGTAAGCACTGATAACTGAAATTCCAAGCTTAGACATAACCTTGAGTAAGCCTTGGTCTACTGCTTTTTTATATCGCTCAACACATTGCTCATAAGATAAATTTCCAAGAAGTCCCTTTTGTTGTCTTTCATAAATACAGTCTAATGCTAAGTATGGGTTTACTGTCGTAGCACCAACACCAATGAGTACAGCAAAGTAATGAGTATCCAGACACTCTGCAGACCTTACGTGCAATGATACAAAAGATCTTATACCTTTACGTGTCAAATCTGTGTGAATTGCAGCGGTGATCAATATCATTGGTAAAGATAATTTGACGTGGTCCGCACTAATATCAGACAGTACGATATGAGACTTTCCGCTTAAAACTGCAGTCTCAGACTCGAATTGAATACGCTTTATTTCCTCTTTTAAATTAAAATTATCCTTATGAACTGTACAATCAATCACAGTTGTAGATTCTTGTCCCCGAGCAGAAATCTTTTTGAACAACCCATTTGTTATAAATGGACTATCAATTACAAAAACATTTTCTTCATAAGGATTAGGAGATAGAATATCTTGTAAATTTCCAAATCGAGTTTTTAAACTCATTCTGCTTTGCTCTCTTAGGCTATCAATTGGAGGGTTTGTTACCTGACTAAACTTTTGTCTAAAAAAATGAGATAATGGCCGATATTTGTCCGACAACACAGCAACAGGAGTATCATCACCCATGCTTCCAGTAGATTCCTTGGCATCACTCACCATTGGATGAAGAATAAGTTCTAGTTCTTCCATTGTGAAACCAGCCGCAATCATTCTTTTTCTTAATTTTTCAGATTCTATAACTGTCGACTCTCTTGAAACTGTTACTCTTTTATCTAATCGAATTATTTTTTTAACATACTCTTCATAAGGAGCTTCTTTAGCAAGATAGTCTTTTAAATCAGAGTTACGATAAATTTTTCCTTCCTTTAAATTTATTCCAATTATATCTCCAGGTCCCAGTCTGCCTTTTTCAACTATCTTTGACTCATCAACCCTGACCATTCCTGTTTCAGAACCAACGTATATTATGTTGTCATTTGATACAGAGTACCGCATTGGCCTTAAGCCATTTCGATCCATACCACCAATAATCCAATTTCCGTCAACTGCAGCTATTGCTGCGGGTCCATCCCATGGTTCTACAATAGCATTAGAAAACTCATACATATTTCTATGCTCAATTGGCATTAGTTCACTTCTTTTTGACCATGCCTCAGGTATTAGAAGAGTTTTAACAAGAGGAACTGATCTTCCAGCTCTAACATATAATTCAAATGCAGCATCTAAGGCGGCAGAGTCAGAAACATTTTTTTCTATAATTGGTTTAACTTGTTCACTATCATCACCAAAAATTTCTGATGTAATTCTTGTTTGATGGTTTCTCATCCAATTTGTATTTCCGGAAATTGTATTTATCTCTCCATTGTGAGCCAACATTCTAAATGGTTGCGCCAAACCCCAGGATGGAAAGGTATTTGTGGAATATCTTTGATGAAACACTGCATAAGAAGACACAAAATTTTTATTAGCTAAATCAGGATAGAATATGGAAAGTTGTTCAGCTAAGAATAGCCCCTTGTAGATGATTGACTCAAAACTTAGAGAGCATACATAAAATCCATTAATTTGCTGTTTTGCTATTCTCTTTTCAAGTCGACGTCTTACTAGATATAATTCTTTTGAATAATCGAAATTACTTTCTCTTTCAATGTTATTAACAAACATAACCTGTTCAATCTCAGGTCTAGTTGAATTTGCTTTTTCACCAATAACACTGTTATTAATAGGCACTTGTCTCCAGCCATATATATAGTATCCATGATCAAGAAGTTCAGACTCAATTATTGTTCGACATTTTTCTAATGCTGCATAGTCGTTTCTTGGCAAAAACATCATACCAATGCCTAGAGGCTCGTCTCTTTTTTCATGGCCTGTTTTAGCAATTTCGTCATCAAAGAAGTTTATAGGTATTTGAGTAAGTATGCCGGCACCATCACCTGTCTTACCATCAGCATCAACAGCACCTCTGTGCCACACAGCTTTTAGCGCGTCGATACCACCTTCTACAACTTCTCTTCTTTGCTTACCATCAACTGATGCTACAAAGCCAACACCACATGCATCGTGCTCTTGTTTAGGACTATAAAGGTGCCCTTCTTCCAAGACTTGCTTATTTTTTCTGTATCTATTTAAATCTGAACTCATGATGCTTTAACCTTACTAACCTCTGCCATTTTTTTAGCTTCGATATAACTATGTATTGAATTGGCCACATCTCGACCATCCCTTATTCCCCAAACTACAAGTGAAGCCCCTCGAACAATATCTCCTGCAGCAAAGACTCCATCAATATCAGTCATCATAGTATTGAAACCTACTCTTACTGTGCCCCACTTTGTCACTGATAAGTCTTTAACATCAAAAAGTGTGGGTAAATTTTCAGGAGAAAAACCTAGAGCAGCTATGACCATATCAGCCTTCAAATTAAAATCAGATCCATCTATTTGTTGAGGTGTTCTTCTTCCATCGGCATCAGGCTCACTCAATCTCATTTTGACACACTCAATTTGGTAGCCATTTTTTAAAACATTCATATTAATTGGGAGAGATTGCCACATGAATTCGACGCCTTCCTCTTCAGCATTATTTACCTCTCTTGCAGAACCAGGCATATTTTCTTTATCTCTACGATATAAACATTTCACAGATTTAGCCTTTTGTCTTACAGCAGTTCGTACACAGTCCATTGCCGTGTCACCGCCACCAATGACCACAATGTCTTTTCCTTTTGCATCCAACTCACCTTCATCAAATTTCTTAACTTCATCTCCAAGTCCTTTTCGATTAGATGCAATTAAATATTCTAATGCTGGAATTATGTTACTTGTACTTTCACCCAGGCTAATTTCTTTAGCTTTATAAACACCTGTAGCTATTAAAACTGCATCATGTTTTTTTTGAAGATCTACAAATTTTATATCTTTTCCAATTTCAACATTAAGATGAATATTAATTCCAGAATCTTTTAAGTATTGCATTCTCCTTTGAACGATATCTTTTTCTAATTTAAAATTTGGGATACCATAAATTAACAATCCACCAGCTCTGTCGTAACGATCATAAACATGAACCTTGTAACCTTTTTTTCTAAGCTCTTCTGCAGCGGCTAGTCCTGCTGGTCCTGCGCCAATTACACCTATGCTATTTTCTTTTTCTATCCTCTTTTCAACCTTGAGAGGGGTAATCCATCCATTCTCAAATGCATTATCTGTTAAATATTTCTCTACTGAGCCAATTGTTACTGATCCATGTCCTGATTGCTCGATTACGCAATTACCTTCACACAATCTATCTTGTGGACAGATCCTGCCACATATCTCAGGCATATTATTTGTACTTGATGAGATTTCATAAGCCTCTTCCAACCTATCCTCTGCGGCAAGCTTTAACCAATCAGGTATATGATTATGAAGTGGACAGTGGACTGTGCAATATGGAACGCCACATTGAGAGCATCTGCTAGACTGCTCTTTTGCACTATTTTTAATGAAATTATCATAGATTTCTCGAAAGTCTTTTTTTCTATCTTTTGATAATCTCTTATCAGGATATTCTTGATTTAGATCAGTAAATTTAAGCATAACTTATAAATATGTCATAATTATTGACATATACAGAATCTCATTAATAATTTGAATCACTTTATATCAGTCTTATAATATATTAATAGTCATACATTATGACATAAATATAACTTTTGCTTGCCTATTTGGCGTAAAACTCTATTTTTTCATATCTGTTATGCATATTTTTCCTGTAATTATTTTAGCAATTATTCAAGGAATTACTGAATTCCTACCAATTTCAAGTTCAGCTCACTTGCTTATTACTGCAGAAATGATGAATATAAGAGAAAATATATCTCTCGATATAAGCCTTCATTTAGGCACTTTGATGGCTGTATTGATCTACTTTAGAACTGAGGCAATTAACTTCTTTCAATTTATGATGCCTTTTCTTACTTCTAACAAAATATCCAAAACAAAGATGAATCAAAATTTGATCGTTGCTTCATTACCGATAATTTTTATTGGTGGCTTAGCTTATATGTCTGGTTTTGCTGAAATCTTCAGAGATCTACATTTTATAGGTCTATCAACTATAGTCTTTGGTTTAGCGCTTTATTTTGCTGATATCAGATCTAATGAGGAAAGTCTTAAAGTGGATAATCTATCTTATAAGAAATCTCTTGTTGTTGGTTTTTTTCAAATTTTCGCAATTATTCCAGGTGCTTCAAGAGCAGGTGTCGTTTATACGGGTTCAAGAATAGTTGGTTTAAATAGAGTCGAGGCTGCAAAATTTTCAATGCTGCTATCAATACCTGTAATACTAATATCAGCCTCAATTCCTGCTATTGAAATAGCGAATGACTCAATTGCAATAAATTTTTTGTATTTATTTTCCGGTTTTATTATTTCTTTCATTACAGCATACTTATCAATAAGTATATTGTTGAATTGGGTAAAAAATAATTCGATGATCCCATTTGTAATTTATCGAATTATACTTGGATCGATAATATTAATTTATTTTACTTAAACTATAAAATATATGAACTTATAATATTTCTTGGTGAACTTGGTTCAATTCCTAATTTTTCTAAATTAAATTCAGTTTTAGAGATGATATTGTCTTTTCTAAGAAGTTTAACTTGGTCAAATGTTATAAGTGGAGATGGTAAGGGCAACATCATAAATGCAATAAAATTTGCAAATGATAAAGGAATTGGAACTATTAGTCTTTTAATTTCTAAAGTGTCTAAAATTAACTGGTATATTTCTTTTAGACTCATTTTTTCCGGTCCACCAAATTCAAATATCTTACCATTATATTTATCATCCAAAATAAGTCTGTTTATAGCTGTGGCGATATCTTTAACATAAACACATTGGTATTTATTATTAGCAAACAACGGTACAACTGGTAAACTTTTTAATAATTTAGCTTGAACAGAAAAGAAACCGTCACCAGGTCCGAAAACTATTGATGGTCTAATTATGATTGTGTTGGGATAAATCTTTTGAATATTTTTCTCTCCCAAGCCTTTTGATTGTTGATATTTTGAGTCGCTTTCGATATCAGCTCCAATGGATGAAAAATGGATAAATTTTTCAACTTTATATTTTGTACACAAATCTGCGATATTTTTAGGTCCTAAAGAATGACAATTTGCGAAAGATTGACCGCCAGAACTATCATTTAATACACCTACAAAATTAATGACAACATCAGAGTTTTTTATATATGGCTCGATTGTGTGCTTAAGCATAATATTACCTTTTACAATATCTAATTTTTCTATTGGCGCCATCATTCTTAAGTGACCAGCCAAATGAGGATTTCTGCACACAATTTTCAAATTGTGACCCTCTTTAAGAAGTTCGGAGATACAATATTTAGCCAAAAACCCAGATCCGCCAATTAATGTGATATTTTTTTTCTTCATATTTTTTAAATATACCTTTATGTACAGATTTGAAATAGAGTAAATCTTACACAATGCAAACTATTTTACACAAAAATGATTTGAGTAACGGCATTAATTTTTCAAGCATTGTTGCAGCTGATTGTGAAATGATGGGACTGCAGCCTAATAGGGACCCGCTTTGCTTGATACAACTATATGATGGAAAAGGTGATTGTCATTTAGTTCAATTTATTGATCAAAATTTTGATGCTCCAAATCTTAAAAAATTATTAGGTAGTGATAAAACATTTATATTTCACTATGCCCGACACGATTTAGCGGCCATTAAGCATGATTTAAACATTATGATAAAAAACGTTTATTGCACTAAAATTAGTTCAAAGATAGCAAGAACTTATTCGCAAGGACATGGCTATAAAGACTTATGTAAGGAACTTTTGAATATTGATATTTCAAAAAAACAGCAATCAAGTGATTGGTCAAATCCAAATTTATCCGAAGAACAAATTAATTACGCTGCAACAGATGTAATTCACTTACACGACATTAGAGAAAAATTAGAGGGAATTTTAGAGAGACAAAATAGAAGAAAGCTTGTTCAGGCTTGTATAGAATTTTTACCTACACGAGTTGAGTTAGATTTGAGGGGCTGGAATAATGATATATTCTCACATTCTAGTTAGAAAATGACAAAAAATAAAATAATCAACGCTGGCAAAGAAGTTATTAGTACTGAGTTAGAAGGTATAAAAAAACTTAATAAGATAATAGATAAGAATTTTGATAAAGCTGTTAGAGTCCTCGCAAAAGTAAAAGGAAGGGTTATTATCACTGGAGTAGGCAAATCAGGTCACATTGCAAGCAAAATATCTAGCACTATGAGCTCAACTGGAACTCCATCGCAATATTGTTCTCCAACCGACATGAGTCACGGAGACTTGGGCATTATTTCAAAAAAAGATGCACTTATCATAATTTCTAATTCAGGTAATAGTAATGAATTGGTAAATCTTTTAAAATTTGCCAAAAAATACTCAATCTCAATTATAGGAATTTCCTCAAATTCTGAAAGTGAGCTTATTAAAGCTTCTAATATTAGCTTAATTATACCAAATGCGGCTGAAGCATGTTCAATAGGAATGGCGCCAACAACCTCCACAACTATGGCACTTATTGTAGGAGATGCCTTATGTGTTTCTCTAATGAAATTGAAAAAGTTCAAAATTTCAGACTATAAGAAGTTACATCCTGGTGGATCGCTGGGGATACAAATGCTTCAAGTTAAGGACATCATGCATACTAAAAAGAAAATGCCAATTGTTACAGAGAGTGCAAATATTAAATCTGTAATTATTGAAATGACAAAAAAATCATTTGGTCATGTAGGTGTAAAAAATAAAAAAAATGAGTTAATTGGAGTAATTACCGACGGTGATTTAAGAAGAAATATAAATAATCACTTAATAGAGAGTAAAGCCAAAATGATAATGACGCAAAGACCTAAATTAGTTAATCAAAATATACTTGTTATTGATGCGTTAAATATAATGAATAAAAATAAAATTACCTGTTTGTTTGTCGTAGATAAAGAAAAAAATAAGTCTCCTGTAGGTATTATACATATTCATGATTGCATAAGATATGTTAATTAAGTTTTTTAATCTAAATAATCTATTATTATTTCTTGTTGCATTATTTATATCAATATCTCTTGTTTACAGTGAGGATTTGTTTATTGAAATTGATAATCCAAAATTTTCTGAAAAAGGTTTAAGTGATAAAACCTATGAGATAAAAGCAGAAAAGGGGCTAAAATCTGATAAAGAACTAAAACTATTTGTGATTGAGGGTAAATTCAAAACAGCTAAAGATGGAAAATGGATTTACTTAGAGGCAGATAAGGGAAATTTTTCTCAAGATAATAATTTTATAGAATTACAAGAAAATATCATTTTTTATACTGATGATGGAGAAAAACTCAGCTCAAATTATGCAACATTTGATATACAAAATGATATTATTGAATTAGCAGAAAATGTTAGTCACGAGAGTATAAAGGGATTAATTCTGTCGGACAGTTCTACTATCACGAATAATTTTAATAAAATTACTTATTTTGGAAATGTTGAATCATTAATAAACGCCTCTGAGTAATGTCTAAAAAAAGTTTTTATATTATTATTATAAATTTATTACTTATAATTAATAGTTATTCAAATGAATTAAAAGTCACTTCAGAAAATCTTGAAGTTGATCGAGAAAACAGAATTTCAGTTTTCTTAGGTGATGTGTACGCATATAATGAAGATATAAAGATTTGGTCTGATAAACTAATTGTAAAGTTTGATAATGAAGAGAACGAGATAGAAGAGTTGAATGCTGAGAATTCTGTTAAAATAATTAAAGAGGAAATTACCGCTACAGGTGATATAGGAGTATATTATCCAAAATCAGAAAAACTTAACTTATTGGGTAATGTAGAAGTTATAGAGAAAAATAACTATGTTAAATGCGACGAATTATACCTAGATATAAAAAACTCTACCAGTATAATGAGAAGCAACTCATCAAAAAGGGTCGAAGCTTACATAATTAATAATTAATATTTTAACAATGACAACAAAACCAAAACTAGTTTCGTCAAAGAATGGTCTTTTAGTAAATAAACTTAGAAAGACTCTCTCCCAAAAACAAATAGTGAGAGACGTGAGTTTAAAACTTGAACGAGGGAAAACAATTGGATTATTAGGCCCAAATGGTGCAGGAAAAACTACTACATTCTATATGATCATGGGCTTAATTGATTGTGATGGTGGTGAAATATTACTTGATGATATTCATCTTACATCTCTTCCAATGTATAAGAGAGCTAAATTAGGAATTGGATTTTTACCCCAACAACCCTCAATTTTTAGAGGTATGTCTGTTGAAGATAATCTGCTATCGATACTAGAAACACAAAATCTTCCGAAAGATCAAAAACAAAATATATTAGAAGAATTATTAACAGAATTTTCACTTACACATTTAAGAAGGGCAATGCCCCACATGCTAAGCGGCGGAGAAAGAAGACGAACTGAAATTGCAAGATGTCTTTGTTCTAATCCGAGCATAATACTTATGGATGAGCCCACTGCTGGTGTCGACCCCATAGGCATAGATGATATCAAAGTTCTTATAAAGCAATTAATGAATAAAAATATTGGAGTTTTAATTACAGACCACAATGTTAGGGAAGTCTTGGATATTTGTGATTATTCTTATGTAATGCATTCAGGAGAAATAATTGCTGAGGGTGAAAGTGACATCATACTGGGTAATAAAGAAGCACGTAAATTTTACCTAGGAGACTCATTTAAATATTAGTGGTGGAGCTAGTCGGACTTGAACCGACCACCTCGTCACTGCCAGCGACGCGCTCTCCCAGATGAGCTATAGCCCCAATTATTAATCTTCAATATTTTCATGATCACCGTCACCGATATCTAGGTCATCAACCTCGTCAGATATGACTTGCACATCATTCTCTGATTCTTCAAGACTTATTGTGTCGTCATCAATAGCATCTTCCATCTCTATTTCCTCAACCTCTGCAATAGACTCTGATGCATCACTTCCAACCAAGTTATTATCAGTTACAATATCAACTTGATCTTTGAAAACTTGTTTTGTATTTAAAGGAACGGAGTCTAAAACAGTTTCGATATATTCAGTGCCACAATTGGGACAAATAGCTGGTTTTCTATTTAAATCGTAAAACTTTGCTTCACAATTAGAGCAAACTACTTTTTTCCCCCACTCAACTTTTGGCATGATTAATCCTCGAATATTTATGGTATAAGATTTTGATACAACTCAAATATAAATAATATATAACTTTAGACTAACAAGATAAATTGACAATATAAAAGTGTTAAAATTCAAAGGCTCATTAAAGATCTCTGGAGATAAGTCTGTTTCGCATAGGGCTCTGATATTATCAGCCATGGGTACAGGTAAAGCTAAAATAACTAATTTATTAGAGTCTGAAGATGTTATGAGGACATTGAATATTTTAAAAGAATTGGGCATTAAAATAGTTAAAGATGACGACAGCTGGATTGTTTACGGTAATGGTACTGGGGGTTTCCTTGAGCCAAAAAAATCTTTAAATTGTGGTAACAGCGGAACCACTGCTCGCTTAATGATAGGGGCTGTATCTTCTAACCCAATTAATTGTACTTTTATTGGCGATGAATCACTGAGCAGAAGATCAATGTCGAGAGTAACAAAACATTTAGAAAAAATTGGTGCTACTGTTCACCTTACAAGAAAAGACTATTTACCTCTAATTATAAATGGCAGTGAAAAATTATTACCCTTAATGCACAATATTCAGAAACCTTCAGCTCAAATTAAATCAGCTTTAATTATTGCTGCGTTGAACATACATGGAAAAACAAAAATTATTGAAAGTATCGCAACTAGAGACCACACTGAAAGACTTTTGAAATTTCTGAATATAAAAATTAAGATTAAAAAGATAAAAAATAAAGCTACACAAATTGAGTTA
Source organism: uncultured Pelagibacteraceae bacterium (assembly GCA_902523455.1). Lineage (GTDB taxonomy): Bacteria > Pseudomonadota > Alphaproteobacteria > Pelagibacterales > AG-422-B15 > CACNXQ01. The sequence continues at coordinate 107,439 of CABYZG010000004.1, forward strand.
AATGGACCTTATGAATTCAAGTCAAAAAGTATAGATATTGCAGGGGATCCATCAAGTGCAGCCTTCTTTATTGTAGGAGCATTAATTTTACCAGAGTCAAGAGTTACTCTAAAAAATATTATGCTTAATCCATCAAGAATTGCTTTTATAAAAATATTAAAAAAAATGGGAGGCAAAATTAAAGTAAAAAAGACAAAACAAATTTGTGGTGAAGATGTTGGTAATATAACAGCTGAATATAGTAAATTGAAAGGGATTACAATTCCTGCAAACCAGTCAGCATATTTGATTGATGAATATCCGGTTATATCAGTGGCTGCTAGTCAAGCAAAAGGTAGAACAATTATGAAAGGTTTAGATGAATTAAGATATAAAGAAAGCGATAGAATAAAAAGTATAGTATTAAATTTAAAAAAAATTGGAATTGATGTTCACGAAGTAAATAACAATTTACATATTTTGGGTAAAAAAATTAAAGTTAATAAAGATGTAAAAATTAAATCTTTTGGAGATCATAGAATAGCTATGTCATTTTCTATTCTTAATACACTGCACTATAACAAACTTAAAATTGATGATAAAAAATGTATAAATATAAGTTATCCTGACTTTACTAAGCACTTAAATTTTCTGTTACAAAATAAATAATGGTCGAGATAATAACAATTGATGGTCCTGCTTCAGTCGGGAAATCTACACTCGCGAAGAAAATATCAAATTATTATGAAGTTCCTTTACTAAATAGCGGAAGGCTTTATCGAGCAGTTGCATTGAAAATGATTAATAATAAAATAAACATTAGAAATAAATATAAGATACTGCATTGTGCCCAAACTTTGACAAATAAAAACATAAATTCAAAAGACTTATTTTCTAGCAAGATAGATAAAATAGCATCAGAAATATCCAAAAAAAAATATTTAAGGAACCAGTTAAAGATATACCAGAGAGAGTTTCCAAAAAAATATACAGGCAAGAAATTTGTCGTTATCGAAGGAAGGGATATTGGAACTGAAATATTTCCTCAAGCTAAAATTAAGATTTTTATGTGGGCAGATGCAAAAATTCGAGCTAGAAGGAGATATCTACAATTTTTAAAAAAAGGCGGAAAATGTAGCTTAAAGCGCATTTATAAGGAAATAGTAGCTCGCGATATAAATGATTTAAATAGAAAAATTGCACCACTTCAACCTGCTGTAAATTCGGTATTGCTAGATACTAGTTATCTTGATATAGAACAGGCTTTTAATGTATTAAAAAAATTATTAGTTAATAAACTTTATGAAGCAAGAATCTCTGAATGAAATCAAGTCAAGTGAGTTTGACTCACTATTAGCTGAATCCATAAACAACAACAAACTTAAAGAGGGAACTATTATCAAGGGTACAATTGCTGAAATTGAGGACGATGCAATTATAGTTGACATTGGTGCCAAAGTTGAAGGAAGGATATCTAAAAGGGAGTTTGCTTTTCAAAAAGATCAAAAAGAATTATCAATTGGAGATACTATCGATGTATATCTTGATAAAATAGAGAACCATAATGGTGAATGTATCCTTTCAAGATCAAAAGCCAAGTCAAAAGAAATTTGGCGTGAAATAGAAAAATCTTTTGAGTCAGGAGAGCTCGTAGAAGGTGTAATTACTGGAAAGGTAAAAGGTGGTTTGTCATGCGAAATAGGAGTCACTGCTTTTTTACCTGGCAGCCAAATTGATACAAGACCAGTTAGAGATGTTAGCCACCTTATAGACGTACCACAAAAATTTAAGATCCTTAAAATGGACTTAAAAAGAAATAATATTGTAGTTAGTAGACGAGTTGTTCTTGAAGAAATGCATAAAGAAGTAAGGGAAGAAAGGTTTCTACAGTTAAAGCTTGGAGATGTGGTTGATGGTAAAATTAAAGCAATTACCGACTACGGAGCTTTTGTTGATTTAGGAAGTTACGACTCTTTACTTCATAGCAGCGATATTACTTACAAAAGAATTGGTCATCCTTCAGAAGTGCTAAAAATTGATCAGCAAGTTAAAGTAAAAATTATTAAAGTCGATCCTGATAAAAATAGAGTTTCTGTTGGAATGAAACAGCTTGAAGATGACCCGTGGAATAAAGTAAAAGACAAGTTTAATGTAAACGATAAAGTTACAGGAGTTGTTACAAATGTCACCGATTATGGAATATTTATCGAAATTGAAAATGGTGTAGAAGGGCTATGTCATAAAGACATGCTTACTTGGAGTAACAAACAAAATTCAAAGCCTGGTAATTTATATGCAAGATCTCAATCAGTTGATTGTCAAATACTTGAAATTGATCACGAGAAAAGAAGACTAAGCCTTGGCATTAAACAATTAATGCCTAACCCTTGGCAAAAATTTAATGATGAAAACCCAATTGGTAAGATATTAGACACATCAATCACAAGCATCAAAGATAATATATTATTTTGTAATCTCGATGGAGAAATAGACGGTGCAGTTTTTAGCAAAGATTTATCATGGGAAGCAGATCCAAAAGAAGAATTAAAAAAATATAAAGTTGGTGATCAAATTAAAGTGAAAATAATCTCAAACGATAATGAGAAGGTAGCCCTATCTATAAGAGAAGTTGATGGAAATCCTTTTGATGAAATTAGAGATAAAGTAAAAGGTGACATAGTTACATGTAGTGTCATTGAAACTGGAGATTTTGGTGTAAAAGTCAAAATAGGAGATAAAGGACCATCAGCAATTATTAAAAAGTCCGACCTTGCACTTAGAAAGTCTGATGCAAGGCCAGATCGTTGGGCTAGAAACGATAAGTTAGATGCATCAATAACTAATATTGATATTGCAAATTATAAAGTAAATCTGTCAATACGAGCCATGGAAGAGCAAATTGAAAAAGAAGCAATGGAAAAATATGGCTCTAAAGACTCTGGTGCCTCACTAGGCGCTATTTTGGGCAAAGCTCTAGGTAGAGATAAAAAAGAAGATTAATTATTCTTTTCAATCAATCATTTACAATGCAATCTAATGTCATATAATTAATTATATGAGTTTAATAAAATCAAAACTTATTCAAAATATTACTGAAGCAAACCCTCATCTCTTTGTAAGAGATGTTGAAAGAATTGTTAATACGATTTTTAGTGAAATCACCCAATCTTTAGCTGATGGTAAAAGAGTTGAATTAAGAGGATTTGGTGCATTTTCAGTTCAACACAGAAAACAACGTACTGGTAGAAACCCAAGAACTGGTGAAGCTGTTAATGTCGAGGAGAAGTATATACCTCGCTTCAAGACTGGAAAAGAACTGAGATTAAAACTAAACAAACAAGAAAACACTTCTAACGAAAGCTAGAAATATTTTATAAAAAATAACTTTGAGTAAAAATCCAATCTACTGTGCTATAGATACAAGTTGTATTAATGATGCAGATAGAATTATTAATGAAATTGCACCCTATATTGGCGGGATCAAATTGGGTCTCGAATTCTTCACTTCTTGTGGGATCAAGGGTATTGAAAAAATTGCAAAATATGAACTTCCGTTATTTTTAGATTTTAAACTCTATGATATACCAAATACGGTAAAAAAATCTCTACAAAATATACTATCTTACAATCCTACATATACAACACTTCACGTTTCAGGAGGTTCTCGTATGTTAAAAGAATGTGTAGAATTGAAAAAAGAATTAAATAGTAATACAAATTTAATTGGTGTCACAATGCTAACAAGTTTTGATGATGTCTCAATGAATGAAATTGGCATGAGCGGTACAGTTGATAGGAATGTAGATAATCTGTCTTCACTGGCATTTGAATGTGGAATGGATGGTATTGTTTGTAGCCCAATGGAGATAAGAAAAGTCAGAGAAACATTCGGATCTAAATTAAAAGTTGTTGTGCCTGGAATAAGAAATCAAACAGACAATGCTGATGATCAAAAAAGAACTCTGTCAGCTAAGAAGGCAATTGAGTTTGGTGCAGATATAATTGTAGTTGGAAGACCAATAACTTCTGCTGACTCACCAGGAAATGCAGCAGAAATTTTTCATCAAAGTATAAAGTGAGTAAAGCATTTGTTAAAATTTGCGGAGTAAAAGATATTAATATTGCTAAACATGCAATCAAATGCGGTGCATCTTTTTTAGGCTTTGTTTTTTTTGAAAATTCCAGCAGAAACATATCAATCAATAAATGCACAGAAATTTTAAACGACATAAACGGTAAAGTGAATACTGTTGCAGTAACTGTTAATCCAACCATTAGTGATTTAAAAACTTATACAGAAATGAAGTTTACACATCTTCAATTACACGGAAATGAAAGTTTAAATGAGGTAAAAAAAATTAAAGAAACTTATAATCTAAAAATAATAAAATCTTTTAGCATATCGACAGATTCTGATTTAGATAAAATAAAAGAATATTGTCCTTTCATTGAGCATATTTTATTAGATTCAGAACAAAAGAAAGATATGCCTGGAGGAACTGGCCAGACATTTGATTGGAAAATTATAAGAAATTTTTACCCAAATAAGTCATTTTTTCTATCAGGGGGTCTTAACACTACCAATATATCAGATGCGGTAAATCTAAAAAAAACTGAATATTTTGATGTTAGCTCTGGCGTTGAGAATTCAGAGGGTATAAAAGATGAAAAATTAATATCTGAATTCATATCAAAGGCAAACAAAGCTGTAAAATGAAACTAGAAAAAGGAATTCCTCTAATTGACCAACATGATGAAAATGGATATTGGGGTGGTAAATTTGGTGGAAACCAAATAGCTGAAAGTCTCAATTATCCAATTGAAGAATTAACTCGTGAATTTGAAAAATTAAGAAACGATGAGACATTTATCGCTGAGAGAGATTATTATTTTAAAAATTTTGTTGGAGCGCCAACTCCATTTATAAAATTAGAGAACCTTACGAAGCACCTTGGTGGAGCTCAAATTTATTGCAAACTTGTTTCTAAAGCAACAGGTGGGGCACACAAAGCTTACAATGCTGTCGTTCACAGCTTAATATGTAAGCGATTAGGCAAAACTTATATAGGTGGTGACACTGGTGCCGGGTATGCGGGAAAAATGCTAAGTATGGCAGCAGCAAAATTTAATTTAAAATGCAAAATATTCATGGGCGCGAAGGATGTGGAAAGACAGTCTATAAATGTATTTTCTATGCGAAGTTATGGTGCTGAAGTAGTTCCTGTAAACTCTGGCTCACAAACTTTAGTAGATGCTGTGTCAGAATGCATGAGATGGTGGACAAGTGAGAATGAAGAAGCGCATATGTGTGTTGGTAGCACAGTTGGCCCTACTATTTTTGTCAAAATATGTGCATGGTCTACCGCTCAGATTTCAAGAGAAATGAAAAAACAAGTAATAGATGAATTTGGTGAAGTTCCGAAAGAAATGAAATTAATTAATTGTGTAGGTGGAGGATCGTCAGCTGCAGGTTTTTGGAATGAATGGATTGATTATGATAATGTTGAACTCATAGGAGTAGAGGCTGGTGGGCCAGAAGGTTCCTCAAAACATGCCGCACCTTTGACAAATGACTCACCTATCGGGGTTCTTCATGGAGCAACTCAATATGTTATTCAAGACGATCAAGGGGAAATTGAGGAAACAGAATCAATAAGTGCTGGACTTGATTACCCAGGTGTGAGTCCGCTTCATTGTTTTTTAAAAGAAACTGGAAGAGCAAGATACACTTCTGCTAGTGACGAGGAGGCATTAGAAGCTTTTCAATTAGTAAGTAAAAATGAAGGTTTTGTGAGCCCCTCTCTTGAACCTTCACACGCATTCGCAGAAGCAATCAAAATTGCACCTAAACTAAGTAAAGATACAATTATTGTTGTAGATTCTTGCGGAGACTCTGCAAAAGACTCTAAAATCATTGCTGAGAGACTTGGTTACAAAATATGACATCATCTACTTTAATTAAATCTTTTGAACGAGCAAAAGAAGATAATAGAGCTGCGCTATTAACTTATACAGTTGGCGGAGACCCAGATAAAAAAACTTCACTGAATATATTTAAATCAATTGCGGATTCAGGTGTTGATATTATTGAATGTGGACTTGGACATGGAGCCAACATTGGTGATGGTGGCGCAATTCAAGACAGTACTTACAGAGCGCTATCTAATGGGATTAAAACAAATGACATTTTTGAAATTATTGAAGAGTTCAAAAAAGATTATGAGACAGATGTAATCATAATGACATACCAGAATAAGATTATGGCTTATGGGGAAGATGATTTCCTGAAGAAATGCGTCAGTAGTAAAGTTTCAGGCATAATATGTGTTGATTGGCCGTGGCCGCTTAATCTTGATTTTGCAAAAAAATGCAAAGAAAATAGTATTATATTCATACAATTGCTTTGCCCTACTACAAATGAAGACCGACTAAAAAGTATATTAAATGATGCTCATGAAGTTGTTTACTATATTTCAATGCTTTCAACTACAGGTCAAAAATTAAAAGTAAGTTCAGATGAAATTAAAAAAAGATTTAATTTAATTAAAAAGATATCTCCTGATAAAAAATGTATAATTGGCTTTGGAATTACAGCAGATACAATAAATGATTTTAAGGATACTGATGCATGCGTTATAGGATCGGCTTTGTGCAGAGAAATAACAAGATCACTTAATGAGGAACTTAATCCTGCCACAAATGTAGGCAATATGGTAAGTGATTTAAAACAAAAGCTAAGCTCATGAATTGGTTAACAAGAACTATTTCAAAGGTATTTCCTAGAAAGAAAAAAAGTTTAGATATCGCAGAAAATGCGTGGATTAAATGCTCTCAATGCCAAACAATGCTCTATTCGAGTGATTTAGAAAAAACTCTTTTTGTATGCCCTAATTGTGATGAACACTTACAAATTCATCCTCGTATTAGATTTAAAAATCTATTTGATGGTGGTGTATTTGAAGAAATAAAATATCCCTCTGGATTCACTGATCCACTTAATTTTAAAGCATTAAAAACTTACAAAGAGCGATTTAATGATGCCCGCCAAAAAACAGACATGGATGACTGTTTTCTTATTGGTTACGGGCAAATTAATAATATCAATGTAACTATTGCAGCTCAAAATTTTCATTTCATGGGTGGTTCTGTTGGAGCTTCAGCTGCAGAGGCAATGATTAAAGCTGCAGAACACTCTGTCACAAACCATAGTCCATTAATTGTATTCACTTGTTCTGGAGGAGCGAGAATGGATGAAAATCAGCATTCTCTTCAATCACTTCCAAAAACAACAATAGCTTGTCAAATGGTTAAAGATGCTAAGTTGCCTTATATAGTTGTTAATACAAATCCAACAAGTGGAGGTGTGTCTGCGTCTTTTGGATCGTTGGGATCAATTACATTGGCTGAACCAAACGCATTAATTTGTTTTGCAGGTCCTAGGGTAATTTCAAATACTGTAGGTGAGACACTGCCTGATGGGTTTCAAAGATCAGAATATCTATTAGAACATGGGTTCATAGATCAAGTGGTTCATAGAAAAGAACTTAAAGATAAATTATCTCAAATAATTTCATTATTACTTAAAAGAGTAGCCTAATTGAAAATATCAAATGAACAAATTGATAAGCTTTTAGACGAGCTTCTTGAACTTCATCCAAAAAGAATAGATTTGTCACTTGATAGAGTTTGTAACTTATTAGAAAAATTAGATAACCCTCAAAATAAAATAAATAATATTGTTCATATTGCTGGAACTAATGGAAAATTTTCTACACTGAAATTTATTCAGGACATCTTAAAAAGTAATAATAAATCGACGAATGCCTATATCTCGCCTCACCTAATTAGATTTAATGAGAGGTTTCAGCTTATGGATAAAGAAATATCAAATGAGGAGCTGTATTCCGTTTTAAATAAAGTGAAAGATTTTAATCATAGCGATCCGATTACTTTCTTTGAAATAACTAGTTCCGCTTTTTTTGAAACAGCCTCAAATAGCCCAGCTGATTATACGCTTCTTGAGGTCGGTTTAGGTGGAAGACTGGATAGCAGCAATGTAATAACTCCTGTAATCTCGGTTATTACCTCAATTTCTAGGGATCATCAGGATTTTTTAGGAGATAGCATTGAAATGATAGCATTTGAAAAGTCTGGAATAATTAAAAGTGATATCCCAGCTGTTATTGGTTATCAGCCTTACCCAGAAGCTAGAGAAATGCTTATGGATCAGGCGGAATATAAAAAAGCTCCGATATTTGCCCATGGAATTCACTGGAACTTAACGGAACATAATGACAAGTTAATATATGAAGATAACCAAAATAAAATTGAATTTGATAACCTATATACACATAATGTATTTCAGAAAAAGAACCTTGGACTTGCATTGGCTGCAGCTTCAAAACTAATCAATATTGATATCAAGTATTTTGTTTCTAAAAATCTTCACAATAAAACTTACTTTCCAGGAAGAATGGAAAAAATATCTGATGGCAAATTAGGATCTACTATAGCTTCAACAAATGAATTGTATTTAGATGGTTCTCATAATGATGACGCTGCGAGTAATCTAAATGAAACAATTAATCAGCTTACGAATAAAAAGTTGTGTATAATTTTAGGAATGATCAATACAAAAGATCCAATTAGTTATTTAAGCAAGTTTGATAAAATTGATGCTCTAACTGTTATTACGATACCAAATGAAGAGAGTGCAATCGACTCAAATGAATTATATGCTGGGCTTAAAAAGTATTATGAAAATGTGAATAGAGCCGACTCAATTCAGGAAGCATTGGCTAATTTAAATAATAATTACCAAGATGCGCGCATCCTAATATGTGGATCTTTATATTTAGCCGGAAAAGTTTTAGAAATGAATTAAGCGATTGAGTCTTCAATCCACTCAACGATTGCAGTTTTAGATACCGCTCCTACTTTAGTTGCAGCAGCCTCACCATTCTTAAAAACTAGCATAGTTGGGATTCCTCTAACACCAAACTGTGTGGGTGTATTAGGGTTTTCATCAATATTAATTTTAGCAACGGTGATTTTATCAGCCATTTCATCCGATATCTCTTCAAGAGAGGGACCGATTTGCTTACAAGGACCACACCAAGGTGCCCAAAAATCAAGCACAACAGGCTTATCCGATTTCAATACTTCTTCTTCAAAAGATGCGTCTGTTACATTAATAGTTGCCATAGTTATTCCTTCCCTAAAGTTGTCTGTAATTTATGTATGAGGGGGGCCAAAGTCAAGGCTAAATACAAGATAATTTGATCCTAAATTACTGATATTACTTGATTTTTTTTATTTTTGTAGACGAAATTTCTTCTGTTTCTGGGATTTCTTTATCAGGTTTTAAACCCCCCAGTTTAATCATTTTTTTGACTCGCGATACCAAGCTTCCTTTTCCATCTCTTAATCTACTCTTTGCAGTTTCAATTGATCCCATTGATTTACTCAATTCATATCCTGCATTTTCAAAAGCACTATATACCTTTTCAACCTGAGAATAAATTTCAAGAGCTGTGCCTGCTATTAGATCTGCATTCTTATTTCTTTCGTTTATTGACCACATATTATCAATTATTTTTAGTACAGATATCAAAGTAGATGGGCTAGCTAAAATTATCTTATATTTATTTGCCTCAAGTATGATTTCCTCGGTTTTATCTAGCATTGAGTCAAAGGCACCCTCATACGGCATGAACATTATAACTGCATCTAATGTTTTAATTTCATATATCTTTTGATAATTAGCTTCACTGAGTTTTTTTAAGTGACTACGTATCGATTGAATATGCCTCTTATGAGCATCTTCTTTTATTAATTGATCTTCTGAATTGCAATATTCTTGCCAAGCGCTGAGTGAGACTTTTGAGTCAATTATTATGTCTCTGCTATCTGGTAGATGTAAAATAATATCTGGATATTTTCTTTTTAGCTCACCATTCACCTCATCATCAAACTTTTTTTGGACTTCAAAATCCTTTCCTTCCCTTAACCCTGATTGTTGCAAAATATTAATTAATAAAATTTCACCAGCTGCACCTTGTTTTTTTGTTCCACCTGTAAATGCAGAAGTTAATCTATTGACCATTTCATAACGTTCTTCATCTTTACCTTCTTTAAGAGAAATTTTATCACTTAGATCTTTAACTAGATCTTTTACATCGTTTAAACTTTCACTTTCTTCGATATTATTCGAATTTCTTTTTAATAAATGAACAGTTAATCCACCAATTACTGCCCCGATTATAAAGATTATGATTGTAATAATACTATCCATTTAGTTTACCTCTATGATATTCATCAAGCTCCTGAATGTAGGTATCTATTTCTTCTAGACGATTCATGTCAATTTCATCATCACTTTCTCTTAAATCATCAATTTCTGTCATTGCCGCTGGAATAGTATTCCAAGTACATTTATCCATTGATAATATTTTTTCAGCCACTTCCTTATCTCTTTTTTGAATTTCTTTCTTTGGTAAATATTCTGGTTTTTCATTGTAAATTACCCTTTTTGCGAATTCTTTTGATCTAATATCAGTAATTTTCTCTGCAATTTCATATTTTTTATCCCATTCTGCTGCGTGAAAATCTGACATCAAATAATTGTCTTTGGAACTTGGAAAACCATTGTATATCTGCTCTTCAACTGGTTTTTCGGTTTGATCTTGCGTTAATTCTCTGTCCTCCCCTTTATCAAGAAGTAAGTTAGTAAATTTCTCAATAAAATTCTTATTGCCCCTAACTTTTCTCATTCTCTCATTTACAATTTCTGGTGTAAGGTCTTTATAGTTTTCTGATCGATACAAATATTCTTCATTTAAAAGTATCGGTTGCTCATTTGCTTTTATCATATGAAAACATTTATTTTTTCCTTTGAATAATTTTTTTAGTTCTGATCGATCTAGATCAAAAATAAAATCAGGATCGACAGTTAAGTCATAACAATAGACATGGTTTTCATAAGATGGATCTTTTGTTAAATAGGCAAGACCATGCGTATATTCTTTTCCTCTGAAAAAGCGACTTGCGCAAAATACTTTATCTTGATTCACATATGTATATACATCTTGCTTTGAAGCCGTTTGAAGAGCACTCTCCCAGACATCATTACATTTTTCTTTAACAAGCTTGCACACACCAAGTGTTGCTTCAACATCTGAAAGAGCATCGTGAGCTTTAGAATGTTCTATGCCGTTTGCTGCAGCAAATTTTTCAAGTCTAAAAGTTATTTTCCCTGTTTCATCATCAAGAGGTCTTACAAAAGCATTTGGATAAACGGCAGCGGCAGAGTGAAGCAGTTTCATTGCATCACCTCTTTTATTTCCATTTGTATTTGTGATGTAAGGTGGAAGCGCTGATTGATAAAGAGATTGTCTTAAGTGCATGTCATCAAATGATATGGAATTGTAACCGATAAATAACGACTCGCCCCAGGAGAGAAATTTACTTTGCATTTGGGAAATCAAACTAAAGTTAGAGTTTTCATGATTTTTTAATTGATCTATGGAAACCCCATTTACTAATAATGCTTTTGCTGAAGGAACAGGATATTCCTTCTTCATCCGACCTCTTAAATCAAATTGGTCCAAAATATTGAAGTCTTCGTCAGTACAAATTGCGGCTGCTTGTATTATTGATCCATAAGCAGCATTCAACGTTGATGTTTCGAGATCCCAAAAAATATATTTCATTTAATTTCCTTCTTCTCCAAGCATCTAAAATCAACGTCTGTTTTCTGCCCATTAAAATTTATATGACAAATATTTATTTGGTGTCTTTGGCACCATAATTGAATGCCTCTCTCAGTAAAACCTACATCGATTCTTGAGTAATCCTGAAGTGATTTTGCATCTGTCTGGCCAGTCATAAATTCATCAGAACACTTAACGCAAACAATTGGTTCTTTGATTTGATTTAACAGATAACTGAGTTTTCCTATATCTTGCTCTAGGCTATTATCCTCACTCATTCACACCAGTCTTTCTTATTATTTTTATCATACACGACTCCTAAACTGTGTGAGACCATCAATTTTGAAACATTTTCACCATCTACAATTATATAAGATAAGATTCTACCGAAAAAGTCTCTATTGTATTCAGTTTTAAATTCAATTCTTTTCCCTTCTGAAATTAATTGGTTAATATACTCACGCGCTTCAATCCCAAGTATATACTCTTTTTCACATTTAGGATTTGAAATTTCAGGAGTATCTAGATCAAGCAGTCTAACTTTATCTTTCTTTCCTTCATATATTACATAGCATGTATCGCCATCGTAACAAAACAGGTCATTTTGTTTTCTTATTTGTATATCTGCAAATGAATTAGAGATTAATAAAATTAGAACAGAGAAAATTCTTATCATTAATAAATATTAATTGATAATTTCGTGTGGGTATACTCCTAGTAAATTATTTTTTTCAATCCAGACTTTAACTTCTTTCTCATTATCTATAATTGTAATCCTACACCAACTTGAGTCACACTTATTAATTTTTGCATGAACAAAAGGATCTATTTTAGCAAGTATCTTGTTTTTGTTTGGTTTATCATATCCATAGCTGAAAGGTTCTTTTGATGTAAGCGCATATCTTTTACCTGAAAAAAGAATATGAGACATCCAACCAGTTACTCCATCTTTTGGGTCACGCACTTGTCGCCAGCCTTCAATATCCCTAATAATCTCCATTGGATAACCTTTAAGTTGATAACGATAAATAATTGTGGCCTCAGGAAATGGGCCTTTTCTTAAGTTTGCATCACCTTTTAATGAAACCCATCGAGGAACAGGAAGGTCAGATGAAGACGTTGATAATGTTGTAAAAAGTAAAAGAAATATTGGTATCAGTATTTTATGCATCAACAAACTCTTTTTCCTCAATAACATTACTTGGATCGACATGTAAAATTATTTCTGCATCTGGAAATTTATTAAGTATATTTTCTTCTACTTGATCAGCAATATTATGCGATTCTTCCAAGCTTACATGCTCTGAGACCTCAATATGCATTTGCATAAAAAACTTACCTTTACTCGATCCACTTTGACGAGTACGAACATCATGAAATCCAAGAACTTTGTTATGGCTTTTTACAATGTCAAAAATCTCAGACTTGAGATCATCATCAATTTCGCGATCAATTAATACAGCAATTGATTTTTGAAAAATTGTAATTGTTGTATAGATCATATATATCGCAATTAAAGCGGCAATTAATGGATCCGCTCTTGAGAAATCAGCAAACATCACAAGAATAATTCCAACAAAGGCTGCAATATTAGTTAATAAATCACTAAGGTAATGAAGTTTTTCCGACTCTACGCTTAATGAAGCAGTGTCTTTCATTATTCTTGTTTGAAACCTCACCAACATAAGAGTGGCAAATATAGAGATTGCAATAACAATAAGTGCTATTTCGGAATTAATAATTGTAATTTCAGGATCAATAAAGTTTTGGTAGGCCATATAAAGTATAAATATTGAAATTATTAAAATAATAATTCCCTCTATAAAAGCAGATAATGCTTCAGCTTTACCGTAACCAAAACGGTATTCATTAGTATTTTTCTTTAATGAAATTCTAACTAAAATAAATGTAGTTAGAGTGATAATGAAATCAAAAAAACTATCTGCAAGCAATGACAAAATTATAATTGAGCCAGTAGCAAAATACGCAAATGCTTTGATAAAAATTAAAAAAAGAACAACTCCAAGAGTGATCAAAGAAGATTTTTTTATTTTTTCTCCATACTCATTTTGAGAAATATTTACGTAAGCCATTAGGGATAAAGTCTTGATTTAGTCCATTGATCATTTGAAAATGTAAAGACAATTCTATCGTGAAGTCTTGTTTTATAATCGTCTCTACTTTTCCAAACTTCTACTTTTTCAGGATGTATTATAACCCCTCCCCAATGATCAGGCCTGGGTATCTCTTTGCCTTCATAATCATCTGCAAATTTTTTAAATTCAGCATCAAGAACTTCTCTGCTTTCAACCGCTTCTGATTGTTTAGAAATACTTGCTGAAATTTGAGCATTACGATCTCTAGATGCAAAATAATTATCTGAAATTGAAGCATCAATCTTTTGCACTTCACCTTGAATGCGAATAGAAACACCTTGTGCTCTACTATACCATGTGAGGTGTCCTTTATTATTATGAAAAAGTTCCTTACCTTTTTGAGACTGATAGTTTGTGTAAAAAATAAAGCCTTTTTTTGATACGTCTTTAATCAGTATAACACGAGCGTTTGGATAACCTTCTACATCAACTGAGGAAACAAGCGCGGCATTAGGATCGAGTTCTACTAATTCTTTTTCTTTCTCGTAAAAATCATTCCACGCATCTAACCAATTGTTGTAATTAGAAATATCATTGCTCATTAGTTTACTTATAGTCAAATTGTAAAAAAATTGAATTGAAATAAGAGCGAATGAGATGCATTATCAAAAATAATGATTGAAGTGTTAAAAAAAATTTGGTTTTTACAACTCAGATTTATCAAAATCTATTTATCAACAGGTGTGTACCCACCTTTAATTAGAAATAGAAAACGTAATAATTGGAGTAAAAAGAAGTAATTATTCTTGCTTTTCTTGATTCTTGATAACAACTTCAGTAACACGCTGCATTTGGCTTTCAATCCTTACAGAATGATCTTTAAAGTCCTGTCGAATTAAATAAACAAGATAAATTAATACACATACAGCAATGAATGTTAAAAATTCCATGATATTATTATAGCTCTAAATGCACATTTAAAAATGATAAAAAAGAATAGGAATTTTGCCTACTTTTCACCTCTAATTTTTAAAATTTGTTCGTATGCATCATTAATTCTCTGAAAGTTTTCTTTTGCTTTTTGAATAAGGCTTTTATCAGTAATACCTTTTGCCCGAACGATATCAGGATGATTTTTGCGAGCTAAATTTCTGTAAACTTTTTTTATTTCTGCAGATGTTTGAGATTTAGAAACGCCAAGCACCTTGTACGGGTCTTCTTTTACAAATTCAGGTCGAGAATTTCTTAATCTATTGAACGTTGTTTGATCAATTCCAAAAATCTGGCTAACTTTTTTTATATATTTCAGTTCTGGAGCCGATAAATCATGATCAGCATACCCAATTTCAAATAGGCCTAATATTACTTGCTCTAACATTTGTGGAGTCCGGTAGAAAGTATCTCTTAATTGCTGAGCATAAGGTTCAAATCCTGCACTGGTTTGTGCAGCTTCTTTCCATATTGCCCCAACTTGTTTCATGTTTTCTTGAGGTATTTTAAATATTTTTTTAAATTTTCTTATTTCGTCGTCAGTGACTCTTCCATCTGCTTTTGCCAACTTTGCACAAAGCACTACAAGCCCTAGAGCATAAACACCTTGATTACTATTAAAGTTAGCTCCAGGATTTCTAAAGTTTGTTTTCTTTCCAAGAAAGTATGCACCTGCAGTAAATGCAAGTGCGCCTAAAGGGCCCGCTATCATGTTTCCCAAAGAGGCTGCTATTAAATATTTCCAAATGTTCATAGGTTTAAAATTTGATTAATGATAATCTAAATTTTAATAAAATCTATATGAACAGAAATAATATTAAGTTGGGCGCTTTCTATATGCTGATATCTGTTACAGGTTTCAGCGTCATGGATATAGCAGTAAAATGGACAACTGCAGAATATTCAATAGGCATGGTCATTGCGGCACGTATGATAGGAGGCTTGATCCCTCTTTTTCTAGTTGTGCCTAAAGAAAGGTGGGGTAATTTTTTTCATACTACTAAACCCGGCTTGATGTTTATTCGAGCATTCACTGGAACAGCTGCACTTTTTTGTGTTTATGCAAGTCTTCATTATTTACCCCTTGCAACCACTGTAAGTCTCACGTTTGCATCACCAATTTTTAGCACACTGCTGTCAATATTTATACTTGGTGAACTTGTAAGAGTAAGAAGATGGATTGCAATTGTGATTGGTTTTGCTGGAGTCTTGATCATAATCAATCCAACATCCAGTGAGTTTAGTGTCTACATGTTATTACCAATTTTATTTTGTGTATTCTTTGCGATGGTGTCGATTTCAATCCGTTTATTAAGTGAGACCGAACCTTCCTATTTGATTGCTTGGTATTTTACATTATTTGGTTTCATTGCATCTTTATTTACGATTCCTTTTGGAGGATGGAAAATACCAGTATCTTGGTTTGACCTTGGAATTTTAACAGCTGTTGGAATTTTTGGGGGAATTGGAAACCTTGCTCTGACCTCAGCATTTAAGCATGCCGAAGTTTCTTTGGTTACGCCTTTGAAATATCTAAGCTTAATTTATGGAATAATATTTGGTTATATGATTTGGAATGAGATACCTGCGTGGAATACTTATGTCGGTGCTGGATTTATTATATTATCAGCAATATTTATTCTCAGACGTGAGACTGCTCTTAAAAAAGAGATCCAACCAGAAAAATTTTCAATCCAGCGTTAATTTTTATTTAAAAAAGTGTCTATACCCTTCTTAGTTTCAGGCATTTGTAGATTTTCAACCATTGCTTTACTTGCAAAGTCGTAGGCATCTGAAATTTTCATTGCTGACTGCTTATATAATGTTTCTTTCGTGAGCGCGAGTACTTCGGGTGTATGATCACAAACTTGTTGAGAAAAAAGTTCTACCCTTTTATCTAATTCGTCATCTTCTAAATATTCGTTGATGAGTCCTGCTTCTTGTGCTCTTTGAGCATTAAGAGGCTGACCGCTCACTAATAATTCCATAACATTTTTTGAAGATATTGCGCGAGCTACAGATACTGACGGTTGATGACAGCCAAAATTAAAGTTTATACCACCAAGCGCAAATCTTGCTGATTTAGAACTAAAAACACAATCCATTATACTGACTAATCCCAGTCCGCCAGCGGTTGCAATGCCTCTTACCTTAGCAACAAAAATCTTTGGACTTGTTCTAATTTTCATTAACATTTCAGAGCACTCCGCAAATAGAAGTTCTTGTGATTTCTTATCATTATTTTTAATCATCTCTTGAACTTCATTAAAACTATGTCCGCTACAAAAGATTTTTTCATTTGAACTTTCAAATATAACAAGTTTGTGATCTTTGGATTGATTTACACGATCTATCTCCATTTTAATTGCTGACATCATCTCCATTGTCAGGCAATTTGCCGGTGCATCATTAAGAGTGAGCGTTACAACTTGTCCATCATCTTTACTGACTAAAATATCCGTCATGAACTAAACCTTATATTAATTCGCCTGTTTCTCTTACCTTTATTTTCAATCTTTCCAATCTCAAGTGGTCCAATTTCTTTCGTAGATTGGCAATGTGTTCCTCCACAACATTGAAGATCGATAATGTTTTCTCCCTCACCAATTTGAACTGTTTGTACTTTGTTATCTATAACTGGAGGTGAAACGGCAGCCCCTTTAGCTAAGTGAGGATTTGATTTTAGTTCATCTCCAGTAATTTGATTTATGATTATGGGATAGTCTTTACTAATAATATCCCTAATCTTCTCATTTAACTCTTCTTTATTTAGCATTGATGGATCAACATCAAAATCTATTCTTGATTTAGCACTTCCAACCGAAGCGCCTGTTATAAGGGCATCAACTAAGCTACACAAAATATGGCAACTCGAATGCATTTTCATATGAGCATATCTAAGTTCCCAATTGATCTTAAGTTCGGCGGATTGATTAATTAAGCTTTGATCGATGGGACCATCAACAATATGCAAAATTTCATTCGGCTTTGATCCTTTTTTAGTGTCTACAACTTTGAGAACTTGGTCCTTTAATACAATCTCGCCTTGATCTCCAGGTTGCCCACCAGACTCTGCATAAAAAATTGTTCGATCAAATTGTATAATATTTTCTTCAACTCCAATAATACTGGCTTCTGTTTCTTTTAAGTAACTATCTTGATTGAAAAGCAGATCAGTCATAAATCTATAAATAAAAATCGTATTCTTCTGAAGGAATGAAACTGTTATCCATATGTTCAAATTCTCCTTCTTTAGCTGATACATATAAATCAAGATATTCTTTACCTAAATACTTAGATAAAAGTTTTGACTCTTTAAAACGATTTAGTGCTGACTCCATATTTTTTGGCATTTCGGGATCAGCAGTCTTGTCAGCACCCTCAGTGTTATCAAAACTTACTTGGTCTGTTGGTGATAGTTTTTTTGTAAGTCCATGATGAAGCCCAGAGAGGATACAGGCTAAAACAAGATATGGATTTGCATCAGCTGATGCTGCCCGATGTTCTATTCTTTTTGCGCTATCTGATCCAGCAGGTATTCTTAATGAAACATCTCTTCGATTCCATGACCAACTTTTATTCACTGGAACAAAATTTCGAGTTTGTATTCTTCGATAACCGTTTCTATTTGGAATAAATATCGGAAATGAGTCATAAAAAGTTTCTTGGAAACCAGCTAAAGCATTTTTTAACTTGTCATTTCCGTACCGATTCTTCGTCGCAAAAATATTTTTTCCATTATCATCGTACACTGAGATATGCAGGTGCATTCCATTTCCAGTCTCCTCAAGAAATGGCTTTGCCATAAATGTTGCCTCAAACCCATGCTTTGCAGTTGTTTCTTTTATTATTCTTCTTAACATTGCAGCATCGTCCGCAGCTTTAAGCAGGTCGCCTGTATGTTTTAAATTAATTTCATACTGGCCAGCAGCAAATTCACTTGAAGCCGTTGTAGCAGGGATATCTTGAATTTTACAGTTCTCATTAATTTGATCAAATAAGTCACCAAACATATCAAGATCGGGAATTCCATATACATGAGTTTTGCTCGCACCTAATGCAGGAACTGGCTTGCCTTCCTCATTTCTTTTCTTATCCAACAAATAAAACTCTAATTCAAAAGCTACTACTGGATTTAATCCAGTGCCTTTGAATTTATTCATTACTTTTTCTAAAATATTTCTTGGATCAACTTCCGCTGGATTTTCTATTACGCCCCATTTTTCCTGTTCTTTTCTCATAGAAATTAGTACTTGAAGAACCTTGTTATCCCAAGGAACGGGCTTAATGGAATTTTTAACGGGCATTAAAACCCCATCTGGATCTCCGTCAGTCCAACCAAGATTCATCGTGTTAGTTACGCCACCAAGGACATCTAAGTAAAATGCTGAAAAAGGTAACAATACACCATCTGAAAAAATTTTATCTGCCTCTAACAATGGAAATCTTTTTCCCCTCACATAACCACAGAGGTCTGTAAATATTGCGTCTACATATTGGATATTATGATGACGATTAAGCACTTCATCAAATTCTGATTGTGTTGCAAGTTCCATATAGGTATCGAATTAAGATTAGACTAAGTCGTTCAGGTGTGTCTGTAAATGATTAAGGTAAAATTTCTGATATTGAACTAAGCTCGTCTCTAAATCCCCATATTTGCCAGGCTGATAGGACCTGCTTTCAATTCCTTTTTGATTCATTTCACATAACTGGGAGTCTTCAGTAGAAGTTTGGTCCCACAAAAAAATCATTTTATCAACATCAACTTCTGCATCTTTATGAGTTACCCAATATTGGGTCACTACTGTTTTATTTTGACTAATTGGTGAGAATAAAAAAAGTATCACAAATTCATTATTTGCAACAAAGCTGTTAAATGGACTGAAACCAATTGCAGTATAACCATTATCAGCTCCTATTTTCTTAAAATCACCCATCAATGTTGAACAAGAATAACTACCGTCCATTGTTTCTGATGCAATACCTTCAGGTAAAGGTGTGCGCTCTGCAATTCTAAAATATTTTGAGTCATGTTCACTGAACTCTCCAACAAATAAACCTCTTTTTAAAGTTTGTTCTGTCCACTCTTTAATACGTTTTGTAAGTTTAGGGGCCTCAATCCCCGAACCAACACCCGCTCCATAAGAATTGCAATAATCTTCACCGTGCACACTTAGATAATCTTTGTGCGTAAATTCGCCTCCCCAGCAATGAGCGCATTCTTTAAAATTATGAATTGTAGCTAAATGTGAAGCATTAAAAATAAAATCTTTTTGAAAAGCAATCTTACCATCATTCAGTCCATGTGTTTTGATGTATGGTTCAAGTGGTTTAATGAATTCATCAAATGAATAGGGAGAATTTGACAAATTGATAAATACTAAACTCTCATACACTTTTAAATGACACTTAATATTTGGATCAGATGCGGAAATTGTAAGTTGATTATCATCTGTATTTTTTATCTCTATAAATCCTTTATTCAAATTATACGTAAAGATATCGTTTTGATTAAAGTACGAGAGATGGGTGAGAAAAACCCACTGTTTTTTGAAAATTGCATCATAACTTGCATGAAATATCTCTGAATTTGTAAAGAAAAGTTGATCCATTCCTGCGTGTGGATCTTGGCTCTGTATTAAACTTTTGATTTTTT
>CABYZG010000005.1 GCA_902523455.1 uncultured Pelagibacteraceae bacterium
AAGGAAAGATACTCAGTGACACAAATAATTTTATAAATCCTGCAGGATTTACCATTCATAGTGCAATACACGAGAAAAGAGAGGATGCACATTGTATTGTTCATCTTCATTCAAATGATGGTGTAGCAGTTGCATCACTGAAAGATGGATTGTTACCTTTATCTCAAACTGGAATGTTAGTTAGAAGTCAAATCGCATACCACGATTATGAAGGAGTTGCTCTTTTTGAAGAAGAGAAAGAAAGATTGGTAAAGGATCTTGGTGAAGCGCGTTTAATGATACTTAGAAATCATGGAACATTGGCTTTAGGAAAAAATGTTGCAGAAGCATTTACAAATATATATTTCTTAGAGAAAGCATGCTCTTATCAAGTGAGAGCTCTTTCTGGAAATCTTGAATTGAACTACCCCTCAGAGGAATCAATTGAAACAACAAGACAACAAGGTGAGGGAAGAGAAATGGCTGCGGCTTTACTATGGCCTGCGGTTAAAAGAAAGATGGAGCGACTAGACTCATCTTTTCTTAATTAATCATGATAAATAAGGAGTTATAGATGAAAGTATTGTGTATTTTATACGATGATCCAAAAGGAGGAATGCCATCAAGTTATCCAGTGGAAACTTTGCCAAAAATTGAAAAGTATCCAGATGGTCAAACATTACCAACACCAAAAGGAATAGATTTTAACCCAGGAGAATTGCTTGGATGTGTTTCTGGTGAGCTAGGCCTAAGAAAATTTCTTGAGGATGCTGGCCATACATTGGTAGTTACAAACGATAAGGATGCGCCTGGATGCGTAGCGGAAAAGGAACTTGTTGATGCCGATGTAGTAATTTCACAACCCTTCTTTCCGTTCTATTTAACAAAAGAACGTATTGCTACGGCTAAAAATTTAAAAATGGCAATAACTGCTGGTATCGGTTCGGACCATGTTGATCTGCAAGCAGCTATGGATAATAAAATTGATGTTATGGAAGTTACCTTCTGTAATTCAAGATCAGTTGCGGAGCACATTGTGATGATGATTTTATCTTTAGTCAGAGATTATCATAATCAATACCGAATTATTAATGAAGGCGGTTGGAATATTGCTGATGCAGTACAAAGATCATACGACCTTGAAGGTATGCATGTAGGCACAGTTGCAGCTGGAAGGATAGGTTTGGATGCGTTAAGAAAACTCAAGCATTTTGATGTTCACATGCATTATTTTGACAGGCACAGACTACCAGAGTCAGTAGAAAAAGAATTGAATTTGACTTTTCATGACTCTGTTGAGTCAATGGTTGCAGTATGCGACGTTGTTACAATCAATTGTCCACTTCACCCTGAAACTGAAAATCTCTTTAACGATGAGATGATCGGAAAAATGAAAAAGGGAGCATATATTGTTAATACTGCACGCGGTAAAATCTGTAATCGCGATGCAATTGCCCGTGCCTTAGAGTCAGGTCAATTAAGTGGCTATGCTGGTGATGTATGGTTTCCACAGCCTGCTCCAAATGATCACGTATGGAGAACGATGCCAAATCATGGAATGACACCTCATACCTCAGGAACTTCGCTATCGGCACAAGCAAGATACGCCGCTGGTGTTAGGGAAATTCTTGAGTGTCTCTTTGCTGGAGAAGATCAAAGAATGGAATATACAATTGTTAAAGATGGAGCACTTGCTGGAACGGGCGCTCACTCCTATAGCAAAGGATCTGCGACAAGTGGCTCCGAAGAAGCAGCAAAATACCAAAGAAAATAGTATAAATTTTATATTGGGACGGAGTAAAATCCGTCCTATATAATGCATATATGCTTAGCGTTTTTAAAAATTATTTTTCGCACTCAACCATTTATGGTTTTTTTATAATGGCATTATTTGGTATTTACTTTGTTCTTTCAAATGGACTGTTATCTGAATATTTATTTTGGTTTTTTATACCAATCATTCTAGCGCCTTTTTACGAGTGGTATGTTCATAAGTATCAACTACATAAAGAGCTTACAAAAAAAGAAGGTTGGTACAGAAGATATCAGATTGTATTGCATCACGGACACCACAAAGACCCTGATAATATTAAACTTCAATTTGCACCTTGGAGATATCTAATTTATACATATGGACAAGTATATCTTTTATATTCACTCATACTGTGGAGCTTACCTGCAGCGATGGTACCTTTTACGGGTCACCTAGTTTATCACTTGTGGTATGAGTGGATTCATTTGGCGCATCACTCCAAAGAATATAAACCTGTTTCAGTAGTTGGAAAAAAATTAAGAGATGCTCATATGAGTCATCATTTTCATAATGAGAATTACAACTGGGGTATAACAAATATGATCGGTGATTATTTCTTTGGAACTCTGAAAGATAATAAATCCATAAAAAAAAGTACTACTGCAAAGACGATAGCGGGTTATACAGATTAAATTATTATAGCTTACACACAAAGTTGGCGCGCGAACCTATTGATTACAAATCAATTGGTCGATATACTATTTAGTTATTATTAAAAAATATGGAGTAATAAATGTTTGTATCTTTTACCGATTGGGAATTCGACGGAAATATTGAAAATGCCGTTGAAAATATGAAAGGTTTTTGGCCTGAGATGAAAAAGCATGGAGCGACTAATATGCGCGCAACAGTCACTGGCGAAAAAACACTTAGAACGATGACTATTTGGAGTAGCGAAGAACAAATGAAAGCTAACATCGATGAAATTAGAGCAGCGGCTTCTAAAGCTGTAGGCATGACCACAACAGATGGAATGATGGGTACAATCGCAGTCGAGCTTGAATGATTAATTAATCAGAAGCAGTTTTTATAATTAAGTGGTGCCCCCACACGGACTTGAACCGCGAACCTATTGATTACAAATCAATTGCTCTACCAATTGAGCTATAGGGGCAACTAATAAAACTTTTAAATTTTTAAGTTTTAATTGTCTATAATTATTTGTAAAATGCGAGTATGAAAAAATTCTTAGACTTTATCGGTGGTCAAATAGCTTTAGCCTATTTAGTAGTTTTCTTTATCTTGGTTATCTCAATGATAGCTCTAGCTTTTTAAATTTATATTTGAAATATAGAACATCATTATAGCTGCCGTATTTGATACATTTAGACTTTCAAGATCATCGCTCATTTTAATCTTAAGACTTTCGTCACATAGTGAATCCGTAATTTTTCTCATTCCTTTGTTTTCTGAACCTAAAACAAAAACAATTTTTTTTGGAAATTTTATGTCTGTTATTAAGCTTTTAGATTTCATGTCTAAGCCATAAATCCAATAACCATTTTCTTTTAACATTTTTATACAAGAGCTTATATTTTGGATTTTAGTAAACGGAACTTTATCTAGAGCACTGGATGCTGTTTTTGCTAAAAATGAATTTTCAGTTACTGAATTATTGTTTGTTAATATTATACCATTAATATTAAATGCGAGGGCAGATCTAAAAATTGCACCAACATTTTGTGGATCATCTAGTTGATCTAATAAAAAGATTATAGACCTCTCCTCATTTATATTTTTTATAAAATCTGAAAGTTTGGGTGTCTGTATTTTTTCAACTCTTAAACAAATTCCTTGATGATTTGAGATACCCTTTAAAAGCAAGTCAATTTCATCTCTAGTTTTTTTGATTGATATGACATTGATATTTTCCAATTTTATTTCATTTTTGAGTTTTTTCTCAGCATCAGAAGTGAAATAAACTTCGTATTTAACTCTATTCTCATTCATTAGAGCCCCAACCACAGCATGATGACCGTATATCCAGTAATCAGAATTTTGCCTTTTTTTTGGGAGTTTTTTTGATCTCTTGCTCATTACCTCAATAATTTATCATTTATAATTTAATTAGGTTCAAAAATATTAATATTTATTGATTTAGGCTCTTTTTTTCCATATAAGTCACCCCTTAAGGTTCTATAGACTAAGTCTAGGGAAACTTATCTTGAGATGTTGAAAACTATCTCGGGAGGGGTGCCCGAGTGGTTAAAGGGGACGGGCTGTAAACCCGTTAGCTATGCTTACGTTGGTTCGAATCCAACCCCCTCCACCACGTTAAGGTACCTTAGGGTAGCTTGAAGGAATAAGCGGGTGTAGCTTAGTGGTAAAGCTCCAGCCTTCCAAGCTGATTACGAGGGTTCGATTCCCTTCACCCGCTCCAAAAAAAACGAAGACTAAAAATTGAGAGGAACAAAAAAATGGCTAAAGAAAAATTCGATCGAAGTAAACCACACTGTAACGTAGGGACTATCGGTCACGTGGATCACGGTAAAACAACTTTGACCGCGGCAATAACAAAAGTATTATCAGAATCAGGTGGAGCAGAGTTTACTGCATATGATGCAATCGATAAGGCTCCTGAAGAAAAAGAACGTGGAATTACGATTTCAACGGCTCACGTAGAATACACAACTGATGCAAGACACTATGCGCATGTTGACTGCCCAGGACACGCTGACTATGTAAAAAATATGATTACAGGTGCTGCGCAAATGGATGGAGCAATTTTAGTTGTGAATGCTGCAGATGGACCAATGCCACAAACTAGAGAGCATATACTTCTTGCCCGCCAAGTTGGGGTTCCTGCAATAGTCGTTTACTTAAATAAAGTTGATCAAGTTGATGATGCAGAACTATTAGAGCTTGTTGAAGTTGAGATTAGAGATATACTAAATGAATATGAATTTCCAGGCGATACTACTCCAATAGTTAAAGGTTCAGCTTTAGCAGCGGTAGAAAGTAGAGATGATGAAATTGGAAAAAATTCAATCGTGGAACTTATGAAAGCTGTTGACGATCACATTCCTCAACCTGAGCGTGATAAGGATAAGCCATTCCTTATGCCAATTGAGGATGTATTTTCAATCTCTGGACGTGGTACTGTTTGTACTGGAAGAGTTGAAAGTGGTATCGTTAAAGTAGGTGAAGAGCTTGAAATAGTTGGGATTAAAGAAACTCAAAAAACAACTTGTACTGGAGTTGAGATGTTCCGAAAACTCCTAGATACTGGTGAAGCAGGTGATAATATCGGTGCACTTTTAAGAGGCATTGAGAGAGACCAAGTTGAAAGAGGTCAAGTTCTGGCACACGTTGGATCTATCACGCCGCATACTAAATTTAAATGTGAAGCTTATGTATTAAAAAAAGAAGAGGGTGGCAGACACACCCCTTTCTTTACAAATTACCGTCCTCAGTTTTATTTTAGAACTACGGATGTTACAGGTGTTTGTAAGCTTCCTGATGGAACTGAGATGGTTATGCCCGGTGACAACATTGCAATGGAGATTGAGCTAATAGCTCCAATTGCCATGGATAAAGGCGTACGTTTTGCAATACGTGAAGGTGGACGTACTGTTGGATCAGGCGTCGTAACTGAAATTATCTCATAACTGGAGGAGTGTAGCTCAACTGGTAGAGCACCGGTCTCCAAAACCGGGGGTTGGGGGTTCGAGTCCCTTCGCTCCTGCCACATAAGGTAAACGTTATGAAACCATTTAAATTTATTCAAGAAGTAAGAAGAGAAGGAAGTAAAGTTACATGGCCAACTTCTAGAGAAACATTAACTGGCTCTGTAATGGTTGTGCTGATTACTGCCTTTGCAGCAGTTTTTTTTCTGATAATTGATCAGATATTCAGTTTTGGATTAGATAAACTTATTGGAGTTGTTGTTTAAAAATGTCGCATAAATGGTACATAGTGCATGCGTATTCTGGTTTTGAGAAAAAAGTTGCGGCAGCAATTTTAGAAAAAGCAAAAACAAAAAATATTGAATCTGCATTCAGTGAAATTATTGTTCCAACTGAAGAAGTTGTTGAGGTAAAAAAAGGAAAAAAGAGAAATGCTGAGAGAAAATTTTTTCCAGGTTATGTACTGACTAAAATGGAGATGACTGATGCAACTTATCACATGGTAAAGTCTTTGCCAAAAGTAAGCGGCTTTCTTGGTCATACGCAAGGAAAACCAACGGCAGTCCCTGAAAGTGAGATAAATAAGATTTTACAAGATATTGAAGAAGGTGTAACTAGTCCTAAACCATCTATTACATTTGAAGTTGGAGAGCAAGTAAGGGTAAGCGATGGACCTTTCGCTTCTTTCAATGGTTTAGTCGAAGAAATAGATGAAGAAAGGGCGAGAGTGAAAGTATCTGTATCGATATTTGGTAGGTCAACGCCCGTTGAATTGGAGTATACACAAGTAGAGAAGGCATAATGGCAAAAGAAATTGAGGGCACATTAAAATTACAAGTACCTGCAGGACAGGCAAATCCATCCCCACCAGTTGGACCTGCTCTTGGACAAAGAGGTATTAACATTATGGACTTTTGTAAAATGTTTAATGACAAAAGTAAAAATGAACAACCAGGCGTTATGCTGCCTGTTGTAGTTACATACTTTACAGACAAGAGTTTTACAATGGATATAAAACTCCCACCTGCATCTTTCTTTATTAAAGAGGCATTAAAAATAAAAAAAGGATCAAAAGAACCTGGAAGAGATATCATTAATACTATTTCTATTAAACAATGTGAGGAAATAGCTGAGAAGAAATTAAAAGACTTGAATGCTAATACTGTAGAGCAAGGCGTTAAAATAATTGTAGGATCTGCAAAGTCCATGGGGATAGAGGTAACAGGATAATGGGTAAAAGATTAAAAAATATTATTAATGAAAATGATTTTTCAAAAAGTTACTCTCTTGAAGAGGCGGTTGAAATGGCTATTAAAACAGCAACAACTAAGTTTAATGAAACTATTGATATTTGTATGAATTTAAATATTGATCCAAAAAATGGCGAGCAAAACGTTAGAGGCAAGATTAAGCTTCCAAAAAATCTCGGAAAAAATGTTAAGGTTTGTGTGTTCGCATCAGATAATAAACAACAAGAAGCTAAAGATGCTGGTGCTGATATTGTAGGATCAGATGAACTCGTTGAAAAAGTAGAAAATGGATTTGTTGATTTTGATAGATGTATTTCAACCCCCGACATGATGTCTAAAGTTGGTAAATTGGGAAAAGTTCTCGGACCTCGTAACCTTATGCCTAATCCAAAGTTAGGAAGTGTAACAAATGATTTAAAACAAGCAGTTGAGGACGCTAAGGCAGGAGAACTAGAATTTAAAAATAGTGACACATTAGTCCAGGTGGGAATTGCAAAATCTGATTTTGAAAAGAATGATGTAATAAAAAATATAAAATTTTTCTATGAGACTATTTTAAAAGAAAGACCTTCAGGAATTAAGGGGGATTTTGTAAAAAAAGTTTCAATAAGTCCTACTATGGGACCAGGCATTAATGTCAATTTAGATTCTTTTGGAGCGTAAATATGAAAAGAGAACAAAAAGAAATATTTGTTAAGAATTTGAAAACTATTTTGAGTGAAAATAGTTTGGTACTAGTCTTTCATTATAGAGGAATGTCTATGACTGATATGACTGATTTAAGAGTTCAGTCTTTCAATTCAGGTTGTAATATAAAAGTTACTAAAAATAGGTTAACAAAATTGGCCCTTGAGGGTACTGATAAATCAGAGCTATCTGACCTGTTTGATGGACCTACCGCTATAGCTTACTCAAATGACCCTGTGCAATTGACCAAGCTTTTGACAAATTTCTCTAAAAATAACAGTAATTTAGTTATTCTTGGCGGTATAATGGACAATGAAATTTTAACTGTTGAAAAAATTGAAATTTTATCTAAATTGCCATCTCTCGAGGAAATAAGGGCAAAATTAATAGGTTTGATAAGTACACCTGCGCAGAAAATTGCTTCAGTTTTAACTGCTCCATCAGGTGATTTAGCAAGAGTATTTAACGCATATAGTACAAAGTAATTTTAATAAGAAAGGGAATAAACATGGCTGACCTCCAACAAATAGTTGATCAACTATCAGACTTAACAGTAATCGAAGCTGCTGAGTTATCAAAAATGCTAGAAGAGAAATGGGGCGTATCTGCCGCTGCACCCGTAGCAGTTGCCGCTGCTGGAGCTGCACCTTCAGGTGATGCTGCTGCTGTAGAAGAAAAAGATGAGTTTACAATTGTATTAGCTGCTGCTGGCGATAAAAAAATTAACGTAATTAAAGAAGTAAGAACAATCACAGGACTCGGTTTAAAAGAAGCTAAAGATCTTGTTGAGGGTGCACCTAAGGAATTAAAAACAGGTGTCTCAAAAGATGAGGCTAATGGCTTTAAAGAAAAGTTAGAAGCTGCTGGTGCAACAGTAGAACTTAAATAATTTTATTTTAAATATTTTTTACTCAATAGTTTGTAACTTATAACTATTGTTTATAGGGCGAATATAAATTAATGGTTAATACATTATCATTTACCGAACGAAAAAGAGTTCGTAAAAACTTTGGCAAGTTAAAAGAAGTTTCTAAATTCCCTAACCTTATCGAAATACAAAAAAAATCTTACGAAGATTTTTTACTTGAACATGTAAATCCTTCTGAAAGACTAGATAAGGGTCTGCAGAAAGTTTTTAAAAGTGTATTTCCTTTAGAAGATTTTTCTGGATCAGCGAGAATTGAATATATTGAGTATGATTTTCAGACTCCGAAATTTGATGTTGATGAGTGTCGTCAAAGAGATAAGACTTATGCTGCTCCATTAAATGTGAAATTAAGACTTATTGTTTTTGATATCGACGAAGAAACAGAGTCTAGAACTGTAAAAGATATCAAAGAACAAGAAATTTACTTATGTGATTTGCCTTTAATGACTCAAAAAGGAACATTTATTACTAATGGAACAGAAAGAGTTGTTGTTAGCCAGATGCATAGAAGCCCAGGGGTATTTTTTGATCATGATAATGGTAAGACACATTCTAGCGGTAAATTGTTATTTGGAGCAAGAGTAATCCCTTATAGAGGCTCATGGCTTGATATAGAATTTGATCATAAAGATATTATTCATTGTCGAATAGATAGAAAAAAGAAAATTCCAATTACTACATTTCTAATGGCAATGGGTATTAAGCGTGATGAAATATTGTCTTTATTTTATAGTACTGAAACTTATTCTTTAAATATAAAAGATAGCAAGTGGAAGGTAAGCTTTAATCCTAAAAATATTAAGACTGGAAAGTTACAAAAAAGTCTTGTCAGTGCAGCTGATGGAAAAATTGCTATTAAACAAGGAACAAAAATAAATCCAGCTATAGCAAAAAAGCTCTTTAACGATGGTCTTAAAAATTTATTAATAGAAGATGATGATCTAATCGGAAAGTTTATTGCTGATGACTTGATTAATGAAAAAACTGGAGAAATTTATTTCGAAGCATCTGATGAGATTACCTCTGAAGTAATTGAAAAAATTAAAGAACTAAAGATATCAAAATTACCTCTACTGGAAATCGATGGTATTAATGTAGGTTCATTTATACGAGATACGCTAAGAGTTGATAAAAACTTAAGTCCTGAGGATGCAGTAGTTGAAATATACAAAGTGTTGAGACCTGGTGAGCCCCCGAATCTTGAGACAGCATTTGAAGTATTTAATTCATTATTCTTCAAATCAGAAAAATATGACCTCTCTGATGTTGGCAGAGTCAAAATGAATTACAGGCTTAACATAGAAAGCTCTGATACTCTTACAGTACTTCGCAGCGAGGACGTTATCGAAGTTATCAAAACGGTTATGGATTTAAGAACAGGTAAGGGAGAAGTTGATGATATTGACCATTTAGGTAACAGAAGAGTTAGGTCGGTAGGTGAATTAGTTGAAAATCAATTCAGAATGGGGCTTATCCGAATGGAAAGATCAATAAAAGAGAGAATGAATTCTTTAGAAGTTGATGCTGCTACCCCGCAAGATATTATTAATGCAAAGCCATTGGTTGCTTCTCTTAAGGAATTTTTTGGAACTTCACAGTTATCACAATTTATGGATCAAACTAACCCTTTAGCTGAAATTACACATAAAAGAAGATTATCAGCACTTGGACCAGGTGGGCTTAGTCGAGAGAGAGCTGGCTTTGAAGTAAGAGACGTACATCCCACGCATTACGGTAGAATCTGTCCAATAGAAACTCCTGAGGGCCCAAATATTGGTTTAATAAACAGCTTAGCATCTCATGCAAGAGTAAATCAATACGGTTTCATTGAAAGCCCATATAGAAAGGTATTAAAAGGAAAGGTTAGCGACTCAGTCGAATATCTTCCAGCTATGGAGGAAGCAAACTATACTATTGCTCAAGCCAACAGTGAACTAGACGATAAGGGATGCTTTATTACTAAATTGGTTTCTTGCCGACGAAACGGTGATTTTGTTATGACTGTCCCTGAAGATATAGATTATATGGATGTATCACCTAAGCAGGTAGTTTCTTGTGCAGCATCCCTGATACCATTTCTTGAAAACGATGATGCAAATAGAGCTCTTATGGGATCAAATATGATGAGACAAGCAGTACCTTTAATACAAGCTGAGTCTCCATTAGTGGGAACAGGAGTAGAAAAAGTCGTTGCCGTAGACTCTGGGGTCACTATTGTAGCAAATAGAGACGGTGTAGTTGACAAAATTGATGGAAAAAGAATTGTTGTTAGAGTAACAGAGAAAATTAAAACGACTGAGTCTGGTGTTGATATTTATACTTTACAAAAATTTCAGAGATCAAACCAAAGTACATGTATTAACCAAAGACCTCTTGTAAAAGTTGGTGATAAGGTATCAAGAGGTGATATTATTGCTGATGGACCATCAACACACTTTGGCGAGCTTGGTTTAGGTCGAAATGTAGTTGTGGCCTTTATGCCATGGAGAGGCTACAATTTTGAAGACTCAATTTTAATTTCAGAAAAAATTGTTCAAGAAGATAAGTTTACTTCTATTCATATTGAAGAGTTTGAAGTTATGTCAAGAGACACGAAGTTAGGATCAGAGGAAATAACAAGAGATATCCCAAATGCTGGCGATGAAATGTTACGTAATCTTGATGAAGCGGGTATTGTATATGTCGGAGCTGATGTCAATCCTGGTGACATTCTTGTTGGAAAAGTTACTCCTAAGGGTGAAAGCCCTGTTACTCCAGAGGAGAAATTATTAAGAGCAATATTTGGAGAAAAAGCGACTGATGTAAAAGATACATCTTTAAGACTCCCACCTGGCTCAAGTGGAATTGTTGTAGATGTAAAAGTATTCAATAGGTATGGAATAGAAAAAGATGATAGAGCCTTGTCTATTGAAAGAGATGAAATTGAAAAATTGGCTAACGATAGAGAAGCTGAGTTAGGAATTCTCAATAGAAATATAAAAGAGAGACTTGTTCTACTAATTAATGAAAAAAACGCAACTGAAGTACCTGATGATATTAATAGTCAGAATAAATACGATAAAGCCACTTTGTCAGAAATTAAATTAGACTCTCTTTGGAAAATGAGACTTGAAAGTTCAAATGATCAAAATGAAATTGATAATTTAAAAAAACAATATGATATTGCTAGATCAGCAATTCAAGCTCGCTTCGACAATAAAGTTGACAAGGTTCAAAGAGGTGATGAACTTTTGCCGGGTGTTATGAAAATGGTTAAAGTATTTGTCGCTGTTAAAAGAAAATTGCAACCAGGTGATAAAATGGCAGGGAGGCATGGTAACAAGGGAGTAATTAGCAAAATTGCTCCGGTTGAAGACATGCCATATCTTGAAGATGGTAGAACGGTTGATATTGTATTAAATCCTCTTGGAGTGCCAAGCAGAATGAACGTAGGTCAAATTTTAGAAACTCATTTAGGCTGGGCGTGCGCTGGAATTGGAGAGATAATTAATAAATCTCTTGCGCAATACAAGTTGTCAAATGATCACTCTGTAATCGGAAAATCTCTCGAAAAGGTTTATGGTAAAGATCAATTTAAAAATGAAATTGCTTCATTAAGTAAAGACGAGCAAAAAGAACTTGCAATAAATATTGCCAATGGTGTTCCAATTAAAACACCAGTATTTGATGGAGCATCTGAGTCTGAAATATCAGACATGTTGGGCGAAGCTGGTTTTGATAAAAGTGGTCAAACACAGCTATGGGATGGATTAACTGGTGAAAAATTTGAGAGGAAAGTGACTGTTGGTTATATATACATGCTAAAACTGCACCATCTAGTTGATGATAAAATTCATGCAAGATCTATTGGTCCTTACAGTCTGGTAACGCAGCAACCATTGGGAGGTAAAGCTCAATTCGGCGGACAGAGATTTGGTGAAATGGAAGTTTGGGCTCTTGAAGCTTATGGAGCAGCTTATACTCTTCAAGAGATTTTAACTGTTAAATCTGATGATGTTGCTGGTAGAACCAAAGTTTATGAAACTATTATCAGAGGTGAAGACGTATTCCAGTCAGGAACACCTGAGTCATTTAACGTATTGATTAAAGAAATTAGGTCATTAGGTCTAAATATAGAGCTTTCAAATTTGAATTAGGGAAAACTATGAGTCAATCATTAATGAATATATTTAATCCTGCCGCATCAAGAGATGATTTCAACCAGGTAAAAATTTCAATTGCTAGTCCTGAAAGAATACTATCATGGTCATATGGTGAAATAAAAAAGCCTGAAACTATAAATTATAGAACTTTTAAACCTGAAAGAGACGGTCTTTTCTGTGCCAGAATTTTTGGACCAATTAAAGATTATGAATGTCTTTGTGGAAAGTATAAGAGAATGAAATTCAAGGGTATCATTTGTGAGAAATGCGGTGTTGAGGTAACAAAAAAAGACGTAAGAAGAGAGAGAATGGGGCATATTCAATTAGCTGCCCCCGTTGCGCATATATGGTTCTTAAAATCGTTACCAAGCCGTATAGCCCTCATGATGGATATGAAGCTTAAAGATCTCGAGAAGGTTCTTTATTTTGAAAAATTCATGGTAACTGAACCAGGATTGACACCCTTAATACAAAATCAATTACTTGATGAAGAAGAATTAGAAAAAGCTAGAGAAGAATATGGAGAAGACTCGTTCTCAGCCGGTATCGGAGCTGAGGCAGTTAGAAAAGTTCTTGAAAGAGTTGAACTTGAACCAGAGCTTGAAGCTTTACGGACAAAACTCTCTGAAACAAAAGCTGTTGCGTTGTCAGAAAAGTTAGTAAAAAGAATTAAAATTTTTGAAGCCTTTATTTCATCGGGAAATAGACCTGAGTGGATGATATTAACCTCTGTACCTGTAATTCCGCCAGAATTAAGACCGCTCGTTCCACTGGACGGTGGAAGATTCGCATCAAGTGATTTAAATGATCTCTATAGAAGAGTTATCAATAGAAATAATAGACTGTCTAGATTAATTGAACTACGAGCTCCAGATATAATTATAAGAAATGAAAAAAGAATGCTTCAAGAGTCTGTTGATGCACTTTTTGATAATGGAAGAAGGGGAAGAGTTATCACTGGAACAAATAAAAGACCACTTAAATCACTGGCAGAAATGCTTAAAGGTAAACAGGGACGTTTTAGACAGAATTTATTAGGTAAAAGGGTCGATTATTCTGGAAGATCAGTGATAGTTGTAGGTCCTGAATTAAAACTACATCAATGTGGTTTACCAAAAAAAATGGCTATCGAGTTATTTAAACCATTCATATACGCAAGATTAGAGTCCTTAGGTTTAGCTACTACTTTAAAACAAGCTAAGAAGATGGTTGAAAAAGAGCGGCCAGAAGTATGGGACGTTTTAGACCGTGTTATCAGGGAGCACCCAGTAATATTAAATAGAGCACCGACACTTCATAGACTTGGTGTACAGGCCTTTGAGCCAGTTTTAATTGAAGGTAAGGCAATTCAACTTCACCCTTTAGTTTGTACTGCGTTCAATGCTGACTTTGATGGTGATCAGATGGCTGTACATGTGCCTTTAAGCCTAGAAGCTCAGCTTGAGGCAAGAGTTCTTATGATGTCAACAAACAATATACTAAACCCTGCAAATGGTAAGCCAGTAATTGTTCCAAGTCAGGATATTGTATTGGGTATTTATTATTTATCGCAAGAAAAAGAAAATGAGCCAGGCCAAGGAACCGTATTTAAAGATATTTACGAAGTTCAGCAAGCGCTTGAAAACAATGCAACAACTGTTCATGCAAAAGTTAATGCAAGAATCAATTTTATAGACTTGGAGGGTAATAAAAAATTAAAAAGAATTGAGACAACACCTGGAAGAATGCTACTCTGGAATCTTGTTCCACAACACAAAGATCTTGACCCTAAACTAGTTAACCGACTTTTAGGTAAAAAAGAAATATCAGGTCTTATTGATACGGTTTATAGATATTGTGGTCAAAAAGATACAGTGATATTCGCTGACCAATTAATGGCATTAGGCTTTCATTATGCTTATAAGGCAGGTATTTCATTTGGAAAAGATGATATGATTATCCCGGAAACAAAAGAAAAACTTGTTTCCGAAACAGCGGGTCAAATAGAAAAATATGAGAAACAGTACAATGATGGTCTAATAACGAATAGGGAGAAATACAATAAAGTAATTGATGCATGGGCCAAATGTACAGATCGTGTTGCTCAGGAAATGATGAATGAAATATCTTCTAAGAAATTTGACAATGAAACTAAAAGAGAAATGCCAATAAATTCGATATATATGATGGCAAATTCGGGTGCTCGTGGCTCTGCAGCGCAAATGAAGCAATTATCTGGTATGAGAGGTCTTATGGCCAAGCCATCTGGTGATATAATTGAAACACCTATTATCTCTAATTTCAAGGAAGGTCTGAATGTACTTGAGTACTTTAATTCAACTCATGGCGCAAGAAAAGGCCTTGCTGATACGGCATTAAAAACAGCAAACTCTGGTTATTTAACTAGACGATTATGCGATGTTGCTCAGGATTGTACTATATCTGAACCAGACTGTGGCACAGATAATGGAGTATGGATTTCTGATGTTGTTGAGGGAGGTGAAGTAATAATTTCAATAGCAGATAGAGTATTAGGAAGGTTCCTACAGCACGATGTAAACCATCCGATTACTGGCGAGAACATTGCAAAAAAAGACGATTATGTAGATGAGATTGTTGCAGAAAAAATTGAAACGGCAGGTATTCAAAGCCTTTATATTCGATCCCCACTAACTTGTGACAGTAAAAGGGGTATCTGCGTAAAGTGTTATGGCCGTGATTTAGCAAGAGGTTTCCTTGTTAACGAGGGAGAAGCCGTCGGAATGATAGCTGCACAATCAATAGGTGAGCCTGGCACTCAACTTACCATGAGAACCTTCCACATCGGCGGCGCTGCTCAAATTAATGATCAATCATTTATTGAGATTAACACTGATGGAATATTTAAAATTTTAAATAAAAATACTGTGGAAGACAGTAATAATGATTTGATTGTTATGGGCAGAAATTGTCAATTAGCTATACAAGATGATAACGGAAGAGAGCTTGCAAATTACAAAGTTCCTTATGGTACAAAAATACTAGTTGAGGAAGATTCTAGAGTAAATAGCGGCACAAAGATATGTGAATGGGATCCATTTACAAACCCAGTCATATCTGAAAAATCAGGAACTGCTAATTACGTCGATATGGAAGAAGGTATTTCTCTTATTGAGGAAACAGAGGAAAAAACTGGATTAACATATACCAAAGTTAAGGACTGGAAATCAGATCCAAAAGGAAGTGAATTAAAGCCAAGAATAACACTCAGAGATGAAAAAGGTGACGTTATACTTCTTGCAAACGGAAACGAAGCTAGATACTTCTTGCCACCTGATTCAATTCTTTCTGTTACGGATGGATCAGAAGTTCATGCAGGAGACGTTCTTGCCAGAACGCCAAAGGCCGCTTCAAAAACTAAAGATATTACTGGAGGTTTACCTAGAGTTGCAGAATTATTTGAAGCAAGAAAACCAAAAGATCATGCAATTATTTCTGAGACTTCAGGAGTCATTTCTTTTGGCAAAGATATTAGAGGAAAACAAAAAGTTATTATTACTCCTGAAAAAGATGGCGATCCTGTAGAAGTATTAATTCCGAAAGGGAAGCATATTGCGTATCAAGAAGGTGAAGCCATTGAAAAGGGAGACTATTTGCTAGATGGTAATCCAGATCCTCATGATATTTTAGAAATTTTAGGAATTGAAGCATTAGCTGACTATTTAATCAATGAAGTACAAGAGGTTTACAGATTGCAAGGTGTTTTAATCAACGATAAGCATATTGAAGTATTATGTAGGCAAATGTTACAGAAAGTCCATATTACTGAAATAGGTGATAGTTCATTTATTAGAGGCGAAGAAATAGATAGATTTGAATTCTTGACTACAAATGAACAGCTAGAGGGTGAAGGAAAAAAACCTGCAATAGCTAAACCAGTATTGCTAGGTATTACAAAAGCATCTCTTCAAACAAGGTCTTTCATTTCAGCCGCATCTTTCCAAGAAACAACAAGAATTCTTACTGACGCTTCAATAAAAGGAAAAATGGATCGGCTTGAGGGCCTTAAAGAGAACGTAATTGTTGGAAGGTTGATTCCAGCGGGAACAGGACGAACCTTCAATCAAATTGAAAATAAGGCAAAATTGCTAGATAAAGAGGCAAAAGTTGAAATTGAGGCAATTCAGGCAAAGAAAGAGCAAGAATCAGCTGAAATATAAGAGAATTCCTAATAAATTTTGTTGACCTGCATAAACTATTAAGTATTATTCGGCATTCTTAAATAGTAGGCGGTAGAGAAATCTAAACGCTACTTTTTATTAATTTTTTAAAATAGTTAACCTTTAAGTTGTAAAAACTGGAGATATTTTATGCCGACTATAAGTCAGCTGATTAGAAAACCTAGAACCAAAGTTCAAAAAAGAAATAAGGTTCCAGCATTAAAAGCAAATCCTCAAAAGCGAGGTGTTTGTACTAGAGTTTATACAACTACCCCTAAAAAACCTAACTCTGCATTACGAAAAGTTGCGAGAGTTAGACTTACAAATGGATTTGAAGTTACAAGTTATATTGGCGGTGAGGGTCATAATTTGCAGGAACACTCAGTAATATTAATTCGAGGCGGTCGTGTTAAAGACCTGCCAGGGGTACGTTATCACACTGTCAGAGGAGTTTTAGATACTCAAGGTGTTGGTGAGAGAAAACAACGCCGATCATTGTATGGAACGAAGAAACCTAAGTAAATGTCTAGAAGAAGAAAAGCTCAGATTAGAGAAGTACTACCAGATCCAATCCATGGAAGTAAAGTTCTTACAAAATTTACAAATGCTATTATGCTTGATGGAAAGAAAACTGTTGCAGAGGCAATAATAAATAAATCATTCACAAATATTGAAAGCAAAACTGGTGAACCTCCAATGAATGTTTTCAACAAAGCAATAGAAAATGTAAGACCACTTGTAGAGGTAAGATCACGTCGAGTTGGTGGAGCAACTTACCAAGTCCCAGTTGAGGTTAAAAGTAGTAGGTCACAAGCTCTAGCAATTAGATGGATTGTCAGCGCAATAAGAAACCGTAAAGAAAAAAGTTTAGTTGATAAATTAAGTTCTGAATTAATGGACGCAGCTGGGAACAAAGGATCGGCAATAAAAAAAAGGGAAGATACTCATAAAATGGCAGAAGCCAATAAAGCTTTTGCACACTTTAGGTGGTAATATGACAAGAGAATACGCGCTTCAGAAATACCGTAATATAGGAATCATGGCTCACATTGATGCAGGGAAAACCACTACTACAGAAAGAATACTTTATTACACTGGTAAAAGTCACAAAATCGGAGAAGTTCATGATGGTGCAGCTACTATGGACTGGATGGAACAAGAGCAAGAAAGAGGAATTACAATTACTTCAGCAGCAACTACATGTTTTTGGAATGATCATAGAATTAATATAATTGATACTCCAGGCCACGTTGACTTTACCATTGAAGTTGAGAGATCACTTAGAGTTCTTGACGGAGCTGTCGCAGTATTTGATGGTGTAGCTGGTGTTGAGCCTCAGACTGAAACTGTATGGAGACAAGCGAATAGATACAAGGTTCCAAGAATGTGCTTTGTTAACAAGATGGATCGTACCGGGGCTGATTTTTATAAATGTCTTGATATGATTAAAGACAGACTTCAAGCAAATGCTTTAGTTTTACAAATTCCCTATGGAAGTGAGTCTGATCTTAAGGGTGTTATTGATCTTGTAAAAAATAAAGCAATTGTTTGGGCAAATGAAGACCTTGGAGCTAAATATGAGTACACAGAGATCCCAGAAGAATTAGAAGAGACGGCTGAAAAATATCGATCTGAAATGGTTGAAATGGCAGTTGAGCAGGATGAAGAGGTTTTAGAAAAATATTTAGATGGAGAAGAGCCTGATGAAGAAACTCTTTACCGTTGTATTAGAAAAGGTACTATCAATTTTGATTTCGTTCCGATTTTAACAGGTAGTGCATTTAAAAATAAAGGTGTACAACCACTTCTAGATGCCATCGTAAACTTTATGCCAGATCCTAGTGAGGTACAACAGGCTATGGGTAACATACCAGGTAAAGAAGAAGAAGAAATAAGAAAAGCATCAGATGAAGAACCTTTTTCTGCATTAGCATTTAAAGTTGCTAACGATCCTTTCGTAGGCTCTCTCACATTTACAAGAATCTATTCAGGAAAGCTAGAAGCTGGTTCAACAATTATGAATTCTGTTAAAGGCGATAAGGAAAGAATTGGAAGAATGCTGCTTATGCATGCAAATAACAGAGAAGATATTAAAACTGCGTATGCTGGTGATATTGTTGCGATAGCAGGGTTGAAAGATACCATAACTGGTGAAACTTTATGTGACTCTCAGAAGCCAATAATATTAGAGTCAATGGATTTTCCTGATCCAGTAATTGAAATTGCTGTTGAACCAAAAACAAAAGCTGACCAAGAAAAAATGGGTGAAGCGCTTGCTCGACTTGCTAAAGAAGACCCCTCTTTCAGAGTAACGTCTGATGATGAATCTGGGCAAACTGTTATTAAGGGAATGGGTGAGCTTCATTTGGATATTATTGTTGACCGAATGAAACGAGAGTTCAAGGTTGAAGCTAATGTAGGAGCGCCACAGGTTGCTTACAGAGAAACAATATCTAAAGAAGTTGAGGTAACATATACACATAAAAAACAAAGTGGAGGAGCTGGTCAGTTCGCTGAAGTAAAAATCATTGTTGAGGGATGTGAACCAGGGACAGGAAGATTATTTGAAGACAAAATTAAGGGAGGTAATATACCTAAAGAGTATATCCCAGGAGTTGAAAAAGGAATTGAGGGCGTTGCTGATACTGGCGTCATAGCAGGCTTCCCTATAATTGATTATAAAGTAACATTAATCGATGGAAAATATCACGATGTAGACTCTAGTAGTTTAGCTTTTGAGATAGCTGGAAGGATGGCATTTAAAGACGCTTGTCAAAAAGCAGGTCCAAAACTTCTTGAGCCTGTTATGAGAGTTGAGGTAGTTACGCCTGAAGAGTTTATGGGGGATGTTATAGGCGATTTGAGCAGTAGAAGAGGCCAAGTTAGTGGAAGTGAAGCTAGAGGCAATACAACAGCTATCAGCTCAATGGTGCCTCTTGCCAATATGTTTGGCTATGTCAACACATTACGGTCTATGACTCAGGGAAGAGCTCAATATTCAATGTTTTTTGATCATTATGAGCAAGTACCTCAAAACGTTCAAGATGAGGTAAAAGCAAAATTTGCATAAGGAATTAAAATGGAAAATCAAAATATCAAAATAAGATTGAAGGCTTTTGACCATGGTGTACTCGATAAATCATCAGTAGAAATCGTTGATACAGCTAAAAGAACCGGAGCAATGGTGAAAGGCCCAATACCATTACCCACAAATAATGAGAAGTTTACAGTTCTTCGATCTCCCCATGTTAACAAAAAAAGTAGAGAGCAATTCGAGATCAGGACTCATAAGAGATTAATAGAGATAGTCGATCCAACGCCACAAACAGTCGATGCACTAATGAAATTAGATTTAGCTTCAGGAGTTGATGTAGAAATCAAATTATAAGTTATGAGATCAGGTATTATAGCAAAAAAAATTGGAATGAGTAATTTGTACACACAAAGTGGAACAAATATTCCTGTTACTGTACTTCATGTTGAAAATTGTAAAATTATTGATCGAATTATATCGGAAAATGAAAATTCAGACAAGGTATTGGTTGGTGCCTGCAAGTTAAAAAAAACATCCAAATCGCAGAAGGGCTTCTTTGATAAAAAAAAATCAGATGCTTATAAATATCTTAGAGAGTTTGAAATTAGTAAAGACCAAGAGATTAAAAGTGGAGATGAATTGAAAGCAAGTCATTTTAAGGAAGGTCAATTTATTGATGTATCTGGTTACACGAAAGGCAAAGGATTTGCTGGAGTAATGAAACGTCATAATTTCTCCGGCTTGAGAGCCTCTCATGGTGTTTCAGTTTCACATCGAAGCCATGGATCTACAGGCCAGTGCCAAGACCCTGGTAAAGTTTTCAAAGGAAAAAAGATGGCAGGACAATACGGAGATGTTCACAAAACTCTTCAAAGCTTACAGGTTGTAAAGGTTGATGAACAAAAAAATCTAATCTGTGTAAAAGGAGCTACACCAGGCTCAAGGGGAACTTGGTTAATTGTTGAGGACTCGATTAAAAAAGATGGCATCAAAGAAATAGAAGCCACACCAGTAAAATCAGAAAAAGAAGATAGGAAGGAAAAATAAGTAAATGCAAATTGACATGCATAAAATAGATGGAAAAAAGAGTGGGTCTGTCAATTTGAAAGATCAATTATTCAATAGTAAGTCCGATTTAAGTGTTGTTGGCTCTTTAGTCAGATGGAATGAATCTAACCAGAAACCTTTAAGAGCTAGGACCAAAAACAGATCTGAAGTAAAAGGAACAACACAAAAGCTAGGAAGACAAAAGGGAAGTGGAGGAGCAAGACACGGTTCCAAAAAGGCAAATATATTTAGGAGCGGAGGAATGGCTCATAACTTAAGAGGAGTTCGTTCATTAAAAAAAATGCCAAAACGCACAAGGCAGGAGGCCTTGAAACATCTTCTTGCTGATAAACTCAAGAATAACAATCTGATAATTGTTGAAGAGCTCAAAATTACAGAGCCAAAGACAAAAACACTAGTTAAAAGACTCTCAGATTTAAATGCTCACTCTGCGCTCATATTAGAGGGCGATAATCCTGATAATAATTTTGCATTAGCTTCAAGAAACTTAAAAAATATAAAGTACTCAAGCATAAATAATTTTAATGCACTCGATTTACTTGGATTTGAAAAATTAATCATGAGTAAGAATGCTTTAGAAATACTTGAGAGTAGGATTAATTAAGATGGTTACAATTAAAGATTTTAAAACGATAATCAAACCTATTATTACAGAGAAGTCCTCAATGGGTTCAGAGTATAATCAAGTTACATTCCAAGTTCAGAAAACAAGTTCAAAGAAAGAAATTAAATTAGCAATTGAAAACATTTTTAAAGTCAAAGTAAAAAAAGTAAATACTTCAATTGTTAAGGGTAAGCTTAAATCATTCAGGGGTTCTCTTGGTAAAAGGTCGGATTACAAGAAGGCATTCGTTACCCTCGAAGATGGTCAAACAATTGATATTAATGCGGGAGTATAAATAAATGGCACTTAAAAAATTCAGACCTAACACGCCCGGAACCAGAGGACTTACTCTAGTTGATAAAAAAGGATTATGGAATGGTAAACCAGTAAAATCACTTACCACTGGCATCTCTAAAAAAGGTGGACGTAATAATACAGGTAGAATCACTATGAGAAGAAAAGGTGGAGGGCATAAATCAAAATATAGAATAATTGATTTCAAAAGAAATAAGATAGATGTGAGTGCGACTGTGGAAAGAATAGAATATGATCCAAATAGATCTTCATATATAGCATTGATTAAATATGATGACGGTATTCAAAGCTACATATTGGCCCCAAAAGATATAAAGGTTGGAGATAAAGTAATTTCTGGATCAAAAAAAGAAATTAGAAATGGGAATTGTATGCCCATGTCTGACATACCTGTAGGCATTGACATACATAACATCGAATTAAAATCAGGAAGCGGTGCGCAATTAGCAAGGTCTGCGGGCACATCTACCCAAATAGTTGGAAAATCTAATGGTTATGTCGCTATTAAGTTGCCTTCAGGGGAACAACGAAAAATCAGAGAAGAATGTCGTGCTACGATAGGTGTATTGTCAAATATTGATAAAAAAAACCAAAAGCTTGGTAAGGCCGGTAGGAACAGGTGGCTTGGTATAAGACCATCTGTCAGAGGAGTTGCGATGAATCCTATCGATCATCCACATGGTGGTGGTGAAGGTAAAACTTCTGGTGGAAGAGATCCTGTAACTCCATGGGGTAAACCTACAAAGGGAAAGAAGACAAGAAATAATAAAAGAACTGATAAATTTATAATTAAAAGAAAAACGGATAAGAAAGCAAGAATAGAGGTATAAATGACAAGATCTGTTTGGAAGGGACCATTTGTTGATAGCCATTTGTTAAAAAAAGTAAAAGCGGCTTCCGATTCTGGTGGCAATAGCGTCATTAAGACTTGGTCTAGAAGATCAACTATACTACCCGAATTTGTGGGTGTAAATTTTGCGGTTCATAACGGCAAAAGATTTATACCTGTAAACGTAACTGAAGACATGGTTGGCCATAAACTTGGAGAGTTCTCTCCTACAAGAACTTTTAACGGCCACACAGGTGATAAAAAAACAAAGTAAATATGAGACAACTTGCAAGAAAAGATAACGAAGCATATGCAATTCAAAGGAACATGAGAGTGAGTCCGTCAAAGGCTAATGCAGTACTTGAAATGATTAGAGGCAAAAAGGCATCAGAAGCACTTAACTTATTAAAGTTTTCATCTAGAGGAGTTTCTAAAAATATTTGTAAAGTCTTAAACAGTGCAATTGCTAATGCCGAGAATAATCATCAGTTGGATATTGATATATTAAAAGTTACTGAAGCATATTGCGGTAAAGGTATGGTGATGAAAAGATGGAGAGCAAGAGCAAAGGGAAGACCTGGGAGAATTAATAAATTTCTGACTAACGTCACAATTAAAGTTTCTGAAGATCAAGTTAAGGAAGTAAAGAAAGAGAAGGCAAAATAGTATATGGGTCAAAAAGTAAATCCAATTGGACTTAGATTAATTCTTAATAAGAAGTGGCAATCTAGATGGTATGCTGGAAAGAAAGAATTCGGATCGTTCTTGCAGGAAGATTTAAAGATTAGAGCTTATCTTGAGAAAAAACTTAAAAATTGTGCTGTAGCAAAAATTCAGATTGAACGGCCTGCAAAGAAAGCACAGGTTACAATATATTCAGCGCGTCCAGGTCTTATTATTGGAAAAAAAGGTAGTGATATTGAGAAATTGAAGAAAAAAATCTCTGAATTTACTTCCGATGAAGTTTCTATAAATCTTGTGGAGATTAGAAAACCAGAAGTAGAAGCACAATTAATTGCTGATGGTATAGCTGAACAATTAGAAAGACGCGTTTCATTCCGAAGAGCGATGAAACGTTCAGTTCAGTCAGCAATGCGCTTGGGAGCAGACGGAATTAGAGTGAATTGTGGAGGTAGACTTGGGGGAACTGAAATAGCAAGAACTGAGTGGTATAGGGAAGGTAGAGTGCCTCTTCATACTTTCAGAGCAAATGTAGATTACGCTGTCGCAACAGCACAAACCACATATGGTTCATGCGGAATAAAAGTTTGGATATATAAAGGCGATATAGATGATAATGCGCCTCATGAATTAGATAACAACCCAAATAAATTAGGATAGATATGTTACAGCCAAAGAAAACAAAATATAGAAAAGCGCATAAAGGTAGAATTAAGGGAGTTGCAACGTCAGCCACAACGCTTAATTATGGGACATATGGTTTGAAAGCTTTAGAAGCTGAAAGAGTCACAGCTCGTCAAATTGAGGCTGCCCGTGTTGCAATGACAAGATTCATGAAAAGAGCTGGAAGAGTGTGGGTTAGAATATTTCCTGATGTTCCAGTTTCAAAAAAACCTACAGA
Organism: uncultured Pelagibacteraceae bacterium; assembly: GCA_902523455.1. Taxonomy (GTDB): domain Bacteria; phylum Pseudomonadota; class Alphaproteobacteria; order Pelagibacterales; family AG-422-B15; genus CACNXQ01. Next base: position 24,036 of record CABYZG010000005.1, read on the forward strand.
AGTAAGAATGGGTAAAGGCAAAGGATCACCAGAGTATTGGGCATGCAGGGTTAAACCAGGAAAAATTTTATTTGAAGTTGATGGCGTTTCACAAGCAATTGCAACAGAGGCCTTTGGACGTGCTTCATCTAAACTGCCTATTAAAACTAAGGTAGTGGAACAGTTAATTAAATAGAGAATTTATGAAAGCAGAAGAAATAAGAAAAAAAACAACAGATCAACTGAAGACTGAGTTGCAAAATTTATACAAGGAGTCCTTTAACTTGAGATTTCAAAAGTCCTCTGGCCAGTTGGAGAATACGTCTCGAATTTTTAAGGTAAGAAAACTGATAGCAAGAATAAAAACAATAATGAAGGAAAAAACGGTTAACTAACATGCCAAAAAAGATATTACAAGGAACTGTTATTAGTAACAAACAAGATAAAACAATAACAGTTTTAGTTGAAAGAAAGTTTAAACACCCAGTGTTAAAAAAAGTGATTAGAAGATCAAAAAAATACAGCGCACATGATCCCGATAATCAATTTAACGCAGGAGATAAAGTAAGAATTATGGAGTCTAAGCCAATTTCTAAACTAAAAAGATGGGTTGCAATTAGTTAAATGATACAAGTTGAATCTCGATTAAATGTTGCGGATAACTCAGGAGCCAAAGAGGTTTTATGTGTTAAAGTTCTTGGTGGTTCAAAGCGTCGTTTTGCATCTGTAGGAGATATTATCGTAGTAACTGTCAAAGACGCAATACCAAAAGGGAAGGTTAAAAAAGGAACTGTTCATAAAGCTGTAATCGTGAGAACTAGAAAAGAGTTGAAAAGAGTTGATGGAAGTACAATTAAGTTTGATACAAACGCCGCTGTATTAATTAATAATCAGGGTGAACCTGTAGGGACAAGAATCTTCGGCCCTGTTTGTAGAGAGCTACGATCAAAAAAACAAATGAAAATCATTTCACTAGCGCCGGAGGTCTTATAATGAGCATGAGATTAAAAAAAGGTGATCAAGTTACTGTTAACACAGGCAAGGATAAGGGAAAAGTTGGTGAAGTGATAAAAATATTAGGCATGAAAGCAATTGTTAAAGGCGTGAACATTTCAAAGAAACATCAAAAACAAGATCAGAAAAACGAAGGTGGGGTTTTGAATAAGGAGATGCCAATTATGCTCTCTAATTTAATGCCGGTTGATAAAAAGACCAACAAAGGTGTTAGAGTTGGTTATAAATACTTAAAAGACAATAAAAAAGTGAGAATTAACATTAAAACGGGAGATCAAATCGATGGATAATTATACTCCACGTTTAAAAGAAATGTATATAAATACGATAGTGCCAAGGCTAAAGAATGATCTTTCTATAAATAATGATCTTGCACTGCCTAAGTTGGTAAAAGTTTCATTAAACATGGGCCTTGGAGAGGCAGTAAATGACTCTAAAGTAATTCAACTAGCTTCAGATCAATTAGCTTCGATAGCTGGTCAACAACCATTAGTGACAAAAGCAAGAAAATCAATCGCTACTTTTAAAATCAGAACTGGTATGCCTTTAGGGGTAAAGGTTACTTTAAGAGGTAACAGGATGTACGAGTTCATTGATAGACTCGTTACTATTGCACTTCCGCGTATTAGAGACTTTAGAGGATTGAAAAAAAATTGTTTCGATGGAAGGGGTAATTACTCTTTCGGAATTAAGGAATGCACAGTTTTTCCTGAAATTAACGTGGATAAACTTGATAAGGTGCGTGGGTTAGATATTACAATAAATACTACAGCTTCAAATGATGAACAGGCATTGTTGTTATTAAAATCTCTAAATTTTCCAATTAATGATTAGGTAAGAATATGGCTAAAAAAAGTTCGATAGAAAAAAATAAAAGAAGAATAAAGCTCTCTGAAAAAGACCTGCATAAGAGAAGTAAACTAAAATCTCTTATTATGGACAAAAAAACCTCTATTGATGAAAGGTTTCAAGCTCAGCTAAAACTTTCCAAACTAAGAAGGAATGGTGCGAGAACAAGAGTTCGAAATAGATGTGAATTAACAGGCCGTCCAAGGGGTTACCATAAACGAGTGAGATTATCTAGAATTGCCTTGAGGGATCTTGCATCTAAAGGTCAAATCCCTGGAATGAATAAATCAAGCTGGTAGAAAGGAAGAAATATGTCATTACAAGATCCGTTGTCAGATTTATTTAGTAGAATTAGAAATGCACAAATGAGGTATAAACCAATTGTTAGTTCTCCTGTATCAAAGTTAAGGGAAAATATTTTAGAGGTACTCAAAAAAGAAGGTTATATAAGAGGATATGCTCGAACAAAACACTCATCTGGCAGGGAAGAGCTCGATATTGAACTGAAATATGATGAAAAAGGTCCTGTAATTTCAGAGATCACAAGAATTTCAAAACCAGGTAGGCGTGTTTATTCTGGCGCTGGAAGGATACCGTATGTACATAATGGCCTTGGAATTTCAATTATTTCAACTTCGAAAGGTGTGATGACGGATGCAGACGCAAGAGATCAAAAAGTAGGCGGGGAAATTATTTGTAGAGTATTTTAATTATGTCTAGAGTTGGATCAAAAGAAATAAATATACCAGAAAGCGTAAAAATTAATCTTCAAGATGGATTAATTTCAGCTGAGGGACCATTAGGCAAACTTGAGTCTAAGTTAAATTCTCAAATCGAAGTAATAATTGAGGGTCAAAAAATTACAATGAAACCCAAATCTGATGACAAAACTTTAGTTTCTTTCTGGGGTTTACAGAGAAATTTAGTCAATAATTTAATTATTGGTGTAAGTGAGGGTTTTACAAAAAAATTAGAAATGAATGGCGTTGGATATCGTGCAGCCTTAAAAGGTAAAACTCTTGAATTATTGCTTGGGTATAGTCATCCGATAAACTACGATATTCCAGAAAATATTACAGTCACAGTAGATAAGCAAAATAATATTGAGATTAAGGGTCCTGACAAGCAACTTGTTGGACAAACTGCTGCTGAAATTAGAAATTTTAGGGGGCCTGAACCTTATAAAGGCAAGGGCATAAAGTATGCCGATGAATATATAAATAGAAAAGAAGGTAAAAAGAAATAATGTTATCTCCAAAAAAACAAAAAAGATCAAGTAGGGTCAGGTTTAAGCTAAAGAAAAATAATAAATCTCGCATGAGACTTACTCTTTATAAGTCTTCACAGCACTTGTATGCTCAAATCGTTGACGATAATAAAGGTATTACTGTTTGCAGTGCCTCAACTCTAAAATCAGAAAAAAATAAAAATTCATGTAATGTTGCAAATGCAAAAATATTAGGCAGTGAACTTGCTAAGTCAGCAGTTGAAAAGGGCGTTAAAGATGTTTACCTGGATCGTGGTTCAAATTTGTATCATGGAATAGTAAAAACTATTACTGATGAAGTAAGATCTGGTGGTATAAATTTATAGGAAACATTATGGTTAAAGAAAATAAGAACAAAGATCAAAATGGTATTGATATTAAAGACAAACTAGTAGCAATTAACCGTGTTACAAAAGTTGTTAAAGGAGGAAGGCGATTTGGATTTGCAGCATTAGTTGTTGCTGGTGATGAGTCCGGTAAAGTTGGTTTTGGTCATGGAAAAGCAAAAGAGGTTCCTGAGGCCATAAAAAAAGCAACAGACTCAGCTAAAAAAAGTTTGGTTAGAATACCGCTTAGAGAGGGTAGAACACTACATCATGATATAATTGGAATACATGGTTCATCACGGGTTGTAATGAGATCTGCACCCTCAGGTACAGGTATTATTGCTGGAGGGTCAGTTAGGGCAGTATTTGAATTATTAGGTATACAAGACATTGTTGCAAAGTCAGTTGGTAGCTCAAATCCTTATAATATTATCAGAGCAGCAGTAGATGGACTGAAACAGCAAAAATCGCCCAAGATAATTGCTGCAAGGAGATCTAAAAAAGTCGGCAACATTACTTCTGCAAGAGAAACGACATGACTCAAAAATTAAAAATTACATTAAAAAAAAGTACGATTGGTTCTCAAAAAGGACAAATAGCGACGGTAAAAGGACTAGGGCTAAAAAAAATTAACAGCAGCGTCATAAGAGAAGCAACGCCTGAAACATTAGGCATGATTAAAAAAATTAAACATTTAGTAATCACGGAAAATAATTAAATGAAATTAAATCAAATTGATAAAAACAAGAGCTTTAAATCAAAGAAGAGAGTCGGAAGAGGTATAGGCTCAGGTAAAGGTAAAACTTCTGGGAGTGGTCACAAAGGACAAAAAGCTCGTTCGGGTGTTGCTATTAATGGTTTCGAAGGTGGACAGATGCCTTTACATAGAAGATTACCTAAATTTGGATTTTCAAATTTTACAAAGAAACAATATTTTGAATTAAACCTCTCTACAGTGCAGAAATTGATCGATAAAAATTCTATCAACGAGTCAGAGATTATAAATATCGCACTCTTAAAAAAGTTACGTATTTTAAAAAATAAAGATAAAAAACACCTAAAAATTCTTGGTACAGGTGAATTAAAATCAAAAAATATAATTGAGTGTAGTAAAGTAACTAAGTCTGCAGAAGAAAAACTTCAAAAACTTGGTGTTGAATTAAAAATAATAAGTAAAGCAAATTAGCGAAATGGCTTCAGCAGCTGAAAAATTAGCATCAAATTTCAACTTTAGTGTCTTTTCTAAGGCAACTGAATTGAAGAAAAGAATTTGGTTCACTTTAGGTGCTTTAATAATATATAGATTTGGCACATATATACCTTTACCTGGAATAGACATTGAGCAATTAAAACTTCTTGTTGAAACTAATCAAAGCGGAATTCTTGGAATGTTTGATGTTTTCGCAGGTGGCGCAATTAGTCGAATGGCTATTTTTGCATTAGGTATCATGCCATACATATCTTCATCAATTATTATGCAGCTTATGACAAGTGTCTCTCCGCATCTGGCAAGTTTGAAGAAAGAGGGTGAGCCTGGTAGAAGAAAAATTACTCAATATACAAGATACGGAACTGTCTTACTTGCTTTATTACAAGGATATGGGATTTCCGTTGGGCTAGAGTCAGCAGGAAAAGTTGTTACAGACCCTGGACTATTTTTTCGACTTTCAACAACAATTACATTAACTGGCGGAACTGTCTTCTTAATGTGGCTAGGAGAACAAATAACCAGTAGAGGCATAGGAAATGGAATATCGCTCATTATTTTTTCTGGTATTGTAGCTGAGATACCTAGCGCCTTAATAAATACACTTACATTGGGTCGTCAGGGAACAATCTCAACTCTTACACTTGTTTTACTTTTAGTGATGATTGTAGCTGTAGTTATCTTTATTGTTTTTATGGAAAGAGCTCAGAGAAGATTAATAGTCCAGTATCCAAAAAGACAAATGGGTAATAAGATGTTTGCTGGAGATAGCACACATTTACCTCTTAAACTCAATACTGCAGGAGTTATACCAGCAATATTTGCATCATCTATTCTGTTGCTACCAATTACAATTGCGAATTTTAATGTATCTGCAGAGCCAGGATTGTTAAATGATATCGCAGCATTACTTGGTAGGGGCCAACCTGCATACATGCTTATGTATGCTGCGGCCATTATATTTTTTGCATTCTTTTATACTTCAATTGTATTTAATCCAGTTGAAACAGCTGATAATCTAAAAAGACAAGGTGGCTTTATCCCAGGAATTAGGCCAGGTGAAAAAACTGCTGAGTATATTGATTTTGTCTTATCCAGAATAACAACCATTGGGGCACTATATTTAGCATTTGTGTGCATACTCCCGGAAATTTTAATTGCACAATACTCAATCCCATTTTATTTGGGAGGTACATCACTACTCATTGTTGTGGTTGTAGGCATGGATACTGTTGGACAAATTCAAAGTCATTTATTTGCATATCAATATGAAGCTCTAATAAAAAAATCTCGCCTAAGAGGCACAAGAAGGTGAATTTAGTTTTATTGGGACCCCCAGGAGCTGGAAAAGGAACACAGGCAAATTTAATCTGTGAAAAATATAATTTAAGTCACTTATCTACAGGTGATTTGCTTAGAATGGAGATAGCTAATAAAAGTGAATTCGGGGTAAAGGCTAAACAAATTATTGATGAGGGAAAACTAGTTTCTAACGATATTATAATTAATGTTATTAAATCATTTTTTAATAATAATACAAATTTAAGTGGATACCTACTCGATGGCTTTCCCAGAAATACAGAGCAGGCTAAGCTTCTAGATAAATTGATGTCAGAACTTAAAGACAAAATATCATGCGTAATTCAGTTAGATGTTGATGAAAAACATTTAAAAGACAGGATATTATCTAGAGGTAAAGAAGAAGGAAGATCCGATGATAACGAGGAAACTCTAATTAAAAGACTCGAAACATATTTCAAAGAAACTATGCCTTTAATAAAATATTATGATGAAGCAAAACTGCTAAAAAAAGTCAGTGGCGTGGGTGAAATTATGCAAATAAATCAATCAATTAACACAATTATAGATCATCTTTAATATGCTTGACCAATTAATTAATAATCCTATAATCCCGCAATCTCTCAAACCAAAAATGTTAGGTCTTTATTGATGGCTCGTATTGCTGGAGTAAATATTCCAACCCAAAAAAAATTAGGAGTTGCTTTGACCTACGTTTACGGCATTGGTGACAAGATTTCAAAAGATGTATGTTCTCAGGCAAATGTTGATGCTAATACTAGAGTTCAGGATCTATCTGAAGCAGAAATAAAAAACGTCAGTGATGTTATCTCATCATCATTTTTAGTTGAAGGTGATTTAAGAAGAGAGGTTTCTGGAAATATCAAAAGATTAAAAGATTTAGGTACGTATAGAGGCGTAAGACACAGAAAAAATTTGCCATGTAGAGGTCAGCGTACTCATACAAACGCTAGAACTAAAAAAGGAAAAGCTATTGCAATTGCTGGAAAGAAAAAGGTTACTAAATAAATATGGCTGAAGCTAAAATTGTAAAAAAGAAAAAACAAAAAAAGAATATCATATCTGGATTAGCGTATATTAACGCTACATTTAATAATACTATGATTACAATTACTGATGAGCAAGGCAACAGTATTGCATGGTCGTCTGCGGGAGTAAAAGGTTTTAAAGGATCAAGAAAGTCCACACCATACGCTGCACAAATTGCAGCTGAGGATGCTGGCACAAAAGCAAAAGAGTTTGGTTTAAAAAACTTACAAGTATTTGTTAAAGGACCAGGCGGAGGACGAGAGTCGGCACTACGAGCATTACAAGCCGTGGGATTCTATATAACTTCTATAAAAGATACTACACCAATCCCTCATAATGGTTGTCGTCCACCAAAGAAAAGAAGAGTTTAATATTTATTAAAGGAAAAAAACTATGAGTATTATTAATAATTGGCAGGCATTAATAAAACCTTCAAAACTAAAGCTAATCAGCGATGAAGACACTCAATATAAAGCAACTTTAATTGCGGAACCTCTTGAAAGGGGTTTTGGATTAACACTTGGAAATGCTCTTAGAAGAGTGCTGTTGTCATCACTACAAGGTACTGCTGTGACAGCTATTAAAATAGATAATGTTCTTCATGAATTTTCATCTATTGATGGAGTAAGAGAAGACGTTACAGATATAGTGTTAAATATTAAGTCCCTATCTTTAAATATGCATTCTGAAGGTGTAAGAAAAATGAATCTCAATGTAACAGGTCCAGGTGAGATTACTGCGGGTATGATAAATACACCATCTGAAATTGATATTATAAATCCAGAGCTAGTTATCTGTAATCTTGATGACAATACCGAATTTAATATGGAGCTTACCGTAGCAAAAGGTAAAGGTTATGTTGCTGCTGAACATAACAAGCCAGAAGATTCTGCAATAGGCCTTATTCCTATAGACTCCATATTTAGCCCAGTTAAACAAGTTTCATACAGTATAGAAAATACTAGAGAAGGAAAAGTTTTAGATTATGACAAGTTAACAATGTCAATTGAAACAAATGGATCAGTATCTCCTGAGGATGCAATTGCTTTTGCAGCACGAATAATTCAAGACCAATTGCAATCATTTATTAATTTTGAAGAACCTGAAGAGATTCAGGAAGAACCTGATGCATTGGAACCTCAATTTAATAAAAATCTTTTAAGAAAAGTTGAGGAGCTTGAACTTTCTGTGAGATCAATGAATTGCCTAAGAAATGATAATATTATTTACATTGGAGACCTTGTTCAAAAAAGTGAAATTGAAATGTTACGTACACCCAATTTTGGTCGTAAGTCTCTAAACGAAATAAAAGAAGTACTAGGCACTATGTCACTATATTTAGGCATGGAAGTACCTAATTGGCCACCTGAAAATATCGAGGAAATGGCAAGAAAGATTGAAGATCCATATAACTAAAAATGAGACACGGAATTGCAAAAAGAAAGTTAAATAGGACATCATCGCATCGGTTAGCGATGCTTGAGAACATGGCTGTTTCTCTAATCAAAAATGAGACTATTAAAACCACACTTCCAAAAGCTAAGGAATTAAGACCATTTGTTGAAAAGATTATCACTCTAGGTAAAAAGAATAAAAGTTCATCTAGGGCAAATGCTTTTAATTCGCTTAGAGATAAAGAAGCAGTAACAAAAGTTTTCGGAGATTTATCTGAAAGATTCAAAGATAGAAGCGGTGGCTATTGTAGAATTGTAAAAGCCGGTTATCGATCAGGTGATAATGCGCCTATGGCTTACATCCAAATTCTTGATCAAGAAAAATAATATCTAATTAATACTAAGTTGATTTATCTAAACATATAAATTTAGATGAAATCCAAAAAAACTATAATTGTTGATAGTGCTTCTAATGGGGTGAGATTAGACAAGTTTTTAAAAGAAAGATTAAATATTCCTTTTTCATTACTTCACAAAGAGCTCAGAAAAAAATCAATCGAAGTAAATAATAAAAAAAAACTTGGGAGTTATAGAGTTAAACAAGATGATATTGTTGATGTTTTCAAGGAATTCAAATTAATTCATAAAAATAAACCTTCAATTAAAATACCCAACATACTCAAGAGAAAAATTAAAAGTTCAGTAGTTTTTCAATCTGACGACTTTATTATTATTAATAAATGGGCTGGAATACCATGTCAGCGTGGATCAAAAATTAATCTATCAATTGATGATCTACTTCAATTTTTTAATACTAAAGATAGTCATCCTAAGCTAGTTCATCGGCTTGATAAAGACACAACTGGTCTATTGATAATTGCAAAAAATTCTAATTCAGCAAGGTACTTTCATAAAATTCTTTCTAACCATAAAATTAAGAAAACTTATTATGCAATAGTTGAAAAAAAACCAAAAAATAGAGAGGGAATACTTAATGATATGCTTCCCAAAAATAAAAAAAATGTTTCCGCTGAAACAAAATATCAAATAATAAAAAAACTGCCTGGAGAATATTTTCTTTTAAAATTAAATCCTCAATCAGGTAGAAAACATCAAATCAGGCAACATTGTTTTATGAATGGTTTCCCAATCCTTGGTGATAAAAAATATTATATTGAACGTAATCAAATAAAATTTTCTAATTTATTTCTACATGCTGGCGCTTTAGAATTCATTGATATGAATAATAAAAAAGTCAAAATAGAGACTGAACTCCCAAATCATTTTAGAAAATACTTATAAATTGATAATTCAGAAATATTATATAATATAGTTACTTCATGAGTGATATCATCAAATTATTAGAAAAAAAGCGCGAAGAGGCTAAACTGGGTGGAGGAAAAAGACGAATTGACTCTCAGCACGCAAAAGGCAAATTAACAGCAAGAGAACGAATAGAGGTACTTTTAGATCAAGACACTTTTGAAGAGTACGATATGTACGTGGAACACCGTACTAATGACTTTGGCATGGCCGATCAGAAGTATGCGGGTGATGGAGTGGTTACCGGTAGTGGAAAAATAAATGGAAAATTAGTATACGTTTTCAGTCAAGACTTTACAGTTTTTGGGGGCTCATTATCTGAAGCTCATGCAGAAAAAATATGTAAGATAATGGATATGGCAATGAAAGTTGGAGCTCCTATTATTGGCATAAATGATTCTGGTGGCGCACGTATTCAGGAGGGCGTTGCTTCTTTAGCGGGTTATGCAGAGGTGTTTCAACGAAATGTTCTTGCCTCTGGAGTTGTTCCTCAAATTTCAGTAATTATGGGTCCATGTGCTGGTGGAGCTGTGTATTCACCTGCAATGACAGATTTCATATTTATGGTTAAAAATACCTCATTCATGTTTGTGACTGGTCCAGATGTTGTAAAGACCGTGACACAAGAAAATGTTACGCAAGAGGAATTGGGAGGGGCTAAAACACATACTTCAAAGTCTTCTGTAGCTGATGGAGCATTCAACAATGATATTGAAACACTCCAAGAAGTAAAAAGTCTTATTGACTTGCTGCCTTCAAGCAATCGGGAGAAATCTAAAAACATTAAAGATAGTTTTCAAGATCTAAGTCCAGATTACTCTTTAGATACCCTTGTTCCTGAAAACGCAAATAAACCATATGATATGAAGGAACTAATCAATAAAGTAGTTGATAATAACTATTTTTTTGAAATTCAACCTGACTTTGCAAAAAATATTATCACTGGCTTTGGTAGAATTGAGGGAAGAACAGTCGGATTTGTGGCAAACCAGCCTTTAGTTTTGGCAGGATGTCTTGATATAGACTCTGGTAAAAAAGGAGGCAGGTTTGTAAGATTTTGTGATTGTTTCAATATACCAATTGTAACTTTTGTTGACGTACCGGGTTTCTTGCCAGGAGTATCTCAGGAACACAATGGTATCATTAAAAATGGTGCCAAGCTTTTATACGCTTATGCTGAAGCAACCGTTCCCAAAATTACAATAATAACTCGTAAGGCTTACGGAGGTGCATATGTCGTAATGGCTTCAAAGCATTTACGGGGAGATATTAATTATGCATGGCCAAGCGCAGAAATTGCAGTTATGGGTGCAAAGGGAGCTACTGAAATTTTGTTCAGAAATGAAATTAAGGATAAAAAGAAAATTGATAAGAGAACACAAGAATATACAGATCAGTTTGTAAATCCATTTATTGCTTCAAAGAGAGGATTTATAGACGATGTAATAAGACCACATTCAACACGTCGTCGTATAGCAACAGCGCTTGGAAATCTTAAAGATAAAGAATTATCTTCTCCCTTAAAAAAACACGATAATATACCATTATAATTAATGATTAAAAAAATTCTAATTGCGAATAGAGGAGAAATTGCGTGCAGAGTTATACGTACAGCAAGAAAGTTGAATATCAATACGGTAGCTGTTTATTCTGATGCTGATAAAGATTCTTTGTTTGTGAAACAGGCAGATGAGTCTTACCATATAGGAGGCTCTCAGCCAGCTGAGTCTTATTTAGATATTAATAAAATCATTAATATTGCAAAAAAATCAAAGGCTGACGCAGTTCATCCAGGATACGGATTTTTATCTGAAAATGCAGCTTTTGTTAAAAGACTGGCTAAAGAAAAAATAAAATTTATTGGACCTAATCCTAATGCTATAAAAAAAATGGGAGACAAAATTGAGTCTAAAAATCTTGCAATAAAACTTAAATTAAACGTAATACCCGGTCATACCGCTCCGGTAAAAAACTCAAAAGAAGCATTAAAAATTTCAAATAAAATTGGATACCCTGTCTTGCTAAAAGCATCAGCTGGAGGTGGCGGTAAAGGAATGAGAATAGTAAGAAAAAATAGTGAATTAGAGGAAAATTTTAATGCTGCAAAGAGTGAGTCAAAGAAAAGCTTTGGGGATGATCGCGTGTTTATTGAAAAATATATAGAGCAACCAAGACATATTGAGATACAAATTCTTTGTGACAAACATGGAAATCAAGTTCATTTAGGTGAGAGAGAATGCTCAATTCAAAGGAGATATCAAAAAGTTATTGAGGAGTGCCCATCGCCATTTGTAGATGAAGAAATGAGAAATGAAATGGCTGCACAAGCTCTAACCCTTGCAAAGGAAGTTAAGTACGACTCAGCGGGGACCGTAGAATTTGTAGTAGATGCTAACAAAAATTTTTATTTTCTCGAGATGAATACAAGACTTCAAGTTGAACATCCTGTTTCTGAGCTTGTTACAGGCGTAGATCTGGTTGAACAAATGATTTATTGTGCAGATAACAAAAAGTTAAATATATCACAAAAAGATATTGACCTTAAAGGCTGGTCAGTTGAGTCTCGTATTTACGCCGAAGATCCAACTAAAGATTTTTTACCTTCAATTGGTAGAGTAACTGAATACATAGAGCCATCAAAAATAGAGGATAAAGACCAAATTATTAGAAACGATACAGGAATAAATCCTGGATCTGAAGTTTCTTTATTTTATGATCCTATGATATCAAAGCTAGCGGTTCATAGTAAGGATAGAGCAACTGCAATAGACTTAATGATCAATTCACTGCAAAATTATTACTTATCAGGAGTTGAAAATAATATTGAATTTCTGATTTCAATTTTAGATGATAAAAAATTTAGAAACGGCGAAATAAGCACAAATTTTATCAAAGAAAAATTCCCTAAGGGTTACTATTCTAATCATAATTTAAGTGAATATAATAAACACAGAATTGCAATTTTTGCCCAGGTTTTATTTATATTCCAATTACAAAGCAAGATACTAACTTCAAATGATTTCGTAATAAAGGTAGGAGAAGATTTTCTTAACCTCAAAGTTACAGAATCTAAGTTTGAAAAAGAAAGATTTTATGGAACATTTAAAATAGAAAAAAAAGAGTATGAGATTGAAACATCTATAAAGCTAAACGAGAGGTTATGTCAGGTAAGTATAAATCAGCAAATAGAGTATTTTAAATTAAATAAACTTATAAACCTCAATTCTTCGGATGTCAGTTACTATGATTGTAGATGTCAGACCAAAGTTTTAAGTAAGCAACATGAAACCTACATAAGGCTTATGCCAAAGATAAAATTAGAAGATTTATCAAAAAAATTAATTTCTCCAATGCCTGGTCTAATCAAATCAATAGATGTATCTGAAGGACAAAAAGTAAAAAGTGGTGATCAATTGCTAATCATTGAAGCAATGAAAATGGAAAATATTTTAAAAAGTGAAAAAGACTGCGTAATTGATAAAGTTCTGATAAAGCCAGGTGATAGCGTAGGCGCTGATGAGGAGCTTATTCTTTTTTCTAAATAGCCAAAGTTTTTAATTTGCTTTGAAAAATATCTCTATCCATGTAGCCTTGTCTAAAGTAGCGACGATTTTTAGTATCTTTATATGCACCCCTTCCATGCAATACACGATAATTATCTAAAATTAACATGTCACCTGGTCTTTGTTTAATGCGAATATTATTATTTTTATCCTTAATTAAATCCCATAACTTTCTTCTTGCATTAATATAATCGTCTATTCTTTTATTTTTATCGAATGGAATTAATTCGGTTCTATTATTGTACCGCACTTGTATTACATTGTTCATATCATCCAACTCGATCAGCTTACATTTATTTTCTAACCAGGCGTTTTCATCTTTATATCTAAAGAAGGTGTTGAAAGTTGTAAGCGTATTAAAAAATTTTTTATGTCTATCTCGCAAAATTTTTGCAACATTAAAGCCGTCAACTATTGTATTTTCTCCACCTATTAAAGCGTTTTCTATGCAGTGCAAAAAAATATAACCTTGTGTAGGGAAGCGATATGGATTGTCAGTATGGTTCTCTAGTGCTCTTGTTGTCATAGTTAAGTCATAGGCTTTTTTTATATTTTTAACGTCAGCAATACCACCCCAATTTGTTTTTTTAACTGGCCCAATAAGTTTCATAAGTTCATTTAAACCATTCTTAGTTTTTGGAATATTTCTGACTAAACAAAAACCAAATGTTTCAACAGATAATAAAATGTCAGATAACATTTTTTTATTTATTAGCAGAAAGTTAAATTTAGGAATTTTAATACTTTCTTTATTCCATAAAAATTTTTTGGACTTGAATTCTTCAGATTCTAGTTGATTGTAGAGATAGCCAAATTGATACGAATGTTTTGAATTATCTGAAAATTGAATTTGCAAAACATTTTTGTTTATTTTGGCTGATTTAACGTATAAATGTTCATCTATCTCCGCCGCCTCTATTAAAAGTTGATTTGTGTAATTATCTCTTATCTCGCTGTTCGTGCTATGCTCATAAAGCCATTGAACATTTACTTCATAGTTCTTATTTTTATTTTTGAGATTGATAGTTTTTTTATTATTTTTTACAGAAGTGAAGTTCATTTTAATTAAAATATTTAACTAGAGTTTTTTCAATTATTTTATCAATTTCCTTACTCTTTATATTATAACCTAAATCTGAAAAACTAGTGACAAATTTGCTACTCATTCCGCATGGCTTGATACCTTCGTAGTGACTTAAATCTGGATTTATATTTATTGAAAAACCATGGTAAGTAACCCATTTTTTTACCTTTAAACCGATACTGGCAATTTTATAGAGTTGACCATTATCCTTTTTAACGAATACTCCATGATGATCAGGTATTGCTTCTGCAACAATGTAAAAATTACTTAAAATTTCTATGATCAATTTTTCAAGTTGGTTTACAAAAAACTTAATGTCTTTTTTTCTATTATTTAAATTGATCATAAGGTAGACAACTCTTTGTCCAGGGCCATGATAAGTATATTTTCCTCCCCGATTAGTCTTAATTACAGGTATTTTATTATTATTAAGAAGATCGCTTTTATGATCAATAGATCCTGATGTATATATCGCTGGATGACTTAAGAGCCAAGCTAGTTCGTCATTCTGGTTTTTGATTATTTCATTCACTCTATTTTCCATATATTTAAGACTTTTTAAGTAGTCTTGAGCTGAATTATCTATCTTAATTTCCATGTTTTTCTGGATAATAAACTAAATTGATGTACATGTTTTTATTATGAGTAATATTGTAAATGAACCTCCTCAAAATGAGAACATTACATTTAATAATCAATTAATTAATGATGTAATAAATTTTTGCAATAACAAAGAAAAAGATAAACTAACCAATATTATTTCTCCTCTTCATCCCGCGGATTTGGCTGATCTCTTTACTTTTCTTAGTAAAGAGCAACGATCTTACATTCTTAATAATCTTAGTGAAGACCGCTATACAGATGTTCTTGCCGAGTTAGATGACACCATCATTGATGAAACAGTTCAAGAATTAGAGGATACTAAAGTAGTTCGTTCCATTAGTGAGATGGAGACAGATGATGCAATTAATCTCATTGAGTCTTTAGAGCCAGCAGCTCAAAAGAAAATTTTAGATCAAGTAAACCCCACAGAGAGAGAAATTTTACAAGAAAGTCTAAATTACCCTGAAGATACCGCTGGAAGAAGAATGCAAAAAGAATTTGTATCAATGCCAGGCTTTTGGACAGTAGGGCAGGCCATTGATCATTTAAGAGAACAAATTGACTTGCCCGATGAATTCTATGAACTTTTTATTGTTGACCCGAGCAATAAACCGTTGGGGAGCGCTTCAGTTTCTAAAGTTCTAAAGTCACGTAGAGATACAAAATTAAATGAAATTTTAGAAGAAAACCCAAAATTTGTTAAGGCATCAATGGACCAAGAAGAAGTAGCACTTTTCTTTGAGCAATACTCTTTGGTATCAGCTGGAGTTGTCGATGACCAAAATAGATTAATTGGAAGAATTACAGCAGATGATATTGTGTGGGTTGTTCAAGAAGAAGCAGAAGAAGATATTTTGAGGTTGGGTGGTGTTTCAGAAAGTGAGATGAACCAATCCATTGGAAGATCAACAAAGCGAAGATTTATATGGTTATTTTTAAATTTATTAACCGCAATTCTTGCATCTTATGTAATAAGCCTGTTTGATGCCAGCATAGAGAAAATGGTGGCATTGGCGATTTTAATGCCAATTGTTGCGTCAATGGGTGGTAATGCAGGAACACAAACATTAACACTAACCGTGAGAGCTATCGCAACTAAAGAATTGGTTGATAATAATAGAAGAAAAGTCTTTTTCAAAGAAATTGCGATATCAGTATTAAATGGAATTTTATTTGCGATTATTACAGGGTTTGCTGCTTGGATTTGGTTTTCTGATATTAGTTTATCTATAATTGTTGGAGCAGCAATGGTAATAAATATTTTATCTGCGGGTTTGTTTGGTTTCCTAATTCCATATATTTTTAATAAAGTTAAGATTGATCCCGCTTTGGCATCAAGTGTATTTGTGACAACAATAACTGATGTATTTGGATTTTTATCTTTTCTAGGGCTTGCTTCAATTTATTTATTTTAGATTTTTATATTGTCAATTAATCGAGTATTTCCTATTTTAGCTGCAATAAATATTCTGGATTTATCACTTATTTTTTTTCGAACAGATAGATCATCGTTTAATACAGTCAGATAATCAATTTTATCAACACCATGATCTATCAGGATTTTTTTTGTATGATTAAGTATTTTATTAATCTTTAACTTGGTTTTAATCAATGGAGGTAATTTTTTAAGTAATTTGTTGATTTTAATAGCAATTTTAAATTCCTTACCACTCAAATAGTTATTCCTTGATGAAAGTGGAAGTCCATTTCTATCCCTAACAGTTTTAACGCATATTATCCTTGTATTTAATTTTAATGATTCAGTCATTTTTTTAATTACCAAATATTGTTGATAATCTTTTTCACCAAAAAATGCTGCGTCTGGCTGCACTATATCAAAAAGTTTAAGGACAATATTTTTTACACCTGGAAAGTAATTTGGCCTTGATTTACCACATAGTCGTTTCTCAATTGCAAACTGTGGACAATTATGTTTTGTTTTATAGGAGAGAATTTGTTTTTGTATTGGAGTGAAGACAATATCAGCACCGTATTTTTTTAAAACTTTAAGATCATTTTTAAGCGTCCTTGGGTAGTCTTTATAATCTTCTTTTGGTCCAAATTGTGTGGGGTTAACAAAAATACTAACTACAACAATTGATTTTATTTTTTTTGAGCTCTTAACTAATTTTAAATGACCCGCATGCAAAGCTCCCATTGTTGGTGTTAAGTGAATTTTAAAACCATCACTTCTATATCGATCTAGAATTTTATTAAGATAATTTATACTTTTAACTAATTTCATTATGTATATCTTCAAAAATAATATTATCTGCAAACTTCTTTGACAAATTATACTTTTCCGTACTATTAATTGTCCAAGTTAATAGTGGAATATTATTCTTCCTTATACTTTGAATATTTCTGATACTTATTTTTTCTACATCAACCGCTAAAAAATTAATGCCGAGATGAGAAATTTCTTTAAAATCGATGTTATCATTACTAGTTATTAAGCCAGTTTTATAAAATGGAGCATTGATTTTAAACCATTCACACATTTTATAATCAAATGACTGCAAAGCAATTTCCCCATTATAAGCTCGAATTATTTCGATTAATCTTTCTTCGATTTCAGGATTAAAACCAGATTTTATTTCAATTAATATAGGTGTTTGGCCATCTACTAAATGCAGCATCTCATCAAGTGATGGTATTTTACAATCTGTGTCTAAAAGCTTTAGTTTTCTTATTTCGTTTGTACTTAGATCATTAATTTTAGAATTTATTCCACACATCCTTTTTAAATCGTAATCATGAAATACAATAATTTCTTTATCCTTAGATAGGACAATATCACATTCTATAGCAAGGTTGTGTTTCATTGCATTTTCAAATGCTTCCAAAGAATTTTCAATGATTAATTTTTTATCATGAAGCCCTCTATGGGCAATCGGACGATCAAGAAAAGGACTCATTATTTCAGAATTTCAAATATTGATGCAACTTCAACACTAGCATTTTTTGGAAGAGAGCTTGCTCCCACAGCAATTCTTGAATGTTTTCCTTTCTCTCCCATAATATCACAAACAACATCTGACGCACCATTGATGACTAGAGGATGGTCAGAAAATGAATGATCAGCATTTACGTAACCAGCAACATGAATACAATTAAAATCACTAAGTTCACATGAAGGGTTTAGTTGATCTAATATAGACAAAGTATTGAGCATACATATACGTGATCCATATGATGCCTCCTTAATGTCAGTTTCTGATGGAACTTTACCAGTTATAATTTTTTCATCATTTATAGGAAGTTGCCCCGATACATAAACTAAGTTACCTATTTTTTTAAAAGGCAAATAATTCCCAAGAGTTACAAGCTTAAATTGCTTATAATCTTTTTCTACTTCGAGTATTTTATCCGCTAACTTCATTAATAAGAAAATTATATATATCTTTCCAACTATATGCACGAAAATCTGCCTCTTTAGGTGAAACTGCAAGTTTAGATAATCGTTCATCCGATATGTAATGAATAGTTTTAGTTTTCGATACTTCTTCTTTTACGGAGGATATATGGGGAGCTAAATCATCTATAAAAAAAACTTTTTCATTAAAGTCTCTAATTAATTCTTTAATTACCAACCCTTTTGGTCCATTTCCGGCAATTATTTGAAGATTAAGGCCATTCTTTTGAAAACAATACTTTCTATCATCTAAATATTTGAATGGAATATTAGTCAGCACTAAAATTTGAAAATTAGAGTCCAGAAGTTTATTGATAAAGTGTATTGATCCTTCAACAAAAGTTATATCTTTTGACTCAGTTCGAAAAAAATCATCTAAATATTCAAGTATAACTTCATTAGATAGAACTTCATCAGTTCCTTTTTGTTTTATATTTCCGAAAAGAGCATATGAAGTTAGGTCATACCAAAATCCTTTTTTATCTAAATAAATTTCAAAGCATTTTACAAAATTTAATAAGACTTCGTCAGCATCAGTTATAAGCAGTGGTTTATTCTTTAATAGAGTAGCTTTGCTTATTTGCTTTTGAAGGCCATCAGATAGCTTATGTGACACTAATTACTTAACTTCTATCAATGTTAGTTTTGTTTGAGTATATTGGCCAAGAGCTTCCAGAGATTTATCTCTTCCAGAACCTGACTGCTTGTATCCACCGTGAGGTAAAGACATATCTCCATCGCTCAAACTATTTATCAGAACTTTTCCACTTTTAATTCTTTTTGCAAGCTTATGTACTTTATTTAAATCATTAGACCAGATCATTGCATTAAGTCCATAATGAGTATCATTTGCTATTTGAAGAGCTTCATCTTCATTTTCAAAATCTATGGCACATAATACTGGTCCGAAAATTTCCTCTTTAGCAACAGTCATTGAATTTTGAACATCTTTAAAGACCGTAGGACTGACATAGTAGCCACCTGAGTCTTGAAGCACCTGATCACCGCCAGTTATAACATTCGCACCTTCAGATTTGCCTTTATCTATATAATTCATGATTCTTTCAGTTTGGGTTTTATCAACTATTGAGCCCATTAAAGTGTTTGGATCAAATGGGTTACCTGGCATCCAAGGTTGAGAGTAGCTTACGACCTTTTCTAAAAATTCGTCTTTTATCGATTTTTGAAGTAGCAATCTTGAGGGCGCATCACATACCTGACCACTGTTTCCAAACATGCCATCAGCTGCCATTTTTGCAGCATGGTCTAAGTCAGGTGCATCTGCAAATATTATGTTTGGAGACTTTCCTCCACACTCCAGTGAAACCCTCTTCATGTTGGATTCACCTGCGTAAGATAGGAAATATCTGCCAACTTCAGTAGATCCAGTAAATCCAAGTTTATCAACATCCATGTGAGTTCCTAATGCTTTTCCTGCAGTAGGACCATAACCTGGCACTACATTGAAGACTCCTTCTGGAATACCAGCCTCCATTGCTAGTTCGGCAACTCTTAATGCAGATAAAGGTGATTGTTCTGCGGGCTTTAAAATAAAACTATTTCCAGTTGCTAACGCAGGTGCAAATTTCCAACAAGCCATTAACAAAGGAAAATTCCAAGGAGTTACTGCTCCAACTACACCCAGAGGTTCTTTTGTAATAGTGGCAATCAAATTATCACTTGTTGGAGCTACATCATCATAAAGTTTATCAATTGCCTCAGCATACCATTTTGTGCAATTAATACATGCTGCTATATCGCCCGTCGCTCTAGTTATAGGTTTACCCATGTTTAAAGTTTCTAGCAAGCCAAGCTCTAGAATATTTTTTTTCATTAAGTCAGCGAAATTAAATAGAATTTTTTTTCTTTTTGAAGGAGCCATTCTAGACCATGACCCTTTTTCAAATACATCGCGCGCAGCTTTGACAGCTATGTTTATATCTTCAACGTCACATTCTGAAACGCTAGTTATTATTGATCCATCAACAGGACTAATGCTCTCAAACGTTTTACCAGTTACTGAATTTATATAGTTTCCATTAATAAAAGCCTGGTTTTTAAAATCCAGAGATGATTTCTTTTCCATCACATCATTTAGAGCGAGAGCCATAGTTAACCTTTCAATTTGTTAATAATTTAATTCTTGTAAAGATTATAAAGATACAGGTTTTTTTATTTTTTAGAAGATTTTTTCTTTTTCTTGCCTGTTTTTTCAAGTTTTTTTTCAATCAAATCAATAGCTTCTTCTATTAGAATTTCCTCTGGGTCAATATTATCGGGAATTGTGGCATTAGTACTTTTATATTTAATATAGGGCCCAAACTTCCCTTTCATCACTTTGATTGGTTTTTTATCATCGGGATGCTCTCCTAAAGTTTTGATTTCAGACGAACTTTTAAGTCTACCAGGTTTTGCATTAGCAAGCAGAGAAACTGCTCTGTTGATACCAATATCAAAAATTTCAGAATTATCTTCAAGGCTAGCATTTTTATCACCACAATTTATGTAACCACCATAGCGGCCATAATTCACGGTAATAATTTCACCTGTTTCAGGATGACCACCTATCTCTCTTGGCAAACTTAATAAATACTGAGCTTTCTCTAAATCAATTGAAGAGGGGGAAATTCCTTTGGGTACTGAGGCTCTCTTTGGTTTTTCTTTTTCAACTACGTCACCTAGCTGAACGTATGGCCCAAATCTTCCATTCAATAATTTAATATCCTGTTCTGACTCAGCATCTTTTCCAAGAATTGTATCTTCAAAAGCTTCTTTAATTTTTTTATGAGAGATAGGTCTAGTAAACTTACAATCGGGATAGTTGGAACAGCCTACGAACGCTCCAAATCGACTTACTTTAAGACTCAGTTCACCTTCACAGTTTTCAGAAGGACAACTTCTTGATATTGCTTTTTCTCCGTTACTTTCTTCTTTTTGCTCAAATATATGTGACTTAAGAATTTCATTTAAATTATCTAATATATTAGTAATTCTCAAATCAGTAACATCACCTACATTTGTAGAAAAATTTTTCCAAAAATTTTCTAAGAATTCAGTCCATTTTATTTTTCCAGATGTAATTTCATCAAGTGATTCTTCCATCCCAGCAGTAAACTCATAATCAATATACTTTGAGAAAAATCCCTTAAGAAACGCTGTTATCAATATTGCTCTATCAACAGGTACAAACCTATTTTTATCAAGTTCAACATAATTTCTTGTTTTTAGAACAGATATTATACTTGCGTAAGTTGAGGGTCTTCCTATACCCAATTCTTCTAATTTTTTTACTAAACTTGCCTCAGAGTATCTAGGGGGAGGAAGAGTAAAATGCTGTGTTTCTGTTGGTGAAACTGACTCTATCTTCATTCCTTTAGAAATAGCGGGCAATGTAACCTCATCTTCATCTTCCTCGTTTTCATCTTTTTTAATTTGTTCATCACTTTTTACTTTAAACTCACTATAAATATTCAAAAACCCATCAAATTTTACCACAGAACCGTTTGCTCTCAGTTTTAATTCATTCTTTTCAGAGCTGATATCAATAGCTGTTCTTTCAAATACAGCAGAACTCATTTGACTTGCAAGTGCCCTTTTCCATATCAACGAGTATAATTTTAAGCTATCTGTATCTAAATATTTTGAAACCTGATCAGGGGTTAATTCAATATCAGTAGGTCTAATTCCCTCATGAGCTTCCTGAGCGTTTTTAGCTTTTTTTGATTTGTAAGTTCTTACTTCATTAGGGCAATACCCATTCTCAAAATTTTTTATCAAATAGTTTCTATACGTTTTAATGGCTTCTTTAGATATATCAGTACTATCAGTACGCATGTAAGTTATTAAACCAACAGTTTCACCATTAATTTCAATACCTTGAAATAATTTTTGTGCAATTTGCATTGTTCGAGAGGCACCAAAACCATAAATACTTGATGCGGTTTGTTGAAGTGTTGAGGTAGAAAAAGGTGGTTCCGGATTCCTCGATGCTGGTTTTTTTGTAATATCTACTATTTCAAATTTATTATTCGAGAATAAATTTACAATTTTTTTCGCATCATCTTCAGACTTAAAGCTAAATTTTTCTACTTTTTTGCCTTCTACAGAAAGTAAATTTGCTTCTATATTAAAACCATCCTCAAATTTTACATTGCCTTTAATTTTCCAATACTCTTCAGGTTCGAAAGACTCTATGGCAAGTTCACGTTCACATATCAATCTTAAGGCAACGGATTGAACTCTTCCTGCTGATTTAGCTCCCGGTAACTTTCTCCATAATACTGGTGACAAATTAAAGCCAAATAGATAATCCAGTGCTCTTCGAGCTAAATAGGCGTCTACAAGATCAGTGTCAATATCTCTTGGATTGGCAATTCCATTTTTTACTGCATTTTTTGTAATCTCACTAAAGACCACCCTCTTGACAGTTTTATCTTTTAATAATTTTTTCTTATTTAATAACTCAACAATATGCCATGCAATTGCTTCACCTTCTCTATCCGGGTCAGTTGCGAGATAAAGAGTAGATGCATCAGCGCTGGCATCATAAATTTCTTTCATATGTTTCTTTGAAGTTGAAGAAACTTCCCATTCAAAAGCAAAATTATTTTCTGGATCTACCGAGCCATTTTTAGATGGCAAATCACGAACATGACCAAAGCTTGCAAGTACATTGAACTCACTTCCTAAGTATTTATTTATTGTTTTAGCCTTAGCTGGGCTTTCTACTATTACTAAATTCATATCCTTATAAACGCGCTCTTTAATATATTTTTGTGAGCTTTGTCAAATTTTCACAAAAAATATTTTATAATTGGCAGAATATAAGGCTTAATACAATTTCTTTTCTTCACGCTTTAATAAGCGATTTATATTTTCATGATGAGAAAAGATCATAATTAGATTTATAATTAAACACATAAAAGAAACATTGAAATCAAAATAAAATAATGAAATTAACGAAATTAAATTTGCGGAAAGTAAACTTGCTAGTGACGAATATCTATAAATTACAAATATTATAATCCAACTTACTCCAAGAGCTAAAAATAAATAAAAGTTTACTGCAAATATAATTCCCATAAAAGAAGCATATCCTTTACCTCCTTTTAAATCATCAAGCCATATAGGAAATATATGACCAAATAGAATAAAAGTTCCAGATATAAAAAGCAAATTATCATTGATTGCCAGGGTAAGGGTTATTGGTATTAACGCTTTAAAAAAATCAACTAATAGTGTAATTCCTGCAGCTGAAAAGTTTCCTGTTCTTAATACGTTCGTAGCCCCAATATTTCCTGAGCCAATACTTTTAAGCTCCCCTAAATTGAATAACCTTGATACCAAAATACCAGTTGGGATTGATCCTAGAAGGTAGGAAAAGTAAATTATTAAAATTATCTCGAATATCATTTTACCATAATTGACAAACAAGCCATCCGAACAGCTACTCCATTTTCAACCTGTTCAGTTATCACTGATTTGTTTACATCATCAGCTAGTTCATTCTCTATTTCTACACCTCGATTTATTGGACCAGGGTGAAGCACTAGTACTTCAGGCTTTGCTAATTTTAACTTTTCATAAGTAAGTCCAAAACTTCTAAAATAATCGTCCGCTGATGGAAGATTTAAATCTTTTATTCTTTCATTTTGGATTCTAAGCATCATCACTATATCAGCATCTTTTATGCCTTCTTCTAAATTTGTGAACGTTTCAACATCATATTTATCTAAATCTTTTGGTTTAAAATAATCAGGAAATACGAATCTGACTTTTGATTTCATTTTATTTAGAAGATAGTAGTTTGACCTTGCAACTCGACTATGTTCAAGATCACCACATATTGAAACTGTGATATCATGAAGCTTTCGATTGTGATTTATGATTGTATAAGCATCAAGCAATGCTTGTGTGGGGTGTTCATTAACACCTTCTCCAGCATTTATAACAGGACATTCTAATATTTTAGCAATTTCTTTTGAGGCATCATTTTCTCCATGTCTGATAATTACAAGATCAGGGTTCATTGCTCCTAAAGTTTGAGCGGTATCAAATAAACTTTCACCTTTTCTTAATGAAGATCCTTCAATATTCATATTAATTACATCAGCGCCTAATCTTTTAGCAGCTATTTCAAAAGAGATTAGTGTTCTTGTAGAGGGTTCAAAAAAAAGATTTATAATTGTTCTGCCTTTTAAGATTGGTATTTTTTTATCCTTTTCCTTGTTGTGCTCTTTGAAAATTTTACTGAGTTCTAAAATATTATTTATATCCTCAATGCTGAGATTTTTTATGCCATGTAGATGGGCTTGAGAGATTTTAGGGATTTTAATGTTTTCAAGCATTAATTCATTCTTTTAATATAATTTAATGCACCTTCCAAGATAAATGCTGAAGCGAGACTATCAATTTCTTTTTTTTCATTATGGGCTTTTTTTCTGCTTTTAGAATTATCTGTATATAACCTGTCCACAGCAACAGTAGAAAGTCTTTCATCCCAAAAAGAATAGGGAATATTCAAAGACAAATTTAAAGCTCTTGATTTATCACGGATTGATTGAGCACTTTTTCCCTCACTTCCATCCATATTTAATGGCAGTCCAATGATGAGGGCTTTAACGTCGTGAAGTTTAACTAGCTCATTTAATTCTTTCAGAAAGTCTTTCATGTTTGAATATTTAATAGTTCTTAATGGTAGAGCCCCCGTCATATCCGATGTAGAAATTGCAACTCCAATTCTTTTACTGCCAATATCTAATCCTAGAATTTTATGATTACTTTCCACTAATGACTTAAATTCTGCAATATCTACTTCTTTTTTTGTTTCATTAGTCATTTTTTGACTGTATATCATACATTAATTTAAGTTAGTACCTCATATAAATATGGAATTTGATAAGAAAAGTCTTTTAAAGCTTGGAAAGTTAGCAAGAATTTCAATCAGTGACGATAAACTCAATAATCTTAGTAAGGATCTTAATTCAATCTTAGAATTTGTTGATCAGTTAAAAGAAATTAAAACTGATCAAGTTGATCCGACATCTAATTCCCTTAATCAAAAATTAGAAGTTAGAGATGATAAAGTGGATACTAAGAATAGTGCTGAGGATATATTAGAAAATGCACCTGAAAAAGAAATGGATTTTTTTGTTGTTCCAAAAGTGATCGAATAATGAAAGATAGCTATACATTAAAATCGCTAGCAGTTCTTTTGGAGAATAATAAAATATCATCGAAAGAGTTAACTTCAGAGTATTTAAAAAATATTGAAAATGGTAAAGAGTTAAATTGCTATAATACTATATCACAAGAGAAAGCTCTTATTGATGCTGAAAAGTCTGACGAAAGAAGAAAAAGTCAAAATCTTAGAAGTAAGT
The DNA here is from genome assembly GCA_902523455.1 of uncultured Pelagibacteraceae bacterium. Taxonomy (GTDB): domain Bacteria; phylum Pseudomonadota; class Alphaproteobacteria; order Pelagibacterales; family AG-422-B15; genus CACNXQ01. Next base: position 49,788 of record CABYZG010000005.1, read on the forward strand.
ACGACGGAATTCCAATTGGAATAAAAGATTTATTTTGTACGAAGGGCGTGACTACTACTGCATCAAGTAAAATTTTATCAAACTTTGTTCCAAATTATGAGTCTACAGTAACTCAAAATTGTGATGATGCAGGCTTGATTAGTTTAGGCAAATTAAATTGTGATGAATTTGCAATGGGTTCAACTAACAAAACTAGTTTTTTTGGTTCGGTTAAGAATCCATGGAAATCTGTAAATTCTGATTATGAGCTTGTTCCAGGAGGATCATCTGGAGGGTCAGCAGCAGCAGTTTCAGGTGATCTTTGTGTAGCCTCTCTTGGAACAGATACTGGAGGCTCAATTAGACAGCCAGCTTCTTTTACAGGTACTGTTGGTTTGAAACCTTCATATGGAAGAGTATCCAGATGGGGAATAGTTGCATTTGCATCTTCATTAGATCAAGCGGGACCAATTACAAAAACCGTTGAAGACGCTGCAATCTTATTAGACATTATATCGGGTCATGATGAAAAGGACTCAACTTCTTCGGTTAATCCAAAAGAAAATTATTATGAAAATTTAAATTCAGACATAAAAGGGATGAAGATTGGAATACCAAAGGAATTTAGAAGTGACAAGCTTCCAGCTAGTACTCAAAAAAGCTGGGATGAGTGTGCAAATTTACTAAAAACTAATGGAGCAGAAATAGTAGATATTAGTTTACCACATACAATGAGCGCTTTGCCCGCTTACTATATTATCGCGCCTGCAGAAGCTTCATCAAATTTAGCTCGCTATGATGGAGTAAGATATGGACTAAGAGTCAAAGGAAATGATCTCATTGATATGTATGAAAAAACGAGATCAGAGGGATTTGGCGATGAAGTAAAGAGAAGAATATTAATTGGCACATATGTGCTATCATCTGGATATTATGATGCTTATTATATTAAGGCACAAAAGATTAGATCATTAATAAAAAGTGACTACGTTGAAGCCTTTAAAAAAGTTGATGCGATTCTCACTCCTTCGACACCTTCAACGGCTTTTGAGATTGCAAATGAGCCTTCTGATCCAGTACAAAACTATCTAAATGACATTTTTACTGTTCCTGTAAATCTAGCGGGTTTACCAGGTATATCTATTCCATATGCAAATGATGAGAATAATTTACCAATTGGCTTACAACTGATAACAAATTCATTTGAAGAACAAAAATTACTCAATGTTGCTAAAAATATTGAGGAAACTATAAATTATTCAGAAACTCCAGAAAAATGGTGGCTTAAATGATAGAGGGTTGGAACTTAGTTATTGGAATAGAGATTCATGCTCAAGTTAATTCAAAATCTAAATTATTTTCATCATCACCAACCGATTTTGGATCTAAACCCAATAGTCAAGTAAGTTTAATTGATGCAGCAATGCCTGGTATGCTACCTGTAATCAATAAATTTTGTATTGAGCAAGCCGTCAAGTCAGGGATTGGATTAAATGCAAAAATAAATAAAAAATCTATTTTTGATCGTAAGAATTATTTTTATCAAGACTTACCACAAGGCTACCAAATATCTCAGTATAAGGACCCAATAGTGGGAGAAGGATTTGTTGAAATAGAAACTGAAAACGGTCAAAAGAAAATTGGAGTTGAAAGACTTCATTTAGAACAAGATGCAGGTAAAAGTTTGCATGACCAGGATCCAAACTTCACTTTTGTTGACTTGAATCGTTCAGGAATTGCTCTAATGGAAATTGTATCTAAACCAGATATGAGCTCACCAGAGGAGGCTGTTGAATATGTTCGAAAAGTTAGAAGTATTCTAAGATATCTTGGTACATGTGACGGAAATATGGAACAAGGATCTATAAGAGCCGATGTAAATGTTTCTGTAAACAAGCCTGGAAATGAATTAGGTACAAGGTGCGAAATCAAAAACTTAAACTCATTTAAATTTATTCATGCAGCTATTGTTTATGAAGCAAAAAGACAAATAAAACTTATTGAGCAAGGAGAAAGTGTCAATCAAGAAACAAGATTATTTAATACGCAGTCTGGTGAAACGAGATCAATGAGGTCAAAAGAAGATGCACATGATTATCGATATTTTCCTGATCCAGACCTTTTGCCACTCACTTTGGATGATGACTGGATTAAAGGTTTACAAGAATCAATACCAGAATTGCCGGATAAAATAAAAGAGAGATTTATTAAGGAATATTCTCTTAGTTCTTATGATGCAAATATTATTGTTTCAGACAAAGCAACAAGTGAATATTTCGAAGACGTTGTAAAGAACAGGAATCCAAAACTTGTAACAACATGGGTTACTGGAGAGTTATTTTCAATACTAAATAAAAAAAATCTGATTATTGAGGATAGTCCTATTACTTCAAAACAACTTGGTGAACTGGTTGATAACATCGAAAATGGTAAGATTTCAAACCGTCAAGCAAAGGAAGTGTTGGAGGAAATGTGTGAAAGTGGCAAAGGCGCGTTAGAGATTATTGATGAAAAAGGTTTATCCCAAATTAGTGATGAAAATGAAATAGAAAGCCTAGTTGATAATGTATTAAATTCAAATCCAGAAAACGTTAAAAAATATAAAAATGGAAAAGATAAACTTTTTGGTTTTTTTGTTGGTGAGGCCATGAAACTTTCTAAAGGTAAAGCTAATCCAAAAATAGTTAATGACCTCATCAAGAAAAAGTTATCACAATAAAGTAATTTCTTTTAATCAATATAAATTTGATATATTAAAACAATGTGTGGAGAGATGGGTGAGTGGTTGAAACCGGCTCCCTGCTAAGGAGTTGTGCGGGCTTATACCCGTACCGAGGGTTCGAATCCCTCTCTCTCCGCCACACTAATTTTATCACGAATCTTTTTTCTTACTTGGTTTAATTAAGGTTTTTCCACCAACATAAGCACGATTAAGATTATTCGATAAAGTGTAATCAATTGGTTTCAATCCATTCTCAATAAATTCATATACTTGAATATTTTCCATTACTCTTTGAACATAGTTTCTTGTTTCTTTGAAAGGTATCAACTCTATCCAATTTTCACTTGTAATATCATCTTTTCTTGGGTCCCCATATTTTTTTATCCATCTTGAAACTCGTGACTCACCCGCATTATAAGCTGCAAGAGACAAAATGTATGAGCCATTGTAGTTTGAGAGTAATTTATCTAAATAAGCACTTCCTAAAATTACATTATACTTTGGATCTTCAGTCAATTTACTCTTTGTATATTCAAGCTTTAAACCCTTTGAGACTCTTTTTGCAGTATACGGCATAAGTTGCATTAATCCTTTAGCTCCTGCATAACTTCCAGCTTTAGGATCAAACTGACTCTCTTGTCTTGTTACAGAATGTATTAGACTTTGTTCTGGAAAAATAATTTTTCCAAATTCAGGTCTTTCAATTTGAGGAAAGCTTAGTGGGTCAAGAATTGTGTGGTTATAATATAAAATTTTACCTGCTTGAACTGCAAAATCATGTCTGCCTATGTCATTTGCAGTTTTGACTGAATTTACAGAAGTACTAAGGTTTTTACGATCAGCAAGATCCCAAATAAATTTTTTAACCAATTTAGGTCTATCAAATTCATTTAATAAAGAGATTGATAAATAAACTGGTCGATTTTCTTTATAATCAGTGTTGTTAGCATCGGAGTACTCTACAAGCAATGGATTAAATAATTTCTTCACTGATAATTTGCTCGCCGCGAGCTGACCATAAAAGGTAAGACTGTACAAAGAAGCCTTTTCATACCAGCGTTGCGACTCTGCAGAACTACCAACTTCCTCTAATGCATTTCCCATCCAATAGGCGGCTCTTGCTTTTGAGATTGGTCTTGATGAAACATTCCAAATTTTTTGAAAATGAAGATAAGCTGATTCTGGATTAGATAAAAAAGTAAGAGCTATCCAACCAGCTAACCACTCAGCCTCAGCAATATCTTTACTTTCACTCAAACCGTGATTTATTGCAAGCGCGTATGCAGTTTCATATTCATGACGGTCAATTAAACGCCTAATAAGAAAACTTTTTTTATCCCAAAATTTGTCTGGGCGAACTAACTCACTTGAATTTGATTTATTGATATCTAATAATAATACTAGTGCACTATCATACTTTCTTTTTTTAATTCGCCAATTGATTCGATCATAAACAAGCCCAGGTTCATTTTTCAATTCATCTGGAACTAGCTTTATTAAATTATCTACACCGCCCGCAAATGAAATTAATCCTATCCTGGCTTCAAATAGTTTTTGATAATCTTTATCAACATATTTTACCAATCTGGCTGCAGTTCTATATTTTCCGTCCCATAGTAATTTATTTATTCTTCTCAGATGATGATCTTTATTTAAAATACTTTTATAAGTTTTTATGATTTGAGATTGTTCTTTTCTAGTAAAGCTGCCACCGATATAGCCATCAATGATAAGTCTCTTTCCTTCTTCAGATTTGCCACTGTTTAGAAGTGCATTACCAAGATATATTCGACCCCAGCCTGTTTCTGGAGGATTATCGCTAAAGTAATCTATTAAATCTTCATAATCATCTCTAAATGTAATTTTTGATTCAGCTTTGAGTTTTATTTTCTCTATTTCAGGCCAATTTGAATTTTTCTTAATATATGTTTTGTAATCAGAAAATGTTAAATTACTTGCACCATTATAATATTTAAGCCAGTTTAGTGTCTCTTTTGCTGTTTCATTTTTAATATTACTGCTTATTCCTGTTACTCGATCCCATTTATATTCATCCGCCTTATCGAGCGCTAACTCAAATAACTCATAGTCTTTATTGCTCAACAATTGAGAGAGTGCAGGCTGAACTGGTTTTTTTATTGGGATCGAGAACCCAGGCCCTGGCAATTCAATGAATAGACTTCTCTTTACAGGCGTTATTTCTCCAAAAGAAGATATTCCTGAAATTAAAAATAGACTTACTACAAAAATGATTAATTTTTTCACGAAATAGTTATTTGTTTGATTTGCACAAGTATATTTATGATTAAGGTTTTTTTAAATAATTAAAAGTGCTATTGTAAACAATGTTTAAAGGATCTCATACAGCATTAATTACACCTTTTGACGGCAAATCTATTGATGAAAAATCATTTAGGTCTCTGATAGATTTTCAAATATCAGAAGGTATACATGGGCTGGTTCCTGTAGGTACAACGGGCGAGTCACCAACCTTAAGCCATGAAGAACATAAGTTAGCAGTTGAGATATGTGTTGAAGAAACAGCAAAACGTGTACCAGTAATAGCAGGAACAGGATCAAATAACACCGACGAAGCAATCGATCTCACTATGCACGCTGAAAAAGCAGGTGCTGATGGAGCTTTAGTGGTTACACCATATTATAATAAACCTACACAACATGGTTTATACTCACACTTCGAGGCAATCAGTAAGGCAACTACACTTCCAATTATTATCTATAATATTCCTGGCAGATCAATTGTTGATATGAATACTAATACAATGAAGGATTTGTTTAAAATCAAAAACATTGTTGGAGTAAAGGATGCTACTTCAGATATACCAAGAGTTTATGAAACTAAAACAACAATAGGAGAAGATTTTAATCAATTAACAGGAGATGATGCAACTACGTTAGCTTTTATGGTTTACGGTGGTCACGGATCTATCTCAGTGACGTCTAATATTGCGCCAAAATTATGTTCTGAATTTATGAAATATTGTTTAGATCAAAATTTTGCTAAAGCTTCTGTGATAAATGACAAACTGATGCCGTTGCATCATGCTTTATTTGTTGAGTCCAGTCCTGCCCCAGTAAAATATGCTGCTTCTAAGCTTGGTTTATGTAAGGATGACATAAGACTGCCGCTCACAAGTATATCAGACGAAACTAAGCAATTAGTTGATAAAGCTATGAAGCACGCATCATTAATATAGCCTTGCAGATAGCAGTTCAAAACAGAAAAGCAAAGTATAATTATACATTTGTTGAGTTATTTGAGGCAGGAATCGAACTACAAGGTAGTGAGATAAAATCGCTTCGAAATGGAAGAGTTGAGATAGCCGAGTCATATGCAAGGGAAGATAATAGTGAAATATTTTTAATAAACTCACATTTCTCGAAATATTCTAATGCTTCATATCTAAATCATGTTGAAAACCGGCCACGAAAATTACTTTTACACAAAAAAGAAATCAGAAAAATCATTGGAAAATTAAATAAAGAGTCACTTACTTTGATCCCAACAAAAATATACTTTAATAAAAAAGGTAAGGCAAAGTTGGAAATTGCTCTTGCTAAAGGAAAAAAACTACATGATAAAAGAGATGCTAAAAAAAGAAAAGATTGGGTTAGGGAGAAAAAAAAGTACGGATGATTTACGCTTTAGGAATTGGGTCAAATTCTAACTCAAGATTTGGTAATAAATTAAATACACTTAAATTTGTTTTAAAAGAGTTGGAGCGTAATAATATCAAAGTAATAAAAAAGTCTAAATTATATTCATCGCCACCTAAAAATTTTAAAACTGCTGCCGAAACCTTTTTAAACGCTGCTTTAGTTGTTGAAACAAAATTAAAACCTAAAAATTTACTAATAATTTTAAAAAAAATTGAAAGAATTACTGGAAGATACGCCTATCGTAAAAATACTTCTCGAACATGTGATTTGGATATTCTTTTGCTTAGTAAGTCCAGTAAAATATTGATAAATGAGAACAAAAATTTTGTTGAAATTCCACATCCAAGACTTCATGAGAGAAATTTTGTATTAAGGCCTTTATTGGACATTTGTCCTGGATGGCTCCACTATGAAAAAAAATCATCAATTATGAAGCTTCATAAAAGCTTGCATATTGAAGATAAATTGTACAAAGTCTTGAATACTTTATAAATTGTCAATTATTTTGGGCTTCACTTAGTATATAATGTATGATTAATAGTGCATTATGGCACAATCAACAGTCTATAAACCTGCGAAACTAATTGATAAGAATCTTGATTCTAAATTAATAGAAAAAGCTTATTCTTTTGCAGTCGAGTGTCATAAGTCACAAAAAAGGCATTCAGGTGATCCTTATATATCTCATCCAGTTGCAGTTGCTGATATACTATTAAACTTAAAGTTAGATACTTCCACAATTATAACGGGCCTTTTACATGACACACTTGAGGATACTCTTGCTACGGAAAATGAAATTGAAGAAAAATTTGGAAAAGAAGTCCTTCAATTAGTAAACGGCGTTACAAAACTTTCAAAAATTGAAACGTATACTGAAAATAAATTCCAGGCTGAAAATTTCAGAAAATTAATTTTAGCAATGTCGAAGGATATCAGAGTTTTGTTAGTAAAGTTAGCTGACCGTTTACACAACATGAGAACGATTCAATTTATTCCACAGGAAAAAAGACGACAACGTATTGCATCGGAAACATTAGAAATTTATGCCCCCCTTGCTGGAAGATTGGGAATGCATGAATTCAAAGACGAGTTGGAAGATTTATCATTTCAAATTTTAAATCCATCTGCATATTCCTCATTGATGACAAGAATTGAGTATTTAAAGAAAGATAAATCTAATTTAACAGATAAAATAAAGACAAGGATCTTTAGTCTTTTAGAAAAAAATGAAATTGATTGTCAAATAATAGGACGTGAAAAAAAAATCTTCTCTGTATGGAATAAAATGCAGAATAAGCAAATTGCTTTTAGACAATTGTCGGATATTTTTGCTTATAGGATTATCACTAATAGCATTGAAGATTGTTATAGTATATTGGGCATCATTCATAACCGGTGGTCTGCTGTACCAGGCTCATTTAAGGATTATATATCGACACCAAAAATAAATAATTATCAGTCTATTCATACAACGATTGTCGGCCCTGAAAGACAGAGAGTTGAACTTCAAATTCGAACGAATGAAATGAACACTATAGCAGATAAGGGTATAGCGGCACACTGGAGCTATAAAGAGAATTATAATTTAGTAGATAACTCTTCTTCAGATCCAGTTAATGTTACTTGGTTGAGAGATTTAGTAGAAATATTGGACAGCGGTGGAAGCTCTGAGGACTTACTTGAAGCTACAAAATTAGAAATGTTTCAGGATCAAGTTTTTTGTTTTACACCGAAAGGTGACTTAATTCATTTGCCTGCAAATTCTAACTCTATCGATTTTGCTTATGCCCTTCATTCTGAAATTGGAAATCGTTGCGTTGGATGCAAGATTAATGGAAAACCTAGACCCTTATTTACAAAACTTCAAAATGGAGATGAGATTGAAGTACTAACATCAAAAAAACCATCTCCATCTGAAACTTGGGAAAATATTGTTACAACTGCAAAGGCGCAGTCATCGATAAAAAGATTTTTTAAAAAGCAAGAAAAAGATGAATTCACAAGTCTAGGGTTAAAAATATTACACAAAGTCACAGGTAGAAATGAAGATATTTCAAACACAGAAATTAGTAATTTTGCAAAAAGTTTTAATAGGAAAAGTCCTGAGGAGTTTCTTGTTGCAATTGGTAAAGGAAGTATAAAGCCACATCAATTATCAAAGCTTAAGCCCCGTTCAACTTTATCATTTTTTTCTCGATACAGAAGAAGAGACACAAACGATAAGATGCCTTTAGAGATAAGTAACTTCCAACCTGGAATTGCAATTCATTATGCAGAATGCTGTTTCCCTTTGCCCAATGAAAATATTTTGGGACTTACATCAGAAGATTCAGGTGTAATCATTCACTCCAGTTTATGTAAGGAGCTAGATAAAGAAACAAAAAAAGAAGATTGGATCACTGCCTCATGGAAAGATGTTGATCCAAAGCAGTATTTTTCGTCAAGAATAAAAGTCTCAGTTAAAAATGAACCTGGATCTTTAGGTAAATTAGCAACCATTGTTGGAAGTGCAGGCGGCAATATAACTAACCTTAACATATCTGAAAAAGGGGATGATTATTTTGATATGATTTTTATTATTGACGTCCATAATCTTGATCATCTGGATAAGATTATAGAAACTATCTCAGAAGTAGATATTGTAAGTTCTGTAAGTAGGCTTTTGATAAATTTATGAAGACTGAAAAAGAAATAAAAGATTTTTTTGAAAAAGTAGAAGCTATTCAGAATGGACATTTTATACTTTCATCGGGAAAAAGATCCAAAATTTACTTCCAGTGTTCAAAGTTATTTGAAGACCCTCGAAATGGAGAAATGGTCTGCGAAGAGTTAAAGTACAGGGTGCAAGAAAATATTGATGACGAGATTGATTATGTGATTTCTCCTGCTTTAGGAGGTCTTCTCGTAGGGTATGAGCTTGCAAGATCTTTAGGATCTAAATTTATATTCTATGAGAGAGTCGATAACGAATTTGAATTGAGGAGAGGCTTTAATATTAAGGAAAATGCAAACGTCTTATTCGTTGAGGATGTAATTACAACAGGGAAATCAACAAATGAATGTTTAGATAAACTAAAACTCCTAAATGTTAATTTATTAGGCATCGCAGCAATCGTTGATCGTTCAAATCATAAATTATTTAAAGATCACAATGTGATATCAGTCCTAAAACTAGATATTCCAATTTATGATCCCAACAACCTTCCAAACGATCTTAATAAAATACCTGCAACAAAACCTGGTAGTAGAGTAATATAAATGACCCTACCTCGTCTTGGTGTAAATATTGATCACGTAGCAACTCTTAGAAATGCCAGAGGAGAAAACTATCCAAGCCCATTAAGAGCTGCTCTTTTGTGCCAAGAATATGGAGCAGATGGCATAACTACGCATCTAAGAGAAGATAGGCGTCATATAAGAGACGATGATATTAATGAAATTATTGAGAACATTTCCATCCCATTAAATTTTGAAATGGCACCAACCGATGAAATGGTTAACATAGCAGTGAATGCAGGTCCGAATGCATGTTGTATTGTTCCAGAAAAAAGAGAAGAAATTACCACTGAAGGCGGAATAGATGTGAGAAGTAATCATAATATTCTCGTACCAAAAATTGAAAAGATAAAAAAAAATAACATAAGGGTCTCTTTGTTCATAGACGCTTCAATGGACCAAATCAAAATGGCCAAAGAGATTGGCGCTGACATTGTAGAGCTTCATACGGGAGAATTTTGCCGTAAAATAAACTATAATGAAGATGCTTCATCAGAACTTGAACGAATTAGAGAAGCCGCAGATTTTAGTAATAGCATTGGACTTGAATTACATTTTGGTCACGGAATAACATTCGATTCTGTAGGGGAACTATCTAAGATAAAGGAAGTAAAAGAGTTTAACATTGGACATTTTATCATTTCTGAGTCAGTTTTTCTTGGACTAGAAAAATCAATAAGTAAATTTAGAGAACTGATTAAAAAAGGAAGGGAAATTCAGTGATAGGACTAGGATCAGATTTAATTGATATTCGCAGAATAGAAAACACGCTTTCAAAGTTTGGAGATAGGTTTAAAAAAAGAATTTTTACAGAAAATGAGATAAAAAAATGTGAAAGAAGAAAAGAAAGTGCAGCTTGTTATGCTAAAAGGTTTGCAGCTAAGGAAGCTGCGGCAAAGGCTCTTGGTACAGGTTTTAGAAAAGGAGTATTTTGGAGAGATTTAGAAGTTACCAATCTACCCTCAGGAAAACCTACGATTACTTTTCATGGAAATTCTCAGCTTCAACTCAAAAAAATTGCGAACGATAAGGAGCCAGACATAAGTTTAACAATTACTGATGAGTTTCCTTACGCTCAAGCAATTGTAACAATTAATTAATTTAATGACCGATAAATTTCTTAGTAAATCATGGTTTAAATCAAATTTGTTAACATTGATTTATGCATTGTTAATAGCTTTATTGATCAGAACTTTTTTATTCCAACCATTTTTTATTCCCTCTTCCTCGATGGAACCAAACTTACTTATTGGTGATCGGTTATTTGCTTCAAAATATGATTATGGTTATAGTAAACATTCATTTCCATTTAGTCTTGGGCCAATATCAGATCGAGTTTTATCAACAAATCCAGAAAGAGGAGATGTTATAATATTTAAACCGCCTCATACTAATTTGGACTATATTAAAAGATTAGTAGGTATGCCGGGTGATATAATTAAAGTTATAGATGGTAAATTAATCATTAATGGTGAAAGCGCTAAATATAAAGAATTAAGAGAGGATACAAAAATTTTAAAAAATGGACGCGTAGTAAAAGCAAGAGTTCTCATCGAAACTTTACCAAATGGAAAATCATATGAAATTTATAATTATATAGACGGATCCCCTGGTGATAATACTAATGAAATAATTGTTCCTAACGACAGTTACTTTTTCCTAGGTGATAATAGAGATAATTCAAATGATAGCCGATTTTGGGGCTCTGTAAATTTTGATAGATTAGTAGGGAAGGCACAAATTATATTTTTTTCAACCGAAGGTGGTTCAAAATTTTATGAAATTTGGAAGTGGCCTTTTGATATACAATTTAAAAGGCTGCTTAAGCTAATAAGTTAATGGAAAAAAATTTATCAATTTTAGAAAAAAAAATTTCGTACAAATTTAAAGACAAAACCCTATTAAAACTGGCAGTCACACATAAGAGTTTTAAAAAACTAGAAAGTAATGAAAATTTAGAATTTCTCGGTGATAGGGTGTTAGGATTAGTAATTTCAGAAAAACTTTTAATAGATAAACCAGGTAAACAAGAGGGTTCTCTCGACAAAATGCTAAGTAGTCTGGTAGACAGAAATGCCTGCCATGAAATAGCAAAAAAAATATCCCTTGGAGATTTTATTCTTTTAGGACAAACTGAAAAATCATCACGCGGTAACAATAAAAAAAGTATTCTATCTGATGCATGTGAAGCATTGTTGGGAGCAATATATTTAGACTCTAGCTTTACTCAAGTAAGAAAAGTTATATTAGCATTATGGAAAACAAAGTTTGATAATATTGCTGAAGATATTATTGATGCAAAATCAATGCTACAAGAGTGGACTCTAAAAAAATATAAAACCCTTCCTAAGTATAAAACAATCAGTAAAACTGGTCCTGACCATAATCCTAAATTTAAAATTCAAGTTGAATTTATGAATTATAAAAAAGCTATAGGAACTTCTTCATCAATAAAAGAATCAGAAAAAAATGCTGCACTTGCTTTCATAGAGAAAAATAAGATAAATTCTATTAAATGAAGAGTGGAAACATTGTATTAATTGGACCAACAAATTCTGGAAAGTCATCTCTTGTTAATAAAATAATGGGACAGCGGGTATCACTTGTTTCAAGAAAAAAACAGTCAACTACATTTAATCAAAAGGTCTATAAGAAATTCTCTGAAAACGAATTTATTATCCAAGATACTCCAGGTTTTTTTTCGAGTAGAAAAAAAATTAATAATAATATCATTTCATCTCCACTTGCAGAAATTGAGACTTCAGATTTAATTTACGTTGTTGTAGATATTTCGTTAAGAATTAATAATGAATATAAAAAAATTATTAACTCCCTAGAAAATAAAATTGAAAAACAGCATGTATTTCTAATACTAAATAAAATAGACAAAGTTAAGAAAGATAGAGTACTTAGCGCAATTAAATTTTATTCAAAAGAAAAAATATTTAATGAAATATTTCCAATTTCAAGTCTCACAGGTGAAGGTGTTGTAAATCTCATAAAATTTTCAAAGAAATTTACTATTAAAACCTCAATAAAAAGCAAGCCTTCTAGTAATATACAGATTAAGAAGAAGCTATTTTATTCAGAAGTAACACGAGAAAAAATACTAGATAAGATACATAGAGAGATACCTTATCAGTGTGATGTCGTAACTGAAAAGATTAATAAGGTTGCAAGTCAGATCAAAATATATCAATCGATTGTAGTTAAAAGAAAATCACATAAGAATATACTTGTTGGAAAGAAAGGTTCAATGTTGAAAGAAATTGGTCAAGCGTCAAGAAAAGAAATTGCAAGATTTGAAAACAAAAAGATTCACCTATTTTTATTTGTAAAGCTGGCTAAAGAAAAGAAAATATGAGGTGGTCTGGAACAGGATTTGTATTAGGATTTAAAAAATATAATGAGTCATCCTATATTTTAGATGCGTTTACAGAAGACCATGGAAGGCATAAGGGATTAATCAGAGGAATACATTCAAAAAACTTACGTGCAGTAATAGAGCCAGGAAATGAAGTAATGTTAAATTGGTCTGGACGTTTAGAAAGTCACTTGGGTAATTATACTATTGAACCTATTAAATTGTGGTCATCTTATATACTGAATCGTAAAGTAAATTTGCATGGCATAAATTCTATTTGTTCAATAATTATATCTACTATGGCAGAGAAACAGCAAAATGCGTTTATGTATGAAAAGTCACTAAGTCTAATAAAAGATATATGTAAAAATAAAGAAGATTGGATCAAAAGTTATATTTTTTGGGAAATTGATTTACTGTCAGATATCGGTTACGGCCTAGATTTAACTGAATGTGCAGTAACATCTGAGAAAGAAAATTTAAAGTTTGTTTCGCCAAGTAGTGGAAGGGCTGTAACCATAGAAGGAGCAGGATCTTATAAAGATAAACTATTTAAACTACCCAACTTTTTAATCCACAGATCGTCTAAATATAATAATGAGGATTTAGAGAACGCACTTAGTCTGACAGAGCATTTTTTTCGTAAGAGATTTTATGAGCCAAATAATCTTAATTTCCCAAAAAGCAGGAATCATCTAAAAATTTCAATTATAAAATGAAAATCAAAAACATTAACTTCACTGACGCGTTAGAAGAAAAGTATCTTGCATACGCACTTTCAACAATTACTCATCGAGCGCTACCAGATATTCGTGATGGGCTAAAGCCGGTTCATAGAAGGCTATTGTTTGCAATGTTTCAATTAAGGTTAAACTCAAGTTCTGGTTTTAAGAAATCAGCAAGAATAGTTGGCGATGTAATTGGTAAATTTCACCCACACGGAGATCAATCTGTTTATGAAGCACTGGTGAGATTAGCTCAGAATTTTTCAACAAGGTATCCGTTAGTTGATGGCCAAGGAAATTTCGGTAACATTGATGGAGATAATGCAGCTGCAATGAGATATACAGAGGCAAGATTGACTGCGTTAGCAGAGCTAATGCTAAAAGATATATCAGAGGATACCATTGATTATATTAATACATATGATGGCATCGATCACGAGCCAATCGTTCTTCCATCAGCGTTTCCAAATTTGCTAGCTAATGGAAGTTCAGGAATTGCAGTTGGCATGGCGACAAATATTCCTCCCCATAACATCAATGAATTATTTAGGGCTTTATCAAAATTATTAAAAAATCCAAATTATACTAACTCACAATTACTAAAGCTTATTCCAGGACCAGATTTTCCAACAGGAGGAGAAATCATTGACAGTGATGATGCATTGAAAGATGCCTATGTCAAAGGAAAGGGAACAATAAGGCTTCGGGCAAGATGGAAAAAAGAAGACCTTGGAAGAGGTCAATATCAAATTATCGTCTATGAAATTCCCTATCAAGTAAATAAAGCCAGAATTATAGAAAAAATATCTGATCTTATTGATAATAAGAAAGCAAATTACCTAGAGGCAATTCAAGATGAGTCTGCAGAAGACATCAGAATAGTTCTCATTCCAAAAAATAGAAGTTTTAAAGCTGAAGTAATTTTTGAGGACTTATGTAAGAATTCAGATTTAGAAATTAGATACGCCATCAATTTTAATGCGATCAATCACAAACTCGAGCCAAAATTATTTTCACTTAAAGAGAGCTTAAAATCATTTATTGACCATCGGTTTAATGTTTTAAAAAGAAGAACAAAGTATCGATTAATTCAAACTGAGAATAGGCTTGAAATACTCAAAGGTTTTTTAATAGTTTATAAAAATTTAAACAAAGTAATTAAAATTATTAGAACAGAAGCAGATCCTGAGAAAAAGTTGATTAGCATATTTAGAATAAATAAAAGGCAAGCCGAAGCAATACTGGCAATGAGGCTAAGGCAATTAAAAAAATTAGAAGAAAAAGAAATCAAAAAAGAAAATGAAGATTTGAATATATACAAGAAAGAATTAAACAAACTACTAAAATCAAAAAAAGAGCAAATAAAGGAATTAAATTTAGAATTCACAAAAAGTTTAGAAATTTTTTCAAAAGATGAAAATGCTTCAAATAGAAAAACTATTGTTAATACAGAATATAAAGAAATTGACTACTCGACTGAAGAATTTGAAAGTAAAGATCCCATAACAGTGATACTCTCAAAAAATGGATGGATTAAAACTATAAAAGGACATCAGGATGATTATACAAACGTGAAGTATAAAGAAGGAGATGCTGAGAAATTTATTATAAAATTAAAAAATAATAGTAAACTTCTGCTTTTTTCTACTTTAGGTAAATTTTATACAATTAATTGTAACAAAATATCTGCAGGAAGAGGTTTTGGCGATCCTGTCAGTCTATTGATAGATAAAAATGATAATGAAGAAATTTTATTTGCAACTACTTATGAGCAAGAGAAGGAATATCTAATTACCAGTAGTGCAGGCAAGGGATTTTTTGTAAATACCTCAGATTTAATGGCGTCTACTAAATCGGGCAAAAGGGTTATGAATTTAAAAGGTAATGATAAAGCCATCTCCTGTTTTCAAAAAAAAGGAGACTTAATAGCTGTTTTTAGTGGTGAAAAGAAAGCTGTAAAACTTCTAATTTTTGATCATTCAGAAATACCTTTAATGCAAAAAGGAAGAGGGGTGACATTACAGAAATTCAAAAGTGGAAAAACTTTGAGTGGTATTTGCTTTGACTCTAAGGAAGGTATTTTAAATAATAATAATGGTAAAACTCTTTTGGCGGCCAATGAAATAAAAAAATGGCTGGGTAAAAGAGCTCAAGCTGGTAAAATTGAACCTAAAAGTTTGCATTCCAAAATTTAATATCTATCTTAGTTTTATATGGAAAACTATCCAGACAGTTACTATGCACAAAATATAGGAACCCTAAAGAAACCTTATGATCAACTAATTGATGATCATGAGTGTGACATCTGTGTAGTCGGTGGAGGCTTTTCAGGACTATCAACAGCTATTGAGGCTGCAAAAAAAGGACTAAAGGTAATTGTTATTGAACAAAATTTATTTGGATGGGGCGCTTCGGGTAGAAATGGAGGTCAAATCTGGAATGACGTATCATGGGGTATTGACGTAATTGAGAAGAAATATGGAATGAAACTTGCAAGGCAAATTTGGGATATATCTCAAGCTTCTGTAGATTTAATTGATGATAGAATAAGGGAATTTGGCATTGAATGTGAAAAAAAAAATGGGGGAATTAGTGCCGCTACTAGCGCGGCCAAACTTAGAGAGTACGAAGAAAATCGAGAGTATAAAATAAAAACATACAACTATAATAATTTAGAACTCCTTGACAAAAATAGTGTCGATAAAGAAATTGGTTCATCACTTTATTACGGGGGTGTCCTTGATAAAGGTGCGGGGCATTTACATCCAATTAAATATGCATTGGGTTTGGTAAAAGCGGCAGAAAAATTAAATGTCAAACTCTATGAAAGATCTTTGGTTACTAAGATTAATCAAACAAGTCATGCGGTTGAGGTTCTTACAGATAGAGGGATGGTAAAAGCTAAAAAAATAGCAGTATGTTGCAACGCCTATATAAAAGGTCTAAATTTGGGCATTGAAAATAGAATAATGCCATGTGCTACTTATATTGTTTGTACTGAGCCGTTAAGTCAAAATTTACAGAGAGAAATACTGCCAAACGATTATTGCGTTAGTGATACAAATTTTGATTTAAATTATTATAGATTATCTGACAGCAAGAGAATGATATTTGGTGGAGCTGTAGGCTATTCACTAAAGATTGTAGAGGGATTAAAAAAAAGAACCAAGAGGCAATTAAATAAAGTTTATCCAAATTTAAGTGCATTAAAAATTGACTATATCTGGGGTGGATTAATAGCGTTAACAATGAATAGAGTGCCTGACATTGGGATGGTGAATGATAAAATTTATTATGCTCAAGGCTTCTCAGGACATGGAGTTGCATTAACCGGAATTGCTGGAAAGATTTTAGCGGAAAATATGGTAAGTGAAAAAACAAAGGAGCTCGAGGCATTTGAAAAGATTAAACACAAAAATTTTCCTGGAGGAAGATTATTTAGGATGCCTTTACTTGTAACCATAAGCTCTATGCAAAGAATGATGGATATTTTTAATGTATAACATTCTTTTTATAGGGATTGGAAAAATGGGCTCTCCAATGGCTGGCTACTTATCAAAAAAATATGATGTTTCTATTTATAATCGTACAAAAAGTAAATGTGATAAGTGGATCAAAAACTATAAAGGAAAAGTTATTGATAAATTATCAGAAACTAATCAAAAATATGATTTTATTATTTCATGTGTAAGCAACGATGAAGATTTAAAAGAAATTACCTCAATAGATAAAGGCTGCCTAAACTCTCTTAAAGAAAAGTCGATATTCATTGATCATTCAACTGTATCTCCAAGAATTGTAAGAGAAGTAGAAAAAAATCTAGAAAATTTAGGTGTTAGTTTCCTGGATGCTCCAATATCAGGTGGACAAGCGGGAGCGGAGAAAGGCCAATTAAGTATAATGATTGGAGGTTCAGAGAAGGCGTATGAAAGAAGTATTGAAATATTAGGATCATATGGAAAAAAAATAAAATATATGGGCCCTTCAGGATCTGGTCAGCTAACCAAAATAATTAATCAAATTTGTATTGCAGGATTAGTTCAAGGCTTATCAGAGTCAATTTATTTTATGAAGCAGACCGATTTAAACCCTGATGATGTATTGGAAGTAATTTCATCAGGTGCAGCACAATCATGGCAAATGGATAATCGTTTTAAATCAATGGTAGCGGGAGAATTTGACTTTGGTTTTGCAGTTGATTTAATGAGAAAAGATCTTTCAATTGCATTTGCAGAAGCAGATACACATGGTATTAATCTAGAGGTGACTAGAATTGTAGATAAATTCTATAGTGATGTTCAAAATTTAGGTGGAAATAAACTTGATACATCAAGTTTAATAAAACGTTTAATCAATTAGTTTTAAAAATTTTGAAACTTCAGGCGCATAATAAGTAATTATTGCATCTGCTCCTGCTCTTTTGAATGAAGACAATTGTTCTATAACCATAGTTTCTTCGTTAATTATACCTTGTTGTGATCCGAATTTAATGAGTGAGTACTCACCTGAAACTTGGTAGGCAAATGTAGGATACTTAAGTTCATTCTTAATTCTGTATATGATGTCCAAATAGCTAATTCCAGGCTTTACCATTAACATATCGGCCCCTTCAGCTATGTCCATTGATGCCTCCCTAATTGCTTCATCAGAATTCAATATATTCATCTGGTAAGTTTTTTTATCCGTCTTTAAATTCTTGGATGAGCCAATAGCATCTCTAAATGGTGCATACATGCTTGATGAATATTTCGCCGCATAAGACAAAATGAGAGTATCCACAAATTTATTTTTTTCTAACTCGTCTCTTATCATGCCAATCCTACCATCCATCATATCTGAAGGGGCAATTATGTCTGCACCATGTTCAGCAAGCAGGATAGATTGTTTAACTAAAACACCATTAGTTTCGTCGTTTAGAATCTTACCTTCATCGCTTAATAATCCATCATGGCCATGATCTGTATATGGATCTAATGCAACATCGCACATAATACCAAAGTCAGACTTATGACTTTTAAGCTTTTCAAGAGACCTACAAACTAAATTATCTGGATTTAGTGCTTCATCTCCATATTTTGTTTTTAGCTCCTGAGGCGTGAACGGAAATACAGCTATAAGATTTATTTTATGCTCACTAGCAATATCATAGACCTCATTTAAATTGTCTATCGAATACCTATAAACATTAGGCATTGATTGAATTTCATCTTTGATATTGTTTCCTTCACATACAAAAACTGGCCATACTAAATCGTTTGAACTAAGCATGCTTTCTTGAGTAAGGTTTCTAATCCATTTAGCTTGACGTGTTCGTCGCAACCTATTTTTTGGATATTTAAGTTCTGATACTCTCATTTAAATTTTTTCTTTGGCAATATTATAAAAGAGCTAGTAGAGCTTATATACTCAGTATAACCATCCTTCTTTTTTGATAATCTATTTTCTAACATAGTCACACCAGAAACCCTAAGTAATAAGTAAGTCATTATTATTGGAGCAATAAAAATTAATAAATTGTTGGATAATGCAAAACAGTAAATTGTGATACCCCACCAAAATAGACTATCCCCGAAATAATTAGGGTGTCTTGAATAATACCAAAGCCCTTTATCCATAACTTTATTAAAATTATTTTGATCTAACTTAAATTTGGATAATTGTATATCAGCTATCGTTTCAATAAGAATTCCTGAAAGTGCTATCAATATACCTACCCAATGGACAAAACTTAGATCAATACTATTGTCTAAAATGCTGATCAGGGGTAATGATATAATTGGAATTAAAATTATTTGGATTAAGTAAGCTGTTAAATAAAGACCAATATCTCCTCTTGCTTCTCTAATTTTAACATACCTAATATCCTCAGTCTTATTAACATTTCTAATTAAAAGATAGATACCAAGTCTAAACCCCCATATTGTTATAAGAAATAAGCAAATTATTTCAGTCATAGAAAATGAATTATTTATTACCAGAGCCAACAGAAATGAAAAAAAGAAACTAGGACCCCAGTAAATATCAATAAAATCTGCCCTTCTAGTTTTAAGGGATGATATCCACAAAATAGTGATGACGAAAAAATTGAAGCCTAATATAGTTATAAAATTAAGTAACATAATTCAGTATATATATGTCTTTTAAATTTTTAGACAATTATAATTTTATTCCATTCGCACATCGTGGTGGTTCCTATGATTTTTGTGAAAATACTTTAGATGCATTCAATAATTCAATTAATTTAGGATATCGGCACATCGAAACAGATGTGATGCATACAAAAGATAATAAGTTAATAATATTTCATGATCCAGATTTAAAAAGAATTCTTGGCCTAGATGCAAAAATAGAAAATATAAATTATGAAGAGTTAAAAAGTATAAAAATTTTTGATACACACACAATCCCATTACTTGACGAGGCCTTATCTTCTTGGCCTGAGATAAATTTTAATATTGAACCCAAAAGTTTGGAGTCCGCACACTTATTGAAAGATAAATTAAAATCTATGAAAAATATTGACAGGATATGTATTGGTTCATTTAGTAATACTAAGATAGATATTTTGAGAAATGAGTTTAAAGATAATCTATGTTCATCCATGACTAAGAGTGAGACCATATTATTTTTTCTTAATAGATTTTTTTCTATGTATAATAATAGTATTCCATGTCTTCAAATACCTATGACATACATGGGCTTTAGAATTGTTACCAGTGATCTAGTCGAGTATGTTCATAGTCTTGGAAAAAAAATACATGTTTGGACAATTAATGATGAAAACCAGATGATAGATCTAATAAATATAAATGTTGATGGTATAATGACAGATAAACCGACAACTTTAAAAAAAGTCTTACAAAAAAAGTCTCTTTGGAATTAATTATTGTATTTTTTTATATACAAGATTTAGTATAATTAGTTTAATAATATCCTATATGAGTGAACAAACTAAGGTATCTATTGCTTCAGACCACGCAGGTTTTGATCTAAAAGATCAAATAATAAAACACCTTTTAGATTGTGGAGTTGATGTTATTGATAGAGGGCCAGATAAAAAAGATCCAGTAGATTATCCTGACTACGCTTCAAAAGTTACAAATGATATTTTAAATGAAAAAGCTCATAAGGGCGTATTAGTTTGTGGAACTGGCCAAGGGATGGCAATGGCAGCAAATAAAAAACCTGGGATTAGAGCCGCTCTATGTTATAGCAGTGAGGTTACAAAATTAGCTAGGGAACATAATGATGCAAATATTTTGACTTTAGGCGCCCGTGTTATAGATGAAACTACAGCCTTAAGTCTAGTTGAAACATTCTTAAATACGGACTTTGAAGGCAGCCGACACGCTGTTAGAATAAATAAAATAGGATAAATATATGACTTTTTTTTCATCTCCACTTCAAGAAATCGATAACGAAATTCATGAAGCAATAAACAAAGAACTTTCAAGACAACAAAATCAGATTGAGTTAATTGCATCAGAAAATATAGTTTCAAAAGCCGTATTAGAAGCTCAAGGATCTGTATTAACAAATAAATATGCAGAAGGGTATGCGGCTGCTCGTTATTATGGAGGCTGTGAATTTGTTGATATTGCTGAGGACCTTGCAATTCAGAGACTAAAAAAACTCTATAAATGCGAATATGCTAATGTTCAGCCGCATTCAGGAGCGCAGGCTAATGGTGCGGTTATGTTAGCTCTAATAAAACCAGGAGATACAATTTTAGGCATGAGCTTGGATGCTGGTGGACATTTAACTCATGGGTCAGCACCATCCATGTCAGGAAAATGGTTTAATGCAGTTCAGTATGGTTTGGATGAAGAAGGTTTGATAAATTATGATGAAGTTGAGTCGCTCGCAAAAGAACATAAACCTAAAATAATTATTGCAGGTGGAAGTGCTTACTCGAGAATTATAGACTTTAAAAGATTTCGTGAAATTTGTGACTTGGTAGGAGCATATCTGCATGTAGATATGGCTCATTTTTCAGGATTAGTTGCAGCTGAAGAGTATCCTAATCCTATAGAATTTGCAGATGTCGTTACTTCGACAACTCACAAAACAATAAGAGGTGCTAGAGGTGGCATGATACTTTCTAATAATAAAGACTTAGGCAAAAAATTTAATTCAGCTGTATTCCCAGGGTATCAAGGTGGACCTCTAATGCATGTAATAGCAGGTAAAGCTGTTGCCTTTGGTGAAGCTCTAAAACCAGAATTTAAAGAATATATAAAACAAGTTATTAAAAATGCTCAAACCCTTAGTCAAACACTAGTAGATGGTGGTCTCAAAATTGTTTCTGGAGGTACAGACACGCATCTAATATTGGTTGATTTAACCCCAATGGACCTGACAGGCGAAGCCGCTTCAACAAGTCTTGAGGAAGCTCACATTACATGTAATAAAAACGGAATACCAAAGGACCCGAAACCCCCAAAAATAACTTCTGGAATCAGGTTAGGGACTCCAGCAGCAACGACAAGAGGTTTTAAAGAAAAGGAGTTTGAAACTGTTGGAAATTTAATCCTTGAAACGTTATCAGGATTAAAACAAAACCCAAATGATAATAGTAAAGTTGAAAAAATAGTAAAAGAGAAAGTGATAAATCTCTGTAATCAATTTCCAATTTATAATTAGGTGACGATATGAAGTGTCCATTTTGTGGAAATAATGATACCCAAGTTAAGGACTCTCGAGCTACGGAGGACAATTCTGCTATAAGAAGAAGAAGGTTTTGCTCTGCATGTGGTGCACGCTTTACGACATTTGAACGTATACAACTGAGGGAACTGACTGTTCTTAAAAAATCAGGAAAGAAAGTTCCATTTGATCGTGATAAACTAGAAAGATCAGTGCAAATAGCTCTAAGAAAAAGACCAGTTGACAATGAAAGAGTTGATAGAATGATTAGTGGTATAGTTAGAAGAGTTGAGAGTTTAGGTGAAACAGAGGTTTCGTCAGATGTAATAGGTGAAATTGTTATGGAAGGATTACAAAGTATTGACTCTGTCGCATATGTTCGTTTTGCATCAGTCTATAAAAATTTCCGCGAGGCAAAAGATTTTGAAGAGTTTTTAGGTGTAATTTCTTCCACTGAAGATTAGGTTAGCATTTGAGTGAAAAAAATTATCTTAGAATCGCAGAAAGGATGGCACTAAGGGCCATTGGTACAACGTATCCAAACCCTCCGGTAGGAGCAGTAATTGTTAACAACGGTATAATTTTGTCAAGAGGTTGGACACAGCCTAAAGGTGTACCTCACGCTGAAATTCATGCACTAAACCAAATTAAAAATAAAAAAGATATTAAAGGTGCTCATTTGTATTGCACTCTAGAACCATGTTCGCATGAAGGTAAAACCCCTCCTTGTGTTGATAAAATTATAGAACTCAAATTTGCAAAAGTGATCATCTCTCATGTTGATAAAAATCCCCTAGTTAATAATAATTCAGTAAAAAAGTTAAGATCAGCTGGTATTAACGTTATTATTAAAAATTTTGGAGATAAAGTAGAAGAATTAAATAATATTTTTTTTAATTCAATAAAAGATCGTAAGCCATTTATAACGCTTAAAATTGCATCAACAGCTGATGGTAAGATTGCGACAAATTATTACGAAAGTAAATGGATCACTAATTCAACTTCACGAATGTTTGGCCATAAATTAAGATCGTTGAACGAATGTTTGATTGTAGGAACTGGCACAATAAGAAAAGATAACCCCATATTAGATTGTAGGCTTGAAGGATTAAGTGAAAGATCTCCTGATATATTTGTTTTAGATAGAAGACTAGATTTAAATCATAATTTAAAAATATTTAGCAATAAAAACCGTAAAATATATATTTTTCATTCTGATAAAATGAAGAAAAAAATTTTAAATTCAAAGAATATAAAGTATATAAAAATTAAAGAAGTAAATAATGTGTTAGATATCAATACTGTCATAAGAAAAATATCTGATTTAGGGTATATGAGAGTGTTGGTTGAAGGAGGCTCAAAATTATCAGCTTCTCTATTGAATGAAAATCTAATTGACGAAATAGCTTGGTTTAGGGCGAGCAAAATAATGGGAAATAAAGGTATTAATGCTATTTCAAATTTAGATATTGATAGTATTGAAAATTTAAAAAAATTTAAGTTAATTGATGTTAAATCGATTGATAATGACCAATTATCAATTTACAGGAAAAAATAATCGATGTTTTCGGGAATAATAGAAAATATAGGAATTGTTAAAGAGTATAAAAAAAGAAAAGACTATCAGCTTGTACTTGATACTGATCTTAACTTTAAAGATGTAAAAAAAGGAAGCTCAGTTTGCTGTAATGGAGTATGTTTAACTGTTACATCTAAAAAAAAATTATCTAAAAAAACAAGACTTAGCTTTGATGTTTCAAAAGAGACAGTAAATTGTACAAACTTTAATCATATAAAAATAGGCGATCTAGTAAATATTGAGAAATCTCTTAGAGTTGGAGATGAAATTAGTGGGCATTTCGTTTTTGGACATGTAGATGATACTGCTTCATTAGTATCATCAGTAAAAATTGGTGGCTCTTATGAGTTAAAATTCAAAATTTCTAAAAAACTAAGTAAGTTTATCGCAAAAAAAGGGTCTATTGCCATTAATGGTATTTCTCTTACTATCAATAATTTTAAAAAAGGTGAAATTTATCTTAATATAATTCCATACACATGGAAAAAAACTAATCTTAATAAATTAAAAGTAGGCGATAGAATAAATCTTGAAGTAGATATGCTTGCAAGATATGTTACGCAAAACAGTTGACCTATATTGCTTATGAATAATGAATTTATATCATCTATTGAAGAAATAATTGAAGACCAAAAACTTGGTAAAATGGTAATTATGGTCGATGATGAAGACCGTGAAAATGAGGGAGATTTGATCATACCTGCAGCAAAAGTTGACGATAAAGCAATAAACTTTATGGCAACTCATGGCAGGGGTTTGATTTGTTTATCGCTTACAGAGGATAGAGTAAAGGAACTTGATTTACCTTTGATGTCACAAAATAATGACTCGCGCGACACTACTGCATTTACAATATCCATAGAGGCAAAAGAGGGTGTAACAACGGGTATTTCTGCGCAAGACCGAGCTGTAACAATACAAACTGCAATTGATCAAAATAAATCAAAAAAAGATATTATGAGCCCTGGACATGTATTTCCATTAGTTGCGAGAGACGGAGGTGTATTAATGAGAGCTGGTCACACTGAAGCATCGGTTGATTTAGCCAGACTTAGCGGGTATACGCCAGCGGGAGTTATTTGCGAAATTATGAATGATGATGGCACTATGGCTAGAGTACCTGACCTTATTGAATTTTCAAAAAAACATAGCATCAAAATAGGAAGGATAGTGGATTTAATTTCACATAGAAGAAATAAAGATAAGTTTATTAAAAAATCTTATGACTCAGAAATAAATTTAGACTCAGGTAATAAATTTAATATCAAAATATATGAGTCACTCTATGATGGGACCGAGCAAATTGTACTATCAAAAGGAGATTTAAGTGATGGAAATCCGATTATGGTTAGAGTACATGTTACAGACTACTTTGATAATTTATTTGGAAATTATGGAAGTGATGATGCTTCATTGCGCAAAGCTATTAAGATCATTGAAAAAGAAAATAGAGGAGTCATTATCTTAATAAGAGATACTGGTAAATCTATAATTAATAATTTAATAACAAAACAATCAAATTCAGACAATCGAATACAAAATACGAGTGACGAACTTAGAATTTATGGTATGGGAGCGCAAATCCTATCAGAAATTGGAGTAAAAAAAATGATACTTCTCACGAATACTGAATGGAAATTTATTGGTTTAGATGCTTTTGATATTGAAATTATTGAGACAAAATTTTTAAATACTATAAATGACTAAAAAATATAAATTCTTAATAGTAGCCTCGACTTTTTATCCCAAAATAACAGAAGGCTTATTGAATGGTGCAGTTACTGAGTTAAAAAGACTAAATTTTAAATACGATGTATTTAGGGTAAACGGATCACTTGAAATCCCTGTTCAAATTGCGATACTTCTAAAAAGAAAAAAATACGATGCAGTTATTGCGGTGGGCTGTATTATTAAAGGTAAGACAGATCATTATGAGTTTATTGCAAATGCTATTACAAATTCACTGCTTTCAATATCTGTTAAAAATAGAATTCCAGTTTCCAACACTGTTCTTACATGTTCAAGCATTAAGCAAGCAACTGAGCGATCTTCAAAAAAACTCAATAGAGCAAAAGAAGCAGTTTTAGCGGCTATATCAGTTTTAAAAAATTAAAAATTAATGTCTGATATAAAATCATATCAAAGGCTTTTAGCTGTTCAGGCTCTTTATGAGTTTACTATTAATAAAAGAGGTATGGATGATTCTTTTGAAGAATTACTTTTACACATTGTTGAAAATAGTGATTTTAAAAAGAAAATAAATAATTCCAAACTTTTACTCACTAAAGAAATTTTAAAGGGTGTTTATTTACATCTGAAAACAATAGATTTGATCTTAAAAAGTTCGCTTAAGGATAAAAGTAAAGTCCAATCATTTGATAAATTATTATTATCTATTTTCAGATGTGCAATTTATGAGATTGAAGTAAAAAAAGAAATTTCAAAAAAAATTGTTATTTCAGAGTATTTATTGATATCAAATCATTTTTTTGGCAGTAAAGAGGCTACACTACTAAATGGAGTACTTGATAACCTTAGATAAAATTAGAATAAAATAAAAGTTGCATATTTATGTAATTTTTGGCATTTTCTCAACCAGCAATAAACAATTAAGGACATAAGATATGAGTATATTAAGCCTAATTATTTTCTCAGGAATACTATCAATTATTTATGGATTTTGGGCTGGAAATTCAGTTTTAAAATCAAATCCTGGTAGTGAAAAAATGCAAGAAATTTCATCAGCAATTCAAATTGGTGCCCAAGCATATCTAAATAGACAATATACAACTATTGCTATTGTAGGTGCAGTTATCTGTGTTCTTTTATATTTATTTTTTAGAGATTTTTGGGTTGTTGGAGGTTATTTAATCGGCGCAATACTTTCAGGTGCGGCAGGTTACATTGGAATGATAATTTCCGTAAGAGCTAATGTTAGAACAGCTCAGGCAGCCAGTGAGAGTTTAGGAAAAGGTCTAAATGTTGCTTTCAAAGCAGGTGCTGTTACTGGTATGCTTGTTGCTGGTTTGGCATTGTTATCTATATCAGTTTACTATGCCATTTTAGACACTTATTCTGTATCTGAAGAGACACTCAAGCATGCGCTTGTTGCTTTAGGGTTTGGCGCTTCACTAATTTCCATATTTGCAAGACTTGGAGGTGGAATTTTTACTAAGGGAGCAGATGTTGGAGCTGATTTAGTTGGCAAAGTTGAAGCAGGTATTCCTGAAGATGATCCCAGAAATCCAGCAGTTATAGCTGATAATGTTGGGGATAATGTGGGAGACTGTGCAGGCATGGCGGCTGATTTATTTGAGACCTATGCCGTAACAATTGTAGCGACAATGGTTCTAGCTACTATATTCTTTTCTGGTGAAATTGCTCACATGATGACTATTTACCCTATGGCAATAGGAGGGAGTTGTTTGGTAGCTTCAATTATTGGTACTTTTTTTGTAAGACTAGGTTCATCTCAAAGTATTATGGGCGCGCTATATAAAGGTTTTATAGCATCAGCAATACTCTCATTGATTTTTATTTATCCAGTGACTCAAATAGTATTAGGCGATATGTCAAAAGAATTTACTTTTGGTGAAACGACATTTTCTGGAACTTCGCTTTATTTGTGTTCAATAATTGGAATTGTGATTACGGGACTTCTTATTTGGATAACTGAATATTATACAGGAACTAATTATAGACCTGTTCAAAGTGTTGCAAAGGCATCCACAACTGGTCACGGGACAAATGTAATCCAGGGACTGGCAGTTTCTATGGAAGCAACAGCGCTCCCAGCATTAGTAATTGTAATTGGTATTGTAATGACTTTTCAGTTGGCAGGCTTATTTGGAATTGCAATTGCAGTAACTGCAATGCTTGCACTAGCTGGAATGGTTGTCGCGCTTGATGCATATGGTCCTGTCACAGATAATGCTGGTGGTATAGCAGAAATGTCAAATTTAGATGAAAATGTAAGAAAAACTACTGACGCGCTTGATGCAGTTGGAAATACAACAAAAGCAGTTACAAAGGGTTATGCAATTGGCTCAGCAGGTTTAGGTGCGCTTGTTTTATTTGCAGCGTATGTAGAAGATTTAAAATTAGTTGAAAACTTAACACCAGACTTTAGCCTTGAAAATCCTTATGTCGTGGTTGGTTTACTAATTGGTGGGCTATTGCCGTACTTATTTGCGTCAATGGGAATGATGGCTGTTGGCCGAGCAGGTGGTGCAGTAGTTGAAGAAGTTAGAAAACAATTTGCTGACAATCCCGGTATTATGACAGGTGATTCAAAGCCTGATTACTCCAGATCAGTCGATATGCTTACTCGTTCAGCAATTAAAGAAATGATAATTCCATCTATGTTGCCTGTATTGTCACCCATAATACTTTTCTTTATTGTTTCAATTGTAGCTGATCAGAATGCAGCTGTTTCTGCAGTAGGTGCGATGTTGCTCGGTGTAATTGTTACAGGTATATTTGTTGCAATCTCAATGACTGCTGGAGGCGGCGCTTGGGACAATGCTAAGAAATATGTTGAAGATGGAAATTTTGGCGGTAAAGGATCTGAGGCCCATAAAGCTGCAGTTACAGGAGATACTGTAGGTGATCCATATAAAGATACTGCAGGTCCAGCAGTCAATCCAATGATCAAAATTACAAATATTGTAGCATTATTATTGTTGGCTGCATTGTAATCGAGAATTTATTGACCCCTCGTGAATGCATCATAGAGTTGGTCAGTAATTCCGTAGGCATTTCTATCTACTTTCGTTTCTTCAGATGCAAAAGCAATTTTATTAAAATTATCAACAGTCAATAAGGTTTGATCAATTAATATTCCATTATCGTCAAATTCAAATCTATAAATACTCTGAAAAAGTAATTCATCTTCGTTGAAAACTTTTTTTTCTTTCAAAGATAAAAGATAAATCCATACATTCTCTATATCTTGTATCTCTATGGATGGCGAACCCATAACGTTAAGCACTTCGTTTTTTGTAGTACTTTTTACCTCAAATTCTAATATTTCTTCTGAAGAAATAAGCAAATCATCCAATAGATAACCATGTTGCTTATTTATGGGAGAGCAACTATATAAGATTAAGAACAGTAAAATAAAATTGCAAAATTTAAAAATCATAATGTTATTTAAAAATACAGACCATAATATAGAAAAAATCTATCAGAATATTGTTGAAATATCGAGATCAAAATTTTTTTACATTGATTATGAATTAGATGACAGCTTTGAAACCAGGTTTGATTTGATAATATTTCATGCATTTATGATTTTTTATTTTTATAGGAGCAAAAATATTTATAAATCATCTTTATCACAAATGTTATTTGATTATATGTTTAATGATTTTGAGAATAATCTTAGAGAAATGGGATTCGGAGATATTGCAGTTAATAAAAAAATGAAACTATTTATCAGGGCTTTTTATGGCAGGTTGTCACAATATAGTAAAAGTCTGGATCTTGTAGAAAAAGAAGATGATAAATCATTGCTAGAGCAAACAATCTTAAATAATATATTTAAAGGAAATTCATCTGATAAAAAGAATGTTAGTATGTTTGCAAAATATATAATTAATAATATAAAAAAATTTCAGAGTATGTCTGAAAAGGAAAATATTGACTGCAATTTTGAATTTATAAAATTTGGTTAGTATTTTGAAAAAGATATTTAAATTAGCGGTTGACATATTGGGGAGTGAAACCAAAACAAAAGAAATTTTAAAAGGTTTAGAACAGTCTTTATTAAGGAACATTAATTATAAATTTTATTTATTCGGAAATAAAGAGTCGATACTTAAATATTTAAAAAAATTTAAAAAACTCCAGTCAGCTTCTGAAATAATTGATTGTTCAGAAAGCATTGCAATGGACGACAAACCATCTGAAGTTATAAAGTCAAAAGTACATTCAAGTATGCATTTGGCTATTAAATCTACTCAAGAGAATGAAACAGACGCTGTACTCTCATTTGGTAATACTGGAGCATTAATGACTTTGTCATTGTTGAATATCAAAACATTATCGGAAATAAAGCGTCCCGCAATTGCATCAATATGGCCAAATATGAAAGGAGAGTCCATAGTTTTAGACCTTGGTGCAAATACTAAATTAAGTTCAAAGTATTTAGTAGATAGTGCAATTCTTGGCTCAAGTCTGGCAAGTATACTATTCAAAATAAATAAACCATCTGTAGGTATATTAAATGTCGGCAAAGAGGAAATAAAGGGAAATGAAGAGATTAAAAATGCCTCTGACAGATTACAAGAACTTAAGAAATCAGACTTGATTAATTACTCAGGATATATTGAAGGAAATGATATTTCTCTAGGCAAAACTAATGTTGTTGTGACTGACGGTTTTACTGGCAATATAGCTTTGAAGACAGCAGAAGGAACTGCAAAGTTATTTCAAAGTCACCTGAACAATGCATATCAAAGCTCAATTTTATCAAAGTTAGGCTATATATTATCGTCAATCTCTCTAAGATCAGTACGCGAAAGATTAGATCCAAGAGTACATAATTGTGGTATATTTATGGGACTTAATGCTCTGGTTGTAAAGTGTCATGGCCAATCAGAGTTTAAGGGCGTTTCTTATGCTGCGGACATAATATATTCTTTACTTGAAAATGATGTAAACGAGAAAATTAAGAAATATGTGAATGAAATGCAAAATAAAATAGCTATTTAATTAGTAAAAAAAGTAATTAATATATTGTTATAAGTTATTAATTTAATATAATTTTTCTTATGGATAAGACAACTACTAGATCAACACTTAGTGAGGCTGTTTTCAAAAATGTTGGTCTTTCTAGAAATGAGTCCGCCACACTCGTTGATTCAGTTTTTGGAGAAATTTTAAAAAGTTTAATTAATGGAGATGATGTAAAAATTTCATCGTTTGGTACATTCGTAGTAAGGCAAAAAAAAGAGAGAATTGGTCGAAATCCTAAAACAGGCCAGGAAGTTCCCATAACAGCTAGAAGCGTTGTAACTTTTCGCGCCTCTAACGTATTGAAGTCAAAAGTTAATACAAGAAATAAAATAAATTCAGAGGCAGTAATTAAATGAGTTCAAAGTCACCCGAAGCTTTTAGAACTATAAGTGAAGTATCAAAAGATTTGTCGTTACCACAACATGTACTAAGATTTTGGGAAACAAAGTTTGTACAAATAAAGCCAATCAAAAGAGGTGGTGGCCGCAGATATTACAGGCCTGAAGATGTAAAATTATTAAAGGGTATTAAAAGTCTTTTGTACAACGATGGATATACAATTAGAGGGGTTCAAAAAGTAATCAAGGAAAATGGTACAAAAAAATTATTAATTATGCAGACGGAAAATAAGATCTTTACAGAAATAAAAAAAGATAATAATGATCACCTTGAACAACAAAGTTACCCTCAGCATTCCATTAATGATTCAAAAAGAAAAAAATTAATGAATGTTTTGGATGATTTGGTTCAACTAAGAAAAAAGCTTGATAATAAATAATGGCAAAAAAATCTACTGTAAAGGTACGCCTAGTTCCTGAGGAAAAAACTGATAGCAAGTTTTATTATTATGCAAAAAAGCCAACTTCTGGTTTAAAAGCAAAAGACAAGTTAAGGATGAAGAAGTATAACCCGGCAACCAAAAAACATGAATGGTTTGTGGAAAAGAAACTTCCACCTCATAGTAAATAGCTATTTTTTAAAATTTTTTTTCTCAAAATTAATAAAGTTTTTAATTATCGATACCCAAATATCACTAATCAATTTTGGATTTGCACCAAGTTTTTTTGCTTGATTTGAAACTTTCTTTTTTATCTCATTTATCCTCTTTGAATCGATAATCTCAGATTTTCTTGTTTTAAGACTAAGTGCTCTATTTACCAATTGAGATCTTTTAACCATCAATGGTAAAATCTGAGAGTCAATCTTATCGATCCTTTTTCTTACCTCTTTCATCTTGGAAGAGTCATTTTTTTTTCTTATCATTTTTTTTTAAATGGTCTTAAAATATATATTGAAGGGAAAACCCAGATAATACCTAATATAAAGTAAACAATAAATTCTATTAGCCAATGATTAAAGTTGATTTTAATTAAAAAAGCCATAACTACTATACAATATAAAAACATCATAAGTATAAAGATAATAATACTAAGTAGTTTTTTTGTTTTTTGCATATTAAATATTTAATAATTTAAATTATGAAAATCAATATATTTTCAATTTGGCTCTTGTCTCTTATAGTTTCTATTTGCGCGATTATACTTATTGGTGGGTATACAAGAATATCTGATTCAGGCCTATCGATAACAGAGTGGCTACCAATTACAGGCGTGATGTATCCATTAAACAATTACCAATGGCAAGTAGAATTCAGCAAATATCAACAAATTGATGAATTTATGCTTGTGAATAGCACTATGACACTAAATGAATTCAAAGTAATATATTTTTGGGAATGGTTTCATAGATTTTTTGCAAGGTTGATAGGTGCTCTGTATTTAATACCTCTAATTTATTTGTTAATTAAAAAGAAAATTGACAGAAACTATCAATTAAGAATATTCTCAATCGGATTTCTCTTGGGCGTGCAAGCCGTCATTGGTTGGTATATGGTAAAAAGTGGCTTAGTTGGGAGAATTGACGTTAGTCAATATCGTTTAGCAATGCATCTTACTATGGCTTTTGTTATTTTAGGTATTACTTTTCAAACGCTCTTAGATTCTAATATGAAATATATCAGTAACAAAAAGTTTTATTATAAACCAGGAAATGCATTTTTATTTTTATTATTATTTTTATTTATTTTCTTACAAATTGCCTATGGCGCTTTTGTTTCAGGTACTCACTCAGGGTTATTATTTAATACTTGGCCAATGTATGATGGTAATATTTTTCCTTTAATTGAAAACAATCTTTTGAGTGGTTTTGTTAATTTTTTTGAGACGAGAGAATACATAATCTTTGTTCATCGAACATCAGCATTATTAATTCTCTTAATAGTTATATATATAAATTATATTTTATATAAAAAAAATGGCGCCATTAGTAAAAGTTATTTATTACTGGCATTCAATTTTACTTTCATATTGCAAATTCTGCTTGGAGTTATGATGACATTTCAAAATATTCCTTGGCATTTAGCACTAGCTCATCAGGGGAATTCAATTATTTTATTTTTGATTTCACTATCAATGTGGATGTTAAGCAAAAAGTCTCTTCAAAAAAATTTTAATGAAGAGACTTTAAGTTAAATTATGCCGCGTCTAAAGCATTCTTTAGGTCTTCGATGATATCATCGATATGTTCTATTCCAATTGAAAGTCTCACATAACTAGGATTTACTCCAGCTGCTTCCATATCATCATCTGATAGCTGAGAGTGGGTTGTTGATGCTGGGTGAATAGCTAAGCTTCGAGCATCACCAATATTTGCAACATGATAGAACATATTTAAATTATTTATGAACTTTTCACCACTCGCTTTACCGCCTTTAAGTTCAATACCACAGAGTGCTCCATGCCCTCCCTTAAGGTATTTGTTTGCTCTTTCACCAGCTTCACCTTCATCAAGACCAGCATAGATTACCCGTGAAACTTTATTATGTTTAGATAGATACTCAGCCACCTTTGCAGCATTAGAGCAATGCTTTTCCATTCTCAAAGAAACTGTTTCTAAACCTTGAATTATTTGAAATGCACTTTGTGGTGGTAGAGCTGGACCTAAGTCTCTCAAACCTACAAACCTAGCTCTTACGATGTAAGCGATCGGACCAACTGCTTTTGCAAATTCTGTCCATATCATACCATGATAACTTGGATCAGGGTTATTTAACATAGGTTGTCTTTTGGGGTCTTTAGCCCAATCAAATTTTCCACTGTCAACAATTATTCCTCCAATAGTAGTGCCATGACCACCTATGAATTTAGTAAGTGAATGTACAACGATAGTTGCACCATGCTCAATTGGCTTACATATTACTGGCGCTGCAGTATTATCTACAATTAGAGGTATATTGTATTCGTCTCCTATATCTGCAACTTCTCTGATTGGAAAAACTTTTAGTTTTGGATTAGGTAAGGTTTCAGCGTAATACGCACGTGTATTATCATCTGTCATTTTTCGAAAACTTTCAGGATCTGTAGGGTCAGCGAACCTAACTTCAATTCCTAAATCTTTCATTGTGTTAGCAAATAAATTCCATGTTCCACCATATAAATCTGTTGAACTAACAATATTATCCCCAGCTTTGACTAAATTTTGAATGCTTAACATAGATGCTGATTGGCCAGAACTAACGCATAATGCTCCTACACCACCTTCCATTGCTGCAACTCTTTTTTCAAGAACATCAACTGTAGGGTTCATTATTCTTGTATAAATATTGCCAAAATCTTTAGCTCCAAATAAGTTAGCTGCATGTTCAGTGTTATGGAACTGATATGAAGTTGTTTGATAAATTGGAACAGCTACTGATGTTGTAGAAGGGTCACTCCTGTAATCACCTCCATGCAATGCAATTGTTTCAGGGTTTACAGAATCTGCTGGATTAAATTTATTTTTTGCCATTTTTATACCTCTATTTATATTTACTTCGAGTTTCACAGCAAACAAAAAAACCGCATCATAATACTATGTGCGGCTGATGGCTTAGCTGTATAAGTCCGCAAGCTGTATTAAACTCGACAATATATTGAATAACACTCTAAGACTTATGTAAAGCGTAATAATTTAAAAAGTATTATAATACCATTAATTAAATATATGAATTTATTATATAAATATATGTTGTTGACATATTTTACTGTATTCTCTAATAAGCAACTATATGACTACATCTAAGACACTAAAGCAAACAGCGTCTCTAAGAAAAGAGGACATTAAGAAAGATTGGCTCTTGATAGATGCAAAAGACATAGTATTGGGCAGACTGGCTACAAATGTCTCAAATATTTTAAGAGGAAAGCATAAGCCCACGTATACGCCACATGTGGATTGTGGTGACAACGTTGTTATAATTAATGCTGAAAAAATTAAGCTTACAGGCAAAAAACTCGATGACAAAACTTATTATAGACACACCGGATATCCTGGAGGTATTAAGAGCATCAATGCTAGAAAGATATTAGAGGGAAAATTTCCAGATCGGCTTGTAAGATTAGCTGTTAAGAGAATGATTCCTAAAGGGCCGCTAGGAAGAAAGCAGCTATCTAATATGAAAGTATATGTAGGAGATAAGCATCCACACGAGGCTCAAAATCCTAAAACATATAACATACAGGATGTAGTTTAATGAACGAAACTATGAATAACAATACTGAAGAAAATTTAGCTAAACCTGTACTAGACAATTTAGGTAGATCTTATGCAACAGGCAAAAGAAAGAATGCTGTAGCAAGAGTATGGATAAAAGATGGATCTGGAAAAATTGTAATAAACGGTAAGGATGTAGATAAATACTTTTTAAGACCTGTTTTAAACATGTTAGTTAATCAGCCGCTTGAACTTACGAACAAAAAAACGAATGTTGACACAACAGTTACAGTTAGCGGTGGCGGAATGTCTGGTCAGGCTGGTGCTGTCAGACATGGAATTTCAAAAGCTCTAACTCTGCTAGATCCAAACTTAAGACCAATCCTTAAGACTGAAGGTTTACTTACTAGAGATTCTCGAATTGTTGAAAGAAAAAAATATGGTAGACGTAAAGCGCGTAGACGTTTCCAATTCTCAAAAAGATAATTTTTTTCAAACTTCTATTTTAAAATTAAAAATTAATTATGAAAAACGTAGCTATATTAGGTGCTAGTGGTTTTGTAGGACAAGAAATAATCAAAATTTGCCTCAACCACCCTCATATTGAGATTGTTGCTTTATCTGCTAACAAGTCTGCAGGTGAGACAGTTCAAATCCATGACTCTGTTGGTATACAAACACCACTCAAATACAAAAGCTATGAAGACATAAATTTTATTAGCATTGATTATGTATTTAATTGCTTGCCAAATGAAAATCTTCACAAAAGAAGCGATCTATTGAAATCAGATGTCAGTATAATTGACCTTTCAGTAGATTTTAGACTTGATGATAAAAATGATTATGAAAACTGGTATGGCTTTAAACACGGCAACTTTGAGGTAAACGATGAATTTCAATATGGGTTAACAGAGTTTAATAGAAATAAGATAAAAAAATGTAAGCATATTGCAAACCCTGGCTGCTATGCAACTAGCATCTTAATCCCACTAATTGAATTGATAAAACAAAATGCAATTAAAACCGACGATATCGTTATTGACTCAAAATCAGGTTACTCAGGTGCAGGTAAAACAAAGGGAAAAAAAGAGTTAATTAAGGAAGTAAATGAAAATATCAGAACCTATGGTATTGGTGATCACAAACACATAGCTGAAATAAACCAAGAACTAAGTAAAATCAAAAATATTCAAACTGAAGTTTTCTTTGCGGCTAATATATTACCTGTTGAAAGAGGTATTTTGAGTAACATATATATCGACACAAATGAGGTATCTCAAAATGATATTTACGATATATTACAAAAAAGATTTAATGATGAGCATTTTATACAATTGCTACCGATGAACGAAATTCCTTCCTCTAGAGAAGTAGTTGGTACCAATAACTTAGTCATAGGATTAAAAAAGGGATATAAAGAAAATAAATTATGCATTGTTAGTGTTTTAGATAATTTGGTAAAAGGTGCTGCTGGACAAGCAGTTCAAAATTTTAATCTTATGAATGATTATGATGAGAGGTTAGGAATAGAATGAGAAAAAAAATAATAATTATTTTTAATTTATTTTTATTTTTATTTACTTTCAATGCCTGCTCATCAGCAAAAAATTTTTCCTTTTACGAGTTTTTTATCAACCCGAATGCTGCAGAATTAATTTTAGATGATCAAGAAAATGCTCAGAAACCAGATTTAGAGAGCGTACCAGAAAAGGTTGAAATTGATGAGTAAAACTTATGGTGTCGGAATCGCAGGACTTGGAACAGTTGGATCGGGATTTCTCAAACAATTAAAAAATTTTAAATCGCCCTCTCAAAAAACTGCAAATATCAATGTAATTAAAATTGCTGTTAAGAACTTAAGAAAAAAAAGAAGTTTATCAGTTAAGTCTCTACCGTTAACAACTGATACAATGTCATTAGCAACAAATGACAATGTAGATATTTTAATTGAGCTCATTGGTGGCTCAAAGGGAATAGCATATAACGTTGTTAAAAAAGCACTCCAAAATAAAAAACATGTAATTACCGCTAATAAAGCTTTGCTTGCAGTACATGGAAATGAGTTATCTAAAATTGCTGAACAAAATAATGTTTGTCTCAATTATGAAGCAGCTATTGCTGGCGGTATACCAATTGTAAAAGCTGTAAGAGAAAATTTGCGACTTAATAAAATAAGCAAAATTTATGGTATTTTGAATGGTACTTGTAACTACATTTTAACAAAGATGGAAAATAATGCGGGAGATTTTAAAAATGTATTAAATGATGCTCAAAAAAAAGGTTTTGCTGAATTAGATCCAACATTTGATATTCAGGGTATTGATGCAGCTCATAAGATCACATTGTTATCAAGTATTGCTTTTGACATTCCTGTAAATTTTAAAGCTACTTTTATAGAAGGTATTACTAAGATTGATAAATATGATTTTGTTTTTGCAAAAGAATTGGGATACTCAATAAAATTGTTATCAGTAGCTTCTAAAAAATTAAGTAAGATCGAACAAAGAGTTCATCCTTGTTTTGTTAAACTAAAATCAGATATTGCAAAAGTGAGTAACGAGATTAATGCTGTTG
The DNA here is from genome assembly GCA_902523455.1 of uncultured Pelagibacteraceae bacterium. Taxonomy (GTDB): domain Bacteria; phylum Pseudomonadota; class Alphaproteobacteria; order Pelagibacterales; family AG-422-B15; genus CACNXQ01. The sequence goes on from CABYZG010000005.1 coordinate 87,602, forward strand.
TTGTAAATGACTTAGTAATTGGAAAAAATATTTTTGAGGGCCCTGGCGCTGGAGCTGGACCAACGGGAGCCTCTGTTATGTCAGACCTTATGGACATTATAAGAGGTACTTATAATTATCCATTGGGCGTATCAATGAAAAAGAAAAAGAAGTTAAAAATCCAGAAAATTGATGATTTGTCATTTCCATATTATTTGAGAATTACAGCCAAAGATAAAGCCGGGGTAATGGCAAAAATTTCAAAAGCTCTATCAAAAAGAAAAATTTCGATTGAAAGTATAATTCAAAAGCCATCGAAAAGGTCAAATTTTGCTGAAATTATTTTGATAACTCACACAGTAAAAGAATCTTCGCTTTTATCATCTATTAAGCAGATAAAAAGATTACCAGAAGTAAGCTCATCTGTTAAATTTATCAGAATTGAAGATTCGTTATGACCGTAATATCAACTCAATATGCATCAGGAATTGTAGCTGCAACTGAAAAGGCTGCAATTGCATCATCTAAATTAATAGGTCTTGGTGACGAAAAAGCAGCAGATCAAGTTGCTGTAGACGCAATGAGAACAGCTTTAAACGCAATTGATTTTGATGGCAGAATTGTTATTGGTGAAGGTGAGAGAGATGAAGCGCCAATGCTTTATATTGGCGAGGAAGTAGGAACAGGCAGAAATCACGAAGTTGATATTGCGTTAGATCCTTTAGAAGGAACCACTATCACAGCTAAGGGCATGCCAAATTCATTATCTGTAGTAGCTGCAGCTCAAAAAGGAGGGTTGCTCTATGCGCCAGACACTTACATGAATAAGATTGCAGTTGGTAGTAGTCTTCCTAAAGATGTAATAGATCTTGATGCAGCTGTCGAAGATAACATAAAAAGTATCGCGGAAGCTAAAAAAGTTAAAATTAGTGAAGTTACTGCCTGTGTATTAGAAAGGCCCAGACACGATGATATAATTGAATCTTTAAGAACAATCGGCTCAAAAATTGTTCTTATTCCTGACGGCGATGTAGCAGGAGTAATTATGACAACACAAGAACATAATCCAGTTGACATTTACCTTGGCATCGGCGGAGCTCCTGAAGGAGTTTTAGCTGCTGCAGCACTGCAATGCATTGGCGGTCAAATGCAAACTAGACTTGTAATCAACAATGACGATGAAAAAAACAGAGCTGAAAAGATTGGTATTAAAGACCTAGAAAAAAAATATAATCTTAATGAACTTGCACACGGCGATATTATCTTTTCTGCTACAGGTGTAACAGAAGGGACTATGGTTAGAGGAGTAAGATCTGACAGCAGTCACTACATAACCCATTCATTAGTTCTAAGAACTGGCGAAGCCTCATCTCAGTATATCGAGACTTATCACAAAAAAGATTGAACTATGGGAAAAGATTCTTTCGACGAAGATTTTTTTTCTCTAACAAATAAAAAATGGTCTTTAAAGGAATATAGCGAAAAAGATACGGAATATATTTCGCAAAGTTACGAAGTAAGCCCGCTAGTTGCTAAATTACTAAGTATTAGAAAAGTAAATTTAGACGACATTATTTCTTATATAAGTCCCTCATTAAAAGAAAGTTTACCTGATCCATACGTTTTAGCGGATATGGAAAAAGCCTGTGAGAGACTTTATCAGGCAATAATTAATAAAGAAAGAATTGCAGTATTTGGCGACTATGATGTTGATGGCTCAACCTCGACTTCGACTTTAATTAATTATTTTAAACAAATTTCAGTGAATCTAAAATTTCATATACCCGATAGATTTAGTGAAGGATATGGACCCAGTGTAGATACTTTTTCAAATTTTAAAAAAAGAGATGTAAAAATTATTTTTACCGTCGATTGCGGAACAATGGCCTTTTCTGAGATTGAATATGCGAGAGAGCAAGGTATGGATGTAATTGTCTTAGATCATCACATTCCAGAAATAAAACTACCAAAAGCAACAGCAATTATAAATCCAAACAGAATGGACGATAATTCAGGATTAAACTATCTTTCTGCAGTTGGTGTAACTTATATGTTCATTATCGGGCTTAACCGGAAATTAAGACGTGAAGATTGGTTTAAAAAAAATGACCTAAAAGAACCAAACCTTATTGCTTTGTTAGATCTTGTTGCTTTAGGAACAGTTTGCGATGCTGTTCCACTAAAAGGATTAAATCGAATTCTAGTTTCAAAAGGAATCGACGTAATACAAAAACGATTAAATCCAGGTTTAAATTCATTGATTGAAAAATCAAAAATAAAATCAAAAGTAAGTGTTCATGATCTTGGTTTCAAGATTGGTCCAAGAATTAACGCTGGCGGAAGATTAGGTTTTTCAAACTTTGGCACAGACTTATTAACTGAAAGCGAAAAAAGTAAAATCGATAGCATCTCAAACGATTTAGATAAATTTAATTCTGAGAGACGTACTATAGAAAGTTATGTTTTAGATCAAGCTATCGCCCAAGTTGATGATAAAAAACTAAAAAATAAACTACTGATCGTATCTGGTGAAGGATGGCATGAGGGGGTAATTGGTATTATTGCAAGTCGACTTAAAGATAAATTTAATAAGCCGAGCATTGTTTTCTCGATAAATAATGGCGAAGCTAAAGGTTCTGGACGCTCAATAAAAGGTATTGATCTTGGTCAGTTAGTTATTTCTGCTGTTCAAAGTAATTTGCTTAAAAAAGGCGGAGGACACTCAATGGCAGCTGGATTAACAATAGATTCTGAAAAGATAGAAGAATTGGAAAAATTTTTTGAAAAGCAATTGACCAATAAAGTAATAAATATTCAAGATAATAAAATTTTATTTGCTGATGACATTTTAAGCACATCAGCAATCAATTTAGATGTTCATAGGGAAATTGAAAAAATTGGTCCTTTTGGATCAGAAAATCCTGAACCATCTTTTATTTTTAAAAATGTGATACTCGCGACCGTTGATCAAATAGGTGAGGAGCATACTAAATGCCTTATTAAATCTGATGGAGGAAAATTTATTGAAGCGATGGCTTTTAGAAGTGCAAAAACACAGCTTGGAGAAGAATTAATAAAAAATAAAGGTTCATCAGTTTGCTTATTCGGCAAAATAAAGATCAATGAGTGGGGGGGTAAAAAAATACCTCAAATACATATTATTGATATTTCCGCATCACAAAATAGTTAATCAATTATTGATTTAGACCGATTATTAGATATATAAATAAGATATAAGGTCCCTTCGTCTAGCGGTTAGGATATCTGGTTTTCATCCAGAAGATCACGGGTTCGAATCCCGTAGGGACCGCCATTTTTATGGCCTTATCTGTGACAAAATGTCAGTAAAACATCCGTTTTATAGTATTTAATTTCTATAAATAAATATTATCTATTTAGTATGACCGAAATGTTTAAGCACTATAAACCGGTAAACAATAGTGACCGTATAGCTCTATTATTTACAAAAGCCCTCCGTCTTTTCGCTGATCTTTTCTTTAAAAAACGTTACGGGCACAGAGCGGTTATATTAGAGACTGTAGCAGCTGTCCCTGGAATGGTCGCCGGCATGCTTAATCATTTAAAAAGTCTTAGAAATATGGAGCAAGATAGAGGCTGGATCAAAACACTTTTAGATGAAGCTGAGAACGAAAGAATGCATTTAATGACTTTTATTAATATTGCAAAGCCATCAGTTTTTGAGAGATTTTTAGTGATAGTAGTGCAAGGAATATTTTTTAATCTTTATTTTTTAATGTATTTAGTTTCACCTCGTACCTGCCATAGGATTGTGGGATATTTTGAGGAGCAAGCAATTATAAGTTATACAGAATATTTAGATGAAATTGAAAATGGAAATATTGAAAACGTTAAAGCACCTCAGATAGCAATTGATTATTGGGGTTTATCACAGTTTGCAAAATTAAAAGATGTTATCATTGCTGTTAGAAACGACGAGATGGGTCACCGTGAAGTTAACCATGAATTTGTAACACTTATTGATCAAAAAGATCATAAAGAGACTTATACAGATTCAAGCGAAATACTCTCAAAAGATAATACTAAATAAGTTTATAATGTTGGAATTTGGAATTTTTCTACATTCTTTAATTATTGGATTTACGATTTTTTTTATGTCTGTTGTTACCCCATCTGTATTTTCAATTTTAAATGAAGATGAGGCAGGCAAGTTATTACGAGTTATTTTCCCCAGAATGTTCATTTATGGGTTAATCATTACTATTTTATCGTGTGCTGTTTTTTTTGTTATTAGTATAATTGATTTTCTAATTATATCGTTGGTTTCCGCTGCTTTCTTTTTAATCAATCTCATTTATCTAACTCCTAGAATCAATATTTATAGAGATAAATTTAAAGGTGGTATCGTTGAGGCTGAAAAAAAATTTAAAATGCTTCATTTTTTCTCAGTAGCTTTATTTATTTCACAGCTTTTTGGATCTATCTTTATTGTATTTGTATATTTTTATTAGGAGGACAATATGAAAATTTTAAAAACATTTGAAGATGCAAAGCTAATTATAGTTGATCTTGAGGTCAATCTAGGTAATCAGAAAAGAAGTGCTCCAACCTTGTGTGCGCAGTATGATGGAAAAATTATTCCCCTAAGTACAGCTCACGATGGAAGACCTATACTTATGAATATAGATAATGCGATTGAGTAAATAAATTCGCTTAGCTTGTATGCTCTCTGATAAAAATTTCTGCCTTCTGTAGTATTCTTTTCTTTCGATCCTGTTTCATTTTATCAAATACATTTACCATCATATTTAGTCTTGGGTTGCTACTGAAGAATTTTCTATTTTTATTTATAAATCTCCAATATAAACCATCGACAGTCTCACACCACTCTCCTTTTTTGAAGTCCATCATTTTCAAATAATAGCTTGAACCACAAATATATGGTTTGGTTGCGAAGATGCCTCCATCACTAAATAGTCCCATCCCATAGACATTTGGCACCATCACCCATTCAGAGGAGTCAGCAAACATTTCCATAAACCATTTATAGACATATTTTGGGTGTATTTCACACAAGTTCATTAAACTAGACAGTATCATTAGCCGTTCAATATGATGCGTCCAACCAAAATTAAGAGCATTTTTAATTGAATGATCTAAAGGGGGTATCCCTGTTTCAGCAGTATACCAATCATTTTTGAGTTTTCTTTTATGATTAAAAAAATTAGATGATTCCATTTTAGGCGAGTAGTTATGATAAATACCTCTCATAAATTCTCGCCATCCAATAACTTGTCTAATGTATCCCTCAAGTGAATTAATACTTATCTTTCCATTGTATTTTTTTAATCTGTTAATTATTTCTTGGGGTGTAATCAATCCCATATTAATAAGCGGGCTTAATGCGCTATGAAACAGGATATTATCTCTTTGACTTACTGCGTCTTCGTAGTCTCCAAATAAATTCAATTTATTTTTAATGAAATCGTCCAGCCAATCTGATGCATCTTTATGTGTTGTTGGTAGCCAAAAGTTATTTGTACTACCAGGGTGTTTTTTAAATTTTTCTTCTATGAAGTTTTTTAAATGTTTTGTGTGTTTGGTTTCACTTGATTTAGGTTGTTTTGGAAGTTTTAGGTCTTGTGGGAGTTTTTTTCTATTATCTTTATCAAAGCTCCATTTGCCGCCGACAGGTTTTCCGTTTTCAATTAGTAAGTCAAATTTTAATCTACTTTCTTTATAATAAGTTGCCATGAAAGGCTTTTTTTGTTTTGACAGATATTTTTTAAAATCATCACGTGAATTAAGAAACATAGGTGTTTGTATTACGTTATGCTCAAGATTTTTTTGAATAATAAATTTTTTAATACGTTTTTCGAATGGCGTGTCTTCAATTTCAAAGTGGCTTACTTTATTTATTTTATGTTTTTTTATAGATTTTTCTAATTTATCTTCATACTTTTTTTCAAAATTGTTTTGACAGTCATAATAGTCAACTGAAAAACCTTTCTTTATTAATAAATCTCGGTAACTTCTCATAGAGGAGAGAAACTGAAGAATTTTTAGCTTATGATGTTTCTCATACGAACACAGACCAAGATCCTCACACATGAATATCTTATTCTTTTTATATTTACTTAGATGTTTTGGATCAAAAAGCTGATTTCCTAGGATAATAAAAAGATCGCTCATAAGTAATTAAAAGAATTAAAGCTGAAGAGCTTTTTCTATTTCACTTATAAATTTTTTAGAGGACGGACGAGTTAATGCCGTATAGCCTGCAATTGCATTGCCATCTTTACCTATTATAATTTTATGAAAATTCCACCTAGGAACTCCACCGATAAAACCTAGTTCCTTTTTGGACCATTTGAAAAATGGATGAGCATCTTTACCTTTGACAACATTTTTTTCTGTAAGTGGAAACGTTATATTAAAAGTACTTTCACAAAATTCTTTTACTTCACTATTTGTACCTGACTCTTGATTTCCAAAATCATTTGATGGAACACCCAATACAACCAGACCTTGATCTTTATAGTCATCATAAAGTTTTTGTAGCCCATCGTATTGATAAGTAAAACCGCATAAACTTGCAGTGTTTACAACGACAAGCGTTTTACCTTTGTAGTCTGACAGGTTAATCATATCTTCTTCATTAATATCTTTAAATGAATAACTATATGCATTTTCTGACATTAAGGCTCCTGTGTTTAAGAGAAATATTAGGCAAAAAGTTAAAAATACTCTCATCCTGAATTAAAAATTTATCAATATATGAACATAGACACTTACGAAGTATCCAATTGCTATAATCGGTGTCCATTTTAAATGACCAAAGAAAGTATACATGCCTCTTGATTGACCCATTAAAGCTACGCCCGCTGCAGATCCTATAGACAACATGCTGCCGCCCACGCCAGCAGTTAAAGTAACAAGCAGCCATTGTGAGTCTGGCATCGCAGGTTCCATTGTTAATACTGCAAACATCACTGGAATATTATCAACAATAGCTGAGAGTATTCCAACTAAAACATTGGCAGTAGTTGCACCCAAGTCTGTGTACATAAATTCTGATACGTATTCTAGATAGCCTATGAAGCCCAGGCCTCCAACAGACAGAATTACACCAAAGAAAAATAATAATGTATCCCACTCAACACGAGCAACATTCTCGAAGAAATCATATTTTTGCTCCTCAATGTCTTTAACACTTATTTTAATATAAAAACTATAGAGCTGTAAGTAAGCCAGACCAGTCATCATTCCAAATACTGGAGGAAGATGTAAAAAATTATGAAAACTTACAGCAGTCACAATTGTTAAAAGACCAAGTAGAATAATTGTCTTTCCGCCATATTTGATTGTTACGCTTGTCTCTGCAACATCGGGTTTATGATCTGAAACAAAAAAGTGCATTATGCTTGCAGGAATAATATAATTTACAACAGATGGAATAACCAAAGCAAAGAATTGTAAAAAGTCTAACTGACCAGCTTGCCATACCATTAAAGTTGTAATATCGCCGAAGGGACTAAATGCACCACCTGCATTTGCAGCGACAACAATATTCACACAGGCTAATCCAACAAACTTAGGACTTGATGAACCTACAGCTACTACAACCGCACATAACACTAAAGCAGTTGTTAGATTATCAGCTAATGGAGACAAGAAAAATGCTAATACGCCTGTAATCCAGAATAATTGTCTGTAACTAAATTGATTTTTAATTAACCATGACTTAAGAGAATTAAACACATTGCGTTCTTCAAGAGCATTTATATATGTCATTGCAACTAAGAGGAAAAAAGCAAGTTCTGTATATTCTAGAAAGCTGTGTCTAATTTCATGTTCAACCATTTCGTAATGAGGAGTATTGGAATATGCAATTGCAATCATTCCCCATATTAAGCCAGCCGCAAGTACAACTGGCTTTGATTTTCTTAAATGGGTGAATTCTTCTGCCATCACAAATGCATAAGCGATGACAAAGACAACTAAAGCTGAGAAACCAGCCCAGTGATAGGTTAAATCTAATGAGTGTTCCATAACTTACCTTTCATAAATACGTATGAAGCTCCAAAGTAACAGATGCAAAACATTAGCAATATTAGAGAAACTGAATATGCTTCATCCATCCTATAACTTCCCATAAGTCTATATATTGTTTGAGTAAGAGTTGACAAGCTATTCGTACCAAAAAAGGAAATGATAACGAGATCACTTGCAGATAGTATTGAAGATACTGAGAAAGCGGTAATTATTGGTACTTTTAGTCTAGGAAAATCAATAATTAGAAATCTCTGTAATCCATACATGTTTATACTTTTTGAGATGTCTTCATTCTCATGCGTAATTTTAAAGTAAGACGGTGCTAGAAAGTTATATGTAAATGGCAGTGAAAAAATTGCGTTTAGTATGATAACAATAAGAATATTAGGTATATCAAACAAGCTGATTTTAAATAATAAAATATAATATCCAACAGCCATTACCACTGGCGAAAATATAATAAGTGAATAAATCAATATTTCTGTAAAATATTTTTTGCGATAGATCAAATTAAGGTAGTTGAGAGCTACAAAAACTGAAATGGTTCCTGAAAAAAAACAAATCACAAATGTGTTATTTATTGCATGCCACAAATATGATGATGAAAATATATTTATTAGTTCTTTATTGAATCCATTTAAGATTATGAAGCATATTGGAGAAAAAATAAAAATAGAAATCAATATTATGAATATAATTTCAAAATAGAGAGAAAATCCCCCTTTTTTATTTTCATAAAAATTTCTTTGATCATCAATTATAAAGTTTGAACTTTTAAAATTTTTAAAGAAAGCAGCGTATATGAAAAGACATATTGATAATTGTATAAGCAATAAATTTAGAGCTGCATCAAAATCATTATTAAAAATTACAGAATAATAAATCGCTACTTCTAAAGTTGAATATTTTGGGCTTCCACCAAGAATTAAAACTGGGGTAAAGCTTACAAAGCATATAAAAAAGACAATAACAAAGAGACTGGGTATATTTTTTTTTATAATAGGCCATTCAATAGCAAAGAAAATTCCTAACTTGTCCAAAGACATTTGTTTTGCAAGCATATATTCATTTGAACTGATATCATTTAGACTTTGAAATATAATTCTTGTTATTAATGGAGTGTTTAAAATTGTATGACCAAGTAATATGCCAATTATTCCATAAATAGAAAAATATTGTCCGTAAAATGTTAGGATTCCAAATACTGACAGTATTGTTGGCAACACAAATAAAATTGACAAAAAATTTACGATAAGTTTTATGGTTTTATGATGTCTGTGCCTTATTAATAAAAGTGCAAATACGGAACCTATTACTATAGAAAAAAAGGCAGAGGCAAATGATTGAAAGATTGTAAAAAAAATAATGCTAAAATAATAATTTGAGAAATTAAGTGTAAAACTAAAATTGTAATAATAAACTAAACCAAACACAGGCAGCACAACTGCCGCTAAAACGAGAAAAAAAACTCCTATTGGAATTAGATCTTTTATATTAGCCTGCAATAGTCTCAAGCCAAGTTTCAATTAATGGTTCAGACTCTAGAAATACTTCATAATCAATTTCTTTTGGTTTTATTAAATTTTTCATTTTTTCTGGAACAAGTTCAGTTTTATCGACTGATGGATACATAATGTTCATTGAAGATATTATTTTTTGAATTTCATCCTCAATAATGAAATCTATAAATTTTTTTGCAAGTTTTTGATTCATTGACTCCTCTCGAACATAAACAATCTCCCTTGTGGCTAAGTGACCCTCAGTAAAATTAATTGAATTGTATTTGTATTCATTTTCATATTCTTGGTGATAAAATGGCGAAGTACTATAACTCAAAACAAGGTCTGCATTTCCTTCAAGAAAAATTCCATAAGCCTCTGACCATCCTGGTGAGTATGTTATTATATTTTGATCTAATTGCTTTAACTTAATAGAGAAGTCATCTTTAAATATTGTTTTCATCCACCTTAACAAACCAATGCCAACTGGACTTGTACGAGGATCTTGCACAACGATTTTAAGATCATCACGATTTACCAACTCCTCAAAAGTTTTGGGTGGGTTAGTTAGTTTACTACTGTCATAAATAAACGAAAAGAAACCATGATCATACTCATGCCAATCTTCAATTGAATAATCAAATTCGTGCATTTCTACGCCAAGAATCACATCCTTACCATTCAGAAAAATTTCATTATTTAAAGTACCTGCTTGACTGGTTGAGATGAATTGAAGATCGCAATTGCAAATTTCTTCAAACTTTTCTTCTATAATAGGTCCTGGCCCCCAATCAGCTGAGAAAGAGTCGTAGGTTCCAACAACCAATTTTTCTTGGGCAAAGGAGCTGTTTAAAAAAATAAAAAAAAATAAAATAACTGATATTTTCTGCATATTTCCTCCGCTAGCATTATCTAGATCAGGTTTTGGGTCGTTCCGTTATTTGGAACCTCTCAGCAATAGCTCCCCATAATCTTCAATCAATTATATATTTATCATTCATCATTAATCAAATATATTTTTGCAATGCAGACTGACATATTAAAAAATATAAAAAACTATACCAAGGATACTGATCCTGGACCGTTCTCAAAAAATAATGGTTTTCTCTATAATTTAGAACTCGATGGAATTTTTTATAAAGGATTTACGGTTGAGGAAATTAATTGCAATAAAGCCGGTATAGCGCATGGAGGTACACTGATTGCATTTGCAGACGGAATTATGGGGTATACTGCTTGGAAAAAAGACTCATTCCCGTGCTTAACTGCTAAACTAAACGCTAATTATGTAGGTCCCGCCCCGAAAGGATCTTGGGTATATGGTTTTGCAGAAATTACGAGAGAAACAAAATCAATTTTATTTATGAAGTGCAACTTATTCATAGATGATAAGATTATTTTTACATCAGACGGGATTTTTAAAATTTTAAGAAATCACGGAAAAAAGGATCCATCTTAACAATGTTTAATAAGAAAAATTTTAAAATTATTAAAAATAAAAATATCGAAATCAATACATATATAGATGGAAAGGGTCCATTAGTAATAATGGCGCATGGGTGGCCAGAGTCGTGGTATTCTTGGAGACATCAGATTAATTCTTTTGTTAAAAACGGTTTCAAGGTAGCAGTGCCAGATATGAGAGGTTACGGAAAATCTTCAAAGCCAACTGAAATCGATGCTTACAATATTATGGAACTCACTTCAGATATTATTGCTATAGCAGATGAGATGAATGAAGATGATTTTTCTTTAATTGGACACGACTGGGGAGCGCCAGTTGCTTGGAATACATCATTGTATCATCCTGACAGAGTCAATAAAGTTTGTGGAATGAGTGTACCATATGTAGTTTCAAAAATGCCACCAATTGAAACAATGAAATTTTTGTTCAAAGATGTATTTTTTTATATGATTTATTTTCAAGAAGAAGGACGTGTCGAAAAAGAGTTAGAGCATGACATGAGAAAATCTTTGATTGCAGTATACAGTTCTCTCACAAGCAATGGAGAAGAGTCACAAACTTTTGAACCTAAGCCTTATACAGATGAGATGACGTTCTTAGACTCACTTGGTGAACATGATAAAATTCCTGAATTTATGTCAGAAGAGGATTTCGATTTTTATCTTAAAGAATTTACAAATGGAGGAATGCGCGGACCAATTAACTGGTATCGAAACATTGACAAAAATTGGGAAATTACAAAAGATACTCATAAGAAAAAAATATCACCTCCTTCATGTTTCATCGTGGGCGAGCACGATCCTGTTGCTAAATGGAGTTTGATAAATCCAGCCCTACATGAAAACCTTGTCTCAAATCATATAATTAAAAATGCAGGTCATTGGGTACAACAGGAGAAGCCTGACGAAGTAAATAATATACTATTAGATTTTCTTAAATAGATTGAAGATTTATCTGTTTTTAGATACATTCTCACTCGTTTCGGGGCGTAGCGCAGTCTGGTAGCGCATCTGGTTTGGGACCAGAGGGTCGCAAGTTCGAATCTTGCCGCCCCGACCAACGAGGTTTTTAATGAGCGTACCAATCAAAAATTCTTACACAATGCCAGCTGAATGGTTTCCTCACGAGTGTTGCTGGATGCAGTGGCCAACAGAAACATTTCCAACAGATGTGACATCATCTTGGTCACATTTTGATTATCAAAAGGGAAGAGATGCATGGGCAAAAGTTGCAAATACCATCTCAAAATTTGAAAAGACTAAGATGATAGTTCATCCAAAGGACTCTGATAGTGCAAAAGGTTTACTAAGTGAAAAAATAGATATTATAGAGTTTCCTATCAATGACGCATGGTCAAGGGACTCAGGGGCTATATTTCTTTTAGATCATAATCATGGATTGGCAGGCGTGGACTCAGATTTTAATTGTTGGGGTTACAAAGAAAATTATGAACTAGACGATAAAGTAGCCAAAATGATGATTGAAAAATCTGGAGCTCAATATTTTAAAAATAATATGGTGCTAGAAGGTGGTTCTATTGATGTAGATGGTAATGGAACATTATTGACAACAGAACAATGTCTACTGCATAAAAATAGAAATCCTAATCTTTCAAAACTAGATATTGAAGAAAACCTTAAGAATTTTTTTGGTGTTAAAAATATTATTTGGCTAAAACACGGAACAGACGAAGGTACAAATGGTCATGTGGATAATGTTGCATGCTTTATCTCTCCTGGAAGAGTTATGGCTATGACATGTCAAGACAAACAAGATCCATATTATGACTTGCTAAATGAAAATCTGGAAATTTTAAAAACTTCAAAAGATGCAAATGGAAATGACTTAGATGTAATTGAATTAGAGATGTCTTATAAAAGAATAATCCCAAATGATGATGAGCCATGCTCATATATTAATTTCTATATTGCTAATTCAGCTGTAATTCTTCCGATTTTCGGCGATGAAAAGGCAGATCAAAATGCTTTAGAAATAGTTAAAAGTTCATTTCCTGATCGAAAAGTAGTCACTCTTGATGGGTCTCATATACTTTTGGGAGGAGGTGGTGTACACTGTATCACGCAACAACAACCAAGGAGTAAATTGTGAAAGAAGTAACCGTGGCAGCAACGCAAATGGCTTGTTCTAATGATACTAATAAGAATGTTAATAATGCTGAGAAGCTTGTCAGACAGGCCGCTTCCGAAGGTGCTCAAATAATTTTAATTCAAGAGTTATTTGAATCACAATATTTTTGCATGGACCAAAAAGAAGAATTGTTTGAATTATCAAAACCTTTTGACAACCATCCAACAATAAAGAAATTTTCTGAATTGGCTAAAGAACTGAATGTTGTTTTGCCAGTGAGTTTTTTTGAAAAAGCAAATAGGGCTCATTATAATTCAGTTGCGATTGTCGATGCAGATGGAAGCATATTAGGAAAATACAGAAAATCACACATTCCTGATGGACCAGGCTACCAGGAAAAATTTTATTTTAATCCTGGAGACACAGGTTTTAAAGTATGGAACACTAAATACGCTAAGATTGGAGTTGGCATTTGTTGGGATCAGTGGTTTCCAGAAGCTGCAAGGTCCATGGTTCTAAGTGGAGCAGAGTTATTACTATATCCAACCGCTATTGGAGGAGAACCGGAAGATGATGGATTTGATAGCTCTGATATGTGGCAAAGAGCAATGATAGGGCACTCTGCGTCAAATCAAATACCAGTCATTGCTTCTAATAGAATTGGAACTGAAAAAGGAATTGATATTGAAAACTATTTTTATGGTCGTTCCTTCGTAACAAATCATGTTGGTGACAAGATCGCAGAGGGAAGTAGAGATAAAGAAGAAGTACTCATAGGAAAGATTAATTTGTCCGACGCTGAAACCTTGCGAAACGTTTGGGGGGTTTTTAGAGATAGAAGACCTGAACTTTATAAAGGCCTTCTTAATCTTGATGGATCAGAATAGAGAATATGAAAGCTAAAATATATAAACCTTCTAAAACCGCAATGCAGTCAGGAAGATCAAAATATAACAAATGGGTTTTAAAATTTTCTGACCAAAAAAATCAACTTAAAGATACTATGATGGGTTGGAATGGTGGCAGCAGCACTGTTTCGCAAATTGAATTAAAGTTCTCGTCCAAAGAAGAAGCAGTTAATTATGCAAAAAAAAATAGTATTGATTATGAAGTTCTTGAAACCTCAGAGAGGAAAGTTATAAATAAATCTTACGCAGATAACTTTAAGTAAGCGCCCGTAGCTCAGCTGGATAGAGCAACAGCCTTCTAAGCTGTGGGTCAGAGGTTCGAATCCTCTCGGGCGCGCCATAATTAAATGAATAAACTATTTATAATAACTACATTTATAATAACAATAAGTTCTACAGTATTCTCAAAAGCTGAAAACGTTTATGATCTTTTTGCAACTGGAAAAAAAGAAGAAGCAATAAAAGTTTTGAAAGATTTTATTAATACAGAGTCAAACCCAGACGCAAAATATATTTTAGGTCTTTTATATAACGATGCCTCGTCAATAAACTTATGTAAGATTGATGACTTTTGTGTAAATGAGAATGAGTCAAACTACAAAAAAGCTTATGAAATTTTTTTAGATCTATATGAAAATGATAATGACCCAAGAGCAGCTTATGCTATAGGGGAATACTATGATAATCATTGGGTATTTTGGCCAAATTATAAAAAAGCATTTCAGTATTACTTATTTGCAGCAGAAAGAGGTGTTCCTGAAGCGCAATATAATGTTGCAAACATGTACGAGTTTGGAGATGGAGTAAAAAAAGATCTTGTTCAATCAGTTAGGTGGTATTTGCAATGTAATAAATCTTCATTATGCGGCGCTGGAAAAGAAGGAATTGATGATCTAATTGCAGAACTAAGTTCTGAAGAGCTAGATTATGCATTGTCAATGATAGATGAAACAATTGAGGAAGTAGACATTCGAATAACTGCAGCACGATCAATTGTGGTTCGGTAATTAAAAGACACAATATATAGCGGTGCCAATTTGCCTTTTTTGTTTCTACTTTATTTGTTTCTCTTCGAATTAAAACTGTGATTATATTTTCCTTTATTTAATTAATTAAATCAAAAAGGATTAATCACTTATGAATACAATGAGAATTAGTTTCCTTGGATTAGTTTGTTCAGTGTTGATGGTACCAGCTGCATTCGCTGGAACGTTGGACACTGTTAAATCACAAGGATTTTTCAACTGTGGTGTAAGTCAGGGAGTTCCTGGTTTTTCAAACCCAGATGCAGATGGAAACTGGAGTGGTATTGATGTAGACGTATGTCGTGCTGTCTCAGCTGCCATTTTTGGTGATCCAGATAAAGTAAAGTATGTACCTCTTACTGCAAAAGAGAGATTTACAGCACTTCAAGCTGGAGAAATTGACGTATTATCACGAAACACTACTTGGACATTGTCACGTGACGCTCAAATTGGTTTAGAGTTTGCAGGCGTTAACTTCTATGATGGTCAAGGTTTCATGGTTAGAAAAGACTCAGGCATTACTAGTGCAATGGAACTAGATGGCGCAAGTGTTTGCACTAACCTTGGTACTACTACTGAATTAAATATGGCTGACTTTTTTAGAGCAAATGGCATGGCTTATGAGCCAGTTGTTTTCGAAAAAGCTGACGAGGTTGTAAACGCTTATGACGAAGGTCGTTGCGATACTTATACAACTGATAAATCAGGTTTAGCAGCTCAAAGAACAAAACTAGCTGACCCAGAAGCACACGTTGTTCTTCCTGAAACAATTTCTAAAGAACCTTTAGGACCTGTTGTTAGAGAAGGTGATGGAGACTGGGCTGACGTTGTTAGATGGTCATTGAACGCTATGATTGAAGCTGAAGAATTCGGCTTAACTCAATCTAATGCTAAGACAGAGTGCGCCCTAACTTCAAACCCTGTAGTTGCAAGACTATGTGGTAAAGAAGGTGGAACAGGCGCAGGCTTAAACTTAGGTGAGAGCTGGTCATATGACATCGTTACTATGGTAGGAAACTACGGTGATGTTTACGAAAAACACGTTGGAGAAAATACTCCTGTAGGCCTTGCAAGAGCAGGATCACCTAATGCTTCTTATAAAGATGGTGGAGTGCTTTATGCTCCTCCTGCTAGATAATACTAAAATAAATTTCTAGCAAAGATCACTTTAAAGGGGGCCACTTGGCCCCCTTTTTTTATGTGTAAATAATTCAAATCAATATATAGTTTTTAGCGGTTATGGAGACGGATAGATCAAAATTAGGAAGTTTTCTATTTAATAGAAGTGTTCAAGGAGTCTTTTATCAGCTTATCACATTAGGGTTAGTAGCTCTTGGTATTTATTACATAGTCACTAATACAGCTCGCAATATGCTTGAAAGAGGATTAGCAAGTGGTTTTCATTTTTTAGGGGTTGAATCTCAATTTGATATAGGTATGACTCTTATAGAATATTCTCCTACATCTACTTATTTTGACTCTTTCATTGTTGGTTTATTGAATACGTTGCTGGTTGCAGGAATAGGAATTCTTTTTGCAACAATAATCGGATTTACAATAGGTATCATGAGGTTATCATCTAATTGGTTGATCGCAAAGATCGCAGAGGCTTATGTTGAGATTCTAAGAAATATCCCATTACTTCTTCAAATATTTTTTTGGTACTTTGCTGTTTTAAGGGCACTTCCAAAACCCAAGCAAAGTTTAGAGCTTTACGATTCATTTTTTCTAAATAACAGAGGTTTGTTTATACCTGACACAGTATTTGGTGAGGGTTCTTCAATAATATTTTACTTGCTTTGGCTAACAATAATAATTTCAATTGGAATATTCATTTGGGCAAAACGCAGACAAAATAGAACTGGAGAGAGATTCCCTGCTTTCTATGTATCAACTGCATTAATTTTAGGCACATTCTTTATTAGTTTAGCTGCTACTGGTTTTCCTGTTTCTTTTGAATACCCGGAATTAAAAGGTTTTAATTTTAAAGGGGGCGTAAAGTTAATACCTGAATTAGTTGCTCTAACTTTTGCGCTAGCTATGTACACAGCTTCATTTATTGCAGAGGTAGTCAGAGGCGGTATCATGGCAGTTTCGAAGGGACAAACTGAAGCTGCTAAATCAGTTGGACTTAAACAAAATCTAATACTTCGTCTAATTATAATTCCTCAGGCTTTGCGGGTGATTGTACCGCCATTAACTAATCAATATTTAAACTTAACTAAAAACTCTTCCTTGGCGGCTGCTATTGCATATCCTGATCTCGTTTTGGTATTTGCTGGAACGGCATTAATGCAAACTGGTCAAGCGATTGAAATTATTGGAATGGTGATGGGTGTATATCTTTTTTTAAGCCTTTTCACATCTTTAATTATGAATCTATTTAACAGATTTATGAAAGTTGATGGTGAAAGATAAATGAGCACTACCAACAAAGAGATCGGACCTCCAGTTATCGAGTTAGGAGCAATGGGATGGCTTAGAAAAAATCTTTTTTCTAATTGGTATAATTCTTTACTTACAATTTTCGGCTTATACCTACTTTACATTCTAATTCCTCCTTTACTCAACTGGATATTTTTAGATGCAAATTTTGTTGGCTCGACCCGGGATGACTGCACAAACGAAGGAGCATGCTGGATATTTATTCAACAAAACATCAAGCTTATATTTTATGGACTATATCCAACTGAAGAATTATGGAGAATAAATTTTGTCTATCTTATTCTATTTATATCAGGTGTATATCTTCTAATTCCTAATCTGAAGCATAAAGGGTGGGTAGGTGCTTTTCTGCTTATAATTTTTCCAATCATCTGCGTGATTATGTTGTCAGGTGGTCTTGGTCTTGAAGCGGTCGAAACTCGTTTATGGGGCGGATTATTTTTAACACTAGTTATCGCAGGAGTTGGAATTGTATTATCTCTACCAATTGGAGTAATGCTAGCTCTGGGTAGAAGGTCTAAGCTTCCGGTAGTTTCAATTTTATGTACAATATTTATTGAAATTTGGAGAGGTGTTCCGCTTATAACAGTCTTATTTATGGCCTCAAATATGTTTCCATTATTTATGCCTGAGGGAGTCAACTTTGACAAATTAATTCGAGCTTTGATTGGAGTAATGTTTTTTTCAGCTGCGTACTTAGCAGAAGTTGTACGAGGAGGTTTACAGGCAATGCCAAAGGGCCAGTATGAAGCATCGCAAGCTGTTGGGTTAACGTATTGGAGAATGATGGCATTAGTAATTTTACCTCAGTCACTTAAGATGGTAATCCCTGCGATTATAGGAAGCTTTATAGCAATATTTAAGGATACAACCCTTGTTTTAGTTATAGGTTTATTCGATTTTCTTGGTATTATTCAGTTTGTTGGAACAAATCCAGATTGGTTAGGCTTCTCTCATGAGGGATATGTTTTTGCTGCTGCAGTATTTTGGGTTTTTTGTTATGCTATGAGCTGGTATAGTCAACGCCTCGAAAAGAAACTAGATACAGGAAGATAAGTATGAGTTCTGAATTAATGATAGAAATGAAAAATGTTCACAAATGGTTCGGTGAACTGCATGTACTAAATGATATTAATCTTGAAATTAACAAAGGAGAAAAGATTGTGATTTGTGGTCCATCTGGATCTGGCAAATCAACGCTTATCAGATGCATCAATAGATTAGAAGAGCATCAAAGAGGTAATATTATAGTTGAAGGCACAGAGTTGACTAATGATAGCAGGAGTATTGAGAGAATTCGTGGAGAAGTTGGAATGGTATTTCAACAATTCAATTTGTTTCCCCATTTATCTATATTAGACAATTGTTCTCTTGCTCCTATATGGGTACGCAAACTACCGAAGGCTGAAGCTAAAGAAAAAGCAATGGAGTATTTAAAACGTGTTCAAATTGATGATCAGGCACATAAGTATCCGGCTCAGTTGTCTGGAGGACAGCAGCAAAGAGCTGCAATTGCAAGAGCTCTTTGTATGGAGCCAAGAATAATGCTTTTTGATGAGCCAACCTCAGCTCTAGATCCGGAGATGATTAAAGAAGTACTAGATGTGATGGTTGGCCTTGCCCAAGGCGGTATGACAATGATTGTTGTTACACACGAAATGGGATTTGCCAAAGAGGTTGCTGATAGCATTATTTTCATGGATGAGGGACAAATCGTAGAAGCAAAAAATCCAAAAGACTTTTTTGACAATCCTGAAAGTGAGCGGACTAAAACATTCTTAAGTCAAATTTTATAATTTGGCTCCCCGGACTGGACTCGAACCAGTGACAAAGCGGTTAACAGCCGCTTGCTCTACCAACTGAGCTACCGGGGATTATGTTGTTTCTTATAACAAAAGATAAAGTTTATATCTAGTTTTACTTCAATAAGAAAGATATAAATATTCTTAATGACAGTACAAAAAGACAATATTTATGAGTTTGGATTTGGGAGAAGTGATCAAGTATCTAAAAATGTAAATTTACTTGATGAAGCTGTATTTAGCTTTTTGTACGGTGGTTTATTTAAAGTACTTAAATCACTTGCGCTTACAAGTTTATTAGATTTAGAAATTGTA
This sequence comes from uncultured Pelagibacteraceae bacterium, assembly GCA_902523455.1. Lineage (GTDB taxonomy): Bacteria > Pseudomonadota > Alphaproteobacteria > Pelagibacterales > AG-422-B15 > CACNXQ01. The sequence goes on from CABYZG010000005.1 coordinate 107,162, forward strand.
TTTAGGCTTTACGTGAATTTTTATAAAGGTCTTTCATTTTATGACATTCAATATTTTACTCAATCCCCAGAAAGAACCCTTTGGAGGAGGTTAAAATATCTTGAAGAGAATGGAGTAATAAGAAAATCAAAAAACCAAAAAGATAAAAGAACAATCAGGTTTTTATTATCAAAAAACTCATATGATAAATTAAGTAGTTCAATTCCAAAAGAAGACTTAGCTATTACCATTTCAAAAATTGCTATGTCTTACGCTGACAAACTTTGGATGTTTAATGTAAGAGATCCCAACAAAGTTAGAAAAACACTTTTAAACCTCGCAAGAAGTTCAGTTTCATTAAATGAAAATAATTTTCTTTGTCAATTTGCCTTTGGATTATCATATTATTATGGTGGTAATTTTGATCTTGCTTTGAATCATTCTTACAACTCAATCAAGCTAAATAAGAAATTTGCACATGGACGTCGATTATTTGGTTCATCCTTGTTTCAAATTGATGAGAAAAAAAGAGCATATCAAGAGATGGACAAAGCACTTGAATTATACGAGGATATTTATGGGCAATGGAGAACATATTATGAGCTTTGGAGATTCAATTTTATTGATGAAAAAATTAAGGATGCGCAAAAATATTCAGAAAAATTAATAAGACTGCAGCCAGAATATCCACAATCTTATATTGCCTATCTTGCTTCGCATGAAAAAGGTACATCGATAAGGTCAATGAAAAGTAAACTCAATCAATTGCTACCGAATTTTTCACCTCCGATGATAAAAAATTTTCATTCATGGATACGTGATGATCAAGCAGATAGAATTATTCAATCACTCAAAAAACACCTAATTTAAAATGAATGGAGGCCACGACCGGAATCGAACCGGTATACAAGGATTTGCAGTCCTCTGCGTAACCATTCCGCCACGTGGCCTAAATGTAAGTTTTATATATCATTAATAATCACAAAATGTGAATAATTTTGAAAAGTAAGTAATCATATACTATAAAAACGTATCAATAAAATTATGGCAGAAGCAACACTCAATAAAAATATGATTGAAGGGCAAATCAAGCCAATTAATGGCATGAGTGAGGAACTACTCTCCGTTTTCTATTCACTTGATAGAAACGACTTCATGCCCGACGCCATGAAAGAAATGTCATATGTTGAGAAAAATATCATATTACAAGATAAAAGAACAATTTTGAAGCCAAGTCTTATTGCTCAAATAGCTTTAAGCATAAACTTGAACGCTAACGAGAATGTTTTGATATTAGGAGCAACTACCGGTTATCTAAGTGCAATTTTATCTCATTTAGCGGAAACAGTCATCGTTGTTGAAGAAAATGAGCAACTTCTAAATAATTCTGAAAATGCAATAAAAAAAAATAATATAAATAATGTAGTCTTCGTTAAAAATGAAATTGTGAAAGGATATAATGAACAATCACCTTTTAATGCAATTATAATTGAAGGTGCTATTCAAGAGATTCCGATAAATATAATTGATCAATTAGATGAAGGAGGAAGACTTTTTGCTATTGTTCAAGAAGGAGAAATCTGTTCAGCCAAATTATTCAAAAAGAACAGGCTTTCAATTAGTGAACAAAAGTTATTTAATTGCACATTGCCAGTCTTAAGCATGTTCATTAAAAAAAATAGCTTTAGTTTCTAACTACTTATCGCTATAAAAGTAATATAATGAATAAAAATAGTCCAAATACAGAAGAGATACTAGATGCTATCAAAAATATGATGTCCGAAAAATCTTTACATCAGGATGAAGGGCTGCCTAAAGATGTAATTGAGCTCACAAATCCAATAGATGAAGAAGTAAAAAAAGAAGATGAGAAGATAGACATACTAGAATTGTCTAATCCAATTAATGATAAGAAAATAACAAATATTGAAGAGGATAAAGCCAAACTAGATATAAGTATTGCAGATACAGTAAATGAGGAACAAATTAAACGAGCGGTGCGAGATGCAGTAGCTTCATTACCGCAATCAAAATTAGATCAAATCATTAATGAAGAGCTAACAAAAATTATACAAGAGAGATTAAATTCATCAAAAATCATCATTAGCACAGAAAATAAAAAAAACTAATGTTGGAAAAATATTATCGACCCAGTCTTGTTGAGGATAAAATTTACAAAACATGGGAAAATGATGGAGATTTTAAACCTTTAAAGTCCTCAAGTGACGCTTACTGTATAGTGATCCCTCCTCCAAATGTTACAGGAACACTTCATATGGGTCATGCTCTAAATAATACTCTCCAGGATATCTTGGTTAGGTTTTATAGAATGCAGGGCAAAAGTGTTTTGTGGCAGCCTGGTACAGACCATGCCGGTATAGCGACAGAAATGGTTGTTGAAAGGGAACTAAAAAAAAGAGGAATAAATAAAAAAGATTTATCTCGTGAACAGTTTATAGAAAATGTATGGGAATGGAAAAATCAATCCGGAAATGAAATAATTAATCAATTAAAAAGATTAGGTTGTTCATGTGATTGGTCTAGAGAAAGGTTTACTCTGGATGAAGGTTTGTCAAAAGCAGTAAGATTTGTATTCGTCAAATTATATAATGATAAACTTATTTATAAAGATAAAAGACTAAGTAATTGGGATCCAAAATTAAAAACCACTATTTCAGATTTAGAAGTGATCCAAAAAGAAGTAAAAGGTTCACTCTGGTATATAGACTACAAATTAGAAAATGAAGATAAGGTAATTACAATTGCAACAACTAGACCCGAGACAATGCTTGGAGATACGGCGATTGCTGTCCACCCTGAAGACGAAAGGTTCAAAGATTTTGTAGGTAAGTATGCATATATTCCCATCATTAATAAAAAAATTATTATTATTGCAGATGAGTATGTAAAAGTGGATCAAGGCTCTGGTGCTGTTAAAATAACTCCAGCTCATGATTTTAATGATTATGAAATAGGAAAAAGACATAATCTTGAAGTAATAAATATTTTTAATGAGAATGCTGAGCTTAATGAAAACTGCCCAATCGAATATCAAAATCTTGATCGCTTTGAAGCAAGGGAAAAAATTGTAAATGAATTAGAAGCTATTGGAGCACTAAATAAAGTTGAAGAAAATATCCATACTGTGCCATATGGAGATAGATCGGGTGAAGTGGTGGAGCCGTGGCTTACAGATCAATGGTTTGTAAATGCAAAAAAATTGTCTTTAAATGCAATCGATAAGGTAAAAACAAAAGAAACAACATTTGTTCCTCAAAACTGGGAGAAAACATATTTTGATTGGATGGAAAATATTCAACCTTGGTGCATTTCAAGACAATTAATATGGGGTCACCAAATACCGGCTTGGTATGGGCCAGATGGAGAAATTTTTGTCGCCGAAAATTCAGATGATGCTCACAAGATAGCCAGGGAAAGGTACAAAAAAGATGTAAAACTTGTTCAAGATGAAGATGTTCTTGATACATGGTTTTCTTCAGCTTTATGGCCTTTTTCTACTCTAGGATGGCCTGACGAAACCCCAGAGTTTGAAAAATTTTATCCCACATCAACTCTAGTAACCGGTTTCGATATTATATTTTTTTGGGTCGCTCGCATGATGATGATGGGTTTATACTTTACAAATAAAGTTCCATTCAGTGAAGTGTATGTTCATGCTTTAGTCAGAGATGAAAAAGGACAGAAAATGTCTAAGTCAAAAGGAAATGTAATTGATCCTTTAATATTGATGGATGAGTTTGGTGCAGACTCTTTAAGAATGACTCTTTGTTCAATGGCTGCTCAAGGTAGAGACATAAAACTTTCAAAGCAGAGAGTTGAGGGTTATAGAAATTTTATTACT
>CABYZG010000006.1 GCA_902523455.1 uncultured Pelagibacteraceae bacterium
GATCAGGTGTAACCGGAACCTATGGTACCCTCACTTTAAACGCAAATGGTAGCTATACATACTTTGCAGATCAGAGTGGCGCGGATGGACTTGCAGCAGGCGCAGTTCAAACTGATGTCTTTACATATACTGTAAGTGATGGAGCTGGCGCAACGAGTGACGGTTCTCTTACAATTACAATAAAAGGTATTGGTCCCCAAGGTGTAGCGGACACAGCGTCTGTTACTGAAAATGCAACAGTAACCAACAATAATGCTGCCACAAATGGAGTGCTCGCAAACGATGATGATAACGCATCATTTGACCAAGAAAGTCTTGCGGTAACCGCAATTGTTGGAGCATCATCTGGAACGGTTGGGGGTGACACAACTGGTACTCACGGTACACTTTCAATGAATGCAGATGGTACTTATTCTTATGCGGCAACTAACGATGCTCTTGATCCAAATGAACAAGTTGATGATGTTTTCACTTACACGGTAAAGGATGATGATAATAAAAACTCAAGTACTGCGACATTAACAATAACAGTAACTGGAGCAAATGACCCAATTACTGCGAATAATGATACGGATGCTGTAAATGCAGGATCTACAATTACTCGAAGTGAAAGTGATACACAAGAACTTGATCACAACGATACTGACCCTGATGGTGATGATGTATCAGGTAGCTTTACTATTACCAATATCAGACATGGTTCTGATGATTATAACCCTGGTCAAGAAATTACGACATCAAAAGGTAGATTAACAGTCAATGCAAATGGTTCTTATACTTATGTAGCTGATCAAAACGGTTCAACAAGTCTAGGAAACGGTGTCGAAGCAGATGATGTCTTTACTTATACAGTAAGAGATCACAGTGGAGGAGATACAGACACTGCAACACTTACAATTACAATTACTGGTTCAAATAATACTCCTCCCGTTGCAGACAATGATGGTAACGCTGGAACGGGATACATTTTAGAAGATCAAACATTGACAGTTACGAATGGTTCTACTGGAGTTACCGGTCTCGACAGTAATAACAATAACGAAAGTGGTGATAATACCGGGGATGTTCTAAATAACGATACCGATGCTAACGGTGATACACTTACTGTTTCAGCTATCTCAGGAGGATCAGTTGGAGCTGGAGGTGCAACAGGAACATACGGAACATTAACCATTCAAAGTGATGGAAGCTATACCTACAATGCCAACAATGCAGACTCGATAGCAAAAGATACTACTGCAACTGATGTTTTCACATATACAGTCAGTGATGGCAATGGTGGCACAGATACTGCCACAATAACCATTACCATTTTAGGTGTGAATGATGCTCCAAGCGCAAGCAATGATACCAATGCTGTTGATGAAGATGCCACAGCAACAAAAACTGCTGGTACGGGAGTACTTTCAAATGATAGTGATGCTGATACAGGTTCAAGCATGACGGTGACTGGAATTACTGGCGCATCAACAGGCTCAGTTGGTGGATCAACAGATGGAACTTATGGTACTCTGACCCTTAATTCTGATGGTAGTTATTCTTATACTGCTGACAAAGCAGCCGCAGACCAATTGGCGCACAACGCTACGGCAAATGACGTATTTACTTACACAGTCACAGATAACGAGAACGCTACTGCCACTGCAACTTTGACTATTGTGGTAACCGGTAAGGGACCTGTTGGTTCAGCTGACACTGCTTCAGTCAATGAGAATGTTTTACTTGAAAAGAATGAAGCAGATGGCGTATTAACAAACGACTCAGGTGGAGATACTGAGAATTTGATTGTAACTAATATTTCATCTAATGACACCAGCAATACTGGCACTGCTGGTCAAGGTGTATTAGGAACTTATGGTACTTTAACTATTAACGCTAATGGAAGCTATTCGTATACACCGGATACAGCCGCCGCAGAAGCTTTGGATAAAGATGATGTTGTTACTGAGGTCTTTACCTATACGGTAAAAGATGACAATGGTGTTAATTCAAGTACTGCAACTCTTACATTTACAATAACTGGAGTAAATGATGCAATTGTAGCAGTTGATGATACAGATAGTGTCGATGAGGACGGTACAGTTACAAGATTAATCAGTGACGATCAAGAACTGGATCATGATGATACCGATGTTGATACAGATGATGTAAGCGGAAGTCTTACAATTACAGACATAAGAACTGGTCCAAAAGATGGAACTGGAACTGATGGGACAGTAGGCGTGGCGCTAACTGGTGAATTTGGAACACTTACAGTTAATGCAGACGGTTCATATACCTATGTTGCTGATCAAGATAAATCAGATCAACTTACTACAGGTCAAACAGGCACAGATACATTCACCTATACAGTTAGTGATGGAAATGACACTTCCACTGCTGAACTTTCATTTACTGTTACAGGTATCAATGATAACGATCCGGTTGCGGTAGACGACACTGATACTGTAAATAGAGATGCAACTATAGATAGAACAAATGGGTCTGCATTTGATTTAGCTATTGATGATACAGATGCTGACAACGATACATTAACAATCACAGAAATTAGAAAAGGCAATAACAAAGGTGGGGGTGATGCTGGAACCATAGGACAACCACTGGTTGGTGAATATGGTACATTAACGTTACAAGCTGACGGCAGTTATAAATATGTTGCTGATCAAGACTCGATCAATAACCTTGGTCGTGGACAAAGTGTAATTGAGCATTTTAATTATACCGTATCTGACGGCTCAAGAACTTCAACAGGACTGCTTTCAATAACTGTAAATGGCATTAGTGATCCACCTGTTCCAGTGGATGACACACTAGATATTGACGCTGGTGCGCAAACAGAAAAAGGGGCAAATCAAGGGGTATTGATAAATGATACTGACCCTGATGGAGATACTCTATCAGTAGACAGCATTAGAACTGGTCAAGAAAATAAAACGGGTACATCAGGTACCATTGGTACAGCCTTACCTGGAACATATGGTGATTTAACGATGAATTCTGACGGCAGTTACATCTATCAAGCAAACAATGCAAAAGCACTAAATCCAGGTGAAACTGCTACAGAATACTTTACTTATACTGCAACTGACGGCGAGTCCTCAGTTGAAGCTCAAATTGCAATTACTGTAACAGGTAAAAACGATCCGCCTGAAGTCTTATATCCTGTTCGAGATCCAAATACCACTACTGGTACGCCATTCATAATCAGGCACAAACAGATCTTTGATGATCCAGACACAGGTATTTATGATATAGCAGAATATAAAATTATTGACCCTGAAGATGGAACAGAGATAAGTCTTCCTGATGGATTAAGATTAAAGCAAAATAAAATTCATGGATCTATTAGCACACCTGGAACTTATTCAATCACAATTAGAGCAATTGATGGTGAAGGACTTTATGCTGATCATACGTTCACAATTACAGTAAATCCTAAACCAGGAGAAATGGTTGAAAAAGAGACATCTGATGAAGAACCAACGCCTCCATCCAAACCAATTGTAATTAAACCAAAAAAAGATTATTTAGCAGCTGTTCAAGAGACCATTACTGAGGCGCCAGTAATCAGCGATGATGGCTTTACTCTTGATACGATTTCAATTGCTGATACTGCTTCTCTTTCAAAACCGCTAAAATTTAACGGTGGTTTGAGATTAATGGATGCTGTTGCAAACGAAGTTTCAGGCGATACAGAATCTGATCTAAAAGTTGGAGTTAAACTAAATGATGATAATCAGAAAAATGTAGAGTTGTATTCAGGTCAGCTCTCTAACGGTGAAGCTTTACCTGAATGGATTAGTGTCAATCCTGAAACTGGAGAAACAACAGCTGATATACCAGAAGGTGTTGAAGCGATTGAGGTTCAGTTGGTAGCGCTTGATAAGGACGGAAACACGAGAGATATTAATATTGTTTTAGATAAAGCTAAAATTAAGGGCGACCAAGATTTCACGAGGGGAGCCGTTGATCAGGCAAGGGTAGTTGTTGATAATGATTCAAATGTAAACCTGATTAGAGAGAACAACAATGCATCTAGTAATACAGCAAATAATAATTTGAATGCTCAAACAGATTTTGAAGGCACCATGAAGCTAAGCAGTCTTCAAATGGATGCGGGCCAATACACAATAGACGTAATAGATGATAACCAGTCAAATGTGAAAATGTATAAAGCTGAGTTAAAGGGCGGCGGCGAACTTCCTGATTGGATAACAATTGATCCAGAAACTGGAAAAATTGCTGCTGATCCTTCAAAAGGAAGAACAGGTTTAGCAGCTCCAGCTTTCTTAACCGAAAGCCTCCAAGTTCTCGAACTAAAAATTATTGCTGAAGACGAAGATGGTAAAGAAAGAATTATTGAAGTTGAGATAGATCTCAATGAAATAACAGAAACTGAGTCAGATGTTGAAAATTCAGAGACAAATGATGAAGTTTCCTTCATCCCACTTGATGAACAATTAAAGCTACACGCTAAAGTAGCAGATAGCTATGGCGAAAAGATTGTATCTCTAGTAAGTTAATAAATACCTTTATGAACAAATTTGTAACATTTGCGGTAACAGCATGCTGTATATTATTGCCTTATATTTTGTCAGCAGAAGAATATTCTACACGTGTTTTAGTAACTGCAACCGAAGAGGCAACACTCTCAAGTGAACTTGCTGCAAAAGTTGAGTCAATTCCAATTGATGAAGGATCTAAATTTAAAGAGTCTGATATTTTAATTAAGTTTGATTGTTCATTCTTTGAAGAACAAAGAAAAGTTGTTGAAGCACAATTAGAGAGCGCAAGAGTAACTCTAAAGAGCAATCAAGACCTTGCCTTGATGAGATCCATTGGTGAATATGAGGTTCATTTATCAGAAATCGATGTAAAGCGTGCAGAAGCTGAATTACAGATTGCTAAACTCAATACAGATCGATGCATAATTAAAGCCCCTTACGATGGTAAAGTATCTAAAGTTTTTGTTAATGAGTTTGAGAGCATTGAAAGGCAGCAGCCATTGGTCGAAATCATTGGTTCTGGTATTCTTGAGGCCAAATTGATTGTTTCAAGCAAATGGCTTGCTTGGATTGATGAGGGTTATCCAATGAAAATCAGCATTGATGAAAATGGACAAACATATAGCGCCAAAATTCATACTATCGGCGTTGATATTGATCCTGTTAGCCAAACCATCGACATTACTGCAAAATTTGATGAAAATTATGATACATTACTGCCAGGCATGAGTGGGACAGCAACGTTTTGAATGATAATACTTCAATAAAAATAGCAAGATTAATTACTCTTGAGAAAAAATTTCGGACTGCAGAAAACTTATCCGAGCTAGGATTCGTTTGTGCAAATGAGTTAAGAAGTGTTGTTGATTATAATTTTTTATTTTTTCTTAATAAATCTGCAACAGGTCGACAGAAAGTCCAAACTATCTCTGATATTTCAGTCGTTGATAGAACAGCACCGACAGTTACTTTTGTTGAAAGATTAATAAATAAAAAGAAGGTTGAAACGGGAGTCTTTTCAGAAGTTTCAATTAGTGATTTAAGAGAAGATGGTTCAAATTTAGACTTACCTGAAAATTTTCCAAATGAGTTAATGGTTGTTCCATTAATTTCAAGAACAAAGGGCGACTTAGGCTCTTTGGTCATTGTACGATCTGCTAAAGTTTCAAATTCAGAAAAAGAACTGTTGCAGCATATTGCTGAAACATTCAGCCATGCATTGGATTCATTTTTATCAAGAGGATCGGTAATACCATTTATTGGTAGAATTTTTTCAGGTTGGTTAAAGTGGTTAATATTATCAGCAATTGCACTTGCAATGTTTATGCCAATTAACATATCCGCAGTAGCTCCAGTCGAGGTTATCGCTAAAAATCCGTCAGTTGTTACATCGCCAGTAAACGGTGTAGTGAAAAAAGTATTAGTTAACACAAATGATGCTGTTGATGTTGGTATGGAGCTTATAAAATTAGATGATCTCAATTTTAAATCTCAATATGAAATAAACTTACAGGAATTAGAAGTTGCTGAAGCAGAATTACTTAGAGCCAAGCAATCCTCATTCACGAATGATGAGGCAAAAGCAAAGCTGGTTGAGCTATCAACTGAAGTTGCGTTGAAGAAAAAGCAAGTTGCTTATGCCGAAGAACAATTAAAATATTCCGTTATTAAAGCAGAGGTTTCGGGAGTTGCAGTTGTTGAAGATTTTATTGATTGGCAAGGTCGTCCTGTAAATATAGGTGAAAAGATACTAACGATTGCCGACTCAAATGATATTGAGTTCTTAATTTACTTGCCAACAAAAGACTCACTATTTATTGAAAAATCAGCAAGAGTTAAAGTATTTTTGGACAGCAGCCCACTAAACTCAATTGAAGGTAAAATATTAAGAACTTCTTACAAACCTGAATTAACAGCTGAGAATATTTTAGCTTATAAAATTCATGCTAGCCTTGAGGATAATATTGATCCACCGCGTATTGGATTAAGAGGATCTGCAAAAATTTATGGAGATCGGACATCTCTTTTTTATTATATCTTCAGAGTTCCAATTAATATCAGTCGACAATTTTTGGGAATATAAATGATTGTACCGTCTATTCGACAAGATTTAAAACTCAGTGAGGGACCCAAGAAAGAGGACGGTTCAGCGTCATGGCTTCTTTATGACTCCTTAAGAAATAAATACTTTTCGATAAATAAAAAAGCATTTGATCTTCTTAAAAATTGGTCAAGTGGAATTGAGACGACAGAATTTATTGAAAAAATAAAAAAAAGTAATCTGTCTATTACACAAGAAGAAATTGAAGAATTTATCAGTTTTCTGAATTTGAATAATTTAACCATTAAAAAAACAGGTGATGAAGTTAAATCTTTAGTTGTTCAAAAAGAGAAACTTAACAAACACTGGCTGTTAAAAATTATTCATAATTATTTGTTCTTTAAAATTCCAATATTTAAACCAGGAAATGGTCTTGAAAACAGTTTACCTTTTGCATTGTTTCTCGGATCGCAAACCAGCAGACTTATAATTTATATTCTGGGGATCATTGGTATTTTTTTAACAATCCAAAACTATGAAACATTTTTAACAACATTTTCTTATTTCTTTAATCTTAATGGATTGATTTTGTTTGGTGTAACGATTGTTTTTGTAAAAGCCTTGCACGAACTAGGGCATGCATATGTTGCCACTTATTATAAATGTAAAGTTTCTTCAATTGGTCTTGCAATGCTGGTTTTTTTCCCCTTCTTGTACACAGATACAACCGATGCTTATAAATTAACTGATCATCGAAAACGCTTACTGATTAATTTTGCTGGCATGCTGACTGAATTGCATCTTGCCCTTCTTGCTACATTTGTTTGGGCTGTAAGCCCTGAAGGCATTATCAAAAGTGCTTCATTTTTTATTGCAACTTCAAGCTGGATATCATCACTTCTAATTAATATTAGCCCGTTTATGCGATTTGACGGTTACTATGTGCTCTCAGATTTTCTTAAAGCGGAAAATCTTCAACCGCGCTCTTTTGCTTTAGGTCGATGGCAGATTAGAGAATGGATCTTTGGATTTAAATTCCAACCACCGGAACAGCTCATGAGTCAAAGACGGTGGACTTTCATCATTTACGCTTGGATGACATGGATATATCGCTTCTTCATATTTATTGGAATTGCCTTATTGGTTTATTATTTAACATTCAAAATTCTTGGCATAATTCTGTTCATTATTGAGATTGTTTGGTTCATTTTACTACCAATTTGGAGAGAAATTAAACAGTGGTGGGGACTTAGAAGGTACATGCGTTTTAATTGGACTTCTTTAAGATCAATTTTTATTTTCTCAGTATTTTTGGCAGCAATGTTAGTGCCATGGCGAAGTTCACTCAGTCTTCCAGCGGTGATTGATCGAGGTGAAGTGGTTGATATCTATCCAACAGAGGATTCTGAGATAAAAGAGATTTTTGTTATTTCAGATCAACAAGTCGAAAAGGGTGATTTATTAATTACTATGATGAGTCCTTCTTTATCAAATAAAGTTGATAAAGCAATTGAGCGCGTAAAGATGATACAGCAAAAACTAGATCGTCGAATTGGATCAGAGGCTGATATGAGTAATCTCATGGTGTTAGAAAACCAATTAAAAGTAGAATTTGAAATTCTTAAAAGTCTTAAAGAAGAAAATGAAAATCTATCAATTTATGCACCAATGAGTGGGGTGATAAAAGATCTTAAGTACTTAAATAATGGACAGTGGGTGAATATAAAAGAAAAACTATTTTCTATTGTTCAATTCAATGACACTAAAGTTGTTGCATTTATAAGCGAGAATGATTTGGACAAACTTGAAGGTAATACAAGCGGCTATTTTGTTCCAAAAAATAATGAATTTGATGAAGCAGAAGTTGTCTTGGTTTCACAAAATAATACATCAACAGAAGAACTTCCCTACTTATCACTAGTATCCACTTTTGGTGGATCAATTGCATCACGTGAAGTTAAGGGAGATGGAAAAGTTGTTTATCGACCAGAAGAAGCTTTGTACCAGCTTAATTTTTCTACTAGTACAGAAGTTGAGACTGTTCAATGGCAAACAGCAGGTAAAGTAAAAATTCAGACTGAAAACTATAATATTTTTCAAAATTTATTTAATTTGATTTCTTCAACGTTAATCAGAGAAAGTGGATTTTAGTGGTGCCCCTAGCTGGTTACGCTCCAGCGGCTGATCATTACCAATGACCTGCTTTACTATTAAGCGATAGGGGCTTAATAGAAATTACTCTTTTGTACCATAGCCTTTTGTGATAGCAATTGCCACGCCAGCAACACAAATGCTTAAGAAAGCAACTAAAGAAATTACACTGACCCAGATATTAATATCAGATGCCCCGTAAAAGGACCATCTCATGCCATTCACAAGATATAAAACTGGATTAAAGTAAGTTACATTTTGCCAAAATTCTGGAAGCATTTCTACGGTGTAAAGACTACCACCTAAAAAAACTAAAGGGGTGACGATGATAAGTGGCACAACTTGCAACTGTTCAAAATTTTCACTGAGCAATCCAATAAGAAATCCAAAAAGACTAAATGTAAGACATGTTAATACCAGAAGAAAAAGCATTAATAAGGGATATTGAATTTCTAGTTCAACAAAGAAAGTTGCAGTAATGAGTATAATGACACCAACAATAAGTGATTTAGTTGCACTGGCTCCAACAAATCCTATGATAATTTCTAAAGAGGAAATAGGTGCCGCAAGGACTTCATAAATCGATCCGGTAAATTTTGGAAAAAATATTCCAAATGAAGAGTTAGATATACTTTGAGTTAACAAAGTCAGCATCAATAAACCAGGTACGATGAATGACCCATAACTGACACCTTCAATTTGCGGAATCATACCCCCAATAACTGAACCAAATACAATGAAATATAAAGAAGTCGAAAGCACGGGCGAAAGCACACTTTGGAAAAGGGTTCTTCTCATTCGATCCATTTCATGAAAATAAATTGCTCTGATTGCGTAAAAATTCATTATTTTTCCTTTACCAGTTCCACAAAGATCTTTTCAAGTGAACTTTGCTCTGTATTTAAATCTTTTAGTTTTAATCCAGCTTCTTTCATATCTTGTAAGAGAGATGTTATTCCAGTTTGTTTACTTTGTGTATCGTATTGGTAATCAATTGATAATCCATCATTAACTATTGTAAGTTTATAATTTTTTAGTGACTCAGGTAATGTCTTAACTGTTTCATGTAAATCAATTGTTAGAGTTTTCTGGCCTAAACTTTTTATTAAATTGGATGTTTCATCAACTACTATCATTTCACCTTTATTAATGACTGCAACTCGGTCAGCTATTGCTTCTGCTTCTTCTATATAATGGGTTGTCAAAATTATTGTAACACCTTTATCTCTTAAATTCTTGATGACTTCCCACATGTCTTTTCTTAATTCGACATCAACACCAGCTGATGGCTCATCAAGAAATAAGACTGAAGGCTCATGAGAAAGAGCTTTAGCAATCAAGACGCGTCTTTTCATTCCTCCAGAAAGCTCATTAATTTTGGAGTCTTTTTTATCCCACAAACTTAAATCTTTTAGTATTTTTTCAATATACTGAGGATTAGGAGGCTTACCATATAAGCCTCTAGTATAGGATACGTTGTTATAAACAATTTCAAATTGTTCTAAGGTTAGCTCCTGAGGTACAAGTCCAATTTGTGACCTAGTTTTTCTATAATCTTTAATAATATCGTAGTTACCAACCTCAACTGTCCCAATACTTGGTGTTACAATTCCACAGATAATACTAATCAAAGTTGTTTTTCCTGCACCATTAGGTCCAAGAAGTGCAAATATTTCATTCTGTTTGATATCTAAATTAATATTATTGAGTGCCTGAAATTCATTACTGTAAGTTTTAGATAAATTTTTTACTGAGACGACATTTTGCATCGGTCCCTTATACCAGCAAATTTTTGAAAATAAACACTTCTATCTTGTTTTGAACATATTTTTATCAAAATTAAGCCTTGCTTTTTAGGTACATATTTATCAAACATGAAAAAGTCGAAGATGAAACCTCAGTACATAAGAAGACAATCCTATAATGGTGAATCGACTCTCGTGATTATACCTTCAACCACAAAGCTTAAACTTTCTAGAACCCCTAAACTTTTATCAAGCTTTGTGATCGCGACAGGTTTTCTTGGCTTGATGTTTTTCTCCATTAGTGGCTAAAATCCTTTCGGTACGGTTGTACTGGTACCGAAAAGATTAAAAATTTTCTTCAGATCAATAATATTAGTTGTCTCGTATTCATCTTTTATCTAGAATTTTAATGAATAACCGGGGGAAAAATTAATGTCAGTTTTAGATCGTTTCAGTGAAATCAGTTCAAAAATTTACATGGGTGGTAAATTTTATAAAAGTCAATCAACAGACTCAATTGATGTGATTGACCCTGCAACCGAAAATAAAATTGGAGAAATTCCTGAAACTTCACAATCTGAAATTGATGAAGTTGTATCTATTGCGAACAAAGCTCATAAGGCTTGGAATCAAAAATCTCCACTTGATCGAAGTCATGTCCTCCATGAAGTTGCAAATAAAATGGGTGAAATGGCACCACTATTTGCTGAAGCTCTGACAAGAGAAATGGGAAAACCCTACAAGGAGTCAATGGATGAAGTTCATTGGAGTATTCACAATATTCGTTTTTATGCAGAGATGGGCAGAGGTGAAACAGGAAAAGTTATAGGCTCTGCTGTTGAAGGACAGTTTCATTACACACTCAAACAACCTTTGGGTACATGCGTCTTAATCTTACCATTTAATTATCCAATGGTGTTACTTGCATGGGAAGCAAGTGCCGCTTTGGCTGCGGGAAATGCTGTCATTATCAAGCCTTCACAATACACATCTCTAACTACACTGTTATTTGCTGAAGCTTTCAAGGCATTACCAGATGGATTATTTCAAGTTGTAACAGGTGAAGCTGCTGCTGGAAAATCATTAGTTGAGCACAAAGATACGCATATGGTTGCATTTACAGGCAGCGTTCCAGTTGGAGTAAGCATTGCTTCCAAGTGTGGTGAACTTATGAAAAGATCATTAATTGAAAATTCTGGAAATGACCCCTTCATTGTTATGCCATCAGCTCCTATGGACATCACTGCACGAGCAGCAGCGTTTTCTGCATATATGAATTGTGGACAAATATGTGTTTCAGCTGAAAGATTTTTTGTGCATGAAAAAATTCATGATGAGTTTGTTGAAAAATTAATTGAAGAAACAAAAAAGATTAGAGTTGGTAATGGTCTTGATAAGGTAGATATGGGTCCAATTGTTTCATCAAAAGAGAGAGACCGATACGAGAATGTTTTACGCAAAGCTTTAGATGAAGGCGCAAAAGCTGTTGAGGGTGGAGGGCGACTAAGTCAGTTTAATAAAGGCTGGTTTGTTGCACCAACTGTCCTGGTTGATTGCAATGATGAAATGAGTATATTTAACAATGAAAGCTTTGGTCCAGTTGCGCCAATTTGTAAAGTATCTAGTTTTGAAGAGGCTATGGAGAAAGCAAATAACTCTAGATATGGACTTGGTGCTAACATTTATACAAAAGATTTATCAGAGGGAATTCGTGCTTCAGAACAATTCCAGGCAGGAATGGTTTGGGTAAATGCGCCGTTGCTTGATAATGATGCTGGCCCTTTTGGAGGAACAAAACTCTCTGGTATGGGTCGACAATTAGGTGCGGAGGGATTAGAGACATTCAGAGATACCAAGACTGTGATGATTGATCCTGATTGTCAGCCACAAGATTTCTGGTGGTTTCCGTATTCTGACGAGGAAATGTATAAGAAATAAATTGAAAATTTAAAAAGAATTTTTATTTAACTTAATACATTTTTATGAGAACAGTTGTACTAATTATAGTTGCATTAATTATTGCTTTTTTTCTATATCAGGCCTTTAGTAATCAAACGATAGAAGAAGAAGTTGCTCAAGCTCAAAAGCCAATTCATCCTGAAACTATAGTCGCTTATCAAAATAATTGTGCTTCTTGTCACGGGGTTAATTTACAGGGTCAAGAAGGTTGGCAAAATACTCTAGATGAAGATGGACATCGGCTAGCACCACCATTAAATGGTACTGGTCACACGTGGCACCATTCACCAGAATATTTATTTCAAGTTATTAAATATGGCTTTCCAAGTTTCGATCCAAATTATGAGGGAAAGATGCTTGGCAATGATAGTTTAAGTGAAGATGAGGTTTGGCAGCTGATTACTTACATCAGACAAGAATGGCCAGTACAAATACAAGATGTCTATAACAGTAGATATGAGTAAACGCTGTTACCAGTCAAAAAACCCATGAACACCAGTTTCTCCACGGTAATATTCAATATTACTTGCAGCCATCTCATAGCCAACAACTGCAAGGTCCTCGATATTTTGGGTTTCTATTTTCATTTTTCCAGTAACATAAACAGGTTCCCACCACGCTAAACCTTCCCATGGGTTTTCTGCTTCAACATAAACCAGTTGATTAGGTGCTGGAGGTGGAACATGAATGCATGCTCCAATATATGGAACCAACAGAAAGCTATTCACTCCCCGTCCAAATGTATCTAAAGGAAGAACATATCCTGGTATTTTAACTTCTTTATCAACCAAGCTTTTGTTGAATTTTACTTCTCCGGGACTAAAGACTGAAGTCCATGGAATCAAATCGTCCCAGTCTATTTCTTTGGGAACAGCATATGCGGCGGTTGTGATAAATAATAAAAGTAATATTAAATATTTTAATTTACTCATCAGATTTTGATTGTCATTCCATCATTTATTGAAAACCAGTACGCCCTAATTGCAGGCAATAAGCTGACTAGTATAGATGCAAAAATAAATGTCATAAAAACATACATATCTCGTAAAGATAACATTTCAACATTCACCAAAATACCATAATTATAATCGATCCAAGGTTGTAAGATAGATAATGAGAAGAATAATAAAATAACACTTAACAATATACTAAGCACTGAAATAAAAATTGCCTCAAGCATCAAGAGCCCAACAACAGTTCTAGGTGATGCTCCCATGGCCCTCCAAATTGCCATTTCTCGTCTTCTTTCACTTAAACTTGAAAACATGATAGCTGTCATGCCAATCAATGTTGTAAATATGACAACAATTGATATCCCCAACAATAAATTTTCAACCACACCAACAACACGCCAGAGTTCCTGCAGCGCTGCACCAGGTAGAATCGCTGTCATTGCTTCCTCAGGGTACTCATTAATCCATCGTTGAAGATTAAAGATTGTTAATTTTGATTTCACTCCAATGAGAGCGGCGGTAATATTTTTAGGAGTAAGATCCATTTTTCGGATTTCTTCGATGGGCGTTTCTTGCCCAGGAATTTTTGCTCCAGTAGACCAATCAACATGTATTGCTTCAATTGCAGCCAAACTCACAATCACAGTATTGTCTACTGGCGTACCCGTTTTTTCCAATATTCCAGAAACTCTGAATGGTTGATCGTCATGCTCTGAAAATGATTGAAGGCCATGCGCTACGATTAGCGGCGTGTCTATGTCATATCCTAGTTTTTCAGCTACTCCAGCACCCAACACTACGTCATAAAGATCTTCAAATAAGTATCCTTTATCAATATTAATTGATTGACCACCTCTATACTTATAACGAGCAAAGAAATCTTTATTTGTTCCCATAACCCGAAAACCTTTATGGCTGTCACCAAGTGAAATTGGCACTGCCCAATCAACTTCTTCTTTATTCACAATATCCAAGTAGCTTTCCCAGGTGATGTTATTGGTTGCATTGCCAATCCTAAATACAGAGTAGAGCATCAATTGAACTGAGCTTGCTCTTGCACCAATAATTAAGTCTGTTTGAGAAATTGTATCTGTAAAACTTGTGTAAGCAGATGTTCTTAATTTTTCTACACTCATGTAAAGCATTAGAGAAAAAGAAATTGCAATAACGGTCATGCCTACAGTTACTAGTCTTGCGTAGAGAGAGCTCAATGAAAGTTTTAACAACATATCTAATCTTCTCGGGTTAACACTTCATTGATATCTATTAATCGATCAAATCGTTCAGCAAGAGATTTATCATGAGATACCATAAGTAAAGTTGATTTGTTATTCGAAATCTGTTCAAACATGAGGTCTAAAAAAATTTGTTGTGCATCTGTATCTAGCGAAGATGTGGGTTCATCTGCAATAACTAAGGAAGGATTGCCTATCAATGCTCTTGCCACGGCTACTCTTTGTTGCTGCCCAACACTAAGACTACTTGCTTTATATTGATCAATATCATCAGGTAATCTCAATTGTTTGCAAATATTTAAGGCCGATTCTCTTTGATTAGTTACATTAGCAGATCTTACTTTTGAGAAATAAAGAGGCAGAACAATATTATCTATAACATTTGCATATGGGAGTAGATTAAATTGCTGAAAAATAATACCTATATTATCTGCTCGATGTTCATCTTTAGTTTTAGAAGAAAGCTTATTTATCGTACTTCCATTAATTGATATGCTTCCAGATAAAGGGTTTAAAAACCCACAAATTAATGAAAGAAGAGTTGTCTTGCCTGAGCCACTCTCTCCCAATAAAAGAACCTTTTCACCTTTATTGATCTCGAAATTGGGGACAAATATTTTAAAGCTACTTTTTTTTGACCAATGAAATCTTACAGAGTCAATTTTAATAATATTTTCATCCAATTAGATTTTTCCTTTTAAGTCTATGAAAGGCCTATCTCCTTCCACTTCAAAACTCGTGGATCCAACTTCAGATACAAATTGTATTTCAAGCTCTCCAGAGTTAGGAAAAGTAGTAAAATATGGAAAGTCTATTCTGTCAATTTCTTTTACATTACCGCATGTAAATGAATAGTGAGCAACAAACTCATTATGAGCTTCTTCCTCATGTTCATCATGATTGTGCTCATCCTCGTGATCGTGCTCATCTTCATGCTCATGCTCATCTTCATGATCGTGCTCATCTTCATGATCATGCTCATCTTCATGATCATCTCCCTGATTTATGTCAATTTCAGCATCGACTAAATTACAATTTCCACTGCTAGATAAAGTAAAGATGTTTTCAAAATCTTGAAATTTGGAAAGAGCTGTATTTACCAATGCTATATCACTATCACTTTTTGCTTCATACTCGAACCCAACAATATCTGCGCCAGGTATCATAAACTCTAGATTTATGGCACTGCCTTCTACAGCAATATTTAACTCACCGACCCCATGTTCATGCTTGTCAACTTGCCTTGTTTCTTCTGCGGCTGCAACTGACATCATCGCAGACATTAATAGTGAATAGTAGATACTTTTTTTCATTTTATCTCCTGAGAATTTTTTAAAAATCTTATTGAAAAAATATTTAGGTGTCTAGAAAAATGTTATTTTATAACATTTATATTTTAATGCTTCGTATTTTCAATTTGTTTATTTTTACAAGATTTACAAGTTCCAAAAAACTCTAAATTATATCCATCAAATACTGTTCCATCTTTATCTCTAAAATCTTTTAAATTTTTAAATAGTTTTGGATCATTGATTTCAGAGACAATTTCACAAGAATTACAAATAGAAAAAACAGTTTTATGGGGTGTGCCACAGTTTGAAATTTTACAAGCAACAAATGAATTTTGACTCTCAACTCGATGAATTTTTCCAATTTTAATTAATTTGTCTAATGCTCTGTAAACTTGGGGAGGTGCATTAATTCCTTTTTTTTGAACATTAGATAAGATTGAATATGCTTTAACAGGCTTTTTATTCTTCTGAATGAAGTCCAAAACAATTTTTTGATTTTTTGATAATGATTTACTCTTCTTATCCATAGTTTCTTTTTTTGATTCCTATTAATGATAAGATAAATAAAATTAGCGCAACTACAACTATTGTTGGTCCCGAAGACGTGTTAATTTCAAATGAAGTATATAATCCAATAAACACTGATAAAAGACCGCCAATAATTGATAAAATAACCATCTGTTTTGGATTATTAGATAAATTACGAGCCATTGTTGTAGGGATAATCAGCATTCCAGTAATTAGTAATAATCCAACCATTTTTATTGAAATCGCAATAAGTGCGGCTAGCAAAATCGTGAAAATTGCATTTACTCTCTCCGGATTCATGCCCTCGGCTTCAGCGAGCTCATAATTTACTGTTGAGGCAAACAACGGTTTCCAAATAAACCATAAAACTAAAAGAATAATGGCTCCACCAATCCAAATAGCAAGCAAGTCATTTACATTTACTGAGAGTATATCTCCAAATAGAACTCCCATAATATCGAATCGAATAAAAGATAAAAATCCCAGTATTACCATTCCCACTGCTAATGAGGAATGAGATAACAAACCTAACAGAGCATCGCTTGGTAAGTTAGTTGTTTTCTGTAATCTTAATAACAGAAGAGCAATTAGAGATGATACAGTAAAAATTGTAAGTGATATGTTTAGATCAAATGCAACAGACAACAAAACTCCCAACAAAGCTGAATGAGCTAACGTGTCACCAAAAAAAGATAAACGTCGCCACACAACAAAGCATCCTAGTGGACCAGTAACAAGAGCAATTCCAATTCCTGCTATTAAAGCTCTGAATAAGAAATCATCAAACATTTTCTTTTACTATGTCTCCATCAGCAGTGTGTACATGGTCGTGGTCATGTTCGTATATTGATAATAATTGTGATGATTTTTCACCAAATAATTCTTTGTAGTGTTTATCACGTGCCACATCTACAGGTGTACCCGAACAGCAAACATGACCATTTAGGCAAACAACATAATCAGTAGCCGACATAACTACATGTAAATCATGAGAAATCAGAAGAATACCACAATTTAATGTTTCAGATATCTTCTTAATGAGTCCATACAAAGCTACTTCACCAGCAAAATCAACTCCCTGTACCGGTTCATCTAAAACTAAAAGCTCAGGCTTTTTTGCAATAGCTCTAGCAAGTAGTACCCTTTGGAATTCACCGCCAGATAAGTCTCTGAGATTTCTCGATATTAAATGATCAACACCAGTTAAATTCAAAGCATCATTTATCTCTTGAGGTTTTAAATCTTCTGTTAAAACCATAAAATCCAAAACCCTAATGGGTAAAGTCCAATCTATTGATACTTTCTGGGGGACATATGAGATCTTTTTAGTGAACGTCTGAACATTTCCCTCAATTTTTTTATGAAGACCAAGGACAATTTTTGCTGTTGTTGATTTTCCTGAGCCGTTGGGACCAATAATTGTAACTATTTTACCCCTATGAATTTCTAAATTAACATCCTTTACAAGCCATTTGCCGCTCTTCTGAATCCCTGCGTTAGAGATTTTTACAAGGACGTTTGGATTATTGGTCATTAAAAACTTGCTATTAAAAATTTGTTATATTATAACACTATACTCAATTATTAATGAAAGCAATTATACTATGAAATTACAACATAAATTTGGCCTATTACTATCATCTCTATCTTTATTCTCCTTTATTTCTTCTGCTGAGGCTGAACCAAAAGTTGTAACATCAATAAAACCAATACATTCACTTGTAAGTTATGTTATGGATGGTGTTGGACGTCCTGATCTGCTTGTTGACGGAAGCACTTCTCCTCACACATTCCAATTGAAACCCTCACACGCTACAATGCTACAAGAAGCAGATATCGTTTTTTGGATCGGAGAAGACTTAGAGTCGTTCTTGGAAACACCTCTTGACTCAATTGCTGCCAGTGCAAAAAGAGTAACACTCATGGACTCTGATCAGATTGAGCTTCTAAAATTTAGAGAAAAAAATGTATTTGATGATCATCACGATGATCACGATGACCATGATGAACACGAAGATCATGCTGATGGACACGATGATCATGACGAACACGACGAACACGATGAACACGACGAACACGATGAACACGAAGGTCACGACGATCATGAAGAACACGCTGACGGACATGACGATCATGATGAACACGAAGGACATGATGATCACGGTCACCATCACGGTGAGCACGATATACATTTTTGGCTAGATCCAGAAATTGCAAAAACAATTGTAAGTATTGCTTCAGAAGAATTATCTGAAATTGATCCTGCCAATAAATCAATTTATTCATCCAATGCTGCGAATGCTATTAATGACCTTGACCAGTTAATAGACAATACAAGATCAAAAATAAATAGTGATGCAACATACATTGTGTTTCATGATGCCTATCAATATTTTGAGCAGAGATTTGGTATTGAAGTAATTGGTGCTCTTACTGTAAATCCTGAGGTGTTGCCTGGTGCGAAGCAACTTGCAGAAATAAGAGAAGTTATTGAGCATGAGAGTGTTAATTGTTTATTTTCAGAGCCTCAATTTAACCCAAGTATTGCAGAAACAATTGCAAGTGATACTGGTATAAAGTCTGCCGTTTTAGATCCATTAGGAGCTGAATTGGAGCCAGGAAAAGATCTTTATTTTGATCTAATAGGTGACATGGCATCTTCATTTGAAAATTGCTAATTCTACAAAATATTTTTCATGAGCTTATTTAAAGCTGACAATCTAGAATCTTTAAAAGAATTCAAGGATACTGACTATAAATTAGGTATATTGGAGCGTGAACAACCTGAGGGTGCAGGTTCTTTCTTTCAAAAATTAATGAAAAATGACTTTGGAATTGAGGGCACTCTTAATTCAATTAATTTGAAAGAAGATTTAAAAAATTTGGTCCAGGAAATAATTCCTAACCAGTTAAGTTCAACTGAGTTTTATAATTATTGGCTTGCAGATATGGAAACCGTTTGCAGAATATTCTTACAGATTGAAAAAACTGATACCCTTTGCTTTTGGCTTGGGACAAAACGAGAGTGTAGACGTTATCATGTTGATAACGTACCAAGACGTCTTTTGGTCACTTATGCTGGACAAGGTACAGAATGGATACAAAATCAGGATGCTGACCGTCTAGCCTATGAGGCAGGTGAACCAAATGAAAAGATCGTTAGAGATAAAAGTAAATTACATTTCATTGATAAATGGAACATTGCAATATTTACCGGTGGTAGCAATGGTATACTTCATCGCACACCTGATTCTGCTCTAAATGGTCCTTCAATATTAATGAAACTTGATCATCCGGAGTATTTAAATTCTGTATATTCTTCAGAAGTTCTTAAATTAAATTAGATTAAATTAAATCAAACTTTTTTTTCTCAAAATCATACGTCTCTATAGATCCAGATCCAATATCATTCCAAACCCCATAAAGCATAATTTCACCTGACTTTACTTCAGTATTTATAAAGGGATATTTACTTAAGTTCTCTAATGATACGATAATGCTTTCTTTCTCCATGTACTTAACTTTCACATCGTTTCCTTCACCTGAAATGTTATCGTATACTGGTTTTAGTAACTTAAGCCAATTAGAAATTGATGAGTTATCATCAAAATTATTTTCATGACACATATGATACCCATTCTTTATACCTCCACATCCTGAGTGCCCAATTATAATAATATTTTTAATATTTAATGCCGTTACACCAAATTCGATAGCTGCAATTGTTCCGCTATGTTCCGTTAATTGACTATAGGGTGGCACTATATTAGCAATATTTCTATGAACTAGCATTTCACCAGCTTTTGATTTGAATATAGCATTCGGATCAACCCTTGAGTCTACGCACGATATGATCATGTATTTAGGTGACTGACCTTCTTTTGCAAGTCTTTCAAAGTGATCTTTTTGTTGCGCGAAAGAGCTTTCTTTCCAGTCTCTGTATTTATTGATGAGATCTTTTGGTAACATTCACTTATTTATTTTTTATCCAAATAGGTGAAGACCATGCCATCTCACGCGTAATTTTTGGATAATTTTTAGCAGGTTTTTCATCAATTCTAATACTATCATAAGTTGACCAACGACATGTAGGATTTTCGATAGCTCTTGCATAATAAAATGTATTTTGATCAGGTGTATACTCAGTATCAGTCCAAATTACTTCTAATCGATCAGATCCATAGTTTTCATCGAAAGAACAATTTTCAAAATTTACACTTGCTTTAGTTTCCTTACATTTGTTGTTTCTATTATTTATATCTCTATCATCACTACAAATCACGTCGTAAACAACTTCATTTATTTTTCCATTCTCAGACCACCCTTTGATAATTTGAATTTTGTCTAAAGGTGCACTCAACGTGTCTCTCTCAGCAGTGATATAAAATTTAGGTTGCTGCATCGAACCATTCATTACTGTACTTCCCATTGGATGACCATTTTTATAAGACTCAGCTATTGGGTCTAATGAGTTTAGTAATTCTTCGGTACCATTGAAATTTAGAAAAAATCTTAATTTAATTCTCGTACCACTGGTCGCATACACTTCTTTTTTTTGCATTGCCTCAAACAATGTATCTCTATTATTTTCCTCAGCCCAAATTGCGGCTAGTCCGCCTGGATTATTTACTAGTTGAGTTAAAAGTAAACCATCCTTCACTCTCACTTTAGATGGTCCAACAAAACTAGTGCGACCTCTGTAATCCCATTCCTCAGTATCCCCAGGATTTGAATTATGTGAGTCAGAACTACCAATCATACCAAAATCAAGTGGATTAAAGCCTATTTTATCTTCGAGGGTCAGTCCAATTTTTAGACCATCGCGCGCCATAGAAGTTTCCTGAATACAAAGAGTATCATTTTCTTTTTTACACTTTGGATAAAACTGCTCAATATCGCATTCTTCATCTGTGCTTCCAAAAAATGTACTGCACTCAGAACTTCCTTTATCTTGAAAAATTTCAACTAACGGTTCGTTATCATTTCTGAGTTTCCAATCATCAATTGTATATTTATCATTGTCTATGGTGTGATTTGCAAACGCATATCCCCATGATCTATTACCGTTGTGCGGTATTGTCATAAATTCACATGGATGATTGCAGTTTTCTATCAATTTTTTCCACAAATCAATGGCAGTATGTGCATCAAACAGCGAATAAGCTTTTTCTGGAACTGTATTATTTTTAAATATGACGTTCCTGTGATTGTATCCACCATCAGGTAATGTAGGTGAATATTCGTATGCAACGAAAGTTGTAAATTTTCCAGGCTCATAATGAAGATCTGCAGCTTTTATAATTTTATCCCATGTTGATCTTACAAAACGCTTTTCTTTTTCCTTATCTCCTATTGCTTCGGACATGATACTGACCGGTGGTCGCGCAACAGAAGTATCACGCAGACCAATAAAAAAACGATAGCTAGGAGACTCGAGTCTTTCACATGTAAGTCGTGACTCATTAGTAATTTCTGGGTCAGCACAACTTTCTTGAAGGCCAAATGTTTCGGCGTGATCAGTAACAGCTGCAAAGTCAAGTGGTCTTGAAATTTGCATTTTTTCGCCAAACATATTCTGCATTGGTTCACCTTTTGCAAAATTATAAGTCTCTTCTAGGCCGTAACGATTTCCAAAAATATATGAGTCGAATGATAAACTGGAGTGAACATGAAGATCACCAAAGTATACATTTTTATTTTTACTTGGCTTTTTAAACTCAAATGGTTCAAAAACGGTTTGCTTAGTAATATTCTCTCTTTGCTCTTTTGCCTCTTCGGATAGTTTTTGAATATCTTCCTTTGATAAGACAGGTACATTGTATAAGTTGTATAAATAAAGAGAACCAATTAAAATCAAAAAACCTAATGTACTGAGTAGAATAATCCAATGAATTTTTCTCATAATATCTAGTCATAGACAATATAAGGGTATAAAATTTTTACAAGCATGTCAGAAGGATATATTTTAAAAAAAACTGAAAAATCTCTACCTTTAAATTGGTATTTCAATCAAAAGCAATTTGATAGAGAGATTTCAAAAGTTTTGTCTAAAGAGTGGTTATATGTTTGCCACGTGGATACTATTTCAAAACCTTTATCTTTTCACACAGTTGAAATTAGCAAATTTAATATACTTATTGTTCGTGATAAAGAAGGAGAAATAAATGCTTTTTATAATTCATGTAGTCATCGAGGTTCAATTTTAAAAAAAGAAAAAAGTGGCAAACTAAAATCAAATTTATTGATTTGCCCATATCATCAATGGTCATATAACGCTAGCAATGGAAATTTAGTTAGAACTACATCTATTATTGATCCTAAAAATTTTAGAAAAGATGAAAATTGTCTAACAAAAGTAAAAATTAAAGTTTGGAATGGGTTAGTTTTTATTAACATGAATAAAAACGCTAAATGGAATGCAAAAAAAGTATTTCCAGATTACAGTGATGCTTTTTCTCAATTGAATGTCAGTGACTACCAAATTGGCCATACCTGGAAGAAAAAAATAAAGTGTAATTGGAAAATATTTTGGGAAAATTATAGTGAATGCTTACATTGTCCCAACCTTCATCCTGAACTATCTGACCTAGTCCCTATTTATGGAAGAAGGTTAGTAGATATTAAAGATGATCCAAACTGGAAACGTTTTACTCATCATGATGATCCAAAGTACAAAGGTGGAATGAAAAAAGGTACTGAAACTTGGTCAATGAATGGAAGCGCACAAGGTCATCGAGTAGAGTACTTGGAAAATCAAACCGATTTTCCTGGTTACATTTACATGACTACTTGGCCTTCTATGTTTTTAGCAATATTTACTGACCATATAAGAATGGTTCGTATTCTTCCTTTGTCAGAGGAACTTACAGAAGTTACGGCAGAGTGGGTATTTAGAAAAGAAACTCTCAAAGATAAAAAATATTCAATGAAAAATGTTGTTGATTTTGCTGTATTAGTCATGAAACAAGATGCAGAAGCTTGCGAACTGAATCAAAAAGGCATACATAATCCAACAAGAAAAAATGGAACATTAATGCCTGAAGAGTATGAAATTAAAAGGTTTCACAGCTGGCTAAGAAAAAAACTATAAATTATTCCAAATGAATTCAGTTACACAAAATTATGAGAAGGAAATGCTTGAGTGGCGTCATGATTTTCATGCGCATCCTGAGCTAAATTTTGACTTAGATATAACCTCGTCAAAAGTTGCAGATATCTTGAAGAGTTTTGGACTGGAAGTACATGAAGGCATAGGCAAGACCGGAATTGTTGCTGTTCTCAAAAATGGAAACAGTAATAAAAGTATTGGTATTCGAGCAGATATGGATGCATTACCGGTAACAGAGGAAAATGACTGCACGTATAAGTCCAATCACGAAGGTAAAATGCATGCGTGTGGTCACGATGGTCATACAGCAATGGCTCTAGGTGCAGCTAAATATCTATGTAATACAAAAAATTTTAACGGAACTGTTTATTTTATTTTTCAACCTGATGAAGAAAAAACTCAGGGAGCTCAAGCAATGATAGATGATGGGCTGTTTGAAAAGTTCCCAATGGATGAGGTATATGCTTTTCATAATTTGCCTGGTATGGAACTTGGAAGCTTTGCAACAAGAGCAGGAACTATCACTGCAAGCGAAAGTTTATTTAAAATTGAATTAAGAGGTCAGGGAGGTCATTCAGCCTTGCCACACATGGGTGTTGATACTATTACAGTAGGTTCTCAAATAATAACAGCTCTCCAATCAATTGTTTCGAGAAAAATTAATCCAGCTATGAATGGTGTTGTTTCAGTCACAAAATTTGAATCTGATGGTAATGAAAATATACTACCTGGTCATTCTATCATTTCAGGTGATGCACGTGCGTTGTCACCAGAAGCTAATCAAATTATTGAACGCAGCATGAAAGATATTGTAGATGGAACGGCGAAAGCACATGGTGTCGATTATGATTTTAACTACCTCACAAGAACAAACATGACAATTAATTCTAAAGATCAAGCAGCTTTTGCAAGTAAGGTTGCAGCTGACCTATTTGGAGAGGATAAAGTAGATGGAAATTGTGATCCAAAATTATTTTCTGAGGATTTTGCCCAGATGCTAATGGTTAAGCCTGGATGCTATATTTTAATTGGAAATGGAACAGAAGGAACGCATGGACAATCTTTACATTCTTCAAATTATGATTTTAACGACAAGCTTCTTGTCATTGGTTCATCATTTTGGTCTAAACTTGTTGAAGAAAGACTTAATGATTAATGATATTTTCTAAAAGTGAGTATATTGAAAGACTAAATAAAGTAAAAAAATCAATGCAAGAAAAGGGTATTGATTTATTAGTCTCCCAAGATACAGCAAACATAAATTACCTTACCGGTTATGATGCATGGTCTTTTTATTATGCTCAATGTGTAATTATACATATAGACTCAGAAGAACCTTTACTTTTCGTACGTGATCAAGATGCTGGAGGGGCATTTCTTCAAAACTGCTGGTCACAAGAAAATATAATTGTTTACGCTGAAAAATATATACATACATGGCCAAATCATCCTTATGATTATTTGATTGAAATAATTAAAAACAAAAATTGGGATAAACTTTCAATTGGACTTGAAATGGACAGCCATTATTTCACGGCATTTTGTTATAAAAAATTATTAGACGGGCTTCCTGATGCTACACTGAAAGATTGTGAGCGCCTTGTGAATTGGGTACGATTTGTGAAATCAGATGCAGAAATTGATCTAATGAAAAACGCCGCTTTAATTACTGATAAATCAATGCAAACTGCAATTGATGTTATCAATCCAGGTGTTAGACAATGTGATGCGGTTGGAGAGATACAAAAAGCAATGTTTTATGGAACCCCAGAGTATGGAGGAGAATATTCAAGTATAGCAACTTTACTTCCAACTGGAGCTGGAACTTCTGCCTCACATCTAACGGCTACGCAGGAAAGATTTGTTAAAGGTGAAGCAACAATAATTGAAATTGCAGGTGTTTATAAAAGGTATCATGCACCACTCGCAAGAACAGTTCTGCTTGGAAAAGCAGAACAAAAAAAAATTGACGCCATAAATGCAACTAATGAGGCGCTTAATGAGGGTATATCGGCTATAAAGCCAGGCAATACAGCAGATGACGTTGCGCAAAAATTTTGGGCAGTATTAGATAAATACGATATCAAAAAGGAATCTCGGACTGGATACTCCATTGGAATTGGTTATCCACCTGATTGGGGTGAGCACACAATAAACATATCAAAAGGTGATCCAACTATTTTACAACCAAATGTAACCTTTCATATGATTGCTGTTATGCAATTTGGCGATTGGGGAGTAGAGGCAAGTCACTCATTATGTGTTACAGAAAGTGGCTCAGAAAAGTTTTCAGATTTCTCAAGCGATTTATTCATAAAAGAGTAGCAGATAACTGGGAATGAGCGTCCCTTGTTTTTACTAGAGAATCCATTAAATATTGTATAAAGTAGCGCAATTCATGGAGTTAATTATGGGTATTCATCACGATTATAAATCAAAACGTGGGGAGAGAGCAATGGCCAAGCAGCAGAAACGTGAGGCTAAGTTTTCAGATAACACGGATAAAAAAGAAGAAGAAAAGCTCATCAAAGAATTAAAAAAAGCAGGGTTGAATAAAGATGAAATCAAACAATTCCTCGAAGGAAGAGCAAAAGGATAAAAAGCTAGACAGCACAGAGAGGCTCGCTGAGGCACTAAGGCAGAACTTAAGAAAAAGAAAAGAGTTTCAAAGAAGGCAAAAGAAAGAAGATTAATATGACAATCATGTCGGATAACTGGATAAAGAAAAAAGCCTTAGAAGAAGGAATGATTGAACCGTTCGTTGATGGACAAAAAAAAGAAGGTACAATTTCATTTGGCCTTTCATCATATGGGTACGATGCAAGGGTTTCAGAAGAATTTAAGATTTTCACCAATGTAGACTCTGCTTTAGTTGATCCAAAAAACTTTGATGATAAAGGGTTTGTTGATCGGCCTGGTAAAGAATGCGTAATCCCACCTAACTCATTTGCATTAGCAAGAACCGTTGAGTATTTTAGAATTCCTCGCGATGTCCTTGTAATTTGTTTGGGAAAATCAACTTATGCAAGATGTGGTATTATCGTAAATGTTACTCCTCTCGAGCCAGAGTGGGAGGGTCACGTAACTTTAGAATTTTCTAACACAACTCCATTACCTGCAAAAATTTATGCTAATGAGGGAGCGTGCCAGTTTTTATTCTATAAGGGAGAAGCGCCACCAGAAGTTTCATATAAAGATCGTAAAGGTAAATATATGATGCAAAAAGGGGTTACTTTACCTAAGCTTTAAATCGTTCATGCAAAAAATATCGATAAATGGAGGAAACCTTCTCCAAGGTTCTGTTTCTGTCAGTGGATCAAAAAATGCATCTCTCCCAATAATGGCCGCAAGTATTCTTACTAATAAAAATTTAGAACTCGAAAACGTACCAGATTTAGTTGATGTAAATACAATGTCAGCAGTTTTATCATCGCTTGGTGTCAATGTTACAAAAAAAGATGCTAAAACAAATCGTCTTACACTTTGTTATTCAGACTCTGAAAGCACAATAGCGGAGTACGATTTAGTTAGAAAGATGAGGGCTAGTATTTTAGTTCTTGGACCATTACTTGCACGCAAAAGACACGCTAGCGTATCTCTTCCAGGGGGGTGCGCAATAGGTGCTCGACCAGTAGATTTGCACATAGATGCATTGACGAAACTTGGCGCAGCATTTGAATTAGATGGTGGATATATTAAATGTAGCGCTCCTAATGGCTTAAAAGGAAATAAAATTAATTTTTCAAAAGTATCAGTAGGAGCTACTGAAAACATAATTATGGCTGCATCGCTTGCTCGAGGAGAAAGTGAAATTAGAAATATCGCAGTTGAGCCTGAGGTTATGGACCTTATAGACTGTCTTAATAAAATGGGTGCTAAAATCGAATTAGGAGAAAATAGAAATGTTCACATTCAAGGTGTTGACCAACTCCAAGGCACTGTCCACTCGATTATCCCAGATCGCATAGAGGCAATCACATATATAATTGGAGGAACTATAATTGGTAACGATCTCAAGATTACAAATCTGAACCTTGAGCATATCAGCAATGTATTGGAATTATTGAATGAGCTATCTATTAATTACTCAATGGGTGAGAATAGTATTGTTGTTAATCAATCTGAGATCTCTAATGGTATTGATATTAATACAATGGAATATCCAGGGTTCCCAACTGATGTACAGGCACAAATGATGGTCTTATTATCTCTTGGAAAATCTAAATCACAAATAACTGAAAATATTTTTGAAAACAGATTCATGCATGTTCCAGAATTAAACCGCATGGGCGCTAATATTGAAATCAATGGTAAAACAGCAATTATTAATCCATGTAAAGAGTTTATTTCAGCTCAAGTCATGGCAACTGATTTACGGGCTTCGGTAAGTTTAATTTTAGCTGGATTGGTTGCTAAAGGTGAAACAATACTTAACCGAATTTATCATCTTGATCGAGGTTATGAAAAAATAGAGCAAAAATTGCAAGCTTGTGGTGCAGATATTCGGAGAATAAATTAGGATAAATGAATCTTAATGCAATTGATACTGATGAGCTAAAAATTATATCGACCATACTTCAGGATGGACTCATTGAAGTAAACGATATTAAATATTTACCTTCAATTAGGTCATTTTTTCTTATGATAACTAGATTTATGTGGGAGGAAAAAATAGTAAATAAAGTAGATCAAAGAATAAAAGCAGTACTAAGCTTTGAGGATGTTTTATCGGTTTACTCAAAAAATATAGATCAATTGAACAAAAATAAGACACTAGAGCTCGTAACTTTTAATTATTATCCTAACAATTCTAAAAATATAGAAATTGAATTGCTTTTCAAAAATGATGCAATTATAAAGCTCGAAACTGAAATAATAAGATGCAAGTTAGAAGATCAGGGTGAACCCTGGAATATTGAAAAAATAGAAAATGACAAAAATAATTAATTCTGCAAATCAAAATTTTGAGAATGATTTTAATAATCTTCTTACAATGAACAGATCAAGTGACTCGGATGTTACTCAGACTGTGGCAGCAATCATCGATGATATTAGAAAAAATGGAGATGAAGCGCTTTTGAAATATACTCATCAATTTGATAAGAATAGCCTTGATATAAACAACATACTGCTTGGAGAAGATGAAATTGAAAAGCAATCACGTGATGTACCGAGTGATCTTTGTGATGCGCTTAGAGTATCAATGGATCGTGTTCGCACTTATCATGAAAAACAATTACCAAATGATTTAGTTTATGAAGATAATCTTAACTCAAAATTAGGATATGTTTGGCGTCCAGTAGAGTCGGTGGGTATTTATGTCCCAGGTGGTACTGCAAGTTATCCAAGTACGGTAATAATGAATGCAATACCAGCGGTTGTAGCCGGTGTTGAAGATATCACCATGGTCACACCAATGACTAATACCGCGATAAGTCCATCAGTACTATATGCGGCAAAAATTTGTGGAATAAAAAAAATATACTCTATAGGAGGTGCCCAGGCTGTTGCTGCTCTGGCATATGGAACCAAGACCATAAGATCCGTTAATAAAATTGTTGGACCAGGAAATATTTATGTTGCTGAAGCAAAAAGACAAGTTTCAGGTTTTATAGGCATCGATATGTTTGCCGGACCATCTGAAGTAGTCATTATTGCTGATGGAA
The DNA here is from genome assembly GCA_902523455.1 of uncultured Pelagibacteraceae bacterium. Lineage (GTDB taxonomy): Bacteria > Pseudomonadota > Alphaproteobacteria > Pelagibacterales > AG-422-B15 > CACNXQ01. The sequence goes on from CABYZG010000006.1 coordinate 29,184, forward strand.
AAAATGATCCAAAAATCGTTGCAGCTGACCTCATCGCTCAAGCTGAACATGATCAAAGTGCACAAAGTATTCTTATAACAACTGATCAGAAATTAGGAGATGCAGTAAACAAAGAAGTTGAGAAACAAATAGAGGCACTTCCTCGAAAAGACATAGCTGCTTCAAGCTGGAAAAATAATGGAAAGATAATTATCACTCAAAATCTTGAAGAAGCTGTTTTATTATCAAATAAATTAGCGCCAGAACACTTGGAATTATTAGTTGATAATACAGAAGATATTCTTAAACGAATAAAAAATGCTGGAGCAGTTTTTATGGGCCGCAATACACCTGAGGCACTTGGAGACTATTTAGCAGGTCCAAGCCATGTACTTCCCACTTCTAGAAGTGCTAAATTTTCTTCTGGACTATCTGTTTTTGATTTTCTCAAAAAAATATCACTTGTTGAATTTTCAAAAGAAGGTATTGAACAAGTTGGAGATAGTGCTATTAAAATCGCAGATAATGAAGGTCTTGACGGGCATTCAAGATCGATAGAATATAGGCTTACAAAAAAATAATTTATGTCAAAAGAAGAAATACTAGAGTTCAAGGGTAAGGTTACAGATTTACTTCCCAATGCAATGTTCAAAGTAGAGTTAGAAAATGGCCATGAAGTATTAGCACATACAGCAGGAAGAATGAGAAAAAATAGAATCAGAGTACTTGCCGGGGATGAGGTTCTTGTTCAGGTTACACCTTACGATCTAACCAAAGGCAGGATAATATTTCGATATAAGTAGTTTGAGATTATTTTGAAGCTAATTCTAGGCAGCGCATCTCCACGAAGACTTGAGTTATTGGCAAAACTTAACATTAATCCAAGTGAGATAGTTTTCCCAAGTATAGATGAGTCCATTAAAAGTAATGAGCTACCTCTTCAATATTGTAAACGTATAGCACATGAGAAACTAAAACATTTTCAAAATAAGTATAAAGACTCAGTAATTTTAACTGCTGATACGATTGCCTATACTGGTAGAAAACTCATAGATAAAACAGATGACGAAAATATTGCTTATAAAAACTTACTGCGACTATCGGGAAAAAGACATAGGGTCAGCACTTCCATTTGTATAAGAAATCTAGAAAATAGAATATTTAAAAAAACTGTTACGACAGTTGTTAGTTTTAAAGTATTAAGTGGTCAAGATATAGAAGATTATATGAAAACTAATGACTGGCAAGGTGTTGCAGGGTCATATAAAATTCAAGGGATGGCAGAGTCTTTTATCAAATCCCTAAATGGATCTTACTCAAATGTAGTCGGTTTACCCTTATTTGAAGTGAAAAATCTCCTTATTTCAGCTGGATATAAATGATTGAATTAATTTTTATTTATAATGCAAAAAGTGGTATCGGAAATGCCTTTATAGATTGGGCGCATAAAATAATATCGCCAAAAACTTATGACTGCAACTTATGCTCAATTACATACAATAATTTAGGTAAAGAAATAAAGTGGAAAGAATTTCTTAATAATATAAATGCACATAGCCGATTTTACTATATTGACCATCTAAAAGAACTTGATTTTGTTGATGAGAAAACAGAGCTACCATGTGTTTTTATTAATGAGAAGGATGAATTTAAATTAATAATTAATTCCCATGAGATGAATGCATTTGATAATGTTGACCAATTAATCAGTAGATTAAAGGTTTTTCTGGATTAACTGTATTCAGAATATTTTCTTTGCACGAATTAATGTTATAGAATAAAAGACTAGGATCACTAATTAAATGGCTCGATAGCTCAGTTGGTAGAGCAAAGGACTGAAAATCCTTGTGTCGGTGGTTCAATTCCACCTCGAGCCACCACTTATGCAGCTGTAGCTCAGTTGGTTAGAGCGCCTGGTTGTGGTTCAGGAGGTCGGTAGTTCGAATCTACCCAGCTGTACCAGTAATTACTTTTTTTACAGGTAGAGTTAATACAATCAGAAACATAATTATCATCACAAACCCAAAAGCTAAGTAGAGTACACCAAATTCACCTGTTAAATCATAGCTTCTCGAAATCATGATCAGTGCAATAGGACCAACTGTAAATGATACAATAAATTTAATACCGTAGACTAAGCTTTGATATTTTTCAGGTGAAAATTTTGCAAGTAACAAATTTTCTGCAGGCAGTATACTTGAATTAAAAGCAACGATTGCAAGACTTATTGCAATTAACCAGTAATTTGAAAGACTAACAATGAAGAGTAAGAGGAGTCCTTGGCCAACTATTCCAATTGAATAAATCAGCTTTTCAGAATATTTATCTGTTAGAATACCTCCAACATAATTCATTAAACCACTTACAATATATATAGCAGAAACTATGTAGCCGATATCTGAAGTAGATAAATCAAGACTATCAGTAAGTCTGATATCAATTGCCTTCGGAAGACTTGTCTGAAGAATTTGATAAACAAAGCTCAAACATGTAATACTTAACAGCATTATAATTGCAATTTTTAGCATCTGATTTTTTTCAGGATTATCTTTAAACTGCTCTGAAGATATATTCTTTAATGATATTTTTCCTGATTTAAGATGATAGGTTAGACTTAGTCCAACTACTAATGAGATCAATCCGGGCAGCATAAATGCAGCTTGCCAATTAAATTGTTCAATTAATACACCCGCAAAAAAGGCACCTAATCCAATACCTACTCCCCCAAAAATATTATTAAAGCCAAGCGCTTTACCAGTTTCCTTTGAGGTGTTAACAACCCATGAAATTCCAGCGGGGTGATAGATAGCGCAAAACAATCCAAGCAATGATAAACTGATAAATAAAGAAACTTTATTTCCGCTCAAGCCACATAATAATGAACTAATTCCCAAGCCAATGAACATAATTGCAATCATTCCAGAACGACTCCATCTGTCACTGATCCATCCAGCAGGAAGGGCTCCCAAACCCACAAGTAAAGATCCTAAAAACCAAAGATTTAGTAATTCATCGTAGCTAAGCTTCCAGTCGTCTTCAATTGCTAGAACTATAACAAAATAGAATGCAGCAAACATATGCATTAGTAAGTGACCTAAGGCGGCATACGTGACTGTCAATTTGCTATCATTTTCCATAACTACTTTTGATAAAAATAGTGCAATTATTATAAACTTTAAGAAAAATTTAAAATTATTTGACTTTTATTAATAAATAAGGCATTTCAGCTTCATGTTTAAATTTAAACATCATCACTATCATATCTAAGTTCGCTGAAAAAAACAATCAGCGGGCAATAACCCCTTTTTATATTAAATAAACACACTTTGTAGTATCTTACTTACAGTGGGAGTAAAATGAGTAAAATTAAAAATAATCCAAAAGCAATTTTGCCGAAGGGTTTTAAAGACAGCGACATTGAAATTTTAAATCTTAGAAAAAAAGTATCTGAGATAATAGAGAAGGAGTGTCTAAAGTATGGATTTATTGAATTAGATACATCCACAATTGAATATACTGAGAGCATTGGCAAGTTTCTTCCAGATGTAGACAGGCCTAGTGGAGGTGTATTTTCATTTCAAGACGATGATGAGAAATGGCTATCACTGAGATATGACTTAACGGCTCCCTTAGCAAGATACGTAGCTCAAAATTATCAAGACCTCGTCAAGCCATTTAAACGTTATCAATCAGGACTAGTTTGGAGAAATGAAAAACCAGGACCAGGTAGATACAGAGAATTTTTTCAGTTTGATGCTGACGTGGTAGGAGTTGATTCAACACTAATTGATGCAGAGCTGTGTGTAATGGTATGTGATATTTTAATTGAGCTTGGCCTAAATACTTCACAATTTGAAATAAAATTTTCAAATAGAGAAATTTGGACAGAACTTTTTTCGAACTTAGATGTTAAAGAGGACGATTTACCAAAAATTCTTAGAGCAGTAGATAAAAAAGATCGATTAGGTATAGAAGGCGTGAATGAGTTGCTTCAAAAAGGAAGAAAAGATGTATCTGGTGACTTTATGGAGGGCGTGGGCTTAAGCGAGACTGATGCTGATAAAATTATTTCTTTTATAACCAGTTCAAACCAATCAAACGCCCAGATGGAAGAATTCAACTGCTATATAAAAAATTTCCCAGATTATCCAATTCGTTTTGATTCATCAGTTGTTCGCGGTCTCGACTATTACACTGGAATGATTTTTGAAGCAGAGCTTCTTGTTGATATTAAAAATGAGAAAGGCGAAAAAATTGTATTTGGATCAGTTGCTGGCGGTGGAAGATATGACAGACTTATTTCAAGATTTGGGAAAGAAGATGTTCCAGCTACTGGTATATCTATAGGTGTTGATAGATTAATTGTAGCGTTAAATCAATTAGACCTTTTAGATAATAAGAAAAATCCATTAGTGGTAATTGCAAATTTAGATAATCAAAATATGCCGGATTATATTTCAATGGCTAAAGAAATTAGAAATGAAGGTATTGCATGTGAAATATCATTTGGATCTAAAAACCTTGGAAAGCAATTAAAGTATTGCGATCGCAAAGGTGCAGATATTGTGATCATTGCTGGTGATGAGGAGTTAAAAAAGGGTGAAATATCAATTAAGGATTTAAATAAAGGTAAAGAGGTTTCAAAAGATATTGTCGATAGAGACAAATGGAAAGAGGCAAAAGCTGGACAACAAACAATTAATCGCTCTGACCTGATGACAGCATTAAATGAAATTTTGAATTAAAATAAAATGTCACTTCAAGAATTAAATATCAATTTAAAGAATTATTTTATTAAGTCTGGATTTAATTATATTGAACTTCCATTGCTGTTTGATGCGGATATATTTTTTGAAACTTCAGGTGAAGAAATTAGAAGAAAGATGTTTTCGTTTACAGACACTTCAGGAAAAGAAAAATGTTTGAGACCAGACATGACTGTACCAACATGTCAAAATTTTATTGCAAGTAATAATCAATCCAGTGAGTCAAAGTTATGTTACAGCGGTCCTGTATTCAGATCATCCAATGAGTTATCAAATAATTCCATTGAATTAAATCAGTCTGGTATTGAGATCATTTTTTCTGAAAAAAATTTAAATAATATACATGAAATGGATGCGTACATTTTAAAGACAGCTCAAGATACAATGTGTCAATTAAATATTGATAACTATAAAATTAAAATTGGTAGCATTAAATTATTTAATCAATTTATCAACAAATTAGAGCTGCCAATTAGATGGAAACAGAGATTAGTAAGACATTTTTTTAGAAGAAAATATTTCGGGAGTTTACTTGATAGATTAGGTGAAGGCGTAGGGTATGATAATGAAAAAAAGCAAAGCATGCTTCAAGAGAAATTTAATATAGATGACGTATCTGACAAAGGCTTGACAGATTTAATTAATAAACAAAATATTCGAGGTTTAGGCGCTCGAACTGTTGAGGAAATTGTTGATCGATTTCAATTAAAAAGCCTTAATGTAATAATTCAGAAAGATGGAAAAAAAATTGTTGATTTAATAAATAATTTTTTAAAATTAAGTTGTAACCTTTCGGAATTTCCATCACTACTTCGCGAATTTACTAAATCAAACAATATTTCTTCATTTGAGAGTGAAGTAGAGGAAATGGAGAATTTTGTGAATGCTGTATCAGAAAAAAGTAACATAGAAAAATATTATTTTGATAATGACTTTGGTCATTCAATTGAATTTTATGACGGCATGATGTTTGAAATTTATAATCTTGATAATCAAAGTGAATTAATTAGTGGAGGGCGGTATGATAAATTGCTTATTGATTTAGGCTCTAAATCAAACTTATCAGCAGTTGGGTTTGCAACTAATAATAACAATATAATTGAGCTGATTTAGGAATGAATATACAAAATAAACTTCGGATTGCATTGCCAAGTAAAGGTAGATTGAGAACTGACATGGAGTCTTTGTTTGAAGAAAAAAAAATAATTTTTAGTAATCTTGAAAATGATAGAGAGTATATTGCAGCAATAGAGGGTCTTGATAATGTAATTGTTTATTTCTTAAGTGCTAAAGAAATTACAAATCGACTTGATGAAGGATCTATTCATGTTGGTTTAACTGGTGACGATTTAGTACAAGAAAAAATAACTAATCATAACCAGAAGGTTTCAAAAAAACTTAAGTTAAATTTTGGTAAAGCAAATTTAGTTGTTGCTATACCAGAAATATGGATTGACGTAATGACAATGGCCGACTTAGAAGAAATCTGTTATTTACACAGAACTAAATTCTCTAAAAGACTTAGAGTTGCAACAAAGTATAAGAATTTAACAAATGAATACTTTTCAAATTGTGGGGTTGTTGATTATAGGACGGTAGAAAGTGATGGATCAACCGAGAGCGCTCCATTTAATGGCTTTGCAGAAATAATTACTGACATCACATCATCAGGAGAAACATTAAGAGCTAACAATCTAAGAGTACTTGATGATGGACTTATACTAGAGTCGTCTGCAAACATTTTTACTTCAAATGTAGCTGAGTGGAATACAAATTTAGAAAATATACTCAATTATTTTATAGATAGAATTTCATAAAAAAACCCGGCTGGGCCGGGTTTTTTTAGATTAGCTTTAATGAGCTCAACTTACATCATGCCACCCATGCCACCCATTCCGCCCATGTCAGGCATTGCAGGAGCCGCTGCAGCTTTATCTTCAGGTGAATCAGCTACCATTGCTTCGGTAGTGATTAAAACACCAGCTATCGATGCTGCATTTTGTAAGCTAGTTCTTACAACTTTAGTTGGGTCGATAATTCCTGCTTTAAACATGTCCACAAACTTATCAGTTTGCGCATCATAACCTTCTGAAGCAGATTTACCTTCCTTAATTTTTCCAACAATTACCGAACCATCAACACCAGCGTTATTTGCAATAGTTCTAATTGGCGTTTCTAAAGCACGACGCACAATATCAACGCCTGCTTTTTGGTCGGCATTTGCTGTTTTAACTTTATCAAGAGCACTTGCAGCTTTTATCAATGCAAGTCCACCACCGGCTACGATACCTTCTTCAACAGCAGCTCTGGTTGCATTTAATGCATCGTCAACTCGGTCTTTTCTCTCTTTAACTTCAACCTCAGTCGCACCGCCAACTTTGATGACAGCTACACCACCAGCAAGTTTAGCTAGACGCTCTTGAAGTTTTTCTCTGTCATAATCAGAAGTAGTCTCTTCAATTTGTTTTCTGATCTGAGAACATCTGCCTTGAATGTCAGCTTTTGTGCCAGCACCATTAACAATTGTAGTATTTTCCTTGTCAATGCTAATTCTTTTTGCAGTACCAAGGTCATTAACAGTTACATTTTCTAATTTAATTCCAAGGTCTTCAGAGATGACTTGACCGCCAGTTAAAATTGAAATGTCTTCCATCATTGCTTTTCTTCTATCACCGAAACCAGGTGCTTTAACAGCAGCAATCTTCAAGCCGCCTCTTAATTTATTAACAACTAATGTAGCTAGAGCTTCGCCCTCTACATCCTCTGCAATAATTAAAAGTGGTCTTCCTGCTTGTACTACCGCTTCTAGAAGAGGAAGCATTGGCTGTAAATTTGTTAATTTTTTCTCATGCAAAAGAATATATGCATTTTCTAAATCAGCAGTCATTTTTTCTGCGTTAGTTACAAAGTATGGAGATAGATAACCTCTATCAAACTGCATACCCTCAACGACATCTAATTCAGTTTCTAAACCTTTTGCTTCTTCAACAGTAATGACGCCTTCGTTACCAACTTTGTCCATTGCTTTAGCAATCATATCTCCGACCTCTGCTTCGCCATTTGCTGAAATAGAGCCAACCTGAGCAACTTCCGCGCTAGTTTTAACTTTTTTAGAAGAGTCTTTAATTGCATCGCTTGCAGCTTCAATTGCAGAATCAACACCTCTTCTTAAATCCATAGGATTCATACCAGCAGCAACAAATTTTAAACCTTCAGTGACAATTGCTCTTGTAAGTACGGTTGCTGTTGTCGTACCATCACCTGCAACATCATTGGTTTTACTTGCAGCTTCTCGTACCATTTGAGCGCCCATATTTTCAAACTTATCTTTGAGCTCAACTTCTTTAGCAACAGAAACACCGTCCTTTGTACTTTTTGGTGCGCCAAAAGACTTGTCCATAACGACATTTCTACCTTTTGGGCCTAAAGTAACAGCCACTGCATCTGCTAATACATTGACACCTTTGAGCATTTTATTTCTAGCCTCAGTGCCAAAATGAATATCTTTACCCGCCATTTTTTTTCTCCTTAGTTAATATTTATTTTTTCTTTTTTGATTTAGATTTTGTATCTATTACGCCCATGATGTCTGACTCTTTCATAATACAGAGTTCTTCACCATTAACCTTTACTTCTGTTCCAGACCACTTACCAAAAAGAACGATATCGCCAACTTTAAGATCAAGTGGGGTTACTTTACCATCTTCACTTTTAGTTCCATTTCCGACGGCTACAATTTGACCTTCTTGAGGTTTTTCCTGAGCAGTGTCTGGTATGATAATACCCCCTGCTGTTTTTTCTTCAGTATCCAGTCTTCTAACGAGTACACGATCGTGTAAAGGTCTAAAATTCATGTCTTAATCTCCTAAATATGTTTGTACAAAGCTTAATTACCTAGGCATATAGTGATCTAGGGCAAGTGTGTCAAGGGGTGGAAAAAATTTCGATTTTATTGGAATTATCAAAAAAACAAGTATTTTCAATAATTTGCTATTGTTCTGATTCACCGCCATCAATTACGATGTTTTGACCAGTCATAAAAGATCCCGCTTCAGAAGCCAAATATACTGCAGCGCCTGCAATTTCGTCAGGCATTCCTATCCTTTTTAAAGCTGCTTTGGCAGTCATAGATTTTAAGATACTCTCATTCTCCCATAATGCTCTGGCAAAATCAGTTTTTATTAAACCAGGTGAGATACAATTTGCACGAATATTATCTCTTCCATATTCTACTGATATATTTCTTGCCAACTGGGAATCCGCAGCTTTTGATATAGCATAAGCACCCAACATGCTGTTGCCGCGCAAACCTGCGATCGAGGAAATAATTATAATTGAACCATTTTTCATTTTGATCATATCTGGGAGCACCTCATTACAGAGCCAAAAATTACTTTGCACGTTTGACTTCATTATTTTTTCAAACGCCTCGTCAGGTATATTATTTGATGGTCCAAAATATGGATTGATTGCAGCATTACATACAAGAGTGGAAATGTTGCCACAGAAGTCTAACGATTTTTTGTAAAGATTTTTTAATTGCTCTTTGTCCGAAATATTACATGAAATTGCCGTTGCACGTCCCTCTCCAAATGTATCATTTATCTCTTTAGCGACTGCTTCACATGCATCAAGCTTTCGACTTGTGATAATGACTTTTGCACCATGCTCTGCCATTCTGTAGGCTATAGCTTTGCCTATTCCTCTCGAAGATCCTGTGATTATAGCATTTTTATCTTTTAGGTTAAAAAGTGTCATTTAATAAAATATCATAATAATTTATAAGAAGATTATAAATTTATAGGATAATTTCAATATAATTATGGAAATTAAAAAAATCGTAAGCGCTACTGAATTTTCACTTTCTTATAGAATCATACTTTGTGATCTTTGGGGCGTTATTCATAATGGTGTTGAAGTATTCTCTGATGCAAAATCCTATCTTGAGGCAATGAAAGAAAATAATATTGATGTTTATTTGATTTCTAATGCTCCGAGACCTGAGGCAGTAGTAAGAAATGGTTTAATAAATAAACTTAATCTCAATCCTGAATTATTTAAAAAAATTTATACTTCAGGCGATACAGGTACACAGTACATAAATTCTAAAGTTCATGGACAATCATATTATCATTTGGGACCAGAAAAAGATTATGACTTGTTAGAAAATATAAATATTCAAAAAACTAATGACATAGAGTCCTCAGAATTTGTTGTCTGCACAGGCTTATATAATGATAACGATGAACGCCCAGAGGACTATAAAAATATTTTTGAGGATTTTCTAAAACAAAATTTAGAAATAGTATGTGTTAATCCAGATGAAATAGTCTACCGAGGTCAGGCACGCATATATTGTGCAGGTGCTCTTGGAAAATATTACGAAAAACTAGGAGGTAAAGTAACTTACTACGGAAAACCTTATCCAGAAATTTATGATTTTGTAAAGACTGATTTATTGTCTAAAGATACAACAATCAAAAAAGAAATATTAGCTATAGGCGACAGCCTAAAAACAGATTGCTTAGGGGCACACAAATCGGATTTAGATTTTTTATTTATAAAAAATGGTATTCATAAAACTGAAATTGCAAATGATGACGATTTAGTGAGAATATCAAAAGCTAATTTACCTGAAACTTGCAAAACTCTAATGTATACTGAAATTTTAAATTAATTAAAAAAAATGAAATTTTTTAAAAGTTTAAATAGAAGATCATTAAATTATACAAAGAATTCTGTATTAATTATTGGAAATCTTGATGGAGTTCATAAAGGGCACCAATCAATAATTAATTCAGCAAAAAAAATTGCAAATAAACAAAAAACAAAAATAGGTGTGTTACTTTTTGATCCTCATCCACGGAAATATTTTAACAAAAATATTAAAAGTTTCTTATTAACAGAGTTGAACGAACGTCTCGAAATCTTAAAATCTTACAGTATCGATTATGCAATAATAATAAAATTTAATAAAAAAATATCCTCTATGACACCTAACGACTTTTGTAAAAAAATATTACTTAGAGGAATATCAATGAAATATATTTTAGTTGGTAAAAATTTTAAATTTGGTAATAAACGATCAGGCGACTATAAGTTTCTTCTGAATTTTGGTAAAGAAAATCAATTTTATGTAAACCCAGTGAAATTATTAAAAACACCAAATCATCTTTTTAATAAAACAAAGATGAAAATATATTCGTCTACAAATATAAGAAAACTTATTTCAAATGGTAATGTAAAATTGGCAAAAAATTTTTTGGGAAACAATTTCAGTATAACGTCAAAAGTTATAAAAGGAGATCAACGAGGCCGAAAAATTGGCGTTCCAACTGCTAATCTAAATATAAATGAATACGTAGCACCAAAATATGGAGTATATGCTATTGAGGCCTCATTCCTTAAAAATTCAAAGAAAAGAACTCTTAAAGGTATTGCGAATTTTGGTATCAGACCAACATTTCATAAGAACTCTGAAATTTTGGAAGTTCATCTATTTAGATTTAAATTGAATATTTATAATTCTTTGCTAAAAGTCGACTTTGTTGAATTTATAAGGCATGAAAAGAAATTTTCAGGAGTAGAGGCCTTAAAAAAACAATTAAAATCAGATATAGCTAAAGCACAAAAAATTCTAAATTAAGCAAAATGAACACTAAAAATGATAAAATAGACTTTAGTGAAACTCTATTTTTACCAAAGACGTCCTTTGCGATGCGTGCTGGCCTACCCGAGCAAGAGCCAAAAATTCTAAATGGCTGGTCAAAGGATAATATTTATGAAAAATTAAGGGAAAAATCAAAAAGTAGAAAAAAATTCGTATTACACGATGGCCCCCCTTACGCTAACGGTCATTTACACATGGGGCACGCCCTGAACAAAATACTAAAAGACTTTGTTGTGAGATCACAACAAATGCTTGGAAATGATAGTTCTTACATTCCTGGCTGGGATTGTCATGGGTTGCCAATTGAGTGGAAAATAGAAGAGCAATATAGAGAACAAGGAAAGAATAAAGATGATGTCGATATTATAAAATTTAGAAAAGAATGCAGAGAATTTGCTGAAAAATGGATTGATATACAAAGAGAAGAATTTATTCGCTTAGGAATAAACGGAGATTGGTACTCTCCCTATACTACAATGTCATATGAGGCAGAGTCTATAATTGTAAGAGAATTTTTTAAGTTTCTTGAGAACGAAAGTTTATATCGTGGGTCAAAGCCTGTTATGTGGTCAACTGTTGAAAAGACTGCATTAGCTGAAGCTGAGATTGAATATAAAGAACATAAATCAACAGCTATCTGCGTAAAGTTTCCAGTAAAAGAGAGTTCTGAAGCAAATTATCAAGATGCATCTGTAATTATATGGACTACAACTCCATGGACAATTCCAGGAAACAGAGCAATTGCTTATAGTAAATCAATAGCGTATTCAATGTTTGAAGTAGTAAGTTTAGAAGAACACAGTACTTTGCAAGATGGAGATAAAATTATAATTGCAGATGAACTTTTAGATAATGTAAAAGTTCAATGCAAAATTAGAGAATTAAAAAAAATATCAGAGGTAAAAAACTTAGACAAAATTATTTGTAATCACCCTTTTAAAAAATCTGGTTATGATTTTGAGGTAAGAATTTTTGATGCTGATTTTGTTACTTTGGAGCAAGGCACGGGTTTTGTTCATATAGCACCTGGCCATGGAGCTGATGACTATAATTTGGGCATTACAAATGGTATCGAAGTACCTGATACAGTAGACGAAAATGGTGAATACTTTCCCCATGTACCATTATTTAATGGTAAAAAGATTTTTAATGAAGATGGATCAGATGCTGATGCAAACGTGGCAGTTATCATTGAGCTAAAAAAGCATGAAAATTTAGCAGGCAAGGGTTCATTGCGTCATAGCTACCCTCATTCATGGAGATCAAAAGCTCCTGTCATCTTTAGAAATACTCCACAATGGTTCATCAGTATGGAAAAAAATCAATTGAGAGAAAAAGCGTTGAACGAAATTGAAAAGGTTAAATGGTATCCAAAACAGGGAAAAAATAGAATTTATTCGATGATTGAAGAAAGACCTGATTGGGTAGTGTCAAGACAACGGGCATGGGGCGTACCTTTATCTATCTTTTACAATATTAAAACAGGAAAGCCGCTGATTGATAAAGAAATAAATGAAAAAATTATTAAACTTTATGAAAAAGAAGGGTCAGATGCGTGGTTTAAATATTCAAAAGAAGAATTATTAGGTTCAAATTATAATCCGGAAGAATATAAAAAAGTTAATGATATTTTAGATGTATGGTTTGACTCAGGCTGTACTCATGCATTTGTTTTAGATGGAAAAAATGATCAAATCTGGCCAGCATCTATTTATCTTGAAGGAACAGATCAACACAGAGGTTGGTTTCATTCATCACTTTTAGAATCTTGTGGCACAAGAGGAGTTGCGCCTTATGAGTCTGTTTTAACTCATGGATTCATACTTCATGAAGATGGCCTAAAGATGAGTAAATCATCATCCAATACTGTCTCGCCAGCAGAGGTCATTGAAAAATCTGGAGCTGACATACTAAGGCTCTGGGTAGCAAGCAGTGATTACTCTGAGGATTTAAAGATCGGGCCTGAAATCATAAAAAGCAACATTGATAGCTATAGAAGACTACGCAATACACTTCGTTTTATTTTAGGTAATTTATCAGATTTTGATCATGACGAGAAAGTATCTGTGGATGAACTTGATGAATTAGATTTATATATTTTATCAGAATTAGAGATTTTAAAAAAAGAAGTTATCTCAAACTATAAAATATTTGAGTATCAAAAAGTTTTTTCTGCGATATTTAATTTTTGTACAAACGACTTATCATCTTTCTATTTTGATGTAAGAAAAGATACTCTTTATTGTGATTCAAAAAATAACAAAGTAAGAAAATCTACTCGCACTGTTCTAGATATTTTATTTCACGATTTATTAAGTTTGCTTGCACCAATACTCTGTTTTACCACTGAAGAAGCCTGGCAAAGTCGATTTGGTTTTGAAAACAGCATACATGAAAAAGATTTTCCAAAATTAAATGATACTTTAATTAATAAAAATTTATCAACTAAATGGGCAGTGTATAAAAAATTAAGAAAGGTCATTAATGGAGCAATCGAAGTGAAAAGAAAAGAAAAAGTTCTTGGATCCAGCCTTGAAGCTTCTGTTAAACTGTACATATCTAAAGATGAAATCGAAAAGATTGACCAAAAAGTATTAGAAAATATTTCAATTATTAGTGAATTGGAAATTGTAAATAACAAGCCTTCAGGTGACAGCTTTATATCTGAAGTTGATAAAAATATCGGAGTGCATGTAAGTAAAACTGATGGTGAAAAATGTGAGCGGTGTTGGAAATATTTTTCTAATTTAAAAGATAATGTTTGCGATAGATGTCAAGAAGTGCTTTGTAAATGATACAAACCATTGGAAGATTTATATTTTTAATACTGGTTATTTTTGCAGCCGATCAACTCTCAAAGTTTTATGTAATCAATGTTTACAACATTGATGTATCAAATCTCAGTTCACAATATTTAACATCAATAAATAAATATCTTAATTTTCATTTGATATGGAATAAGGGCTTTGCATTTGGGATATTGCAAAATGAAATTTCGATGGTTAATTATATTTATATGTTTGTCATGGTTATTATTGCTATAGCAGTATTTTTTTATGCAATAAGTATTAATAAAAAAATTTATTATTATGGATTTAGTTTAATTATAGGAGGAGCGCTTGGTAACTTGCTCGACAGATATCAATATTCTGCTGTATTAGACTTTATAGATTTACATTATAACAATTATCATTGGTATGTATTCAATATAGCTGATATAAGTATCACGCTCGGCTGTATTTTGATTATTTTACTTGAGTTGTTCTCAAAAAAAGAAAATGATAAAACCGTTAAAAATGATACGTAACTATTTAATTATATTTTTTATATTAATTTTTGCTGCTTGTACTAACAATACAGTCAGAGATTACACATCATTAAAGCAAAAAGCACTAGAAATACCTCCTGATTTTGAACTAACCCCACCAGTTGTTGGTGAAGAGGAAGTAGAGGAGGCCGCGCCTACAGGTGAGTCAGCCGAAGATATTCAGGATATCATTACACAAGACTCATCCACCAGTGTGCCTAGTAATGCTGATACATCATCGTTAGACGAATTTATTGATAATAATTTTGGAAACGAGGATCAAAATATAAATAATTCAACTTTACCTGAGGATCCTATTAATGAGGTAATTGAAGATTCACTTGTTGAAAGTAATGAATTAGACGTTGTAACAAATGACGATAGCATTTTAGATACAACTGATAATATTGGTTTGAGCGAGGAAGAGTTTTTGGAAGGAATATCAAACACAGATGAAATTACAACACTTCCTGAAGAAGATCAGCTTAAACCAGAAATAATTGATGAAGCAATGTATGATGATGCTCCTAGTTTTGATGAAAACGAAGATTTGAATGATCTTCTTAACAGGGTGGATGACTTACTTAATTCATATTCAAATTAATTATTCTATAAATGTTTAAGTTTTTTAGAGATCCAAAATGGTTTTTATGGGCATACATCGGTTCAGCTATTATCTTATCATCTCTGTGGGTTCAGGTTCAAATTGATGTAAAAATTAATGAATGGTTTGGTGAGTTTTACGACATGATACAGGAAGCCTTGTCTGCTCCTAACGCCATCACAATTGAAGAATATTGGGCAAGTTTATTATCCTTTATAACACTAGCAGGAATGTATGTAGCAGTTGCAGTCCTTGTAAGTTATTTTACTAATCACTTTTTATTTAGATGGAGAACTGCCATGGTTGAGTGGTATCACTCTGTCTATGATAAGGCGCGTAAGATTGAGGGCGCGTCACAAAGAGTTCAAGAGGATACGATAAAGTTTTCAAGAATTATGGAGTCTCTTGGTACAAGTTTGATTGAAGCTTTAATGATCCTGGTAGAATTTATGCCAATACTGTTTGGCTTGAGTATTGGAATTCCAATATTTTTCTTTGGTGAATGGGAGTATGGTTTAGTCGTTGGTGCATTATTATGGTCTATAGGAGGAACATTATTTTTAATTGGACTTGGTTTAATTTTAAGGCTTGTTGGCATTGAATATGATTTACAAAAACAAGAAGCGGCATATAGAAAAATGTTAGTAATTGCTGAAGATGATGAAACAGTAAGACCAAAAACCCTTGAGGAATTATTTGATGATGTAAGGCAAATTCATTTTTTAAGTTATATAAGATATCTATATTTCGATATTGGTCGTATTGCATTTTTACAGGCAAATGTTTTATCAGCTTATGTATTTTTAGCCCCTGCAATTGTTGCCGGGGTAGTTACTCTTGGTGTAATGCAGCAAATAATCAGGGCATTTGGTAGAGTTGAGGGGTCAATGCAATATCTTCTTAAAGCTTGGCCAACAATTATTGAACTCGCAAGTGTTTATAAAAGATTGAGAGAGTTTGAAAGGCAAATAGATCAAGCAACCGTAACAGCTGGTCAGGAAGTGCGATGATGAATTATCCATTTCTTGATTTTGATAAGCTTGAAAACTCATATTCCGAATCGTTAGGAATACTGGATCAAAGCTTTAATAAAATTTTAGTAGTCGGTATAGGTGGCTCTTCTCAGGGATCAAAAGCAATTAATCATTTTTTAAATGAAAAACGTGTTCAATATGTTGATCATTTAAATTCTGTTAAGATTAATGAATTGTTAGACAATACTCAACTAGATGAGACTGGTTTCATTTTCGTATCAAAATCAGGACAAACATCTGAAACGTTAGCCATATTTGAATATATGATCAAAAAACTAGATGGGAATATTGATTTTTCAAAAAATTTCTATTCGTTTACAGAAAATGTGTCTTCTCCACTAAGAGACTTGTCTATACAAAAATCAATAAAAACTATTGAACTAAGCAACGAAATTGGAGGCAGATTTTCAATTTTTAGTAATAATAGCCTTATCCCCAGTTTTTACTTTAATAAAGATCTGTGCACTGAGTTTTTAAATGGAGGAAGAAAAGCATTAGAAGATAAAGACCAAATAAAGAATATGGCTGAGGAAGATTTTAAAAGAATAAAAAATGGAAAGAATATATTTGCTTATTTGATTTATGGTGATGAGCTTATTGAAATTGGTAATTGGCGAAAACAATTATATGCGGAGTCATTGGGTAAAAAGGCCAAAGGTATTTTACCTGTAGTATCTGAAATGCCAAAAGACCAGCACAGCCTTTTACAATTATATCTAGATGGACCCAAAAATATTTTTTTTGAAATTATGGGTATGGAATATTCAAAAATGAATATGATTAATATCACACTTTCAAATCATCTTGATGCCATGAGTAAATCGTTATCAAAGATAAATGAGAATACTAATAAACATATTTTTAAAGATAAAGATATGAGTAAGATCGGCCATTTTTTTGGAACAGAAATGTTAAGGGTTATCTATCTTGCTGAATTATTAGAAGTTGACCCCTTTACTCAAGATGCAGTTGACATTCAAAAGAGTTATTTAAATTAATTTAAAAAAACTAAATTTAGAATTACCTAATTCTTTTTCACGTAAAAGTATTATTTCTGAGAGTTCGATGTGTTTAGATTTTTTTTCTTCCTCTAAGATGATTATACTGTCTTTTTCTAATAAGTTTTTTTTAATAATATTTTTAATTGCTCTGAGTCCAAGATTTTTCCCATACGGTGGATCTATATAAGCAAGATTGAACTTTGTAGCTTCAGAATACTCTTCAAATGAACAAGCATTTTCAGATATAACAGCTATCTTATCTAAATACCCCAGCTTGTTTGCACTTTTATAAATTATATCTATCATTTGTTGATTGTTCTCTACCATGGTTGCGTGTTTAGCACCACGTGACAAAGCTTCAAAGCTAAATGAACCAGTGCCAGCGAAAAGATCAATTACTTTTGCTTCTTCAAGACTAAAGTTAATTTTTACCAATTCTTTTCCATGCGTTAAAAGATTAAAAATGGTTTCCCTATTTTTGTCTGAAAGTGGTCTTACATCTTTACTTTTAAAGCTAAATATTGAATGACCTTTTCTTTCTCCGCTAATAATTCTCATTTTAAGTAACTTTTTTTATTTCCCCTTTTTTCAAACTTCCAAGCTTAAATTCCCCATAAGTTATTCTAATTAATCTTGTGACTGTAAAATTCAAAGAATCAAAAATATTTCTAATTTCTTTATTTTTACCTTCAGTAAGTGTCATTTTTATCCATGAGTAAGTATTTGTTTTGCTTATGAATGATGCTTTTATGGGTTTATATTTAACTTTTTTATACGTATAACCCCTTAATAAGGTATTAATAAATTTATTATCAATAAAGCCTTGTATTTTTACTTTATAAACCCTTTCAAAATTATTTTTGGGTAATTCCATCTTTCTTTTCAAGCTACCGCTGTTAGTCAATAGTAATAGCCCCTCTGAATTGTAATCAAGTCGTCCAATTGAAATTAAATTATGATTTTGTTTAGGTATATATTCATAAATAGTTTTGCGATTTTTTGGATCTGATTTTGTTACCAAGCATCCTCTTGGTTTGTTGAAAATATATATATCATTTAATTGCTGATCAGATTTTAGGTTAATAGGTTTATTGTCTATTTTTACAATACTGTTGATACTTATTTGAACTCCTTGTTTTGTCACCAATTCGTTATCAACAATAACTCTTTGCTCATCGATGAGTTTATCTATTTCTCTTCTCGAAAAGTTAGTTGACTGTGCTAATAATTTATTAATTCTTACTAATTTTTGTTGTCTCAAAGTAGGCATGAATTAGGATTGCTTATATTAATTAAATATTTATGACACAAAATAAATTCATGGCAATGGCAATTGAGGAGGCAAAAAAAGGCTTAAAAATTGGAGAAATACCAATTGGATGCGTTATCACTAACAAGGAATATAAAGTTTTAGCACGGTCCCATAATTCAGTGGTTAGCAGAAAAGACCCGGTAGGTCATGCTGAACTAAACGCTATAAGAGAGGCGTGTGAAATGATTAACTCTGATAGATTGGTCGATTGTAATATTTACGTGACTTTAGAGCCATGTATCATGTGTGCCAGCGCTATATCAAAAGCTAAGCTTAAGAGGTTGTATTATGGTGCAGATGATTTAAAATACGGTTCGATAAATGGGAACTTAAATTTTTTTATATCAAAAAATTGCAATCATTTGCCAGAAATTTATGATAATATTTCAAAAACTGACTGTGAAAACTTAATAAATAATTTTTTTAAAGGTAAAAGATAATGAACATATCGCCAAAAGCAAAAGAAACTACGGATAGATTGAATAATTTTATGGATAAGCACGTTTATCCAAACAACGAAACATATCATAGTCAGATCGAAAATTTTGGAGCTGACAGATGGCAGGTGGTGCCGGTGATTGAAGATCTTAAAAAAGAAGCAAAAAAAGAAGACCTTTGGAATTTATTTTTACCTGAAAGTGACTATGGGCATGGCCTTACAAACGCAGAGTATGCGCCAATGTGTGAAATCATGGGGAGAGCAATGTGGTCTGCGGAAGTTTTCAATTGTTCTGCTCCTGATACCGGTAATATGGAAGTTTTAGTTCGATATGGAACAGATGAACAAAAAGAAAAGTACTTAAAGCCATTATTAGAAGGTGAGATACGCTCTGCTTTTGCCATGACAGAGCCTGCAGTCGCTTCATCAGACGCAACAAATATTGAAAGTGAAATAAAAAAAGAAGGAAATCAATATGTCCTTAATGGAACAAAATGGTGGACTTCTGGTGCAATGGATCCAAGGTGCCAATTTTTTATCTTCATGGGAAAAACAGACCCAGATAATCCTGACAGACATAAGCAACAATCCATGATACTGGTTGATAAGGACACACCGGGTATCAAAATAAAGAGACATTTGCCTGTTTTTGGTTTTGACGACGCCCCTCATGGACATGCTGAGGTTGAATTTAAAGACGTCAAAGTTCCTCCAGAAAATATGCTTTTAGGCGAAGGCAGAGGATTTGAAATTGCACAGGGTAGATTGGGACCTGGACGAATTCACCATTGTATGAGAACTATTGGCCTTGCTGAAGTTGCACTTGAAGCAATGTGTAAAAGACTAATGAGCAGAAAGGCTTTTGGCAAAGAAGTGGTAAGGCACTCTGTTTGGCAAGAGAGAATTGCTGATGCTAGAATTAATATTGAGATGACTAGACTACTAACATTAAAGGCCGCAACTATGATGGATGAAGTAGGAAACAAAGTTGCAAAAAATGAAATAGCCATGATTAAAGTAGCTGCACCAAATATGGCATTAAAAATTATTGATGACGCAATTCAAGCGTTTGGAGGAGCTGGAGTAACAACAGACCCACACCTAGCACAAGCTTACGCAGGAATGAGAACTCTGCGATTAGCGGATGGGCCAGACGAAGTGCATAGACTTTCTATTGCAAGAAATGAATTAAAAAAATACTTATAATTTTGATAAAAAAGAAGAAAACCTACCAGAAAGATAATTACGGAAGATACGTTAAGTCACACGAATTTGATCGCTATTGGGATGAGTACCACAATCTGGAAGATATTTCGATGAAAGAGTCAATAAGACAGAGGAAAGAGCGAGAAAAAAATATAAAAAATTCTAAATAGTTTTATCCAAAAACCCTATTAATTTTCTTACCTCTTCTATGCTATTGTAATGAACCATAGAGACTCTAACTACCCCATCATTTGGCTCAATGCCCAAACCCTGTAAACATCTCCAGGCATAAAATTCACCATTTCTAATGCCAATATTATTTCTTCCAGCCTCCTGGGCTACATGCAATGAGCTTTTATCTTTAACAGTGAATGATACAGTTGGCATACGATCACATCTAGCATATGTTTGTTTGCCAATCATTCTTATATTTTTTTTTGTTTTGAGGAATTCAATCAGTTCTTTCATTAATACCTCTTCATGTCTGGATACCAATTCAAAAAATTTTTTACCTTTGCGATGAAGATCTAAATTATTTTCGCCAAAATGATGATCATATAAAGTTTCGTAGTAGTCAGTTATACCTGATAAACATCCAAGTTCCTCATGATTAGGACCACCTGGATTAAGTGTATATGGTACACTTCCTTCCAAGAATTCATGATTAAGATTTTTTGTTTCAAGTAATAAATCTCTCTTACCATATAATAGTGCTAAATGTGGTCCATAAGTTTTGTATAGGCTAAAACCATAGAAATCTATATCGAGATCTTTTAAATCCGCAATATCATGTGCCATGTATGCTACACCGTCTCCAACAACTTTGATATTATTCTGATGCGCCAATGTAATGATATCTTTTAGATTATTAATTGATGCAACAACATTAGATGTGTGACAGACACAGATAAATTTTGTTTTTTCTGTTATGAGATTTTTTAATTCATCTAATTCTAGTTCAGCAGAGTCAGGGTTAAACTTCCATTCATTTATTTTGATACCGTGTTCTGATAATTTTCTCCATGCGCCAATATTTGCTTCATGATCTTGATTTGTGACTATGATTTCGTCCCCATCGTTAAGCCACGATCTCACAGCATTAGATAGTAAAAACATATTCATAGTCGTAGATGGTCCAATGATAAATTCATCATTATTGATATTTAGGAGTTCAGAAATTTTGCTTATACTATTATCCATTTCGTTACCTGCTTCAATCGACGGACCAAAGTCGCCATAAGGTTGTACTTTTTTAGTCGTCATAAAATCATTTAACTTTTCAATAACCTGTTTTGGCACATACGTACCACCAGCATTCTCAAAAAATGCAAAGTTTGAAGTTTTAGGGTTTTGAAAAACAGGGAATTGTTCTCTTACAAAATCTATATCCAGCTCTGTCATATTAATTATTTTGCTGCCTCTTCCACAATATTCCAGCCTAATTTTCCTAATATTGGAACAAAGCTCTCATAGTTTTTAGCCTCTGAACTTGAAGCTGTTCCATCTCTTACTCTACCAACAATTCCTTGCGCAATTCCAGCCAAGCGGAAAATGTTATACGCCATATAAAAATCCCAGTTTTCAATTTTACTTCTGCCTGTTTTTTTGTAATACATTTCAGCGTACTCATGTTCAGAGGGAATATTAAGCTCTTCTAAGTTTGATCCCATCATTCCAAGACCCTTTGCTGCAGCAGGCAGTCGCCATGACATCATGTGATAAGTAAAATCCGCTATAGGATTTCCGAGTGTAGAAAGCTCCCAATCCAGAATAGCCATAACTTTATTATTTTGTTTATCAAATATCATATTATCAAGACGAAAGTCTCCATGTACAATTGTAGTTTCATTATCTTCAGGAATATTAATTGGCAACCATTCTATTAAATTATCCATTTCATTGATTTTTCGTGTTTCAGAATCTTTATACTGTTTGGTCCAACGATGAATTTGTCTTGCCATATAATTTTCGTGTTTTCCGTAATCACCTAGCCCAATTTTTTGAAAATCAACGTTGTGAAGTTTTGCAATCGTATCATTCATGGATAGGTAAATTTCACGGCGTTGGTTATTATCTGAATCTGGCAATAAAAGTTCCCAATATATGTTTCCATCAACATGATCCATTAAAAAAAATTGTGTTCCAATGACGTCTTCATCTTCACAAAAACAATAAGTTTCAGGAACCGGTACATCAGTCTTGCCAAGCGCAGTAATGACTTTATATTCTCTGTCTACGGCATGTGCAGATTTTAGTAATTTACCAGGAGGTTTACGCCTTAACACATAGTTTTTTGTTTTATCCTTAATCAAATAAGTAGGATTAGATTGCCCTCCTTTAAATTGCTTTATACTTAGAATATCAAACTCATTTCCAATTATTTTTTTCAAGTAATCATTGAGATTATCACTATTAAAAACTAACTTTTCATCAACCTCCTTAGTGCCAGAAAATATTTCGTCACGAGTAGTCATTTAATTGCCTTTTTTCCTATATCTCTTCTGTAATAACCATCTGGCCAATCAAGCTGACCGATGTAAGCATAAATCATATTTAGAGCATCTCTTAGATTTTTATTTTTTGCTGTTACGGAAAGAACTCTACCTCCGTTAGCTAGAAGGTTATTTCCATCATGTTTTGTTCCTGCGTGAAATACTTGAAATAGATCACTACTCTCGAAATTTTCATAGCCAATAATTTTTGTATTTTTTTTATAGTCGCTTGGATAACCTTTTGCTGCCACAACCACTGTAGCACTATTATCATCTTCCCATTCCAATTTAGTTTTACTTAAACTGCCTTCCAAGCAATTAAGAATTAATCTAATTAAATCATTTTTCATTCTTAGCATTAACACCTGACACTCTGGATCACCAAATCTAATATTATATTCAACCAATCGGGCATAACCATCTTTAATCATTAATCCAGCATAGAGAATACCTTTATAAGGATGTCCATTTTTTTTAAGAGCTTTTAGAGTGGGTGTAATAATTTCCCTGTCTACTTGTTCTTTTATTTTAGGTGTAAAAATTGGCGCAGGTGAATATGCCCCCATTCCTCCAGTGTTAGGCCCTGTATCATTTTCACCTATTCTTTTGTGATCTTGAGCACTTTCTAATGAAACAAAATCCTCACCATCACAACAAACAAAATAACTCGCTTCTTCACCATCCATAAACTCTTCAATAACTACATCCATATTTGCCCCAAACTTCTCGTCAAAAATGTCATTTATTGCTTGTTCTGCCATTTTCTTTGTGTCCGCAACAGTAACGCCTTTCCCAGCTGCTAGACCATCAGCTTTAATTACAATAGGTAAAGGCTGTGCATTTAAATAGTTTATAGCTTCTTCTTTATTATCAAATCGAGCATAGTCAGCTGTTGGTATCCTATTTTGTTTACAAAGATCTTTCATAAAACCTTTGGATCCTTCTAACTGCGATGCATACTTATCTGGTCCAAAGATTTTTATTTCTGTCTCTCTAAAAAAATCAACAATCCCTGCAACCAATGGCACTTCAGGGCCGACAATGACTAATTCTATCATTTTAATTTTACAGAAGTCGTATATTTTCTCAAAATCTGTTTGATCAATTTGTTCACATTCAGCAAGTTGGCTTATTCCGTAGTTTCCAGGTATTGCATAAATAGATGAAACCAGAGAGCTCTTAGATATTAAGTAACATAACGCATGCTCACGAGCCCCACTGCCAATCACTAAAATTTTCATAAAGTATATTTTTGATTTTCTTGTTATATTAGCACATTAATATTTAAATTAAATGGTAAGAGAGAACATCAAAGAATATACAGTTACTGAAATTTCAGCCTCAATTAAAGAGACCCTTGAGGATAACTTTGGCTATGTGAAAGTTCGTGGAGAAGTATCTGGTTTAAGCAAGCCAGTATCGGGCCATGTATATCTTAACCTTAAAGATGAAAATGCAATTATAAAAGCGATTGCATGGAGAAGCACTGTTGCAAAACTAAGCTTTATGCCAGATGAAGGCCTTGAAGTAATTTGCTCTGGGAGACTTACAACTGGGTATTCAGATAGATACCCAGGAAGATCCGACTATTCCATTATTATAGACTCAATTGTACCAGCGGGAGAGGGTGCATTAATGGCATTGCTTGAACAAAGAAAGAAAAAATTAATGTCAGAAGGTATTTTTGATCAAGACCACAAAAAGCCTCTTCCATTATATCCTGAAACAATTGGAATTATTACTTCACCTACAGGAGCGGTTATAAAAGATATTATTCATAGACTTGAAGATAGATTTCCATGCGATGTTATACTTTGGCCAGTTCCTGTACAAGGAGATGATGCTGCGCATTTAATCGCAGATGCTTTAAATGGATTTAACCATTCCCTAAAAGGTAGCGAATTTAAAGTTCCAGACTTAATTATTGTAGCCCGAGGTGGAGGGAGCATAGAAGATCTCTGGGCATTTAATGAGGAAATTGTTGTAAGAGCTGTATTCGCTAGTGAAATACCTGTTTTGTCAGCTGTTGGACATGAAACAGATACGACACTTATTGATTTTGTATCTGATCTCAGGGCGCCAACTCCAACAGCAGCAGCAGAGTTGTGTACACCTAACAGAGATGAGCTTTTAATCAATTTAAAAGACCTTCAAAAAGACCTTCGTGACTCAATTAACAGTAATTTAGAAAATAAATTAAGTTCATTTAAAATTCTAAATGATAAGTTGCCAGTCTCTTTGAAATTATTTATAAAAAGTCTGTTATCAGAATTTAAAGAAATTACTCAGTCACTTAACTATCGTATTTTAGAGGAACAAGTAAATAATTTTCAACAAAAACTGATTTCAAAATTTGATAAATTAAATAGTTCTACAAACTTATTTGTAGAAAATATGCGCAATCAAATTAATTATAATGAAAAGTTATTAGAAAGTATGAGCTATAAGTCAGTTTTAAACCGAGGGTACTCTGTTACAAAAAACTTAAACAATAAGGTTATAAAGTCAAAAAAAAATCTAGAACACGATACAGATATAATTATTGAAACAAGCTTTGCAAAAATCTCTGCTAAAGTGAAGGAAATTAAAGATGAATAATTTTGGGACAAAAGCTGAAATTGTTCTTAATCATGGTCATTTCCAAGTTAAGACACCCGGTGATTTTGTGGAATGTTCAATAACTGGAGAAAAAATTACACTCGAAAATCTTAAATATTGGAACGTAGAACTTCAAGAAGTATATGCATCACCTGAAGTGGCACTAAACAGATACAAAGAGCTTAATGGTCTTAATAAATAGGGCTTTTCTTCTTTTATTTTATTTAAACGTATGCGCGTATTCGTCTGAACTTTCTAAAAGTTTTCCACAAGGAAGTCTTGTTGTAGGTCAAAACAATGAAGCAAATGAAATCTTTGTTGATGGAGAGCCGATTAAAATAAGTCATGATGGATACTATGTTTTCCCAATATCTCGAGAGCAGATAGAACCAATAAATGTTACATACAGCAACAGTGATGGTATTTTCTTAATACACCAAATCTCTATCGAAGAACAAGATTATGATATTCAAAGAATTGATGGCCTACCTGAACAGATGGTTACGCCTCTTGATGATGAAATCATAAAGCGAATTATTGCTGAAAATGAAGTAATAAAAGAAGCGAAGAAATTAGACATGGATTTGACTTATTTTAAGGAAGAATTTATTCAACCAACAAATGGAATTATCAGTGGAGTTTTTGGCAGCCAAAGAATTCTTAATGGTAAAGCAAAAAGCCCTCATAGAGGTATTGATATTGCTGCTAATGAAGGAACACCTGTATTGTCTTGTAATGAAGGAATAGTCATTCATGCTGAAAGTGATTTATATTATACCGGAGGCACAATAATCGTTGATCATGGTCATGGAGTAAAATCTATTTATGCCCACTTGTCTTCTGTAAATGTTACAGTGAATCAAAAAGTTAGCAAAAAAGATATAATAGGCAAAGTAGGATCAACAGGCAGGTCAACTGGACCACATCTACATTGGGGTGTAATGGTTTTTAATACTTATGTTGATCCACTTTTGTTATTAGAAAATTAAATAAAATTAGTCTAGTTTCCACCTATTATGAAACCAAAAATATTGTTCCGGATATTTCTTAATCATGCTTTCATAATAAGCAATAATTATCTCCGATATTTTCTCTACGTTATCTGAAGTATCTTTATAATCGCTGGCATGAATTGATTGATGAATTTCAAATTCAAATTTTCCATCATTTTTTCTTATAGGCCATCCTAAAAATATTTTACACCCAGATTTTAGGGCAAGTTGCGCAGGTAAAGATGAAAACTTCATTTTCTTTCCAAAGAAATTAAGGTTAATACCTGACGATAACTGAAGATCAGCTAACAGAGCAATTGACTCACCATTTTTAAAATTATTAAGTAATTGTTTTGTACCTATTCTGTTTTTACTCAAACATTTAAGACTATATTTGACTCTAAGTTGCTTTAAAACAAAATTAATAAGAGGATTGTTAGGTTCTCTTACAATTGCAGATGTACGATGCATCGTTTTTCTTATGGACATTCCTGGTATTTCCCAATTTGAATTATGAGCAGATATAATGATTGATCTTTCGCTACCCGAGAAGGCTTCTCTGTAAAGATCATTTTCAATTACATTAATTTTATCTTTTAATATTTTTTTGAGATGTGAATATTCGGCTATTGTATTTCCTAAATTTTCCCATACTTTTTTTGCTTTAGTATTAATCCATTTTTCGTCTTGATCCTTAAAAGCAATTCTTAAATTTTTTTTAACTAAATTATTAATTGAAAATAAGGGGCCTAAGCTTGTTGTTATGCTTACCCCTAGTTTTCTTGCAATAGAAAGAGGTAGTAATTTGAATAAAAGATATAGAAAAACAAATAGAATAAATTCGGAAGGATATCGAATATATCTTTTTAGAAAAATCTTCATAAGAGTTAGTTAACCAGTTTATGTATAAATTTATCTACGTCGTGTAATTTTATCTTCACTTTTAAACATTCAATTCCATTCCTTTTTTCTTTTGGAATTCTAACAAAATCTTTTTCAGTCGTAATAAGTGAAAGGTTATTATCTGACGCTGTTTTTTTAAGTTTGTTAAGATCATTTTCTGAAAAAAAATGATGATCCGGAAATTCAACTGTTTTAAGTACAGTGCAATTATTATCGATAAGAGTATCAAAGAAGCTTTGATTGTTTCCAATACCGCTAAAAGCTAAGTATTTTTTATTTTTGTCGACATATAATGGTTTTATCGAAGCGGTAAGGGTATCAATATTTATATTTTTATACATACTTTTTATTTTTGTTTTATCATCGCCAACAATAATTAAAAATTGGGCTTTTTTTAATGCAGGCTTAATTAGTTCTCTTAATGGTCCAGCTGGCAAACACAATCCGTTTCCAAAACCACGTTCCCCATTTACAATCAAAATGTTTTTATCTTTAAAAATAGACTTATCTTGGAAACCATCATCAAGTAAAATAAAATCAGGATTAACATCATCTAGAATTTTTTTCACAGCTAACCTCCGACTCGTTGAAATATAAGTAGGTACATGATTTGAATAAAGAATTGCCTCATCACCCACTAGGACCGCTGATTCATCTGGTGATACTTTTTTAAAAATAGTTTTTTTACCACCATATCCTTTTAACAATACACAAATATTTTTGTTATTAATTTTGAAATGATTAATAATTTCTAAAAGAGTCGAGGTCTTTCCTGTACCGCCTAAGTTTATATTACCTATACAAATGATTGGAATATCAATTTTGTGTTCAGTTTTGAGTATTCTGATTAAATAAAAAATTAATAAATATAGTAAAGATATTGGAATAAGTAAGTACGAGATTAATCTATAAAAAATTTGATTGGAATACCATATATTCAATATTATTTTTTCCATGCGCAACTATAAATATTGGTAAATAACGTCCAGTACTTTACTTACTGTATCATCACCCTCTTTTTTTAGTCTATTTATATTAATACCCTTATTAATAGACTTTGGGTTAGCTAATGCTTCTTTAACGTAATGCTCTAGCTGGCGCTCATTTTCTACTTGTTGAGTGAATTTTAATTGATTAAGAACGTCGTAGACATCGATGAAATTCTGGATATTTTTGCCATGATATATTTTTTTACCTAAATAAGCAGCTTCTATGGGATTTTGTCCACCATGTGGAACTAAACTGCCACCAATAAAAACGATATTTGCTAAACTATAAAATATGCTCAATTCTCCTATTGTATCAGCAAGATATAAATATGTTCGATCATTGATTTTTTCTTTCTTTGACCTGATAGATAAGCCAAGTCCTTTAGATGATGAAAAAAATGATTTTCTAGTTACGTGTCTGGGTACAATAATTGTCAGAAGGTCTTTTACGGTTTTTTTTAAATTAAGCGTAATGTTTTTAATTATTTCTTCCTCTCCAGGATGTGTACTGGCTGCAAGAAATATTTTACGTTTCTTTGTAAGGGATCTCAGTTTTTTTAGTTCATCTGAAATAATTTCATCAGGTTTATAAGCAAATTTAAGATTCCCTGTATTAATAGTATTTTTAATACCTAACTTCCCATAAAAAAAAGCACTATCACTGTTTTGAGTACAGCATGCAGTAATATTAGAAAATAGATTTTTTGATGATCCACCAAGCATTGACCATCTCTTAAAACTTTTAATTGTCATTCTTCCATTTATAATTAGAGAACATACATTTCTTTTTTTAAGTTCAGTTAGAAAGTTAGGCCAAATTTCAGACTCGACAAATACAGCCAAAGAGGGGTTCCAGTGATTTAGAAACTTATGTATATAAGATGGTATATCAAATGGAATAAATTGATGAATAATTTTTTTTGATAACTTATCTTTGAGGATATTTGCAGAAGTAAGTGTCCCGGTAGTAAGAATTATTTGATCAATGGATTTATCAGAGTTTAATTTTTTTAGTAAAGGTAATATTGATAAACTTTCACCAATACTAGCAGCATGAATCCATATAACTTTTCCGTCTTTTCTATCAATATCACTTATTCCATATCTTTCTGATACCCTTAATCTATCTTCTTTACCCTTTAAAATTCTGATAAGAACATAAAAAACAATAAATGGTCTAATGAGTGTCGTAATTAACCTATAACTATAATAAGGTAGCATTATTAATTATTTTTGTTTGCTCTTTTAGTTAAATTTTCCATTTTAACTTCTAGTTTATTCTTAGTCTGATTAATACTTTTTTCATCTTTTATTGCTGGAATTGCTTCACCCCAGATTATAGTGATTTGATTAAATGGTTTTGGTATAATAAATTTATCCCAAGTATTCAGCACCCATTTTTTTTTAAAACCTATTCCTACAGGAAGTATCGATGAATTACTCAGACGGGAGATGCTCAGGATGCCGTCGCTGACCTTGTGGCGTGGTCCTTTAGGACCGTCGGGCGAGATTCCAATTGAAATACCGTTTTTAAGAGATTTTATCATTTGGCGCGCTGATGTCAGCCCACCTTTATTCTTAGTTTTGCCAGATTTATGGGTAGATCCTCTAATAGACTTAAATCCAAGTTTTGATATTAATCTAGCGATTATATCGCCGTCTCTGTGTTTAGAGATTAATACTTTTATTTCAAATTCACTTTGCCATGTAAGAGGGCAAAATAATAGTTGATCATGCCAAAATGCATAAATGAAAGATTCATTTTTTTTAAATAACCTATCAATATTTTTTCTATTCTTCAAATTAATCGTAGATGTCTTGTAAACAAATAATACGTACATTGATCCAAGCAAGGATATTAATAATTGGGTTAATTTAAATCCAGCAATGTATTTTACCATCAGCTTTTAAAATTCACGCTCATATAATTTTTTATAAACGCCATCTTTATTTAATAATTCTTCATGAGTACCAGTTTCTACAACCGTACCTGAGTCCAAAACAATTATTTGATCTGAATTTATAATCGTACTAAGTCTATGAGCGATTACGAGAGTAGTTCTATCCTTCATGAGAATACTTATCGCTTTTTGTACAAGATGTTCAGACTCTGTATCAAGACTTGAAGTAGCCTCATCAAGTAAGAGTATTGGTGCGTCTTTAAGAAAGGCTCTTGCAATTGAAATCCTCTGCTTTTGCCCACCCGATAAACTATAACCTTTTTCACCTACTACAGTTTGATATTTATCTGGAAGTTCATTAATAAATTCATCCGCCGCAGCTGCTTTTGCAGCCTTGATGACTTCATCATTAGAAGAGTCTGTTTTACCATATAAAATATTATCATGAACAGACATATCAAATAAAATAGGCTCTTGACTTACTAATGCGATTGAAGATCTTACCGATGCAATTGATAATTCCTTTATGTCTTGGTTATCAATTTTAACACTTCCTGTATCAGGGTCATAAAATCTTGGTATAAGATTTAGAATTGATGATTTACCTGATCCGCTTGGGCCAACTAAGGCGGTTGTTTTACCGTGCGGGACCTTTAAGCTAATTTCTTTCAATGCTGAGTTTTTTTGCCCTTCATAAGATAAAGTTACATTTTCAAAAGATATATCTGATTTACTGAGAGATAGATCAGATGCGTTGAGCTTTTCATTAATGTAGCTTTTTTGGTCAAGTAATCCAAACACTCTAATTGCTGCTGCAAATCCCTCTTGTAAAGTTGCATTTATTTGAGCTAAGCGTCTTAGAGGTTGAAAAGCGAGCATCATTGCACCCAAAAATGATACAAATTCGTTTAAAGCCAATTCACCTTGCAGTCCCCTTAAACCTGCATAGTAAAGTGCGCCAGCGATACCGAAACCTGCCAGAAATTCTGCAAATGGGGATGCAGCACCTCTTGCATTAATACCTTTCAAAATTTTTTGCATTCTTCGAAATACGGATTTACTTAGCTTTTCTATTTCCTGCGTTTCCTGTTGATAGGCTTTTACAATTCTTGTTCCATCTAGATTTTCAGACAATATAGAAGCAAGGACACCAGTTTCCTCTTGTGTTTCTGTTGAGGCTTTTTTTATTCTTTTTCCTAAACGTCTAGTGAGTACCCCAACCAACGGAAAAGCAATTATTGAGATTGTTGCTAGCTGCCAATCTTGATAATACATTACACCAACCAGACAAATCAATGTGAGTATATCTTTTACTCCATTTGCTAAACTACTACTTACAGAATCTTGTAACAATGTAACATCGTATAAGAAATTCGATATTATTTTAGCTGAATGAATTTTATGCAACCAGGCAAGATCTGCATTTATAATTTTCTTAAAAAGTTTTATTTGTGTATCAGCAATAATATTCTGAGCAACTCCATTCAATAATATTATTTGTATGTAAGTAGCTACACTCTTAATAAATAGTGTTAATATTATTGCAATTGGAATTAATAAGAGCATTGACTCATCTTTATCCAGAAAAATTTTATCAATTGCAGGATCCAAAAGCCAAGCAGTCGCTCCAGTTGCAAGTGCTATGATGACCATAAAAAATAGAGAACTAAACAATCTTACTGTATAGGGTTTTATACTGTCCCTAAACAGCCTGATTAGTATTTGCGATCCTGTCATGAAGAGGTATTCATAATACTATTATCAAAAATTTAAATCTAAATATTGATAAATGGCTAAAACTCTTATTTTCCAGCTAAAGTCATGCTCTCGATGAGTACTGTTGGGGCATTGGTACGGTATTTAAATTCTAAATCATTTGCTGCTGATAAATTCATAAATATTTCTTTTAGATTTGAAGCAATTGTTACTTCGCTTACTGCATGCGTTATTTCGCCTTTTTCAATAAGCATACCGCTCGCTCCCATACTGTAATCGCCAGTGACTAAATTAACACCCATACCAATTAATTCAGTCGCATAAAAACCATAACTAATAGAGGATAAAATATCATCGTAACTTTTTAAACCGTTTGTCATGTATAAATTAGAGGTTGATACACCTGGTGGAGAACCAACTGATCTTGATGCGTTTCCAGTAGTTTTTAATCCTAATTTTTTTGCAGTTGATGTATTTAAGATCCAAGTATTGAGTTTACCGTTTGTAACTAACTCTCTCTTCTTAACTTTAATACCCTCACCATCAAATGGTTTTGATCCAAGTCCTCTATTAATCGCTGGATCATCTATAATTGTTACGTCTTTATTAAATATTTGTTTACCTAAACTATCTTTAAGAAAACTTGTACCTCTAGCAATTGACGTTCCCGATATTGAACTTGCTAGATAACCAAGTAGATCATTACTAATTCTTTTGTCAAAAACAACAGGCAATTTTGTTGAACTGATTTTTTTTGCATTAAGTCTTTTGAGCGTTTTTTCCGCTGCCGATAAACCAATCTCCTTTGCATTTGGTAAATCACTTATATGTCTTTTCACGGCATATTCGTAATCCCTTTCCATGTCTTGACCTTGCCCAGCAAGAACTGAACAAGATACAGAACTGCTTGATGATTGATATCCCCCTTGGAAGCCATTACTTGTTGCAAGAAAGAACTCTCCTTTAGAAGAAGAAGCGCCAGCGCCTTCAGAGTTTGTAATTCCTTTGACTGACAAAGCAGCATCTTCACACTCTTTAACAGCTTCAATTAATGTTTCGGTATTTACTTCTTCTTTCTCGAATAAATCTAGATCTGCGGCATCATGTTCAAACATGGAACTATCTCCAAGTACAGCAGTATCATCAATTGGTGCTAATTTTGCCATTTCAACACATTTTGTAACAAGTTTATCAACATTATCTGTCTCAATGTCCGAAGATGAAACAAAAGCCTGGCGTTGGTCAACTAATGCTCTAATACCGATTGTTTTTTCGTTAGACTCATCTAGATCCTCTATTTTCTGAAATCTACAACTAATTGACTTACCATGAGACTTAGCAAGCACAACGTCACAATCAGATGCGCCTGCTTTGAGAGTTAAATCTATTATGTTTTGAGCTGTTTCTTCAAAATTCATAATTATAAAATACCTATAAATAGGGTTAGAGCAACTATCAATCCTAAGTATTGATTACTTTTAAAAATTCTCAAACATTTGCTTTTATTATCTATATCTAGTCTTTTTATTTGGTAAAACAAATGAGCAACAACAAAGATCAGTGAAATAAAAAAGTAAATATTCTGATCATGCAATAGTCCAAATAAAATCAAACACAATGCCATCAAACTATAGAAAATGATGATCCATTGCTTCGTATTATCACCAAACAAAATTGCAGTAGATTTTATTCCTATATTTAAGTCATCCTCTCGATCCTGGTGTGCGTATATTGTGTCATAGCCCAAAGTCCAAAAAATACCAGCAAGATACAATAACATAATTTGAGTATTTAATTGATTTTCAACAGTGGCATATCCAATCAAACAGCCTATGTTAAATGTGACTCCTAAGAAAAGCTGCGGCCAATAAGTTATTCTTTTCATTAAAGGATAAAAAATAAACAACACAAAAGAAATTAAACCAATAATAATGGCGAGCAAATTTAGAGATAGCAATATGGTGAGACCAATTAAATTAAGTATTGAAAAAATTATGAAAGCTTCAAAAGAAGAAATTGTTCCATTAGCGAGTGGTCTTTGAGATGTTCTTGATACATGTTTATCTAGATCTTTATCAAAAAAATCATTTATGATACATCCAGCCGATCTCATAACAATTGATCCGATAGCAAATATAAGAAATAAGTAAATATTGCTCCATAAGTGCTGGTAGGAATTTGAGGCAGCAAGCAAGCCCCAAAAACATGGCAGCATTAGCAGAAAAAAACCAACAGGCTGCTCTAGACGCAATAATTGTGAATATTTTTTCAACTTATCTTTATAAAATAAATAATGATATAACCAATATATATATGAAAAAAATTAAAAACAGAATTTTTGTAGATAAAAAAATAAATTTGAATGATCAAATTATTCTTGATGCTAACCAGATACACTATTTAAAGAGTGTTTTGAGAACAAAAAAAAGTGACTATGTTTCAGTTTTTAATCGTGAGCTACTTTGTTTAACTAAAGTTATTAGTATTACAAAAAATAAGTGTGAATTAGAAATAATTGATCAAAAAAAAATAGAAAGCGAAGATCATAATATAACTCTATTTTTTTCTCCTATAAAACGTACACCTCTAGAAATCATGATACAAAAGTGCTCAGAAATTGGAATTTCAGTTTTTCAGCCAGTAATTATGGAGAGAACTAATATGAAGAATATTAATTTTGAAAGACTTAGACTAATTGCTGTTGAAGCGTGTGAGCAGTCTAATCGAAATAAGATACCAGAAATTAATAAACCTATATTATTTACCACAATGATTAATGATAACTCTTTAGCAAGTTATTTATATTGCTCGTTAGATAATAATGAAGAAAAAATAAAGAATATGAAACTGACCAAAAATGAAGCAATCGGTATAATCATAGGACCTGAAGGAGATTTTTCAGCTAAAGAGTATGAAATTTTAAAATCAAAGAAAAAATCTATTGGTGTTACACTTGGGCCAAATATTTTAAAATCAGAAACTGCTGCAATTACGGCGACCTCAATTATTATGGACAAAATTTATAATGCTTAACAAAAGTGATCTAATAAAATATTTTGAAAACGGTATTAAGAATACCTCTGAAATTAAAATAGGAACCGAACATGAGAAATTTATTTATCATAAAAGTGATCTTAGTTTAGTATCCTTTAGCGGCGATGTAAGTATAAGCTCAATTTTTGACGACTTTATAAATGATGGTTGGACACCAGTAGAAGAGAATGAAAATATTATTGCACTTAATAAAGATAAGGCAAGTATAACACTTGAACCTGGCGGTCAATTTGAATTGTCTGGAGCACCTCTTAAAACGATCCACGAAACTTGTAAGGAAATAAATAATCACCTCGCATTTACAAAAAAATTGGAAGAAAAATATAATATTGGCTTTTTAGGACTGGGCTTCTTTCCAATTGGTGAGCTAAAAGATGTACCAATGGTTCCAAAGAAAAGATATTCAGAAATTATGACACCTTATATGAAATCGCTTTCTGGATTAGGTCTAGAAATGATGTATCAGTCAGCAACAGTTCAAGCAAATTTCGACTATATTTCAGAAAGTGATATGCAAAGAAAAATTAATGTATCAGCATTCATTCAGCCAATTGTTACTGGATTATTTTCAAATTCTCCATTTAAAAATGCAACGCTTTCGGGCTATGAAACTTATAGAGGTTATGTTTGGACAAAAACTGATCCAGACAGAACCGGTATTCCAAAGTTTTTTACTGAAAAAACTTTGAGCTTTGAGGAATACGTTGATTATGCCTTACAAGTTCCTGTTTACGCAATTATCAGAAATAATAATTATCATAATTGTACTAAATATACATTCCAAGATTTGTTAGATGGAAAAAATAATCAATTTGCGCCTGATGATATTTTAATTGAAGATTGGATACATCATATCTCTACTATCTTTACTGAGGTGAGGTTAAAAACTTTTATTGAAATGAGAGGTGCTGATGCAGGAAGGTACGATACACTCTGCGCTTTACCAGCTTTTTGGTCGGGCATTTTATATCAAGAAGACTCATTAGAAGAAACTTTCAAATTGATTAGTGAATTTAAATATGAAGATTTAATTAAATTTAGGAGTGATGTTCTATCAAATGGACTCAATTCTATATACAAAAATAAAACTGGTTGGGAATTAGCAGAGAAACTTCTAAATATTTCATTTGAGGGGCTCAAGAAAAGATCTAAGAAAAATTTATACGGGGATGATGAAACAGTTCACTTAGATTATTTATTTGAATTAATCGATAAAAAAGAAACCGCATCAGAAAAAGCTAAAAAACTATATTTTCAAAATGATAAATTGAATACCCAGAAGCTTTTTGAAGGCGAGTCTTTTTAATTTTTTTCAATATAAATTGATTGAGAAGGGAACGCGAAACCAGCACCATTTTTTTCAACAATTTCTTTTATTTCCAAAGCTAATTTTTCTTTGATCTCTAACCACTCACCCCAATTTGTAGTTGTTGCAAAACAGTAAATTAACAAATCAATTGAGCTATCTGAAAACTTTTCAATTCTTACGAACAATGGCTGTTCTGAAGATTTAACAAAATTACCATCGCTTGTGATATATTCATCTATCTCGTCTCTAATTTTTCTTAACTGATCACGTGTTGTCCTATATTCTAGGCCAATATTCCAATATATACGCCTACTTTTCATATTGCTGAAATTTGTGACAGCATTTTCTGCAAAATTAAAATTTGGAACCATAACAGGTGAAGAATCAAATCTTCTAACTAATGTGGATCGAAAACCTATTTTTTCTACTACCCCTTCAACAATGTTTTCAACTTTAATCCAATCTCCATTTTGGAATCGTTTCTCTAATAAAATTAAAATTCCTGATATCAGATTTTTAAACAAATCTTGGGCACCTAAAGCCACAGCTACACTAAGAAGTCCAAGTCCAGCTAAAATTGGTCCAACCTTTATTCCCCATATTTCTAAAACCGCAGCTGCCCCAATTACAAAAATGAAGAATTTTAAAATTCTCACTCCCCAATCGATCAGATCATTTGTTAGCAATTCTCCCAATTTGTGAACAAATGAGGAAATCGGATCAATAATTTTGTATAAAAACCAAAATATTTGAATTGTTATGAGTGAACGATTTAAATTTGCAGCAAACAGTTCAAGAGTTGTATTTAAATTTAAATACTGAGTGCTTATGTAGACACCGATTACTACAGGAAAAAATCTGAGAGGGCCGTCAAAAGCCTCAAGCATTGCATCATCTATCTTAGTCTTAGATTTTTTTACAACAACTTTTAATCTACCAATCACAATTTTTGAAAAAACTGATCTTAAAATTGTAAATATTAGGAGAATTACTATTGCGACTAAAATATTGTTCAGATCGATACCAAAAACTCCTTGGTTCCATACGGATGATACTAAATTTGCAAAATTTTCCATTTGCTAAACATACCTTATTTGTTTTGTTAAGAACAGATTTAGTTAGGTGAGAAAATTATTGATTTCACTTGCAACATCCTCAGTTTTTTCAAGTGGGAGCATATGCGATGTTTCGTTAATAAAACAAATTTCAGTTTGAGGATTTAATTTTTTAATTCTATTCTGGCTTGTCTCATTACAGACAACGCTGTTAGGAGTGAGTATAATCTTTATTGGAATATTAATTTTCTTTAAATCAAACCAAACCTCGTGCGAGGTAAGCTTAAAGCAAGCAGACTCCCAGCGTGGGTCACATTTTAAAATATATTTATTTTGTTCATTTTTTTTAAGTCCATATTGCACATAGTCTGTGATTATCTTTTCACTGATATTTTTAAAAAGAGGTTTACTAGAAAAATATTTATGAGCCTCAGCTTCGCTATTCCACAAATTACGTCTAATCAAAGCATTCTTTGAAAGAGGACTTGCTAAATGAGCAAGGTTAACAATCTGCAAAAGCTTGTAAGAAATGATATACCGCAATGGCAATATGACTGGATCTATGAGGATTAGTTTCTTTACTAATTTAGGTTTTGAGAGAGCGAGCAGTAAGCTTGCAGTGCCTCCCATTGAATGCCCAGATAAAGTCACTGGCTCATTATGTTTTTTAACTAATTGTTCTAAATCATCTCTGAAAGTATACCATGATTTTAGTTTCCTAGAATCTGCAATTAAATCGGTTTCGCCATGACCACGCATATCATATGTAATAACCTCGTATGAATTATCAATTTTATTTAAGAGATCAGTATATGCCTGCCCACAGAAACCATTAGCATGAGAAAAATATAGTATATCGTTTGTTTTTTTTGATCTCCTGTACGTTACGATATTACCAGTGTCAATTTTGACATTTTTTTTAATCATTATTTTAATGACATGACTCGTTATATTTTTTGAGTCTGTAATAATTATATGGAAGCGGGGTAATAAAACCCGCAAGCAGCATAAAAGGAATTATTGTAATAGTAAGAACTCCGCCAGCAAATATTAAATCTGTAGCATTCATAGCTATTTCCATACTGACCATGCTGATGAAACTCATTTTAAATGCAATACTAATTGCTTCAGCAAAAACAAAAGTTCTCATTAGAATTATGGTTTCTAATATAATGCTTGTAATTAAACCATTTACTATTGCAAGCAACATCACCACATATATAGATAAAGAGTGATCAATGATTTGAAAGTAATAAATTGTTCCAAAGTCACCAATACTACAGCCTATCAAACACCACATTGTATTATAGCTTGCTTTTTGCCAAGTAGTTTTACACGTCCAGCTAATATCAAACATGATTTTTTAAAAATTCTTTTTTTCTTTCTTTAGTATCTTCTATTACTAACTGCTTTTCAGAGTTGCTCATTTTCAACCAATTAGTTATTTCAAACTGCTCCCTAAAACAACCAATGCAAACATTCCCATCCATGAAGTCTTTCTTATATTTACAAATTTTTACACATGGACTACCGATATATTCAGTGTTTTCTTTAAATTGGGCCATTTGCTTAATAAATCAAACTTTCAGCTTGATTTATTTATATATTTCAATAAAAAGCAACATCAATTCCAAATATTCTTATGGCACGAATTACTGTTGAAGATTGTATAAAGTTGGTAAATAACCAATACGATTTAGTCATATTAGCTAAAGAAAGA
This sequence comes from uncultured Pelagibacteraceae bacterium, assembly GCA_902523455.1. Taxonomy (GTDB): domain Bacteria; phylum Pseudomonadota; class Alphaproteobacteria; order Pelagibacterales; family AG-422-B15; genus CACNXQ01. The sequence goes on from CABYZG010000006.1 coordinate 68,231, forward strand.
GCTGTTCAATTAGGCAGAGGAGCTACCCCAGCGGTTGATCCTGAGAATGATAAAAAACCTGTTATTGCTCTTCGAGAAATTGGAGAGTCAAAAATAACAGCTGAAGAGTTAAAGGAAAGCATTGTTTCAAAGCTTAGACAAATACCTGATTATGAAGAAGAGGAAGAGTTAGAAGAAGTTGATAATGATACTTTCAGACAAATGTATCAAGGTGGTTTATCAAAGTCGGAAATGGAAAAATCGGCTACGAGGAAATTTACTGCCCGTTCACCAAGAGTCGAGTCTAGAGCAAAGCCAATTGAAGAAGTTATCCAAACACAACCATCGCCTGATGAAATAGTTCCAAGTGATGATGAACTTGAAAAAATTGAACAAGAAAATTCTGAAATTGATATGATGAGTGATGTAGAAAGTTCAGAGTCAACAGAAGAGCCTACATTACAAAGTGAGACCATGAATGAATCTGAGGTTGAAGAAACTGAAGTGAACACCATTGAAGCAGAAGAGGTTTCAGAAAGTATCGATATAGCTCCTGAAACTGAGACAGTAGCTCAAGAAGAAAACGATACAAAAGATTAGCAGCTATCATGAATTTTGATTTTTCAGATGATCAAAAACTTCTACGTGATCAAGCAAGAAAATTTTTATTCGATAAGTGCGATCGTAAATCAGTAAGAACAATTCTTGATAACGATCAGTTGCATTATCATAAAGAACTATGGTCACAAATATCTGAAATGGGTTGGACTGGAACTGCAATTCCAGAGGAATATGGTGGACTTGGACTCGGTATGTTGGAATTATGCGTCCTAGCAGAAGAATTGGGAAGATCTCTAGCACCCACACCATTTTCATCCTCAATATATTTATTCGCAGAATTTATTAAAAACTATGGCTCTGAAGATCAAAAGAAAAAATTCTTACCTTTGATTGCATCAGGTGAAAAAATAGGCACGTTTGCCCTATCCGAAACAAATGGGACACCAAAACCATCAAATGTAAAAACAGAATATTCATCAGAAAAAATTAATGGCTACAAATCACCTGTAAGTGACGGAGAGACAGCCGATTATCTAATAATTGCAGCCAACAGCGATAATAAAGGAAATAGAAATTCACTCTCATTATACATAGTCGATTTACATCAAGATGGAGTAAGCAAAACCAGCCTTGAAACAATTGATCCGACGCGACCTGCGTGCAGCATGAAATTTGAAGATGTAAAAGCAGAATTGCTTGGTGAGCAAGGTATGGCATGGGATATGACAGAAAACATATTCAACAGAGCGGCAGTTTTGTATTCTTTTGAGCAAGTTGGAGGAGCGCAGGTTTCTCTGGATGAAGCAAAAAAGTATTCAATGGAAAGATTTGCTTTTGGAAGACAAATTGGTTCATTTCAGGCTTTAAAGCATAAAATGGCAGATATGTATGTTAAAATTGAATTAGCTAGATCAAATGCATACTATGGGGCATGGGCTTTGAGCACCGATTCCAATGAATTACCAGTTGCGGCAGCTGGCGCAAGAGTGAGCGCCTCTGATGCCTTTAATTATGCTGCAAAAGAGAATATTCAGATTCATGGAGGAGTTGGCTTTACCTGGGATTATGATTGCCACTTGTTTTATCGTAGATCAAAACTACTTTCTTTAAATATTGGCAGTACAAGACAATGGAAAGAAAATTTAATTTCAAATCTTGAGAAAAGGAATATAGTTTAGTTATGGACTTTAATGATTCACAGCAAGAAGCTGAATTTAGAAAAGAAGCGAGGGACTTTCTTGAGGCAAATGCAGAAAAAAGATCAATAATTTCTGATAAGCCTAATGATAAAAGCCCTCAGATTGCTGTTGCAGGAGCTCCTGAAACAGTAAAGGGTGGTAAAGAAGCAGCTCAGGAGGCTTTAGAGCGAGCAAAAGTATGGCAAAAGAAAAAAGCTGAAGCAGGGTTTGCTGCTATTTTATGGCCAAAAGAGTTTGGCGGATATGGTGGATCGCCTATACAGCAAGTTATCTATTCTCAAGAGGAACATGATTATTTAGTTCCTTCTGGCTATTTTGAAATTGGAATTGGTATGCTTGGCCCGACAATGATGGTATGGGGAAAAGATGAAGATAAAAAAAGATATTTACCTAAAATGATTACAGGCGAAGAAATATGGTGCCAGCTTTTTTCAGAACCTTCAGCGGGATCAGATTTAGCTGGAATTAAAATGAAAGCTGAAAAGGATGGCGATGAGTGGGTTTTAAATGGTCAAAAAGTTTGGACATCTGGGGCACACTTTGCAGATTATGGAATGATAGTTGCAAGATCTGATCCATCTGCCTTAAAACATAAAGGCCTTACTTATTTTTATTTAGATATGAAGACACCTGGTATCGAAGTTAGGCCAATCAAGCAGATTTCAGGTACTTCAAATTTTAATGAAGTATTCTTCAACGATGTAAGAATACCTGATAGCCAAAGATTAGGTGGAGAAGGTGAGGGCTGGAAAGTTGCGCTTACTACTCTCATGAACGAAAGACTTGCTGTTGGCGATCCTCCTGGACTTGACTTCGATCAAATCTTTGAAGCAACGAAGGAATTAGAAGTGGAGGATGGTCTTGCAATTAAGAACAGTGAAGTAAGACAAAAAATGGCTGACTGGTATGTTCAATCTCGTGGTTTGCAATACACAAAATTTAGAAGTATTACTGCTTTGTCAAAAGGCCAAACCCCTGGCCCAGAGCTATCAATAAGCAAACTTGTTACAGCATCAAAAATGCAAGACGTTTCAGCCTATGCACTTGAATTAATGGACTCAGCAGGCATGGTTCATCATGATCAAAATCCTGTATTAAAGAACTTGTTTCAAAATGGATACTTTTTCTCTGCGGCAATGAGAATTGCTGGTGGTACAGATGAAGTTCTTCGAAATATCATTGCAGAGCGAGTTCTTGGGTTACCACAAGATGAAAGAGCGGATAAAAAAGTTCCATTCAACGAACTTCCTTCTGGCAAAAACTAAGCTCTAAGTGTTTACAACGATATTTAGTAATGTTGCCTCTGGCGACTTGCTATTTTCTGTAATGTTATTGGTAAGTACTGGTATTTTCGCTGGATTTATTGCAGGACTTTTTGGAATTGGAGGAGGTGTAGTTGTTGTGCCTGCTCTATACTATATCTACACACTGGCAGAAGTAGATGAGAGCATAAGGATGCATTTAGCTGTTGGAACTTCTCTTGCAAACATTGTACCAATTTCAATTATATCAGCCATAAATCATCACAGAAGAGGTTCAGTCAATTTAGATTTTTTAAAATTTATTTTTTTGTCATTATTGATCGGAGTGATTTTTGGTTCGATAGCAGTATCATTTCTTGAAGGCAGCAGCCTAATACTAATTTATTCTATAATTTTATTTTTTGTTGCTCTTCAATTTTTCTTTTGGAAAAATGAATGGAGATTTGCAGATAAATTTCCAAACAATTTAAAAGGTCATGGCTATGGATCAACAATTGGTTTTTTATCTGTAATAATAGGTGTTGGTGGCGGCTCAATAAGTATACCCATCTTAAAACTTTATAACTTCGATATACACCGTGCCATTGGAACTGCTGCTGGTATTGGAACAATAATTGCCGTTCCTGGTACAATTGGTTTCATCATAGCGGGAATTCAAAACAATGTATCCTTACCTCTTACTTATGGATACGTAAGTTTAGTAGGTTTAATTTTAATAACGCCCATGACAATTATCGGCGCCCCTTTAGGAGTAAGATTTGCCCATTATCTATCCAAAGGTAAATTAAGTTTTATTTTTGGTTTATTTATTTTATTTATGTCCATTCGCTTCTTTATTGAATGGACATCACTAACATCATAGTTTTTGGTCAAATTCTCCAACTTTACCAGTTTCATTTAAAAGTGTGTTTATGTACTTAAAAATCATTTCAACTTCTTCATTTGAATCAAGGCTCTCAATAACTACAACTAAAGACGGCTTATTTGATGATGCTCTGATTAATCCCCATGATCCATTGGATAACCTAAACCTGATACCATTTACCGTATTTGTTTCAACAATTTCACAATCGGTAACTTTTGTTTTATTTTTTTGGTCTTGAATTATTTTTTCTGTTATTTCATCAACAACCGCATATTTTTCCTCATCCTTGCAGAAAGGCGCCATAGTTGGAGATTGATAGGAAGTATTCAACTTTGAATATAGTTCCGACATACTTTTATCTTTATGGTGATCTAAATATTCAATCATCATAGAAGCTGATCTCAAACCATCATCAAAGCCCAGTCCTAGAGGTTTATTAATGAAAAAATGACCACTTTTTTCAAAACCACATAAAGCATTTATTTCATTAACTCGCCTTTTCATATGTGAGTGACCAGTCTTCCACATATCAACAGTACAATTATTTTTTTTCAAAATTTCATTATTAAAAAATAAACCAGTCGATTTTACATCAATAACAAACTTGGAGTTAGCATGTTTCTCAGACAAATATTCGGCTAACATTAAACCTATCTTATCAGAAAATATTTCATTCCCTTTATCATCAACAACTCCCAATCGATCGCCATCACCGTCAAAAGCAAATCCAACATCTGCATCGTTTTCTTCTACATTTTTTGACAGATCATTAAGCATAATTAAGTCTTCCGGATTAGGATTATAATTTGGAAAATTAAAGTCCAGATCACAATGCAGCTCAACCACCTCACAACCAAGACTTCTTAATAATTCAGGAGCGAATGCCCCAGCAGTTCCATTGCCACAAGCAATTACAACTTTTATCTTTTTATTTGTTGTTTGGTTACTTTTAAGATATTCCAAGTATATCTCGCGTACACTTGCTCTAAATTCATAATTTCCATTTTCTTCTGCCTTAAAATCATTTGAATTATCAACAATGCCTTTTATTTCTTTTACTTCATCAGGACCGAATGTAAGTGACTTTTCAATCCCACATTTTATACCAGTCCAACCATTTTCATTGTGGCTTGCTGTGATCATTGCAAGACTATCAGTGTTCAAGTAGTGCTGCGCATAATAAACCATTGGCGATAGTGCTAAGCCTATGTCAATGACATTTAACCCATTTGTTATAAGTCCTTTTGCTACGTGATATTTAACCTCACTGCTGTAAGATCTATAATCATGACCTACAACAATTGAAGATCCTTCTCCTTTTTTTTGGGAAATATATTTTCCAAGACTAAAACCAAATATTTCTAGGCCTTTTTTATTGATTTCATCTGGATAAAGCCAACGAAAATCATACTCCCTAAAACCATTGGGAGATATTATGTGTGTGTCCAAATCTTCACGAAAATTAAAAGTTAGAGGCTTCTGATTATCAAAAATATCCATTTTTAGCTTGATTTGTAATTTCAAATATAGAATAGTTTTTATGTTGGTTCACGTAAAGTGAATAACAGGGAATGAAGTTTAAAGCTTCAACTGTACCCGCAACTGTAACTAAAGAGTTTAAATACGAATACCACTGAATTTTCGGGAAGGTGTATTTAAATGTTGAAATAGAAGTCAGGAGACCTACCAACAAGATATAGTCATCCACAGATGATCGGGATAATCATTTGGACAAAATTTGTTTGCGGTGACTTCAAACTGGAGACAAATTATGATTAAAAAATTATCCGCGTTATTAATAACTTACTTATTATTGGCATTTTCAGCTTTTGCAGACCTTCCTGAGATACTAATTAAGCCAAACAATGAACAATATACAAGGTTGTCATCAGGATTAGCTGGTTCAAATATTTCGATAATTGATGAGACAATACTCAAAGAGAACTACAATAAAAATTTGCCTCAGATATTAGAAATGTATTCTGGTTTAGAGATTAGAAGGCTTTATGACGGTGTTGAAGGAACAAATTCTTCAATTGACATGAGGGGCTTTGGTGAAGCGTCAAAATCAAACGTACTTATTTTAGTAAATGGGAATAGATTAAACGAAATTGATATGGCAAATATAAGTTTTTCGCATATACCAATTACATCAATTGAAAGAATTGAAATAGTAAGAGGTGGATCTGCTGCAACGATATACGGCTCGGGTGCAGTAGGGGGATCAATAAATGTTATAACTAAAAATGATATTATTGAAGATACTGTTAACTTATCCATAGGAAGTTACAATGCAAGAAAAATAGATTTTAATACAGGATCTAAAATAGATGAAAACAGCGCTATATCTTTTTCTGCATCTGCAGCTACTAGCGATACTTTCAGAGATGCAGCTGACTATGAAAACCAAAACTTTATTGTAAATTATAAAAATAAAATAACAGATATGATTATAAATCTGGATCTTTTTTTATCGTTCAAAGAGCAAGATTTACCTGGGCCTCGTGTTAAAGGAGGTGAGGTATATAATTACCACTTTTGTAACCGTTATGAGGATAGTAGAACAGCAAAACACATTGGTGGGTCTTTTGCTACAAATGGCGACACCTGCAATACAAATCAAAGAGATGATTACGCCGAAGCAGAAAATATGCGTATTAATGCAAACGTCGAGTACACCCTTGATGAATTAAATAAGTTTTTTGTTAATTTGGGTTATAAAGACAGACTTGATAAAGCGTTTTTAGCTGCAAACGCTAATACCAATGAAACGCCAAGCAATGGAGATAGATACTTAAAAACAGAAACTGATAATAATTTGTTTAATCTCAGATATGAAACAAAACAAGTTGAGGAAGATTATTCAAATATTTTAAATCTTGGTTTTGAAATTGGTCACGCTTTTTATAATTCCAATAGACATCGAAAAGAAGACGAGCAGCTAGGTCAGAATTATCACGCTGATTTAAAAGCAAGAGCTTTTTATGTCCAAAACACAACATACTATAATGAATTAGATTTAGCTATGTCGCTAGGGGCAAGACATGAAAGATCTGAAACAGGCGCGAGGGATGAAGTGTATCGAACTGTTGCGGGTTTTGTTAATTCTTGGGATGCAACTGATCACGACACTTATAATAATGATAGAAATAATACTGCTTTTAATATTGGAATAGAAAAAGGCGTAAATAAGAATTTATCTATATATGGAAGTTATTCTGAGTCTTTTAGAATTCCAAATATTGACGAGCATATTAAGGCGACAACATCAGGAAATTTTCATTTAGAGGATCAAGAATCTGATGGAATAGAAATTGGCTTGTTGTATCAAAATGATCAAATAGATATTAATGCGAGTTATTATAATATGGATACAAAAAACGAAATTCAATATAATCAATCGGTCAATACAAATCTTGATCCTATTGAACGTCAAGGAATAAACATTGATTTAGATTACAAGATTGATGAAAAGCAAAAAATAATGAGTTCATTTAATTATACGGAGGCTGAGTTCACATCTGGAACCCTTACACCTGGATCAGGCGGCTCAGGCACTTGTAATTATGACAACACTACTTATTGCAGTAACTCATCTACATGGCAAAATTTAATGGGTGGCGGAACTTCATATAGTCTTGCAGGCAAATCAGTTCCTCTTGTATCACCAATAACTTATAGTATCAATTATGTGAATAAACTTCGTAGCGATATGGCTTTTAATTTAGGAATTAAATATAATGATGAAAAGTATGTTTCTAATGACCAAGAAAACATCGAACCTAAAATACCAGATTATTATTTAATCAATACATCGCTTAGTTCAAATAAAGGGCCTTACGTCTATAAGATAGGTATAAATAATTTAACAAATGAAAAAATTTATGACTTTGCAATATCAAGTACGTTTCACGACGATGCCCATTATGGACTGTCAAATGTATACCCTTTGCCAGAAAGAAATTACTTTGTTGATTTTAAATATACATTTTAATTTATTAGATATATAAAGATGAAAATGAAAATAAATAAAAATTTACTATTTGGTATTTCAATTATTTTAATTTTAGCTTTAAGCAGGTTGTTACCCCATCCACCAAACTTTACACCAATTCTTGCTATGGGATTTTTTGCAGGAGCTGTATTAGACAAAAAGATTTTCGCGTATATTATTACATTATCTGCAATGATACTGAGTGATTTATTTATTGGTTTTCATTCAAGCATATTTGTTGTTTATTTTGCTCTTAGTATTTGTGTATTATTTGGAACATTTATTCAAAATAAGCTGAGTATTATGAATGGTGTTATTGGAATAAGTGGAGGCGTCCTATCTTTCTACTTGATAACTAATTTTGCGGTATGGTATGGCTCCGGAATGTACACGTTAGATTTTAACGGTTTAATAACATGCTATATAATGGCCCTGCCATTTTTGCAGAATACCATATTATCAAGTGCAATTTATGGAATAGTTGCATTTGGAGCCTATCGTTTGGTTGGAAAATATATAAATTTTAGGCCAAAAAGCGCCTAAAAGTTTGTTGAAAACTCAATTTTTAGACATTATATATTTTATAAATATTTTTAGGAGATTCTATGGACACCGCATTTTCAAATGAAGATTTAAAGTTTCAAAGTGAAATAAGGGATTTTATTAAAGCAAATTACCCACAAGAACTTAGAGACTCAATCAATTCAAAAAGAAAACTAGGTAAAGAACTCTCGAGAGAAGATCTTACAGCTTGGCATAAGATATTAGGAAAGCACAATGGTTGGTCAGCACCAAGTTGGCCTAAACAGTATGGTGGTGCAGAATTTACTCCTACACAAAAATATATTTTCGAGCAAGAATGTGCAAAAGCTGAATGTCAATATATTATGCCATTTGGAATAAATATGGTTGGTCCAGTAATTTATACTTTTGGAAATGAGGAGCAAAAAGCTCAGCACTTACCAGGAATTTTGAGTGGTGAAGTTTTTTGGTGTCAAGGTTACTCTGAGCCTGGCTCAGGTTCAGACCTTGCTTCATTAAAAACAAGTGCCGTAAAAGAAGGTGACCATTATGTCGTTAATGGACAAAAAACTTGGACTACTATGGCCCAGTATGCAGATTGGATTTTTTGTTTAGTAAGAACCAATCCAGATGCTGAGAAACCTCAACAGGGCATTTCATTTCTTTTGATTGATATGAAAACTCCTGGTGTAACAGTTAGACCAATTAAGCTTATGGATGGATCTCATGAGGTGAATGAAACTTGGTTTGATAATGTCAAAGTTCCTGTAGAAAATTTAATTGGTCAAGAAAACATGGGATGGACGTATGCAAAATTTTTATTAGCTCATGAAAGATCTGGTATTGCTGGTGTTGCAAGATCAAAGAAAGCAATAGAAAGAATAAAACAGATAGCTAGTTCTGAAATGTCATACGGCGAACCTTTAATTCAAGATCCAGCATTTAAGGCAAAAATAGCAGCTGCAGAATTAGAGTTATCAGCACTTGAATACACTGAATTAAGAACGCTTGCAAAGGATTCTGCAGGTAAAGGTCCTGGGCCAGAGTCTTCTCTTTTAAAGATTAAAGGGACAGACATTCAGCAAGCTGTTACTGAGTTGGCCATGGAAGCTGTTGGATATTATGCAAATCCTCACCTAGGCACAACTTTGAGTAATGAATATGTCGGTCCAGACTATGCTACGAACCTATCAGGAACATATTTTAACTTTCGTAAAGCATCCATTTATGGAGGATCTAACGAAATTCAGAGAAATATCATAGCTAAAATGGTCTTAGGACTTTAGTACCTTTTGACATATTTACTGTCATAACTTATAACGCTTTTTTATGAATTTTGATTACACCGAGGAGCAGACCTTGCTGGACAACATGGTTACTTCTTTTGTAAGAGATAATTATGATTGGGACGCTCGTTGCAACATAGTCAAATCAGAAGAGGGATGGAAAGAAGAAAATTGGAAACAATTTGCTGAACTTGGTCTTTTAGGGGTTCCATTTGATGAAGCTTACGGAGGACTTGGTGGAAAATCTGCTGATTTAATGATTGTAATGGAACAGTTTGGAAAAGGACTTGTTGTTGAGCCATATTTACCAACGGTAATATTAGCTGGTGGATTGATATCAAAACTTGGATCTGAGAAACAAAAGAATTCGATAATACCAGAAATAATTTCAGGTAATGTAAGATGTGCATTTGCATATGCTGAGCCACAAAGTAGATTTGATTTAAATGATGTAAAAACGTCAGCAGTAATTAACGGAGATGACTATGTATTAAATGGTTTCAAGTCGGTGGTATTTGGAGCAGGTATGGCTTCGCACATTATTATTTCTGCAAGAACTGAAGGAGAGCAAAGATCTGAGTCTGGAATTACATTATTTATTGTTGATACAAAGTCTGAGGGACTTACACTGCAAAATTATCCAACAATTGATGAATACAGAGCCTCTGAAGTTATCATTGAGAATCTAAAAGTTTCAAAAGACAATGTTTTAGGAAAAGTTAATATGGCATACGATGCTATTGAGGAAATTGTAGATATAAGCACTATTGCTGCATGCTCTGAAGCAGTTGGTATTCTGCAAGTTTTAAAAGATTCTACAACTGAATATTGCAAAAACCGGAAACAATTCGGACAATCAATTGCTAAAAATCAGGTTATACAGCACCGTCTAGTGGATATGATGATTGAGTATGAACAGGCTAAGTCAATTCTATACATGGCAGTGACAGCGGATTTGAGTAATTCAGATGAAAGAAGAAAAGTAGTATCAGCTGCTAAAGCACGCATAGGTAAAGCAATAAAATTTGTAGGCGAAAGTGCTATTCAATTGCATGGTGGAATGGGTGTTGTTGATGAATATATGGTAAGTCACTATTTTAAAAGGGCGACAATGATTGGAGTATTATTTGGTAATACTGATTATCATATGAAAAGATATACGACTCTTACTCAATCAGGTATTTCATCAACTGACGAAGCAATTTCAGTCAGTGTTACCTAAATAAATTTTATTCAGCGAGTTTTTTAAATATGTGAGCTGTATGTTCTGCTCCTGTTTTGAGCGCCTTACCGCCATCCATATTTGATGCTTCAGCCCACTTTTCAGCTAACATATCCGCATTAAGTTCATTGCCTTTAAGAGCAACACCTTGTGAATGAACTATTTCTGCGGAAGCAAATACACCAGCACCGGCTGATATCATCGCACCATTCGGTGCGTCTTCTGATGCCATAAACATGACTGCAGGTGAAACAGTTTCAGGTTTTAAACTATCGAAAACTGCATCAGGCATTCCTAAATTTTCTGTCATTCGTGTTGCTGCAACAGGAATTAGAGAATTTACTTTAATATTATATTTCATACCTTCAATTTTAAGAGTATTCATTAGTCCAACAACTCCCATTTTAGCTGCACCGTAATTCGATTGTCCAAAATTTCCAAATACGCCAGAAGATGAAGATGTCATAATTATTCTTCCATAATTTTGTTCTGTCATAATTGGCCAAACCGCTTTTGTACAATAAACAGAACCCATCATATGAACGTTTACTACAAATTCGAAATCATCAAGTGTTACTTTTGCAAACGACTTGTCTCTCAGAACACCTGCATTATTTACTAAAATATCAACACGACCAAAGGCAGCCATTGTATCATCAACTAGTTTTTTCACGCCTGCTTTGTCAGTTACACTTGATCCGTTAGAAATTGCCTCACCACTCATGGCTTTTATTTCATCAACTACTTTATCAGCAGCTTCACTTGATCCACCAGTACCATCAACAGAACCACCTAAGTCATTTACGACAACTTTAGCCCCTCTTTTTGCAAATTCTAATGCGTGACATCTTCCAAGACCACCACCTGCGCCTGTGACTATTGCAACTTTATCGTTAAAACTAATTGTCATGTATAACTCCTATTCGATTAATTCCGTTAATTGAGAAAAATTGTTTATAACTAAATCAGCATCATTGTAAATATTTTTATTATCAGTATATCCATATCCCACCAAAACAACTGGCATATTTGCATTATGACCTGCATTTAAGTCTGTTGCACTATCTCCAATCATTATTGACTCATTTTCACTTACATCTAATTTTTTACATATTTCAATCAATGGAAATGGGTCAGGCTTACTTTTTGCAAACGTATCTCCACCAACGAGATAGTCAAAGTAATGCAAGACTCCAAGTTTTTCTAATAACATATTGCTGAGCTTTTCCATTTTATTTGTACAAACTGCCAACTTTAATTTTTTAGATTTTATGAGCTTTAATACGGTTTCAACATTTTCAAATAATATACTATCGTCATCAATATTGTGAGTATAGTGAAGCAGAAATATTTTTAACATCTCATTAATTTTATCATCATCATGAGAAATATTTTTTGTTACCACAGTTCTTCTTATTAATTCTCGAGCTCCATAACCAACTAAATTCCTTATTTCCTCCAATGTGACTAGCGGTTCATTCAGCTCTGAAAGCATATAATTAAGTGAATTCTTAAAATCTGGAGCTGTATCAACCAGAGTTCCATCCAGGTCAAATATGAAGAGTTTCTTATTTTTTAAATTCATTTTCATGAGTAAATCTCTGAAATAAAATTTTACGATACAATTAGAGGCATATTGGTTATTTTCCAAAAAAAATTCAATGAAAAATTTAGAGATTATAATACTTGCCGCAGGTAAAGGCACAAGGATGAAATCAAGCAAACCCAAAATACTTCACGAATTGGGTGGAAAGCAAATAATTGATTATGTGATTGAGGCATCAAATAGATTGAATCCAAAAAGAATTCATCTTGTTGTAAACAACCAAATTAAAGACAATTTTAAAAACTATAACAATTTAAATATTGTTATTCAAAAAAAACAGAATGGTACAGGCGATGCAATAAAGTCTGCTATAAAAAGTCTTAAAAAAGATTCAGTAGCTCTAGTTCTTTATGGGGACGTCCCTCTTATAAAACATAAAGACATTCTTAATGTTTCAAAAATCAAGACCAATAAAATTAACTTATTATGTTTCAATAAAGAAGAAAGAAATAACTACGGTAAAGTTATATTAGGTACAGATGGCTTGATCAGTCAAGTGGTTGAGCAAAAAGAGCTAAAGAAAAACGAAAATTACTACTTATGCAATTCAGGAGTCTTTGCTATCGAGACAAAGCTATTAGGCTCTTTGTTGCCTAAATTAAATAATAATAATAAGAAGAAAGAATTTTATTTAACTGATATATTTAATCTGGCATTTAGAAAAGGTGTAAAAGTTAATCCGATAGAAACATCTGAGACAGAAGTTATGGGCGTTAATGACAAAAATGATTTAGCGATGGCTGAAAAAGAAATCCAAAATAAATTGAGATCCAAGCACCTCACTGCAGGGGTGACCATGAAAGATCCTGATACTGTTTATTTATCCAAAGATACTAAAATTGGAAAAGACGTTACAATTCATCCATTTGTGATTATCGGCAAAAACGTCGTTATTGGTAACAATACTGAAATTCACGCATTCAGTCATATTGAAGATTGTAAAATTGGAAATGAAGTCAGTATTGGACCTTATGCAAGAATAAGACCAGGCACAAAAATATCTGATAATGCTAAGGTTGGTAATTTTGTAGAGATCAAAAATTCAAAAATAGATAAGGGGTCAAAAGTTAATCACTTGTCATATATAGGTGACACAGACATAGGTAAAAAAGTTAATGTGGGAGCTGGCACTATTACTTGCAATTACGATGGTGCCTCAAAATTTAAAACAGTTATCAAAGATAAAGCATTTATAGGCTCAAACTCATCTTTAGTAGCCCCGTTAATTGTAGGAAAGAATGCATATATTGGTTCTGGTTCAACTATAACTAAACATGTAGTTGAGAACAGTCTTGCGGTTGAGAGATCATCTCAAAAGATGGTAAAAAATTGGTCAAATAAAAAAGGGAAAAAGTAATGTGCGGTATCATTGGTATAGCTTCTAAAAAGAATGTGTCTTCGAACATTATAAATGCATTGAGGAAATTAGAATATCGTGGTTACGACTCTGCTGGCATTGCAATAAATACTGCCAAGAAGATCAATCAAAGAAAAGTAAAAGGCAAGCTTGATAATTTGATTTACGCTCTTCAGAAAGATCAATTTGATGGCAATACGGGAATAGGTCATACTCGTTGGGCTACTCATGGGGAACCTTCTGATAAAAATGCTCACCCCCATTCATCAACCTCGGTATCGCTTGTGCATAATGGAATAATTGAAAATGCTGCAGAATTAAAAAAATTAAAGGAGGTTAAAGATTACCATTTTGAGTCTGACACTGACTCTGAAGTAATTACTGCATTATTAACGTTTTATCTAAAAGAGGGTCTGAGCCATCTTGAGAGTGTTCAAAAGACAATTTCTTCTCTAGAGGGATCATACGCACTGGCAATTATTTTTAGTGATAGTGAAGACACAATTTATGGCGCTAAGAATGGAAGTCCACTTGTTGCAGGTACAAATGGAGTTGGCAATTCAATAGGATCTGACTCGATTGCACTAAGCTCAGTCGCTAATAAAGTGTGTTACTTGGAAGACGGGGATATAATAGTATTAAATAAAGAAAGTATAGAAATTTATAACCTGGAGGGTGAAAGAGCGAATAGAGAATTTGTTGAAATAGGAATAAACGAGTCAGAAGTTTCAAAAGGTCCCTACAAACACTTTATGGAGAAAGAAATACATGAACACCCTCATGCAGTAGGTGAAACATTTCGACAATTTATAGATTACGATAAGGGCACAATCGCAATTTCAAATATTAATTTAAATTTTGATAAAATTTCAAAGATTTATCTGATTGCTTGCGGAACAGCTTATTATTCATGTTTGGTAGGAAAATATTATTTTGAACAATATGCAAGGACACCGGTTGAATGCGATATGGCATCAGAGTTTCGTTATCGTGATCCAGTAATTGATCCAAATGCATTATGTATATTTGTCTCTCAATCTGGTGAAACCGCCGATACTAAAGCTGCGTTAGATTATTGTAGAAGGCAAAAAATTCAGACGTTGAGTATTGTAAATGTTAAAAATAGCTCAATAGCAAGAGATAGTGATCACTGTGTTTATACTAAGGCAGGAGCAGAAATAGGGGTTGCGTCAACGAAGGCGTTTACTGCTCAACTATCAGCACTTTTATCTCTATCAATTCATTTAGCATCAGAAAAAAAATTCATGTCTGTTGAGGAAAATAAAAAATTATGCAAGGAGCTTATGCAAGCACCTTTATTGCTTGAAAAAGCAATTGAGAGATCTTATTCACTTAAAGACACAGCAAAAGCAATTATAAATGCCAAGGGCGTAATGTATCTTGGCCGCGGTACTGCGTTTCCATTGGCACTGGAAGGAGCATTAAAGTTTAAAGAAATATCATATATTCACGCAGAGGGATATCCTGCAGGTGAAATGAAACATGGTCCACTTGCTTTAATAGAAAAAGATTTGCCAGTTGTCTGCATCGTTCCACCGGGTCCGCTATTTCATAAAACAATTTCAAACATACAAGAAGTTATTGCTCGTGGAGGTAAAATATTAATGATAACAGAAGATGAAACATTGGAATCAAATTCTGAAAATATTTGGGAAGTTTTTCGTTTACCAAAATGTCCTAAATCAATTGAAGCAATCGTTTATTCAGTTCCCATTCATATGCTTGCCTATTATACGGCAGTTGAGCTTGGCAATGATGTCGATCAGCCAAGAAATCTTGCTAAGTCTGTTACTGTAGAATAATTTATTGACACAAAAACTGACAACATATTATCTTTGTTCAAATGTTGGCAAAAATAAGCATTCTTATTTTTCTATTTTTTTTCAATGCAATAAGTTTCATTCATGCATATGAAGTTTCACCTGGTGTTTTGAGAACGCCCGATACACAATTTGAAGATCTAGAAGATTATCCATTTGAGCCAAATTATATTGAAATTGACGGTCTAAGAATTCACTACCTCGATGAAGGACCTAAAGATGTTGATCCAATTTTTCTTCTTCATGGCTTACCAACTTGGAGTTATCTATTTCGAACAATGATACCGGTGTTAACCGACGCAGGTCATAGAGTCATTGCTCCTGACTTGGTAGGATTTGGAAAGTCAGATAAATTTATATCTAAATACGACTATAGTTATGAGTTTCATATCAACTCTATGAAGGCGTTAGTGGGACAACTTGATTTAAGAGAAGCTACATTCTTTGGACAAGATTGGGGAGGCATGATCGGACTTCGGGTTGTAGCTGAGATGCCTGATCGTTTTGCAAGAGTTGTTGTTTCAAATACAGGCATGGCTGCTAGAGATGGAATAACTGCATGGCTATTTGAGAATTTTGTAAAATTTATGGTCTGGTGGAATGGAGAGGTCACTTTTGAGGAACTTAAGACTGCTGCCGATAAAGCACTAATGTTGGAAGAGCCATCACCACTTGAAGGTATGAGAATGTTTTCAAAATGGATTGCACACTCGTATTACTCGGATGATATGGATATATCAGGAATTATTTCTACCTTTGGGCGTTTAGAGTTATCTGATGAGCAAATCAGAGCTTATGAGGCTCCGTATCCTTCAGGTCAATATAAAGCAGGAGCTCATGTTATGGCTTATTTTATACCAACACAATTATCCGAGAATGAGAAATACTGGAAAGATATTTATGAAAAATGGGATAAACCTTTTCTTGTGGCGTTTGGAGGGAATGAAAGAATAACAATAACTATGAAGGAAGATTTTTTGACTAGGATACCGAACCCAACTGTTGTTACTTTGGAAGGAGTTGGACATTTCTGCCAAGAAGAGGCCGGTCCTGAACTAGCAAACTTAATAAATGATTTTATTCTAAAAAACTAGAAAATATAAAATTTATGCCTATTATAAATTAAACTTTTATTTAAAATCAAACGTATGACAGTAACTTTAAGATCAGATGGAGATGTTTCAATCATTCAAATGGATGATGGAAAAGTTAATGTATTCTCTCCTGATATGATAAAAAATTTTAGTGGAATATTAGATCAAGTCCCAACTGACAAAGGGTCTGTTTTAATAGCGGGTCGAGAAGGGATGTTTTCTGCTGGTTTTGATTTAAAAGTTATGATGTCAAGTCCAGAAAATGCAGCTGATATGGTTAAAAGTGGTTTTAACTTATTATTAAAAATCTTTACTTTTCCAAGACCGATTGTTGCGGCTTGCAGCGGACATGCAATCGCGCTTGGTGCTTTTTTACTTTGTAGTTGTGATCACCGTATAGGAATTAAAGGTGACTTTAAAATTGGAGCCAACGAATTACGAAATAATATGATTATTCCAACACCAATACTTGAACTTGCAAAATTTAAATTGACAAAACCACACAAGCAGAGAGCGCTATTAAATGCGGAAATGTATTCAATAGAAGATGCTATTGCTCCAGGTTATTTAGATGAAGTAACAGAACATGAAAAGTTAATGGAGCTTGCATTGGCTAAGGCAAAAGATTTAGCAACACTCGCTCATCCACAATATCAGCAAACCAAAAAACTCGACCAGGAAGATGTAGCAGCAAAAATAAGTGCTGGGATAGATACCTTAGGAGCAATAAACTAAGTAAAATCAATGTATTTTACTGAAACTCTAGTATTTTACTTTATTTAGTACTATAAAGCCCGCAAAACGAATATTTAAAAAATATGAAGAAATGGTCTGTTAACAGTTGGAGAAATTACGAGGCTAAGCATTTGCCAGAGTATCCAGATGTGAAGAAATTAGAAAAAACTGAGGATCAGTTAAGATCTTACCCGCCGCTTGTTTTTGCAGGTGAAGCAAGAGATTTAAAAAGGAATCTTGCTAAAGTTTCAGAGGGTAAAGCATTTTTGCTGCAAGGTGGTGATTGTGCGGAAAGTTTTGGTGATTTCAATGCAGATTATATAAGAGATACATTTAAAGTATTATTGCAAATGTCAGTCACATTAACTGCTGCAGGTAATTGCCCTGTCGTAAAAGTTGGAAGGATGGCAGGTCAATTTGCAAAACCACGAAGTGCACCTAAAGAAGAAATAGATGGCGTTGAGTTAGATAGTTATAAAGGCGACATTATAAATGATATGGATTTTACTGAGGATGCGAGAGTTCCTGATCCTGATCGTATGATTAGAGCATATACTCAATCAGCTGCTACACTTAATTTATTGAGAGCTTTTGCTAAAGGTGGATTTTCAGATTTAAATAAAGTTCATCAATGGAATATGGGATTTGTGGATGAAAGTTCTCAAGGAAAGAAATTTAGAGAACTAGCAAATAAAATCTCGGACACACTATCTTTTATGGAAGCTATTGGAATTTCTTCAAGAAACACAAAACGTCTAAGAAGTGTTGACTTCTTTACAAGTCATGAGGCTTTATTGCTTCCTTATGAAGAATGTCTGACGCGACTTGATAGTACATCAGGTGAAGTTTATGACACATCAGCTCACATGGTTTGGATCGGTGATCGTACCAGACAGCCTGACGGAGCACATGTAGAATTTTGCAGAGGGATTAAAAATCCAATTGGAATAAAATGCGGACCATCTTTAGATCCTGAAGAATTGAAAAAACTTCTTGATATTCTGAACCCTGAGAATGAGGCTGGAAAAATAACATTAATTTGTCGATTTGGTTCTGAGACTATAAATAAAAAGTTACCAAAGCTTATACAACCGTTTTTAAATTCAGATCACAATTTAGTTTGGTCTTGTGATCCAATGCACGGTAACACCATGAAAGCTAATTCAGGCTTTAAAACAAGGCCATTTGAAAGTGTTCTTAAAGAAGTCGAGACATTTTTTGATATTCATCATCAAATGGGAACATACCCAGGTGGAGTACATTTAGAAATGACAGGTCAAAATGTAACTGAATGTATCGGTGGCGCTCAAGCCATTAAGGATGAAGATCTTTCAGCAAGATATCATACCCACTGTGACCCAAGGCTGAATGCAAATCAAGCACTTGAACTTGCATTTTTAATAGCTGATAAGCTCAGAGAGTCCCAAGAACCACATAATTCAAAGATTACGATTGCTAAGTAATTGCGACTAAATTATTTAGTTGTAAGATCAGTCAAATGACAGAAAAAACCTCCATATTAATCGTTCAGTCCAACCCACAAGTGGGAAATATTGATAAGAATAAACAAATTGTGATTGATCATATTGAAAACAATAAATCTGACCTCATAATTTTCACTGAATTGATGCTCACTGGTTACCCACCAGAAGATTTAGTTTTAAAACCAGCTTTTATGGAAAAAGTTAATAATGCAATTTCAGATATTTTGAATTGTTCTAAACATAGTAATTCAACAATAATCATAGGCACTCCTTTTTTGGAAGAGAGCAAACTGTTCAATACAGCTCTTGTAATTAATAAGGGTAAGATCTTACACAAACATCATAAAATAGCTTTGCCAAACTATGGTGTATTTGATGAAAAAAGAATTTTCTCAAATGGAGAGCAAGTCAGCATAATCGAATTCAATGGAATTAAATTGGGTCTATTTATTTGTGAGGACATATGGGTGAACGATACAATTGTTGAGATAGATAAAAATGAAATTGATTTGGCGGTATCATTAAATGCATCCCCATTTGATATAAATAAAATTGAGGAAAGAGAAAAAAAAGCACTTGGTTTTGCAAACTCTATTGATGCTCCTTTGATTTATGTAAATCAAGTTGGAGGTCAAGATGAGATAGTTTTTGACGGATCTTCCTTCTTATGTGATCAAAAAAAGGTAATTTCTAAATTTAAATACTGCGTTGAAGAAAGCAGGGAATATACATTCAACCTCAATACTAAGACTTTTGATATTGAAGAAGAGATACCTTTCGGCAGTGATAAGCAAGATATTGTCTATTCCAATCTCATGCTCGGGCTAAGAGACTATGTTGAAAAAAATAAATTTCCAGGAGTTGTCATTGGCATTTCAGGAGGCATAGACAGTGCATTTAGCGCGGTTGTCGCAACCGATGCACTAGGACCTGAAAGAGTAAAAGGCATTTTAATGCCATCTCAGTTTACAAGCGAAGAAAGTAATGAGGATGCAAATCAGCTAGGCAAAAAATTAGGTATCGAGTTAATAAGTGTTTCTATTAAAGATATCGTAAATTCATACGATAGCACTCTTTCAAATTTATTTGCGGGTAAAGAAAAAGATATTACTGAAGAAAACATTCAATCAAGAACCAGAGGCGCTATATTGATGGCATATTCAAACAAGTTTGGCCATATGGTAGTTACTAATGGCAATAAATCAGAGGTGTCGGTTGGATATTCAACTTTATATGGAGATATGTGCGGGGGGTTTTCAGTAGTTAAGGATATTTATAAATCTGATTTATATAAACTTTCCGAATGGAGAAACGATAATCTTCCATCATTTTCAGCGATTAAAGTAAAGGAAGTTATTCCTAAAAATATTATAACTAAAGAGCCCACTGCAGAACTTAAAGAGGATCAGAAAGATAGCGACTCACTACCGCCCTATGATGTCTTAGATAAAATTTTGTACTTACTTGTTGAAAAAGAAAGTTCAATTAACGAGATTATTTCCAAAGGTTATGAGCCAAGCTTGGTTACAAAAGTTCAGAATTTACTCTATAATTCTGAATATAAAAGACGACAAGCAGCTCCGGGTGTAAAAATTTCAGAGAGAAATTTTGGATATGACAGACGATACCCAATAACAAATGCATTCAGAGATAAGGAAAAATAGATGACAACGATAACAAGATTTGCCCCTAGTCCAACAGGATTATTGCACTTGGGTAATATCAGAACAGCCCTCATAAATTGGTTGTATGCTAAAAATAGTGGTGGAAAATTTATTCTTCGAATTGATGATACTGATCAAGAGAGGTCAAAAGATGAATACATTTCTCAAATAAAATATGATTTGGAGTGGCTGGGAATAGACTACGATGAGACTTTTAATCAATCTTCTAGATTTGAAAGATATAAAGAGCAATTTGAAAAATTAAAATCTGATGGCAGGATATATGCTTGCTATGAAACCCCTGAGGAACTTGAGAGAAAAAGAAAGCTTCAAATGGCTGCCGGTGGAAAGCAAGTGTATGACCGTTCTGCATTAAAATTAACGGAGCAACAAATAAAAGATTATGAGAATGATGGAAGAAAACCTCATTGGCGATTTCTTCTTCAAACAGAACGCATGAAATGGAATGATTTATTAAAGGGTGAAATAGATATTGATTTGACAAGCTTATCAGATCCAGTTTTGTTTCGAGAAGATGGTGTTCCACTCTATACATTCAGTTCTGCTGTAGATGATGTTGATTACAATATTACTAATGTAATTAGAGGTGATGATCACACTAGCAATACAGCTGTACAAATTGAAATCATAAATGCATTGGATAAAAATAAAATTTCATTTGCGCATCATGCCCTTTTAAAGGCATCTACAGGAGACAAACTATCAAAAAGAGACAATGTAATATCAATCGATAGTTTCAGAAAAGATAATATTGAGCCCATCTCAATTCTCAGTTTACTAGCAACAATTGGAACTTCAAATTCAATTGAACTAAAGAGTGGGATAAAACAAATCATTGAAGAATTTAAACTTGAGACAATTTCAACTTCACCAGGACGTATCGAAATTGGTGTCCTAAAGGCGCTTAACAAAAAACAAGTTCAAAAATTTGATTATGAGGAAATTCAATCAAGACTTACTGAGATTGATGAAAATGTTGATAAAAAGTTTTGGGATACCATAAAAGGTAATCTGGAAACTGTTGAAGAAATATCTTCTTGGACTGACATTGTGTTTAACAGCAAGCCTGCTGAGTCTGATGATAAAGATTATATAAAATTAGCATTAGAGTTAATGCCAGAGGAACCGTGGGATGATGATACTTGGACCACTTGGACGAATGCCATAAAAGAAAAAACAGGACGCAAGGGCAAAGAATTGTTTCTTCCGTTGCGAGTGGCATTCACAGGACTGACACATGGTCCGGAAATGAAGCTTCTCATACAACTAATTGGTAGAGACAAAATTGTTGAGAGGATACAGACTTAAATGGACTTGATGCTTTACGATACATTTACCAATTCAAAAAAGAAGTTTGAACCAATTGATCCAAATAATGTGCGAATGTACGTCTGTGGGCCAACTGTTTATGATTATGCTCATGTAGGAAATGCTCGACCAGTTATAGTGTTTGATATTTTATTTCGATTACTCCAAAAAATTTATGGCAGTGAAAATGTAACTTATGTAAGAAATATTACTGACGTTGATGATAAAATTATACACGCAGCAAATGATCAAAATGAAGACATTGGAATACTTACAGAAAAGACAATTAATTATTTTCATGACGATGCGAAATATATTGGTGCTTTAAATCCTACATTTGAGCCAAGAGCAACCGAACATATACCTGAGATGATCGAATTGATTGAAAAACTCATATCAAAAGAATTTGCATATGTAGCGGATGGTAATGTTCTTTTTTCTTCAAATAAATTTAAAGAATATGGAAAACTCTCTGGCAAGAATTTAGATGAAATGGTTGCTGGTTCGCGTGTAGGTGTAGAAAGTTATAAAAAAGAAGAATCTGACTTTGTATTATGGAAACCTTCAAAAGAAGATGAGCCCAGTTGGAAAAGTCCATGGGGAGATGGGAGGCCTGGCTGGCACATTGAGTGCTCTGCAATGAGTGAAAAACTTTTAGGGGAAAATTTTGACATTCATGGAGGAGGCCAAGATCTAATATTTCCACATCATGAGAATGAAATTGCTCAGAGTGAGTGTGCAAATAATAAGAAATTTGCAAATTATTGGGTTCACAATGGCTTTGTCACTGTTGAAGGTAATAAAATGTCAAAGTCTGATGGTAATTTTGTAACTGTAAATGAGTTAAAAGACAGTTTCCAAGGGGAAGTTATTAGGCTTACCATGATATCAACTCACTACAGACAACCTATGAATTGGACCAAGGATAACCTCAATGAAAGTAAAAAAACATTAGATAAATGGTACACATTTTTGAGCAATTTTAATGATGATGAATTAAAAGATGCAAATAATGATAATGAAATTATGGAAACACTGTTGGATGATATGAATACACCTAAAGCTATAAGCGTGCTTCATCAAAAATTTAAAGACTGCCAATCAGGTGATAAAGGCTTGGTAAGCAATTTTTTATATTCAGCAAATATGCTTGGACTTTTAAACGAAAAACCATCTGAATGGCTTTCCTGGAAAAAGCAAAATTTAAATATTAATACCGCTCAAGTTGAGTTGCTTATTGCTCAAAGAAATGAGGCACGATCAAACAAGAACTTTGATGACGCTGATAGGATCCGAGATGAATTAGACAAAATGGGAGTCATCCTTGAGGATCAAGGCAGCGAAACAACTTGGAAAGTTAAATAAGTGAAAGAAAAATTATACATATTTGATACGACTCTTAGGGACGGAGCTCAAACTTACGGTGTTGATTTTAATGTTGATGAAAAAAAACTTCTCGCAAAAAAATTAGATGAGCTTGGAGTTGACTATATTGAGGGTGGATGGCCAGGAGCAAACTCAACTGATACTAAGTTTTTTAATGAAGATTTAAAATTTAAAAACTCTATGTTTACCGCGTTTGGCATGACAAAAAAATCTGGCCGCAGCGCGGAAAATGATCCTGGTTTGGCTGCAATGATAAATATTAACGCGCCTTCAGCGTGCGTAGTTGGAAAATCTTGGGATTTCCATGTTGATCTTGCACTGGGAATTACCAATGAGGAAAATTTAGAAAATATTGGAGAGTCAGTAAAATTTTTAGCCAAAACGAAAAAAGAAGTACATTTCGATGCTGAACATTTTTTTGATGGTTACAAATCTAATCCAAAATATGCAATTGAATGTCTTAAAGCTGCAAAGTCAAATGGGGCACGTTGGCTTGTTCTTTGTGATACTAATGGAGGAACCCTTCCGCATGAAGTTGAAGATATCGTGTCAAAAGTTTCTAGAGAAATTTCAGGAGATCATCTTGGAATTCATGCACATAATGACACAGGTAATGCAGTCGCCAATACTCTTGCTGCTGTAAGAGCAGGTGCAAGACAGGTTCAGGGTACGATAAATGGTTTAGGTGAAAGGTGTGGAAATGCTAATCTAATTACACTATTGCCAACATTTGCTTTTAAAAATGAATTTGAAAACAAATTTGACTTATCGATTAATAAAGAACGACTTAATCTTTTAACCGAGCTTTCAAGGCTTCTTGATGAAATCTTAAACAGAGTCCCAAATCGAACAGCGCCATACGTTGGCTCTTCTGCTTTTGCACATAAGGGTGGATTACATGTTTCTGCGGTTAACAAAGATCCAAAGACTTACGAACATATCAATCCTGAACTTGTTGGCAATCTAAGGCAAATTATCATCTCTGAACAATCAGGAAAATCTAATATTTTATCAAAGTTAAAATCAGCAGGAATAGAAGTTGATGAAGACGATAAGACAATTCAAAAAATCTTAGATCGAGTAAAAGAAAGAGAATTTAATGGATACTCTTACGATGGTGCCGATGCTTCTTTTGAAATTCTTGTTAATAAAGTACTTGGCAAAATGCCAGAATATTTTGAAGTAATTAGTTTTAATGTGAATGTACAAAATTCAGGTGAAGAGGGGCAGACCATGTCAGAAGCTTCTGTGAAATTAAAAATTGATGGTGATGAACTGATTGGTACTGGTAAAGGAGTTGGTCCAGTCAATGCATTGGATAATGCTCTACGAAATAATTTTAAGTCAAGTCGTTATGCTGAGTACATAAACGATTTATCATTAATTGATTATAAGGTTCGAATTCTCAATACGGGTACCGATGCGATAACTCGAGTTTCAATTGAAAGCTCTGATGCAAATAAGAAAAGTTGGTACACGATAGGTGTTTCAGAAAATATTATCGAAGCATCCTTTAGAGCGCTTATTGATAGTGTTGAATTTAAATTAGTGAAAGAACAAGTAAAAGTTTAAATTCAAATGAATTTTGATAAAATTTCAATTATTCTTGTTGATACACAATTACCTGAAAACGTTGGCCTTGTTGCTCGCTCTATGTACAATTTCGGTTTCAATAATTTAAAACTGGTATCGCCTAAACTCGAATGGCCATCAGAAAAAGCTCTTGCTGTAGCTGTAGATGCTAAGAACATAGTTGCAAATATTAAAGTATATAGCTCTCTACGAGAGGCATTGAGTGATACCAACTATTCAATTGGCTACACAGCGCGTCTAAGAGATATGAGTAAACAATTTAGTGATAATTCTAAAATTATCAGTGAAATAAAAGAGCAGAAAATTAATGATAGTATCGGCGTTGTTTTTGGCGGCGAAGCTTCGGGACTTACAAATGATCATTTGTCACTCATAACAAAATGTGTGACTATTGATACGCATGAAAATTTTTCATCTCTTAATTTATCTCATGCAGTCAATGTGTTTTGTTATTCATTATTTTCTCAAGTATTTAAAACGGAGCAGTTAGTTGATAAGAATTCTGAGCCTCATGGAAGTCAGAATGATCTGATGTATTTTTTTGAACATTTAGAAGAAGAGCTTGAATCTAGAGGTTTTTTTCAACCTGAAGAAAAAATGCCAAAAATGAAGCAAAACCTAAGAAATATCTTTCATCGCGCTGATCTCAGTGAGCGTGAGATTGCAACACTTAGAGGGGTTGTAACAGTGCTTACAGAATATAGAAAAACCAAGGAAATTTAGCTTTCAGGTTTGACATTGGTGAGGAAAACAGTATAAACCACGGATCATCAAATATGACAAAAAGAGTAGCACAAAAACACAAAATAGACAGACGTCTGAGTGTTAACCTATGGGGCAGACCAAAAAGCCCATTCAACCTTAGAAAATACAGACCCGGCCAGCATGGACAAAAGCACACAGGTAAATTGTCTGATTATGGTGTTCAGTTAAATGCCAAACAAAAGCTGAAAGGTTATTATGGAAACCTCAACGAGAGACAATTCCGTAATTGTTATAAAGAAGCTATAAGACAAAAAGGTGACTCAGGTGAAAACCTAATTGCTATATTAGAACGCAGACTTGATACTATTGTTTATCGATCAAAGTTTGTACCAACTGTATTTGCTGCTAGACAATTTATTAATCATGGGCATGTCAAAGTTAATGGAAAAAGAGTGAATATTGCAAGCTGTCTTCTTAAAGAAGGTGATGTTGTCGATGTCAAAGATAAATCTAAAGAGATGGCATTAGTAGTTGAGTCTATGAAAAGTCAGGAAAGAGATATTCCAGGATACATCACAGTTGATGAAAAAAAATGTTCTTCAACTTTTGTAAGAACACCTCAATTTGCTGAAGTTCCATATGCAACTCAAATGGATCCGAAACTAGTTATCGAGTATTACTCTCGATAATATTAAAATGAGTGCATCGCACTGGTTTTCCAAATCTTATACTGAAGCTAAGAAACGGTTTAATGAGTCTGTTAACCAACTGGAGTCACTGGGTCATCAAGTTCAACGTGATAGCTTATCATTAGATTTAGTAGGTCCTGATGGAGAGGATCTCACAATAGATATCGCAGTTCTTGGATCTATAACAAGTAATAAATTATTGTTATATACTTCTGGTATACACGGTGTTGAGGGTTTTGCCGGTTCAGCTATACAACTTTCAGTTATTGATATGTTAAAAAATCAAAAACTAATTGAGGATTATTGCATAATTTTCGTACATATCATTAATCCTTTTGGTATGGCTTGGCACCGAAGAGTCAATGAAAACAATGTTGATATGAATAGAAATTTTATTAATACGCATAGCGGTGAGCCTGATGGCTACAAAAAAATAGATAAATTTTTAAATCCAAACACAATACCAAAAAAATTTGAATTATCTTTTTATATAGATGGAATAAAATTAATTCTGAAATATGGTTTCACTAATTTCAAGCAATGGTTTGCTCAAGGTCAGTATACAAGGCCATCCAGCCTGCAGTATGGAGGTGATAAACTTCAAAAAGGTCCTAAATTATTAATTGATTGGTTGAGAAAAAACTTAAAAGAAACACAAATGATATTTGGTATCGATTTGCACACCGGGCTTGGTAAATCTGGTTACGATACTATTTTAATTTCAGACCAAATTAATGAAGTTGATTATAAATTGCTACAAAATTTATATGGAAGTCATATAGCACCGTTGGATCCAAATAAGGGGGTGGGCTATCACGTAACAGGAGACATCCACTCTGGAATTTCATCTGAATTTCCATCTA
The DNA here is from genome assembly GCA_902523455.1 of uncultured Pelagibacteraceae bacterium. Classification (GTDB taxonomy): domain Bacteria; phylum Pseudomonadota; class Alphaproteobacteria; order Pelagibacterales; family AG-422-B15; genus CACNXQ01. Next base: position 95,467 of record CABYZG010000006.1, read on the forward strand.
TTAAGTGGCTTACAATTACACAAGAATTTGGAACTTATGGACCTGTAACAGTTTTTAAAAATTTAAGAGCTGAAAATAGATGGACACAAAATAATAAACTCAATGATCCGTTGGATATTATGGAACATTGGAGTAGAAATAATTTATTACGTACATTTAATCCAGACAATAGGAAATGGCATGAAAGTTTAATTGCGCGAGGAAAGATTGTATTTAATAGAGCAGTCGAATATCTTATTTCAATAGACTAATTGTGCTCAATTCCTTTTGTATCAAAAACTGATGCTAACTCTCCACTTTTATGCATGTCTAAAATAATATCGCATCCTCCAATAAACTCGCCCTTAATGTAAAGTTGTGGAATTGTAGGCCAGTTAGTGAAATCTTTTATACCTTGTCTTAGTTCGTCACTTTCCAAAATATTTACGTCTTTATAATTTACGTTCATAAAAGAAAGAGTATTTACAACAGCATTCGAAAAACCGCATTGAGGCTGGTTCTTTGTCCCTTTCATGAAGAGAACTACATCGTTTTGATCAACAATGTTTTTTATTTCATCTTGTACATTATCAGTCATGAATGAAGAATTAACTGCTTTTTATAATTATTCAATAATAATTTTGAGTCCTTTAGGTCAAAATTCATTGAACCATTTTGTATGGTGGTCAATTAAGCTTGATAATTCAATCTCTCCAATTGAATTAATTGAGATAGATGTTCCTCCAATTTCTCCAATTCTTTCTATTTTGACTGCACTCTTGCTTGCGTCAACTTCTATTTGTTCAAGTTTATTTTGTGAGACCTCAACCAGGTACCTAGCTTGATCCTCGCCAAAAAAGAATCCGTGCAGAAAATCTTTTGTTATATCAATTTTTATACCTTGCATACCTGAGATACACATTTCAGCAATTGCAACAAGAACACCACCTTCACCAACATCATGAACAGATTTTAGCAATTTCTTAGCGACACAATCTAAAATGAATTTTCCATTTTTTAATTCATCATCCAAATTAACTGACGGGGTACCACCGTCTTCTTTATTTTGTATGATTGAGAGATAATGACTATTGCCTAAATGATTATTGCTTTCCCCAATGAGGCATAAAACATTACCCTCATTTTTAAGATCTATTGTCATTGTATTAGATAGATCTCTAATTAGTCCAACTCCACCAATAGCGGGAGTAGGATAAATCCCCTCACCATTAGTTTCATTATAGAGTGATACATTCCCTGAAATGACAGGATAATTAAGCTTACTGCAAGCATCTCCCATGCCACGAATGCATTCTACAAATTGTCCCATGATTTCTGGCTTTTCAGGATTTCCAAAATTCATACAATCTGTAATTGCAATTGGTTCAGCTCCGGATGCAACAATATTGCGCCAAGTTTCAACAACCGCATGCTTTCCTCCTTCATATGGGTCATGTCTGCAGTATGTGGGTGAACAGTCTGTACTGATCGCTATTCCTTTGTTGGTTCCATGCACTCTGACAACAGCCGCATCAGAACCAGGTCGTACAACTGTATCTGCCATTACCATGTGATCATATTGTTCCCATATCCATTTTCTGCTGCATAAATTTGGATGGCTGATCATTTTTAATAAATCGCTCAAGATATCTTTATCTTCAAAATCCTTACTTTCGAAACTAATTAGGGGAGAAGGGTCATTGACAATATAATCTCGCTGATACTCTGGCGCATCCTCTACCAAAATATTAATTGGTATACTTGCCTGCTCTTCACCATCCATATGTAATATTAATTTTTTTGTATTTGTAACTTCACCAATTATTTCAAATTCAAGATCCCATTTTTTGAAAATGCTTCGGGCAAGCTCTTCTTTTTTGGGTTGAATAACCATTAACATTCTTTCCTGACTCTCTGATAGCATGAGCTCGTAGGCAGTCATGTTAGCTGCTCGCATAGGAACCTTTGATAAATTTATATCAATCCCTACATTTCCTTTGGATGCCATCTCAATAGATGATGAAGTTAAACCTGCTGCTCCCATATCTTGAATTGCTATGATTGCATCCTCTTTCATAAGTTCTAGACAAGCCTCAAGTAATAATTTTTCAGTAAAAGGATCACCAACTTGAACAGTGGGTTTTTTTTCTTCAGAGTCATCATCAAATTCTGCTGATGCCATAGTTGCACCATGAATACCATCTCTACCTGTTTTTGAACCAACATAGACTACTGGATTTCCTATTCCTGCAGCCGCTGAATAGAAAATTTTATCTTTTTTTGCGATGCCAACCGTCATAGCATTAACCAATATATTGCCGTTGTAGGATGGATGAAAGTTAACTTCACCTCCAACAGTTGGAATCCCAATACAATTTCCATAACCTCCGATGCCACCGACAACGCCTGAGACTAAATGCTTTGTTTTTGGATGATTGGGATCTCCAAATCGAAGTGCATTCATATTTGCTACAGGTCTAGCTCCCATAGTAAAAACATCTCTTAAAATACCACCTACACCAGTTGCAGCTCCTTGGTAAGGCTCTAGAAATGAAGGATGATTATGGCTTTCCATTTTGAAAACAGCAACATCTCCATCATCAATATCAATCACACCTGCGTTTTCACCTGGTCCCTGGATAACTCGTTCCCCTGAGGTTGGTAATTTTTTTAGCCAATATTTTGACGATTTATAGGAGCAATGTTCATTCCACATTGCACTAAAAATTCCAAGTTCAGTAAGATTTGGCTCACGCCCAAGGCCCTCAACAATTTTTTCAAACTCATCAAGCTTAAGACCGTGACTTTCTACAAGTGATTTTTCTGTATCAAACTGCCAATTGGATGAGGTCATTAACTTAGAAGACTTTCAAAAATATTTCTTCCATCATCACATCCATGAATGCTTTCAGCTGCTCTTTCGGGGTGAGGCATCATACCTAGTACATTTTTGCTTTTGTTGAACACCCCAGCAATATTATTTATTGAACCATTTGGATTTGAATGGGCATTAATATCTCCGTTTTCGTCACAGTATTGAAATGCAATTTGATCGTTGTCTTCAATTTCTTTTATTTGATTACTGTTAGCAAAGTAATTTCCCTCATTGTGAGCTATTGGCATTTTCGAAATTTTGGATTTATTAGTAAATATGGTTTTTGTATTTGTTGGTTTGATTATTATATCGCGACATATAAAACTTAAACTGCTATTTCTTATTAGCGCGCCTTGAAGAAGACCGCTTTCAATTAGAATTTGAAATCCATTACAAATGCCCATTACTGGCACTCCTTTATTTGCATTTTCAATCACGCTTTTCATAATAGGTGATGTTGACGCCATTGCGCCACATCGTAAATAATCACCGTAAGAAAATCCACCTGGAACAACAATCAAATCTGATTGTTTTATTGTTGAGTCTTTGTGCCAAACCATATCAGGTGAAGAGCCAATAATGTTTTGAATTGCAACAGCGACATCTCTGTCGCAGTTCGAACCTGGGAAAACAATTACATGTGTCTTCATTTAATTTTCAATTTCTACTGAGTAGTCTTCAATAACTAAGTTAGCCAATAATTTCTCACACATATCATTACACTGCTTCTTAGCTTCTTCTTTGCTGTTACTGTTGATTTTGAGTTCTATGAATTTTCCCTGTCTGACATCATTGACGTTATCAAATCCAAGAGATTTCAGTGAATTTGCAATAACTGAGCCTTGAGGATCAAGTACGTCTTTTTTTAATGTGATATGAATTTTGGCAAGCATTAGACTTTAATGCACGATTCCTAATCTTGAGGCAACCTCCTCATACGCACTTAATAAACTGCCGAGGTTTCTTCTGAACACATCCTTATCAAGTTTCTTATTAGTTTTTTTATCCCATAATCGACAAGAATCAGGACTTATTTCATCAGCTAATACAATTTTTTTGGGGTTTGATGAGAGTCTGCCGAATTCAATTTTGAAATCTACAAGTATGATATTCTTTTTGAGAAAAAGATTTCTTAAGTGCTTATTAATTTGAAGAGACATTTTATCTATTTTTTTAAGCTCAGAGTTTGTTGCCCAACCAAAAATGATAAGGTGATCTCTTGAAATCATTGGATCATCCAAACTGTCTTCTTTGTAATAATATTCTAGTAAGGGTTTGTTAAGTTTTAATCCTTCTTTAATCCCTAATTTTTTAGCAATAGAGCCAGCTGTTATATTTCTTACAACAAATTCAATCGGAATAATTTCACATTTTTTTATAAGTTGCTCACGGTCATTCAGCTTTTCTTCAAAATGTGTTGGGATGCGTTTTGACTTAAGATACTGCATTATGTGTGCAGAAATATGATTGTTAAGTACGCCTTTGCCTCTAAAAATTTTATGTTTCTTTTTATTATAGGCTGTAGCATCGTCTTTAAAAATTTGAATGAGTGTGTTTTTTTTAGGCCCTTTAATAATTTTTTTAGCCTTACCTTCATATAAAGTTTTAGATGATCTCATTGCAGGTAATAAAAATATTTGTTAATATAAGTGGTTAAATTAAATTAAATTCATTCAAAAGTACAAAAAATCATGAAAAAACTTGATGAGAGAAAAAAAGGTTTCGAGGGTAAGTTTGCTCGTGACCAGGAACTAGAGTTTAAAATATTAGCCCGTAGAAATAAGTATTTAGGTGTGTGGGCAGCTGAAAAATTAGGCATATCAGGCCCAGCTGTTGAAGAATATTTTGCAGAGGTTGTAAAATCAGATCTTGAAGAAGACGGGGATATGGATGTTTTCAGAAAGGTTAGAAAGGATTTTGACGAAAAAGGTATTTCAATTTCAGACGACGAATTAAGACAAAGTATGGATCAATTTTTGCTTCAAGCAAAAGAAGAAATTATTGGTAAAGACAACATATAAGAGTTTTTTATGAAGTATCAGTTTGCCCAAAAAAAGAAAAAGTCGGTAAAAAAGAAAGTAACCAAAAAAAAGAAGCAAGTTACTAAAAAAAGGATTAATAAGAAATCAACAAAGAAAAAATCAGTTAGTAAAAAGAAAGCTTCTTTAGTGGATATGATTGATCGTTCTAATTATGTCGTATTTTACTATGCAGGAGCTTATGCACTGATTTTTGGTTTATTTGCAGTCGCAATTTACTATTCAAATTAAATTACTTAAAAACTTTTTTGAAAATATAGTCAGTTCTGCGAGCGGCATGTTTTAAATCTAAAATTTTTGATATTTCTTTTTTGCTTAGGTATTTTTTTAATTCTTCATCTTTGTTAAGTATTACCTCAAAATCTGTATTCGTTTTCCATACTTCCATTGCATTACGTTGAACGATCTTGTACGCATTTTCACGCGATAAACCTTTTTGTGTCATTGCCAGCATTAAACCTTCTGACATTGGCAATTTTTTTAATTTATCTAAATTAGTTTTCATATTTTTTGGATATACAACAAGATTTGATATCACATTATTCATTCGTGAAAGTGCAAAGTCGATTATAATATTTGCATCTGGCGCCATTATTCTTTCTACACTTGAATGTGATATGTCTCTTTCATGCCAAAGAGTAATATTTTCTAAAGCAGGAACCGTATAACCTCTAATCAGTCTTGACAGTCCAGTTAAATTTTCAGTCAGAACCGGGTTTCTTTTATGAGGCATTGCTGATGACCCTTTTTGTCCTTTTGAAAAAAATTCTTCAACTTCTAGAACTTCAGTTCTTTGTAAATGTCTTATCTCGGTAGCTAAACGTTCAATTGAACTTGCAATTACCGCAAGAGTATTAAAATATACTGCGTGACGATCCCTTGGAATAACTTGAGTTGAAATCGTTTCTGCTTTCATGCCCAACTTTTTTGCGACGTGCTGTTCAACACGTGGATCAATATTTGCATAATTGCCAACTGCACCTGAAATCGCACATATATTTATTTCTTCGATTGCTTTTAAAAAACGCTTATGGTTCCTTTGAAATTCTGCATAAAAAGATGCTATTTTAACTCCAAAGGTTGTGGGTTCGGCATGAATCCCATGACTTCTTCCAATGCAAGGTGTGTTCTTATGTTTTATTGCAATCTTTTTTAATGATTTTAGTAAATTTAATATTTCCTTCTCAATAATGACCGAGGACTTTTTTAGTTGAATATTTAAGGCTGTATCTAAAATATCTGAAGAAGTTAGACCTTGGTGAAGAAATCTTGCAGGCGGACCCGCGTATTCAGAAATTGTTGTTAAAAAAGCAATTACATCGTGCTTCACTTTTTTTTCAATTTGATCAATTCTCTTTTCATTAATCTTTGCTTTTGATCTAATTTTTTTACTTGTCCCTTTAGGAACAGTTCCTAATTTTTCCATGGCTTCACAAGCGTAGAGCTCAATATCAAGCCATATTTTAAATTTAGAGTTAGAGCTCCAAACGTCAGTCATCTCGGCTCTAGAATAACGAGGGATCATATAAGTATGTTTTTAATCTTTAATTTACGGTTTATCAAGCCCAGCAGGTGATTTTGTAAAAATTTCTACGCCATCGTTGGTAATGCCAATACTATGCTCAAATTGTGCTGACAAACTTTTATCTTTTGTAACAGCCGTCCAACCATCGCCTAACATTCTAACATCATATTTTCCAAAATTTATCATCGGTTCCACTGTGAAAAACATAAATGGTTCAATTCTTTCACCTTTACCTTTATCCCCGTAGTGAAGAATGTTTGGAAACTCGTGAAAAACTTTTCCTAGTCCATGACCACAAAAATCACGAACAACACTGTAGTTTTGTTTTTCTGCATACGTTTGAATTGCACTACCAATATCACCTAATGTTGCATCAGGTTGAGCAGCATTTATGCCTTCATGCATTGCTTGAAAAGTGCAATCAATTAATTTTTGTGCTTTGGCATTTATTTTCCCAACAGGAAACATGCGGCTAGTATCGCCATGCCAGCCATCAACAATTACGGTTACATCGATATTAACAATATCTCCATTTTCTAAAATTCTTGATGAAGGAATTCCATGACATATTACGTGATTAATTGAAGTACAAACTGACTTAGGATAGCCCTTATAAAATAAAGGGGCAATGAGGCCTCCATGACGTATTATATAATCAAATGCAATATTATCTAACTCTTGAGTAGAAACGCCTGGCTTTACTTTTTCAACAAGAAGATCCAATGTAGATGCTGCAAGATTACCTGCTTTTCGCATCCCTTCAAAATCAGCAGAACTATGAATAGTGTTATTCAATTTAATATCTTTATTTTTTTATTTACACTTATACCATTTCTATCAAAAGAACAGTCATAACATAAAGGCTCAACACCCATTTTTTTAACCTTCTTAAAAGTATCTGCATATTTAGTATCAATATCTGCAGCAATCTTGAACTTGCCGCAATCATCTCTTTGAACTAAGAAAAGCATTACAGCTCTAACAGACTTGGCTGGAAGAGTGGATAGCTCTATTAAGTGTTTTAATCCTCTTTCAGTGACCGCATCAGGAAATTCTGCAATAGATTTATCTCTCGATAAAGTAACATTTTTAACTTCAACGTATATTTCTTCTTTTTTTGTTTGAACTAAGAAGTCAATTCTAGAATTTTGACCGTACTTAACTTCTCTTTTGAACGATACAATTTTCCCTAGCTCTGAAATTTTGCCATTGCTTATTGCTTCCTCAATAATTCGATTAGCTCGATGAGTATTTACTCCAACCATTGTCCCGTTTGATTGAATTGCTTCTAAAGTAAATTTTAGTTTTCGGTTAGGATCATCTGCTTCTGTTAAATAGACTAAATTATCTTTTTCAAGTAGTCCCATCATAGAGCCTGTATTAGGACAATGAGCTGTGACAATTTTTTTACTATCAAGTTGAACATCTACAAAAAATCTCTTATATCTCTTTATGAATTTACCAGTGAGGAAATTTTTCGAATTTTTTGACATAAGTTTATGAAAGCATCATTGATTATTATAGGTAATGAAATTTTATCAGGTCGTACACAAGATAAGAACCTATCATATCTTGCAAATTGGTTGAATGAAATAGGTATTCAATTAACAGAAGTCAGAGTAATTCGTGACGAAGAGGGTGTAATTATTGAGACAGTTAACCATTTAAGAAAAACTTATGACTATGTGTTTACCACTGGCGGTATTGGACCAACGCACGACGACATCACATCAGAGTCAATCGCAAAAGCATTTTCTGTTGATTTGGAAATAAATCAGGGAGCGTTCTCAATATTAAAAGAGTATTATAAAGATGGTGAACTCACAGAAGCTCGTATGAAGATGACAAAAATGCCTGTTGGCTCAAAGCTCATTGAAAATCCAGTCAGCAGAGCGCCAGGGTTTAAAATGGACAATGTATTTGTTTTAGCGGGTATACCAGGGATTATGCAAGGCATGTTGGAAGGAGCTCGTCAATTCCTTAAGAAAGGGGATGTAGTAAAATCTAAATCAGTCGATATTTTTACCCCTGAAAGCAATGTGGCTGATATACTTACTAACCTTCAGGCAAAATACAGCTCTGTTGAAATAGGCAGTTATCCATTTAGTAAGGAAAATAGATTTGGAACATCAATTGTTATGCGTTCTACGAGTGATGATCAGCTGTCAAAATGTGATACCGAATTAAAGGAATTAGTTAAAAATTATGATACAAAGTGTTAATAATTTTTATCCACAAATCTCTAAGTAATTGATTTTATTTATTATTATTATTTTTTTAATATTTACTTAAGAAGGATTCTCAATAATAATTGCCTAATTTTATAAAATTAAGGGGAAAATAAACATGAAAGTATTAATGCTAAATCCCGGAGATCAGGTAGCCATTTCGTTTTGGTTGATCTCTATGGCCATGGTTGCCGCTACTGCTTTCTTCTTTCTTGAAAGAGATCGTGTAGCAGCTAAATGGAAAACGTCCCTTACAGTAGCTGGTTTGGTTACTGGTGTTGCGGCGTGGCACTATTTCTACATGAGAGATGTATGGGTAGCTACTGGTGACTCACCAACAGTCCTTCGTTATATTGACTGGTTGATTACTGTGCCTCTACAAATCGTAGAATTCTATGTAATTCTTGCAGCGATGACTGCTGTTGCTTCAAGCCTTTTCTGGAGACTACTAATTGCATCAATTATTATGCTTGTCTTCGGTTATCTCGGTGAAACTGGAGCGATGAATGTAACTCTAGCCTTCGTAATAGGTATGGCTGGATGGTTATATATCATCTACGAGGTTTTTGCAGGTGAAGCAAGCAAGGCAAGTGCTAGTAGTGGAAACGCTGCCGGTCAGACTGCATTTAACGCATTGAGATTAATTGTTACAGTCGGATGGGCAATTTATCCAATTGGTTATGCTGTAGGTTACTTCGGTGGCGGCGTTGACGCTGGCGCATTGAACTTAATCTATAACCTTGCAGACTTTGTTAATAAAATTGCATTTGGTATGGCTATTTATGTAGCTGCAGTATCAGACAGCAACTAATTAACTGTAAAGTAAATAATTAAAAAGGGGCCTTCGGGCCCCTTTTTTTTATCCATTGTTAAAGTTCTGGAACTTCATTAGACATAGAGTTATAAATTATCGTATTGGCCTCATGGCGGAATTGGTAGACGCAAAGGACTTAAAATCCTTTGGGATTTATTCCCGTCCCGGTTCGAGTCCGGGTGAGGCCACCAGAAAACTAGTTAAATTTTATAAGTGATATGAGAGGAAATTTTAGTTATAATCTAATACATGAAAAATCTTAGGACCTATATTTGCTCAATCTTTGGTATCTTTTTGCTAATAGGTATTTCAAATGCTTCTAATTTAGAAAATAGAGTTACTTCATATTTTAATGGTCTAGCTAATAGTTTAGGCACAAGTGTCTCTTCATTATTGGGAGAAAATAGTAGAGTTAAGTATCTTGATTTAAATTTGGGCGTACAAGAACATTTGAAGCCAACAATCTCACTTACTAATGTGAATATGATTTCTGAGTATGGTAATAGCGCAATATTTAATCAAAACTCTCTAAACCTTCATAACAATGACCAAACAATCAATTTAGGCATTGGCCACAGAACTCTACTCAATGATGACAAAGTTCTATTTGGATTGAATGTATTCTTTGATTATGCATTTGATGATGCACATCAGAGAAATGGAGCTGGCCTTGAGGTATTAAGTAGTGTCTTTGATTTGAGATCCAATATTTATGATGCCACATCAGGTATCGAAACGGTTTCGACGGGGAAAGATGAAGAGGCGATGGACGGATGGGATATGCGACTTGACTATCATTTACCTATTAAAGCAAATGTGAGATTGTTTGCAGGATTATTTGAATTTGAAAATGCAGCCGGTTCTTATGAATTAGAAGGAGAGAAGTACGGTCTTAATGTAATTGGTAACAATCTCGATTTAGAAATTGGATATATCGATGACAATAAAACAGGTGATGGTTCATTTGCAAACTTAAGC
>CABYZG010000007.1 GCA_902523455.1 uncultured Pelagibacteraceae bacterium
CAGAGATTCTTGTCAGACTTAGATCTGATTTAATAACTTTGCGACCTATCGCAGGTACAAGGCCGCGCGGCAAAAACATAAAACAGGACCGAATGTACGAGTTGGACCTACTTTCAGACGAAAAAGAAACATCGGAACACTTAATGTTGTTAGATCTTGGTCGAAATGATGTCGGTAAAGTAGCAAAAAAATCAACCGTAAGCGTAACCGCCAAATTTATAATTGAAAAATATTCTCATGTAATGCACTTGGTTTCTAATGTAACTGGAAAACTTAAAAAAAATATCAGTACAATTGAATCACTAATGGCAGGATTTCCAGCTGGAACAGTATCGGGGGCGCCAAAAATAAGAGCTATGCAAATTATAGATGAATTAGAGACTGATGTACGCGGTATTTATGCGGGTGGAATTGGTTATATCTCTCCTGATGGAGATATGGATACTTGCATCGTTTTAAGAACAGGGATAATTACTAAAAATAAATTATATGTTCAGGCTGGAGGCGGTGTAGTTTATGATAGTGATCCAGAACTCGAATATATGGAGACTGTAAATAAAGCTAAAGCAGTATTAAATGCTGCTGAAATCGTACTTGGAAATAACCTATGATATTGCTAATAGATAATTATGATAGCTTTACTTATAATTTAGTACACTATGTTGAAGAACTAGGACATAACGTTCAAGTATATAGAAATGACAAAATATCATTAAAAAAAATAGCAAAACTTAATCCCAAAAAAATTATAATATCACCTGGTCCTTGCACTCCTAATGAAGCAGGTATTTGTTTAGAACTTGTTAAAAGATTTTATGATAAAATGCCCATACTTGGTGTATGTTTGGGGCATCAATCCATCGGACAAGCATTCGGTGCAGAGATAATTAAAGCAAGTAAAATTATGCACGGTAAAACTTCAAAAGTTTCAAATCTTGGTTCAAAAATATTCAAAGGACTACCAACATCATTTGAAGCAACTAGATATCATAGTTTAGTAATTAAAAATGGAACACTGCCTAAAAATTTTAGAGTAATTTCTGAGACTATTGACAATAAAAAAAATGTAATAATGGGAATTGAGCATAAAAATTACCCTTGCTATGGAGTTCAATTTCATCCAGAAAGTATAGCCTCTGTTCCATTTGGCAAAAAAATAATGAAGAATTTTTTAAATTTATGACTGATTTTAAAGAATTCATTCAATTAGCTTACGAAGATAGTTTAGATTTAAAATCCACTAAAAAGGCCTTTATGCAAATCATGAATGGTGAAATAAGTGAGATACAAATAAGCTCCTTTATTTCATTGCTCCAAAAGTCTGGTGTTAAATCTCATCATGTAATTGCAGCTTTAGAAATAATGAGAAAAAAAATGCTCTCGATCAATGCCCCATTAAACACAATGGATACCTGCGGTACAGGAGGTGATGGAAAAAATAGCTTAAATATCTCAACTGCAACAGCTTTTGTTTTGGCGGCCACTGGTATACCAATAGCTAAACATGGAAATCGAGCGCTAACATCAAAATGTGGATCTGCTGATGTTTTAAAAGCATTGAATATAAATGTCGATATGGAAACTTCTAAATTAGAAGATTGTCTCAGAGATACAGGAATATGCTTTATGTTTGCCCCAAACCACCATCCCGCCATGAGACACGTTGCTCAAGTGAGACAATTACTTGGATTCCGAACTATATTTAATATGTTGGGTCCTTTGTTAAATCCAGCAAATGTTAGAAATCAAATAGTTGGCGTTTATTCTAAAGAAGTTTTTAATATTTATAAGGACGTTTTTGAAAAAGAAGACAAAAATGTTTGCTTAATTGCTGGTCATGATGGGAACGATGAAATATCTCTCAGTGGTATTAATTTAATTTTCACAAATAAGAATGGCATTATGCAGTTTGATCCTAAAATACTTGACTGTCCAAAAATGATAGATGATGAAATTAAAGGAAGTGACGCAATATTTAATGCTGATCGTATAATTGAAATTTTTAAAGGCAAAAAAGATACTTTTTATAATACTGTATGTGCAAATGCTGCTTTCGGTATTCTCATAAATCAATCTGAGGATTTCAATGAAAACAATATATTAAAAGCTTTTAATAAAGTTCAATTAATTATTGGAAGTGGAGAACCATTGAGAATTATTGATCAGTTATCTAAATTTACAAATTTATAATGTCAATATTAAAAGAAATATATGAGTATAAAATTGATTTTGTTTCATATCAAAAGGAAATAACTCCTCAATCAAAAATTGAAAGTAAATTGAACATTGACAATATTAACTTTCCTTTCTTTGAAAAATTAAATCTTCAAAACAGTCAAATATCTATTATAGGAGAAATAAAAAAAGCCAGCCCCTCTTTAGGTAAATTTACTAAAGAGGATATAAATTTAATCGATATTGCAAAAACATATGAAGACAATAATATTTCGTGCATCTCAGTTTTGACAGACGAAAAATATTTCAATGGAAAAATTGATGATTTAATTGAAATAAGAAAAGAAGTGCAACTACCTATACTAAGAAAAGATTTTATAGTTGACGATTACCAAATATATGAAAGCAAATTAATTGGTGCAGATTGTATCCTGATCATATTATCAATGTTAAGTCAAGATGATGCAGATAGATTCGCTGAATTAGCAAGTGAACTAAAGATGGATAGCATTATTGAAGTGCACGACTACGATGAACTGCAAAGAGCAAAATCTATGAATTCAAATATGATAGGTATAAATAATAGAAACCTAAATAATTTTGTAACTAATTTAGACACCACAATAAATTTGTCTCAACACTTAGATAATTGTGAAAAATTAATAATATCTGAAAGTGGCTTTCATAGTAAAAGTGACATATCAAAAATTTATACAACCACAAGTATTAGCAATTATTTAATTGGCGAATTTTTAATGAAGTCAGATAATTTGCCCAACCATATTGAAGAATTATTAAATTAAAAAATTACTTAACATCAATAAACTATTGAAAACATTGTATTTTTTTTTATTGAAACTATAGGAGAACATTGATAGAACATTAATGAAGGTTCGAATCAATGTTAACAAAGAAACAAAAAGAATTATTAAATTATATTCAGAAGTTCCAAAGTAAAAATGGTGTTACTCCCTCTTATGAAGAGATGAAGTCTGCACTAAATTTAAAATCAAAATCAGGAATCCATAGATTAATTTTAGCACTCGAAGAACGAGGATTTGTAAAAAGATTAGCCCATAAAGCAAGAGCGCTTGAAATAATTAAAGATGGAATATCAAATATTAAGATTTCTGAAAAAAATAAAAATAACCTGGTGGTTGGTAATTTTATAAATAACGTGAATGATGATAATCATAAATTAAGCACTCTTCCACTCTTAGGAAAAATTGCAGCTGGTACTCCAATTGAAGCCATTCAACAAAATGATACATCTGTTGATGTTCCAAAAGAAATGATGCCAATAGGTGAAAGTTATGCGTTAACAGTTGAAGGTGACTCAATGATCAATGAAGGTATTTACAATGGAGATACTGTTTTAATTAAAAAAACTAATATAGCGGATAATGGTGAAATAGTTGTTGCCTTAATTGATGACAACGAAGCAACTTTAAAAAGAATTAGAAAAAAAGGTCAAAGCATAGCACTTGAAAGTGCTAACCCTATTTATGAAACACGAATTTTATCCGCTCATCGAGTCAAAATTCAGGGTAAATTAATAGGTCTCCTAAGAAAATATTAATCATATTTTGCTTTAATTATTTGATAAATAGTTTAATTAATACGTGAATGCCCAAAAATAAAAGCACCTCTAAAATAAAAACAGCAAAACTTACTATTAACGAAAATACTTACGATTTACCAATATACAAGTCTACAGAAGGCGAGTCTGTTATTGATATTTCTAAACTGCACTCACAAGCAAAATTATTTACTTATGATCCAGGATTTACTTCAACAGCATCGTGTGAATCAAAAATTACATTCATCGACGGCGATAAAGGAATTTTAAGATATCGTGGGTATGATATAGAAGAATTAGCAAATAAAAGCGACTTTATAGAAGTTGTAAATTTATTAATTTATGGTGATTTGCCTAATAAGGAACAATTAAAAAAATATAAAAAACTTATTACTCGTCACACACTTTTGCATGAACAAATTATAAACTTTTTTCAAGGTTTCAGACGTGATGCTCATCCAATGGCAATGATGGTTGGGGTTATGGGGGCATTGTCCTCATTTTATCAAGATACCTTGGATATCAATGACGCCCATCAAAGACAAGAGGCAACTAGAAGAATAATTGCTAAATCATCAACAATCGGTGCTATGGCGTATAAATATTCAATTGGCCAAGCTTTTGTATCTCCAAAAAATAACTTATCTTTTTCAGAAAATTTTTTACATATGTGTTTTAGCAATACAGCAGAAGAATACAGAATTTCTCCTGTAATATCTAAAGCTATGGATACAATATTTATTTTGCACGCAGATCACGAACAAAATGCTTCAACATCTACAGTGCGCCTGGCAGGCTCATCTGGTGCAAATCCATTTGCTTGTATTGCTGCGGGAGTCTCATCTTTATGGGGACCAGCTCATGGAGGGGCTAATCAAGCAGCTTTAGAAATGCTTGAAGAAATTGGATCAACAAAAAATATAAGAAAATATCTAAACAAAGCAAAATCAAAAAAAGATCCATTTAAATTAATGGGATTTGGACACAGGGTTTATAAAAACTACGATCCAAGGGCAAAGATTTTAAAAAAAATATGTAAAAAAGTTTTAGCTCATGTAGGAATAAAAAATGATCCAATACTTAAACTCGCTATAGAGCTAGAAAAAATTGCTTTAAATGAAAAGTATTTTATAGATAAGAAATTATACCCTAATGTTGATTTCTATTCTGGAATAATTCTTAGAGCAATAGGATTTCCCCCTGAAATGTTTACAGTTATTTTTGCTATAGCTCGAACTGCTGGATGGACTGCCCAATGGACAGAGATGATAGAAGACCCTATTCAAAAAATTGGAAGACCAAGGCAGTATTATACTGGCAATAAATCCCTTAAATATGGCGTAAAGAGATCTAGAAAAAACACTAGATAACTCTACAGAGCTGCATCATAAATTTTCAATTCATATTTTTTAGCATATTGTAAAACTTTTCTTTTTTCATGAATCAATGTGTATTTAGGATAAATTGCAATTCCATTTAAATTTGCCTTTTTAATTAGTCTAAGAGTGTTTAAACCAATTACAGGTAAATCAACTAATTTACTTTGACTTTTCTTGGGTATCTTTACAAGTATTCCATCTTTGAATTTTAATTGATTAAGGTTTTTTCTCACATCAAAAACTCTATTTAATAAATTATCAGTTCCTTCAGCGGCCTCAATTGCAATTATATATCCACTAACACAAACAACTGCTTGAGCATTATCAAATTTAGATATCTCATTTAAGAGTTTTTTAGATTTATCAATATCAATTGCATCTTTATTAAAGTTTAATTCATCTAATTCTTCTGTATTAAAAAAAAATGATTTTGAGACTTCTCTTGGAGAAATAATTTTAAAGCCATTTTGATTAAAAATTTCTAAAACACTTGATAGAATTTTGCCGTCCCCTTGTTGATATGAATTTAACAGTTTTGGTATATATTTTTCAATTTCACCATCATTTTTAAAATGAGATAAATCAGGTCTATTAATCTTACCTAGAAAAAGTAAAGTTTTAATTTTATTTATCTTTAAAGTTTCAAAAATTTTTTTTAATTGAAAAATTTTTAAATTATAAATTTTCTTATTTTTAACTTGATTATTATTTAGATTAATAAATATAGAATTATCATTTAACTTTTTGCATTCTATAAAAAATGCTTTAGAAATCATATCAT
The DNA here is from genome assembly GCA_902523455.1 of uncultured Pelagibacteraceae bacterium. GTDB lineage: Bacteria > Pseudomonadota > Alphaproteobacteria > Pelagibacterales > AG-422-B15 > CACNXQ01. The sequence continues at coordinate 5,915 of CABYZG010000007.1, forward strand.
AACCACCAATTATAGCCAGTGATTGATTATTTTTCATATTTACACAAACCTCTTGAACTTTCTTTATTCAGAAAGATAAGCAATTTCTTTATTAGAGGATTATTAGTATTTTTAAGTTTATTAATTTCTTTGGATATTGTCTCACCGGTGAATATTTTTTCAACAGCTTGTGAATACTCTCGAATTTGACTCTTGGTATAATCAGCTCTTTTTAATCCAATAATATTTACACCTGTAACCTTTGCTCTGTTTCCGATGGCTAAGCTATATGGAATAACATCATTTTCTACAGCTGACATACCACCAATCATAGCAAGACTTCCAATTTTACAAAATTGATGCACAGCAGAAATACCTCCTATTACAGCACTTTCTTCAACATAAACATGCCCTCCAAGTGTTACTTGGTTTGCAAATATTACATTATTTTCTATAACACAATCATGAGCAATATGAACACCGGTCATAAACAATGAACTATTTCCGATTATTGTTTCCATATTATCGCCTTCAGTTCCAAGATTGGCTGTACAGTGTTCTCTAAAAGTGTTGTTGCTACCAATAGTAAGCCTGCTTTTCTCTCCACGATATTTTAAATCTTGAGGAATTGAACCAATTGAACAAAAAGGAAAGAATTTATTATTTTCAGAAATATCTGTATGACCATTAATATAAACTGACGGGTAAATTGTATTATTGTTAGCTATTTTAACATTATCACCAATGACTGAGTAAGCACCTATTGTAACATTCTCCCCCACAATCGCGTACTTGGAAACTATTGCTGTTTTATGTATATTATTCATTATTACGATCCATTATCATCGCACTCCATTTAGAACTGCATACCAATTCTTCTTTTTCGTTGTACGAATTTCCTTCAAATCTCCAAACTCTACCCTTCGAACGCATCGCAACTACATTTGCCTTTATTTTTTCATTTGGAAATACCGGTTTTCGAAATTTTGAGTTTTCTATATTCATTAAATATACAATTTTATCAAAAGTTTCATCTCTTATACTATGTGCAATTAATGCTGCTGCTGTCTGAGCCATCATTTCAACAAGTATTACGCCTGGGACGACTGGATGACCTGGAAAATGGCCAGTGAAGAAACTGTCTTCATCTCTAAAGGTTTTAATACCTGTAGCTTTATTCAATTTTTGAATATTATGAAGTTCTTCTATATACAAAAATGGTTCTCTGTGTGGTATTAATTCTTTGATTTCAGAAAGGCATATTTTATTTTTTTCCATATATTTTTTTATAATTTTTTATAAAGTTGTATTTGTTTACCGCAGGGTTACCCATAACCATCTCACCATCATCAAGATTTTGGAATACGCCACTTTTTGCAGCTATTTGAACGTTGTTTCCAATTGTTATATGACCAGCTATACCTGTTTGCCCACCAGTTAAAACACCATTTCCAATTTTAGCACTTCCGGCTATACCTGTCATTGCTGCAAATGCAGCGTTGCTACCTATTTCTACATTATGCGCCACGTGACAAAGATTATCAAAATATGTATTTTTCCCGATAACTGTATCGCTAAAACTTCCTCTATCAATTGTACACCCTGAACCTATGGAAACATTAGATTGCAACAATACTCTTCCAATATGATAGATATCTATATTTTTATTGCTTAAGAAAAATCCAAAGCCTCTTTGTCCTATTGAAGTGTTGCTTCCGATGTATACATCTTCATGTAAAATTGAATTTGATATAACGGAGTTTGAATCAATCACAGTCCCATTACCAATGACACAATTGATTTTTATTATTGCTCCATGACGTATTTTTACATTTTTTCCAATTACCACACCGTTTTCAATTACGACGTTATTACCAATTTCACAACTTTCATCTATTAATGGATCGCTAATATTTCCTTTTTCCTCTTCAGTATAATCTCTATAAAAAATATTTGATATTTTAGCAACTGCCTCTTGTACATTGTCTACAATAAATTTTTTTAAATTAGGATCTAACTCATTAGCCTTTTTTTTTGTACATATAATTCCAGAACTCAATGGTAAATTGAGTTTTATTTTTTCATTGTCATATAAAAAAGAAAGTGAGTTATCTTTAATATTTCTTATACTTACAAAATTATCATAATAATCATCCTTGGGTACATTGATTAATTTGCAATCAATTGAGGAACTGATCTGATCAATGCTAATAGGGCCTAATTTTTTAAAAAAACTAGGAGTCATAATATTTAATTTAGAGATACTTCAATACTAGGCAGCTTTTTATTTAAAATTTTAAGTGCCTCTTCTGTAATATCCATGCTTTCAGCATTTAATAAAACAGAATTTTTTTCCAAAAGTATAGTAATTCCCTTTTCATTGGAAATTTCTTCAAGAATTGGCTTTAATGCATTAAGAACTTCATTTCTAGACTCAGATACAATTCTGTCAATTGACATTAGTTTTTCTTGTCTTGTAATGTTATAATTTTGTACCTTGTTCTCGTATTCTTTTCTTTTTTCATCGAATGCCGCTGGTGCCATTATTTGCTGTGACTCAATTAATACATTTTGCTCATCTATTAAACTTTGATCACTCTTTTTTATTTCTTCTTCAATCTGTTTAGCATAATTTTCAATTTGTTTAGCCGCATCTACTGCTGCATCAGAGTCTGACAAAACATAATTTAAATCAACGACTCCAATATTTGTATCAGGATATTCAGCATATAAAGGGCTAAAGAATAACTGTGATAGCAAAGACAAAACTAAAATATATTTATATTTGATATTAAATTTCATCTTAAAAATTATATCCTATGTCAAAATATAGGTTGTCTGTAGTGTCAGTAGTTTCGTTTTCCAGTACTGTTGCATATATAATATTTATAGGACCTATTGCAGAGTCCCAATTAAAGTTTACTCCTAAAGATGAACGCATTTCATGTTCATCATTGATGTTAGAATATGCAGGATTCTCTAACCCCCATACACTTCCAGCATCAAGAAATAATGTACTAGTAATATCAAAAGCATCTAGATTAAAATCAATATTTGTTTCAATAGATGTCAAATAATAATATTGTCCCCCTGTATAAGAATTACCTGTTCTAGGGCCAACTTTGCCGGACTTAAAACCTCTAAGCCTTTTACCGCCTAATTTAAAATTAGATGATAATGGCGCATATTTACTATTGTAACCATTCAAATTACCCGCCTCAAATTTAAAAGAACCAATTAATCTATTACTTAGTCTTTTATAAATATTATAGTCTATTCTATTTTTTAAATAATAACTCGTGCCACCTAGACCTGCTATATCTTGATCAACTTCAAATAAATATCCTGAAGAAGGTTTATATCTACTATTTCTCTTATCATACTTTAAAGTGTAACCAAGAGTAGAAACAGTATCAGTTCCAGATAATAATCTTTCATATGCTGTAGCATTTGAGTCGGCTTTTATTTTAGAAGTAAAAAGTGAATACCTAGCACTGAAATACGTGTTGACAGAAAGAGGAAACTGTATTTTGAAACCTAAGCCTATGTCTTCAGTTTCATAATTAACAGATCCTGGATCTGTTACATCACTATAGAGACTGCCTGTCAGTGCAAGCTGTTTATTATTAAAATATGGTTCAGTGAAAGATATATCGTAAGTATTTTTTGTACTTGAAAAACTAGTTGTAAAATTTAATTTCTGTCCATTTCCAAGAAAATTTGTTTCTTTTATTCCTAAATTTAACGATGTAGAATTTGCGCTAGAATAGCCAGCTCCTAGTGAGGCTTCACCAGTACTTTTCTCTTCAACAGTTATCTCTAAATCTAATTTATCTGGATAATCAGTCCTTATCTCTTTAATATCCACATCTGAAAAGAAATTTAACGCCCTTACTGAGTCTTTAGAATAATTAATTGCGAACTTATTGTAAGCATCACCCTCAGTTAAAGAAAACTCTCTTCTAATTACTTTATCAACAGTTCTAGTATTTCCTGTAATATCAATTTTATTAATATAAACTCTTGGTCCCTCATTTATCTCAAAATTAATATTTACTAATTTTTTTTCACTATCTGTTGTTAGTTTGGGATTTATTTGAATAAATGTATATCCGCTCAGTTCAGCAGAATTTTTTATTAGTTTTACTGAGTCTTTGATTTTACTAGCATTATACGAGTCTCCAGTTTTAAAAGGTAATTGCTTGTATATAAAATCTGAACTTATTTTATCTAACGCATTGGTAACACCCACTTCTCCAAAATTATGCTTATCCCCTTCCTTTACAGATAATATAATTTCAAAATCGTTTTTATTTAATGACAGTTGCGCAATTGCTGAAACAAAACGAAAATCAGGGTAACCATTATTATTGTAAAATTCAGTTACAAGTTGTTTATCATACTCTAATTTATCAGGATCATATCTGTCTGCTGATGAAAGAAATCGCAATAATGTTTTTTCTTTTGTATTCATAATAGATTTGATTTTGGATGATGTAAAAACTTCATTTCCAAGAATTATAATTTTAGAAACCTCTGCTACGTCTGACTCTTCAATTTCATAAGTTAAATTAATTCTATTGTTATCTAACAATTCTACTTTCGGTATTATCTCAGTAGATAGTCTTCCAGATCTTTGGTACAAAGATAACATTCTATCTGTATCTTTTTTTACTTTACTTCTTGAATAAACAGATCTCTCTTTGAGAGATATTTCAATAATTAAATCTTCATCCTTAATTTTACTATTACCAGAAAATTTGACTAAATTTATTGTAGGGTTTTCTCTTACATTAATTTGAAGTTTATTGTCTTCAAATGCAATTTCGATATTTGAAAATAGATTTGTGTCAAATAAATCTTTTAAAATTTTATTTCCAAGTTCCTCTGTATAAATATCACCTATATTTATATTTGAATATGATATTACAGTTTCAATATCTACTCTCTGTGTACCTAATACGTCAATTTCATCTATTTTATTTACATCACTAAGAGATAATGAAGTAAATTTAAAAAATAAAAATATTAAAAGAAACAATCTAAATTTAATATGACGCAACATAACTTTACTTAATTACCAAGATATAAATTATTATCAATCCAATTATTAATTTTCTTAATATCATTGAGTTTTGGATTAGCAATATTCGAATTTTTTCTAAAATACTTATCCATATTTACTTCATTTAATTTAACGATATCAAGAAATTTTATTCTTTTCTTTATAAATAAATTTACTAAAATTTCATTCAAGTAATTAAATATATGGGGTGCCAATCCTCCAACTTTCATTACTTGATAACCAAGTTTAATTGCTGGAAACTTATTTTTATCTATTGGAATGAATTCAAATTTGGAATAATTAGTTAATTCAATGCCTCTATAAGCATTAGAATATTTATTAAATCCAAAAAATAAAGATGAAATAGGAATACGCATATCTGGCTTGTTTAATAGTGCAGTACTTATACCATTTTCATAATTTATTAATGCATGAATAATAGCTTGAGGGTGTATTATAGCATTAATTTCATTATTCTTTAGATTAAATAAATATTTGGCTTCTATTATCTCAAGCGCTTTATTCATCATTGTGGCTGAGTCAATCGAGATCTTACTACCCATGTTCCAAACTGGATGCCTAATTGCTTGCTGAGGCGTTACAGAACTCAATTTATTTTTTGTATAATGCAGGAACGGTCCACCTGTTGCAGTGATGGTAATTGATTTATATCTACCTAAATTTTGATTTAATAAATGATAAATTGAATTATGCTCTGAGTCTAAGGGTATAATTTTCGTTTTAAATTTTTTTGATAAACTAATAAATTTCTTTCCGAGTGTAATAATACATTCTTTATTAGCAATACCAACTATCTTTCCTGATTTTAATATTTTTAATAAGAGATCTAAAGAAGTTAATCCACTTGCAGCAAAAATAATAACATCAGTTTTTTTTGAAATAATATTATAAAATTTGGTATCATCATTAAATACTTCGTATTTATTTAAATTAAATTTATTCAACAAATAAGCAGATTTCTCATTAAAACCAATTTTTTTTACGTTGTGAGATTTTGCAATCTTAAGAAGCTTTATAATATTTTTATTGCATGTAATACCTTCAATATTTATTTTATCTAAGTTTTTACTTATTACTGACAATGTAGAACTGCCAATACTTCCAGTAGCACCATAAATAACAACATTAATTTTTTTCATGCTATAAATTTGATATGCCGAAGATTAGAAAAACAATTATAAAGGAGTCAAATCTGTCAAGAAGCCCGCCATGCCCCGGCATGATTTTTCCTGAGTCTTTAATAGAAGCATATCGTTTTAGCATTGAAACAATTGTATCCCCAACAAAAGATAAAGCGATAATAAATATTGTATAATAAATTGAAAATTTATATTCAATTTCCAAATAATAAAACAATAATTGAATAAGAAGTACTGTCATGAATACACCTGTAATTAATCCGCTTACGGTTTTACCCGAACTTATTTTGGGCATTAATTTAACACCTCCAATAATTTTCCCTCCTATGTAAGAGAATGTGTCAAAAAACCAAATTGTGGCTATAGTAGCTAATATAAAAAGTAATGATACTATTTCAGTAATTAGCAAAAATAAAAATAAAAAAAAAGACAATACTGTAAATACCAAATATAAATTAAATATTAAATAACTTCCGTTTTTATTTTTCATTTGATTAATCTCAAGACAAATGATTGATGTTATAAAAAGATAAACAATTACAGAAAAATAATTATTATATATAAGAGGCAATATAACTAATGGAACAAAAACAATAACAGACCCTAATCGATAAAGCAGCTCTTTTGTAAAAAAATCATTCATTTATTGACCAAAATTTCTTTTTCTTTTCATTAATTGGCCAAGAGCCCTGTTAAGATTGCTTATCTTAAAATCAGGCCATAATACTTTTGTAAAGTACAACTCAGCATAAGCACTTTGCCATAACATAAAATTACTTAATCTAATTTGACCACCGGTTCTTATAATGAAATCTGGGTCTTTTGACTCAGGAATATAGAAATAATCTCTAAAATTTTTGGATGGATTTTTAAGTTTTTTTATTTTTTCTACTGCGTCATTCATTTCTTGTCTTGATCCATAATTAAATAATAAATTTACAATGGTACCCTTATTGTCTTTGGTGATCGCGGTAACTTCATCAATTATACTTAACAATTTTTTTGATAATTTTTTTCTACTTCCATAATGTCTTATTTTAAGATTGTTATCATTAGCTGTTAAACTGAAATCTCTGTAAAATTCAGTTATAAGATTAAATAAATTTTTTATTTCTGATGGGTTTCTTCTCCAATTTTCAGCTGAAAATACATAAAAAGAAATTTCATTTATTTTATAATCTAGATCTCTTAAACATTTGCATAATGAAATACAATTCTGAATCCCGTATTTGTGGCCAGTTTTTTTTTGGAGATTGTTTTTTTTCGCCCATCTTCCATTCCCATCCATAATGATAGCGACATGGTTGATCTTTACTTTTGATAAATTAGATGAACTCACTTAAGATTATATTTTTTTTAAATCTTCTTCTTTATTTTTAAGGATTTCATCAATACTTTTAATTTGATCTGTAGTAATTTTATCAATGTTTACTTGATACTTTTTAGAATCATCCTGTCCAATTTCTTTATCTTTTTCTAATTTTTTTACTTTTTCAATGCCATCTCTTCTTATATTTCTAACAGCAACTTTTGTATTTTCTGATATTTTATTTGCCATTTTTAAAAATTCAATTCGTCTTTCCTCTGTGAGCTGTGGTAGAGGTAATCTAATTAGATTTCCTTCAATCATTGGATTTATACCTAAATCTGACTCTCTTAAAGCTTTTTCAACAAGTGATATGTTAGCACTATCCCAAATATCAATATTTATCGTCCGAGGATCAGGTGTTGTTATATTTCCAAGTTGGTTAATATTCATTTTCTGTCCATACGCATCGATCTTGATTGAGTCCAGCATGTTTGGCGATGCCCTTCCAGCGCGTATTCCTTGCATATCTGACTTAAAAGACTGTATCGAAGAAACCATACGGCTTGTAACATCGTCTTTAATTATATCAAACATTGTTAATCTCAGAATATTGTTGCTTATTATTATATACGTTTTTGAAACAATTATTTCGTAAAATTGAAAATATTTTTATTGGAATTTCATTATCTCTTGCAATACTTACTGCAGCACTGTCTAACACCTTAAGATTCTTAGTCAAATAGTTTTCATATGATGTTTTTTTAAGTCTTTTTGCTTTCTTGTATAAATTCGGATCTTTATCATAGATACCATCCACTTGAGTAGCTTTATATATAACTTGGCATTCAAGTTCTGCGGCTCTGAGAGCTGATGCAGTATCTGTAGAAAAATATGGATTACCAGTTCCAGCTGCGCATATAACAATTCTGTTTTTTTCCATATGTCTTATTGCTCTTCTTCTGATGTATGTTTCGCATATAGATTGCATTGGAAATGCAGACATAACCCTAGTTTCAACTTTTAATTTTTCTAATGAATTTTGCAAAGCAAGACTATTCATTACTGTGGCCAGCATACCCATATAGTCTGCGCTGGCTCTATCCATGCCTTTTGCAGAAGCTGCTAAACCCCTGAATATATTTCCACCACCAATTACAACACAAATTTGTATTTTTAATTTTTTTAATGAGAGCAAATCATGTGAAATACGCTTGACAGTATTTAAATCAATTCCAAATTTATTTTTGCCCATAAGAGATTCACCAGATAATTTAATTAATATCCGGCTTAACTTTTTTTTGGGCATCTTTTATGAACCTAATTCGTATCTGATAAATTGTTCTACAGAAATTTTACAATTATTTTTTTCTGCGCTTTGCTTAATGTAGTCTTCTACAGTTACTGCTGGGTCAATTACAAATTTTTGGCCTAATAAAGTGTTTTCCTCTAAAAATTTTTTTAATTTACCCTCGAGCATTTTTTCAAGAATATTATCAGGTTTACCGCTATCTTTGAGTTGTTGTTTTATTATTTCTTTTTCTGCGTTTACTAATTCATTGCTAAGGTCTTTTTCGGAAATTGATTTAGGATTCAAAGCTGCAATGTGCATGCATAGATTTTTACCTATTTCAGATACTTGATCACTATCAGTATTTAATTTTAGAAGGACCCCAATCTTACCTAAACCTTGACCTACACTGTTATGAACATAGCTATGAATGTTTCCACTGATATGACTTGATCTTCTTAGTACTATATTTTCTCCAATCTTGCCTACTGCGCCACTTATTAGTTCGGCAACATTTTCATTATTGACCAATGTATTGCTTTCTTGACTCATAGATATATCTAAAATCGAGTTAACAAGACTATGAAACTCAGAATTTCTTGAAACAAAATCAGTCTCTGAATTAACTTCAATTATAGATGCTTTTTCTTCCTTAACTCTAACACCTATTAGACCTTCATTAGCATCCCTGCCAGATTTTTTCTCAGCTTTTGCAATTCCTTTTTCTCTTAACAATTTAAATGCTTGAGATAGATCGCCGCCTGAGTCGGATAAAGCAGACTTGCACTCCATCATTCCTGCACCCGACATTTTTCTTAATTCTTGCACCTCTTTTGCACTAACTGTCATTCTATGGGTCCTCAGGGTCAGAAATATTGTTATTAGAATTATCACTATCACCTTTTACATCGGGCTTAGTAATCTCTTCTTTATTATTTTCCGAATTAATTTTGAAATCAATTTCTTTATCAGATGCATTGATTGTTTCTTTAATAAGTGAACAATATAAATCTATAGATCTACGTGAGTCATCATTACCTGGTATGGGGTAATCTATTTTATCTGGATCACAATTTGTATCAACAATTCCAATAATTGGTAAGTTTAATAGATTTGCCTCAGAAACAGCTATGTGCTCTAGTTTAGTGTCAATAATAAATACTAAGTCGGGAGATTTTTTCATTTCACTAATTCCACTTAATGACTTCACTAACTTTTCATGTTTATTTGTGATTTTTAATATTTCTTTCTTTGTGAATTCATTGTCAGGATTAGATTTTAATACTTCAAGTTCCTTCATTTTTTTGATCGATTTAGTAATTGTTGACCAATTGGTAAGCATTCCACCTAACCATCTATGATTCACATAAAACTGATTAGTTTCCTTTGCTAGAGTTGCAATTTTACCTGCTGCTTGTTTTTTTGTAGCTACAAATAGAATCTTTCCTCCCTTTGAAATCACATCATCAATAACTTTAAGTGCTTCACTTAGCATCTGTACTGTGTAGTTTAAATTAATTATGTGAATATTTTCCTTTGTACTATGAATGTACTTAAGCATTTTTGGGTTCCATCTTTGCGATTTGTGGCCGAAATGAACCCCAGCTTCAACAAGCTCTTTTAAATTAATATTTGGTATAGTCATTTTTTTCTCCGGTTGTTCATCCACAGCAATTTGACCTTATTACGGACCGGACAGCATTAGCTATCGCTGTGTGATATTTTGAATGTAATTATATTAAATGAGTAAGCTTTACAACAACTTATTCTACAAAATCAATTTTCATTACACCGTTAAGGTTTTTCATCTTATTTATCATCTCTGAGGTAATATTGAATTCACCAGGAATCTTAAGTAGTTGATTATTAATGATAATCTCTATTTTATTATGCCCTTTAACCCATTCTAATTTTGCAAGCTCATCCTTTGAAAAGCTTCTATCGGCATAAATTTTAAGTGTGTGATTGTTTAGTTTGTGATTTTCTCTGCTGCTAAAATCATTTGTTTTATTAAGCTTTTCAACTTCTTCGAAACTAAATACTTTTTTGAGCTCCCCTCTTAAACTTCCATTTTGAGATGAAAAATCTACACCTAAAACAAATGATTCACCTTCTAAAAGTAGCTCACGGTATTTTCTAAGATTACTTTCAAATATAATTAGCTCAAAAATTGATGACAGGTCAGAAAAGTTTAAAAATGCATAATTATTACCCCTGGCTGATCTCTTTTCTTTTTTAGAAAGTAAGGTACCACCCAAAAGAAGATCTTTTTGATTATGCAGTTCGGAGTTTTCTTTGATTTCTGAATATTCTTTTAACATTAGAGATTTATAGTTTTTTTTGTGTGTCGACAAAGGGTGACCCGATAAATAAAAGCCCAACATCTCATATTCTTTCATTAGTTTATAGTTTGAATTCCACTCTTCTTCCTCTGTTAAATTAAAACTTGATATGTTCATATCACTGAACATGTCTTTTTGATGATCTATGGAATTGCTATTTTTAGACTTATGATACTTTACTATTTCTGAGGCTTGATTAAATACGGCTGCTCTACTTATGTTGAACTCGTCAAATGCTCCTGCACAAGATAATGCTTCAATTGTTTTTTTGTTAATTACTGAGGTATTATTTCTATTTATAAAATCGTTGAGATCACGAAAATTACCGTTTTCGTTTCTTTCATTGTATAAATCCTTCATTGACTCAATGCCCACATTTTTAATTGCTCCTAGCGCATATAAAATTGAGTCATTATTTCTTAAAAAATTTGGTCCTGAGTAATTAACGCTAGGTGGGGCTAATTTAATTTTTAGACGCATCAACTCTTGCTGAAAAATAGAAATTTTGTCTGTATTGTTAATATCTAGTGACATGGAAGCCGCAAAAAACTCTATTGGATAATGAGTTTTTAGATAGGCTGTTTGAAATGCTATTACAGCATATGCTGCAGCATGACTTTTATTAAAACCATAGTCAGCAAATTTAGATAATAATTCAAAAATAGTATACGCTTCATTTGACGTTATATCTTTTTTTAAGCAACCATTTATAAACCTTTGTTTTTGAGCGTTCATTTCCTTTTGTATTTTTTTTCCCATTGCTCTTCTTAGCAAATCTGCCTCACCATCTGAGTATCCTGATAACTCTCTAGCTACCCCCATAACCTGTTCTTGATAAATTACGACTCCATAAGTTTCTTTTAATAAGTCTTCTAATAAAGGATGAATGTAGTCAGGTTTTTCTCTGCCATGCTTTCTTTCTATGTAGCTTGGAATATTAGCCATAGGACCAGGTCTATAAAGCGCAACAATAGCAATAATATCTTCAAATTTATCTGGTTGAAGCTGCTTAAGAGTATCCTTCATGCCCGCGCTCTCTAACTGGAAAATGCCTGTTGTTTCACCAGTACTTAACAAATCATAAGTGTCTTGATCATTTAATTTAATGTTATCAATATTAAAATCAGGATTACTTAATTTTACCAATTTTGTACAATTATCAATTAGCGTTAGTGTCTTGAGACCTAAAAAATCAAATTTTACTAAACCAGCATTTTCAACCCATTTCATATCAAATTGTGTTAGAAAAATATTTGAGTCTGGGTCACTGTATAGTGGGACATCTTTGAATACTTCCTCTTTTGAAATTACTACCCCAGCTGCATGAATTGATGCATGTCTTTTAAGACCTTCTAATTTTAGAGATATGTCCAATAACTTTGCAATTTTATCATCTTTACTTGCCTCCTCTTTTAATCGTGGCTCTTCATCAATGTATTGTTGCAATGTCATGGGTCTTGAAGGATCAAAAGGCATCAATTTACAAAGATAATCTACCTGACCATATGGAATACCAAGAACTCTACCTACATCTCTAATTACTGCTCGAGCTTGTAGTTTTCCAAAAGTAATTATCTGAGCAACATGGTTATTCCCATACTTTTGATGTACGTAATCGAGCACACGATCTCTACCATCACGACAAAAATCAATATCAAAATCAGGCAAAGAAACTCTCTCTGGATTTAAAAATCTCTCAAAAATTAAACCAAATTTAATTGGATCTAGATCCGTAATTTTTAAACACCAAGCAACCAAGGAACCTGCCCCAGACCCTCTTCCGGGACCAACCGGTATATTATTATCTTTTGCCCATCTTATAAAATCCGAAACAATTAAAAAATATCCTTCATATTTCATATCTATAATTATTTTTAACTCTTTTTCTAATCTTTCCTCATATTCCTTTTTTATGCTTAATTTTAAATTATTATCTATTTGTTCACTCATAAATTTTTGAGTAAGATTTTGCTCAAGACCTTTGTGAGATAGTTCTCTTAATAATTTTTTTTCTTGACTATCATCATTATCGTAAGATGGAAGTACTGGCATTTTTATTTTAGGTCTATGAGAGCACCTTTGTGCAATCTCAATTGTGTTAAACAATGCTTCCGGAATATCTGAAAATAGTTCTTGCATTTCATTTTGAGACTTAAAATAGTGATTTTTTGACAATCTTTTTCTATCTTTTTGAGAAACAAAAAGTTTTTTTTCAATACACATTAAAGCATCATGTGCTTCAAAATGATCAGGTCCCTCAAAGTAGACATCGTTAGTTGCAACAACTGGAATATTATTATCGTATGCCAAATTAAGGATTACTTCCTCATCAATTCCATAATCATTTCCTTCAATTCTCTGAATTTCTATGTAAAAATTATCAATAAATTCTTTTTTAAAGTCAGCTACAAATGATGCAGATTGTGAAGAAATGCTATTACCATTTGAATATTTTAAGATAGAGTTATTTCCACCTGAAAGAACTAATAGGCCTTCTTTATTTTTATACAACTGTTCAATATCTACGTAAGCATTTTCTTTATGATTCATGTATGCTCTTGAAATAATATTTAATAAATTCTTATAACCAACCTCATTCTTAGAGAATATATTAAGAAAGAAATGGAGATCTTCTTCTTCAATATTTTCATGAAGATAATTTTTTGGTGTTTTGATTTTTAAATTACATCCTATTATGGGCTGAACTCCGACACTTGACACTTTCTCACTAAATTCCAAAGCTCCAAACATATTATTCGTGTCAGTGATACCTACAGCTGGCATTTTAAAGGCCTGACAAAGTTCTGATAGACGCGCTATAGGTAAAGCACCTTCTGATAAAGAGTATTCTGTTTTATTTGTTAAATGAATAAAGTCGCTCACTTATAAATTTATCCTTTTATTTGCCTTAGAAGCCAACTCTTCGTCATGAGTAGCTATAATTAGTGTCATACTTTCTGATTCGACATAGTTTTTTAAATAGTTAAACACCAAATCAGAATTCTTACTGTCTAAATTGCCAGTTGGCTCATCGGCAATTATAAATTTTGGATTATTTACTAAAGCTCTTGATATTGCTACTCTCTGCTGCTCCCCTCCTGACAATGAATTTGGGAAATGTAAGGATCTATCTTCAATCATAAATACCTTCATTATATTTTTAGCCCTTTGTGTCGCCTCGTCCTTACTGTATCCATTTAAGATTAGCGGTAATGCAACATTTTCTATTGCATTAAAATTTTCCAATAAGTTATAGTTCTGATAGATAAATCCGTAATTATTTTTTCTAAATTTATTCTTCTGTTCACTATTTAAATTTGTGAGATCGTTACCATTGAATGAGATAGAACCTTCGTCGGCTGTATCGAGCAACCCTACTAAGTTAAGTAGAGTAGTTTTTCCTGAACCTGAGGGACCTGTAACTGCAATAAAATCACCACTTTTAACTTCTAGAGAAATATCTTTTAAAATTGATAAGTTATTATTAGCTTGATGGTAAGATTTTGAAATATTTTTTAAAATTAGATTTGATTCAGACATTATTTAATATTCCTCTAATTTCTGTCTTAGAAGCTTTATAAGCTGGATATACAGTTGCTGTTATTGATATAATTAATGAAAAGAAAATAATTATTATAATTTGAGTCAAATCAATACTGGTTGGCATTTTATCAAGATAATAAAACTCAGATGGAAATAAATTTAAATTAAATGTTGAATTTAGTAAATTTCTTATTGTATCGATATTTATTGTAAAAAGTATTCCAAGAATAGAGCCTATGATCGTTCCACTAAACCCTATAAAAGTACCGACTAGCAAAAATATTCTTAAAATTGAACTATCACTGCTACCAATTGTTTTAAGCACTGCTATTTCTCTATTTTTATTTTGTACTAAAATGAACAGGCTTGTGACAATATTAAATGCAGCAATTATGATAATAAGTGATAATACAAAGAACATTAATTCACGCTCCGTTGCTAACACTTCCCAAAAAGAACTATTTAGATCAATCCAATCTTTTACTAAATAATCATCATTATAAATTTTAAGTAGATCACTCTTAACTTTTTCTACATCATTGATATCTTTTAAATGTATTTCAATGGTTGATATCTCATCATTGAGACTCAAGAGTTTTTGAACATTTGCAAGTGAAGTAAATGCAAAATTTTTGTCATATTCACTCATGCCAGAACTAAATGTGGCCGATACTGCCATTTTGTGAGATCTTGGGATTTGACCTAGTGGAGTAGAAATCATTGAGGAAGAAGTAACTTTAATTTCGTCGCCAGGTAATACACCCAAAGAAAAAGCTAGTTCTTCTCCTAATATTATTGAATTAGCAGTTAGCAGATTATCATTATTTAGATTATTAACGAATTCGTAAAATTTAATATTCTCATCATTGATCGATTTGATAACTATTCCATTGCTCTTATTAGCTGAACTTACTAAGGCTTGAATAGATATATTTCTATCAATAAATAATATTTCCTTAATTTCAGAAAGGCTTTTGTCATTCTCAAAGTACGGTTCTATATTTTTAATATAAATATGGCCATTGAAACCAATAATTCTTTTTTTTAGTTCATCATGAAAACCATTCATTACAGACATCACAATTATTAACGTTGCAACACCAATACAAATCCCAATAAATGAAAGCCATGAAATGACTGATAACAAGCCGCCTTTTCTCAAAGGAACTAGGTACCTAAAAGCTATAAATCTCTCAAAATAATTAAATGGCACTTTGTTTAAACGTTCATTTCTTCTAGAAACTTACCTAATTTATCTAGGTTAATGAATTCTGTTTCTCCACTTTTTCTATTTTTATACTCTACTAAACCATCCGATACAGCTTTGCTTCCTATTATAATTTGATGTGGTAAACCTATTAAGTCCATTCTAGAAAATTTTACTCCCGCGTTATCATTCTTATCATCAAATAAAACTTCAGATTTATCATCAATTTGATTGTAAACTTTATTAGCAATTGAGGAGGCTTCATCGTCTTTTGGTTTCAAGTTTATAACACCAAGTGTAAATGGCGACACTGCATCAGGCCATATTATTCCACTTTCATCATGGGAGGACTCTATTATAGCGCCCACTAGACGTGAAATTCCTATTCCATATGATCCCATGTGTACCGTTTTTTCTTTTCCATCAGAATCTAAAATATTTGCCTTCATTGAATTTGAATATTTTGTTCCAAAATGGAATATGTGACCCACTTCAATTCCTTTTGAATTCATTTGTTTTTCTTTATGAACTATTTCATCAAATTTAGCCTTGTCATGTTTCTCATCTGAAGCAGAATAATAACTTTTAAATTTTTCAACAATTGAATTTAAGTCGTCGTCATAGCTAATGTCAGAAATCTTATTTCCTTCATTTAATATATTATTATCAAAATAAATATCACTTTCCCCCGTGTTAGAAATAATTATGAATTCATGTGAGAGATCTCCTCCAATGGGTCCTGTATCAGCAGCCATAGGTATTGCTTTGAGACCTAATCTTGCAAATGTTTTTAAATAACAAATAAAAAAACGATTATAAGTATCTTCTGATGATGCTGCATCAATATCGAAAGAGTAAGCATCTTTCATTAAAAATTCCCTACCTCTCATTACTCCAAATCTTGGCCTTAATTCATCTCTAAATTTCCACTGTATATGGTAGAGCAGCATTGGAAGCTCTTTATAGGATTTAACATTTCTTCTAAATATGTCTGTTATTTGCTCTTCGTTTGTCGGGCCATAAAGCATTTCTCTTTCTTGACGATCATTAATTCTTAACATTTCTTTTCCATAATCTTCATATCGTCCACTTTCTTTCCATAAATCTGCGGGTTGAATAGTTGGCATTAATATTTCATTAACTCCCGCCTTATTCTGTTCATCTCTGACGATGTTTTCGATTTTTTTTAAAACCTTTAACCCAAGAGGTAACCAAGAGTAAATCCCAGAACTTGATTGACTGATCATACCAGAGCGCAGCATAAGTTTATGAGAAACAATTTCTGCTTCGCTTGGAGACTCTTTTAATACAGGTAGAAAATAATTAGATAACTTCATTTATGTAAAAAAGCTTTAAGATATACATCAGAAAGCCTTCATTATTTAGAAAACTATATATGATAAACCAGATGACTATTGAAACAACTGTTGTAATTAAGAATTTTCTAAATAATTGTGGATTATTAGGCGCCCCAGGATCTTCCCCTTCTATATAGTTTCCTGACCTACTTTTTTTTATATTAATTGGGAGTGATATGAAAAAAATTAACCACCAAATTAATAAAAAAATGATAATTGAGCCAGTTATACCCAAATTATACTTCTTCTAACTCTATGAGTGTTCCGTTACAGCTTTTTGGATGAAGAAAAACTACTGGTTTACCATGAGCACCAATTTTTGGTTTACCAGTACCAGTTATTGATACTTCATGAGTGTTCAATTTATCTATAGCAGTATTAATATCATTAACTTCCAGGCAAATATGATGCATTCCACCTTTTGGATTTTTATCAATAAAGTTTTGAATTGGAGACCCCTCACCTAGAACCTCTAGTAATTCTATTTTTGTATTACCTAAATCTATAAATACTGTTGTTACGCCATGGTCGGGTTGTTCAACAGGATCAGAAACCTTTGCGCCAAAAATGTTTTTATATTGCTCAGCAGCTTCTTTTATATTTGGTACCGCAATAGCAATGTGATTTAATTTTCCAATCATATTAATTAAATATGAACAATACTTATGTTTGTCAAAGGTTTTTTGCGAGTATGCTTGAAAACAAAATTTCGCGATAATGTCTCGAGCTTTTGATATAGCTTTTTTTCTTTTTTTGATAAATTTGTCTTATCCTCAAAAAATTTATAAATTTCTTCTTCTAATAAATATACCATCTCATCATTCTCATATTCTTGATCGCTTACTATGCCACTGCTAATAATCAATGGGTTTTCTTTTAAATTCATTTTTTGATCAATTATACATGTAACATTCAATACACCATTGTAAGCCATTCTTTTTCTATCTTTAATATGACCGCTTTCACTTTTTACTAATCTATTTCCATCAAAGTACTGTCTGCCAGAGTCACACTGATCAACTACGTATGGCGATCCAGGAGCAATTTGCAATATATCTCCATTAGAAATTAGCATTGGGAACTTTACACCCATTTCTTTCGCAAGATTTGAATGTCTTTTTAAGTGTCTGTGTTCACCGTGAACTGGAACTGAAATTGCGGGTTTAATATTATCATACATATCAACCATTTCATCTAAGCATGGATGACCCGAGACATGTATATTTTCATCATACTCAGTTATAACATTTGCACCTAACTCTGAGAGACGATTAAACAATTGGAAAATTTTCTTCTCATTGCCAGGGATAATCTTTGATGAAAAAATAATAGTATCATCTAAATCAATATCAACATGAGGAAAATCTTGATTTGCTATTCGCATCATTGCGCCCCTTGGTTCACCTTGACTGCCTGTACAAAGGTACAAAACTTCTTCCCTCTTTTTTTTAACTGCTTCCTTTTCAGATAAAATAACATCTATATCATTAAGAATACCATTTTGCCTTGCGACACTTATCATGCGATGCATTGATCTGCCTAAGACGACTAACGATCTATTTGTCTCCTTTGCAGCATGGGCAATTGTTTCAAGTCTTGCTACATTTGAAGCAAAAGATGTTACAAAAACTCTATTCTTTATCCCTTTTATAACTTCAGTTAAATTATTTTTAACTTCTGATTCTGATCCAGATCTTCCTTTTGTTAAGACGTTTGTTGAATCGCAAACCATTGCAAGAATATCTTTTGTGTTTGATTTGAGTTCGTTAAAGTCAATAGCTTTTCCTACAACTGGATCATCATCAATTTTCCAGTCACCAGTATGATATATATTTCCTAGCTTTGTTTTTATGATAAGTGAATTTGGCTCAGGTATTGAGTGCGTCAAAGTTTGAAATTTTATATCAAATGGGTTTATTTGTATTTCAGATGACAGATCTATTACATTCAAATAACCCTCATGATCCAATCCTTTTTCTTCAAATTTTAGTCTTATTATTGAAGCTGTAAATGGAGTAGCATAAATAGGACATTTTAAATCTGGCCATAGATACGCAAGACCTCCAACATGATCTTCATGAGCATGAGTTATTATAATTCCTGATAAATTATCTTTTCTTTCCTTTATAAAATCATGATCAGGTAAAATGATGTCTACACCTGGTGTGGTCTCATCCCCAAATGTGATGCCAACATCAACAATTAGCCATTTCATGTCATCAATCTCTTTACCGTATCCATAGAGATTCATGTTCATCCCAATTTCACCAGTGCCTCCTAAAGGCAGAAATACTAATCTATCACCTTTGCTCATTGTAATTTATTGCTTACGATTAAAAGACCTTCAAGAGTAAGATCTCTTTCGAAATAGTTAATGCATTTAAGGTCATTTTCAAATAGTTTTGATAAACCTCCAGTTGCTATAGCTTTTGCATTAGAGCACTCGTGAGACCTTTTCAATCTCTCAATCAAGCCCTCGATTAAACTAATATACCCCCAATAAATACCCGACTCCATTGCGGCAATTGTATGTTTACCAATTAATGTTTCAGGCTTTTTAAAAGTTATAAGTGGCAATAACGCTGCACCATCTGACAGTGATTTTATTGATAAGTTGACACCAGGACAAATTAACCCTCCAGAATATGCACCGCTCTTATCTACAACATCTAACGTGGTGGCTGTCCCAAAATCTACAATTATAAAAGGAGGTTCATACTTATCTATAGCCGCTATTGAGTTAATGATCCTGTCATCTCCAACTTCAGCTGGGTTGATAACATTGAATTTTATAAATGACTCTAAGTCAGAAGTATTTAATTCTCTAATTGAAAGATTTTCAAAATTTTTTGAGATCAAAATTCGTAAATTTTTTTGAGCTTGTGGCACGACACCCGAAATTAAAACATATTCTACATCAGCTAAAAAAATACTTAATGATTTCAATATATCATCTGGTAAACTTATAACTGTGTTAGTTTCAAATCGTACTTGATCAATTAATCTCGAATTGTCATATTTCCCCATCAATACATTTGTATTTCCTATATCAACTAAAACCTTCATGATTAATAACTAAATGACAGTTCTCCTGAATTGAATTTCTTAAGCTCTCCATTTACTTTAATTAGAATCTCAAATGTATCAGTTATATCATCTAATATGCCTTCAAATTCAATATTATTTTGTAAAAAACGAACCCGATCTCGCATTTTCCAGCAATTATTTTTATATAACTCAATTAATTCTGAAATATCATCACTGTTAAGAATATTTAAGTAATTATTGATATTGGTGTCTAATGTTCCAAGTATGTCTTTTGGCATAACTTCATTTTCTATTATAGATTTTATAGAAATAGTTTTATGATTATTTATATTTGGTGAATTTTTTAAATTAATACCAATTCCAATTATTGAAAAACTCGCACTTTCACTTAGTAAATTTTCTATTAATATTCCAGCTAATTTAGAATCATTATACAGTATGTCGTTTGGCCATTTAATTTTTAAAAGGGCATTATTGGGTAAAAGATTTTTAATTGTATCATATACCGACAAAGAAGTTATACATGAAATAAATGGTATCTTTCTGTGATCCAAATTAATTGGCAAAACGTATGAACCGTAAAAATTACCTTCCTCTGAAACCCATTTATTATTATTTCTGCCTTTACCTGAAGTTTGTCTATTTGCTATAATCCAAGTTGCTTTGTTTATTTTGTCATTTTCAATTAATCTTTTAGCTTCTACATTCGTGCTATCGATTACTTCATGAAAAATAACTTCTGATTGAATTTGATCTAACATTAAATAATTGATTGAATAGCATATTCAGAAATATTTATTACTGGCGATGGATAAATAAAAAAAATAATAATTAGTATTGATGAAGGATAATAAAGCATATTAAGTGATTTGATGCTTGATCCATCAAATTCTTCTTTAGGTTCATCAAAATACATTATCTTAACAATCCTTAAATAATAAAATGCACTGATAACACTTGCTATGACGCCAATGATTGCGAGAAACAACATTTGAGACTCAATAGCTGCAACGAAAATATAAAATTTACCAAAAAAGCCAGCTAAAGGAGGGATGCCAGCTAAAGAAAACATAATCAAGGCAATTAGCATGGTCCTTAAAGGATGATTTTTATGCATTCCAGATAAATCTGAAATACTTTCAAAATATCCATCGTTTCTTTTTAAGGACAGTAAAAAAGCAAAAACAGCAATATTCATAATTAAATAAATCATTAAATATATTAATAATGACCTTAACCCCTCATCGGTAAAACAGGCCACACCTATTAAAGCATATCCAATATGACCTATTGAGCTGTACGCCATTAGTCTTTTTAAATTAGTTTGAGCAATGGCAGCAAAGGCAGCGAGCATCATCGATGCAATTGATATGAAAAAAATAATTTGTTGCCAGTCAATATAAATCTCACCAAATGAATTGAATAAGAATCTAACAAGTAAACCCATTGCAGCAATTTTTGGAGCAAGGGCGAAGAATCCTGTAATCGGAGTTGGTGCTCCTTGATAAACGTCGGGCGTCCACATATGGAAAGGAACTGCTGACACTTTAAAAGCTAGTCCTGCCAATACAAAAACTATACCAATAATTAAACCCAGACTTTCGGGGTTAATATTTACAGCGATTAGATTAAAGTTTGTATTTCCTGAAAATCCATAAATATATGAAATTCCAAAGAGTAATAAGCCTGAAGAAAGAGCTCCGAGGATAAAATATTTAATTCCTGCTTCTGATGACAGCAAGCTGTTTCTGTTCAAAGCCGCTAGAACGTAAAGGCTTAATGATTGAAGCTCTAATCCTATAAACATTGCAAGCAAATCATTTGCTGAAACCATCACCATCATACCTATGGTTGAGAAAATTATTAAAATTGGAAATTCATAAATATTTATATTTAGGTCATCTTTACTTGATACAAACATAATCAATGAAGCAATAGAGCCAATTAGTATCATAACTTTTAGTACTAGTGAAAATTCATCTACGACAAAACTATTTAGAAAAGCTGATTGAAAGGGTTGGTTTAAAATTAAGAAAACTGCGACTAAAAGTGAAAATATAGCAAGCAAATTAACAATTTTAATATTTTTCAAAAACAAGCCGGTTACTAACAAAACTGTTGCAACTATAAATAAAAATATTTCAGGTAATATGTATACTAAACTTTGCATTTTAATCTAATTTCATTTTAATTTGATTTACAATTTTTTCTGTTGAAGGTTCAATTATATTGATGATTGGTTTAGGATATAAGCCAATGAATACTGTTAGGATAATTAAGGGAAGAAAAATAATTATCTCTCTTCTTGTTAAGTCAAACATTTCAGATAGATCATCTTTAATTAAAGCACCAAATATTATTCTTCTATAAAGCCATAATGAATATGTGGCTGCCAATACGACACCTGTAGTCGCAAATATTGCAAAATATGTATTTACCGTAAATATAGAAAGGAGTACTAAAAACTCGCCAACAAAACCACTTGTTCCAGGCAAGCCAAGACTGGCCAATATAAAAATCATAAATGAAAATGAATAAAAAGGCATTTTACTAACCAAGCCTCCATATCTTGCAATTTCTCTTGTATGAAGACGATCATATACCACGCCAACACACAAAAATAATGCCGCAGAAACAATGCCATGACTTATCATTTGAATGATGCCGCCTTCTATTCCCTGAACAGTAAATGTAAATATTCCTAATGTTACAAATCCCATATGAGCAACTGATGAATAAGCAATTAGTTTTTTCATATCTTCTTGCACTAATGCGATTAGAGAAGTCACTATTATTGCTATAACACTAAGAGAAAATATAAATGGCGCAAAAAATTCTGATGCGTCCGGAAAAAAACCAATAGAAAATCTTATAAAGCCATACCCAGCCATTTTTAACAGAACACCCGCAAGTATAACTGATCCAGCTGTTGGTGCTTCTACGTGAGCATCTGGTAGCCAAGTGTGAAAAGGCCACATAGGTATCTTAACCATGAATGAAGTAAAAAATGCGATCCACAATATTAATTGTTCGTTTGTAGTAAAATTATACACCAAGAGTGTTTCAACATCAGTTGTGCCTGTAGAAATGAAAATATAAATTATTGCAAGTAGCATAAATACTGAACCCGCAAGTGTATAAAGAAAAAATTTGAAAGTTGAATAAACCCTTCTTTCTCCACCCCATATCCCAATGATTAAGAACATTGGAATTAAACCTCCTTCAAAAAAAAGATAAAATAGGACAAGATCAAGAGAGCAGAAAACCCCAATCATAAATGTTTCTAAAGCTAAAAATGAAATTAAATATTCTTTTACAGAAAATTTAATGCTTTCATAGCTTGCAAGTATGCAAATAGGTACAAGCATTGTTGTAAGTATTACAAATAAAATTGAAACTCCATCTATACCTAAATGATAGCTGATACCACTTTCTATCCATGCGTATTTTTCTACAAATTGAAAATCTGGATTATTTAAGTCAAATGAAAATAGTAACGATAATGATATGATAAAATTTAAAAAAGTGATCCATAAGGCGGTG
The DNA here is from genome assembly GCA_902523455.1 of uncultured Pelagibacteraceae bacterium. Lineage (GTDB taxonomy): Bacteria > Pseudomonadota > Alphaproteobacteria > Pelagibacterales > AG-422-B15 > CACNXQ01. Next base: position 29,757 of record CABYZG010000007.1, read on the forward strand.
TTTTTTAAATTTTGCGAGCTTTGGTCATCATTATTTCTTATCAATAACATAAAAAATATACCAACGACCGGTATAAAGATTAAAATACTTAAGATTGGAATTTCACTCATTTTTTAAAACCTAAAAATTATGAAAGTAATAATGATTGAAAGACCAATTAAAATGGCAAAAGCATAATGGTAAATAAATCCAGATTGAACTTGCTTTGCTTTTATTGATATTCTGCTCACTAAAGCAGCTATTCCGTTAGGTCCGTAACCATCAATAATTAAACCATCAATAAACTTCCAAAAAATCTGGCCAATTACCATAGCTGGTTTTACAAAAATAGAATTATACAACTCGTCGAAATACCATTTATTTAATAGAAAATTGTAAAGCGGCTTATTTAACTCGGCTATATTCTTAGCCATATCTGATTTTCGAATATACATGAACCAAGCGATAATAAATCCAACTATGCCTAAAATTGCAGGCAAATAATATATTAAGAGAGGAATTGAATGGTGATCTTCATGGTGGACGACAATTGAGCCATTCCAAAACACATCGCTGTAATAACCGATAAAATAGCTTTTGAATAAAAATCCAAAAAACAAAGCTCCAATTGCTAAAATTATTAGAGGAATTAACATTACTGAGGAAGACTCATGAACTTTACTAAGATCTTCTTCAGCCATTCTTGTTTTTCCATTGAAAACAAGAAACATAAGCCTCCATGAATAGAAAGATGTCATCACAACACCGACTGTAAGTAAGATATATGCATAGTCTGCGAAATTGGAATTAGATAAATAAGCTGTTTCTATGATTGCATCTTTTGAGTAATAGCCAGAGGTGAATGGAAAACCCATAAGTGAAATTGTTCCAATTATCATCATTAATTGAGTTATTGGAACAAAATTACTTATACCTCCCATTTTTCTCATATCCTGTTCTTCATGAACGGCATGAATAACTGATCCAGCTCCTAAAAATAGAAGTGCTTTAAAAAATGCATGTGTAAATAAATGGAACATTGCTGCACCGTAAGCTCCAAGTCCAGCCGCAACGAACATGTAGCCTAATTGACTGCAAGTTGAATATGCAATAACACGCTTAATATCATTTTGAACCAGTCCAACGGTAGCCGCAAAGAATGCAGTACTTGCACCAATCAAAACTACAAAGTCCAGAGCAACAGGAGCCAAATCAAATAAAGGTGAACATCGTACTACAAGAAATACTCCAGCTGTAACCATTGTTGCCGCATGTATTAATGCAGATACTGGTGTAGGGCCTTCCATTGCATCTGGAAGCCATGTATGAAGAAATAATTGAGCTGACTTGCCCATAGCGCCAATAAATAAGAAAATACAAATTAAAGTCAGTGCATGTAGTTCAATACCTAAAAAATTGAAATTTACGTTTTTAAAAGATGTGACATTATTAAATACTGTCTGGTATTCGATGCTGCCAAAAACAATAAATATTGTAAAAATACCTAAAGCTAATCCAAAATCACCTATGCGATTTACTATAAATGCTTTAATTGCAGCGGCATTTGCGGTTGGTTTTTTATACCAAAACCCAATTAATAAATAAGAGGCAAGTCCAACACCCTCCCAGCCAAAGAAAAGTTGCAAAAAATTATCTGCAGTAACAAGCATCAACATAGCAAATGTGAATAATGACAAGTAACCCATAAAACGAGGCTTACTATCATCATGAGACATATAACCAATTGAATAAATATGAACTAAAGCTGATACGCTTGTAATTACCACAAGCATTACTCTTGTAGCTGTATCTAGATAAATTGACCAATCAGCGTTGAATGAACCAGAGGATATCCAGTTAAATAGTTTGATTGATACAAACGATGGATCCCCAATATTATCAATAAAAATATAAAACGAAAATATTGCTGCAATAGTAATAAATAATGAGGTGATGATCTCCGCTGCTCGGTCAATAAATTTATTAGACTTAAAAAATGATAACGAACAAGAAATCAAGAACCCAATCAAGGGCAATAAAATTATACTATGCGCCATTTAACATTACCCCTTTAAGGCGTTAATTTTCTCAATCTCTATACTGCCAGCATTTCTGTTATAAATTACAAGTATAGCAAGTCCAATTGCAGCTTCAGCAGCAGCAACAGTAAGCACAAAAAGAGAAAATATTTGCCCAGTTAGATCATTTAAAAAATATGAAAAAGCAATAAGATTTAAATTTACAGAGAGCAAAATGATTTCAATTGACATTAAAATGATAATCACATTTTTTCGGTTTAAAAAAATGCCAATAACGCCAATTGCAAACAATAAAGCAGATAAAATTAAAAATTGATTTAATTCAATCATTAAATATCAACACCTTTTCCTGATTTTACATCTACTAAATCAATTTTGCCCTGTCGTTGTAGTTGCTCTGAAACAACTTGCCTCTTTACGCCTTCTCTTTCGCGGAGAGTTAATACAATAGAACCAATCATTGCAACTAACAGAATTACACCTGAAAGTTGGAAATATAGAATGTAGTCTGTGTACAAAACTGAGCCAATTGCCTCTGTATTAGACTTACCAGTAAAATCTGAAAGAGGATTTGGTAACACTTGAATATTTGACAAGTCAAACTTTGTATTAATTAATACAATTATTAACTCTGCAATAAAAACTACGCCAATCAAAATTCCTATCGGAATATATTGTAAAATATTATCCTTATTGATTGATGTTTTAAAATCTAACATCATTACAACAAATAAAAAAAGTACTGCAACGGCACCAACATAAACAATTATAAGTATCATTGCCAAAAATTCGGCGTGAAGAATAACGAATAAGCCGGCGGCATTCAAAAATGAAAGAATTAAGAACAACACTGAATGGACTGGGTTTTTAGTTGAAATAACCATCAATGAAGAAATTAAAATAACCCCTGAAAATAAATAAAATGTTAATAATTGAGCTGTCATTTATCTATATTTTGCATCGGCATCTAAGTTCTCAGCAATAACTGTTTCCCATCTATCACCGTTTTCAAGCAATTTTTCTTTCGTATAATAAAGTTCTTTTCTCGTTTCAGTTGTAAATTCAAAATTTGGACCCTGTACAATTGCATCAACTGGACACGACTCCTCACATAAACCGCAGTATATACATTTAACCATGTCAATATCATACCTAAGCGTTCTTCTTGTTCCATCATCGCGAGGTTGTGTTTCAATTGTTATCGCTTGAGCTGGACATACAGCTTCACACAATTTACACCCTATACACCTTTCCTCACCACTCGGATATCTTCTCAAGGCATGCTCACCTCTGAATCGAGGGCTTAATTTACCTTTTTCAAAAGGATAATTGATTGTTGCTTTTTTTCTAAAAAAATATTTTTGAGCTAAATAGAAAGCTTTTAAAAAATCTAAAAGAAGGAACGATTTTAAAAAATTAATTATTTTCATTACATTCCTGGGGCTAGATTAAAAAAGAACAATATCGAAGATGTTGCTACAACTGCAAAAAGTGATAAAGGCAAGAAAACTTTCCAGCCAAGTCGCATTAATTGGTCATATCGATACCTTGGAACAAATGCTTTAACCATAGCAAATAAGTAAAAAACAAAAATTACTTTCAATAAGAACCAAACAAATCCAGGAACAGCATTTAGTGGATAAATATCAATTGGCGGCAACCACCCCCCAAGGAATAGGATAGTGGTCATTGCGCACATTAATAAAATATTTATGTATTCTCCAAACAGAAACAAAACGAATGGCATTCCTGAATACTCTGTTTGATATCCAGCTACTAACTCAGACTCTGCTTCAGGAAGATCAAATGGAGGTCTGTTCGTTTCAGCTAGTGCGGATATAAAAAAAACAATAAACATTGGAAATAAAGGTATGAAAAACCACATTGTCTTTTGAGCCATTACTATTTCAGTCAAGTTGAGTGAGCCTACACATAGCAATACAGTTATTATTACAAAACCTATGGAAACTTCGTAAGAAACCATTTGAGCAGCTGATCTTAGAGCGCCAAAAAAAGGATACTTACTGTTTGAAGACCATCCAGCCATCAGAATTCCATAGACACCAAGAGAGCTAATTGCAAAAATGTATAAGATTCCTACATTTATATTTGCCAATACTACGCCCGCCTGAACTGGTACAACTGCCCAGGCTGTAATTGATAGAGCAAGAGTAATAATGGGAGCAATTAGGAAAACTGTTTTGTCAGAGCCGTCGGGTAAAATAATTTCTTTAAAAATAAATTTTAATCCATCAGCAGGAACTTGGAACAAACCATACGGGCCAACCACATTTGGGCCTCTCCTTTTTTGTACTGCTGCCCATATTTTTCTATCTGCATATAACGCCATTACAACACCTAGAAGTAAGGGAACAAAAATAAGTAGGCAATAAAGAATAATGGTCATTACTTCGATAAAGTACGTTTGAGCTAAGCTAATCATTATGAGGCCTTTTCCGTTACCGATGACCTTACTTCACTTCTAGCTCGGCTGCATTCGGCCATCGTACTAGAATGTCTTGTAATTGAGTCGTTTATATAAAAGTCTTCAATACTGAAACTTAAGTTTTTAATTTTAAAGTTAATTTCTTTAGGTTGAGCATAGTATGCCTCTTGATTGTCGTTTAAAACGACAATTCCATCAGGTGAAAAATTTGCGTCATCTGCTAATCCAATTAAATTATTTTTATTTCTTTTAGTATAAGCCCATTTCTTTTGATTATAAGTAAGATCATTCCAAGCTTTTCCTATACTATTTGCGTATTGATCCTCATAGGGCAAAACGACGTTATTCTTCTTCTTAATATCATTAACAACTTTAAAGCCATAATGCTCTGTAAACTCTGACCATGTCTCAGGATAATTATATTTTCTCAGATACTCTCTCTGGCGATCATTTAGATCAGCCCAAGCTGTATTAAATATTTTTTTTGCCGAATTTTCCTCAAAGCTCTTGATGTTGCCATTAATTGTATCATTCTTTTTTTCTTGGCTTGATCTTGTATCCTTATTAATGATTTCTACTTCTTCATTAGCTTTATTATCAATAATTTTAACGAGTCCATTATTTTGATCATTAAAGTCTTCTTTAAGATGGGGAAACTTGGCAAACATCTCATCTCTTACATCATACAATTCTAAAAACGACCACTTTAGTTCAAGGACTTCACTGAATTGATTAATAATTTTCCAATCTTCCCTAGCTTCACCTGGAGGAAAACTTGCTTTATTTGCGTATTGAACTCTCCCTTCAGTGTTTATAAAAATTGCATCTTTTTCAGTATATGCTGCTGCAGGCAATATAAAATCAGCGGCGTTTGCGCCTCTATCTCCATGTGTGCCCATATAAACTATTTTACAATTAGAAAAATTTTCATAACTGATTTCATCAGCACCAAATGAAAACACTAATTTGAATTTACCTTTTTCTGCATCGGCAACCAAATCATCGACTGATTTATTTTTTTGTATAAGACCCATCTCAAGAATACCTGCTCTTGCAGCGGCAAGCTGTAATACATTAAATCCATTCCAATCTTCCTGAATGAGATTGAATTTATCTGTAAATGTTTCAAGTAGAGAGTAAATCTGCAATGAGTCATCACGGTTTAACACGGACTGGCCAATAATAATCATTGGCTTTGAGGCATTTATTAACTTTTTATAAAATGAGTTTTTTTCATTTAAAAGATCTATAAGGATATTTATATCATCGCCCAAGTGATTGTATTTATATGTAAGATCCACATTTTTTCCAATCAGTGCAACTGGAATATTTGATGAAATAACTCTTTTCCTTATTCTTGAATTAATAATTGCAGCTTCTTCGCGCGTGTTCGTTCCAATCATTAAAATGCAATCTGTTTCATCAATGCCTTTAATTTTAGAATTAAATAAGAACTGAGATCTATGGTTGAATGGAACTTTACATCCTTCCTGTCTTCCATCAACTGCCTTGATACTTAGATCTTCCGATAATTTTTTTATTAAGTAGCTTGTTTCTAAATCAATAAAATCACCTACTAAAAACGCAATTTCATCAGGATCTGAGTCCATAACAAGTTTTTTTAATTGAGAAAAAGTTTCTCCCCATGAAACTTGCTCTAATTTGTTATTCTTTTTTATGTAGGGTGTGTCTAGACGTTGATTTAAAAGACCATCGCATGCATACCTTGTTTTATCTGATATCCACTCTTCATTAATATCTTCATTAAGCACGGGTAATACTCTTTTTACTTTCCACCCGTAAGTATCAACTCTAATATTCGACCCTACCGCATCCATAACATCAATCGTTTCTGTCTTCTTTAATTCCCAAGGTCTGGCTTCAAATTGATATGGTTTCGATGTAAGTGCACCTACCGGACATAAATCAACGATATTAGCCGATAGCTCGGAGTCTAATGTCTTTTCTAAATAAGTTGTTATTTCCATATTTTCGCCGCGATTTACTGCGCCTAATTGATTTACTCCCGCTACTTCATCTGCAAATCGGATACACCTTGTGCAGTGAATGCATCGAGTCATATAAGTTTTAATCAATGGGCCCATATGCTTTTCTTCAACTGCCCTTTTATTCTCTTCGAACCTTGAATTTTCAGGACCAAAAGCAATAGTTTGATCTTGTAGATCGCACTCACCGCCTTGATCACAAACTGGGCAATCTAGTGGGTGATTAATTAGCAAAAACTCCATTACACCTTCTCTCGCTTTTTTTACAGACTGAGTATTTGTATGAATTGACATGCCTTCGTTGATTGGCATCGCGCACGAAGCTACTGGTTTAGGTGAACCTTCCACATCAACAAGGCACATTCTACAATTACCTGCAATTGAAAGACGATCATGGTAGCAAAATCTTGGTATTTCAATTCCTGCCTCTTCACATGCCTGCAGTATCGTCATGCCATCAGATACTTCAATCTCGGACCCATTTATTTTTACTTTTGCCATTATGCAGCCTTAGTCTTTTTAAGTTGCTCTTCTATTTCATCTCTAAAATGCCTAAACAAACCTTGAATTGGCCATGCCGCAGCATCACCAAGCGCGCAAATTGTATGGCCTTCGATTTGCTTTGTTACATCAAGTAACTTATCAATATCATTTGAACTTGCATGACCGTTTCCAATCTTCTCCATCATTCTCCACATCCACCCTGTTCCTTCTCTACAAGGCGTGCATTGACCGCAACTTTCGTGTTTATAAAAGTGAGATAGCTTAGAGATAGCTTTGACGAGGTCAGTGCTTTTATCCATTACGATTACAGCGGCTGTGCCTAACCCACTTTTGACTGCAGACAGTGAATCGAAATCCATCAGGACAGTATCGCAAGTTGATTTTGGTATAAGTGGAACAGATGAGCCTCCAGGAATTACAGCTTTAAGATTATCCCATCCACCAGTTACTCCTCCAGCATGCTTTTCTACAAGCTCCCTAAGAGGAATGCTCATTTCTTCCTCTATATTGCAAGGATTGTTAACATGACCAGAAATACAAAAAACTTTTGTCCCTGTATTTTTTGGTCGACCAAAAGATGAAAACCATTCTCCACCTCTTCTTAAAATCGTTGGAACAACAGCTATGGTTTCAACATTATTTACAGTAGTTGGCGATCCATATAGACCTTTATTAGCCGGAAAAGGAGGTTTGAGTCTTGGTTGGCCCTTTTTTCCCTCCAAGCTTTCAAGTAGAGCTGTCTCCTCACCACATATGTATGCTCCTGCGCCTCGATGTAAGAATATATCGAAATCCCAACCCGACTTAGCAGCATTTTTCCCAATTAACCCAGCGTCGTATGCTTCGTCAATCGCTTTTTGAAGAACAACAGCTTCATTAAAATATTCACCGCGAATATAAATGTAACAAGTATGAGCATTCATAGCAAAAGATGCTAACAAACATCCTTCAATAAGCTTATGAGGCTCATTTCGTATCATATCTCTATCTTTACAGGTACCTGGTTCAGACTCATCTGCATTAACAACAAGGTAATTAGTAAGCTTTGAATCTTTAGGCATAAATGACCATTTTAATCCGGTAGGGAAACCTGCACCTCCTCTTCCCCTTAACTCAGATTTTTTAATCTCATCAATTATCCATTCTCTTCCTTTTTTAATAAGTTCTTTTGTATTATCCCAATCACCTCTTGCCTGTGCATTTTTTAAATGAAAAGGCTCATCGCCAAATAAATTAGTAAATATTTTATCTTTTTCTTTTAACATTAAGACACTGCCTTTGAACTTTTACGGCCACTTTGTGAACCTATACTCAGTGGCGAGCCATCTATAAGAGATTGCAAAACGTTTTTCGTTGTATCGTAAGTCAAATCTTCATAATAATCGTCATTGATTTGAACAAGTGGAGCATTCACACAAGCACCAAGACACTCAACTTGCATCCATGAAAATAAACCATCGCTTGAGACTTTATTTGGTTCTGGTGAAATAACTTCTTTGCAAGCTTTTATAACTTGATCTGAACCCCTTAACCAACAAGGTGTTGTTCCACAAACTTGTACTAAATATTTTCCGTTATATTTTGTGTAATACATTGAATAAAAAGTAACTACTTCCCAAGCCTTAATAAAAGGCATTTCTAAGTAATCCGCTACATACTCAACTATATCCCTGCTCAACCAGTTTTCATTTTGTCTTTGCGCTAAATCAAGCAAAGGCATGATTGCACTTTGCCTTCTATCAGTTGGATATTTAAGAAGAATTTCTTTTGCCTTAATTTCATTTTCCTTATTAAACACAAAGGCGTTTTTTTGATTGCTCATCTATCAACCTCACCGAAAACTATTGCAATTGATCCAAGAATTGCAGGGACATCTGCTAGAAGATGGCCTTTTGAGAGCAAATCAAATGCCTGCAAGTGAGCAAATCCAGGGGCTCTAATTTTACACCTATAAGGTCTGCTGGTTCCATCAGAAATTAAATATACCCCAAATTCACCTTTAGGAGCCTCAACGGCAGAATAGATTTCTCCTTCAGGTACATGAAAGCCTTCAGTAAAAAATTTAAAATGGTGGATTATGGCTTCCATTGATTGTTTCATATCTTCCCTTTTGGGCGCTGCAATTTTGGAATCTCTATTGATCACTTCTCCTTTAGGCATCTGATCAAGACATTGAAGCATGATTTTCGTACTTTCTCTCATTTCTTCAATCTGACATAGATAACGGTCATAACAATCACCGTTTTGACCAACTGGAACTTTGAATTCAAGTTTGTCGTAACAATCATACGGTTGGGACTTTCTTAAATCCCATGGTACACCGCATGCTCTTAATATGAATCCGCTAAAACCACGATCAACAGCATCTTCCTTTGATACTTTACCGATATTTACATTTCGTTGTTTAAATATTCTATTTTCAGTCAACATGCTTTCAATATCATCAATTGCTTTTGGGAAATTATTACAAAAATTAAATATCTTATTAGTTAATCCGTCTGGTAAATCTTGATGAACACCACCTGCTCGAAAATAGGCTGCATGAAATCTAGATCCAGATACTTCCTCGTAAAAATCTAATAGCTTTTCTCTTTCATCAAAACCCCATGTGATTGGTGTCATAGCTCCAACATCCATTGCTGTAGTGGTAACATTTAGTAGGTGGCTTAAGAGACGCCCAATTTCGGCAAATAAAACCCTAATATATTGTCCTCTCAAAGGCACTTCTACATTTAGCAATTTTTCTATTGCTAGTGCAAAAGCATGCTCCTGGTTCATGGGTGCAACATAATCCAGTCTGTCAAAATATGGTATTGCTTGAAGATAAGTTTTATGTTCGATAAGTTTTTCAGTGCCCCTATGTAAAAGCCCGATGTGCGGGTCAGCCCTTTCTACAATTTCACCATCTAGATCAAGAATGAGTCTCAAAACGCCATGTGCTGCGGGGTGTACTGGTCCAAAATTAACAGTTACTGTTTTATTATTACTCACTTTCTTTTGCTTCCTTATCTAAATACTTTGTTCCTTCCCAGGGACTTTGAATGTCAAAATTTCTAAAATCTTGCTGTAGCTTAACAGGCTCGTGAACTATTTTTTTATCAATTTCGTCATATCTGATTTCGACATTACCTGTTAATGGAAAGTCTTTACGTAGAGGATATCCCTCAAAACCGTAATCAGTTAAAATTCTTCTTAAATCAGGATGATCTGTGAAAGTTATTCCATACATGTCAAATGCTTCTCTCTCAAACCAATTAGCTGCAGGAAAGATTGATGTTATGCTGGGCAAGGACTCCACTTCACTTATCTGGGTTTTTACTCTTAACCGTAAATTGAACCTAAAACTCAAAAAATGATAAATAACTTCAAATCTTTTTTCATTTTCTGGAAAATCCACTCCAGCAATATCTGTAATTTGCTTAAATTCACAGCTTGGATCATTCTTAACAAAATCAATAACCAGTATTAAATTCGCTGGATCAACCGATAGTTGTAACTGTCCTAAATTTACATCTATATCATTCAATTTACAGTTTTTTTCAATGGCAGCTTTTGCCATTTCAATTTGCTCGCTCATTATCTTTTGATGTTGCCTTCTCTTCTTATTTTTTTCTGTAACTGTAATAATCCATAAAGCAAGCCTTCTGCTGTAGGCGGACACCCTGGCACGTAAACATCGACAGGTATTATTCGATCACAACCTCTAACAACAGAATATGAGTAGTGATAATACCCTCCACCATTCGCACAACTTCCCATGGAAATAACATATCGAGGTTCTGGCATCTGATCGTAAGCTTTTCTTAATGCCGCTGCCATTTTATTTGTCAACGTACCTGCCACTATAAGAACGTCTGCATGTCTTGGTGATGCTCTTGGAGCTGCGCCAAAACGCTCAACGTCGTAGCGCGGTGTTCCTACATGCATCATTTCGACAGCACAACAAGCTAATCCAAATGTCATCCAATGCAGCGAGCCTGTTCGAGCCCAGTTAATAAGGTTATTGATACTGGTGACAACAAACCCCTTATCAGCATACAACTTCTTTAGTCTTTCTAGTTCTGGACTTGTCTCTTCAATGTTTGTATTTATTGCCACTCCAATGCTCCTTTTTTCCACTCGTATATGAAACCAATTGTTAGTATAGCTAGGAAAACCATCATTGAAACAAAGCCAAATAAGCCCAAAGTTCCAAATGTAACAGCCCAAGGAAATAGAAACGCGACTTCTAGGTCAAAAATAATAAAAAGTAATGTGACTAAATAGAAACGAACATCAAACTTCATTCTAGAGTCTCCAAACTGCTCAAATCCGCACTCATATGCAGAATTCTTTTCAGGATCAGGGTTGTTTACTGCAACTAAGAAATTTGCCAAAACAAATAGACAGCTAATCGCTAACGCGACAAACATAAAAATTAGTATTGGCAAATAATCAGCTATCGCTATGTCCATATTTTAGAATCTTATTAGTATCATCGAAAATATATATTCAAATCATTCGAAAACAATAGAAAATATGGGAAAAATTGTGTTTCCGACCGTTAGCGATTAATTTTTAAGGAAATTTACCTAAATTTATAAAAGAACAGAGTAAAATTAAATTAACATATTCGAAAATATACAAAAAAATGTAAAATTTCCTAATTTTTCAACAGTATTTGACCTTTGATCAGTGACTTTTAACATCAATTAAACTCTCAAAAAATTTAGTGAGTATCTGTATACACTTAATTTGCTGGTAAATAGCCATATAATAGTTTTGAATTAGAATAATCAATAAAATTACGAAATATGAATAATAATTTCAAATTAATCGCAGATAACCTTCACTTTTCTGAAGGTCCAAGATGGAAAGATGGCAAACTTTGGTTCTCAGATTTTTACCATCATGCTGTGATGACCGCAGATGAGGTGGGAAATGTCGAAAAAATAGTCGATGTACCTAATCAACCGTCTGGCCTGGGGTGGTTGCCAAATGGTGATCTCATTATTGTCTCTATGCTCGATAGAAAGCTACTAAAGTTTAAAGATGGCAATCTTACTGAGCATTCAGATATGTCAAAACTTACACCTTTTAGGTGCAATGACATGGTGGTCGACAAAAACGGTAATGCCTATGTCGGTAATTTTGGATCAATACATCACGGAAAAGATATAAAGCCAACTATTCTTATAAAGGTCGATCCTGATGGAAACGCCTCAATTGCTGCTTCAAATTTAGACTTTCCAAATGGAACTGTAATTACACCTGATGGTAAAAAACTTATTATTGGCGAAACCTATGCGGGAAGACTTACTGCATTTGATATAGATAAAGATGGTGATCTTTCTAATCGGAGAGTATGGGCTTATATGATGCCTAATCTATTTTATTACTACACAAAAACTATGCGTTTTTTAAAAATTACTCCAAAAGAAGGTAAAGGAATACCTTACCCTGTCCCAGATGGTATTTGTTTGGATGAAAAGATGGGTATCTGGATAGCTTCTCCAACTACCTCAGAAGTGGTTAGGTATGAAGAAGGTGGAAAAATAACAGATAGGATTGCTACTCCAAATAGAGCATATGCATGCATGTTGGGCGGATCAAACGGCAACACTTTGTTTGTATGTACTGCAGACGCTTCAGAGCCGGATGCAGCCAAAGCAATAAAATCAGGGAAAATTTATTCTATTAGTGTCAATCACGCCAAAGCCGGATCACCTTAGTGAAATACCAAATTTATGGCAGATCAGAAACGGGTTCTGATATAATTGAGTATCTTTTTCATGAGCTTTCAATTGATTATGAGTTTATTGAAGTTGATGAAAAAAATGTTAAAAGCGATGAAAAAATATTAAAAATCAATCCCCTCGGAAGAGTTCCAATGGTGAAACTACCAGATGGAAAATTTTTAATTGAGAGCTTAGCTATTGTATATCACTTGCTTAAAAGGGAAAATCACCTGCTACCTAGTACAGAAACTGAAATGAATGAGTTTCATCAAATCATGGCTTTTATGTCTTCATCGTTTTACCCAATTATTCTACTTTTTTATCATCCAGATCATTACGTTTCAGATAAAAACTCAGAGGATTTAATAACTAAATCGCAGAATATTTTGCATCGATATTTAAATTTTATTGAAGATAAAATAGGAGAATTTGTAATTGGAAAAGAATTGTCTGCAGCTGATTTTTACTTGTTCACATTACTATTCTGGTTAGAGGAGGATCATTTTCTTGAAAATTACCCAAAAATACAAAATTTCTACAATAAAATGTTAGAGAATCAGACCATAATAAAAGTGAGGAATATACAAAATGAGAGAAAGACAGTTTAAAAAATTTTTTATCGTATACGGTCATTACGACGATAACTCTTTTAATGCCGCAATAAGAGATACATTTATTGAAAGCGCAAAGAAAGCTGGACATTCAGTGGATATGGTTGACTTATATAAAGAAAAATTTGATCCTGTATTTGCTGGAGGTAATCCTGGACCAGATGTTTTGGATCATCGAAGAAGGATAGAACAAAGCGATACAATTGTATTAATTGCTCCAATATGGAATTTTAGAATGCCCGCAATCCTGGAGGGTTGGATCGATAAAGTTTTAGCTCCTCCATGGGCATTTACTTTTAAACAGCTGGTTGGCAACTATGGTTACCCTCAAGGTAATCTAGGTAACAAAAAAGCAATAATATTTTGCACATATGGCTCCCCTCGATTGGCAATAACTACATTCTTTCTCAATTTGCCAATTAGACGCTTGAAAAGGGGTGTTTTTCACATATGTGGTATAAAAAGCATTCTTTACAAAAGATACTTTGCAGTACCCTTTGTTGCTGACAAAGTTAGAAAAAAATTTCTAAAGGATGTGAAAGATACGGCGACTCTATTTCAATAGGAATTAAATGAAGAAGATAATAGACATATTTAAAAGTTTTTGGTCACCCATAATGGACTCAAATGTGAATCCATTAAAAAATATAACAAATCTTAAAATTCGTCATATGGTCATGCAAATTCTAGCATTTATGTGGAGTGGTGTATTTTCACTTTATATCGTTGACAGTGTTTTTGTGTTTGGTTTTACTGCAATTGCCCACGCTTTATTAATTGCTGCACTTTTTATAACAATGTTCGTATTTTTCACAGCTGAAAAAAAACCTCAAATTTATGACTTAAAATTTTTCAGAGGCAAAGACGGTGAGCACGAGTAATTTAACTAATGAGGATTGTAAGCCTAACTCCAAGTGCTAGTGAAATAATATTCGAACTGGGTCTAGGTTCTAGTTTGGTCGGCGTTAGTCATGAATGTAATTTTCCAACTGAAGTCAATAAACTAGAAAAATTATCGAGTTCGTCAATTAACCCTCATGGATCTCAGAGCGATATTGACTGTCAAGTGCGTGAAACACTTCAAACTAACGATTCCCTATATCAAATAAATACTGAACGATTAAATGATTTAAAGCCTGACTTCATTGTTACCCAGGGTATATGCGATGTCTGCTCCATATCCAGTAGTCAAATCGAAGTTGAATTAAAAGGAACTTTATGCACCTTACCTTCATCGACAAAAATAATTTCTTTAATTGGAAGAACGTTTGATGGCATCTGTGACGATATAATAATGCTAGGAAATAAACTTAATTCAATAATCTCAGCAAAAAATCACATAGATAAAGCTCAAGAAAAAAGAGAAATACTTAAACGTCAAACAAAGTATGATCACCGAATTCTTTGTTTAGAATGGATAGACCCTTATTTTTCTGCTGGTCATTGGGTTCCAGAACAAATTGAATTAGCTGGCTTTAACTCAGCAATTGGACAAACAGGTGACCAATCAAGAATTTTGTCTGCTGATGAAATAGTCGATTCAGATCCATATGCGATTGCCTTAATTTGCTGTGGCTATAATCTTGAGCAAAATTTGACTTTTTCATCACAATTATTTCATGACGATCGATTAAATCACCTGAATCCATTTAAAGAAAACAGAGTGTATTCATTTGATGCTGATTCCTATTTTAGTCGTCCTACTACAAGAATACTTGAAGGATCAATTCAACTTAGAAGTCAAATTTTAGGTAATCAAATATAAATTTTATTTGACAATCCAAGAATTAAGATAATTGACGATGTAAGTGTAAATGTATTGACCGCCAAGTCAGTTACTGAATTTTTGGCACCTTTATCATTATCAACTTTTTTGAGAAAAACGGCCGCGTCATAAACAGAGAGAATTACAAAGTTTATAAAGATTAAGTTATAGTAAACCCATGCCCCCTCTGGCCCATTCGGTCGAAAAATCAAATAAATACCAATCAAAAAAAATGGTGCCACAAATGTTCCAAGGACCCTAACTATATACACACTACTCTGATCCATATTAAACTCCTTAACCATCCCCTCAGGCTTAAAAAGTGCTCTGAAAGTATAAATACCAAATAACGCTGTCATTAAAATATGAAGTATGAGTAAATATAAATGTTCAAAATTTTCAATCATAAGTTAATACTGTGGGATTCTTTTAAAAAAATCAATTGCGGGAGTGACGGGACTCGAACCAGCGACTTTCTGTTGATTATATCCAAAAGGAAAAATGTAAAAGGTTAAAATGGTTTGAAAAATGGGTATCCAGAATAAGTCATTGATCTTTTGACTTTTCTATCAACATCATGACATTTTTATGTATCACTGTCGCCGTATCTGGACCCAAAGATACCACCTCACCATATGTTTCTTCATTTTCTCCATAAATCCAAGGAGCGTCATCATCCCACTCACTTTTTGGGATGATGTAACCGATTGAGTCATTTGCTAAATTCACCATCAAGTTCAGTTTGTCTGGAAATTGACTTCGTAAATTTGGAACTTCTTGCGGCGCAATAACATAATCAGCTCCTTTAGGGTTTTCAATGCCACCAATAGCAATTTCTGGATAAAGCTCTCCAGGAATTCCAGTAATAGATGCATCTCCCATTTGTATAAATGCTACCTCACTTAAATAACGTACAAATGGTGGCCTAAGACTGAATTTAGTATCAGCATCAATTATACCAAGTAAAGTGCCAAATGAGAGCATCAAGTTTTCTATACTTAGTTCTATTTCTAGTGATTGAACACTTAATGTCGGCTTAGGAGAAGTCTTAAACTCCCCTGCTTGAAAAGCATCTATAACACCATTTGCAAGGCTATAACCGTATGCGCGAGCTTTTGAATGACTCGGTTTAGTAATCATTTTTCCCAAAACAGGATCATAAATTGGATCGGTTGGCCCTGATGTCATTAGGCCTCCTATATTTCCTGTGAGCCATAATGTTGTTCCACCAAGACCAGGTTTAATTAGCTTATCATCATAAAAAATTCCATGACTGATACCTCTTCTTAAGTAGCCAGCAACATCAGAGGTTATGTCTAAATTTTTATCCCACGCAAGCTCGACATGAATTCCGAAATTGATTAAAGAACCAATAATTGAGCCGTCAGGGCGATTGAATAAAATTGCCCTTATATCACCGTCTATAACGATAGGTTTTCGTTTATCTTTAATTGGAGTAAGTGGATTAGTCGGAATTAAAGCAAAACTCATTTCTGCAGTCTCTAAGTTATCAATAGCCATTTTTAATGTGCTCATGAAATCTTTTTTAAGCCGCTTCATATAGACATCGTCAACACCGCTTTTTAAAAAACTCGGACCCCAAAGACCTTGAGTATCCGGGCCTTCATGGTTATGTGTTGCATGCACCATGATGTAATCTAGACCCCACTCGGTAGGAACGTCCTCACGGACACTGAGTACAAATTTTCGCATTAACCCTATTGTATCAGCACTTATAATACCTATTCGTGTCTGGCCATCATCTATTACAACGGCTACGGACATCAAATCATCTTTTATGCCTTGGGCAGCTCGTTTATTTTGAAAACCTGCCATCCACACCGCATCAAATTGGCCATTACCATTTATATCAGTCCACTTATCAATATCTGGATCAAATTGAGCATCATTATTTATATCTTCCCATTCATCAATTAGATTAGGGGTAATCGGCATCTGAGCAAAGCCAACTTTAAATTCACTTGCATAAACTTGAGAAGTCAAAATTATGCCGAACATCATAAGGGCATAAAGAGTGTTTTTTATATAGCGGCAGTATGTCATTCGTATCTATCAACTATAACCGTCATTACTAGATTTTGATATTTTTAATGAGATTATAAACTTTACTATTGTATCGAATAAATTTCTTTAAAACTTGTTGCAAAAGCAAAAAATTAAATCTTATTTTCAAAGGAATAATTACGTGGCGGGAGTGACGGGACTCGAACCCGCGACCTCCTGCGTGACAGGCAGGCGCTCTAACCAGACTGAGCTACACCCCCACAGTTAAATTTTCCATCTCGTGGGAAGAAATGGTGGGCGATGAGAGGTTCGAACTCCCGACATTCACGGTGTAAACGTGACGCTCTTCCAGCTGAGCTAATCGCCCGGAAAGACTGTTATATATCTATTTTAGCGAATATTCACAGATATTAATAAAAAAATCCGACCACGCTTTGTATAAGAGTGATCGGATTTTAAATAATTTAGTCAGCAGTTAAGGAACTACATTCCTCCATCGCCGGCATTATTAACAGCTTCTTTCAAACCTTTTCCTGCAGTAAACTTAGGTCTAGTTGACTGAGGGATTTGAATGACCTCATTGGTACGTGGATTTCGACCTTGAGATGCTTTTCTAATTGATGTTTTGAATGTGCCAAAGCCTACCAATCTTACTTCTCCTCTTGCTTTAAGAACATCAGTAATTTGGTCAAAAACTGCATTCACTGCCTTTTCTGAGTCAGATTTTTGCATACCTGTAACATCAGCTACTTTTGCTATTAAGTCTTGTTTGTTCATAACCCCCCCCTTTTTTAGGAGTTTTTGATTCGTAATATAACTATGAGACCTGAACTACTATATATAGTCAAGAAAAAGCCCAAGAAAACTGCTAAAAATTAAAATTTAACTATATAAATTAAAGAAAATATAATGTAATCAGTGAGTTATAGGATTATCCACATCTTGTTCAGCATCATCTTCAGATATATCATTGGAAGACTTAGGTGAATCTTGCTCATCCCACTCAATGGGCAGAAGAGGCTTCGTCAAAGCTATTTTTAAAACCTCATCAACATTGTCAACAAATATTAATTCGAGCCCGTCTTTTACATTATCTGGAATTTCGGCCATATCCTTTTCATTCTCTTTAGGAATTATAACAGTTTTTGTACCAGCTCTGAGAGCGGCTAATAGTTTTTCTTTCAAACCACCAATCCCAAGTGCCTTTCCACGAAGTGTTACTTCACCTGTCATAGCAATATCTTTTCTAACAGGTATACCTGTCAGCACTGAAACTATGGAAGTAACCATACCAAGGCCAGCAGATGGACCATCTTTTGGAATTGCACCTTCTGGAACATGAATATGGATATCGCGTATCGGAAAAATAGTTGGTTTTATTCCAAACTCAATGCATCTTGAGCGAACATAAGATTTTGCGGCTTGGATAGACTCTTTCATTACATCGCCTAATTTTCCAGTAATAGTCATGCGGCCTTTTCCAGGCATTATAACCGACTCTATTGGCAATATATCGCCGCCAACTTCTGTCCAAGCAAGACCTGTAACTATTCCAACCTGGTCGTCATTATCAATTTCTCCATATTTAAACTTTCTAACACCTGCAAACTCATGCAGGTTATCCTCGTTTATTGTTAGTGATCCAATATCACCTGCTACAATTTTTTTAACTGTTTTACGAGCCAGGTTAGCAAGTTCTCTTTCTAAACTCCTTACACCTGCTTCCCTAGTATAATATCTTATCAATCCAGTTATTGCAGTATCATCCAGTATAAGCTCACCACTCTTCAAACCATGCTTCTCTAACATCTGTGGGGCTAAATGTTGTTTTACAATTTCTACTTTTTCATCTTCTGTGTAGCCTGCAATTCTAATAATTTCCATTCTGTCTAAAAGTGCTGGAGGCATCCTTAATGTATTAGCAGTTGTAATAAACATTGTATCGGACAAGTCATAATCAACTTCTAAATAGTGATCGTTAAATGAATTATTTTGCTCTGGATCAAGCACTTCCAATAAAGCTGATGAAGGATCTCCTCTGTAATCAGCTCCTAACTTATCAATTTCGTCTAATAGAAATAATGGATTAGATGATCCTGCTTTCTTCATCATCTGAAGAACCTTTCCAGGCAGAGATCCTATATAAGTTCTTCTGTGTCCTCTAATCTCTGCCTCATCTCTAACTCCCCCGAGAGACATTCTAACAAACTTTCTTCCCGTAGCTCTAGCAATCGATTTACCCAATGAAGTTTTACCTACGCCTGGAGCTCCAACTAAACATAAAATTGGACCTTTCATTTTCTTTATTCTTTGCTGAACAGCCAAATATTCTAGTATTCTCTCTTTAACTTTTTCAAGGCCATAGTGATCTTCGTTGAGTACACTCTCTGCGAATTTGATATCTTTTTTAACTTTTGTCTTTTTACCCCATGGTATTGTTAATATCCAATCTAAATAATTTCTTATAACACTGGACTCAGCGGACATTGGGCTCATTGATTTCAACTTTTTAATTTCTGAATAGCATTTTTCTTTTGCTTCTTTTGAGAGCTTAGTGTTCTCGATTTTCTCCTCATATTCCTGGATGTCGTCTTTACCATCATCGCCTTCTCCAAGCTCCTTTTGGATGGCTTTCATTTGCTCATTTAGATAATATTCCCTTTGAGTTTTCTCCATTTGATTTTTTACACGACCTCTAATCTTTTTTTCAACTTGCATAACGTCGAGTTCTGCTTGTATAAAATTCATTATCTTTTCAAATCTCTCGGTAAGGTCGATTGCTTCTAATATCTCTTGTTTATCAGACAACTTGATTGATAAGTGTGATGCAATTGTGTCACTCAACTTAGCTAAATCATCAATTTCATTTATTGTTCCAAGTACTTCAGGAGGAATTTTTTTATTTAAATTTACATATTTATCAAAAAGATCTGTTATTGATTTAGATATTGCTCTTAATTTTTTATCTGAGCTATCATTGTTCTCATCAATAAGATCAATGTTGGATACTAGATAATCCTCATTATCAGTAAACATGTTGATCGAAGCTCTTTGAAGACCCTCGACAAGTACTTTGACTGTACCGTCTGGTAATTTTAATAACTGTAATACATTTGCAATTGTTCCGAAGTCAAAAAGGTCATCTTTTTTTGGGTCATCCACTGAAGCACTTTTTTGAGTGATGAGCATGATGCGTTTATCACCGGTCATGACTTTTTCCAGCGCCTTGACTGACTTGTCTCTCCCAACAAACAATGGAACCACCATGTGAGGAAACACAACTATGTCTCTTAATGGCAATACTGGAATGTTATTTTCAAACATATTCGACTCGATAATCCTTTTATTAATAAAATGACCAATACTAAAACTAGTAAAGTTATTTATTTTCCTACTACTCTTTAAATGTGCATAAATTCCTAATTTTCAAGGAATAAAAGATTTGCGGGCTAAGCGCTTGTTTCTGAAGCTTTTTTGCCGTCTGTGTAAGTGTAGAGTGGACGAGCACGGCCCTCTGCGACTTCAGCATTAATCACAACCTCTTCAACGCCTTCAAGGGATGGTAATTCAAACATAGTATCGAGCAAGATACTCTCTAGTATAGACCTAAGTCCTCTTGCGCCAGTTTTTCTCTCAATTGCTTTTTTTGCGATAACGCTGAGAGCTTCATTTGAAAGTATTAACTTAACATCTTCCATGTTAAATAATGTTTGATATTGTTTAACCAGTGCATTTTTAGGCTCTTGAAGAATTTTTACTAGTGACTCTTCGTCTAAGTCTGTGAGAGTTGTAACAATAGGTAGTCTTCCTACAAATTCTGGTATTAGCCCATAACTTAACAAATCTTCAGGCTCTAAATGTTTTAAACTATTACCACCAGATTTCTCCTCATAGCTTTTCACATTTGCTTGAAATCCAATACCTGAGCCTTTTGATCTTTTGTTAATTATTTTATCTAACCCAGAAAAAGCCCCACCACATATAAATAAAATATTTGTTGTATCTACTTGTAAAAACTCTTGCTGCGGATGTTTTCTTCCACCTTGTGGTGGTACACTAGCAACTGTTCCTTCCATTATTTTAAGTAATGCTTGTTGAACACCCTCACCTGAAACATCTCTTGTAATTGATGGGTTTTCAGATTTTCTGCTAACTTTATCAATTTCATCAATATAAACTATACCTCTCTGCGCCCTTTCAACATTATAGTCAGATGCCTGTAATAATTTTAAAATAATATTCTCAACATCTTCTCCAACATATCCTGCCTCAGTGAGAGTTGTGGCATCTGCCATTGTAAATGGCACATCTAAGATTCGTGCTAGAGTTTGGGCCAATAGAGTTTTACCACAACCAGTAGGTCCAATTAAGAGAATGTTTGATTTAGATAATTCCACATCAGACTTAAAATTGGAATGCTCAATTCTTTTATAATGATTATGCACAGCTACAGACAAATTGTACTTGGCATCTTTTTGCCCTATTACGAAGTCATCTAAAGTTGCACAGATTTCTCTCGGAGTTGGAATTCTGCTTGATGATTTTGCCTTAGTCTCCTTATTTTCTTCTTGAATGATATCGTTACATAACTCAACGCACTCGTCACATATGAATACAGTTGGTCCTGCAATTAACTTCTTTACTTCGTGTTGACTCTTACCGCAAAAAGAGCAGTAGAGCGTGTTCTTACTTTTACTATCGTTATTATTTTCACTCATAATTCAATTTTTTATTAATCTGCGAATCAATATTTATTAAGAAAAACATTTATGTAGAAAAAAAACAATTAATTTTAAAAAAAAGTGTTTATAAACAGTGGATTAAATTGACTATTTGAGGCTATTTCTCAGTTTTTGGCTCAACTCTTTTTTCCTGAATGCTATCAATTATGCCAAATTTCTGAGCCTCTTCCGGTGACATAAAGTTATCTCTTTCAAGTGCCTCTTCGATTGCTTCAACGGGCTGCCCTGTATGTTTTGCGTATATTTTGTTTAAATTCGCTTTCATTGCCAAGACCTCTTTCGCATGAATTTCTATGTCAGTTGCTTGACCTTGAAAGCCAGCAGATGGCTGGTGCACCATTATACGGCTATTGGGTAAAGCATATCTTTTTCCTTTTTCACCTGCTGCAAGTAAGAATGAGCCCATTGAAGCAGCCTGTCCAAAACAAAGAGTTGAGACTGGAGACTGTATGAATTGCATTGTGTCGTAAATTGCCAATCCATCACTTACAACTCCACCAGGTGAATTTATATATAATGATATCTCTTTTTCGGGATTTTCAGATTCAAGAAACAAAAGCTGAGCTGAAACTAAAGAGGCCATGTGATCGTTAACTGGCCCAACTAAAAATATTATTCTTTCCTTCAGTAATCTTGAATAAATATCAAAAGCACGTTCCCCTCTTCCCGTCTGTTCAACGACCATTGGAACCAATTGATCAAAAATTTTATTATTAATCATTATTATTTCTTAGTTTTTTTCTTAACTGTCTTTTTCTTTGCCGTTTTTTTCTTCACTTCAGTCTTTTCAACTGAATTGACGTTATTATACATTTTGATAAACGAATCAACATCAACGCCTTTTTTTTTCAATTTAACCTTCGAAAGTATAAAGTCTACAATTTTATTTTCATATAAAGGAGCTTGAAGTTGCATCGCTGCATCCTGATTATTTCTATAATAATCAATCACTTTTTGTTCTTGTCCTTTAAAATTACTTGCATATTCAAAAAGGGCTTTATTCATCTCTTCTGGCGTCACTGAGATTTCATTTACTTTCCCAACCTCTTGAAGAATTAAGCCCAATTCAATTCTATTTTTTGCATCTTCCTTAAATTTAGTCTCGTTATCAGGAGTTAATTTTTTATCTTTAATTTCCTTTTGATGATCTATCGATGATGGACTTTGTGAATTTAAATAATTTGTAGATAAGTTCTGAAATTCAACATTTATAAGATCTTCAGGTAACTCAAATTTGTGCGCTGACTGGAGCTTTTCAAAGAGTACTTTTTTATCGAGATTTTTTGTTAGATCTGAGTACTCACTTTGCATTTGGTTTTCGACCTTACTTTTTAGATCCTTTAAATCAATTGCGCCCATTGATTTTGCCAATTCATCATCTACCTTTGACTCAACGGGTGAACTAATTTTTTTAATGTTGCAATCAAACACAGCATCAGCATTTTGTAATTCTTTTGCTGAATAATCTGCAGGAAATTTGACGTTTATCTTTTTACTATCTCCACTCTTTAGACCCACAAGGCCATCTTCTAAATCCTTTATGTATCGTCCAGAGCCAATTACAATTGTCTGGCTTTCTGCTTTTCCTCCGTCAAAATTCTTACCATCAATGGTTCCTTCATAATCTAATAAGACAGAGTCCTCTTTCTTGGCTTTATAATCACTCCCTTGCTCTTTATATGTTCTTTGAGATTTAGCAATTAAGTCTATTCGTTTATCAATTTCTCTTTTATCAAGCTTTACCGACGTTGATTCAATTTCTATTTTACTAAAATCGGCTAACTTTATTTCTGGAAAAACTTCAAACTCAATTTTAAAGGTTTTATCAACATCTTTATTTACTTGTTCTTTATCTTTGTAATCAACTTTCGGCTGAGAAACAGGACGATGCTTTCCTTCTTGAATTATTTTTGAGACATTTTCATTTATTACAGCATTTAAAACTTCATTGTTAATCGCATCACCATGTTTTTGCATAATAATATTATTTGGAACTTTACCTGGTCTAAAGCCATCAATTTTTAATGATTTTTTTACTTCCTCAATCTTTGACTCTAGCTTTGCGTTAAAATCTACAGATGCAATTGTAAACTCATAAGCTCTTTTCAAACCCTTATTCAATACTTCTTTATAACTCATATTATCTTCTTACTAACAAATTGGTGCGGATAGAGGGACTCGAACCCCCATGAGTTGCCTCACTGGTACCTAAAACCAGCGTGTCTACCAATTCCACCATATCCGCGATTAATAGAAAATGCAAAATAGACTATTTTCTGGATGATTACAGTAAAATATTTAAATTTGATGCTATAGTTTTGACCATTAATTATGAGAAAAAATATTGTATTTTTAGATAGGTCCACCTTTCCATCTAATATTTTATTTCCAAAACTTGATTTTAGTCACAAGTGGAAAAACCATAATTTTACGAAGGTAAAAGAAGTCAAAAAAAGGATTGAGAAAGCACATATAATTGTTACCAACAAAATTGAGCTTAATAGAAATAATTTGTATGGTGCAAAAAATTTAGAACTAATTGCAATAACTGCAACGGGAACGAATATAATAGACGTAGAGTACTGCAGAAAACATAAAATCTCCATATGCAATCTAAGAGACTATGCTTCTATTTCGGTTGCTGAACACGTTTTAACTCTCATGCTTGCGCTTTCTAAAAATATTAAAGGTCTCGAGAAAGATATAGACAAGAAACATTGGCAAAAAAGAAAAGTATTTGCATTACTTAGCAGAGAAATAAATGACCTACATGGCAAAACATTGGGTATAATTGGAAAAGGTTCAATCGGTATGAAAGTTGGCAGAATAGCTAGAGCATTTGGAATGAATATTAATTATTTTTCAGTAAGAAATTATAAAAAAACTCAATTCTTAAAATTCTTATCATCTCTTGATTATTTATCTATTCATTGCCCCTTGAATGAGAAAACAAAAGACCTGATAACAATTAAAGAATTAAAAATAATGAAAAAAAATATGATCTTGATTAATACTGCAAGGGGCGGCATAGTTAATGAAAATGATTTGACAAATGCATTAAAACAAAAAATCATTGCAGGAGCTGGAATTGATGTCACGACTAGTGAACCTCCAAAAAAATCTCACGCTTATTATAGCATATTAAATGAAGCAAATTTCATTTGGACACCCCATACTGCATGGGCATCAAATGAAACCTTGCAAGAAGCAATCAATCAATTAATAAAAAATATAAATTCTTTTTATAAAGGCAGAAAAAGAAATATCGTTTAAGCCTTTTTTATTCCGGCACACTTTTTTGAACAGTATATTACTCTGTCCCAGTTCAATCTCCATTTTTTTCTCCAGTTGAAAGGGCGATTACAAACCGGGCATATTTTAGATGGCAAGTTTTCTTTTTTCATGATCTAATTATTAAATTATATGAAATTGTTTCAAGTCCATACAGGTTTTTATGATCCTAATATTTCAGATGGCTTTTACGAAGGGCACACCAATATCTTTGTCTGCGCGAAAGATGAAAAAGAAGCTCGAAAAAAAGTAAAAGAAAAAGAAGAATATAAGAAATTTAAGATGCACATTGATGGTATTCAGGAAATAACTATCGTTGATGACTATAAAGTTGAGCTAAATAAAATTTAGGCTCTAGTGCACTTACCGCTCATAAAGGTTCTATAAATTTCATCCACTTCCTCGTCAGTAAGAGTTGTTCTATTAAACATTTTATCAATTATATTGCACTTTTGATCAACAGTTATGCTCTCACTAGATATTCCTTGAAGAATTGAATTTGCCGATAAAGTATTATTAAACATTGCAATGCCCTTATCGTTAACAGAGTCAAATACGATAAACCTTTCGTTGTTATTTAATTTATTCCACGGTTTCCACTCGGTAGACATATCATATGGGGCGCTATTTGGATTCCCATCGTAAGCAAAATTTACCCAATATTGTCCCATTTTTGTAGAGAGCTCTAAGTCAGTGAACCTGTTATTTTCACTATACATTATGTCATTTATCGCATCAGAGCTCTCGCCTAATAAACCATCTGATTTAAAAATAAATGCTAACTCCATTCCATGTGCAGCGCCTAGTAGATTGGGCAAATCAACACCTAAATAGACATTTTGTTCATCCCAATCAAATCGATAAGCATATACTTTTGATTTTTTGTAATTTGATGTAAAGTTTGAAGGCAGATCTACTGCCCCATATTTCCATGACTCTGCCATGTATTTAGCGTAGGTATCATAATACTTTGGATCTTTGGGTTTTACATATAAATCAAGATATTCTGAGATTGGACTTAAAAAAGATAATGGCCTATTTACATATTCATCGTTCATAAACATAAACAGTTTATCTTCATCTCGTGTCGAACCAAATATCATAGGTTTATCGTGCATTTCCCCATCCCTATAAGCTCCATAAATTCCCTTATATGGGATTACTACTCCATCAGGTATTACATTTGGAACATCAATTAATCCAGCTGCATCAGGTCTTGGCCTATAATATGATATAATATCTTTTGCATCTGCAGTTCTTAAAAGGTCAACAGAAAGCGTCTGATTGCTCATGAAATTTGAAATTTCCTCATCAGATATTGATTTGTTCTTTGATTTAATTAAGTGACTTAATAAACTTTTTGATCCTGCTCTTTCATTATTTTCTGCAAACTCTAATGAGTCTGAGCCGAGATAACCGCTTTGACTAATTCCTCTTTGAAATAAGTCCTCACTTAAAGGTGAAGTCATAAGTGAAATTACATTTCTTGCTCCAGCAGACTCACCAAATATGGTAATGTTATTTGGGTCACCATTAAAATTTGAAATATTCTCATTAACCCACTTAAGTGATTTTATAATATCAAGAGTTCCAAAATTTGCACTTTGATCAAGTTCATTATCTGAGTCTTCATTTAAACCGCTGAAGGCAAACCATCCAAAAGGACCTAATCTATAGTTTGTTGTGACTAAAATTACATCATGTTCCATTATGAAATCGCCTGAAGTATACAAGTTTGAAGCTGAATAACCCCATGTATTTCCACCTCCGTGTATCCAAAACATGACTGGCAATTTCTTTTTACTGTTGTATGCCTTTTCTGACAGATAAATATTTAAATAAAGACAGTCCTCAGATCCAATTATTGAACCTCCCTCAATACCGTCCATTGAGTCATAAAAATTACTAACTTGCATACATCGATTAGGTAAGGTTTTAGCTTCAAATGTATCAGGCATCAGATCTAATTCTCTTGGAGCTTTCCATCTTAAGTCATCAACTGGAGGCTTTGCAAAGGGAATGCCGACAAAAGAAATAGTTTTTGAACCATCTTTTTCTTTTGCTACAGATCCAATAAAGTTAGTGTTTTTGGATTTTAATTTATAAATCTGATCTTCTGCTAAACTTATATTCAAACTGAATGTAAGAAAAAATATTAGAAGAGATGATATTTTAATTACTTTCTGCAACATACGAATGCAGCTTTTTAATCATCAGGGGGATGTTGTCAATAAGATCCTCTGCAATTAGCCCCGGACCTATCATTTCTCCAAGTTTTGAGTGAATATATGCTCCAGCGCAAGCCGCATCAAAAGCATTCATCTTATTATCTCCAACAAGTGAAGAAATGATTCCAGCAAGAACATCGCCTGATCCTGCGGTTGCTAGATATGGAGCTTCGCTTACATTTATTACAACATTACCTTCAGGGTCAGCAATAACTGTATCAGCGCCTTTGAGTAAAACTATACTGCCTGCTAATTTGGCTGCCTCAACACACTTGAGCACTTTATCTTCCATTAACGCAATACCTTCACCAAATAGTCTTTTAAATTCACCTTCATGAGGTGTGAGTATTGTATGCGGATAAGTATCAATAAATAATTCTTTTGGATTATTTTCAAAACATGTAATTGCGTCTGCATCAATTACACAATGATCCACAAAAGCCAGTGCCATTAAAGTTCTAGCTTTAGTCTCGTCGTTTACTCCATTTCCAGGACCTATGAGGACACTTGAAACTCTTTTGTCTTTTAAAAGTTTTTGGAAATCGTTTTTTTCTTTTATCACTGATAGCAATTCAACTGAGATTTGTGGTTCTAATATTTTTGCTGTTTCTTCATCGCAGACCATTGTTACTGCTCCTGCCCCAACGCGCATAGCTGATCGACCGGCTAATCGAGCTGCTCCAGTTTGAAATTGAGGACCAGTATTAATTACAAGCATTCCTCTTGAATATTTATGATCACTTGAAACTGGAAATGGAAAATTTTTAATCCATAATGATGGATCATTTTTTTTTATATTCGGCATGATTTTATCAAATACGTTTTTTTTAATTCCAATATCCTCAACTACTATTTCTCCACAATATTTTTTTCCAGGATACAAATAATGACATTTTTTTTTATTAAAAAAAGTAATTGTTTTTGAAGCTTTAAAAGCTTCTCCAAGAACAGCAGAAGTATCGCCATTAATGCCAGATGGAATATCTACGGAGAAAACATCTAATTTAGATTGATTAATTTTACTAACTAAAGAACTTAAATCATTTGACATTGTTCTTGATAACCCAGTACCAAACAAAGCGTCAACTACATAACAATAATTTGATAAACTTCTAATTTTGGAAACAAATAATGATTTATTAAGTTTTTGTTTATAATGTAAATTGTCATTACTTTCCTTGGCTTTACTTATAGGGCAATAAATATCAATTTCCATACCTTGCTTTAAAAGAAGGTCAGCTGCAACATAGCCATCGCCACCGTTATTTCCCGGACCACAAATAAAGAGCGCCCTTTCACCTCTTTGAACAGGAAGATTGTTGAAAACTTTCTTTCCTGCGTTAAACATCAGATCCAAACTAGAAATACCAGATTCAATAGTTAAAAGGTCGGCCTTTGCCATTTCTTTGTTACTAAGGATGTATTGAGTCATTTATTAGAGATCGCCTATAAGTGTATGTTTTAAATAAAGATAAGTAAAATTTACCTCTACTTGTAATTAAATCTATATGTCAATTTGGCATAAAAACATTATATATACATTCTATCATTAATTTTAACTTCTTTCAGAAAATTAATGTATAAAACTTAAGAGTTAGCTCAATATGAAAAAAATCGAAGCTGTCATAAAGCCATTTAAGATAGATGATGTAAAAGAAGCACTTGAAAAAGTTGGGGTGCGTGGGATCACTATATCTGAAGCCAAAGGCTTAGGCAGACAAAGAGGTTTTACTGAAGTTAACACTGGTGTTGAATATGGTGATTTTCTTCCGAAAATTAGATTAGAAATAATCTTACAAGATGATCTTGTCGATACGGCCGTCGAAGCGATTAGGGCTTCAGCAAACACAAATCGTATTGGTGATGGTAAAATATTTGTTTCGAACGTTGAAACAGTTATGAGAATTCGTACAGGCGAGACTGGTTCGGACGCATTATAAACTTAATTCAGGGAGAAATTAATGTCAGATATGAAAACTTATGAATACATATGGCTTGATGGTTATACACCAGAGCCTTTTATGAGAAGTAAAGTAAAAGCAACCGAAGAAAAATCAGCACCAGACTGGTCATTTGATGGTTCATCTACTCAACAAGCAGAGGGAGGAAGCTCAGACTGTCTTCTTCTTCCTGTTCAAACTTATTCTAATCCAAATGGACACGATATAGTGATGACACAGGTACAGGCTGCAGACCATACAACTCATCCATCAAACTTTAGAGCTGCGGCAGCGGAAGTTGTTACTGACGAATGGTGGTTTGGTTTTGAACAAGAATTCTTTTTAACTGACGCTAAAACTGGTGAACCACTTGGCTGGGAAGACGGCACACCAAGAGAGCAGGGTGAATTTTATTGTGGCGTTGGAGCGGGCAATGTTGTTGGTAGAGCGATATCAGATGCACATCTAAAAGCTTGTATTGATCTTGGGATTACACTTACTGGAACTAATGCAGAAGTTGCACTTGGCCAATGGGAATATCAATGCTTTGGAAAAGGAATAAAGGCTGCTGACGACTTATGGGTAAGTCGATATTTACTCATGAAAACTGCTGAGGAACATGGCGTCGGAGTGAACTTTCACCCAAAACCAAAAACTGGCGATTGGAATGGTTCTGGCATGCACACTAATTTTTCTAATGAACAAATGAGATCCTCTGGATCAGAAGAATTATTTACATCAATGTGTGACAAACTTGGAAAGGTTCATGAAGAAGGTATTGCAGCTTATGGATCAGACAATAATATGAGGCTTACTGGACTTCACGAGACGCAAAGTATCGATAAATTTTCATATGGTGTAAGTGATAGAGGTGCTAGTATACGTATTCCAGTTTATACTGTTGAACATAATTGGAATGGGTATCTTGAAGATAGAAGGCCAGCATCGAATGCTGATCCATACAAAATTGTAGCACATATAGTTGGGACTTTGACTAAATAAATTCCATAATTAGGGGATCATATGGGTACTGCGAACGAAGTACTAAAAAAATTTAAAAATGGTGAAGTCAAGTATCTCGATTTGAGATTTACTGACCCAAAAGGGAAGCTTCAACATTTGACAATGGATGGTACAGCAGTAGACGATGATCTCCTAAACAGCGGCGTCTTCTTTGATGGATCCTCTATTTCGGGATGGAAGGCTATTAATGAATCTGACATGGTGCTTAAGCCAGATCTGTCCACAACAGTGATGGATCCTTTTACAGCACAACCAACTTTAATTGTTTTTTGCGATGTTCTCGATGCAGTTTCAAAAAAACCATATGAGAGAGATCCAAGAGGAACTGCAAGAAAAGCAGAAGAGTATGTCAAAGCAAGTGGAATTGGCGATAAAATATATATGGGCCCGGAAGCAGAGTTTTTTATATTTGATGATGTAAAATTTCAAGTTGATATGAACAAATCAATGTTTGAAATTGATAGTACTGAAGGCCCATATAATTCTGGACGCTCTTATGAAAGCGGCAACTTAGCACACAGACCAGGTGTAAAAGGAGGATATTTTCCTGTACCGCCTGTTGATAGCGCACAAGATATAAGAACAGAGTTTCTTGAAGAATTAAAAAATTTAGGACTAAAGATGGAAAAACATCATCATGAAGTTGCTCCCAGTCAACATGAATTAGGACTGAAATTTGATACTTTACTAAAACAGGGCGATGCTATGCAGCTTTATAAGTATGGCGTACACATGGTCGCAAATGCATTTGGTAAAACTGCCACATTCATGCCTAAGCCAGTTAAAGGCGATAATGGAACTGGAATGCATACACACCAATCCATATGGAAAAATGGCGAACCTCTATTTGCGGGAGATAAATATGCAGGCTTATCCGAGATGGCATTGCACTACATTGGTGGGATCATAAAACATGGAAGAGCGCTTAACGCGTTTACGAATGCTAGCACAAATAGTTATAAGAGACTTATACCAGGATTCGAAGCTCCTGTGATACTTGTATACTCAGCAAGAAACAGATCCGCCTCATGTCGTATACCTGTTTCAGATAATCCTAAAGGAAAAAGAGTTGAAGTAAGGTTTCCAGATCCTTCGGCAAATCCTTATTTAGCATTTTCAGCAATGCTTATGGCTGGGATGGACGGTATTAAAAACAAAATTGATCCAGGAAATGCTGCAGATGAAGATCTTTATGAATTACCAGAGGAAGAGGTTAAAAAATTACCTACAGTTTGTGGTTCTCTCAGAGAGGCACTTGAGGCAGTGGCCGAAGATAGGGCTTTTTTAACTGAAGGTGGAGTATTCACTGATGACCAAATTGATGCATATATAGACCTGAAAATGGAAGATGTATATGATCTAGAACACTCTCCTCACCCTATTGAATACAAAAACTATTTTAGTGTGTGACAATTAGTTAAATTCTAAAAGGTGACCTTTGTAAATAAAATGCTATAAATAGTAAAATGGAATTAACAACAGAACACGAAGAATTAAAGAGATCAGCTCTTAAATTCGTTGAAGATGAAATCAACCCCTATGTAGACGAGTGGGAAGAAAATGAAATTTTCCCTGCTCATGAGCTATTCAAAAAATTAGGTGATCAAGGATTTCTTGGTGTAACTAAACCTGAAAAATACGGTGGATCTGGATTAGACTATTCATATGGAGCAGTTCTTAATGAGGCATTGGCGCATATTAAATGCGGCGGTGTTCCAATGGCTATTGGTGTGCAGACAGATATGTCAACTCCAGCATTGGCGCGCTTCGGCAGCGAAGAGATATGTAATGAATTTTTAAAACCATCTATTACAGGAGATCTTGTTTCTTGCCTTGGTGTCTCTGAACCAAGTGCTGGTTCTGATGTGGCTGCTATTAAAACTCATGCGATTAAGGATGGCGATGATTACGTAATCAATGGATCAAAAATGTGGATTACAAATGGTACACAAGCAGACTGGATGTGTATGCTTGCAAATACTGAAAGTGACAATAAAAATAAACATTTAAATAAATCTCTTATATGCGTACCTCTTAAGGAAGATGGTAAAAGAACAAAAGGTGTAACAATCAATCGTAAACTAAAAAAAATGGGTATGCATTCATCTGATACTGCTGAAATATTTTTTGACGATGTAAGAGTGCCAAAGAAAAATTTAGTCGGAGAAGAAGGTAAAGGCTTTATTTATCAAATGATGCAGTTTCAAGAGGAAAGGCTTTACGCAGCCATTGCTGGCTATACTGGCTGTGAATTAGCTATTAATGAGACTATTAATTATACAAGACAAAGAAAGACATTTGGTAAGCCAATTCTAGACAATCAGATTGTTCATTACAAACTTTCTGAGCTAATGACGGAGGTTGAAGCTTTAAAAGCTCTTACATGGAAAGGAATTGAGATTCATGTAAATGGTGGTGATTGCACAAAGCTAGCTTCAATGTCAAAGCTAAAAGCAACACGTCTTTCTAGAAAAGTTAACGATGAGTGCTTACAATATTGGGGTGGCATGGGTTATATGGATGAGTCACCTATTTCAAGAGCATATAGAGATGGACGTTTAGGCTCGATTGGCGGTGGATCAGATGAAGTAATGCTAGGCATTATTTCAAAATATCTTGACATTCTTCCAGGAAAAAATTAATTACATTCTTGCAACGCCAAAAGTATTTGGCTTTAATTCTCTTTTATCGCCATCACTGATGATGTTTAAGCATTCACCTAAAATCTTTCTTGTATCTTTTGGATCAATTATTCCATCATCCCATAATCTTGCTGAGCAAAATATTGCTTCACCTTCCTCACGGTACTGATCAATTATTTTCTGCTTCATGCCTTCAAGCATTTCAAGGTTCTCTCCGTATATTTTTTTGGGGTCTTGACCTTTTCGTTCAGCACCTTCAAGAGCTACTTGAGCCATTGTTCTAGCTGCCTGTTCCCCTCCCATCACACTCATTTTTGCATTTGGCCATGAGAATAAAAATCTAGGATCATAAGATCTTCCCGCCATTCCATATTCTCCCGCACCAAAAGAGGCTCCAATCCTAAGTGTTATTTTAGGAACAGTGCAATTAGTTACCGCTTGTATCATCTTTGATCCGTGCCTTATCATTCCTTTTGCTTCCTCTTTAGTACCCACCATAAAGCCAGTTATATTTTGAAGGAAAATAAGTGGCGTATTAGATTGAGAACAAATTTGTATGAATTGAGTAGCTTTGTTTGCACTTTCAGAAAATATCGGTCCATTGTTCCCTAAAATTCCAACTTTATAACCTTGAATAGTTGCATGTCCTGTTATGAGGGTTTTGCCCCAGCCTTCTTTAAACTCTAAGAAATCAGAACCATCAACAATTCTTGCAATCACTTCCCGGCAATCATACGGGGTTTTATAATCAACTGGAACAACCCCCGTTAACTCATCAGGTGAATAAACGGGCTCATCATACTCAGACTTTTGAGTGGAATTGAAATCATTATTCCATCCAATATTCTTCATTACATCTCTTGCAATCTCGATTGCATGTGCATCGTCGTTTGCCATATATTCAGCAAGTCCGGAAACTGCAAAATGTAAATCTGCTCCACCAATTTCTTCGTCAGTAGCAATCTCACCAAGCGAAGCTCTTAATAAGGGAGGTCCTGCTAGAAATATTTTTGACCTTTCTTTAACCACAATTATATAGTCTGATAAGCCTGTCTGGTAAGCGCCTCCTGCAGTTGATGAACCATGAACTACGCCAATTGTCGGAATTCCCATTGCTGACATTTTAGAAAGATTTGCAAAACTTCTACCGCCTTTAATAAACATATCGGTCTGTCTCAGCAGATTTGCACCAGCGCTCTCAATTAACTGTATAAAAGGTAATTTATTTTCAAAAATTATTTGAGCACCTCTTAGTGCCTTTTCAGTGCCCATCGCAGATGCACTTCCCCCTTTAATGCCCGCATCTGAAACACCAATCATACAACGAACACCTGCAACATAACCAATGCCGCTAATAGAGTTTCCCCATCCAATATTTTTATCGCCATCATCATCACCAATTTTGTATCCAGCAAGGGTGGATAATGGAAGCCAAAAACTACCTGGATCTAATAGTCTTTTTAATCTTTCACGAGGCAGCAACTGTCCTCTTTTATCAAACTTAACCTTCGACCTAGCGGAATTATCAGCTATTTTTTGTTCTAAAGTTCTAATTTCATCAATAAGTTTTTGGTGGTCCTCCTGATTTTTTTTGAAGGACTCTGAATTAATCATTATTTTTGATTCAAGAACTGGCATGCTAAAATCCTAATAAATTCATGCTGTTAGAGTAAATAAATATTACACAAAGTAAAGAATCTATTATTAGTTGTATTGTTTGCTATGAGAAAGAAATCAAAGAAAAATAAATCAATTAAAAAGAAGAGTTCATCCAAAAAGACAATAAAAAATTCAAACTCATCTTATACCGCAAAAGATATTGAAGTCCTTGAAGGCTTAGAACCAGTCAGAAAGCGACCTGGAATGTACATTGGGGGCACAGATATTATGGCAATGCATCACCTTGTTAGCGAGGTTCTTGATAATTCAATGGATGAAGTTGTTGCTGGTTTTGCAAATAAGGTAGAAATTAAGCTTATTTCTCAGGACACGATTGAAATCTCTGATAATGGGCGAGGTATTCCTGTTGATAAGCATCCAAAATTTAAAATACCTGCAGTTGAAGTCATTATGACAACACTACATTCTGGGGGCAAGTTTTCAAAAAATAATTATAAAACTTCTGGCGGTTTGCATGGAGTTGGAATATCTGTAGTAAACGCGCTATCTAAAAAACTTACTCTTGAAATCGCAAGAGATAAAAAATATTTTGTACAAACTTATAGTCAAGGTTCTCCTAAAAATAAATTAAAAGCATCCGCAAAAGGTCCTCTTAAAAAGGGGACAAAAATAGTATTTTCACCAGACCCAGAAATTTTTGGCAAAGAAATAGAATTTGATGCTTCAATTATATATGACATGGCAAAAGCTAAAGCCTATCTTATACCAGATGTAGAAATTCATTGGTCATGTAGTAAGGCAACCGCCAAAAAAAATATTCCATTATCAGATAAACTACATTACTCCGATGGAATTAAAGATTATTTAAATAATCTTTGCACGCCCAATGACCCTATTTTTGAAGATCCATTTTATTTCAACACCGAGTTAGATGTTGATAGCGGTAAAATTGAGGGAATTATAAATTGGTTTGATGCGATGGAACCTATAAATGAATCTTATTGTAATACTATTAAAACCCCATTGGGGGGAACTCATGAAAGTGGCTTCAAGTCAGGAATTTATAAGGCATTTAAAGACTTTTCAAAAATTAAATACCAAAAGAAATCGTCTCAAATTAATCAAGAAGATCTCTTTGGTTCATCTGGATCAATCTTATCTGCTTTTATAGAAAACCCTGAGTTTCAAGGTCAGACAAAAGAAAAGTTATCAAGTATAGAGCCTGGCCGTAAAATTGAAATGAAAGTACGACAACTATTTGAACAATGGCTTACAAAAAAAACTAGGTCGGCAGAAGAATTATTTCAATACGCATTCAATCGATCACAGTTAAGACTGCAAAGCAAATCAAATCAAATTATAGAAAAAAATATAAAAAGAAAAAAAACAACCTTACCAGGTAAACTTGCTGATTGTTCAATTGATGGAAATAAAGGAACTGAAATTTTTCTTGTTGAAGGAGACTCGGCAGGTGGATCAGCAAAACAAGCTAGAGATCGCCAAACACAGGCCATATTGCCTTTAAGGGGTAAGATTTTAAATGTGATTAGTGCTGGAAGAGATAAAATAAATGCAAACCAGGAAATTACTGATTTAATGCAAGCTATTGGATGTAAGCGAGGAGACAAATTTAATAGTAAAGATATTAGATACGAAAAAATTATAATTATGACAGATGCTGATGTTGATGGGGCTCATATATCCACCTTATTGATGGCATTCTTCTATAAAGAATTTCCAAAACTAATTGATGAAGGGCATCTGTACTTATCCGTTCCTCCTTTATACAAAATTTCTAAAGGAGCTAAAACGTATTACGCTGTAAATGATAAACATAAAGATGAAATAATAAAAAAAGAATTTAAAGATTCAGACGTAACAATTAATAGATTTAAAGGATTAGGTGAGATGATGCCCGCTCAATTGAAAGAGACAACAATGTCGCAGGAAAATAGAACCTTATTAAAAGTTCAAATTGCATCAAAAGACAAAAAGAAAACTCATAAATCTGTAGATTCTTTAATGGGCAAAAAACCTGAGTTGAGATTTAAGTTTATTGTCGAAAACTCAAAAAAAATAGCAGCTGAGAGTATTCTCTAAGATAACCTTTTTATATTTTTTTCCGTAGATTCAGTAAATGGAGCTGTAATCATCTTACCCGCATCTAAGATATTTTGACCCTTCAGAACTGATCTCTTATGACTAAAGTTCTTAAAGCCATCGTAACCATGATAAGAGCCCATTCCACTAGGACCAACCCCTCCAAAAGGTAGATCATGCATAGAAAATTGGAATAAGACATCGTTTATAACCGCTTGACCAGATGAAGTATTGTTTAACACAGTATCAATTTCTTTTTTGTCATCGCCAAAATAATATATTGCAAGCGCTTTAGGGTTCTTATTTATAAACTCTATTGTTTCATTAAAGCTTTTGTATGTTTTTACTGGCAATAAAGGTCCAAAAATTTCTTCTTGCATAATTTTCATATCATCCGTTGGATTTAAAACTAAAGTAGGCAATATTTTATGGTGCTCTTGTTGTGAAAGGTCTTCGTTTGCAGGGTTTATTTCTACAATAGTAGCTCCCTTTGACTCAGCATCTTTTACTAATTCACGAAGTCTCTCGTAGTGATTCAAATGAATTATGGATGTATAATCTGGATTATTTTTTATCGTTGGATAATTTTCACTAACATGGGATTTCGCATGATCAACAAATTCATCCGTTTGCCCCTCAGGAACCATTACATAATCAGGTGATATGCAAATTTGCCCTCCATTTAAGAGCTTTCCCATCATTATCTTATCAACACTTTTTTTCATTTTGGCATTTGGACCAACAATTACTGGTGACTTACCACCTAATTCAAGAGTAAGCGGTACTAAATTTGATGCTGCCTCAGATGCAACTTTTTTAGCTACATTTGTTGATCCAGTGAAAAGCAGATGATCAAATGGTAACCCTGCAAAATCTTGCGAGGTTTGAGGACCTCCATTTACTATAACAACTTCTTCATCACTAAAAAATTTATTAATTAGTTCTTCAGTTAATTCAGAGGTTGCTGGAACGAACTCTGAGAGCTTCATCATTGCATTATTTCCAGCCGCAAATATTTCTATTAGAGGCGCAATACTTAGAGTTAGTGGGAAGTTCCAAGGAGAAATAACACCAACTACTCCATAAGGCTGGAATTGAACATAAGCTTTTGCGCCAAGTAATCCTAATGGGAAGTTAGGTTTTCGCTTATCAGGCTTAACCCATCTTTTAATATTTTTTAAGGCGTCTTTTGCATTATTAATTACAGGCATTGTGTCAGCCATTAAGCTTAACTGTTCATGTCGTGTGCCAAAATCAGATCTTAACGCGTCGTGAAAAGCATCTATATTTTCCTCAACTAAAGTTTGTATTCTTTTTATACGATCAATACGTACATTTAAATCTGGGTTGAAGTTTTTTAAAAATGGTTGTTTTAATTTATTTAATTTTGAGAGCATTTCGTCTCTACTTACCTCTGGATAAGTGCTCCCTATAGATACGTTTCCTAATCCCATATTTTATCCTTTATTAAACAAGTTTTATAAACTAATCCAAAATAACAAAAAAATATACTTTTTTGTTTTCTCATATGCATGTAATACTTAATAAATGACCAATGTTTTAAAAACTGAAATCGTTGATGATATAGCTATTTTAACGCTGAATGACCCTGAAAGGCTAAACGCGCTTTCTATGGACATGATTTCAGAGCTTCATAAGCAAGTAAAATCTATAAATAGTGGAGAATTAAAAGTTCGATGTGCTGTCCTAACAGGAGCTGGAAGAGGTTTTTGTGCGGGCGCAAACCTTGTTGAAGGAGCAAGCTTAGGTGATAATATAGATCCGGGAGAAACCTTAGAAAAAGTTTACCATCCTTTTTTAATAGATTTAAAAAATCTAAATGTTCCATTGATTACGGCTGTCAATGGAGTGGCTGCTGGCGCAGGTTGTTCATTAGGTGTATTTGGAGATTTAGTTTATGCTTCTAAATCTGCATACTTTTATCAAGCGTTTAAATTTATAGGACTTGTACCAGATGCTAGCTCTACGTACGTAATTCCTAGAAAAATAGGTATGGCAAGAGCAATGGAATTTTCATTAATTGGTGAAAAAGTTTTAGCTGATAAAGCTCTTGAATGGGGTCTTGTAAATCATGTTGTTGAAGATGACAAACTAATGGAAGAAGTAATGAGTACAGCAAGAACATTAGCTTCAGGACCTACTGTAGCTTTAAAATTAATTAAACAATTATATTGGGATAGTTTTTCGAATAACTTTGAAGGTCAGCTTGCTGCGGAAAGCTCAGCACAAACAATTGCTGGCAAAACTGAGGATAGCAAAATTGGAGTAATGTCGTTCATTCAAAAGAAAAAAGCTGAATTCAAAGGTAAGTAACTAAGATTTATAGCTTTCAAGAAATTCTTTTGAAAAAGAAATAAAGCGATCCTCCTCTATAGATTTTCTAATATCTGCCATAAGACTCTGATAAAAATATATATTGTGCAAAGAAAGCAACATGCCACCTAGCATCTCCTTTGCATTAAATAAATGATGTATATACCCAGCAGAGTAATTTTTACATACAGGATTATCTGAGTTCTTATCAATTGGATCATCTAAATTTTTGTATTTTGCATTTCTAATATTAATTGTTCCATGACGAGTAAAGGCTTGTCCATTCCTACCACTTCTAGTTGGCAATACGCAATCAAACATATCAATTCCTCTAGCAACACTACCAAGAATATCATCAGGCTTGCCCACACCCATTAAATAATGTGGTTTGTCGTCAGGTAGATGAGGCGAAGTATATTCAAGTACCTCAAACATTTGAGCTTGGCTTTCACCTACTGCAAGACCCCCTACTGCATAACCATCAAAATTTAGTGCTTCTAGAGCTTTTACAGAATCTTTTCTTAAATCCTCAAACACGCTTCCCTGAACGATGCCAAATAATTTGTTGTTATTTCTTTCTATGAAATAATCTTTACATCTTTTCGCCCATCTCATAGATAATTCCATTGAGTTTTTTGCTTGATCATGGGTACAAGGAAAAGCTGTACATTCATCAAACGCCATTACAATATCTGAGTTTAAGTTAGTTTGTATTTCCATTGAACTTTCTGGAGTAAGCATTACTTCTTTTCCATCTATATGTGATGAAAACTTAACACCTTCCTCACTAATCTTTCTTAGTTTAGATAGAGAAAATACTTGGTATCCACCAGAATCTGTGAGTATAGGTTTGTTCCAATTCATAAACTTGTGAAGCCCGCCGAATTCTTTTATTAGTTCGGATCCTGGTCTGAGCATTAAATGGTAAGTATTGCCTAAAAGGATTTCCGAGCCTGTTTCAATTAAGTCCTTTGTAAAGACACCTTTGACGGTTGCAGCTGTACCAACTGGCATAAAAGCAGGCGTATTTATCTCCCCATGAGAGGTTATTAATTTACCCCTTCTGGCATTTCCATCTGTTTTTAGTATTTTAAAATCGCTCATTTCTTAAATATTAAACTAACATCACCGTATGAAAAGAAACGGTATTTATTTGTTACGGCATGTTTATAAATTTTAAATATTTCTTCAGTGCCTGCAAATGCGGAGACTAATAGCAATAAAGTAGATTTTGGTAAATGAAAGTTAGTCAATAGCATATCAACAATTTGAAACTTATATCCAGGCTTTATAAATATATTTGTTTCTCTATTAAATTTCTCTACTACATTATTTTTTGCGGCACTTTCTAAAAGTCTTAGTGTCGTTGTTCCAACAGCAATAATTTTTCCACCTCTTTTCTTACATTGATTAATTTTCAGTGCAGTTTTTTCATCAATTATACCGTACTCAGAATGCATTACATGATTATCAACATCCTCGTTTCTTATAGGCAAGAACGTACCGGCTCCAACATGTAAAGTAATCTCAACTAATTGATCACTCTTAACCAGTTTGTTTATTATTTCATCATTAAAATGTAAACCAGCAGTAGGAGCTGCTACAGAACCTTTTTCTTTTGCATATACAGTTTGATAATCAGTAAAATCCTTTTTATCACTTTTCCTTTTTTTTTGAATATATGGTGGCAGCGGCATAAGTCCAAATTGGTTCAAATAATTATCAAATTCTTCCTCACTACAATTAAATTCTAATTCAACCTCACCATAATCTAATTTTTTTCTAATTGTACAAGAGATCTCATTATTGAAACTGATTATACTGTTTTCACTTACATTCTTTGCAGGTTTCAAAAATGCAAGCCACTTATTGCTTGATAGTTTTTTATGAAGCGTAACCTTAATGTTTTTTTTTGAGTGAAATCCCTCAAGGAAAATAGGGATAACTTTTGTGTTATTAATTACAACCAAGTCATTATGGCCAACATAATCAATAAATTTACTGAAGTTCGTATCAGATATCTCATTTTTATAAACCAACATCCTCGATTCTTCTCGAGGCTCACATGGTCTTTCAGCGATAAGATTATCTGGTAGTTCAAAGTCAAATTGACTTAATTTCATGAAAATTATAGATCTGAAATGACCCTTACAGTTATCATTTCATCTGGATCATCTACACTTCCAGAGCCTGGCTCTCCTCGTTTAATCTTGTCAACAAACTCCATCCCTTCTACGACTTGACCAAAAACAGTATACTGGCCGTCTAGATGTGGAGCCTCGGCAAAACATATAAAAAATTGACTATTAGCTGAATCCGGGTCGGCTGTTCTTGCCATTGATACTGTTCCACGAAGATGAGGTGTATCACCAAATTCATTTTTCAAATCAGGTTTAGTTGATCCGCCTGTTCCATTTCTATTTTCGCCATCACCAGTTTGAGCCATAAAGCCCTCTATAACACGGTGAAAGGGTACTCCATCATAAAAGCCTTCTCTTGCAAGTTCTTTAATTCTATTTACGTGATTTGGAGCAATATCAGGTAGTAATTCTATTATTACATTACCATCTTTCAGCTCTATTTGGATTGAATTTTCTGGATCATTTGCCATGACAACTCCTTCTGCGATTAACGCTATAAAAAATGAAAATACAAAGATTAAAGTTCTTATTAAATTCATTTTATTTATTTGAATTTATCTTTTAATTTTTGCTCAACAAACTTATTTGTAAAATTACTGATATTTCCTCCCAAACGTGCAATTTCTTTTACAAAATTAGAGGAAATTGATTGCCGTTGAGCGTCTGCCATCAAGAATACTGTTTCAATATTATTATCTAATTGTCTATTCATACCCAACATCTGAAACTCATACTCAAAATCAGAAACAACACGAAGACCTCTTATGAGTATCTTTGCATCTAGCGAATTAGCTAAATCAATCAATAAATTATCAAATGCAATTACTTCAATTTTATCATTTGATGAAAACTCATTTTCTATCATTTCTTTTCTTTCATCTAAATCAAATAAAGGTGATTTATGCGGGCTGTCAGCAACTGCGATATATAATTTATCAACAAGTTTTGTAGCCCTATTGATAATATCAATGTGCCCTTTATGAATGGGATCGAAGCTTCCAGGATATATGCCAGTTCTACTCATGTTTGGAATATATAATGATTATTTAAAGACCTCTAGTAATTTATTAACTATCTAGCTCAACTCTGCTTGCAGAAACAACTTTTTCTTCTTTTGTTGTTTTAAATATACTTACTCCCTGCGTATTTCTACCAGCTACGCGAACATCTTTTACCGGGCAGCGAATTAATTGACCTGTTTTAGTTATCAGCATTATATCATCATCATTATTGACTGGAAAAGAAGCTAGAACATCGCCATTTCTATCTGATGTCGCAATACACATAATGCCCGATCCTCCGCGATTAGAAACTCTAAACTGGTAAGAAGAAGACCTTTTGCCAAAGCCATTTTCAGTAACGGTTAAAATAAATTGTTCTCTCGCTTTTAATTCATCATATCGATCCTTAGATATTTCAATGTCAGAAACAGAGTTATCAGTATCATTATCGTCACTCTCAGTTTCTTCTTGCATTCCTTTTTCCTTTGAAATCATTTTTAAGTAAGCTTTTGCTTCTGCTGACGATACATCAGTATGAGAAATGACAGAAATTGAAATAATTTTATCATCTTTTGTTAGCCTGATGCCCCTTACACCCACCGAACTTCTACTTTTAGTTGTTCTCAGTTTTGAAACAGGAGTTCGAATACACTTTCCATGTTTTGTTGATAATAAAATATCGTCTTCATCACTACAAAGTTTTACACCTACGATTGCATTATTATTATCTAATTTCATTGCAATTTTACCATTTGCTTGAATCCTTTTGAAATCTTCTAAACTATTTTTTCTGATGCTGCCGTCTGATGTAGCAAATATTAAATACTCATTTCCATTTGATTGTTTATTTTCTGGCAACACAAGGATACTTGATAGACTTTCAGTGTCTTTAAGATTTAAGAGATTGATTATTGCTTTGCCCTTAGCTTGAGGTGATGACTCAGGAATCTTCCATGTCTTAAGTTTGTAAGCTATTCC
This sequence comes from uncultured Pelagibacteraceae bacterium, assembly GCA_902523455.1. GTDB lineage: Bacteria > Pseudomonadota > Alphaproteobacteria > Pelagibacterales > AG-422-B15 > CACNXQ01. The sequence goes on from CABYZG010000007.1 coordinate 72,889, forward strand.
TCCAGACGAGAAAAACAACATATTGTCATGAGTACTTGATGTAAAAACTTGAGTTACAAAATCCTCATCATTGGTTTTCATTCCCGCTCTTCCTTTGCCACCTCTTTTCTGTGCTCTGTACATATTTAAAGGAACCCTTTTTATATAACCTGAGTTTGTTACACTTACGACCATATCACTTCTTTGAACAAGGTCTTCTTGATCAATATCTGTAGCCTCGCCCTCATTAATTTCTGTTCTTCTTGGTTTTGCAAATTGCTTTTTAATTTCATTTAGCTCAACATTTATTACATCATTCAATACCTCAGTATCCCTTAATATTGAGAGGAATTTGTTTATTTGATTAGAAAGATCTGATAACTCTAACTTGATCTCATCTTTACCTAGAGCTGTCAAACGTTGTAACCTTAACTCTAATATCGCTTTGGCCTGCTCGTCTGTTAAATAAATTTCTTTTTCATTTTTAATTTGCCTTGGGTCATCAACTAACTTTAACAAATCATCAATATCCTTGCTTAGCCACTTAGTTTTAAGAAGCGAGGTTCTTGCCTCATTAGGATCTTTGGAGCTTTTAATTATTTCTATTATTTGATCAACATTAGCAACAGCAACTGCTAGGCCAATCAATACATGGGCCCTATCTCTTGCTTTGCCGAGATCATGACGAGTCCTGTTTCTGATTATTTCTTTTCTGAATTCTATAAAATGGTGAATGAATTCTTTTATATTCATTAATTTTGGTTTTCCGTTTACCAACGCCAATGAATTGACCCCGTAAGAACTTTTTAGTGCAGTAAATTTATATAATTTATTTAATACAACTTGTGATATTACCCCTTTTTTTAATTCAACAACAACCCTCACTCCTTGGCGGTCAGACTCATCTCTTAAATCACTTATGCCATCAATTTTTTTATCTCTGACAAGTTCAGCTATTTTTTCAAGCAAAGATGATTTGTTAACTTGGTAAGGTACTTCGGTAAAAACAATTGCTTCTCGATCTGTTTTAAATTCCTCTATGTTTGATTTTGCCTGAACAATGATTGAGCCTCTTCCTGATGACTGAGAGTCTTTTATACCTTTTATGCCAATAATTGTCCCTCCCGTAGGAAAGTCTGGGCCTTTTATAATTTGATTTATTTCCTCAAAAGTTACGTCGGTATTTTTAAGGTAAGCAATACTAGCGTCAATGACCTCTCCTAAATTATGAGGTAAAATGTTAGTCGCCATACCAACGGCTATACCACCTGCACCGTTGACAAGTAGGTTTGGATATTTTGCAGGAAGAACAGATGGCTCACTTTCAGTTTCATCATAATTAGGTCTAAAGTCGACCGTTTCTTTTTCTATATCTTCAAGAAGGAAACTAGCAATTTTTGCCATTCTAACTTCTGTATATCTCATTGCAGCGGCCCTATCGCCGTCCATTGATCCAAAATTACCTTGACCATCTAATAGAGGCACGCTCATTGAGAAGTCTTGGGCAAGTCTGACCAACGCATCATAAACAGCTTGATCCCCATGCGGATGGTATTTACCAATTACATCACCAACAACTCGAGCACTCTTTCTATGTTGCTTATTCCACTCATATCCTGACTCATGCATTGCATATAAAATCCGTCTATGAACTGGTTTTAGTCCATCTCTAACATCGGGTAATGCCCTACTAACGATTACGCTCATAGCGTAATCGAGGTAAGAATTTTGCATTTCTGTATCGATTAGTATGGGGATTACAGATTGCTCTTTACCTGTTTTAAGATCTTCATTTTGATCCTTGGAATCAGTCAATTCTATTACCTATTGAAGCACTAAAAATCCCTAAAAAATAGGAAAAATAAGCACGATTTTGTTATAAAAATTATGAATATTATATCAGAAAATTGCCCAGTTTTCGATTGAAAAAAGTAAACTTAAAAGGGTATTTCGTCGTCTATATCAAGGTCAGGTGGAGCGCTTTCTCCCATATCTTGATTTATATCTGAACCCATATCTGGAATTGAATCGCCACCTCCTGAGCTCCTTGAGTCAAGCATGGTAAGTGTGCCATTGTAGTTTCCAAGAACAATTTCAGTCGTATATTTTTCAACTCCACTCTGATCTGTAAATTTCCTAGTTTGTAATTGGCCCTCAATGTAAATTTTTGAACCTTTTTTAAGGTAACTCTCAACAACACCTGCTAAACCATCGTTAAATATGACTATTCTATGCCAACTTGTTTTTTCTTTTTTCTCTCCTGTAGCCTTGTCTTTCCATGACTCGGATGTGGCTAAGCTAAGCTGGGCAAGCCTTTTTCCATCTTGAGTCTGACGCATTACGGGGTCTGCTCCAAGATTACCTATTAGCATTACTTTATTTAAACTAGCAGCCATATACTGTAATTTATCCAGATATTGATGCACTGTACATACAAAAATCCCTATTTTACTGTTTATGCACAGGTTATCTTTAAATCAGGAGTGTTAAGATTAATTAATTCTTATGAGTAAGACAATTTCCGTACAAGGAGCTCGTGAACATAATCTAAAAAATGTTAACGTTAAAATACCCCGTGAGAAGCTGACAATAATAACTGGTTTGTCTGGATCAGGTAAATCTTCCCTTGCATTTGATACTATTTATGCTGAAGGTCAAAGAAGATACGTTGAGAGCTTATCGGCTTATGCAAGACAGTTTTTGCAAATGATGCAAAAACCAAATGTTGATTTAATAGAAGGATTAAGTCCCGCAATTTCCATCGAACAGAAAACAACATCAAAAAATCCTAGGTCAACAGTTGGAACTGTAACTGAGGTTTATGATTATCTTCGTCTTCTTTTTGCGAGGATTGGAATACCCTATTCTCCTGCAACCGGATTACCCATTAAAAGTCAGACAGTGACTCAAATAGTTGATCGAATAAAAGAAAGAGAAATTGGTTCAAAGTTTCTAATATTGTCTCCAATTATCAGAGGAAGAAAAGGTGAGTACAAAAAGGAATTACAAGAATTGCACAAGAAAGGTTTTCAAAGAGTGAAGATTGATGGAGAATTATACGAATTCGATTCCTTACCTGAAATTGATAAAAAGAAGAAACATGATATCGAGGTTGTAGTAGACCGTATCCTACTAAATGATGAGATAGGAAACAGGTTGGCGGATAGTGTCGAAACTGCTCTCAATTTAAGTGATGGATTGGTGATCGTTGAAAATTTCGAAAACAAAAATGGTAAAGTAGATAATGAACTATTTTCATCAAAATTTGCTTGTCCAGTATCCGGTTTCACAATTGACGAAATTGAACCCAGGTTATTTTCTTTTAATAATCCATATGGAGCATGTGAGGAGTGCGATGGAATTGGAACCGATTTATCAATTGATCCTAATCTAGTTGTTCCAAATAAAAACCTGTCAATAAATGAGGATGCACTTGCTCCTTGGCCAGTCTCGAGATACGGATATTTTAGAAATATTTTAAAGGTTGTAGCTAGAAAATATAAATTTTCACTTGATACACCCTGGAAATCACTAGGAAAAAAAGTTCAAAACATAGTTCTTTATGGCTCTGGCGAAACAGAATTAAAGTTTACTTATGATGACGGTTATGAATATGAAAGGCCTTTCGAAGGAGTAATTAATAATCTTGAGCGCAGATATCTAGAGACAGAAAGTGATTGGATGCGTGGAAGAATTGAGAGATATCAAAGTGAAGTAAGATGTCATGCATGCAATGGTTTTAGGCTTAAAGAGACTGCATTGGCTGTAAAGATAGATAAACTGCACATAGGTGAGGTATGCGACAAATCTATTAAAGAACTTGTTATCTGGTTTCAGAAACTTGAAAAAAAATTAACTAAAAAAGAAAAAGAAATTGCATTTAGAATTCTTAAAGAACTCAATGAAAGAATACTTTTTTTAAATAATGTAGGGCTTGAATATCTGACTCTTTCAAGAGGTTCGGGTAGTTTATCAGGCGGTGAATCACAACGTATTCGTCTGGCATCCCAAATTGGATCAGGTTTAACAGGAGTTCTCTATGTGCTTGACGAACCTTCGATTGGCTTGCATCAGCGTGATAATGAAAGATTGTTAAAAACACTTAAAAGATTAAGAGATCTTGGAAATACAGTTATTGTCGTTGAGCACGATGAAGAGGCAATCACGACTGCTGATCATGTAGTTGACTTGGGACCAGCTGCTGGCGTCAATGGTGGAAGAGTAGTTGCTGAAGGTAATGTTACTAAAATTAAAAAAAATCAAAACAGCATTACTGGTCAATATTTATCTGGTAAACTAAAAATTGAAATACCTAGTAATAGAAGAAAAGCACTAAACAATAAATATATCGAAATTATAAAAGCTGAGGGCAATAATCTTAAAAATGTCAATTGCGAAATTCCCCTTGGAACACTTACTTGTATTACCGGAGTTTCTGGTAGTGGTAAATCAACTTTAACAATTAATACGCTTTTTAAGTCAGTCGCCCAAACATTGAACGGGTCAAGGTATACACCTGCAAAACACAAGGAAATAAAGGGACTTCAAGAGCTTGATAAAGTCATAGATATTGACCAATCTCCAATTGGAAGAACCCCAAGATCAAATCCTGCTACTTACACCGGAGCCTTCACTTTTATAAGGGACTGGTTTACCGGTTTGCCGGAATCAAAAGCCAGGGGTTATAAAGCTGGAAGATTTTCATTTAATGTTAAGGGCGGTAGATGTGAAGCTTGTGAAGGTGATGGTGTAATTAAGATAGAGATGCACTTTCTTCCTGATGTATATGTCACCTGTGATGAATGTGAAGGCAAAAGATACAATAGAGAAACGCTTGAAATCAAGTACAAAGATAAAAGTATTGCAGATATTTTAGATATGACAGTTGAAGAAGGATGTTCTTTTTTTGAGGCAATTCCAATGATTAAAAAGAAACTCGATACACTTCAAAATGTAGGACTTGGTTATATAAAAATTGGTCAGCAAGCTACTACTTTATCAGGTGGTGAAGCGCAACGAATTAAACTTTCAAAAGAACTTTCAAAAAGAGCCACAGGTAAAACCTTGTATATACTTGATGAGCCAACTACGGGACTTCATGTGCATGACATTAAGAAACTTCTCGAGGTACTTCAAATTTTAGTTGATCAGGGCAACACTGTTGTTGTGATAGAGCATAATTTAGATGTAATAAAAACAGCCGATTGGATCATTGACTTGGGCCCGGAAGGGGGTGACGGCGGCGGTGAAATAATAGGAAGCGGTTCACCAGAAGAAATTGCAAAAGTCAAAAAAAGTTATACAGGACAATATTTAAATAAAATCCTAAAATAGTTACATAAATATTTTACATACACGCATAAAACATGCTATGAATAGTTAATGGCATCAATTTTACAATCATTACAGAGAACAGTTATTCTTGGAACTCTGTTGGCAATTCTATTGCTCATTATGGTTACAGGCCACTATGGCGGTTTTGACCAACTATATTGGGCCTCACTCTCGAGATTTCTTCACGTCATATCTGGAGTGATGTGGATTGGGCTTCTCTATTACTTTAACTTTGTGCAGATTCCTAATATGCCAAATATTCCTGATGAGCAAAAACCAGCAATAGGAAAAGTTATTGCCCCTGCGGCACTTTTCTGGTTCAGATGGGCTGCTTTAGCAACATTAATTACAGGACTTACAACTCTTGCTCTTTATTATGGACATGAAGGATCAGTCAACGCTCTTACATTTACATTGGCTTATGGATTTAATGGTAAAGAACTTACAATAGGTATTGGTATGTGGCTTGCTATTATAATGGCTTATAATGTATGGATGGTTATTTGGCCAAATCAAAAGAAAGCATTGGGAATTGTTGAAGTTGATGCAGATACAAAAGCAAAATCAGCTAGAACAGCTATGCTGTTCTCAAGAACGAACACAGTACTTTCCATTCCTATGCTGCTATCAATGGTAGTTGCACAGAATCTCTACTAATTTATCTCGTCGAGTCTACCGCTGAAGTTGTATTCCACTCACGTTTAACATCAAGGTATCTAAGTAATGGCGCTGCTACAAAGATAGATGAATATGTACCAACTACAACTCCCCAAATCATTGCGAACGTAAACCCTTTAATCACTTCACCTCCAAAAATAAATAATGATAATAAAGCTAAAAGCGTGGTAACAGATGTTACGATTGTTCTTGATAAAGTATCGTTGATCGACAAATTTAATAAATCTGTAATTTCCTTTGAACGGTACTTGCGTAAGTTTTCTCTGACCCTATCGTACACAACGACTGTATCATTCATTGAGTATCCAACAATAGTAAGTATTGCAGCAATGATAGGTAAATTGAACTCTAGTTGAGTAATACAAAAAACTCCAATCGTTAATATGACGTCATGAACAAGCGCTAAAACTGCTCCAAGCGAAAATTGCCACTCAAACCTAAACCATATGTAAACAAGCATTGCAAATACTGCGACAAAAATTGCTATGGCACCAGATTGTATCAATTCTCCACTAACTTTAGGTCCTACAACCTCAGTTCTTCTAAAATTTATATCTGTTGAAAGATAAGATCCTAAGCTATCTTTTACAATTTGAACAACATCTTGTTGAACTTGATCTCCGCCTAATTGTTGCTCCACTCTTATTAGTAAATTTTTACTAGATCCAAATTCTTGAACTTGAACATCACCCAGTTCAAGAGTATTTAAGTTATCCCTCAAGCCAGAAATTTCAATTTCTTGAGATGTTTCGATTTCAATAAGTGTGCCGCCCTTAAAATCAATTCCGAAATTTAATCCATTTACAAAAAAAGCACCTATTGAAAGACATATCAATATTGCAGAAAGAATAAAGGTAATTACCCTTACTTTTAAAAAATTAATTTGTGTTCCAGAAATATTAAGCATTTTTACTCAGGCCTACAAAATTTGGCTTTAATCTTTTCGCGTTTAATGAAATTAGTAACCTTGTGAAAGTAAATGCAGTAAAAACTGATGTAAAAATTCCAATAGCTAGCGTAATAGAAAATCCTCTCACTGGGCCTGAAGCCATAAAAAATAATATTATTGCAGCAATCAACGTTGTGATATTTGCATCTAATATAGTTGATAAAGCTCTTTTATAACCGTTTTCAACAGCGTTCATCATATTTGATCCATTTCTAATTTCTTCTCTAACTCTCTCAAAAATCAATACATTTGCATCCACAGCCATTCCAATTGTTAATATTATTCCAGCGATACCGGGTAGTGTGAGAGTTGCTTGAAACAAAGATAAAACGCCAAGGACCATAAATAAATTTATAATTAATGCTATATCTGCAAGCAGGCCAAAATATCTATAGACAAATATCATAAAAATAATCACAGCAATAAAACCAATTATTGCTGCAAATTGACCCGCTTCGATTGAGTCGGCACCAAGATCAGGTCCGACCGACCTTTCTTCTAAAATAATAAGTGGGGCCGGTAAAGCACCAGCTCGCAAAAGAATAGCAAGATCATTTGCTTCTTCTGAGTCAAAACCGCCAGAGATCTGACCAGAACCACCCAAAATAGATTCTCTTATTACTGGCGCACTTATTACTTTATTATCAAGCACAATCGCAAAAGGTTTGCCTACATTTTGCTGTGTAACCCTTCCAAACTTTGTTGCGCCTATACGATCAAATCTAAAAGATACTATTGGTTCATTTGTTTGAGGGTCAAAACCAGGTTGCGCATCAACAAGATTTTCTCCTCCAACCATAATTCGCTTCTTTACAATATATTTAAACTCTTCATCTGCATCAGATACCAAAATTTCTGAACCAATTGGTGCCTTTGAAGGATTAAATGGGTCAAAATTGACTGAGGTATCGACTAATTGAAAAGTAAGTTTAGCTGTTTGGCCCAGCAAGGACTTTATACGGTCTGGGTCATCAATACCTGGTAATTGAATTATTATCCTGGATGACCCTTGTCTTTGTATTGATGGCTCTCTTGTGCCGAGCTCATCTATTCTCCTTCGAACAATTTCTAAGGATTGGGCAACCGCATTCGAAACAGATTGTTTTATAAATTCTTCAGTAAAATTTATCTGAATTGTGTTTTCTTCTTGGGTGATGATTAAATTAGTTTGATCTCCCATTGCAAGAATATTTTGAGAGTTACTCATGGATAGTTCGGAAATTTCTTTTTGAATTTCGCTATTAAAATCTTCTACAACAAATTTTAAGGACTCATTTGAAACCTTGAAATTACTATAATTAAGGTTGTTTTTCTTTAAGACTCTTCGAACGTCTGCATTAAGGTTTTCTACTCTCTCCTTTATAATTTCCTCGGTATCAACCTCTAACAATAAATGTGAACCTCCTTGAAGATCCAAGCCAAGATTAACTTGTTGCTTTGGAATAAAATTTGGAAAGCTATTTAATTGTTCTTTAGAGAAAAAATTTGGTACAGCAAAAAATAGCGTAATTATTATTACAGAAAGAACGGAAAAAGTTTTGAGATTTGAGAAATAGAGCATTAGTTATTTTACTATGAAGTACTAACTTTCTCTACTTCAGCAATAGTTGATTTAATTATAACAACATTTACTCCAGAGGATATTTCTACCTCTACATCAGTATCGCCAATGACTTTATTTATCTTTCCGCGGATACCACCAGAAGTGACAATTTTATCTCCACGCTGAACAGCTGCAACCATTTCTTTATGCTCCTTTGCTCTTCTTTGCTGAGGTCTTATTAGCAAAAAATAGAAGATTGCAAAAATTAAAAATAATGGCATTAATTGAATCAGCATTTGTTCCATGGTTCGCTCCTTTTTAAATTTCAACGGCAATATACATACTTAGCCAATGATTTTGAACTAAATAATTAGTTTAGGTTTAATTTTAAAGCTTTTTTTAAGGCTTCAAGGCTCTTGTGGTGGGTTAAATCAAGATGAAAGGGTGTAACTGAAATATGTTTATTGGCTATAGCCTCAACATCACTCATGTATCCTTCGATAACTTCATTTATTGGAGCAATAGTTAGTTTGGCATTATCTTCAAGCCTTCTTCTTAAGCCAAACCTAAACTTTGACCTCTCAACCTCTCTAATAATCAAATCATCCGATTCTCTATTGCCCTGTGTCGTGATTTGAATGCTTTCTACCAGATCTGCTGAACAATAGGGGAAATTTATATTTATAAAAACATTTTTGCCCCATCCATTTTTTGTTAAATCAACAAGTAAATCTTTCAAATATGTTTTTGAAGCATCCCAAGATATTTGATTTTTTTTGCCAGCTTCATAATTTTGACTGATTGCAATTGATGGAATTCGTCGGATTAAACCTTCCATTGCTGCAGCAATTGTACCTGAATATGTAACATCCTCTCCAACATTGCATCCACTATTGATACCTGACAAAATTAAATCTGGCCTTTTATCTTTTAATACACTGCTTAGACCAATTGCGACACAGTCGCTAGGAGTGCCATTAACGGAAAATATCTTCTCTTCATACTTTTTAAGTGTTAATTCACTTTGAAAAGACAAAGCGTGTGATGCGCCACTTTTTTCAAATTCTGGTGCAACGACCCAGACATCGTCTGAAAATTCATTGGCAATAGCTCTTAGTATTTTAATACCCTCTGCAGATATTCCATCATCATTTGTAATTAATATCCTCGCTTCATTAAGATTAATAAATGACATATAGATGAGTTAATTTGAAATTTGATTTATTCCACCCATGTATGGAATAAGAGCATCTGGCACCTGAATAGTCCCATCTTCATTTTGATAGTTTTCTAAAATTGATATTAAAGTTCGTCCTACGGCCAGCCCAGATCCATTTAATGTATGCAAAAATTTAGTTTCTTTACCTTCTTTGTAACGAGAGTTCATTCTTCTTGCTTGAAAATCTCCACAATTAGAGCAACTAGATATCTCTCTGTATGCTTTTTGACCAGGCAACCATACTTCAATATCATATGTTTTTTGTGCAGCAAAACCCATATCCTCAGAAGACAATATGACAACTCTATAATGAAGATTTAATCTTTTTAAAACTTCCTCTGCACAACTTAACATTCTTTCATGTTCATCCTTAGATTGACTTTCTGATGTTAAACTAACAAGCTCAACTTTATAAAATTGATGTTGTCTCATAATACCTCTTGTATCTTTCCCTGCTGCGCCAGCTTCAGATCTGAAACATGGCGTATGAGATACATATCGTTTAGGTAAATCTAAAATATCAATAATTGACTCTCTAGTCATATTACTAAGAGGAACCTCGGCCGTTGGTATAAGCCAATAGTCATCGGTTGTTTTAAATAAATCATCTTTAAACTTAGGAAGCTGTCCCACACCATAAACTGATTGGTCTTTAACAAGTATAGGAACATTCATCTCTGTATATCCAAATTCATTTGTATGAAGATCTAACATAAAATTAGATATTGCTCTTTCCATTCTAGCAATCAAGCCACTTTGTACAACAAACCTTGCTCCAGAGATTTTTGCAGCTTGCTCAAAACTCATCATATTGAGGTTTTCGCCTAATTCATCGTGTTCTTTTGGAGTAAAAGAAAATTCTTTTTTAGTACCTTCCAACTTAATCTCTTTATTTAAACTTTCATCACCAACTGGCACATCATCTGCTGGATTATTTGGTAAAGAAGATAAAACAGTATTAAGTTCTTCTTGTTTTTCTCTTTGACTATTCTCTAAATCCTGCATTTTATCTTTTAAGCTTGCAACTTCCGCCTTTAACTTAGCGGCTTCATCATTTTTTCCATTAGCTGCATATTCTCCTATGAGCTTTGACTTGGTGTTTCTCACTTCTTGAATAACTTGAAGCTCACCAATAATTTTCCTGTTCTTTTCATCTAATTCAATTATTTGATTTGAAACTGGCGGATGTTTTCTTTTGGCTAATAACTCATCTAAATCTGAGGGATTCTCTCTTATTTTCTTAATGTCATGCATGTCTTACTCGGATTTAGGTTTTTTCCCTTCGATAAATTTTACAGCAAATATTGAAATTTCATACAGCAATAATATAGGTATTCCAAGCCCTATTTGGGAGATCGGGTCAGGTGGTGTTAAAATAGCCGCTACTGCAAAAACTCCTACAATCACATACTTTCTATTTTTTCTTAATCCTTCAGAACTGACAAAACCTACTCTTGCTAATAATGTCAAAAGAACTGGTAGTTGAAAACTGATACCGAATGCAAATATCAGACGCATAATTAAGCTTAAATACTCATTTACCTTAGCTTCTAATTGGATTGGTAATGTTCCTTGACCACCAATCGATTCGAAAGATAGAAAGAATTTGATGGCAAGTGGCATAATAAAATAATAAACCAATGCCGCTCCTAACAAGAATAATATTGGCGTTGCAATTAAATATGGAATAACAACAGTTTTCTCATTGCGATAAAGACCAGGTGCAACAAAAATCCAAATTTGTATCAGTATAAATGGAAGAGAAACAAAAATAGAGGCAAATAGTGCTACTTTTAAATAAGTAAAAAAGGTTTCGTGTAAAGCAGTAAATATAAGCCTTCTGCCAGATTCACCTTGTACAGCATCAGCATATGGTTGAACTAAAAAGTTATAAATTGTGTCTGCAAAGATATATGCAACAACAAACATAACAGTAATCAAAATTAGTGACTTAATAAGTCTGCTTCTAAGTTCTACAAGATGTTGAATTAAAGGTTGCTTTCCTTCATCAAGTGTTTCATTTGTATCACTCATTTTCTTTTTTCTGATTTTCTGACTGAATGATATTTTTATTTATCGAGTCACGCATCTCGTCTGTAAAGTTTTTGGGATTTGTATTTTCAACTTTAGACTTAATATCATCTACGCCTGTTTCTTTTGCTATCTCATTGATACTAGATCTAAATTCTCTTGAAAAGTTTCTAATTTTACCCCACCACCTGCCAAAAGTTCTTAATACTGCTGGCAAATCTTTCGGTCCAACAAAAATGATAATTAATGCTGCAATGACAAGATACTCTACTCCTCCGATACCAGGTAACATAACAATTACTTAAGGTTAATCTTTGGAGTCTTCGTCTGATTTATTTATTGACTTTGGTTCATCATCGTCGTTGATGCCTTTTTTAAAACTTTTTACACCTTTGGCTACGTCACCCATTAATTCAGATATTTTTCCTCTACCGAAAAGTATAACAAGAAGCGCTACAACGATTAATATTTGCCAAAAACTAATACCCATTTGTTCCTCAATTATTTCTAATAATATATATATATATTAATACCTTATTAGTAAAAGTTAAAAATTACCATCAAATAAAAGGTAATTAAATGAGGTTTTTTTGATATGCGGTTGAACTTATAGAGATGACATCTTCAGGTTTGCCGTTTTGAATAAAATTACCATCTTTCATGATTAAAACTCTATCAGACATTGCTAGCGCGTCTTCAGTATCGTGAGAAACAATGATAGTTGTAGTGAGGTTATCACGAAGAATTTTATTTGTTTCAGATCTCAATCTTACTTTTAATTCCTTATCCAAAGCTCCAAAAGGTTCATCCATTAACAAAATTTTTGGATTTGGCGCCATAGCTCTTGCCAATGCAACCCTTTGTTGTTCACCACTTGATATTTCATGGGGATAGTTTTTTGCATATCTCTCAACACTAAATAACTTTAATAAACTCATAGCTCTCTCGGTATTATTTTTATTAGTACCTTTTATTCCAAATTTTACATTATTCACAATCGAGAGGTGTGGAAACAATGCTCTTTCCTGAACAACCAATCCAATATTTCGTTCCTCAGTATTTACATGATTTAAATGTCCTGAAACAAGTTCATTATCTATCGATACTGTTCCTGCTGATTGTTCTTCTAGACCTGCAATGATTCTTAACAATGTAGTTTTGCCGCATCCAGAGGGTCCTAAGATTGTAATTATCTCGCCTCGATTTACTTGTAGAGAAATATCTTTTAAAACTTCATTATCTCTTGTGAAGCTATGTTTTATATTTTTTAGTTCAAGAATTATATCCATTATTAGTCTCTTGATGCAGGTCTAGAACTTCTGATCATTCTAGTCAATATTATTATTGGAATAAGCCCTACCATAACTATTGCAATAGAAGGTGCAGCAGCATCGTACATTCTTTCTTCTGCTGCATATATATAAGTATATACAGCTAATGTATCAAAATTAAATGGCCTCAAAATAAGCGTTGCGGGAAGTTCTTTTATGACTTCTGAAACTACCAATAACATGCTTGTTAGAAAACTAGTTTTTAATAATGGCAAATGAACTGATGATAAAAGAGACCAGCCTGATGTTTTAAGTGTTTTTGCTACATCATCAATTCTCATATTTATACGCTGATATCCAGCTTCAATCGTAGAACTTGAGAGCGCATAGGATTTTATTATATAAGCTAAAACTAATCCAACTAGACTACCTGTAAGCACAAAATCAAAATAATTATCTCCCATGTTTCTGTCTAAAAATGTGAGTAGCTGCATAACGCCAATTGCAAGTATCAAACCTGGCACGGCATAACCAACAGTCAAAAAGGAACTCATAAACTTCAGATAATTATTTTTTTTATATCTAATTGAGAAATTTATAAGAACAGCTAATAAACTGCATAAGAAGGCTGCTATTATTGCTAAGTAAAATGTATTCCATGCAGTCGTAAGAAACTTATCATTAAAAAAATCTAACTTGTAATTAAATGCCCAGTACCCAAGTTCCATCACAGGCAATAAAAAACCAACAAAGATTGGAACGAAACAAATTAACATTGCTAAAATATTTGTACTACCTTTCAGCCTAGTTAAATAAAGCGGCTTAAAGACTGAGCTGGCATTTGAATATCTAGCATTTTTTCGAGAGTAACGTTCAGATATAATTAATAGAATTGCAAATATGAGTAACAATGAAGCTAACTGCTTTGCGGTTTCAATATCATACATGCCGTACCATGTTCTAAATATTCCAGTTGTAAAAGTTGAAATGGCAAAGTGATCAACTGCTCCGAAATCAGATAAAGTTTCCATGATTACGAGCATGAGGCCCCCAATAATTGCTGGTCTAATCATTGGAACAGCTAATTTATAGAATACTTCTAGTTTACCAAGTCCAAGAGTTCTACCCGCTTCAAGAATTGATCTAGATTGATTTATAAAAGCCATTCTGCTCACAAGATATACATATGGATATAGAGTGAAGGAAAATACTACAATCGCTCCAGGAACATTTCTTACTTTAGGAAAAAAAATAAAATCTGCACCGAGTCCAAAAAGATCCCTTATTAAATTATTCGCAGTACCAAAGGTATCGAATAGACCAGTGAAAGTGTAGGCAAGTATATATGGAGGTACAGCAAGTGGTAAAATTAACGCCCATTCAAAAATATTTTTTCCTGTAAAATTATAGTTGGTTACCAACCAGGCAGTGCCGACACCAATTATGGCAACCATAATTGAGACGCCAATAACTAAATAAAATGAATTTTCTATATAACCAATCAGTACGTAATTGTACAAGTGTGTCCAGTTATCAGAGTAATCACCAGCAAGACTGAATAGCACAATAAATACTGGAGCAATAAAAATTGCAAATGTTGCAACTGGTGTTATTTGCCAAAAATCTAACTTCATAAATAATTGCTGTTTCCTATACTATTTATCCAATAAACTCTAATATAACCTTAATTTTAGTTGAGGCAATTTGACCTTGGATACTAATGAGAAGAAAAGACGGTGACCAAATTACCTCAATCTGGTTGACATTAAATTATTGCCAACCAACTCTATCCATCAACTTAACAGCTTCAGGATTGAATTCGCCATAGCTTGCAACTGAAGTCTGATCTTCTTTAAAACCAGAACCAAATTGAGCTATTAAATCACTAGGTGCAACACCTTTAAGCATTGGGAATTCATAAGTGTTATTCACTATGTGGCTTTGAGCTTCTTCACTAAGCAGAAACTCAATGAACTTAATAGCATTATCTGCATTTGGAGCATTTTTCATAAGACCAGCTCCACTTACATTAATATGAGCTCCTCGTCCATCTTGGCCAGGAAAATGAAGTTCAACTTTTCTTGCTGCAGCTTGTTGTTCTTCACCTTTTTTACCAGATAACATTAAGCCAATGTAATAACTATTTGCTACAGCAATATCTGCTTCGCCATTTGCAACTGCCATAATTTGTGCTCTGTCATTACCTTCAGGTTTTCTTGCAAAGTTGCCTACAAATCTATGAGCCCACTTTTCAGTGGCATCAACACCATTATTGGCAATCAATGAGGCAACTAAAGACTGATTGTACATGTTTCCAGAACTTCTTATTGCAACTCTACCTTTCCATTTTGGATCTGAAAGATCTTCATACGTAAGCCCTTCCATTTCTTCTGCAGAAACTTTTACTGGATTATAATAAATTACTCTAGAGCGTTTAGCTATTCCCACCCACTCATTGTTTGGGCCTCTTAAATTTTCAGGTACAATTGAATCGATAGTACTTGAGTCAATACTTTGAAACATTCCATCTTTTTGAACTTTCCATAGATTGCCAGCATCTACAGTAATAAAGACATCAGCAGGAGAATTTGCTCCTTCTGAAGCAAGTCTTTCCATTAATGCTTTTCCTTTACCTGAAATAACGTTTACTTTAATGCCAGTAGCGTCCGTAAACTTTTGATATAATGCATCGTCTGAATCATAGTGCCTTGACGTATACAAATTGACTTCTTTAGCGAATGAACTGCCAACTGTTACAAAACTAATTACAGCTATTGCTAAGAGTCTTAATACTGAATTCATAAATTTTTTCCTTCTTTAGAATGATACTAAGTTTCATTCTATATATCTTAATGAGAATGATTATCAATAGCAAATATGACGAACTTTACTGATTTGAGTTTATAAGGAATTTACAAAGCTAATTAATTGATTTACTTGATTTTTATTTAAAGATTTGAACTCTTCTAACACTTTAGAGGCTTCCCCGCCATGCCATAATATAGCCTCCTCAATTGTTCGAGCTCTGCCATCATGTAAAAATCCATATTCTGCAGATACCACAGATGTCAACCCTATTCCCCACAAAGGCGGCGTTCTCCACTCAGAGCCACTGGCATTGAATTCATAAACACCATCAGACAACTGTTCACCCATATCATGCAACAAAAAATCTGAATAAGGGTATATGATTTGATTGGCTAAATTTTGATGCGTACTTTCATTTCTTGTAACAAATCTCTCAGTATGACAAGAATTGCAACCAATTTTAAAAAATATTTCTTTACCTTTAACCACGTTAATATCTTTCGCGTTTCTTCTTACTGGCACACCAAGTTGCGATGAATAAAAAACCACTAGATCCAATTGATCATTAGAAACTTCATAGCCATCATAGCTTTCGCTATTTCCACTGACTGCATTTTGACAGCTTAATTGCACATCAGTACAGTTAAATGGGTTTTCAAAAAGTTTATTTGATAAACCCATGTCATGGAAAAAGGCATCAGCAGTTTGTTGGTAAACCGTAGGTTGTGATGCTTTCCAACCAAACCGACCAAGGGAATAATCATTTTTTTCATTATGCCAAACAATATTTGCTTTCCCAGATATTCCATCACCGTTTATGTCATTCACATCTGCATTTATTAAAATATCTGTTTCACTAATGTTTTCAATTAAACCTAGACCAATCATTGGTTGTGCGATTCTTGCTGAAAAGTTTGTATCTTGATTGATATCTCCGTAATTAAAATTTCTAATTTTAATTACAGGCTTTCTTAATTCGACTATACGACCATCATTGTAAGATATTGGAACATATTCATAATTAATAACAATGTCCGC
>CABYZG010000008.1 GCA_902523455.1 uncultured Pelagibacteraceae bacterium
TTGTTTATTTAATCCCTGCAATGTTTTTCTTTGGAATCGGAGGCGCACCTGCAATTCTTGCAACAATGATTTATTCAATGCCTCCTATTATTCGTCTGACAAACTTAGGTATACGTCAGGTCCCCAATGAAACAGTAGAAACAGCAACAGCTTTTGGTTCGAGTAAGAGCCAAATTTTATTTAAAGTACAAATTCCATTAGCTCTTCCAAGCATCATGATGGGCGTTAACCAAACAATAATGATGGCATTGGCATTGGTTGTTTTAGCAACGTTTATTGGGGCTCAAGGTCTAGGTTCAGATATTTGGGTATCGATAAAAAAACTAGAAGTCGGAGCTGCTTTGGAAGGAGGTATTTGCGTTCTTTTAATGGCAATCATGTTCGATAGATTTGGTAAAGCCGCTAGTCGGGAGACAGTTACCCTGCCATCCGATAGTCAAAAATTTTATCTTTTACCGCAAACATGGGATATTTATCCCATTGCAAGACAGGTTGAAAAACCTATACAATTAATTCATTTTGCATTTGCATTTGTATTCTCAAGCGTTATTCGAATATTTTCTTTCATTTTAAATTCAGTAATTTCTTTATTTAATAAGGATTACGGCTCAGCAATTGCACAATTTATAAATGCTCATTATTTCTTTTTCTCTGGATTATTAATATTGATTGGCATCGTTTATTATGATGCAAACGTTGCTGCAATAGGAACATTTCCTGAAGCATGGAATCTGTCAATAAGAGAAGAAATTTCTGCTGGTGTAAAGTCATTGGTTGTAAATGATACATTTATTTCAATAACCAAAACAATCAGATCAACTGTTGTTATTTACCTTCTAAGACCATTTGATTTTTATCTCACATATTTACCATATTGGTTTACAATTGGCGCATTGGTTCTAATCAGCTGGAAATCTGTTGGAATTAGATTTGCGATTATTACTGCCATCCTTCTAGCATTCATCGGCGCTTGCAATATTTGGACTGAAGCAATGATTACTCTTTCATCAGTTCTTATCTCAGTTCTTTTATGTTTTGTAATTGGTGTGCCAATAGGTATCTTAGCATCTTACAGTAAGAGATTTCAAAATATCAACGAGGTAATATTAGATGCAATGCAAACATTGCCATATTTTTGTTACCTTGTTCCAGTTTTAATGTTTTTTGGTGGTGGGGCATTTTCTGCATTACTTGCAACAATTATATACTCCATACCTCCAATAATACGTTTAACTGTATTGGGCCTGTCACAAGTTTCTTCCACATATTCAGAAGTATCAAAGTCATTTGGAGGCACTACAATTCAGACTCTCAATAAGATAAAATTTCCTCTAGCAGTTCCTAGTTTGGTTATGGGTTTCAATCAAACAGTCATGATGGCTTTTGCGATGCAGATTGTCACACCTCTCATTGGTGGTAAAGGGCTAGGTCTTGAGGTATTTAATGGCTTAGCTCGATCAGATACTGGTAGAGCTCTTGCTGCTGGCATAGGAATTTGTTTATTAGCCATGATAATTGACCGTATCAGTCTTGCATGGACAAAAAAACAAAGAGATGCCCTAGGTTTATAGATCTAATTTATATACATATTTCCTGATACTTTTCTTCAAAAAATGTTGATAAAGCGGTTTACTTATTCATCTTTTTTGGTCTAGAATTATTTATTAATTAATTAATAAAAAGGGGAAATTAATGAAAAATTCATTATTTGCAAAAACTTTTGCTGCCCTGATTTTGTCTTCTTTTTTAGTTCTTTCGGCAGGTACTGCCAACGCTAAGCGTTTAACAGCTGCTGTTGCTGACTGGACTGGTGGGGAATTAACATGTCAGGTTGCAGTTGCTATCCTTGAAGAAGAGCTAGGCTACAGAGTTGATAGAATAGAATTCGCTTCAGGAACAGGTCTATGGGAAGCTATTGCTGCTGGCGATATTGACTTCGCATGTGAAAGTTGGCCAAGTTATGCAGAGGCTGACGATGTAATGATCAACATGAATCTTGTTTATGACGGAGAAGTTGTAAAAGAGTATTCTGGTGATGGATCTGTTGATGCGTACACAAGTGGTATCATTGGAATGTCAGATTACTATGTTCCAAAATAC
Organism: uncultured Pelagibacteraceae bacterium; assembly: GCA_902523455.1. Classification (GTDB taxonomy): domain Bacteria; phylum Pseudomonadota; class Alphaproteobacteria; order Pelagibacterales; family AG-422-B15; genus CACNXQ01. Next base: position 2,101 of record CABYZG010000008.1, read on the forward strand.
TTTGTTGACGCTAACCCAGATTTTAAAGACTGGTCAGATTTAAATAAATATAAAGATCAATTTGCTACACCTGAAACAGGTTCAAAAGGTAGATTGATTGGATGTCCAGTTGCTGGTTGGAACTGTCATGACCAAAAAAGATTAGATCTTTTAGGAATTGATTTTGAAGCATCAGAACTGGGTACTGAGGTTGCAGCCCTAGCGGAAGCTCAAGGAGCTTATGATAGAGGTGAAGCATTCCTTTTGTATCTTTGGGAACCACACTTTTTCTTCGGTAAGAATGAAATGGTTGGTGTAAAACTACCAGCATACAAATACTGTGATAGTTTTACTGAAGCTAATAACTGGCAAGATTGTGGAACTGCAGCATGGCCTGCTACTGGTTGGGATAAAGACTACACGATGAATTATATGAATCCTGAAGTTATGTCTAAACCTGAGAACGCTGAAGCAGTTGCATTCTTCAAAAAAATGGCTTTCTCTAACACGGATCAAGCAAAAATGCTTGTAAGAGTTGGTGACGACGGATTATCTGTCGAAGAAGCTGTTGCTGAATGGAAAAACAGTACAGACGAATGGAAAGCTTGGCTTCCGTAAGTCTAAATAGCTAAATCAGAAAATTAAGGCCTTGTTACTTTTGTGCAAGGCCTTTTTTTTAATTAACTTTTATGATCACCTCATCAAGACATCCTTACTATTATACAATTAGCTTTGCGTTATTAATCGCTGCGGGTATGTGGGGTTTATTCTGGATCCCTCAAAGAGCGTTAGAGGCTGGTGGTTTAACGGGCGGATGGGCAACGATTTCTCAAATGGTTATACCTTTTGCAATGCTGCTTCCAATATCACTTTGGAGGCTCTATAAAGGTCAGTCTTTTGGCCTAGAGTATCCTTTAATTGGACTTTTGTTTGGAGGAGGTATTGCTTGCTACGCTAATAGTTTTTTACTGACAGATGTAGTTAGAGCTTTAATACTCTTTTATATAACCCCAGTTTGGACAACTATTTTTGAAATTGTATTTCTTAGACAAATTCCACGTTTTTATAGATACATAACATTAGCTCTTGCACTATCTGGCGTTTGGATAGTTTTTGGACAAGAAGGCGTGATACCCTTACCGCAAAATTCTGGTGATTGGATTGCTTTATTAGGCGGAATTCTTATTGCCGCATCAGCAGTTAGAATGGAGATAAAAAAGCCAGAGGGAATATATCCTATCTTATTTTCATTCTTTTTTTATGGTGGCTTATTTACATTAATACAATCATATTTCTTGAGCGACTACCTAGGTGATGCTCCATCAATAGAGTCATGGGTTGCAATGATGCCGTGGCTAATTTTAATTGCAATTTTATTTCATATACCGACAAATATAGTGATCTTAGGTGCACCAAGTAGAATTGGTGCAGGCATATTTTCTATAATTATACTTTTTGAAATAGTTGTGGGTACTTTCAGTGCTGCGGTATTAACAGATGAGCTTATTGGGTGGCGAGAAATATTAGGCAGCTCTTTCATAATATTTGCTGGGTTAACAGAAATAATATTTGCATCAAAGACCGAAGAAGATATGGGCTAACTATAATTGATTGAGTACTTTAATGTGTTCAACTGTTGTACCACAACATCCACCTATAATTTGCGCTCCAGCATCCTTCCACTTTTTTGCTTCAATTAAATAATCATCAGGAGAAATTACATTGCTCATGTCGTAGTGTGGAAAATTAAATACCGCTACTTCTGGATACGCCATAACAGGAAGGTCATATACTTCTTTAAGTTCTTTAATACTTTGTTCTATTACATTAATTTCACAATGCATTATTCCTACAGCATCCAATTTATGATGTTTCACATTACTAATCATTTTTTTAAAACTATAGTCATAGTCTGTGGTAAGGGCTATCAACCCGTCTTTATTTCTAGATGAGAATCCAGCCCACACAGGCAATCCAGCCTTACTTGCTGAGTCAAAGATTATTTCAATTCGATCTGGTCGATACATTAACTCGAGTAGAATAAAATCACACCCATTATCGGCTAGAAAAAAAGCGAGCTCATCAAAAGATTTTTGAAAATATTCGGGGGTGAGTTTTTTCTTAAATTTCTCTCTTTCTTCTTGCGTTTCAAAAGCATCCTCATACGGTATTTGATGAGATAAGGACCCAGCTATAAGTACATCATCTCTACCACATTCCTCCCTGGCTTCTAGAGCTGCATTTATCGCACTTAGATTTATTTCTTTGAATTGATTATCTACTCCCGCAGTTTCTAAGATCATTCGATTTGTTGCATAAGTATTTGTAGTTATAATACTTGATCCAGCCTCAATATAATCTTTGTGTATTTGCTTCAATGTATCGCTTTCTAAGGAGGCTGTGCCACACCAAGAATTATCCATTTTAATACCACGGTTTTCAAGTTCTGAACCAGTAGCCCCATCAAGAAGAATATTTTCTCCAGCATGAATACGTTTCATTAAATTTTCATATCTTTTGCTCATGATTATTTTTTAGCATTTTAAGTTTCAATTAGTAAGTAGAAACTTAGGAAAAGGATTTACTTTTTATGACTTTATGGTCTATAAGGTCTGATCATTAAGGAGAACAGAATGTCAAAAGGTATCATATACACCCCAAGGATAAGAAAATCACCTTTCTTTGAAGAGACACTAAAATATGGTGCTACCAATTTTACAACTTATAACCGTATGACGATGCCTGTTGGCTACACGACTCCTGAGCAGGAATATCAATCATTAATAAACGATGTAACATTATGGGATGTGGCAGCAGAGAGACAAATTGAAATTATTGGAGAGGACGCCGCTAAATTTGTTCAGTACATGACGCCAAGAAATCTATCAACTTTTAAAGATGGTTTTTGTCGTTACGCGTTTATGACAGATGAAAATGGTGGTATCATAAATGATCCTTTAATTTTAAAGTTTAATGAAAAAAAGTTTTGGCTGAGCATTGCAGATTCTGATGCAATACTATGGTGCAAAGGCGTCGCTTTATCTGGTAAGTATAATGTTAAGATTTCAGAGCCTGAAGCTTGTCCACTTTCATTGCAAGGCCCGCGCGCAAAAGAACTCATGAGAAAAGCTACAAATGATGATCCAGTTATTATGGGATTAAAATATTATCAATTTATCGAAACTAACTTATTCGGATTAGATATCATAATTGCACGCAGCGGTTGGAGTAATCAGTTCGGATACGAAATTTATATAACAAGAGAAGTAGATGGTCCGGCATTATGGAATGCATTAATGGAAGCAGGAAAAGAGTTTAAAATTGTACCAAGTTGTCCTAATCAAATAGATAGAATTGAAGCCGGTATGATTTCCCACCAAGGAGATACCTCATTAGCTGAGAACCCTTTAGAACTAAACTTACCAAAATTTTATGATCTTGATCAAGAAGCGGACTTTGTAGGAAAAGATGCTCTCTTAAAAATAAGAGAAGAGGGCATTAAAAAACAATTCACTGGTTTTAAAATTTCAGGAAAGAAAATTGGTTATAATATGGCAAGAATACCATTGTTTGACAATAACTCTGAAAAAAAAGGATTTGTAACCAGCTGTATTTATAGCCCAAACTTTGGATGCAATATTGCCTTAGGGTTCATTGATATTGATTTAATTAATTCAGAAGAAGTTTATCAGATTGATCATGATGGAGAGAAACGAGAAGTTGAAGTTGTCCCTTTACCATTTAGTTCTAGACTCGAAAAAATGGAATAATGATTTCAAGAAGTAGAGTTAATCAACTTTTATTCCTCTCAATAATTATATTAGCAGTCGTCGCTGGTTGGGCAGTTTCTGAATTATTTAGAGACAATACTTCAGAAGTATCAAATGATATTGATTTAAAATTCACAGCAGTTGACCATTTTGGAGTTGATGTAAGTCAAAGAACTTACAGCGGATATAGTAAAGTATTCTTTTTTGGCTTTACTCATTGCCCAGATATTTGTCCAATTAGTGCAAATCTTATGAGTAATGCCATTGATCAATTAAATAGAGAAAACCATTCAATAGAAAATATAAAATTTTTCTTTGTAACAGTTGATCCTGCTAGGGATAACCCTGACCGATTAAAAGAATTTCTTAGCAACTTTAGCAATAATTTAATTGGTTTAACGGGGACACATGAAAATCTTATGCCAATATGGAAAGATTTTTTTGTACATGTAGAGCCGGCAACAAATTCAGAACATCAAAATTATCTAGGTACATCTGAACAATCTGATGAAATAAGTAATAAAGAAAAAAATTACATGGTTCAACATACTGCTTTCTATTATATTTTTGATGATAATGATGTATTAAGAAGCATACTTCCCTTTGGTTCTAGTATTGAACAAATGGTTGAAGATTTAAAAAATCTATAACAATGTATAAAATATCAATATTTATTTTTTTTATTTTATTGTCTTGTTCCGAAATAATAGAAACAAATAAATATAGAGAATTGGCATCTGAACAAGCATCAAAAAAAAATTGTGATGCTAATGTAGAGCTTCTTTTAAAACATGAAAAGACTGAATTATGGGCATCTTATCATAACAAAGATAAAAACTTATTATGCGTTTTAACTTGTGTTAACGATGTCTGTATGTTTTCGACAGAGAGAGATTAGGGTTGTATAAAGCACTAATAATAGTTTTGTTTTTAGTTTCTACAAAAATTGGAGCCGCTCACCAATTTCAAAAAGATCATATTAATATAAATCACCCACACATTAAGTTTGTAATTTCATCAGGCCCTGCAGCTGGATATATGAAAATAGTAAACATGGGTTTCGAGACAGATCGTTTAATTAAAGTTGTTACTTACTTTGCAGATACTGAGTTACATTATTCAAGTGAAGAAAATGGAATAGTTACAATGAGTAAAGTTGATTTTATTGAAATCCCTCCACAAAAAGCTAAATCGCTCAAACCCGGCACGCACCATATAATGTTTTCAAATTTTAGTATTGAATTAACTCATGGAATAAGTTTAGAAGGGTCTTTAGTATTTGAAAATGCAGGCGAGATCAAAGTGCTTTTTGAGGTTGAAACTCAAAAAAGTTTAGATGATCATACAGAACATTAATGAAAACATTTAAAATTGAATATATCACCACACTTTTTTTTCTCACCTTACTAATTGCTTTAGCTTGGTATTATTTATTCCTCATGGCATCTAATCCAATGGACTCAATGATGCAAAATAAAAATCCAATGACAATGTCAATGGAAACCGCGTCAGAAAATGAAATGTCAATGAACTCGTTGTCTGAAACAGAAATGACTATGGACTCAATGAATATGAATGAAAAAAACTCATCAATCAATTTTCTTATGATGCCAATGACAGGAAAGTGGACAATAAATGATTTTATCGTGATGTTCGTAATGTGGACCGTCATGATGTTTGCGATGATGCTTCCATCTACATTTATCTTTTTAAATATTTTTAGAATGATGAGATCGAATATGCAAATATCGTCGAATATTATTATTGAGATGATAGTGATTTCATTCACTTATATTTTAATTTGGACAATTTTTTCACTTATTGCATGTACTCTTCAATATATTTTTCACAATAACGGAGTAGTCGATATGATGGGAACATTACAAAACAATATTCTTGCAGGATTATTTCTTGTTGGAGCAGGTGCATTTCAATTTACAAGTTTGAAAGATACATGTCTTGAGAAATGCAGAAACCCCTTATCGTTTCTGATGGCTGGTCCTATTAATGGATACGGAAATGTTGCCTATGTGGGTCTAAAGCATGGTTTATTTTGCCTAGGGTGTTGCTGGGTTCTTATGCTTCTGCTTTTTGTAAATGGAGTTATGAATTTACTTTGGGTTGTCGCAATAACAATAATTGTATTGGCTGAAAAAATGCTGCCTTACGAGAAACTTAGCTCTAGATTTCTGGGCATTCTTCTTGTAGGTTGGGGGGCGTATTTAATACTTATTTAACTATATGACTGTAAATCCTCTAAACTTACATTGGGAAATAAAAGGAAATTTTTTGCTGAATTGTAACTGCGATGTATTTTGCAATTGTCCGATGTCCCTGGGGAGAGCGGTTCCAAATTCACCAAATGGTAAATGCTTTTCATGGTGGGGAATTAATATCGAAGAAGGATACGCAGAAGAAAAGTGGTCTGGATTTAACCCTATCAAAAGAGAGTCTAAAGGAATTATGGATTTAAGTGGTTTAAATGTTGCTATTCTTTTAGAGGTTCCTGGCCCTTTAGGTTCAGGCGGTTGGACAGCAGGATTATATATTGATGAAAAAGCATCTGATGATGCAGCTGATGCGCTCGCAGTTATTTTCTCAGGTCAAGCAGGTGGACAAACAGGTTGGTTTAGACATATGATTGCAAACTTCCTTGGCGTAAAAAGATGTTCTATATCATATAAAGAAACCGACGATGGATGGTCGTTTACAATTCCAGAAATCTTAGATGGTCGAATTGAACATGAGCCAGGAAAAGAGAGAGGCGAAGTAGTAAAAGTATCAAACTTAAAATATTGGGTTGCGCCAGAAATAATTGTTTGTAAAGGATCAAAAAGAAGTAGGATTAGAGATCACGGCCGTAATTGGGATTTCACAGGTGGAAGTGCCGAATATTGTGCTGTTGATTGGGCCGGACCATAATTCATATGAAAAACAAAGCTAAAGTTGTCGTCATTGGTGGCGGTGTAGTTGGAGTTAGTACGCTTTACCACCTTGCAAAAAAAGGATGGTCTGATGTAGTTTTGTGCGAACGCAAAGAACTTACATCAGGTTCGACGTGGCACGCTGCGGGTTTGATGCCTTTATTCAACATGAGTTACTCTGTTGGTCAAATCCATAAATACTCAGTTAAATTTTATCAAGAACTTGAAAAAGAAACTGGTCAAGATGTTGGCTTTAGGCAAGTAAGTAATATTCGACTTGCTGAAAACCAGGATAGAATGGATGAGTATCGTCAATATGCAGGTGTTGCGGAAACAATAGGTGTTAAAGTCAATTTTTTAACTCCCGAAGAAGTTCAAAAAGTTTGGCCGCTTTGTTCAACTGAGGGCTTAGTGGGTGCTATACAGCACCCTGAGGATGGATACATACAACCCAATGATCTTACGCAAGCTCTAGCAAAAGGAGCAAGAGCGCTTGGAGCTGAAATTTACAGACAAACAGCAGTCATAGGACTTGAACAGTTACCAGATGATAGTTGGATTGTTACAACTGATAAAGGTGAAATCAAATGTGATATTGTTGTTTCATGCTCGGGAAATTTTGTCAGGCAAACCGGAGAAATGGTTGGATTAGATATCCCAGTGATACCTGTTGAGCATCAATATATCGTTACAGAAGCTCATCCTAAAATTCTAGAAAGACAAAAAGAAGGCCTTCCTGAAATGGGTGTACTTAGAGGATCTGACGGCGCATGGTACATGCGTGAGGAAGCTGGTGGATTAATTCTTGGACCATATGAAAATGGTGCACCATGTTGCTATGTCAATGGACCTAGCAAAGACTGTGAGTATGAATTATTCCAAGAAGACTTAGACAGACTAGGCCCCCATATAGAGCATGCCATTCACAGAGTTCCTATTTTTGGAGAAGCAGGAATTAAGAAAGTTTATAATGGTGCTATTTGTTATACTCCAGATGGAAGCCCAATTATCGGTCCAGCATGGGATAGAAAAAATTTATATTTAAATGACGGTCATTCGTTTGGCGTTACAGCTGCTGGTGGTGCAGGCTGGCAGATCGCAGAATGGATTGTTGATGGCGAACCGACTATTGATATGCTCGGGGTTGAACCCAGAAGGTTTGGCGATTACGCATCAAAATCATATTTAATCAAAAAAAATGAAGAGGCTTATGCAAACGTTTTCACAATCCATTATCCTGATGAAGAAAGGCCCGCAGGCCGGCCATTAAGACAAGCTCCTTGTTATGATAGGTTGAAAAATTTAGGTGCAGTGTTTGGTCAAAAGTTTGGTTGGGAGCGCGCAAACTGGTTTGCTCCTGAAGGAGTTCCTCAAGAAGACGATTGGTCATTCAGGCGATCAGCATGGTTTGAGCACATTGGAAATGAATGTAAAAATGTAACAGAAAATGTAGGTCTTTTAGACATGACCGCATTTGCAAAATGCAGAATAAGCGGACCAGGAGCAGAAGAATTCCTAGATAATTTAGTTGCTAATAAATTACCAAAAAAGATAGGAAGGACAAATCTCTGTCATGCTTTGAATTCTAAAGGAGGAGTACACTCAGAATTTACAATAATGAGAGAGTCTCATGACAGTTTTTATTGTGTTTCTGCTGGAGCTTGGCAGCGGCTGGACCATGATTGGGTAAAAAAACATATGCCCGATGACAGAAGTGTAAAATTTGAAAATATTACAAATCAAATTGGAGTATTAGTTGTTGCTGGTCCGAAGTCGAGAGAACTTCTTCAAAGAGTATCTGAGGATGATTTCACAAATGAGGGTTTCCCATGGCTATCTGGTAAAAAAGTAAAAATTGGTGCTGCAGAAACACTTGCAATAAGAGTAAATTTCGTTGGCGAATTAGGATGGGAAATCCACTCACCAATTGAAGTACAAAATCATATATTCGATACATTAATGGATGCAGGAAAAGATCTGGGTTTAAAGCCTTTTGGCATAAGAGCAATGGACTCTTTGAGAATTGAGAAATCATACAAACTAATTGGTACAGAATTATCAATTGAATATGCAGGATATGAGTCAGGAATAGACAGGTTCATTCACCCAAACAAAGGTCAATTCATAGGCAGAGATGCATTAGTTCAGTGGAGAGAAAAAGGTTTTGAAAATTCCTTCGTAACACTTGAAGTTCATGGCGTCAAAGATGCTGATGTGCTTGGCAATAATCCAATATATGCTGATGGCAAAGTTATTGGTCGCGCTACAGGTGGAAATTTTGGCTTTCGAGTTAATAAGTCTCTCGCTTTAGCTATGGTCAATCCAGCTCATTCAGAAGTAGGCACAAAGTTAAAGATCGATATTTTGGGAGATATGTTTGATGTAACGGTAATACCCGAAAGTCCATACGATCCTGATAATCAGAAACTTAGATCTTAGCTACTTGAAAAAGTGTCAGAAGCTTTAAAAGTTTACGAACAGCTCTGTAAAGACAAGCATATTGAATATAATATTAAGCAAAAAGATTTAGTTATTGAATTAGATAAATTTTTGTTAGGTTCGAGCAGAAATTTTATAAAAAAACTATTCCGATATAATTTTAATCAAAAGAAATGCTTTTATTTATACGGGGGAGTGGGCATTGGAAAAACACTCATTATGGATTTATTCTATGATGACGTAAATTTAAAAGAAAAACAAAGAGTCCATTTTCATGAGTTTATGATTGATATACATGATCAATTACACCAACTCAGAAATGAAAAAAATTCAAGAGATTTTATAATTTCAAAACTTGTAAAAGGTATTAAATCGAAATCAAGTCTCATATTTTTTGATGAATTCCAGGTCACAAATATAGCTGACGCAATGATTCTCGGACATTTATTTGAGGAGTTCTTTAAAAATAATATTTTAATTGTATTAACTTCTAATTCCAGCCCAGAAGACTTATACAAAGAAGGGCTGCAAAGAGAACTTTTTATTCCATTTATTAATTTAATTAAAAATAACTCTCTAATTCATCATCTATCAATAGACATTGACTATAGAACAAGATCATTAAAAGAAGAAAAGAACTTTTTTTTATCAACTTCACCGGTTAGCAAGCTTAAAATAAATGATATTTTTTCTATCCATTCAAATAAAACTTCAGTCGAGGATAAAGTAATAAGTGTGAAGAAGAGAAATTTTGTTGTTAAGAATTTGTCTAATAGAATAGCTCGTTTTCAATTCAATGAAATTTGTGGCGATAATAGAGGCACTGAAGACTACCTCGAGTTAATTAAATTAATTGATAGATTAATCGTTGAAAATGTTCCAAATTTTGGAAATACAAATTCTAATCTTCAAGAAAGATTTATTAATTTAATTGATGTTCTCTATGATAATAAAATTAAATTATATTTAAGCACAGAAAAAGAAATAAGCGATCTTGGCAGTGCATATCATTTGAAAGATAAATTTAACAGAACCATAAGCAGACTTCTAGAAATGAAATCACAATAGTTACAAATGAAAATAGCAGTAATAGGAGCGGGAATTGTTGGCATTTCTTCAGCCAATTGGCTTAAGAAGTACGGTCAAGATGTGACCTTGTATGACATGAATGATCCTGGATCACAAGCAAGTTACGGCAATGCTGGAACTTATGCAAAATATGCAAATATACCAACTAATTCATCATCCTATTTTTATTTATTTCCATATTTATTGCTAAATAAAAACAGCCCCTTATTCATTAGCCTAAAACGATTAAACGAGACATTTCCTTGGATTATTAAATACTTGAGCAATTGCAGAAATGAAAAAGTTAACCACACTGTTCAACATTTAACAACTTTACTGTCACATATGGATGATGGTTATGAAGATCTATTCATTGAAGCAAATGCAGAAGATTATATATCAAGAGAGTCTATCATGTATGGATGGTCTACAAAATTATTTTTTAATGCTGCAAAACAAGATTTTCCTAAAAGAGAAGAAACAGGTGTTAAAATAACAACTCTGAGTCGAGATGATATTTCTGATCTTGAACCTAATATTAATAATATCTTTTATAAAGGAGCCTTATTTGAAGGTAGTTATTTTGCAAAAAGTCCGATCAAGGTTAGCGAAGCATTAATGAAACTGTTTATTAAAAAAGGAGGAAAATTCAAAAAAGAGCAAGTTATATCCATTAAAAAAACTGAAACTAATCAAATAAATATTAAAACAAACTCAGAAGAGACCCTGCACGATAGAGTCGTGATTACATCTGGAGTATGGTCTAATGATCTGCTTAAACATATAGGCGACAAAGTGCCACTGGAAGCTGAAAGGGGTTACCATTTGGTCAATCCAGAATTGAAGAATATTGTAAAAAGACCAATATCTTGGCAAGAACGAGGAACATATTTTACACCTATGTCTGACGGCCTAAGAACGGGTGGAATTGTTGAATTTGGAGCGTTAAATGAAACAAAAAATGAAAGAGTCCTTAACTTTTTAAACCGGGCATTAAAGGAAGTTTTTCCCTCAGCAGACCTTCCTCAAAAAACATGGGTAGGGTTCAGGCCATCGGTGCCTGACTCTCTTCCAGTGATTGGACAATCTCCAAAAAACCCTTATATTTATTATAATTTTGGCCATCAACATATTGGGTGGTCATTAGGTGGCATATCAGGAAAACTGGTTGCACAACTAATTTGCGCAAACAATACAGATTTAGATTTGTCGCCGTATTCTGTAAAGAGGTTTAAGTTATGAAATACTCACTATACAATTTAGTTAAGAATTCATTTTCTTATCATGAGAATTGGGAAAAAGCATGGAGCAGTCCTGATCTTAAACCTGAATATGATGTAGTAATAGTTGGAGGTGGCGGTCATGGATTAGGAACTGCTTATTACCTAGCAAAAGAATTTGGTGTTAAAAATATTGCTGTTCTTGAGAAGGGATGGATTGGTGGGGGTAACACTGGACGTAACACAACCATAATAAGATCAAATTACTTATGGGATGAAAGTGCAGCTCTTTATAATCATGCTGTTAATTTATGGGAAGGCCTTTCTAGTGAGCTTAATTTTAATGTAATGTTTTCACAAAGAGGTTTATTTCACCTAGCGCACTCGGTTCATGACATGCAAGAAATCACAAGGAGAGGTTATTCTAATTATTTAAATGGTATTGACGCTGAAATTCTAAATCAGGATCAAGTTGCAAAAAAAATACCTCATATTAATGTTAATGGCAGGTATCCTGTTTTAGGGGCCTTACTTCAGAGGCGAGCAGGAACAGCGCGTCATGATGCTGTAGCATGGGGGTATGCACGAGCGGCAGAAAATCTTGGTGTCGATATAATACAAAACTGTGAGGTTAAAGGAATAGATATATCAAATGGCAAGGTTGTTGGATTACAAACAACAAAAGGTTCTGTTAAAGTTGATAAAGTTGGTCTCGTACCTGCTGGACACTCCTCAGTATTAGCTAATATGGCAGGTTTTTCTCTCCCAATAAACTCTGTACCCTTACAGGCTTTAGTAAGCGAGCCTGTTAAACCAATTCTGGATTGTGTCATCATGTCAAACTCCGTTCATGTTTATGTAAGTCAATCAGATAAAGGTGAACTAGTTGTTGGAGCAGGTTCTGATGCCTATAACTCATATTCTCAGCGAGGATCCTTTGATATGATTGAACATATGATGGCTCCCTTAGTTGAATTATTTCCAATATTCTCAAGACTTAAAATGCTTCGCAGCTGGGGAGGCATTGTAGATGTAACCCCAGATAGAAGCCCAATAATAGGCAAGACCCCTGTAAAAGACTTATTTATTAACTGCGGTTGGGGAACTGGTGGATTCAAAGCAACTCCAGGGTCAGCTCATGTATTTGCTGAGACAGTTTTTAGAGGAGAGCCAAATGATATTGCAGCTCCTTTTTCATTAGAAAGACATTTCTCAGGAGCCTTAGTTGATGAAGCTGCAGCGGCAGCAGTTGCTCATTAATAATTTTTTTTATGTTTATAATTAATTGTCCATATTGTGGGGAAAGAGATCAGACAGAATTCACATGTCACGGCGAAGCTCACATTGCAAGGCCAGATAACCCATCTGAAATAAGTGATGAAGAATGGGGCAAGTATCTTTTTTTTAGAGAAAATCCAAAAGGAACCCATTTTGAAAGATGGACTCACGATCATGGATGCAGACGATGGTTTAATGTAATGAGAGACACTGTTACAGATCAAATAATAAAAACATATAAAATGGGTGAAGCGAAGCCGGTGATATCAAATGAGTAATCAAAATAGGACAATTTACGGCGGTAAAGTAAACAGGGAAAAGCCAATTAACTTTGTTTTTAACGGAAAGTCTTATATTGGGTATCAGGGCGATACGTTAGCTTCTGCGTTATTAGCTAACGATGTTCATTTAATAGGTAGAAGTTTTAAGTATCATCGCGCAAGAGGAATTTTAACTGCAGGTTCAGAGGAGCCAAATGCAATTGTTCAATTAGGACTTGGAGCACGAACAGAGCCAAATATTCGTGCAACAGAAGTAGAGCTTTATGAAGGCCTAGAAGCTTCTAGTCAAAATTGTTGGCCATCAGTAAATTTTGACATTGGAGCAATGAACAACTTTCTATCAAGAATATTCCCTGCAGGTTTTTATTACAAAACATTTAAATGGCCTCCAAGCATGTGGTTATTTTATGAGCATTTCATAAGAAAAGCTGCTGGGTTAGGTCAGTCACCTACAGCAAAAAACCCAGATAGATATGAACAGAAATTTTATTACACTGATATCACTATTGTAGGTGGTGGCATCTCAGGTTTACTCGCAGCTTTGGGCGCAGGTCGATCGGGGTGTAAAGTTTTGCTTATAGATGAAAATCCCGAATTAGGAGGATATCTCCTCGATTATAATTTTAGTATCAATGAAAAAGACGGAAAAAAATGGCTGAAAAAAATCATTGATGAATTAAACGGCTTAGCTAATGTTGTAATTCTCAAAAGAACCACCGCAATGGGGTATTATGATTACAACTATTTAACGGCTTTAGAAAAAGTTACTAATCACCATGTAGAATTTTCAAGCACTTTACCAAGAGAGAGATATTGGCGCATACGTTCAAAAAAGGTTATTTTGGCACAAGGAGCTTTTGAAAGACCACTTGTTTTTGCCGACAATGATAGACCTGGTATCATGATGGCATCTGCAGGTCAAAAGTATCTATCTAGGTACGGAGTATTACCAGGTAAGTCAGTTGTACTTTTTACAAACAATGACCATGCTTATTTAACCGCTTTTGAGTTTGTTGAAAAGGGGGCTAAAGTAACAGTCGTAGATACAAGAGATCTTTTAAATGCAAGAATTAGTGAAAAATGTAAATCATTAAATATAACAGTTTTTAAGTCATATTCAGTTATTAAGACCTATGGTGATAAGAAAGTAAATAGAATAGAAATACAGCAAGTTGATAAAAATCAAAATCAACTAACAGGAGAAGTTGAAAATATTCATACTGATTGTGTATTAATGTCTGGTGGATGGAATCCAGCAGTCCAATTGTTCAGCCAATCAAGAGGTAAACTAAAATATGATCTAAAGATAAATACTTTTGTTCCTGATAAAATCATCGAAAACCAAAAAATAATTGGTTCGAATAATGGTCAGTTTAATCTGCAAGAAAATCTTAATGAATCATTTGAAGCAGGAATAGCAGCAGCTAATGAACTTAATTTCAATAGCGTTGAAAAAGTTAATTGGACTGGAAAAGAAGAGATAGAGTTCACACATTCTGATGTTGAGCCATATATGTTAGGTAAGAAAAAAGTTACAAAAGGATCTAAACATTTCATTGATTTTCAAAACGATGTAACTGCTGCAGATATTTTTCTAGCGCAACGAGAAGGCTACATCAGTGTAGAACATACAAAAAGGTACACAACAACAGGGATGGGCACTGACCAAGGAAAAACATCCAATGTTAATGCATTGGCTTTGATGTCTCATATTCATAATAAACCTGTAGACGAAATAGGTCACACAACTTTTAGACCGCCTTATGCTCCTCAGACGATTGGAGCTATAGCCGGAAGAAGCGTTGACAAGCTTTTTGACCCTGAACGAAAAACATCAATGCATGAATGGCATGTTGAAAATAAAGCTGTATTTGAGGATGTTGGGCAATGGAAAAGACCATATTATTTTCCTCAAAACAAAGAGGATATTCACCAAGCAGTTAAAAGAGAATGTTTAGCAGTAAGAAATAGCTTGGGCATATTAGATGCATCAACCCTTGGAAAGATTGATCTACAAGGGCCTGATGCCGCTAAATTCCTAAACATGATTTATACAAACGCTTGGTCAAAACTTGAAATTGGCTCATGCAGATACGGATTAATGTGCAATGAGCATGGCATGATATTTGATGATGGGGTGACAAGTAGGTTGGGAGAAAATCATTATCACATGACAACGACAACTGGTGGCGCTGCGAGAGTAATGTCCTGGTTAGAAGAATTTCTACAAACAGAATGGCTTGATATGAAAGTGTTTTGCACCTCAGTTACTGAACAGTGGGCTGTGCTGTCTATATCGGGACCAAATTCAAGAGAATTTTTAAAAGATTTAACAAATATTGATTTATCAAAAGAAAATTTTCCATTCATGAAATTTAGAGAAGGGGAAGTTTGCGGAGTTAAAGCAAGAGTATTCAGAATTAGCTTTACTGGAGAGTTAAGCTATGAGGTTAATGTTCCTGCGCGTTATGGACGTTATGTTTGGGAAAAATTTATGGAACATGGGAAAAAATACAATATTACTCCATATGGTACAGAGACAATGCATGTATTGCGAGCTGAGAAAGGATTTATAATCGTTGGACAAGATACAGATGGAAGTGTCACGCCAAGTGATATGAATATGGATTGGATCGTTTCAAAGAAGAAAGAAGATTTTCTTGGAAAGAGATCCTTTACGAGACCTGATACCGCTAGACATGATAGAAAAAAATTTGTTGGACTCTTAGTTAATGACAAAAAAACAATTCTTCCAGAAGGATCACATATCGTTGAAAAGGCATTAAAACAACCACCGATGAAAATGTTAGGACATGTTACATCTAGTTATTACAGTCCTACTTTAGGTTATCCAATCGCTCTAGCGATGTTAAAAGATGGCTTTAGTAAAATGGGTGAACAAGTAGTAGTACCGCTTATGAATGGCAAGATTATTGAAGCTACTGTGACAGATACAATATTCTACGATAAAGAAGGTAAGAGAAATAATGAGTAATCAACCGCAAATTTTTTCCCCTCTTACACAAAAAGAAAAAATCGCTTCGGATAATATTTCATTGGAGCTAATTGAGTTTTTAGGAAAAATTAATTTGAGATTAAAGGAAAATGATTCTCAAGCAAGAGATGCAGTAGAAAAATACCTTACATATAGCCTTCCAAAAAGTGCTGGTGAAGTCACTGGAAATAATGAGACTAGAGTTTTGTGGTTAGGACCAAATGAATATTTGTTATTAAGTGAAGATGAAAAAAAAGACAATGTTATCAATGAATTAAGAGAAATACTTTCAGATTTATTTTGCGCAATTACCGATGTATCTGATTATTATTTGACGATGAGGCTTAGTGGCCCAAAAAGTATTGAAGTCTTAACAAAAGCTTGCCCTCTTAATTTTGATCAATATCTCACAAAAGGGAATTCTTGCGCTCAATCATATATAAGTAAGGCAACAGTCCTCATTGACAGATTATCAGATGACCTAGTTTTTGATATATCAGTTAGATGGAGTTTCGCTGATTATCTATGGGATTGGTTAGCGGATTCAAGCAATGAATTTATTTTAAGCAAAAAGTAATTATTGTGAAAGTATCATTATTACTTGCCTTATCTCGATCAGTTTTTAAAAAATGCCCGCAATGCGGAGAAGAAAAAATTTATAAGCAATATTTGAAACTGAAGCCTAATTGCAATAATTGTAATGAAAAGCTCTCAATTTATAGAACGGATGATTTTGGTCCCTGGCTTACAATTATTATTGTTGGACACATC
Organism: uncultured Pelagibacteraceae bacterium; assembly: GCA_902523455.1. Classification (GTDB taxonomy): domain Bacteria; phylum Pseudomonadota; class Alphaproteobacteria; order Pelagibacterales; family AG-422-B15; genus CACNXQ01. The sequence continues at coordinate 18,826 of CABYZG010000008.1, forward strand.
ATTGTTCCTTTAGTTCTATACATAGAACAAAACTATTCACCTCAGTTATGGTTGCAAGCAATTACATGGATACCAATTACAATACTGACAGTACTTTATATGCTTCCGATATCAAAAAGTATATGCCTGGCTATATTGTGGAGCTTAAGGGATAAATAATTATGAGATTGGTTTTATTGTTCTTATTTTCATTTTATGCTGCGTCAGCAAGTACTGAAAACCTAACACAAACCCCCTCACATCATTTATCGGATGGAACTTATGCAAACACTAATGGAGTACCATATGAAAGTAGTTTTAAAAAATTAATGCAATGGAGTTGGGAGAGAAGAAGTAAAGATTTATCGACATTTAAATTTGAAATGGAGAAACCAAATTACAAAGAAATATATAACAATGATAACATTGTTACTACATGGATTGGGCATGAAACTTTTTTATATCAAAACAAGGATATAAATGTGCTTACAGATCCACATTTTACTGATCGAGCCTCACCATTAAGTTTTGCCGGACCAAAGAGATATATGCCACCCGGTATGGAAATTGAAGATTTACCAATCATTGATGTCGTAACAATTTCTCATAGTCATTATGACCACCTTGATTATAGAAGCGTGAAATTAATCGCGGAAAAATACGAAGATGTACTTTTTTTGGTCCCTTTGGGTCTCGAAGAATGGTTCATAAATAAAGGTATAAAAAATGTGAGAGAACTTGATTGGTGGGACTCAATTAAAGTAAGTGATACAGAAATTACTTTTGCTCCTGTACAGCATTGGTCGGCAAGGGGCTTATTTGATAGAAATGAAACTTTATGGGGAGCTTGGCATTTCAAAAACTATTATCATAGCTTTATTCATTTAGGTGATACAGGCTATTCTGATGATTTTAAAGAAATCAGAAAAAGATTAGGGTCAGTTGATTTAGCTGCTATTCCAATCGGTGCTTACGAGCCAAGATGGATCATGGAAGTTTCACACATGAATCCTGAAGAGGCAGTTATGTCTTTCTTGGATTTAGAAGCTTCTAAAGCTATTGGCATGTCTTGGGGAACATTTATTTTGACCGATGAGCCTGTAAGAGAGCCGCCTCAAAAGTTAATTGAAGTCGTCTCAAAATATAATATTTCTCAAGATAGATTTTTCACATTAAAGCATGGAGAAACCTACTTAGATAATTGAAGTTTAATTTTTGAAAGTAAGTAAAGAGACAAAAAAGAAATAAAAAAGCCTAATATTAATGAACTTAAAGCCGTTTCAAGCTCTATAGGTAAATTCACTTTTTCAAAAGCTAAATTTAGAAATTCATTAAACAAAAGAAATAAAACTAATGCCAAAAAGCATGATGTGTAGTGAGCAAATACATTTGAAGTACGAACAAAATTAAATTGTTTGTAGTCAATATCTTTGCCGATAAAGAAACCAATCATTAGACCTCCTATTGCAATTGCTGCTTCATTTCCATGTGCAGTCGGCCATGTAATATAAAATAAAAGAAAGATTACAACTAATGAGAAATATTTTGTAAAGGTATTAAATTTAATATTTCCTCTTTCAATGTTTTTGTAGATGAGGTCTGCAATGTAAAGAGTAACTAATCCAACAAGCAAGCCTCCTAAAATATCTCCAATGTCATGAACTCCCAAGTAAACTCGGCTTAGAGGCACTCCAAAGAGAAAAATTATTGAGAGTGACTTCACAAATAAATTCTTTACATTTAAGGCTATATAAAGCCAAATCACGACCGCAATTTGAGTGTGACCACTTGGAAACCCGAATGAAGTTTCAGTTTGAAGCCATGGATCAATATTAAGAGCAAAATCCGGCCTAGGATCTTGAAAGATATCTTTCAGAAATGAATTTATAATTGCGGAAAAGAAAACTATTACAAGAAGTTTGCCAAAAACTTTTCGGTCATAACACCAATAAATAAATGGGATAAACATGAATAAAAAATCTCGATATCCCAACCATGTAAAAAATTCAAATATAGGAGTTAAATAGGGTGTTCGAATATTGACTACCCAACTAATGTCATTAAGTAAACTATAAATCATGAATATCTGTTGTATTTGTGGTTTTATTAATTATATATCAAAAAATCATTAATTAGATATTTAAATGAAAGCAATAGGATACAACTCATACGGAGATATTGATAATCTTGAAATTATAGAGGTTGCTGAGCCAAGACCTAAAAGATCAGAAGTAATTGTAAAGATCGAGGCCGTATCGCTTAATCCAGTTGATATCAAAAAAATGCAAGGTGGGTTTAAGCCCATAACCAATCTGAATAAATTTCCTATATTCACTGCCTGTGATTTCAGTGGTGAAATTACTGAAATTGGAAGAGATGTAGGAGCTTTTAAAGTTGGTGATAAAGTATTTGGCATGACAGATATATTATTTAATGGAAGTGCCGCAGAAAAAATTAAAATTTCTCAAAAGTCAATTTCACTTGTACCGAAAAATATCAAGTTACACGAAGCGGCCGCTATTCCTCAAGTAGCAAATACATCGTTGCTAGCATTGAGAAATATTGCTTCAATTCGAAAGGGACACAAGATCTTAATTAATGGTGCATCCGGAGGAGTGGGTTCTTTTGCAATTCAAATGGCTAAAATATATGAAACAGAAATAACTGCGGTAACAAGTGATAGAAATTACGATTGGATTAAAAATGATTTTAATATAGATGACGTTGTTGATTATGCAAAAGAAGATATTTTATCTTCATCAAAAAAATATGATATCGTTTTTGATGCAAACGGAAATCTATCTTTTCCTAAGGCATCAAAAATCTTAACGGCTAACGGAATATATGTGACTACAAAAAATAACATCTACAATAATATAGATGTAGCAAAACAGTTGTTTCAAAGAAAAAAATCAAGAGTCGTATTATCTGGTAGAACATCAACTGCAAATTTAGATTTATTTAGAATGTGGATTGAAGACGGAAAGATTAAGCCCGTTATCGAAAAAATATTTTCTTTTGATCAATACCTTGATGCTTACAATCATCTCAAAAGTGGTCGCGCAAAAGGCAAAATACTTTTAACCTTTAATTAAAATATGTCTGACATTGAGGTTAAAAATATTATTAATCCTGTTCCCGCAACAGACGGTGCTGGAGTAAAATTAAAAAGAAGTATAGGCGTGAACCCAAATTATTTTGATCCTTTTTTAATGTTGGACGAATTTGGTTCTGAAGACAGCAAGGACTATATAGCTGGTTTTCCATCACATCCTCATAGAGGAATAGAGACAGTGACTTATATGCTGGCTGGAGAATTTGAGCATAAAGATAGTACTGGTGGAGAAGGAAGAATGACAGCAGGTGATGTGCAGTGGATGAAAACTGGCAGTGGAATTATTCACTCCGAAATGCCCGCTATGAAGGAGGGCAAGCTTCACGGTTTTCAGTTATGGATTAATATGCCTGCTAGCTTAAAAATGAGTAAGCCTGAATATCATTATATTGATGCCAACGAGATGAGTATGCATCACGATGAAGATAAAAAAGTAAAAGTAATTGCGGGAAAATTTGAGAACGCTGAAGGGCCGATTAAAAAGCATAATGTTGAGCCAATATTCTTTGATGTTGAACTTAAGCAAAATAAGCAGTTTAGTTTTTCAATACCCAAATCGCATAACAGTTTTGTTTACTTAGTTGATGGCAGAATAAAAATTGGTAACCTTTCTCATGATAACATTGAGGGATCTAAACTAGTATTGTTGACAAATGGCAATAATTTGAAAGTATCCGCTGAAACCAATGCTAAGTTTTTATTAATCGCAGGTGAACCAATTGGTGAAAGCATTGCTCGTGGGGGACCATTTGTAATGAATACCAAAAGTGAGATCATTCAAGCGATTAATGACTATAATAATGGAACATTTGTAAGATAAGGAAAAATATGAGTATTTATGACATTGAAGTAAAAGACATTGATATGAACTCTATCAAAATGGAAGAATTCAAGGGAAAAACTCTATTAATTGTAAACGTAGCTAGTGCTTGTGGTTTTACACCGCAATATACTGGCTTACAAAATCTCTATGATAAATATAAAGACAAAGGGTTAGAAATTTTAGCATTTCCCTGTAATCAATTTGGCACCCAAGAAAAAGGGACGAATGAAGAAATAAAAGATTTTTGTGGCACAAAGTATAATGTGTCCTTTCGACTGTTTGATAAGATTGATGTTAATGGAGAAAATGCATCACCTCTTTTTGTTAAGCTTACTGAAGAAGCAGGCAGAGAGATACAGTGGAATTTTACAAAGTTTTTAATCAATAAAGAAGGTGAATTTGTTAGAGGTTTTGGTACACAAAAAAAACCTGAAGAGATTGAGGAACATATTCAAGCTATAATCTAAGATGTCTGACAAAATTAAAGAAATATTTGTTGAACCACAGACTTGCTATAAATTTACTGAAAAGGAAGTTGCAAACGATACACTGAATGAACTTTATAATCTTGTTAAGTGGGGGCCAACTTCGTTTAACTCTAGTCCAATGAGATTAAAGTTTCTTAAAAGCAGTACCTCAAAGGAAAAGCTATCAAAATTAGTGAGTGATGATAACATCAGCAAAGTTATCAACGCACCTGTATGCACAATCATTGGGATGGACATAGAATTTTGGCGTGATCTTCCCAAGAACTATTTACGTGAGGATGCTAAGCAATATTTTGAAAATGATACAACCAAGTCTGAAGTTACAGCTTTTAGAAACTCATCAATTCAAGGAGGTTACTTCATAAAGGCAGCAAATTCTCTTGGTTTATCAGTTGGACCAATGTCTGGCTTCTCAAATGATCTGGTTGATAAGGAATTTTTTAATGGCACTACAATTAAAAGCAATTTTCTATGTAATTTGGGATACGCTGCTGAGGGCGGTTTTTATGAGAGAGCGCCGAGGTATGACTTTTCTGATATTGCTGAAATTATTTAAGCGGCAATCAAATTTAGATAAGTATCTTCTAACCTATTGATATCTCTCGCTCTTATTAATTCATTTACTTCTTGTTTAAATTTTTTAGATCCTGGAACTCCAAAGCAAAGTGAAAGTAATGGACTAAGCAATTCATAGGTAGATACAGTTTCAATATTCATCTTAATATAATCAAAATACTTTTTCACGACATCGGACTTGTTAACTTGAATATTACTTTGACCATAAAAAATATGATCCACGTCTTTAATAAAAAAAGGGTTTGCCTGTACTGCTCGACCTACCATCACTCCATCTAAATATTTCAATTGTTCAATACAGTCATCAATATTTGTCAAACCTCCATTCATGATAAATTTAATATCAGGAAATTCTTTTTTGATATTGTAAACAAATTCATATTTAAGTTCAGGCAATGTACGATTTTTTTTTGGATCAAGACCTTTCAGAAAAGCTTTACGGGCATGAATAAAAATAACTTTCACATCACTCTCAAGAACTGTAGAAATGAAATTTCTAAAAAAATCATAAGAGTCAAATTCATCAACACCAATTCTACATTTTAATGAAACATCCATTGAAGTCTCTTCTCTCATTCCACTTAAGCAATCTCTAACTAGTACAGCTTCTTTCATCAAACACGCCCCCATTTTCCCTTGAGAAACTTTTTTAGAGGGGCAGCCAACATTTAAATTGATACCCTGATAATAAAACTTATTTGCTAAACTTGTTGAATATTTTAATAAGCCTATATCAGAACCACCAACTTGCAGGATGACAGGTTTTTCGATATTTTCTTTTCTAAGAAGTTTTTTGTAATCGCCTCTGTGTAAAGCTTGACTGGCTATCATTTCAGTAAATAAAACAGCTTCTTTTGAGATAAGACGGTACATGTACCTTGCGCTTGGAGTTGTTACTCCCATCATTGGTGCTACAGAAAAGCGATAGTCAACGTTCAAATTATTCATAATTTAGTTTTTGCCTAACAGTTATAAGTACTCCGCTACTCACAATACAGAGAATTCCAAAGCACACTATTATGTTTGGAATATCTCTAAAAAATAAGACGCTTATTAGCATATTACTGACGATTTCAAAATAGTGAAATGGAGCCAAAATGCTTGCTTCAGCATTTTGATAAGCTTTTATAAATATAAAATGCACCAGAATTACAACTAAACCAATTGAGCCCATCAAAATAATCTGACTAAAATTAGGATCACTGTCCCAATAAAAAGGAAGAAAGATAGTCATTATTAGTGCCCCAGGAATAGCGGTATAACACAGGCTTACCCATGGATCAGAAGTAAAGTTTACGCGGCGCGTGTAAACAAGATACATTGCATAAAAGAATCCTGAAAATAAGGCATATAAAGAAAAATAATTAAACTCACTAAACCCTGGCTGTATTACTAAAAGAGTTCCAAAAAAACCAAAAAATGTACAAAAGATCTTTAGTGAATTTAATTTTTCTCCCAAAATAAATGAAGACATGAATACCACCACAATGGGAGCAATGAGCATTATGCTTAATGCATTAGCAAGAGGGATTTGTGAAATTGATGCATAAAAGAATGCCGTTGCAAGAAATATAAAAGTACCTCTGATTAATTGATGCTTCGTTGATTGATTAACAAATTCTTTTTTTCCTTTTAAAAAATAAACAAGTGGCACTAAGAAAATAAAATGGCTGAAAAAACGTCCCCAAATTATTTCAAGTATACCAATATCCTCGCTTAAGTACTTAGCAAGCGCATCATATAAAGGAGCTATTAATAATCCAAGGCATAACAAAGATATGCCTAAAATAACGTTCTGCTCTTTAAGCATGGTTTATTTATTTAGTTCACGCATGGCCTGATCAATTCCCTCAATTGTGAGAGGAAACATTCGATCAGAAAAGATCTGCTTTATAATGGAAGTTGATGCAATTCTATCCCAATATCGCTCAGGTATTGGATTAAGCCAAATAGCATTTTCGTATACGTTTAACATTCTAGTTAGCCAAGTCTCACCAGACTCTTCGTTCCAGAACTCTACACTTCCGCCAGGGTAGGTTATTTCATACGGGCTCATTTCAGCGTCTCCAACAAATATTACTTTATAATCAGATGGGTATGTGTGCAGAACGTCCCATGTTTTGATATTGTCATTGTATCTGCGATTATTATCTTTCCAAACCGCATCATACAAGCAATTGTGGTAGTAGAAATATTCCATGTGTTTAAATTCTGTTCTTGCTGCAGAAAATAGCTCCTCACAGATTTTAACATGTGCATCCATTGATCCACCAACATCAAAAAAAAGCAATACTTTGATTTTATTTCTTCGTTCAGGCATCATTTTAACGTCAATGTAACCTTTATGAGCAGTAGACTTAATTGTATTATCTAAATCTAACTCAGTTTCAGCTCCGTCGCGCGCAAACTTTCTCAATCTTCTAAGAGCAATCTTTATATTTCGAGTACCAAGTTCTACGTCGCCATCTAAGTTGCTAAATTCTCTTTTATCCCAAACTTTTACTGCCTTTTTATTTTTTCCTTCTTTCTGACCAATTCTTATTCCTTCAGGGTTATAGCCGTATGCTCCAAATGGAGATGTTCCACCTGTTCCAATCCATTTGCTTCCGCCTTGGTGCCTCTTTTTTTGCTCTTCCAACCTCTGTTTGAGCGTTTCCATTAACTTGTCCCAGCCACCCAAGGACTCAATCATCTTTTTTTCTTCATCAGTTAAATACTTTTGCCCCATCAATTTTAACCATTCTTCTGGTATTTCTTTTGTTGTTTCACCTTCAGGGTTCTCTAACCCCTTAAATGAGTGGCCAAAAACTCGATCAAATTTATCTAAATATCTCTCATCTTTGACTAATGCTGAGCGGCTTAGATAATAAAAGTCGTTAACATTGAATGAGTCAACAACACGCTTATTCATCGCTTCCATCAACATCAAGTATTCTTTTAATGATACGGGTAAGCTTGCTTGTTTGAGGTCAAAAAAGAAATTAATAAACATATAATATTATTTTATAGAGATTCTTACTCTACTCAACATTCTCGTTTTCTCTACGAGATATGAAAGCTAAACGCTCAAATAAATGAACATCTTGTTCATTCTTTAGCAAAGCCCCATGAAGAGGTGGTATTAGCTTTTTCGGATCCTTTTCTCTGAGGATTTTAGCATCTACATCATCCGTCATAAGCAACTTTAGCCAATCAATTAGTTCAGATGTAGATGGCTTCTTTTTAATTCCTGGAACTTCTCTAATATCGTAAAATATTTTAAATGCTTCTTGAATTAGATCTTTTTTTATATCTGGATAATGTACTTCAACGATCTCTTCCATCGTATTTGGATCAGGAAACTTAATATAATGAAAAAAGCACCTTCTAAGAAACGCATCTGGTAATTCCTTTTCATTGTTTGATGTTATAATTACTATTGGCCTATTTTGCGCCTTAATTGTCTCACCAGTTTCGTAAACAAAAAATTCCATTTTATCTAGTTCTAGTAGCAGATCGTTGGGAAATTCGATATCAGCCTTATCAATTTCATCAATTAGTAGGACTGGTCTTTTATCGCTCTCAAAAGCATTCCATAACTTACCTTTGCTAATATAATTTTTGATATCCTTAACTTTTTCATCTCCAAGCTGCGAATCACGCAATCTTGTAACAGCATCATATTCGTAGAGACCCTGTTGAGCTTTAGTTGTGGACTTAATATGCCAAGTAATTATTTCAGCATCCAGAGATTTTGCTACCTCATGAGCTAGCATTGTTTTACCAGTGCCTGGCTCACCTTTAACTATTATTGGTCTTTCAAGAGTAATAGCGGCATTTACTGCTACTTTAAGATCCTCTGTTGCAATATAGGAGCTGGTTCCTTCAAACTTCATATAATTAAGATTAATTTCAGAGAAACATATTATATTTCAGTGATTTATCAATCATAAAAATTGTAATGATCCGTTGACTTAAATAATAAAAACCACTAAAAGCACCCAACTGTTTTTAATCTTAATTCTCAAGGAGTAAATATGGTCAAACTTCCAAAAACCTACAAGCCAACAAAATCTGAAAAATTCATGAATGCAAAGCAAAAGGAATATTTTAGATCGAAGCTTAAAAATTGGAAGGATGAGATTTACAGAGAAAGTAGAGAAACAGTCGAGAATCTGCAAGACTCAATTGCTCCAGCCGACATGTCTGATAGAGCTACCCAAGAGTCAGAGAAATCCCTTGAGTTAAAGTCTCGAGATAGGCAACGTAAATTAATCGCCAAGATAGATGCTGCGCTTGCTAGGATAGAAAATGGAAGCTATGGCTATTGCGAAGTTACTGGAGAACCCATAAATATCGAAAGATTGGACGCTAGGCCAGTAACTACTCTTAGTATTGAAGCTCAAGAAATGCACGAGAGAGACGAAAAGCTTCATTCTGACGACTAAATAGTTATTAACAGCGAAAATCAGCCAATTTTAGATATATATTTAAGTTAATCTAATTGAGTTATATCATTAGATATAGAATCACCTGTTGATAAAAACTATAAAATTTAAGAACATTAATTGAACAAATTATATTTTATCGTTATTTAACAATAGTTTATAAGGTATTGTAAAATGAGAACAAAATGTGTACAAATGGAACATATATTAAAACTAAGTTTGGAGAAAGCACATGACAAAAGCAAATTTAAAAGTGGTAGACGATAAAAAGATTGATAACTCAGAAAAAGCAAAAGCTTTAGACGTAGCAATGTCTCAAATTGAGCAAACTTACGGAAAAGGCTCAATTATGAAACTTGGCCAAAGGACCGTTATGGATGTTGAGGCCATTTCAACTGGATCGTTATCTTTAGATGTAGCTTTAGGCATAGGTGGACTGCCAAAAGGTAGAATAGTAGAAATTTATGGACCAGAATCATCGGGTAAAACAACTCTTGCATTACATGTCATTGCCGAAGCGCAGAAAAAAGGTGAGAATTGTGCATTTATTGATGCTGAGCATGCATTGGATCCTGCTTATGCAAAAAAACTCGGCGTAAACATTGATGAACTTATCATTTCGCAGCCAGATACAGGTGAGCAAGCTCTTGAAATAACCGACTCACTTGTTAGATCGAAAGCAATATCAGTTCTAGTTGTCGACTCAGTTGCAGCATTAACCCCTAAAGCAGAAATTGAGGGTGAAATGGGAGATGCGCACATGGGTCTTCAAGCAAGATTAATGAGTCAAGCATTAAGAAAACTTACAGGCTCTGTTTCTAAATCTAATTGTATGGTAATATTCATCAACCAAATTCGAATGAAAATTGGCGTGATGTTTGGTAGTCCTGAAACAACAGCTGGTGGTAATGCTTTGAAGTTTTACTCATCGTGCAGATTAGATATAAGAAGGATAGGAGCAATAAAAGATAAAGACGAAATTATTGGAAACCAAACAAGAGTAAAGGTTGTAAAAAATAAAGTTGCCCCGCCGTTCCGCGTAGTAGAATTTGACATAATGTACGGTGAAGGAATTTCAAAATTAGGTGAGCTTATAGATTTGGGTGTAAAAGTAGGCACCATTGAAAAGTCTGGGGCATGGTTTTCTTATAAAGGAAATAAGATTGGCCAAGGACGAGAAAACTCCAAGATTTTTTTAAAGGATAATCCTGCAGTAGCTAATGAAATTGAATCAATAATTAGAGGACAATCTGAGGAAATACCTGAGCAAATTGGAGAAAACGAAGAAGTCGAAGATACTCCAGAAGAATAAGAAATTCATATAAATTGATCTTAGCAAAAAGGCGCTTGAAGCGTCTTTTTGCGTTTTAGTCATCTCGATGTTATACCTTAACTATGAAGATTAATAGTTTAAGGGACTCATTCATATCTTACTTTGTTAAAAATGGACATAAGCATGTTCATTCAAGTCCTCTTGTGCCTCAAAATGATCCTACTCTGATGTTCGCTAATTCAGGAATGGTTCAATTTAAAAATGTATTCACAGGATTAGAGAAAACAGATTTCAACCGTGCCGTAACGGCTCAGAAATGCATTAGGGCAGGGGGAAAACACAATGATTTAGAAAATGTAGGCTATACTTTAAGACATCACACTTTTTTTGAAATGTTGGGTAATTTCTCATTTGGAGATTATTTTAAAGATGATGCGATAGATTACGCATGGAGATTTATCACTTCTGAACTAGGAATAAATAAAGATAAGCTTTGTGTAACTATTTATCACGATGATGAGCAGGCTTACAATGCTTGGAAGAAGATTACCGGTTTCAGTGATGATAAAATAATAAGAATTTCTACAAAAGATAATTTCTGGTCAATGGGAGAAACAGGGCCATGCGGACCTTGCTCGGAAATATTTTATGATCATGGTGAAAATTATATTGGTAAACCACCTAGTGAAGCTGATGAAACGGGCGATCGATTTGTAGAAATATGGAATCTCGTTTTTATGCAGTATGAGCAAGTCGATTCAGAAAATCGTATTGATTTACCACGACCCTCAATAGATACAGGTATGGGCATTGAGAGAATAGCCGCAGTTATGCAAGGCACTAATGATAATTATCAAGTTGATAGTATATTAGAAATTATTAGTCATTCTAAAGAATTAACTAAAAACGATAACGAAAATTTAATATCAAGCCATAGAGTAATAGCTGATCATCTCAGGTCTTCATGTTTTTTAATTGCTGACGGCGTCCTTCCATCCAATGAAGGCAGAGGTTATGTCTTAAGGAGAATCATGAGGAGGGCAATGAGACACGTACACATTTTGAATTACGATGATTTACTGATGTACAAACTTACACCAACACTAATTTCAAATATGAAAATGTCCTATCCTGAGCTTGAAAGAGCAGAGTCTTTAATAAATGAAACATTGAAATATGAAGAACAAAGGTTCAGAGATTTATTGTCAAGAGGAATTAAGCAACTTGATACAATGATCGATAATTTGAATGGAAAAACCATTCTGACTGGGCAGTCAGCTTTTAAGCTGTATGACACATATGGCTTCCCAATTGATTTAACGCAAGATATTTTGAGAAATAAGAAAATTGATGTCGATATTGATGATTTTAGGAAATGTTTGGAGGATCAAAAAGAAAAAGCAAGAAGCAATTGGACTGGATCTGGTGGCACAGCTACAGATAAAATTTGGTTTGAGTTAAATAAAAGTTTACCCCCTACAGAGTTTTTAGGCTACACATCTGAAAAAACAGAAGGAAGTATTATTTCTATAATAAAAGAAGGTGTATTAGTTGATAATTTGCATAGCGGTGACAACGGATCGCTAATACTCAATCAAACGGTATTTTATGCTGAGTCTGGTGGACAAATTGGTGATACAGGAACAATACAAGCTGATAATTTTGAATTTGAAGTTTCAGACACACAAAAAAAAGGAGACCTATTTGTGCATCACGGAAAAGTAATTAGAGGAGATATCAATAAAGGTACAGGCGCACATTTGTTAATTAATTCTACTAGAAGAAGCTCATGTAAAACTTATCATTCTGCGACACATATTTTACATCAAGCATTAAGAGAAGTTTTGGGAGATCATGTGACCCAGAAAGGCTCTTTAGTTTCGTTTGACAAATTAAGATTTGATTTTAGTCACCATAAATCTCTTTCAGAAAGTGAGATATCTAAAATAGAGCAGATTGCAAATACAGTTATTGAGGAAGGATCAGATGTTGAAACTCAAATTATGACGCCAGATGATGCTGTAAATGCTGGAGCACTTGCTCTATTCGGAGAGAAATATTCTGATGAGGTAAGAGTGTTAAAAATAGGAAAGATGAGAAATAAAACTTTCAGCATTGAATTATGTGGCGGTACACATGTTGAGAATACAAGTCAAATTGGGAAATTAAAAATAGTTAATGAATCTTCGGTTGCTTCAGGAGTTAGAAGGATAGAAGCTCTGCGCGGTGAAGACTTGAAAGTTTATCAATTGAATAAAGCTGCAGAGAATAAGAAAATAGAAGAAAAGAAATTAATTTCCGAAAAAGATAAATCAAAATCAAAAGAGGAAGTTAATAATTTAATCAAAGAAATTAATGATGAAATTTCAAATAATAAAAACACCATCATTATCTTTTGTGAAAATTCTAAAAGCTCTGCGTTAAGACCTGTAATTGATAATGCCAAAAGAAAATTCAAAAATGGTGGTATTATTGTTCTAGGTTCAAAAAAAGACAATAAAATCAGCTACCTAGTTGGTGTAACAGACAACCTCACAAAGGTCATTGGTGCAGATGATATTGCTTTGTACGCTTCTTCAGTTTCTAATGGAAAAGGAGGAGGTGGCAGAAAAGATTTTGCTCAGTCTGGTGGCGATTTAATTGATGAAACCGACCAAAAAAATAAAATACTGGAATTTATTACTGATAAGTTGGATTAAGGGCTTTATTTAAATTTCGTTCAATTATTTCAAGAAAGTCTTCAGTACTGTGCCAATCTTGCTCATGAGGCATAAGGAGTGCCAAATCCTTTGTCATCGAGCCACGTTCAACTGTTTTTACACAGACTTTCTCAAGAGTATCAGCAAACTGAATTAGTTCATCATTATCATCAAGTTTCCCTCTATACTTAAGACCTCTTGACCATGCAAAAATTGACGCTATAGGATTTGTCGACGTTTGTTTTCCTTCTTGATGAAGCCTATAGTGCCTCGTTACAGTCCCGTGAGCAGCTTCAGCCTCAATGGTTTTTCCATCAGGTGTCATCAACACACTTGTCATTAATCCAAGAGAACCAAAACCTTGAGCGACAGTATCCGATTGAACATCGCCGTCATAATTTTTACATGCCCAAACAAATTTACCATTCCATTTTAACGCAGATGCGACCATGTCATCAATTAATCTATGTTCATAATCAAGTTCCAGAGATTTGAATTGATCAGCAAATTCTTTATCATAAATTTCCTGAAATAAATCTTTAAATCGTCCATCATATTTTTTGAGAATAGTATTTTTTGTCGATAAATAGACTGGCCACTCTCTCATGAGAGCGTAATTCATACACGATCTAGCAAAATCACGTATGGATTCATCGGTATTATACATTGCCATCGCAACGCCACTTGATTGAAATTCATAAACCTCTTTTTCAATCGGTTCTTGGTTGGGGTCATCAGGTGTCCACTTAATACTTAATTTTCCTTTACCAGGAACCTTAAAATCCGTCGCTCTATATTGATCGCCAAATGCGTGTCGCCCAACTACAATTGGATCAGTCCAACCGGGTACAAGTCTTGGAACATTTTCACAAACTATTGGCTCTCTAAAAACTGTACCGCCAAGAATATTTCTTATTGTTCCGTTTGGGGAACGCCACATTTCTTTTAACTTAAATTCCTTTACCCTATCTTCATCTGGTGTGATAGTCGCGCATTTAACTCCTACACCATATTTTTTTATTGCATTAGCTGAGTCTACAGTAACTTTATCATTAGTTTTATCTCTGTTCTCTACGCCTAGATCATAATAGTCTAGCTCTATATCAAGGTAGGGAAGTATTAATTTATCCTTAATGAATTGCCATATAATTCTTGTCATTTCATCACCATCAATTTCGACGAGTGGTGTTTTTACTTTAATTTTGCCCATTGTTTTCTAATAGTTTTGTGAGATCATCATAATTGTTGATTACTTTATATGCTTCTTTCATATTTTCGCCAGCAAAATCCTCATCTATTAGTCGATCTATAAGACTAAGAAGTTCATTCCAAAAATTATTTAGATTATAAATATAAATAGGCTTTCTATGCAGTCGAAGCTGTTTCCAAGAGTAAACTTCAAAGAATTCTTCTAAAGTTCCTATTCCTCCAGGAAAAATGATAAAACAGTCAGCTTGATTAAACATTTCCATTTTTCTTTGATGCATTGTTTTGACTATTTTAAGATTATTGAGACTTTTATTTTTCTTTTCTATATCAATTAAGTGTTCAGTAATTACACCATATACATCCCCTCCGTTATCAAGTGCACTGTTAGCTAATATTCCCATCAAACCCATATTTCCACCGCCATAAATAAGTTTAATTTTATGTTTTGCTAAAAGTGAACCAACTTTCTCGGCTTCATTTTTATAAATGCTGCTTACGTGATTTGAGGAACCACAGTAAATAGCTACAGACTTTATCAATCTATTAAGACCTTATCATTTAGAATTTTTGATTTATTATAAAATATATTACTTAGACTTTTAGGCAAAGCAAGAAGGGCCGGAGTAACAAATAATGTAGCAAATGATGCAAATCCGATGCCCCATATAAGTGACCAAGCAAGCAGAACAAAGAAATATGTTTCTTCACTCTTATATGCAATTGTTCTATCAAAAATATCTAAACTTATTTGAAGCGCGGATGGAAGCAATCCTGTGATTGTTGTAATAGTAGTTAAAAAAATTGGCCGAATTCTGTTTTTGCATGCAATTAAAATAGCATCATAGATATTATTATCATTCTTGCTAAGTTCTTTACGATAACTGTCAATTAAAATAATGTTATTATTAACTACAATTCCCATGCAAGCAACAATCCCAAGTCCTGAAAACACAATACTAAATTTTAATCCAAGTAATAGAGTTCCGAGTAAGATTCCTCCAATTGACAGAATTACAGAAAACAAAATTATAAAGGTATGATAAAAGCTATTAAACAGAGTGATCAATACAATAAAAATAGCAACCAAAGCACCTAAAAATGCTATTATCAAAAAACTCATTGAGCTAGCTGAGTCCTCTGCCTCACCCGCGAACTTTATAAATACATTTGAAGGCAAATTTAATTCATTTACCCAATTTGCTAGATCCTGTTTTACGGCTGATGCGTTTAATTCCTCCTTTATATTTGCGTCAATTACAAGGGTTCTCATTCCTTGTTGTTTTCCAATTGTAAAAATTTTTTCTCTTTTTTGTTTATCTACAAAGTTAGAAAGAGGAACCAGTCCTTGAGATGTAGAAATATTTGTTCGCTCAATTGAGGAGAATGTTTTTTCATCAGAGGGCAGATAAATTTTTACAGGTATTCTCTCCTCAGCATTGTCTGGAATAATGTTACCTATTGTTAGACCTGAAGTAGCAATTTTAATACTGTCTCCGATGGTATTTTTTGATAGGTCATATTTTTTTGTTTCATTTGAATTAATATTATAAATCCACTCAATACCCGTAATTGGATTTTTGATATTTTGGTCAGTATAAGAGTCATCTTTCAATAATTTTTGAAGCACAATTTCAGCAAATTGTCGAATTTTTGTAGAATCTGATGACTGTACTTCAATAGTAAGATCTTTGGCCCATTGCGATCCACTATAATCATTTGCACTAACAGAAATATTTAAGCCTTGTATTACTGACAACCTTTCTTCAAGGTCCTTAATAACTAAATCAGTATCTGGTCTGTCTTTGAAATCAATTAAATCTACCCAAATATCCGCAACCATGTCAGTTGGATTATTATCAAATAACCATATTCTATCTCTGTAGATTGTATTTCCATAAAAATTTTTGATATGAGGATGTCCTACGATTACATCAATTGTTTCCTCTAAATAACCTTTAGATTCAGCTGGTGATAAATTGCCTTTCGCCAAAATCTCGATTTCAAGACTGTTTGCTTTATCTTCAGCAAAAAAAACATATTCAGTATTTGACTTTATTGTCCCGTATACAATTGCAAAAAATATTAAGATACCAAAAAGAGAAACTTTTATAGGATTAAAAATTATGTAGTTAACGACCATACCATAATATGTATATAACAAACTATCGTAAGGATCTTTTTTGGTCGCCATTCCTGCAGTCTTCATTCCAAAAGATGACCCAAGTACAGGAATTATAATCATTGTAACAAAGAAAGAGCATAATAAAACCACTAGAACGGTTCTTGGTATTACACGTATCCACACACCAAAAAAATCTGGCCAAAATGCTAATGGCAAGAACGCTAAAACAGTTGTGAGTGTTGACGCAAATATTGGATAAAACATATCATGTGCTGCATTAAGATAAGAAACAGATCTTCTTATTCCCTTTTCTTGTTCTCTTCTTGCATACTCTGTAATTACAATTGGACCATCAACAAGCAGACCCACAGATAACACAAGGCCCATTATGCTCATTAAATTATAGGACATGCCCATAAAATTAAGTATTGTTATTGATAGTAAGTAAGTTGTGGGTATTGAAATGCCAACGAGAAGTCCTACTCGCCACCCAAGAATAGCTACTATAATAGTCATTACAATTATAACGGCAGTTATTACTGTATTCTCAGACGCTGAGATTCTATCATTGATGTCCTTAGATTCGTCGGCTATTAGAACAGCAGATGCAATAGGGCTAATAGTTCCATCTAACTCTGCAAGTTTCTTCTTTATGCTCTCATAAAGCGTAATAGTGCTTGAATTTTCTTTTTTGTTTATTTGTAGTAAAATACCCGGGTTACCATTTATGTTGACGTAGTCCTTATTTTTATCAAATGTTTGTTTTACGTTTGCAATATCACTTAAATAGATTGTCTTATTTGTTGAGGATTTTATAGGTAATCTCCTAAGCTCTGTTGCTGATTTATATAAAGATTTGATTTTTACTGAGTAGTCTGAATTGTTATTTGTAATTTTTCCTGCAGAGATAAGGTTGTTATATTTTCGAAAAGAATTGAGTACATCATTTATTCCTAGGCCATATTTTTCCATGGCGGATGCATTGATATTTATGTCTATTATCTCTTCTTTCTTTCCCTTAAATTCAATATCTGTAACATCATATAACTTTTCAAATTCATCTTCATATTTTTCAGCCACTTTAACTAATTCTCGATAGCCCATGTCACCATGAATACCAACTAGTACAAATTGATAGTTTGATGATTTATGTTCAACTACTTCTCGAAGATCATAACCCTGAGGAAGCTCTTCGATATTGAGAATTTTATTTCTTACTTCTTTTGCAATATTTGGAATTTCAGTATTTAATTCAAAAGCAACAAGAAATGATACAAGTCCATCTTTCGTAATAGAAATAACTTCTTTAGAATCTTTCATTGTCATCATTTCTTTTTCAATTGGAGTTGTAATTAATCTTTCCACATCTGTTGAAGATGCTCCATCGTAATAAATTATTACTGATACCGATTTCAAATCTACATTAGGCCATTCATGTCTTGGAAAACTGTTATAAGATAAGATACCAACTAAAAATATCCCTACCAAAATAGTATTAATAGTTTTTTTTCTAAGAAAAATTGTATCAAGTATTTTTTTTAGCATTTATGCAAAGGATGGTTTTCTATACTTGCTAATAATTTCTTTAATATGATCTGGTAGAACTAAAAGACAAGGAGTTAGTACTAGTGTTAAAATTGCTGAAAAAGAAATCCCATAAATGATGCATTGCGCCAATGGTGCCCAAGATGTAGAAGCGTTTGAGTCATAGGCAATCTCTCTTGCAATGGGATCAATGGAATAGTTGAGTGCTAAAGGGATTAAGCCTAACATTGTTGTTAATGATGTCAGAAAGATAGGACGCAATCTTTGCGCGCATGCCTTAATTATTCTAGTTCTTACATCTTCATTGGACTTCGAGGAAATAACATTGAAGCTATCAATGAGTATTATATTGTTATTTACCACTATTCCTGCCAAAGATACAATTCCAATGCCAGTTAAAAGTGCACTAAACACTTGATCAAATATAAGTAAGCCTAACATAACTCCAGCTGTACTTAGTACGACTGCACTTAAAATTATTGTCATCTGATAAAAATTATTAAATTGAGTAACCAGCAATGCAGCCATTAACATGATTGATATAATAAATGCCTGCGTAACAAAATTAAGGGAATTCACCTGTTCTTCGTTATCACCCCCAAATTCGATATCAATATTTGCGGGAATACTCTGGTCTTTGGTCCATGTTTCAAATAGCTTTAATCTTGACTCAGGTGTAAATCCTGAAGACACATCTGCTTTAATTATTGTGACATGCTTTGAGTCAAATTTTCTTACATAATTTACTTTTTGTTGAGGTTTTTTTTCAACAAAATTTGAAATAGGAACCAAGCCAGATTCTGTATTTATTAAAATATTATCAAGCTCATCAATATATCTCTCTTTTTTTGGATACCTTAAGACAATATCTAACTCTTCATCAATATCTTTTGGTCTATAAGAACCTATAGTAAGTCCGCTAGTAATAAGACCAATAGAATTTCCAATTGTAGGTATATCAGCCCCAAATTTAGCAGCTTTAGGTTTATCAACAAAAAGTTCCCATTCAACTCCGGGAACAGGAAGAGTACTTTCTAGGTTGACAATTCCATCTATTTCACTCAAATAATTTTTTATCTCTTGAGCAACATTCATTGTGGAGTCTCTACTTGGCCCAAGAACCCTTATTTCGATATCTTTACCAGTAGGAGGTCCACCTTCTTGTGCTTTGATTTCAGTTTTAATACCTGGTATTTTATCCAATTCTTTTCTCATGTTTTCAATTACAACTCTCCCATTCTCCCTCTCTTTTCTGTCAGTAAATTCGAAGAAAAATGATGCGATCGTATCATCAGAACTGCTTCCACCAGTTCTAAAATTATTGAATCTTCCAGTTTGTAAAAATAAATTCTTTATTCCTTTTGTATTGTATACAATTTCCTCAACAGATTCTGAGAGTTCATCAATTTGTTCAATTGTAAGATTCCCACGAGCTTGTATTTTACCGTAGCCTGCGAATGGATCACTCTGGGAAACTAAAACAACACCTTGGCCTACCGACGAATAAGTTGAAATAACAATAAACGAAAATGCAATAATCGATCCACTGATTAGTAATGGTCTTTTAAGAACTATACTTAAAAAATTTATATACTTACCAACAACCCCTTCAACTTTAGTAAGGTCATATGTATGTTCAGAACTAATTGATTGCACGGTTTTTTTGCTCATCTCCGAAGCTTTTCCAAATATACTTCCGATTACAGGTACAATCATAAGGCTGTAAATTAAAGCAACTGTTAATATAATAAATATCGTAATAGGGAGGACTCTCATGAACTGTCCACTTACGCCGGGCCAAAAAAATAGGGGTATAAAAACAGCTAATGTTGTCGCTGCTGATGCCGTAACGGGCCAGAACATTCTTTTTGCAGCATAGATAAAAGCAGTCTTTTTATCATATCCTTCTACCATCTTTCTGTCAGCTAATTCCACAACGACGATTGAGCCGTCTATTAACATTCCTAAGGCCACAAGCATACCAAAAATAACCATAAAATTATATGTAAACCCAAGAGCATATAAAATGAAAATTGCAATAATGATTGATACTGGAATACCTGAGCCAACTATTAAAGATGATCTAATTCCAAATGTAATCATAGCTACGATTAGAACAAACATAGTAGCCATTATAATGTTTCCTTGAAGTGAATTAACTTGCTCAAGCATTGTATCCTTGGTGTTCAATACATAGCCTAGGCGAATATCAGAAGAAATCTTAGATTGATATTTTTCTACAATGTTTTCTACCTTATTAATCGTACTTATTAGGTTTGCCCCACGGGCTTTTTTAACTCCCAAGCAAATACTTTGATTTTGATTTATGCTTGCAAAAAAGGTTCGCTCTTTGAAATTTCTTTTCACTTCAGAAATATCTGACAATAATACAACGCCATTAGAAGAAGATCTTATTGGTATTGAATTGATCTCGCTTTCATCTTCAAATAAGCCTGGCACATCTACCGAGAATTGTCCTTGTCCGGTTTCTATCTCACCTGCCATGACAGCTTGATTGTTGTTGTTAATTGCTCTGATTATTTCATAGAGGGAAATGTTATAGTTTTCAATTTGGTTACGATTAAGTATGGCTTCTAATTGTTCATCTCTGTTTCCAATCAGATCTACCTCAAATATTTCAGGAAGAAGCTCTATTTCATTTTTAATATCTCTCATGATATTAAGAAGATCTCTTTCTTGTGCAATATCTGATGAAATTGCAACAATAATTGATGGATCATCAGACAACGATACTTCTCTGACAATTGGTTCCTTAGCGTCATCAGGAAATTTAGATTTAGCTTCATTAACAGCGTCTCTGACACTGTCTAAAGATTTTGACATCGTCTCGGCTGCTTCAAATTCTACGACTGCTGCAGCGTATCCTTCGAAGCCAAAAGCTTGAAGTTTTTTTACACCTTCTATTGACCTTAATTCTTCCTCTAATGGACGGACAAGCAATCTCTCGGAATCAGATGGTGACACGCCTGGAAGACCAACTCCTGCATATACAACGGGAATAGTAATGTCAGGCTCAGCTTCTACAGGAATATTAATCCGACCAAAAATACCAGCAACTATAAGAACTAACAGAAATGCAAGAGCCGTTCTTTTTCTATCTACAAAAAACTCAATCATTTAATAGTTAATATCTTGTCCTTCAATCACATATTCTTGACCGACTGTGATAATTTTAGTTTTTTTAGGCAAGCCCTCCACCCATAGTCCTTCCGGAGTATCTTCAATTATTGAAATACTTTTAAACGAAGCCTTATTATCAACTGCGATTTTTACACCTAGTTCTCCACTATCATCTAGAGATAATAAATAAGAAGGAATTAAATGTGCAGAGGTTTCGCGAATAGGCACCTTTATTTCCGCTGTCAGTCCCTCCCTAATTTCAC
The DNA here is from genome assembly GCA_902523455.1 of uncultured Pelagibacteraceae bacterium. GTDB lineage: Bacteria > Pseudomonadota > Alphaproteobacteria > Pelagibacterales > AG-422-B15 > CACNXQ01. The sequence goes on from CABYZG010000008.1 coordinate 40,486, forward strand.
CATCTACATTAGATATTTCAGCTTCAACCGCGTAGGTTCTTGTCATAGGTGAAGCACTCTTACTTACAAATTTAATTTGGCCATTTAAACTTTTGTTATTTAAAAGTTCGATCTCAACAGTTGAACCTTTTTTAATTTTACTTACCTCTTTTTCTGTTACCTCACCAACAACCTTCATTGGATCTAATTGAATAATTGTTACACAAGGTAAGCTTGGTCCAATTAAAGACCCTATTTCGACATGCACTTCTTCAATATACCCGTCAAAAGGAGCTAATATTTTTGTATTACTTAATTCATTTTGCGCCATCTCTACTTTAGCATCAGCACTTTTAAGCTTTGCTTCAGCCATTGCCAAATCATTCTCAGATCGATAACCATCAATTTTAAGCTTGTTTATCGCATCATACTGTAGACTGGCTTGATTTTGAAGTGCAAGCGCCTCATCTAACATTGCCGATCTATTTTCTTCTTCCAAACTACAAACTAAATCACCTTTTTTGACAAACTCACCCTTAGAGGATGTAGATATAACATTAGAAGAAGTTTTTGGATTTAAATTAATTTTCTTATTAGCTTCGGTTTTACCCCTGATTGTTAAATAAAATACCTTTTTTTCTGAGATTGTTTCCATTACTCTCACCGAAACAGTATTATTTGTCTCTACCGATACTTCATTACCCTCAACTAATTCAATATCATTATTTCCACCCAAGACTCCTGATAAAATCCAAATGAGTACAGCAGCAAGTATGTAAAAAGCTATCATATAGTTACTGAATAAAAATCTCATATTTGTACCTCGATATTATTAATTAATTTTTTTCTTAAGCAGGTGTCTATTTTTTTCCATGTAATTTAGTCCCGTTTCAATTAATGCTGATGCAAGGCCCCTAATAAATGAAACTGACTTTTCGTTTCTGATTGCGTCCAAATTTCCTGGAACAGGACCATCGTATTTGAATTGTTCAAGCTTTTGTCTCAAATATAAAACACGTTCGTTTAAAACAGTATTCATAGTTTCGTTTGGTATATATTTTGAGAATAATAAAAGAAGAAAAAATTCAGATTTAATTTGGTCTCCAAAATTTCCTGATCGAATATAAGAAGATGCATCACCAAGTAAATTATCTTTCATCAAGTCCATTCCCTTTTTAGTTATTGTATAGACTTTTTTGTCTGGTTTTTTACTTTGAGAATGTTGCTTACAGGATACATATTTATCAGCTTGTAAGCTGTTTAAGGTTGGGTAGATAGTTCCGAAGCTTAAGCTATAAAAGTCTGATAATGGCCCTTCAAACATTTGTTTGATTTCATAGCCGGATCTCGGTCCGAGCGATAGAAGTCCTAAACAAAGTGTTTCTTTTTGCATATTAATTTAATCCTAGTGATGACAAATTTAGAATACCAGACATATACATTACTTGAGCTTTTGTGATTTCACGGTCTTTTTGCTCTTGGAAGTACTTGATTTCTGAATTAAGCAGACTTTGTCTAGCTGTTAGCACATCAAGGACGCTTCTTTCTCCTACTTCTTCTTCTATAACAGTACCTTCATATGCAGTTTTATTAGCTAAAAAATTCAATTTAGCCGCTTCAACTGTTTCGTCAGTAATAAGATAGTTTTCCCAAATGTTCTCTGCAAGTGAGAGCGTTTCGTCTGTAGTTTTTTGTATAAGAATTATTTGACTGTTTTTCTGTTTTTTTGCTTTTCTTATATTAGACAGAGATTTTCCTGATGTAAAAATTGGCCATGTG
>CABYZG010000009.1 GCA_902523455.1 uncultured Pelagibacteraceae bacterium
TGATGGAGATGGGTAATCAGATGGGTATGGATCCTATGAATATGATGAATGACCCTGGAGCTATGAACATGATGGGTCAAGCAAACATGATGGAAAATTTTGGAAATGAGATGGCTGGTATGATGGGCATGGAAGGCATGGAAGGCATGGGCATGGAAGAAATGGGTCCAATGGAAGAATTTGAAGAAATGGAAGAAATGGGGCCAGAAGAAAATAACCTCCTGCAAGAAAACAACAATCAAGGAGAAAACCAACCGGGACAGATTGTTGGCACAATGATTCAGGGACTTAACGGTTTTACTGGAGTCAATTCAATGTTTGTCTATGATCTTTTTCCATCAAACGGCTTGGGTGCTGTTATGCCAATGAACACTGCGCAAAGTATGGTCTATGGTGATGATCTACTCGGTATAAATGACTTTGTTTATGGCACAAACTCACAGGACATATTTTTACTAGGTGGTGGTAGTGATTTTGCCGCTTCAAATGGAGGGGCTGATGTAGTTAATGGTGGAGAAGGGAATGACATTATTATCGATGGCGTCGGCGGATCTATGCTCTCTGGCGATAATGGTAATGACTATATTTATGGTGGTGATCAAGCAGACATAATAACAGGAGATTTTGTTTCAGCAGCACCAGCTAATCAAGATGACCACATAAATTTTGGAAATGACACTATTGTGGGCGGAAATGGAGATGATTTACTTTATGGTGGTGGCGGAAATGACACTATTTGGGCAGGATCTGGAGAAGATCAGCTTGTAGTAGGCTCATGGGTTAATTTCTTTTTGTCTGGACCTGCTATTACAATCAATGGTGTAACGTCAGGTTCATCTATTGGCGATTCTCAGACAGATAAGTTCGTCTTTAAAACTGGAGATGGAACAGCCCTGTCAAGTGACGCAACACTAATACAGGATTTTGATGCCACTTCAACATCTAATGCCGTTTTTGATATTAATGGTGCAACTAGTGGAAGAGATTATATTGCATATTTTGGCAGTGGCACCACTGCAATTGGAAATGCTTTTTCATCGGGTCAACTGCAACAATCAACCGATGGCGCTTACACAGTAGTTTCTGAAGCAAGCACAAATAATTATTTATTCAAAATTAATGGCAATTCATACACATTCAGCGATTCAGATTTAACTACTGATGTAAATTATTCTGATATCTCGGCATATGAGGCGCTTGTTTAATAATATATTTGGTTTGTAATTATTAGTAATTATTGTATTGGTTTGCTTTATTGCGTCTAATAAATTTATAAATCATGAAAGAACTTCTCAGAAGGCTTAAGCTAAACCCAAGATTACTTACCAAACTTCTGATAGCATCTTTATTTGTCAATATATTAGGATTAGCTGTTCCAATTTACGTCATACAAGTATTACAAAGATATATAGCTTATGGCGTATTATCTACACTAATAACTCTAATAATTGGTATAATTGTAATAGTAATTTTTGAATTTTTTTTTAAAAATATTCGTCACAGAATGGCTCGAGAGTTAGAGTCCATCAATACACTGATGGTGAATAGTATTACTAACAAAATTAATAATATTCCTGCGTCTCAATATGTGATTAAAGATAACTTTAGATCTGATGCGTTAAATAACGACATAACAACTGTACAACAAACTCTTGTTGGTACAACATATTTGATGGTATTGGATGTACCGTTTGTAACAATTTTTTTAATTTCTTTATTTTTATTACATTGGAGTATTGGAATTATTACTCTCTTATTTTTAATTCTTCCTTTTTTTATATATCTTCTTTTTAGAAAGAAAATTCAAGACTCCTCAAAATCAATCAAAAGAACGGTACAAGCTACTTACACAATGATTGATGACTTATCAAAAAAAAGTATAACGGTAAGATACTTTAATCTCAGAACAATGTTAGGGAAATTTTGGCAACAGGTTATATATAGCAGTGTGATGGGCAGAGAAACATATGAGTCTAATCAAAATACATTAAACTCTTCATTATCCGCACTAGGTTATCTTCTTACAATCACTATTATTGGCTGGGGAGCTGTTCTAGCCGTTGATGGGACAATAAGTGTTGGAGCCCTTATTGGGGCTAACATTTTGGCCGGTAAAGCGTTAAATCCTGTTGTTCGGTTTGCCCAACAATCTGATACGCTTGTTAAATCGGACTCAGCTGTTGATAATATCAATCAGATATTGAGAATGCCAAATGAAACTAATAAAGGCAAAAATGATATAACTCTTCATGGGAATATAAAAGCTAATGATATATTTATTCAATATCCTGGTTCAAAAGACCCAGTGTTTGAGTCACTTAATTTTAGTTTAGGCCCTGGTGAATTATTAGTAATAAAAGGTGATAATGGATCTGGAAAAACATCTTTAATAAATATATTATCTGGAATACTTCCATCTTCTCGGGGCAGTATATTCATAGATGAAACAGAGATTAATCAATTCAATTTAGATTGGTTTCGTAAAAATATAATATTTCTACCACAACACCCTAGTTTTGTCGGTTCTGACATAATTAGTAATTTAATTGGTATTAATAAGATGGAAAAATCTAAACTTGAGCAAATATTAGAAGAAACAGACTTAACCAGTTTTATTAACATGAATCCTAATGGATTAAAATATGATATGCAAAACTATGAGCATTCACTTCCTTTTGGTATTAAGAAAAGAATTGCATTAGCTCGTGCATTAATAAATGATGGAAAAATAGTAATCCTAGATGAACCTACAGAAGGTATTGATGAAAAAGGTCGAGAAAAGATAAATAAATTAATCTCCAAATTAATTAAACAAAAAAAGACTCTAATCTTATCATCTCACGACTCACAAATTATTAATAATGCTAACGTAATAATTGATATGAATATTAAGCCAAAACCAAAAGTAATAATGAATAAATAATTTTGGAGAAACTATTGTGAATTTAAATAAAATTTTTGATAAACAAAAAGAAGATATTAATAAAGGGAAAGTAAACAATGATACTTATGAGAATACGCCATTATCTGAAAAATTTAAAAAAACAAACAACCTTTTATTGCTAACATTTTCATCTTTTGCTGCAGTTATAATTTTGTGGACTATGTTTTTTGAGATTGACATTATAAGCAATGCTGAAGGACAAATAATCCCTGTTGGGGAGGTTAAAACTATTCAACATCTAGAAGGCGGTATTATTGAGGAAATTTTAGTTAAAGAAAGTGAATATGTTGAAAAAGATCAGCCTCTTGTAATACTTGCTGCTACTGCAAGTGAAGTAGAAGTAGAAGAGTTGCAAGTAAGGATAGACTCTCAAAAAATAAAATCTATACGACTTGAATCAGAAATAAATAATTTTGAAATCCCCATTTTTCCAGTTGAATTTTCAGACGGACGCACAGAAATTGTCAATAAATCAATGGAATTATTTATAAGTAGAAAAAACAAACATTTTGGTGAGTTAAAAGAAATAGATGCAGTTATTGAGCAAAGTCAAATAAGTGTGGATATATTATTAAGGCAGGTAGAGATGAGTCGTAAATTACTTGAAGAAGGGATTATTACCGAGTTTGCTCATTTAGATAGATTGAAAGAGCTTAATAATGCTAAGGGTGAATTAGAGGAACAAATAGAAAAAAGAGAAAATATAAAAAATATATTTATAGAGGACTCAAGAAATGAATTGCAGTTGGCTCAGCGAGAATTATCACAATCATTTGAGACAATGAAAGCGCTTAAAGATAGTTTAGAGAGAACAACGATTATTGCGCCAGTAGACGGTGTAGTAAAAAATCTTTTTTTTGTAACAGTTGGAGGAGTAATTAAGCCTGGAGGAATGATCCTTGATATTGTTCCAACTAAAGATAGTTTAATAGTAGAAGCAAGACTGCCCAACAGTGATATTGGATTTGTAAAACCAGGTCAATCTGCAGTGGTAAAACTGTCTTCAGCAGACTCAGTTAATTTTGGACAGATTAATGCAACTGTCACACAGATAAGCCCAGATACTGAGGAAGATGAGAACGACAATCAAACAGTTTTTTATAAGATACTTCTAGAAACAGAGCAAAGTTACTTTCAAAGTAAAGATAAGATTTATAAGCTTGTACCAGGAGTTGAGGTTGTAGCGAGTATTCACATAGGTCAAAGAACAGTTGCGAATTATTTATTTGCGCCATTCGTAGGTTCTATGGGTCAATCATTTCAGGAAAGATAATAAAATTAATTCTTATTTTAAATAAAAAAATATTATAGATTTAAATATGAAAATTCTTATTTGTGGCCTTCCAGGTTCAGGCAAAACTTGGCTGGCAGAGAGGCTTGTTCAAAATATTAGTAATTGCGCTTGGTACAATGCGGATGTGGTAAGAGGTGCGTCGAATGACTGGGATTTCTCTAAAGAAGGAAGATCTAGGCAGGCAATGCGAATGAAAACTTTTGCTGACTTTGAAAAAAATAATGGAAGATGTGTGATATGTGATTTTGTGGCTCCAACAGAAGTCGCAAGAGAGTCTTTTGGTGCAGATTATTTGATTTGGCTTGATACAATTAAAGAGGGAAGAGTTGTAGACAATAAAAAAAAAGAATTAAAGAACTCGAAGGACCTTCCATTTGAAGTTGAGACACTTGAGAATTCTCAAGCGTTTAAAGATACAACCAATATGTTCGAAGCACCTAATAATGCAAATAAAATTATTACAAGTTTCATGGATGATCAGGAGATAGCTGCTCTGGCGAAAGAAATCAACAATGTTTGATTGGAAAAAGCCGACATCTCAAATGCTTGGCCGTTGGCAACCTTGGCATAAAGGACATACGGAGCTATTTAAAAAAGCTTTCAATTTATCAGGACAAGTATGCATAATGTTTAGGGACGTCTCAGGAGTTGATGCTGGAGTTGATGGTCAATCAGATAACCCGTTTGAGTTTGAAGAAGTAAAGCGACGTATAATTAACAGTCTTGAATTAGAGGGATTTAAAAATGAGAGAGAATTTATTGTAATAAAGGTACCTAATATAACTGATATTTCATTTGGTAGAGGGGTAGGTTACACGTTTACAGAGCACGACTTAGGAGAAGAAATTCATAAAATTTCGGCAACAAAAATTCGAAAAGAGATGAGAGATAAGGACGAATTAGCTTAAAATATTGTTGCTCCAAATATTTTTATTTCACCGTCTTCTGTCCCTAAAACTAATCTTCCAAGATAGTCGCCATCTGAAATAGTACTTTTTTGTTTGAATAGTACCGTAACATGTTCGTCTCTTCTAATGCACCCGAGAAATTCATTCTCTTGTTTTAAATTTGTAATAACCTCGTTGTTTGCCCATTGTTTTGCGAGTTCAATTTCATTCGCTCCAAAAAGCATTCTTGCTGAAAAATCTCTAGTAAATCCAAAGTAATCTTGAGAATTTGAGCAAATAATTAAGTTATCCCAGAGGGGGGAAGCAATTTCTAAAATTTCTTCGTCGGATTTCTGTATAAGATCCATTTAGTCTACAAGATTATGCATAGGAGCTTTATTCATACTGAATTCACCAGATTCCCTGTCTCTTTGTGAAACTGTCAAACAATGCCAATTTGCATCATCAATTTTCATGTGATCACCACGATAATAATAACCAGGCCAACGTGTTTCTTCCCTAAACAATGTATGACTCGTCACACACTGTGAAGTAGTGACCCTATGCTTTAATTCCCAAGCTCTCATAAGCTGGTGGTAATCTTCTGCAGCTACATGCTCTAAATCTTCTTCAAGCATTTTCAGCAGATTTGTCCCAATTTTTAGTAAATTATCATTTGTCATATATGAAACCCCAACACCACCTACGTATTCATCCATGATTTTTTGTAAACGTTGAAGCCCTTGAATTGGAAGAATATAACTTGGTGATACTGTGCCCGCAGTTATCTCGTTTCTCCCTACTTTATAATTTTCAAGAGGTTTGTAGATAACTTCTTTCAAATCTTCGTATTGTTTGTCTGTAACTTTAATTTCCTCATTATGCATGTCATTGACATATTTTACCGCAGCTTTTGCGGCAAGACGTCCCTCAGTAAATGATCCAGACGAAAACTTATGTGCACTTCCACCAACAGTATCTCCAGCTCCAAACAGACCATTAACACTGGTCATTCTATTATAACCCCAAAAATAATCGCTTGGTGAGATATCCTCTGGACCACTCACCCAAGCTCCTGAGCAAGTCGCGTGTGAACCCATAACGTAGGGTTCAGATGTAGTGAGTTCAGGATTAGTATATTTTGGGTCAATGTTCTGAGAAGCCCATACTACTGCTTGACCAACTGTCATTCCTAAAAAATTTTCCCAGCCGACTGTTTCCATATGGGGATCTTGAAATGCCTCTTTGGTGACCATATGAATAGGGCCACGACCAGCTTTTACCTCTTCAATAAAGGCATGATTTCTGAGACATGTTGGAACAGGGACGTGATCAATATATTCACCGACAAGTTTTTTAGTTTCTTCGTACCATTTTTTCTCGTAATTCTCACCATTACCATTTTCTGTGTAAGTTTTGAGATGTAAAAAATAAGCACCCACTGGTCCATAACCATCTTTAAATCTTGTGAGAACTATTCTATTTTCCATTTGTGTCATCTTAGCACCCGCCATTATCGGAAGCGCATATGCTGAACCATTACTCCATGGAGCATACCATGTTCTGCCCATTCCTTCGCCAACTGCTCTAGGTTTAAAAATATGAGATGCTCCTCCCGCAGCAACGATAACTGCTTTTGCTTTAAATACATGATAGTTACCTGTTCGCATATTGAAACCTACAGCTCCACCCACTCGGTCAGATTTACCTTCATCCATCAGAAGATGAGTGATCATTATTCTATTGTAAATTTTATCAGCTGATTTTTTTGCTGCCTCAGCTACAATGGGTTTATAACTTTCACCGTGGATCATTATTTGCCATTTACCCTCTCTTTGGTAACGACCAGTTTCTTTATCACGCATAATTGGCAGCCCCCATTCATCAAACATATGAACAGTAGAATCAACATGTCTTGCGATATCGTATGTGAGATCCTCTCTCACTAAACCCATTAGGTCATTTCTGGCATATCGGACATGATCTTCTGGTTGGTTTTCGTTCCATTGCATTCCCATATAACAGTTTATTGCATAAAGTCCTTGAGCTACTGCGCCGCTTCGATCAATATTTGCTTTTTCAACACATACTATTTTAAGATCTCTGCCCCAATGTCTTGCTTCAAAGGTAGCGCCTGTTCCAGCCATTCCACCGCCGACAATGAGAATGTCACAATCCTCATGAATTGTTTTAATTGAAGCCATCTATTTAGTTGATCCCTTTTTGATTATCTTTCTTTAGACTTGGAAGACCTGTTTCAATATTAAGTCCATTAGGCTCTGAGTAGAGTAACTGTGAATCTATCTCTTCATTTGTTGGAGGGGTTTCATCAGCAAGATTTGGAATATGTTTACCCCAAGGTTTAGTTGTAATAGGTGATAGAAAATTTTTCTCGTGACCGTTTCGGAATTTTATTCTCCAAGAAATTGTACCTTTTTCTTCCTCTCGTAGAACTCTCACCTTGTGGTGCATCGGCGCAAAGTCAGCGTAGCCTCTTGCGTCTATAGCATTTTGAGGGCAGGCTTTCACACATGAATAGCATTCCCAGCACATGTTAGGCTCTATATTTACCGCACGTCTTGTTTCTTTATCAATATGCATAATGTCTGATGGACATATATCTACGCAATGACCACAACCATCGCATCTTGTCATGTATACAAATGTTGACATATATTTTCCTCTTCTCGTTTCCTAGTAAATCAGTTTTTATTAATAATGCCTAGGCGATTCTCGTTTAATTCCAAGTCCAAATTGCTTTGGTGCATCAGCTGGGGCAGGCAAGTCATCTCTAAACCCGTCAGCCTCAGATAAATTCTTTTGAATTGCTGCACCAGGTTTGTAAAACATGTGAGCAAATTTTGACCAGTATACTCCACCAAACAATAAAATATTAGATAGGCCAAAGAGAACTAAAAACAAGATATCTAGTATTGGAACCTCTGACGACTGAGTAAACGACCAGGCTAATCCAAAAGTTGCTGCAGCTAAAAGCGATAATACAAAAAGATCTGCTCTTATTATTCTATTCCACGGATTTGCCTCAGCAGAGACATCAACTCTTAAGAAAAACCAAAACCAATAACCTCCCAGACAAGTCATTATTGCCCCAACATGCCATAACAATGATAGTTGATAGGGAGCGGGTGAATTAGTGTATCCAAATATTAAGATAACAGATGCAACCCAAAATAATATAGAACCGTACATACCTAAAAGATGAGCAATTCTTCTTTGCCCTCTACCTAATTCAGAAGTTGTTAGAATATCGCTAGCAATGGTCTTACTAATAATTTTTGCCTTTTGAGAACCACTCAATTCATTTGTTGCAGACGCTTTTGCTCTTTTAAAATTAATAAAAAAATATTTTGCATTTTTCTTATGCGCCATATCCACTAAAGTACCAATGGCAACCATCAATATCATTACAACTACAAACCCTTGTAAAGCAATAGCGGGGACAAAAGTTATAAGTTCTTCGAAAGGGTTTATATAAATCATAAGTATCAACTCATTATAACAGAATCTATAAATAATAACTATTATTTATACTTTCAAGGCTGAGGATTAGATTCAAAACTATTATATAATTGTCGCAAATTTGAAACTTTTTGGATGTCTTCTCTTAGACTTTTGGTACCAGAGTCAATTGTTTCTGAATTGAATTCGATAATACAGCTGCTAAAGCTCTCACGATTTTTTAAACGGGAATAGTAGTCTCCTAAATTGTTTAATTTTTCAGTGAAAAGGTCAACTAAATTAACTTCATCAAGTCTGTGTAATAATGTCATCCAGGTTATGTCTGCAATACTAAACTTATCCCCATCAATCCAGATCTTGTTCTGCAAATGACTATCTAACGATGTCAAATGTGATTTAAGATTCTCAAATGCCTTTATTGCAACTCTTTGATGTGGTGAATTTTTATTAAAGACTGAGTAGCCTAATAGTCGATATAAAGTAAAATTAAGCGCTCTAAACTTTGAAGGATGCTTTAAAAAATAATTAAAAAATTTTAAGTAACTGATTTTTTTAAGCATAGAAACAAACAATGGTTGAGTAAGTAAAGATACACAATTACCTGCGTACTCTTTTATTCCACTAACCGGGTCATCTCCAACTAACGAACCTTTTTTATTCCAATAATCAACAGTTTCACTCTCCCCAAGTTTATTTGGAAAAGTTTCCATTAAATATCTTATTTGTTCGTGAGACTCATAAATAGGCTGATTGTTGTGCAATAGAACTGGCACAGTTGCTTTTGGATTAATTTTAATGAAATCATTTGATAAATTTTCACAATCTTTTGTCTCAATAATATGTACATGAACTGGCAGGTAATCAATTTTATATTCCTCAAGACATATTCTTACTTTACGAGAGCAAAGTGAAAAGTTGTTATGATAAAGCACCCATTCAGAATTTGAGTCTGATACTGTATATTTTTGTTTACCGGTAAGATTTTTATTTTTAGGATTCTTTTTCTTCATCCCATACTTTGTTTAGCAATTGACTAGCTGAAACTGCTGTGGGGAAACCACTATAATGAGCAACATGCAATATCATTTCTTCAATTTTTTCTTTAGTTATTCCTAAATTTTTAGCCCCTCTTAAATGAGATTTTAATTCATTCTCTCTATTAAGTGCTACCAAAACTGTGAGCGTAATCATGCTTCTTTCTTGAAGCGATAACTGCTCAGTTCGTGCCCAGATTGTTCCATACAACATATCAATGATTTGCTTTAGTAAAACTTTAGAGACAGGAGTTTCATCGTTTTTAAGTAAATCCATCTTCTTCAGGATTTCTAATCCTTTTTTTCTATCTTGATCGTCCAATGGCATTTTTATATTTTACTCCTTAATAACAGTGTTTCAATTAAATTCAATTTTCTCTCTAATATTTATTAATACATCATTAATGATAGTTTCAAGACTATCACTTTTATTAAATTTAAATAAATCGAAAACATATTTATCAGGTCTTAAGATAATTCCAGAGCAATCAAACTTTTCACAGTAAATTTGTAAATCTTTATGAGTTTCTTCACACGCAATGTACCCCTCATAGTTTGAATGGTCGTAATTGGGAGTTATATTTATGATCTTAAAATTATGGCTTTTTAATAGTTCAAGATTGTTCTTTGAGATATTTTTATTACCTTCAAAATTATTTAAAATAATTCCAAAATTCTTTTCCAGCACATAATCTGTGCTCATAATCCTGCCATCATGAAGACGAACATTTATCTCATTAAAGTAATATCTCTCTATAGAAACATTCTTAATTTTTGGCATTTTGTGCGCACCAGGTCCTAAACGATTGCCATTTAAAACAGGAAATATATTCTCTTTACCTCTTAAATAACTTTGTGTTCGTAGCAATGCATTCCTAATAAATGCCTTAAATTTACTTTTAGCATTAATAACGCCTCCCATTTTAATTGCTCCTCTAGTAATTCGGGCGACGTGTGGCCTTCTTTCTGATTGGTAGGTATCTAATATTTGAGGTGAGTAAAGTCCCTTTAGTACTCCGTTAATTTTCCACAATATATTTTCAGCATCCCTACATCCAGAATTCATTCCTTGACCCATAAAAGGAGGCATTTGATGTGCAGCGTCACCGAGTAGAAAAATATTTTCATTTTGCCATTTAACAGCATCAGCTGCATGAAATGAGTAAACTGCTGTTCTGCTAAATTTAACTTCATTATCTCCGATCCATTGGTCTATGTATTTTCTAAAAACTTCTTCTTTTTGAATTTCATCAACTGTATCGCCCGGCATAAATGCTATTTCAAATCTAAAGCAATCATCAACTCCTTGAATAATTGTTGTTGGTCGTGACGGATTGCAATATTGAATCGCATCAATATCTGTGAAACAGTCAAATTTACTTTTTGTATACCCGTCCACTACCATCCAGGTCTCATCAGCATCTAAACTTTTAAGTTCAACATTGCTGAGTTTTCTAATTGTACTATTTGCTCCATCGCATGCCAAAAGATACTTACTATTTGTATTAAACTCTTCGCCAGTTTCAATATTTTTGTAGGAACAATTCACAACGCCATCTGATTGATCAACACTTAAAATTTCATTACCTGTTTTAATAGTATTAGTCTGATATTTTTTCGCATTTTCTCTATGCGCTTGATCAAATTGAGGTTGGTGAATGAATAGTATTGAATGTTGATAATTATATGTATCAAAGCCATCCATCGTAATTTTTAAAATTGATCTTTTATTAGCATCTTTGTTATCAACGCCTCTAATTTTTCTTGTCTTTACTTCAGTTAGAAAGTTACAATGAGCCATTGCCCTTTGGCATTCAGCATCCCATGTTATTGCTCTGGGCAAGGGGAAAGTTTCTATTTCTTTATCTAAGATTAACGCTTTAATGCCATAATACCCTAGCAAGTTTGCGCAAGTTTCACCCACTGGTCCATAACCGGCTACAATGACATCATATTCAGTATCACTCACGCGACTTAGTATGCAGGTGTATCTTCAGGCTCTTCAATAACTTTATTGTTAATGAATCCCAGTTTTTCAATTTCAATTTTAACTTCGTCACCTGCTTTAAGCCAATTTCTTGTCATCACTGCAGAACCTGCTGGTGTACCAGTTGGAATCAAGTCTCCAGGTTCTAGCGTAAAAGCAGTTGATAAGTACTCAACCAATGTAAAACAGTCAAAAATTAAATCACTTGTCGAAGCTGATTGCCTTAATTCTCCATTTACATACGTTTCAAGCTTTAGGTCATGTGGGTTGCCAACTTCATCACTAGTTACAATATAAGGACCGAATGGACAATGGGTGTCCCATGACTTACCCATAGTCATTGTCATAGGAGGGCCACGCATCTGCCAATCTCTGATTGTAACGTCGTTAACGATTGAATAGCCGTAAATAACTCCATCTGCCTTGTCATAAGGTACATGACGACATTTTTTTCCAATAATGAAACCAAGTTCGCCTTCATAATCTAAAAATTCTGAAGCACGCGGCCGATGAACATCATCGTACGGACCATTAACAGAGCTATTTTGCTTGTTAAATATATTTGGATATTTTTCTTGAGCTTTACCTATTGTTTTTGCAGCTGTTTGCGCAACTTCATCTTGATGTTCTTTATAGTTTAATCCAACCGCAAGAATTTTGTTTGGTTTAGTAATAGGAGCTTCTAAATGTGCTTTGCTTAACTCAATTTTATTTTCACTATTATCAATAAGGTCTTTTGCAGTATCTAGGCCCTGATCTCCAAGAGCGATAAAATCTATCATGTTGTTAGGTAATGGACTATTTGAGAAATCCACTATATAGTCTCCATTTATTGCGCCTATGGATGTAGTGCCATTAAATGTAAAAGTAACTAATTTCATAAAACTAAATCAAAAAATATCTAAAAGCTGGATTTGTAACAAGTTTAAATAATGTATATTATTTTATCATATACATGAAGAAATCTATATCAAGACGCTCTTTTATTAAAAAGTCCGTAGCCTCAATTGCTTTAGGCGGCCTTGCTTCTATTTTACATTTTCAAAGTGCGCCAGCCTATATTAAGCCTAAGAATTATAACATTTTATTAATATTAAATGATCAAGAGCGGGCTTGGCCATATATTCCAAAAAGCATTGATTTGCCTGCACGCAGATATCTGGAGAACATCTCAACATATTTCAATAGATCTTACACCTCAACGCCAATATGTTCACCTGCACGTAGCTCTGTATATACGGGGCAACATGTTCAATTTACTGGTGTATGGGATAATACCGTTACTCCTTGGGTTCCAGGTTTATACGATAACGTAAATACAATAGGACACCTCTTGAAAAATCAAGACTACGAAACAGGTTATTTTGGCAAATGGCACTTAACAAATATTACTGAGAGTAACGTAAATGAAAATGCTCTCGGATATGAAGGTATGCGAAAAATGTTCTCAAAATATGGATTCGATAATTCAGATCAACCGGGTGAGCGTGATTTGGGACTGGGCGGCTTTAAATTTGATGGTTTAACTGCAGAGTCTGCATCAAATTTTATTAAAGATAAAAAAGGAAATGAAAAGCCGTGGTCTGCGTTTGTAAACTTTGTTAATCCTCACGATATAATGTTTTTTAGAGCATCTCCAGAAATATTAGGCACAGGATTTATCGGTGAAAATCAAAAATTTGCACCAGATGATCCAATATACAAAAAAGAACACGATTTTGATTTTCCTAAAAATTTTGGTCGAAGGTTTTTAGGTGAAGGTGAATTTGGAATTGAAATCATGAATACAGTTTATGGAGAAATTCCATATGATAGACTAGATTTATGGAGAAGGTTTTGTAATTATTATTATAACTGTTTACGTGACGTAGATAGACACATGATGAAACTTATTCATTCCTTGGAAGATACTGGTCAAATAGATAATACAATCATCTTCATGATCTCTGACCATGGAGAAATGCTTGGACAACAAGGAGCAAGAGGAAAAATAGTTTCTTGGGAGGAATCAATCAGAGTCCCAACACTTGTTTACCATCCAGACCTAAAAGATAAAAAATTATGTAACTCAGTAATATCAAACATTGATATCGTTCCAACATTATTAGAGTTTACAGGTCTAAGTAAATCAGAACTAAGGAATAAATACCCTGAGTTAAAAGGCAACAGCTACGCAGAATTAGTGGAAAATGTTGATTACTACAATATACGTGACAAAGAAGGTCATCTAATT
Source organism: uncultured Pelagibacteraceae bacterium (assembly GCA_902523455.1). GTDB lineage: Bacteria > Pseudomonadota > Alphaproteobacteria > Pelagibacterales > AG-422-B15 > CACNXQ01. Next base: position 13,860 of record CABYZG010000009.1, read on the forward strand.
CATGGAGTTCAAATAATCCCAACAGTTTTTGAAGTTGCAGAAAAATTTCGACATACAGCACTTGCGGACGGTTTTTTAGATAAGACAAAAGCATTTATGTCTAAGGGAAAATTCTTACCAGATTTTACTCCACCGCTTAATTACAAAGGTGTAGTCGATAAAAAACATAAATTTCTGAGGTTTTTCTCACCTCGTCAAAATAATATACCTACAAACTACGATGAATTGACTAAATACAACGCAGAATATCAATTATATGATTTAGAAAATGATCCATTTGAAATGAATGATTTGGCAAAAGATGAAAATAATAGAGATTTACTTATGTCTATGAATGATAAATGTAATACATTAGCGGATAAGGAAATTGGTCTAGAAAATCATGTTATTCACTTGCCTGGTCCCGATTGGTTTTGGACAGCTTAATATATGAAAGAAGAAGTAATATTAAATTTTGATTTATATAAAAAATATAAATCAGAATATGCCCCTGACAGTTTTCATCATGTTGCTTTTAAAACTCAAAATTATGATGAAATGGTTGAATTTTACGAAAAACTTTTCGGTTGTAAGCCCATGTATAAAAGTAATGATATTGCTTTTCTGGCTTTTGATGAAGAGCATCACCGTATTGCAATAGCAAACACTGAACCAGGAGTAAAGAAATTAGGATTTTTTTCAAAGATTGTATTAGCATTTAGAAATTGGCTTAATAAAAATATTCCAACAACTATTGGGTTGGATCATATCTCTTATTGTCTTAACCCAATCGATAAATGGTTTGATTTTTATCATAAGGCAAAAGATAGAGGTCTTGAGCCTTACTGGACAATCAACCATGGATGGATAACGGGCATGTATTACAAAGATCCAGACGGTAATCTTGTAGAATTATTTTTTGAGCATTGGACAAATGATGAAGAATATAAAAATGAAATTTCTGCTAGAGGTTTTCCTGAAGAGCCAGTCGGTACGAATAT
>CABYZG010000010.1 GCA_902523455.1 uncultured Pelagibacteraceae bacterium
TCATGGTTGGAATGGTAAATTCAGCACCTTTTCTAATACCGGTTGGCCATCTCGAAGTTACAGTTTTGAGACGCGTGAAGAACCTTACTCCGTCCATACCATGCATTGCATGATCCCCAAATAAGGATCTTTTCCAACCACCAAAGCTATGAAAAGCCATGGGAACTGGTATGGGAACATTCACTCCAACCATTCCAATTTTGCATTGATTAGCAAAGGCTCTAGCTGTGTCACCATCGCGAGTATAAATAGTAGTGCCGTTTCCAAATTCATGATCATTAACCATTTTTAAAGCATCATCAAAAGTAGGTTGACGTACAACAGATAATACAGGTCCAAAGATTTCTTCTCTATATATCTTCATATCTTCCTTAACATGATCAAATAAACAGCCTCCAATGAAGTATCCATTTTCATAACCTTGAAGAGATATTGATCTTCCATCCACTATAAGATCAGCTCCTTCAGCAACTCCGTAGTCAACATAGCTTTTTACTTTTGATAAATGTACACCACTGATGAGTGGACCCATTTCAACTTCTGGATCTGTTCCGGGGCCAACTTTAAGTCCCTGAACGCGAGGGGTAAGCTTTTCAATTAATTTATCACCTACATCACCAACAGCTACAGCAACAGAGAGAGCCATGCATCGCTCTCCTGCAGATCCATACCCTGCGCCGATCAGACCATCAACAACTTGGTCTAAATCTGCATCAGGCATTACAACCATATGATTTTTTGCACCGCCTAATGACTGAACGCGCTTATTGTGTTTAGTAGATGTATGATAAATGTACTCAGCAACTGGAGTCGAGCCAACAAAACTAACTGATGCAACTTCAGGATCGGTGATCAGAAGATCTACTGCTTCTTTATCGCCGTTAACCACATTGAAAACACCATCTGGCAACCCTGCTTCTTTAAGTAAATCTCCCATCATGTATGGAACCGTTGGATCTTTTTCACTCGGTTTTAAAATAAATGAATTACCGCATGCAATAGACATAACAAACATCCACATTGGAACCATAGCAGGAAAATTGAAAGGTGAAATTCCCACACAAACCCCAAGAGGCTGTCGCATGCTCCAGCTGTCGATATTTGATCCAACGTTTTCAGAATATTCTCCTTTAAGCAAATGAGGAATACCACAAGCAAACTCAACTACTTCCATGCCTCTTGTTATTGAGCCAACTGAGTCTGATAAAATTTTTCCATGCTCTGTTGTTAATTCCAGAGCTAATTTGTCCATATCTCTGAGAATTAAATCTTTGAATTTAAATAAAACTCGAGATCTAGTCAGTGATGGAGTAGCAGCCCATTCTTTACCTGCTTTGACTGCACAACTTATTGCCACGGATACATCTTCTTTGTTAGCAAAGTTAACTTCTCTTATTTTTTCTCCATTTGCAGGGTTATATACGTCACCAAATCTATCTGACTTACTCACGTACTCTTTACCATTAATAAAATGATTAACAATATTCATCTAAATTACCTAGATTTCAAAACTTTCGCCTATAGCCTCACAGCTTTTGGCCCACAGCATGCTCTTGACTTCAGGATTATCATAAAAAGACTCAAGTGAAAAAGATTTTGCTTTACCTTTCATTCCTTTTAAACCAGGCCCTACCATTGAGCCTGAATTAATTTTAGGATCTGCAATACATCTTAGGAGACCCAAAGTTCCATCTTTTTCAGACTGCCCAAACTTCATTAAATATTTTGTAAAAAAACTGCCCATTCCGCCATCCTCTACTGTTGTGGATTGTAAATCACTTTCTGCAAGACCCGGATGAGCAACCATCGCTCTAATTTTTGAATTATTTTTTTGCAACTTTTCATGCAAACATGCAGTGAATGCAGCATTAGCAAGCTTTGTCTGGGCATAACGCTCCCATCGGCCACCACCAAACATCAAATTACCTCCATCTCCACCTAAGTTGCCACCTTTTTTTTCAAGAAACTTTTCTTTAAGTCTTTTTGTTTGAAAGCGTGCAATACTAGAATGATTAACTATTCTTGCTTCATCCCTTAATTGTGATGCTTTTTCTAGTAAGGGCATACATAATTTAGTTAGAAGAAAATGGGACAAGTGATTAGTTTGCATTTGTACATCAAAGCCGTCGATTGTGGCTTTATCTTTAAGAGCCATTACGCCCGCATTATTGCATAATACATCAAGGCCATCGCTACATATTTCATTAATTTTTGGAAATGCAGTTTTTACCGAGTCAAAACTTTGTAGATCACAATCCACTCTGTGAAAATTTCCATTTGCACAATTTTGTCTAAGTAAATTTAAAGATGACTCGGCTCTAGTCGAAGGACGATTCAATAGTAGGACTTTAGCACCAAGCTTAGCTACTGACTCAGCAGCATAAAATCCAAGCCCAGAAGTTGTGCCTGTTATAGCAACTGTTTTATTCTCCATTGAAGGTAGTGAGTTGAATAAATCATCAAAATACTTAGTATCGAGATTAGGTTTAGTATAAGAATTTTTCATATAATGAAATATTCTAGATTAAATACAACTAATGGCAATGTTTGAAAATTATGAGAAAACTTGACCTTCATGGATTTACACTTGAGGATGCTTATCAAGAATTCACTGACTTTATTTACGAAGCTTACCAAGGAAGTATACCCAAAGTAGAGGTCATAACAGGTAAAAGTGGACAAATCAGAAAAGAATTTCCTCATTGGGCAGAAAGCAGTCACCAAATACAGTACATTGAACAGAGTTGGCATGAAGGCAGTTTTGTTGTCAAAATCCAGAGGAAATATTGAAATCAAGCTCTGTCATTTTGGCAAACTTATTAGAGTTTAATTAGAAAGTTTTACACTTATATGTATAACTCAATGGTGGGTACGTAATATTTTCATAAAATCCCCTAATCAACTGCCCGCCATTGAGATTTACAGTGATTAATTATTTTATCGTAGTTACAATTATTATTTCAGTTCTGCTGGTAAGTATACTTTTTGATTTTACAGTAATTTAATTACTGCTGTGCTATCATTTGTTTGATACCAGCAATAGCCTTTGCGGGGTTGAGACCCTTTGGACAAGCTTGAGTGCAGTTCATTATTGTATGGCATCTATAAACTTTAAACGTATCATCTAATTCTTTTAATCTCTCTTTTCTTTCCTCATCACGGCTATCTTGTAACCAGCGATATGACTGAAGCAGGACTGCAGGGCCCAAATATTTGTCACTGTTCCACCAATAACTTGGGCATGAAGTTGAGCAACATGCACACAAGATGCATTCATACAAGCCATCTAATTTTTCACGGTCATTTCTTGATTGAATATTTTCAGTATCGTTTGCGTTTTGTTTCTTATTCATAAGCCATGGCTTGATGGACTTTAATTGCTTATAGAGTGTTTTTAAATTTGTAACCAAGTCTTTTATAACTGGCATGTGAGGCAGAGGATAAATTTTTATGTCACCTTTCACATCACTAATTGCTTTGGTACAAGCAAGTGTATTTGTCCCATCAATATTCATCGCACAAGAACCACATATGCCCTCGCGACATGATCGTCTAAAGGTTAATGAAGTATCAATTTCACTTTTGATTTTCATAACTGCGTCCAATACCATCGGACCACAATCGTCTAGATCAACTTCATAAGTGTCCATCCTTGGGTTTTTCCCATCGTCGGGAGACCAACGGTAGATTTTGAATTTTTTAGTATTTCCATTGCTTTTTTCAGACTTGTAATAATCACCGTCTGTTAATTTAGAATTGTCAGGAAGATTAAACTGAACCATTAATAAACTCTGGCCTTTGGCGCAATATATTTAACTTCGTTTGATAATGTGTATTCGTGAACTGATCTATAATCCAATTCACAATTCTTATCGTTCAGCCATGACATTGTATGCTTCATCCAATTTTTATCGTCTCTTTCCTTATAGTCTTCTCGAGCGTGAGCCCCTCTACTTTCTTTTCTATTTAGTGCGGAGTTCATTGTAACTACAGCTTGTGCAATTAGGTTTTTATATTCAAGTGTTTCTAACAAATCAGTATTCCATATAAGTGATTTGTCTTTAATTTTAATATTTTCTGAGTTTAACCAAGTTTCTTCGATAAGTTTTTTTCCTTCAGACATAATCTCATCATCTCTAAAAACAGCGCAGTGTTTCTGCATAACTCTCTGCATTTGAGACCTTAATTCTGAAGTTGAAATATCCCCATCAGAAGATCGTGTACTATCAAACCTTGCAATGACTTCATCGATGACGTGACTGGGAATTTCCTTATTTGGTTCATCTTTATTTACCGTATCATTTATTCTATCTGCAGCTGCTTTGCCAAAAACTACTAAATCAATTAGAGAATTTGATCCGAGTCTATTTGCACCATGAACACTCACACAAGCAGCTTCACCAACTGCCATCAAACCCTGTACGACTGTTTCATTTCCTTTTTCGAGGTTCATTACTTCTCCATGAAAATTTGTTGGAATTCCACCCATATTATAATGAACTGTAGGTATAATTGGAATTGGCTCTTTAGTTACATCAACTCCTGCGAAAACTTTTGCGGACTCTGAAATACCAGGCAATCTTTCTTCCAATATATCTGAGTCTATGTGATCAAGATGTAGATAAGCATGATCCTTATCTTTGCCAACGCCTCTACCCTCTAAAATTTCTTTTGTTATAGAACGAGAAACAACATCTCTTGAAGCTAAGTCTTTCGCTGATGGCGCGTATCTCTCCATGAAACGTTCGCCTTCACTGTTTACTAAATAACCGCCTTCTCCTCTTGCGCCCTCTGTTATAAGACAACCAACGCCATAAATACCTGTTGGATGAAATTGAACAAATTCCATATCTTGTAGAGGTAGGCCAGCTCTTAAAACCATAGCGTTACCATCGCCTGTGCAGGTGTGAGCTGAAGTTGCAGAAAAATAAACACGGCCATATCCACCAGATGCTAGTATTGTTTGTTTAGAATTAAATACATGTAATTTACCGTCCTCTAAACACCATGCAACAACACCCCTGCATTCACCCTCAACCATTAATAAGTCCAAAACAAAATATTCAATATAATAGTCAACGTCGTGTTTTAATGATTGCCCGTATAAAGTATGAATTATTGCATGGCCAGTTCGATCAGCAGCAGCACATGTTCTTTGTGCAGTACCTTCACCATAATTTTTGGTCATCCCTCCAAAGGCTCTTTGATAAATTTTTCCATCCTCTGTTCGACTAAATGGGACTCCATAATTCTCTAATTCTAAAACAGCTTTTGGTGCATTTTTGCACAAATACTCAATTGCATCCTGATCCCCAAGCCAATCAGAGCCTTTCACGGTATCATACATGTGCCATCTCCAATCATCATCACCCATATTTCCAAGCGCAGCAGAGATGCCTCCCTGTGCTGCAACCGTATGACTTCTGGTTGGGAATACTTTTGAAATACAAGCAGTCTTGTAACCATTCTCAACAGCACCTACTGTCGCTCTCAAACCAGATCCACCAGCACCAACAACAACTACATCGTAATCGTGATATTCAATTTCGTAATTCATTAAGTTAACCTATAAAAATTAGTAGTAGAGACAAACAAACAAAAATTAGTATTAGTAAAAAAAATATTGAAATTATTACATTTAATATCCTTTTAACCACATCAGAGTGTACATAATCATCAAGGATTTCGTGCACACCTGTATTCATATGAATTAATCCTAAGACCGTGAAAATCAATATAAACCCTACACCCCATAAGTTGCTTAATTCACTCAAAATTAATTGATATGGCAGAGTGGAAAGGTGTATTATTTTTATGAATAAATAAGCAACGAGTGGTAGCAGTAAAATCGTGCTCCATCGATGAAGTTTCCAAGTATTTTTGGCAGACATAGTTAATATCCAATCATAATTAAAAACCAAAATAGAACAGTGAGCAAAACAGTAAACAAAATTGTAATCCAACCTGTCAATTTGGCAGTATTTAATTCAAGCCCAATACCAACGTCCCAGAATAAGTGCCTTAAGCAGTTTAAAAAATAAAACAAATATGAAAACGTAAGACCTATTAATATTGTTCTTATAAAAATATTTTCTGATAAGGAAATTATAAATTGAAAAGTTTCTTCGCCAGCGCTAATTGAATATAAAAATATTATTAATATGATTACACCTAATGATGAAACTATGCCCGTTATTCTATGAAGAATTGATAGTATTGATGTAATTTGCCATCTATAAACTTGCAAATGTGGTGACAAAGGACTGCTCATTAGTAATATTTATATATACCAAATTGCCGGTAATTAAACGACAGTAAATTATTTTTTTCTTGGAATTAAAACCCAATAATCAAGACTTAACAAAACGGACGGATCAAAGCGCTTGTTACTATCTTGATGTTGAAACTGATAAGCCTGTGCATCACCAATTCCATTTGTTCTGATTCGAATAGCACCTAATGATTCTGATACTTCGACTTTATCTAAAATCAGACTCCAAGCAAAAACAGTTGTTCCAGCAAAACACGGTGATGCGTGAGTTCCACCGTTGATCGCAATAATTTTAAAAGCATTTGAAAGTCCATTAAACGATAAAGCTCTTGTTAAACTTATAACGTGACCACCATAAACAATTCTTTTTCCAAACCTGCCACCTTTTTCAACAAAATGGTTAAAGTGAACTTTTGCATTGTTCTGGTATAATTTTGTTGCCATCATATGTTCAGCCTCTTCAACTGTCATACCATCAATATGATTTATTTTTTCGTCAATAGAATAATCCTCATAACAAAGATCAGAGCCTGAGGCTTTATAATCATATCCTGCACAATCAAAATCATATTTTTTTGCAATTTCTAAAACCTCCTCACTTGTAAGCTCTTTATTTAATTCCGGTATAGACGGTTCTGCTTTATTTAGATTTCTATTTTTTTTTCTAACCATAACCCATCTTTTATAATCAATAACTGGTTCGTCATGCTGGTTAGTGCCTACAGAGTGAACATAGACTACCCCATTTTCTCCACTTGAATTCTCTTTAATGCCAATCACTTCTGAAGTTGAACTAATTGTATCTCCTGGATAAGCTGGCTTTAAAAACTTACACTCTGCGTAACCTAAATTGGCAATTGCATTTAAAGAGATATCTGGGACAGTTTTACCAAAAGCTATGTTAAATAAAAGAAAATCGTCAATTGGTGATTTTTCTAATGAGAGTTTTTTTGCAAACTCATCTGAGCAGTGCAGGGCATACCTTGAACCGTATAAAGCTGTATAAAGTGCACAATCTCCATATGTTATTGTTCGTGGAGTTGCGTGTATTATTTTTTGTCCTAACTTAAAATTTTCAAAAAAATTACCAATTTTATATTTACTTGAAGAAGTTTGTATAACTTCTGATTTATCTAGTTCTGTAACTTTTGAAACAAGCAATTCTGCTTCTATAATTCGTTTTGCATGATTTACGTGTAATTCCTCTATCTGACTGCCTTCAAACGTAATTACTCCAACATTTGGGTCCTTTTTTCTTGCATCCTCAAAGGCTGCAACAATTCGTTTTGCTTTGTCTAGTTGTTCAGCCGTAGGGGTAAATATTTTATTGCATATTTGTATTTGTCCAGGGTGTATTAAGGTTTTACCATCAAATCCAAGACCATGACTATAGATGCACTCTTCTTCAAAGCCACTAGCGTCTCTGATGTCATTAAAAACTCCATCAAGTAGTGATAATTTGTAGGCTTTTGTTGCCATCATACATTTCTCAAAACTTGTGACTAATGCAGTTCTTTTCAGTTCTTCCTCTATACCCAACTCTGCAGACAAGTCATTAGTTCCCATTACAAAACATTTTAAATATTTTGATGATTTTGCAATATCATACGCGTTTACAATGGATAAAGCTGTTTCCATCATAACCCAAATTTTAGTTTCTTTATTTTTAAGATATTTTTCAAAAGCTTTAACATCTTTAGCTTCATTTACTTTAGGGATTAATATTGCATCGGGATTACATTTGTCCAAGACCTTAATATCTATTTTACCATCATCAGTATCCAAAGCATTTACTCTTATCACCTGCTCCTTATTTTTGTTTACACCAGAATTTATAATTTCGATAATTGCTGCGCGTGCATCATTTCTGGCATTTGCAGCTACCGAGTCTTCTAAGTCGTAAATAATTGCATCTACATCAAGCGTACTACTTTTTTTTAATGCTTTTGGATTAGATCCAGGAACATAAAGTACGCTTCTTCTTGGTTTTCTTACATCTTGCCTCATTTAGATAAATGTTCCTCAATTAGCATTTCAGCGATTTGGATGGTATTTAAAGCAGCACCTTTCCTTAAATTATCAGAAACTACCCAAATAGATAATCCATTTTTTGTAGACGTATCCTCTCGAATTCGCGATACATACGTGTCATCATTTCCTGCACACTCTTTTGGAGTTACATAACCTCCATCAGCTCTTTCATCAAGTAGTGTGCACCCAGGAGCATTTTTAATAGCTTCACGTGCTTCTTCTACTGAAATTTTGTTTTCAAACTCAATATTTACAGCTTCAGAGTGACCAATAAATACAGGAACGCGAACACATGTAGCGCTAAAGCTGATCTCGCTACTTAAAATTTTATGAGTTTCTTGTCTCATTTTTAATTCTTCTTTTGTATATCCATCATCCATGAATTTATCAATATGAGGTATGACATTAAAGGCAATTGGTTTGGTAAACTTAACATTATCTTTAATATCATCAGAGAACATATTTTTTGTTTGCTCAAACAACTCGTCCATACCAGCCTTACCTGCACCCGAAACAGATTGATAAGTTGATACAATAACTTTTTTTATTTTTGAAATTTCGTGCAATGGTTTTAAGGCAACCACCAATTGAATTGTTGAGCAGTTTGGATTAGCAATTATATTTCTTTTTTTATAATTATTTAGATCACTTGGGTTAACCTCAGGCACAACCAGAGGAATATCTTCTTCCATTCTAAAATGACTAGAGTTATCTATAACAATACAGTTTTTTTCTGCAAACTTTGGTGCCCATTCCTTTGAGGTACTAGCTCCTGCTGAGAAGAGTGCCAATTCTACTTTTGAAGGATCAAACTTTTCAATAGATTCTACAATTAGTTTATCCTCCCCAAATTCAATTTCCATGCCTTCACTTCTACTAGAAGCTACAGGAAAAATTTTTGACGCATCATATTTTTTTTCAGAGAGAATATTTAACATTTCTCTTCCTACATTTCCTGTGGCACCCACTATAGCAATATTAAAATTCATAATTTAAAAGTTTTCTTTTAATTGATTTAATATTTGATCACCCATTTCAACTGTTGATAGGTTTTTGTTATCATCGCCTATTAAATCCGCTGTTTTAAAGCCACTGGCAAGTACATTATTAACAGCCTTATTTATAAGATCTGATTCCATGTCCATATTGAATGAGTACTTTAAACACATCGCAAAACTAAGAATAGATGCAATTGGGTTTGCTATTCCTTTGCCAGCTATGTCTGGTGCAGACCCATGAACTGGCTCGTATAAAGACTTTCTAAAATTATTACTATCGACTGCACCCAAAGAAGCAGAGGGCAACATTCCAAGCGAACCTGTGAGCATGGCCGCCTCATCTGATAGAATGTCTCCAAATAAATTATCAGTAACAATAACATCAAACTGTTTAGGGTTTCTAACTAATTGCATCGCACAATTATCTGCATACATATGAGATAACTCGACATTTGAATATTCATTTTCATGCACATGAGAGACTTCTTCCCTCCACAATATTCCAGACTCCATCACATTTGATTTTTCACATGAAGTAACCCTGTTACCTCTTTTGCTTGCAAGTTCAAATGCTATTCGTGCAACTCTTCTAACTTCATCAGTGCTATAGGATTGAGTGTTAATTCCAACACGATTTCCGTTACCTTTATCTTCAATACCTCTTGGTTCACCAAAATAAATACCACCAGTAAGCTCTCTAACAATTAATATATCGAGACCTGATACTAAGTCTGGTTTAAGAGAAGAGGCGTCAACCATTGACTCAAAACATAAAGCAGGCCTTAAGTTTGCAAACAAGTCTAATTCTTTTCTAATTCTCAAAAGGCCTTGTTCAGGTTTAAGAGAAAAATCTAAATTATCCCATTTTTCTCCACCCACAGCACCAAGTAAAACTGCGTGAGAGTTTTTAGCTTTTTCAAGAGTCTCATCAGATAGAGGGGTGCCATAGCGATCATAGGCAGATCCACCAATATCGTCCTCTTCTATCTCAAATTTAACATTACTAAGTTCACCAATACTCTTAGCAACCTTTATGACCTCCTTCATTACTTCAGGCCCTATACCGTCGCCAGGTAAGACTAATAATTTATAAGAATTGCTCATTTTATTTGCTGGCTATACAACCAGGGTGTTCTTGACTTTTGCTTATTTTCAAAATCAGAAATATGATTAACTTTAGCTAGTGTCAATCCAATATCGTCTAAACCCTCTAATAGGCTAGTTTTTTTGGCTTTATCAAGTTCAAAACTTACCTCATGATTTATATTTTTATCAAAATAAGAAATCTTCTGATTTTCTAAATCAATTGTAAAACTAAGACTGTTTTCCGCTGCTTTTTGTAATTTAGTTACTTCAGACTCATCTAATTTGATTGGGAGAATACCATTCTTGAAACAATTATTATAAAAGATATCCGCAAAGCTCGAAGCGATGATGCATTTAATACCATAATCTAAGATTGACCAGGGTGCATGTTCACGAGATGACCCGCAGCCAAAATTTTTACCAGTAATCAAAATTTGAGAGTCTTTATATTTATCTTGATTAAGGACAAACGAATCTATAGGTGCATCTTTTTCATCATATCTTAATTCATAAAATAAATTTTTACCTAAACCTGTTCGCTTAATTGTTTTGAGAAATTGTTTTGGAATAATCATATCAGTATCAACATTCACCATTGGTAAAGGAATTGCATTACTTTCTATTTTTTTAAATTTTTCCATTATATCTCTCTACTGTCTGATAGTTTTCCATTGATAGCTGCTGCAGCAGCCATAGCTGGACTCATTAAATGAGTACGACCCCCTCTTCCTTGCCTACCTTCAAAGTTCCTATTTGAAGTGGAAGCACATCTTTCTTGAGGTTTAAGTTTATCAGCATTCATTGCAAGGCACATTGAACATCCGGGCTCTCTCCATTCAAAACCTGATTCGATAAATATTTTATCCAAACCCTCCTCTTCTGCCTGCTGTTTAACTAAACCGGATCCAGGAACGATTATTGCATTTACATGGTCCGCAACTTTTCTATCTTTTGCAATTTTTGATGCAGCTCTCAAGTCTTCAATCCGTCCATTAGTGCATGAACCAATAAATACCTTATCTACTTTCACCTCTTTAAGTGGTGTGTTCGGAACAAGACCCATGTATTCCAAAGCTCTAATCATTGATTTTTTCTTTGTCTCATCGCTTTCATCCTCAGGGTTTGGAACCAATCCATCAATCGAAACAACATCCTCAGGACTTGTGCCCCATGTGACTTGTGGAATGATATCGCTTGCATCAATATTTACTGTTTTGTCATAAGCTGCACCTTCATCAGTAGCTAGCGACAACCAATAATCTGATGCTGATTGATATTCATTTTCTGCTGGAGAAAATGGTCTACCCTTTAAGTATTCAATTGTTTTTTCATCAGGACTGATTAAACCAGCTCTTGCTCCCGCTTCAATTGACATGTTACAGACAGTCATTCTTCCCTCCATTGTTAGAGATTTGATCGCATCACCTGTGTATTCAATAACATATCCAGTACCTCCAGCAGTTCCAATTGTTTGAATAATCTTTAAAACAATATCTTTTGCTGTGACACCCAGTGGCAGTTCACCTTGTATATTAATTTGCATATTCTTAGCTTTAGTTTGTACTAATGTTTGAGTTGCAAGAACATGTTCTACTTCAGAAGTTCCAATTCCCCATGCAAGAGCACCGAAGGCACCGTGTGTTGACGTATGGCTATCACCACAAACGATAGTCATTCCTGGTTGTGTGAAACCTTGCTCCGGTCCGATAATATGAACTATGCCCTGTCTTTTATCAGACATAGAAAGAAAAGTAATTCCGTGCTCTTTACAATTCTCTTCAAGAGTATCCACCTGTAACTTAGACTCTGGATCTGATATTCCCTCATCTCTATTTGTTGTAGGAATATTGTGATCAGCAGTGGCTAATGTAAAATTAGGTTTTCTAACTGATCTGTTTGCAATTTTTAGCCCTTCAAATGCTTGGGGACTTGTAACTTCATGAACAAGATGTCTGTCAATATAAACGATTGATGTTCCATCTTCATTTTCTGAAACTAAATGATCATTCCATATTTTATCGTATAATGTCTTTGGAGTACTCATAAATAACTTTGATTAACAAAAAAAACGAGAAAGAAGTAACTATTCTTTTGTTGTTTCTGATTCTTCTGAACTTTCGGCATTATCTTCAGGAACTTGTTCTTGAGCAGTCTCATCAACTTCAGTTTCTCTTTTTTCCTTAGCTTGAGAAGCGTCAGCTGCAACTTCAACACTCTCAACTTGAGCAGGTTCATCAGAAGTAATAATTTCTTCTTCTACAACTTCTTCACTCTCATCAATATATAAACTAGCAAGATCTGGTTGCTTCTTTCGAATTCTTTCAACGATTCTTGCTTTCTTACCGGTTAGATCTCTAAGATAGTAAAGCTTAGCTCTTCTGACTTGTCCACTTCTTACAATCGAGATGGAGTCAATAGACGGACTAAAGATTGGAAATACTCTTTCCACGCCCTCACCGAAAGAAATTTTTCTAACTGTAAATGAAGAACTTAGACCTCTATTTTTCTTTCTGATACAAACGCCCTCGAATGCCTGTATTCTCTCACGTGTACCCTCACGTACCTTAACATTCACTCTTACTGTATCTCCTGGATGGAATTGTGGTATTTTCTTACCTTTGACTAGTGACTTTATCTGATCTTTTTCGAATTGTTCTATAATGTTCATGGTAGCCTCGCACCGTGTTTTAATACTTTATTTCTTCCTTGTCTTGCTTTTTTTGTAGTTTTTCCATAAATCTGGCC
>CABYZG010000011.1 GCA_902523455.1 uncultured Pelagibacteraceae bacterium
TCCATCGGGTTGCCATTTGTCAGTTCTCCAAGATATTGACTCAGTACCCCAAAGTTGTGGAACCCAGTGAGATCCTTTTCCTCCAAAATTCCAGTCACGCTCACCAACAGCTAGCATTCCTGGGTTGACAGCACTTGTATTTATTCGATTCATATCAAATGGGGCAAGTACGCCAAGGTCAGCCCATTGCAAAGCTCTCATATTAGTTGGACTTGCAAGGTCATAACCGGCTCCACCACCAGCTTTCATTTTTGATATAATTTCACCGTTATCACCTATTTTAGTATGGTTAACAGTAATTCCAGTTTTTGCTTTGAAATCTGCAACTACTGAGTCCGGCAAATATTCGCCCCACATTAAAACATTAACAACGGGAGCAGCAAAAGCATTTGGAATATACCAAGGTCCGATAGCTGCTGCTGCACCAGTTGCAGCTGCACCTTTCAGGACTGATCTTCTTGAAACTTTTGCAGCCTTAAGAGTTTTATTAATTTTCTTCACGGCTACTCCTCATTTAATTTATTTGTTTAATTAATAAAAATTTTCATACATATAGAGGTAGCTGTAAAGAATAAAGTGAAAGAAATTTAACAAGTTAATAAAACTTCTTTAAATAAATCTTTATCTAAATACATGATAAATATACATAAAAATTAACCATAAATAGATACTTTAAATTTATCCTATAAAGTATTGATAAAAATGATTATTATTTTTATTTTTTAGCTCAGTTATTTCTTGGCTAAATTATTGTTATAAATAGACTTTTTGTATGATTTTGACAACTACAATTGGCGCTTATCCTAAACCGGATTTCCTAGATTTACCTGATTGGTTCAAAGATGAGAAAGGAACAGATGCTGAATACCCAACATCTAAGTGGGAACAGGCAAGACAAAAAATGGGAGAAGAATATGAGGTTCAAATAAAACTTGCCTCACAGAGTGTTATTAAAGATCAAATTGAGTGCGGGATTGATATTATTACAGACGGTGAGGTGAGACGAGAAAATTATATTCATTATCATTGTAGGCATCTTAGTGGGATCGATTTTCAAAAACTAACAAAGAAAACAGCGAGAACAGGCAATTATGATTGTTGGCTTCCAACGATCACAAATAAAGTTGAATTCAATGGATCGTTTTTAAATAAAGAATACGAATTGAATCAATCAATATCAAAAAACCCTATTAAAGTTACAATACCTGGACCATTGACTATCACAGATACGATTGCTGATGAATTTTATAATGATCATAAAATGTTAGGAGTAGATTTAGGAGAGGCAATAAATAAAGAAATAAAGTCATTAGTCAATTCTGGCTGTAAATATATACAAGTAGACGAACCTTTATTTGCAAGAAAATCAAAAGAGGCAATCGAATTTGGTATAGATAATCTAGAAAGATGTTTTCATGGAGTTGCAGACTGTGAAAAGATAACTCATATATGTTGTGGATATCCAGATAAAATTGATGCAGATGATTATCCTAAAGCGCCGTTAATAAGTTATTTTCAAATTGCAGATGCCTTAGAGAACAGTCTGATTGATACCATATCTATTGAAGATGCTCATAGACACAATGATTTAAAACTACTTGAGTTGTATAAATCAAAAAAAATAATTTTTGGGTTAATAAAGGTCGCCTCAAGTGAAGTGGAAGAAATTGATGTGATAAGGGATAGATTGCTGTCCTGTCTAAACCATATTGATAAAGAGAGACTTATAGCAGCTCCTGATTGTGGTCTAGGATATTTAAGTAGGGATATGGCTATGCTTAAATTAAAAAATCTATCAAAGGCAGCAAAAAGTATTTAGGCAACTAAATCTTCAGGGTTTGTAAAAGTGATGTTCAGATCTCTTGCTACATCTGCTTGAGTGCATTTATTTTTTATAACATTTAGCCCATTCATAAAATTCCTATCATCAGATAATGCTTTTTTTAACCCATCTCTCGCTAATTTTTTTACAAACGGTAATGTAGCTTGATTTAGAGAAATGGTAGATGTACGGGGAACGCACCCAGGCATATTGGTTACACAGTAATGTACCACATCATGTTTAATATAAACTGGGTCTGCGTGGGTAGTAGGCTTGCTGGTTTCAATGCACCCACCTTGATCTATTGCAACATCCACGATGGCTGCCCCTTTTTTCATCTTAGAAACTAGTTCATCCGATACTAATTTGGGCGCACTAGAGCCTGGGATCAGCACGCCTCCTATTAGTAAGTCACATTTTTTAACTTCTTCGGCTATAGTTTCAGGTGTTGATATTGATGTATTGACTTCATCATTAAAATAATTTTTTAATTCATTAAGCCTTGCTTCAGATTGATCAATAAGCGTTACATTTGATTTCATTCCATGAGCAATAAGAGCGGCGTTAAAACCTACAACTCCACATCCAATAATTACAACTTTAGCTGGCGGTGCTCCTGTTGCGCCAGATAATAACACGCCTCTTCCTTTGTTTGTCATTTCAAGAGCTCTGGCTCCTGCTTGTATTGAAATTCTGCCGGCTACTTCACTCATTGGAGCGAGTAATGGAAGCCTTCCATTGTTATCGGTTATAGTTTCGTAAGCTATACATGTTGCGCCGGAATTCATTAATCCTTCTGTCAATGCTTTACTTGCAGCAAGGTGCAAATATGTGAATAGAAGCTGGTCATCTTTTAATTTTTTTATTTCATTATCTTGAGGCTCTTTAACTTTAATGATCAACTCAGCGCGGTCGAAAATATCTTGCGCATTTTCAAAAACTGTTGCCCCAACATCCTTATAATTTTGATCGTCAAAACCTGACCCCTGACCGGCTGTTCTTTCAAAGATTACTTCATTACCATCATCAATAAGTTCCTTTACACTTTCAGGAGTTAGGCCTACTCTATTTTCTTGCGGCTTAATTTCTTTAGGAACACCGATCAACATATATGACTAATTTTTATACTATTTATTAAATATTCAAAAGAGGAAAGAGCTCATTATGGGTAAAAAGTGGCTAAACATTGTTTATAAGGAAAAGAATTCAACCCGCCTAAAAAAACATTATAGGGAATGGGCTGACAGTTATGACAGTGACTTAAAAGACTGGGGCTACGCTTACCCAAATAAAGTTAAACAGATTCTAGAAAAGTATATAACTGTAAAGAAAGGCTCAAAAATTCTTGATGCAGGTTGTGGTACTGGCTATGTCGCTGAAGTTTTGAAAGCTCTTCGTTACAATAATATCGTAGGGATAGATTATTCAAAAGATATGTTAAGAGTAGCTCGCTCTAAAAAAATATATAAAAAACTAGTTTGCGAGTCGTTAAGTAAAAAAACAAGTTTAAAAGGAAATCAATTTGATTTAGTTATATGCACAGGTGTTTTGACGTCAGGTCATGTAGGACCGTCATCAATAAAGGAGTTAATTAGATTAACAAAGCCTGGGGGTTATCTCATACTCTCTATTTCAGAAAAAATTTTCTCAAAACTTGGATTTAAGCGTGAATTGGAAAAAAGATCGAATGAGTACAATTATATCAAATTATCAAAGCCTTTTATTGCTTTACCTAACCACAAAGATAGTGCAAGGTCGCGAATACACACTCTTCAAAGAGTTTAACCGTGTTGCTCTTGGCTCATGTCATCAGGATTGATGCCGGCAACTTCAACTGGTTTTTTCATTGCATCTCGTCTGAAAGGTTCTCCAAGTTCTTGATTTAAAATAACCTCAATAAAAGTTGTAACTCCGTTTGACTGTTCTTCACACGCAGTTCTGAGTGAATTTGTCAACTCATCCATGGTTTTAACTATAACACCCTTCAATCCACAGCCTTCTGCAACTTTTGCGTAGCTTAATTCTGGATCTAGTTCGGTACCAACGAAATTATTGTCATACCATAATATCGAATTTCTTTTTTCGGCGCCCCACTGATAGTTTCTAAATATCACCATTGTAATTGCAGGCCATTCTTCCCTAGCGCAAGATGTCATTTCATTCATGCTTATGCCAAAAGCTCCATCTCCAGCGAAACCAATAACAGGAATATTTGGACAGCCTATTTTAGCTCCTAAAACTGAAGGGAAGCCATAACCGCAAGGCCCAAAAAGACCAGGAGCTAAATATTTTCTACCTTCTTCAAATGTTGGATAGGCATTTCCAATTGCACAGTTATTGCCTATGTCGGATGAAATTATTGCATTTTTTGGCAAGCCATTCTGTATTGCCCTCCAAGCCATGCGAGGAGACATGCGATCTGCATCCCTGACTCTAGCTTCCTCATTCCATGATGTACCAGGATCGTCATCTTCATGGTCCATACTACTCAATGTTTGTAACCAAGCAGATTTGGTTTGATGAATTAGAGCTTTCCTCTCATCTCTATTTTTGTTTCCTGCTTCGGGAGAAAGGCTATTTAATAATTGCTGGGCAACTTGTTTTGCATCACCGCATATACCTACTGAAACTTTTTTTGTTAATCCAATTCTATCAGAATTTATATCGACCTGAATAATAGCTGCATCTTTTGGCCAATAGTCTATTCCGTAGCCAGGCAATGTTGAAAATGGGTTAAGTCTAGTCCCTAATGCAAGAACAACGTCTGCTTTAGAAATTAACTCCATAGCAGCTTTTGAGCCGTTATAACCTAAAGGCCCCACTGCAAGTGGATGACTACCTGGAAAACTATCATTATGTTGATAGCCTGAAGCAACAGGTGAGTCTAATTTTTCAGCTAAAGCTTTGCAGTCATTGATTGCATCAGCTAAGACCACCCCAGCTCCTGATAATATTACTGGAAAGTCAGAATTAGATAGAAGTTTTGCAGCTTCTTTTATTGCTTCGCTTCCTCCGGATGGTCTCTCAAATTTTATTATTGGCGGCAACTCGATATCTATAACTTGTGTCCACATGTCGCGAGGAATATTTATTTGTGCTGGCGCGGAACCTTTGAATGCTTTTGAAATTACTCGATTTAGTACTTCTGCAACTCTAGTAGGATCTCTCACTTCCTCCTGGTAGCAAACCATATCTTTAAACAATGCCATTTGTTCTACTTCTTGAAAGCCACCTTGTCCTATAGTTTTATTAGCCGCTTGTGGAGTAACCAGAAGCATTGGAGTGTGATTCCAGTATGCAGTTTTTATTGGCGTAACAAAGTTAGTAATGCCCGGGCCATTTTGTGCAATGCACATAGACATTTTTCCTGTCGCTCTTGTATAGCCGTCTGCGATTATACCGCCGTTATTTTCATGAGCTACATCCCAGAAAGTAATGCCTGCTTTTGGAAATAAATCGGAAATTGGCATGAATGCAGATCCAATTATTCCAAATGCGTGCTGTATTCCGTGTTTTTGTAAAACTTTAACGAATGCTTCTTCTGTGGTCATTTTAGTCATAACAATACTTTCTATACTAATATTTTTTCTCTGCCCGGATCATAAAAACAGTTTATTGACCCCTCTGCAGAATATTTAGTTTCTGCAACTTCAATTTCAAATTTTTGATGGCTCATCATTTCTTCAATAGAGTAGCTGTCATTGTTTGAAATGTAACCCATGCCCAATGATTTGTCTAAATAGAAACCATACATACCTGAAGAAATTTCACCAACAATCTTACCGTCAAAATAGATTGGCTCATTGTGATAAATTAATAAGTCATTGTTAGATAATGCAAAATTTACTTTTCTTTTACTGAGACCAGACTTCTTCTTTTCTTCAAGTGCTGCCTGTCCTAAAAAAGGATTCTTCTTATTAAGATTTACACAAAATCCAACACCCGCTTCAAAAGGGTTTTCCTCAACTCCAATATCATGCCCCCAATGAAGATATCCTTTCTCCATTCTCAGTGAATTTAGTGCATGATAGCCTGCAAGTTTTACTGGGCTCTTTCCATTTTTTGCATAAACAACATCGAATACTTTTTCTAAATTATTATAAGGAATGTATATTTCAAAACCCAGCTCGCCAACATATGTTATTCTATGAAGCCTACATTCAGTACCGCCAAGATTTATTTTCTTAGAAAATCCAAACGGTAATAATTCATTTGAAATATCCTCATTACATATTCTTTGAAGGTGCTCCCTTGAATTGGGTCCCATTATTGAAAGACAGCCATATTGTTTCGTAACGTCAATAATTTCTATATTTTTAAATTTTTTTGAATGAGATAATAACCAGTAATAGTCTTTATTATGTGCAGTTGGACCTGTAACAAACATATATTCATTTTCACTTATTCTCGTAAAAGTAATGTCACCTTCTGTTCCAGCTTCGTCATTTAACATTTGTGTATATATAATTCGCCCAACTGGTACATTCATCTCACTTACACACATATAATTTAAAAAATTAACTACATCATCTCCTCGAATAATAAACTTAGAAAAAGATGTAAGTTCAAATAAGCCAATATCATTTCTTACAGCAACACATTCGCTCCTTACATTTTCAAACCAATTTTGTTTATCATACGAGTATTGATATTGAGGTCTTTGACCATTATTAGTAAACCAATTTGGCCTTTCCCATCCAGCCGCTTCTCCAAAACAAGCTCCTTCTTTTTCAAGTTGGCCATAGAGTGGTGATTTAATTTTGTTTCTAGAAGTTTCAAATTGATAGTAGGGCCAATGTACAGCGTACAAGAGCCCAAGCGTTTCAGAGCTTCTTTCTCTTAGATATTCATCATCATCTTGAAAATCTAATACTCTAGCGACATCTACATCCCACAAATCAATCTTACTTTTGTCATTTATGATCCAATCAGCCATAACTTTGCCAACTCCTCCAGCAGATTGTATTCCTATTGAATTGAAGCCAGTTGAAACAAATATATTTTCTTTGTAAGGAACTTTGCCTAAATAATACCTATCATCAGGTGTGAAGCTTTCAGGTCCATTAAAATATGTTTTAATGCCAAGCTCATTCAGTATTGGAAGCCTATCCATTGCTTCCATTAAAATAGGCCCGAAATGATCAAGATCGTTTGGCAAACTATCAAATTCGAAATCTTCAGGAATACCGTTCATGCCCCAAGGTTTTGCTTTCTTTTCAAAGGCACCTATTAAAAGTTTTCCAGCGTCTTCCTTCACATAAATATAGGCATCTGGGTTTCTTAAGATGGGTAAATTTTTTGGTATATCTTCTGAATATTCAGTTACAGCGTAAAAATGTTCACATGCATGCAGAGGAATATTTACCCCGCACATTTTACCTACTTCCCTACTCCACATTCCAGCAGATATAACAATCTTATCACATGTAATATCACCTAGTTCTGTAATAACTTTTGTGACCTTGTCACCTTCTTGTTCGATTGAAATGACTTTGTTATTTTCAATAATGTTAGCACCCATTCTTCTTGCTTCTTTTGCAAGGCACATTGTAATGTCTACCGGGTTAATTTGACCGTCCTGAGGCAAAAACCAAGCTCCTTTTACATGCTTTGTATCGAGAAGTGGGTATTTCTCTTTTACTTCATCAATTGAAATTTCATTTATTTCCAAGCCATAACTTCGACCCATTGATGCGCCTCTACTCATTTCTTGATAACGCCCCTCATTTTCTGCAATAGAAACTGAACCATTTATCAAAAATCCAGCGGATAGATCTTTTTTTTGATTCAGTTTATGATAGAGCTCCGTTGAATACTTAGCCATTTTAGTAAGATTTTTTGTTGCCCTTAATTGTCCAACCAATCCAGCTGCATGCCAAGTTGTGCCACAAGTTAAGCTTTTTCTCTCAACCAATGTGACCTGAACATTTCTCTCAGCAAGGTGATATGCAATGCTTGTACCAGCAATACCCCCTCCAATAATAACAACCTCTGTGTGTGAAGGAAGCTTTGACATATAAGATGCTAGTATTTTACTAAGACCTCTTTAATTCTTTGGAGCATTTCATCTATGTGTTTTTCTTCAGCAATTAACGCAGGAGCAACTATACCAGCATCCCCAGTAAATTTTATGTGAACACCATTAGCAAATGTTTTCTTTTGAGCATCATATCCTCTCACGCCAGGGTTTTTATCAACTGCTAGGTCAAAAGCGGCCATCATTCCATCAGCTCTTACATCTGTAACAATTGGTATATCCTGAAATGCATCAAACACTGCATCTATGAAATATGGTGACATCTTTTCTGCTCTTGCGAACACATCTTCTTTCTCATATACATCCAAGGTAGCAAGAGATGCTGCTACACAGGCTGGATGACCTGAGTAAGTATATCCGTGAAAAAACTCTACTCCGTGCTCTGGACCATTATCAACAATAGCATTGTAAATTTTATCTGAAACACCAACTGCCCCCATAGGCTGCGCTCCATTAGTAATTGCCTTTGCCATAGTAATCATATCAGGTTGTACATTGTATTTTACAGCCCCAAATGATTTTCCTGTTCTGCCAAAACCAGTAATTACTTCATCAAAAACAAGAACAATTCCGTATTTATCACAAATTTCTCTCAGTCTTTCTAAATATCCGATAGGGGGAACAATGGTTCCTGTTGAGCCAGCAATGGGTTCAACGAAACACCCTGCAATTGACTCGGGGCCATACATTTCTACAAACCTCTGAAGATCCTCAGCAAGATGAGCTCCATGTTGCGGCTGACCTTTTGTATATTTATTTTCTTCTAACCAAGTGTGTCTTAAATGAATAACTCCAGGCATTGTTGCAGTAAATATCTCACGGTTTTTAATCATGCCACTTAATGAGGTTCCTCCGATATTTACACCATGGTATGCGCGTTCTCTTGACACAAACCTTACACGTTGCGATTGTCCAATTGCGTGTTGATATGCCTGAATTATTTTAATTGCGGAGTCAATTGCAGTAGATCCACAAATTGTGAAGAAGACATTGTTTAAATCGCCCGGTAAGAGATTTGCTACTTTTTCAGCTAATGCGAAAGCAGGTAAATGAGAAACTTGGAAGCTAGGAGAGTAATCTAATTTTAATAATTGCTGATGAACAGCTTCAGCTATTTCTTTTCTACCATGCCCCAATGGAACACAAAATAGACCTGATGAAGCATCTATTACTTGGTCGCCTTTATGATTCCAGTAGTATACTCCCTCACCTCTGTCTAATAATCTTGGATCCTTCTTAAAGTCTTTATTTGCAGTAAAGGGTAAAAAATAGTTTTCCAAAGAATTAGTCGTAGGTGTAGTATTTGCCATATAGATCCTCTCAAATCAGTAAAAGTTATAAGTATTATAGTAGTCTTATTTACGCTGCTTGACTAGAGCTACCGCTCTTGTGGAAACTCTCATTTTTAGCTGCCATATCACGAAGCATTTTACATGGAGTAAATCTTTCTCCATATTTTTGTGCGAGTTTATCAGCTTCAGCCACAAATTCTTTGACTCCAACCATATCTATGAAAGATAGTGGACCTCCGGTCCATGGCGCCATTCCCCAACCGAGTATTGCCCCAATGTCCGCATCTCTAACATCCGTTAGCACGTTTTCTTCATAGCATTTAGCTGTTTCAAGTGCTTGAATATAAAGAAACCTTTTCTTTAATTCCTCAACATCAGGTTGGTCGTCACTTTCTTTGCATAGGTTAGACAGTTCAGGCCATATGTATTTTTTTCCATTTTCAGGATACTCGTAAAAGCCTTTATTGTTTTTCTTTCCAAACCTACCTTGCTTTTCAACCATTTCTTCCATAATTGAATACATTGGGGTTATTGGAAATTCTTTGCCCTCAGCTTCAAAATCCTTTTTAGTTTGAGTTGTAACTTTCCAAGCTAAATCTAACGCTACAGCATCAGAAAGAGCCAGAGGAGCCATTGGCATGCCTGTCATCTTGCCAGCATTTTCAATTAAAGCAGGTTTTATACCTTCTGCTAACATTGCAACACCCTCACCGGTATATGTACCAAATACACGACTAGTATAAAAACCTCGACTGTCATTTACAACAATTGGGGTCTTTCTAATTTTTTGAACGTAATCCATTGTTTTTGCCAATGTTTCTTGAGAAGTTTCTTTTCCCATGATGATCTCAACTAAAGGCATTCTCTCTACTGGTGAAAAATAATGAATACCTATGAAGTTTGCAGGACGGCTTGAATTTTGAGCTAAACCTGTAATTGGCAAAGTAGATGTATTGGAACCAAATACAGCAGTTTCTGATATTTGCGCTTCTGCTTTAGCGGTTACATCTGCTTTTATATCCCTATTTTCAAATACTGCCTCTACAATAAGATCTGCGCCCTTTAGAAGAGAGTAATCAGTTGTAGGTGTAATGAGACTTAATAGCTTTTCTTTTTTTTCTTCAGTAGTTTTTTTCTTACTTAATTGTTTATCTAAAATCTTAGTAGAATATTCTTTTCCTTTTTCTGCTGCAGCTTGATCCATATCAATTAATACAACTTCAATTCCTGCTTTAGCAGTAACATAGGCAATTCCTGCGCCCATTAAGCCTGCACCAAGAATCCCAATCTTTTTAACATCGTATTTATCGAAATCTTTTGGTCTTCTTGCGCCTTTGCTCAAAGCTTGCATATTTACAAATAGGCTTCGAACCATATTTTGAGATCTAGGATCCATTACAACTTTTGTAAAATAACGTGCTTCAATTCTCAGCGCCGCATCAATCGGCACCTGGACACCTTCATAAACAGCAGAAAGGATTGCAGTTTGTGCAGGATAGTTATTATAAGAATTTTTTCTCAATGAAGATGACGCTGCGGCCCAAATCATTGCACCTTTTGGAGTATAAGGAAGACCCCCTGGAAACCTAAAACCTTTTTCGTCCCATGGTTGAACTGGTTTTCCACCATCCACAATATATTTTTTTGCTGCATTAATTAAGTTATCTGCATCTGTGACTTCGTTAATAAGGCCAGCACTTAGAGCTTTTTTTGGAGTAAACGGAGTACCTGCTAATAGAAAGCCCATAATCTCTTGCGTTACACCGGCAAGTCTAGGAACTCTCTGAGTTCCTCCTGCACCAGGTATTAAACCAACTTTTGCTTCAGGTTGTCCAATCTGAATTTTATCATTATCTATCGCCACACGATAGTGACAGGCGAGACATATCTCAAACCCACCGCCTAATGCATGACCGTTTATCGCAGCTACAAATGGCTTACCAGATGTTTCCATGCTTCTAAACAATAACTGCATATCCATGTTGCCATTATAAATTTTTTCTGCAGCTTTCACTTTATCTTCTTGAACGCTATCAAAACCAAAAACCTCAGATGAAGTTAAATCTGCGCCAGCTATGAATGCATCTTTTGCACTTCTGAGAACAATACCCTTAACTGAGTCATCTGAGATTAATTTCTCAATAATTGATCTGTATTCACCAAGAGATTGAAAATTTAAAACGTTCATTGAACGATTTTCCAAATCCCACGTTACAACGGCAACACCGTCGCTATCTATTTCATAAGTTACATCAGCCATGATTATTGTCCTAAAATTTTAAGTTATTAAACGCGCTCAATTACGGTTGCAGTTCCCATACCACCACCAACACAAAGTGTGGCAAGAGCAGTAGACTTATTGCTTCTCTCTAACTCATCAAGTACAGTTCCTAGAATCATAGCTCCAGTTGCACCCAATGGATGCCCCATAGCAATTGCGCCACCATTTACATTAATGTCTGAGTGGTCAATCCCCATATGTTCCATATATCTTAGTACAACAACTGCAAATGCTTC
>CABYZG010000012.1 GCA_902523455.1 uncultured Pelagibacteraceae bacterium
TGCCATTGATCATGTATTTGCACATAGGCGTGAGATCCATAACTGAAGTACCATTTCTAGCGGCAGTATATTCCAACTCAGTTGTTGAGTATTCTGTGGGTACGGTAAAACCGTTCCAGTTATAATATTTATTTGTTCTTGAAGCTAAGCTTGTTCTAGAGTGAAAAGGAGTTTTTTTAAGTGCCGTAAATCTTAAATCTCTATTCATACTCAAGCATCCTCCAAAATAGCTTGAGCTGCATTTCTTCCTGGAATTCCAGTTAAGCCTCCACCTGGATGGGTACCTGCACCACACATATATAGTCCATCAAGGTGGGTTCTATATTGTGATGCCCCAGGAATTGGTCTGAGCATAAAAAGTTGATCAATTTGAATTTCTCCATGATGCCAATGTCCACCTGTGACATGAAAATTTTTTTCTATATCGTCAGGAGTAACGATTGCTTTAGTCTCTATACAGCTTTGAATATCAGGTGCATATTTCTCTATTAATTTTATAACTGCGTCTACATAGTTATCTTTAATATTATCCCAACCCTCTTGCGCACCATAGGAAGCATATTGAACTTGAATATCTAATGCAGGATTACTCTGGTCAGAATTTTTAAGTTTCATTTCTAAAATAGGTTCCATAGAAAGCTTATCAAATTTACTTGGATTGAATGCTTCTTCTATATAATCAATTGACGGCGCGATCACCATTCTACTCTCTAAATCATCTTTATCGCAATTAATAAATTCAGGTTGTTTATTGAGACTTAATGATAATTTTGCAACTTTCCCTTTTGATCGGTGATGTTTGATTCTTCTTTTCACATCAGTATCTAAATTCTCAGTTCCTAAAAGGGAAAAATAAGTAGATCTTGGATCTGCATTAGAAATAATTTTTTTTGCATAAATTTTTTCACCATTGTGAAGTTCAACCCCAACTGCTTTATCATTTTCAGTAATGCATCTTTTAACCGATGAAGAAGTTTTGATTTCAACTTTATTTTTATTGCTGATATCAAGTAAAGTATCGACAAAAGCTTTACTACCACCATCAATTTCATATATTCCACCAAAAATTGAGTTGTCGTGTGTGGCCATGCGAAAAAGTAGATTAATCAATGAACCTGGTGACCTTGGGCCCAAATTAGAACCAAGCACCGCGTCATGGGCGATTAGGCCTTGCAAAAGAGTATTTTCAAAATTGTCTTCTAATTCGTCCGCAATATTTAGCCCTACCATTCTTGCAAACTCATTAAATTTTTTCTTTCCAAGCATTCGAACATTCATGCCTAATTTGAATAATTTAAAGTAGTCAGAGAAAGTATTGTTCATGATCCTTGGTGGTGAAGCCATCATGAAAGAACCTAAAGCCTTTGAAAAGGAGGACATTTTATCATGAAATTCTACATATCTGTCTGCATCCTTCGAAGAGAAACCTGAAATAACTTTATGGTCAATATGTTGGTTTCCAACTAGGCGAATATGTTGACCAGACTCAGACAGTGCAATACTAGACTTTGCTTTATACTTTACTGTCAGTCCACCAAGAGAGCTTGACACACTCAGAGGTATCTGAGGAACGAAATTGGTTATACTCTCTTCAAGGAGTCCTCCACAATTCTCACGTGCCTCACAAATTAGAACCTTACGGTTTTTTTTTGCAAGAATATTAGCACATACAAGACCATTATGGCCTGCGCCAATAACAATTACGTCATAATTGTCTGACATTAATAATAATTACCAGTTTGAGGGATATTCATATCAATTAGAACCTCCCTTGCAGCATTCGCTCCTGGTGCACCCATAACTCCGCCCCCTGGATGGGTTGATGAACTGCACATATACATATTTTTAAGTGGTGTTCTGTACTGCGCATATCCAGGCACAGGTCGATTAAACATGAGTTGGTCCATTGTTAATTCGCCTTGAAAGATGTTTCCTTCTGTCAATCCTACTTCATTATCTAATTCTAATGGTGTACGAACTTCATAGTGATTAATTAAATCTTTAAAATTTGGAGAAAACTCAGCAATACAATCAACAATATGTCTTCCAAATTCCTGTTTTCTTTCTTCATTCCACCCGCCATTTGCAAGATTGAATGGAACATATTGAATAAAGACAGACATATAATGCTTTCCGGGAGCTGCCATTGTTGGATCGCTTTTAGAGGGAATACACATATCTACGTAAGGATTTCTTGACCATTCGCCTCGTTTCCAATCATCGTAAGCTCCTTCCATTTCTTCAATAGTTTCAGTGAAGTGCATATCACCTCCACCACCTGGATCACCTTCTGGAATACATGGAAATTCAGGAAGGCCATCTAAGGCAATATTCAGTTTTCCCGATGAACCTCTTATTTTAAAGTTTTTAACTCTTTCAACAAATTCACCAGGTAAAGAGCTTTCTTCAGTAATTTTTAAAAACGTTCTTTTAACATCTAAGTTAGACACAATTTTTTTTGCGTAATATTCATCACCTTTTTTGGTAGCAACTCCAATCGCACGACCGTTTTTAGTAATGACATTAACGACTTCATTATCTGGTTTTACTTCACCGCCGTGAGCATTGAGACAACCTGTCATTGCTTTTGTAATAGAGCCCATACCTCCTCTTGAGTACCCCCATGCTCCAACAGAACCATCTACTTCTCCCATATAATGGTGGAGTAATACGTAAGCAGAGCCAGGTGAGCAAGGACCAAGAGCAGTTCCGATAATTGCACTTCCAGCTAAGTGAGCTTTTGTAATATCACTTTCAAAATATTCATCTAAATAGTCTCTGATGCTCATTGTGTAAAATCGAATAGTGTCATAAATTTCTTTTTCACCAAGACCTCCTAGCTCGTCTTTAGCTGCAAAATGTTTTGCGAACTCCAGAGCACCAAATAAATCTTTTGGTTTAAAAGAAGTTAAATCTGGTGGTGTCATTTTTAAGAGTGGTTTAATAATTTTACATTGTCTTAAAACATCGCGACTGTACCTTTCATAAGCCTCTGCATCTTTGTGGGAATGTCTTCTGATAGAATTGATCGTCATATCATGATCATGATAGTGGGCATAGTAGTCCCCATTTCTCATCATTGTTGCGCTACCTTCGTAAGGAATAATTTGTAAACCATATTTGTACAGTTCAAGATCACGCATGATCTCAGGTCTTAGTAAGCTGCAAACATATGAACAGTTAGAATATTTCCATCCTGGATAGAGCTCGCGACTAACAGCAGCGCCTCCAATCCATTCATTTTTTTCTAGGACAACAACATCTAGTCCTGCCTTCGCCATATAACTAGCGGCGGTCAAACCATTGTGACCCGCACCAATTACGATTACATCGTGTGTATTTTTTGCCATAAAATATAGAATATTTAGGAATCATGATAATAAAAATTGAATGATTATTCAATACAAAACTATCTTTAATAGTTATCTTTGTGTATTGTTTATTCGATATGATGAAGGCTTTAGTTAATAAAAAAACTACAAAACAGGCTAGTGAAACTGAGATTTCTGTTAATCATCAAAAGTTGATTGACGCTACGATAGAAACAATTGCGAAAAGAGGTCTGGCGGATACCACGATTGCTCATGTAGCAAAAAGAGCCAAAGTTTCTCAAGGTTATGCAAATTTTAGATTTAAATCGAAGGACAATTTATTAATAAGTTCGCTGCAGTATTTATCTGATGAATATAAAAAATCATGGCAAAAGATATTTGAGGAAAATAATATAGATCCAATTGATAGAATAATACGTATAGTTCAAAATGATTTCAGCTCAAAAATTGCCAACAGAAATAAAATTTCAGTATGGATTGCGTTTTATAGCGAGGTGAAATTTAGACCTTCTTATTTAACTATTTGTCAAAGACAAGATGAAATTTATTCTCAACAAATGGAGAAGTTAGTTAATGAAATTAATAATATTACCAATCAAAAGGAGTTTACACCGAAAGAAGTAAGTGAAACCTATCACTCCATGGTCGATGGATTGTGGCAGAGAATTTTGTTTGATCCAAAAATTTATACCCATGAATTTTGTAAAAATTTAGTCCTTAAATATTTTAAAAGTATCTATGTTAATGAAGATAGGTTTGCATGAATACTACAGTTCAAAATCTTTTAGGTACAAATTACAAAACATATATTGTCCTATTTCTCTGTGCGTTAATTATTGGTATTAAGCTTGGTACATTAATACCTCTACTTGCACTTATTTTAGAAGCACGAGGATATAGCAACACTGAAATTGGCCTCAATGTAGTAGCACAACCCCTTGCAGTAATATTATTTGTAAGAATAACACCTATAATTATTCATAAGATAGGTTTAGCGAAATCAATAATCATTGCTCAAATATTTACAATAATTCTTTATTTTACTTTTCCGATTTTTGATAGTTTGACATCTTGGTTTGTTATCAGATTCATAATTGGTTTTGCTGGAGCCCTTGCTTGGAACGCATTTGATACATGGATGCTGTCAATGGCTGATGACACAAATCGCGGTAAAATTGTAACAATTTATAACACAGTATTTGTAATCGGTTTTGCAAGTGGTCCGATAGTATTGTCCTTTACTGGAATCGAAGGCTGGTTACCTTTTATCGTTATTTCTTCTCTTTCTTTTATAGCTATTCTGCCACTTATTATGCTTGAGATTGAAGACCCGAAATTACCCGATAAAAAGTCTCTTCCAGTGTTTGCGGCAATCATTGCAGCTCCAACAATTTTTGGAGCAGCGATTTTATGCGGTTTAGACGATGTAATGTTTGTATCTTTCTTTCCCATTTTCATGATTAAGAACCAATTTGCTCAAGAGATTGCATTGCAATATGTAACTATTACTCTTGTAGGAGGCGTGATGTGCCAACCCTTGATTGGCGTATTGCTAGACAAATTTAATAAAAGACTGCTATTAAATATAGCAGTTTTAATTACGTTCTTTTGTCCAATTCTATTCGCTATCTATCTAGATAATTTTTATGTAATGGCAGCGAGTTGTTTTATATGGGGAGGTGCTGCAAGTGGTCTTTTTGCAATCTCACTTACAATGC
>CABYZG010000013.1 GCA_902523455.1 uncultured Pelagibacteraceae bacterium
AGTTTCTGCAACAACACCTTGCCCAGCCATTGCAGCATCACCATGAATTAATAGTCCTATTACTTTATCGTTTGTTTTATCTTGAAGCAATGTTTGCTCAGCTCTAACTTTTCCTATAACTACGGGATCCACTGCCTCCAAATGTGATGGGTTTGGCGTCAAAGAAAGATGAATTTTTTTATCATCAAACTCTCTATCACTTGAAATTCCTAAATGGTACTTCACGTCCCCGGATCCTAAAACTTCATTGGGATCCTCTCCTCCACCCTCAAATTTTGCCATTATTGATCGCAAGGGAACTTCCATAACAGATGAAAGAAGGGTCAATCTCCCACGATGTGCAGTTCCTATATATATGTCCTCGACTCCTGCTAAGCAGCTTTGTTTAATTATTTGTTCAATGCCTGGGACGGTCGACTCACTGCCAACGAGCCCAAACCTTTTGGTGCCTATAAATTTTTTATCAAGGAATTGCTCAAACATTTCAGCTTCAAGCAAACGTTTGAATATTGCTTTCTTACCATTTGAGGTAAACTGTGTTTTATTTCTAACTTCCTCTATTCTTTCTTGAACCCATTGCTTTTGATCAGCATCTTGAATATGAACAAATTCAACACCTATAGATCCACAATAAGTTTCCATAAGTATTTCAATAATATTTCTGAGTTTAGCAAAGTTTAGACCAAGACTTCCATCAATAAAAATTTCTTTATCAAGGTCATTTTCTTTGAAACCATAATTTCTATAATCAAGTTCAGAATATGTTTTAATTTCTTTTAAATTTAGTGGATCCAGATTTGATGCGAGATGACCATTAACTCTAAAAGCTCTGATAAGTCTTATTGCCCTAATTGAGTCAAAAACCTGTTCTTTAAATACTTCACTCGTGACAATGTTATCTTTATTTAATGTTTGGGACTCTATTTTGATTTCAGTCTCATTAATATTTTCTAAAATATCTTCTTCATTATTGGTTTCTACATTTTGAGATGCCCAACTAGCACGAAGAATATTTTGTTGATTTAAGTTATCTGTAATGCCAGAAAAAAAAGTTCTCCAATCATCTGGAATGTCAGCGGGGTTATTTTGAAATCTTTCGAACATTTGTTCGATATAAACTGCATTTGCACCGTGCAGGAAAGATGTCTTATCAAAAATGTCGTTTATGGATGACTTTGTCATTAAGCAGCTTAATTTTAGTTTTGATTCTTTAATACCTCAAGTAAAGTTGATCCTAAAGCAGCTGGAGAATTTGAAATTTGAATCCCAGCACTCTTCATCGCTTCAATTTTATCTTCTGCTCCACCTTTCCCTCCAGATACAATTGCTCCAGCGTGTCCCATTCTTCTTCCTGGAGGGGCTGACGTTCCTGCAATAAATCCAACGGTTGGCTTTTTTACCTTTTCTTTTCTCAAAAATTCAGCTGCTTCTTCCTCAGCTGATCCACCTATTTCACCAATCATGATTATAGACTCAGTTTCTGGATCGGATAAGAAAAGTTCCAAACAATCAATAAAGTTAGTTCCATTCACTGGATCGCCCCCTATTCCAATACAAGTAGATTGTCCAAGACCTTCCTCTGTTGTTTGATAAACTGCCTCATAAGTTAGTGTTCCAGACCTAGATACAATTCCAACATTTCCCTTTTGATGAATATGTGCTGGCATTATACCAATCTTGCACTCATCAGGAGTTATGATTCCCGGACAATTAGGGCCAATGAGGCGTGATTTGGAAGATCTTAATTTATCTTTGACCTCTAGCATGTCCATAACAGGAATTCCCTCTGTTATACAAACTATTAGTTCCATCTCACTATCTATTGCCTCTAAAATTGCTTTTGCGGCAAATGGGGGCGGAACATAAATTACAGTAGCATTCGCATCCGTTTTATCTTTGGCTTCTTTAACCGTATCAAATACCGGCAACCCTAAGTGCTCTGTTCCTCCTTTTTTTGGAGTAACTCCACCAACCATGTTAGTGCCGTATTTAATTGCCTGTTCTGAATGAAAGGTACCTTGTGATCCCGTGAAACCCTGGCAAATAACTTTTGTATCTTTGTTAACTATTACTGACATTAGACTAGCTTAACTATTTTTTTTGCTGCATCATCTAAATCGTTGGCAGAAATAATTTCAATACTTGAATTATCAAGAATCTTTTTACCTTCATCAACATTTGTACCTTCAAGTCTAACTACAAGCGGTACAGAAATTTCTAATTCCTTTGCTGCGGCAACAATTCCTTCAGCAATGATGTCACATCTCATGATGCCACCAAAGATGTTAACTAAGATGCCTTTTACAGCTTTATCAGAAAGAATAATTTTAAATGCACTCGAAACCTTTTCTTTAGAAGCTCCACCACCAACATCAAGAAAGTTGGCGGGCTCACCACCATACATTTTAATAATGTCTAAGCTAGCCATTGCCAAGCCTGCGCCATTGACCATACAGCCTATATTCCCATCCAATTTTATATATGCGAGATCAAATTTTGATGCCTCTCTTTCATATTCATCCTCTTCATTCTCATCCCTTAATTCCTCAATTTCTGGATGGCGGTATAAAGCATTATCATCAAAATTAACTTTAGCATCGAGACACAATAGTTTGTCAGTCTCAGTTATAATCAAAGGATTAACTTCAACGAGACTAGCATCTTTTTCTAAAAAAAATTTATACATATTTTTTATAAGATCAGAAAGTTGGCCCTCAAGATCTTTTTTGAGTTCAAAAGCTTTACTAATTGTAATTACATCTTTTTCAGTAACACCTATTGAAGGTTCTATTTGAACTGTTGTTATATTTTCTGGGGTATCTTTTGCAACTGCCTCAATGTCCATACCTCCCATCTTAGATACAATAAAGGCAACTTTGCTTGTCGCTCTGTCTAATAAACAAGAAAGGTATAATTCTTTTTTAATATCCGACCCATTTTCAATGTAGATACGTTTTACTTCTTTTCCTGCTGGGCCTGTTTGAGGTGTTATTAAATTCATACCAAACATTTTTTCAGCCTCATTTACAGCTTCTTCTTTTGAAGAAACTACTTTAACGCCTCCACCTTTGCCTCTACCACCTGCATGAATTTGTGCTTTAACAACCCAAATCGGGCCTTTAACTTTTTCTACTGCTTCATTTATCTGACTTTTTTCATATGCAACACTTCCTGTGGACACAGGTATATTATAATCGTCAAATAATTTCTTTGCTTGATGTTCGTGTATATTCATTTATTTAAGCGAAGAATCAATATTTTTTGCAGCTTCAAATAGCTCACTGACTGCTTCGATTGAAGTTTTAAAATATTTTTTTTCTTCTTCATCTAAATCAAGTTCAACAACTTTTTCAATTCCAGCTGAGCCAATAACAACAGGAACTCCAACATATAAATCTGAAACACCGTATTCACCATTTAAATATGCTGCGCATGGTAACGTTTTTTTCTTATCATTTAGATATGAGTCGGCCATTTCAATTCCCGAGGCTGCCGGCCCATAAAAAGCGGATCCGGTTTCCAATAACTTAACCACTTCAGCTCCACCTTTTCTCGTCCTATCAATGATCTCATCAAGCCTAGTCTTGGAAATTTTTCCTTTATTCACTAAATCAGTCAGGTTTTCACCACTAACCATAGTTCTGTTTGGAACTGGTACCATTGTATCACCATGGCCACCAAGAACAAATGAGTCTACTTCGGTAATTGGAACATTCAATTCTTGTGATAAGAAATATTTAAAACGTGAAGTATCTAAAACTCCAGCCATACCAACAACTTTATTTTTTGGAAGCCCTGAATATTTTTGAAGAGCCATAACGATTACATCTAATGGATTTGTAATACAAATAACAAAGGCATTAGGAGAAGTTGATTTTATACCCTCAGCTACTTGCTTGATAATTTTCAAGTTTGTTCCCAAAAGGTCATCTCTGGTCATTCCTGGTTTTCGAGGAACTCCAGCTGTTATAATTATTACATCAGAGTCACTTGTATCCTCATAATTATCAGTACCAGACAAGGAAACGTTAAAACCATCTATGGCTGAGGACTGCGCTATATCA
>CABYZG010000014.1 GCA_902523455.1 uncultured Pelagibacteraceae bacterium
ATGCCATATTTCCACACATTAATGTTGAGCAAAATATAAAATTTGGACTAAGAAAACTTGGTTTGACTGATAACGAAATAAAAAAAAGAGTTGATGATGTTTTAGCTCTCGTGAAACTTGAAGGCTATGAGGAGAGATTTAGCGGCCAATTGTCAGGTGGCCAAAGACAACGTGTGGCGTTAGCAAGAGCTTTAGTTAGACAGCCAAAAGTTCTTTTATTGGATGAGCCTCTTGGAGCACTCGATAAAAAATTAAGAGATGAAATGCAACTTGAATTGAGAAATTTACAGAAAGAAATTGGAATTACTTTTGTATTTGTTACCCATGACCAGCAAGAGGCTATAAGCATGTCTGATAGAGTCGCGGTTATGAGTGAAGGAAAAATACAACAACTTTCTGCTCCAAATGAACTTTATAAGAATCCAGAAAATATCTTTGTAAGTGATTTCATTGGAGAAACAAACTTTTTAAGGGCGTCAACAAATTCAAAAGATGGAGAGCATATAAATGTTACAATTGAAGATCTTGGTGATTTCAAGGTAAAAAATAATTTAAATATACCCGAGAATTCATCTGATGTTGTTTGTAGTGTTCGACCTGAGTCAATGATGATTTCTAGAAATAAATCTGATTGGGATATTTGCTTAGAAGCAAAAATAAATCAGACTTCCTACTTAGGAGAAATGACAAGGTTTTATGTTGAGGTATCAGGAATTAATAAAGTAATAACAGTGTCATCACAGCACTTTGACAATCAGTCGTTTGAGAACAATACTTGTTTTATCAGTATTAGTTTGGAAGATATCAGTTTACTGCAAAAAAAATAGCCTGTTCTCAATAAGAGAACAGGCTATTAATGATTTCACAAAGTTAAGATTAACCGCCAGCAGTCATTTCTGCCCACTGAGCTTCCATGTAATCCGTTACATCATCTGGTGGCATTACCGAGAACGCACCATTCGCTAAGTGTTCAGCTGGGTTTGGAGAAACTCCTCTTTCAGCTAGTTCATCTGCAGTAAGTGAGCCAAACCCTTTTTGGTTTGAGTGTCCGTAACCCCATTCGCTTAATAGATAAGCTGAAGTCTCGGCACTAGTTGCAGCGTTAATCATGTCATAAGCAACATCAAGATTTGCACCTGTCGCAATTGCAAGTCCGCATGCCCATGTCATTGTACCTTCAACAGGACGCATCATTGGATAACCAGTCTCCCATGATGTTTCATTCCAACAAATTGAAGCCCAGACCTCTTCGTTTCCAATTGCTTCAGCAATAGAAGCAGAGTCAGCGAAGAATGTTCTAATGTTTCCATTATCTCTGAGTTCACGAAACTTATTGATACCTTGATCAATAGCCGCTTTATTTAATTGGTTAATGTCCTTAATGTCTGTTCCTAGATAATGCATCATCAAGAATAAACTATCTGCAGCACTATCAAGTACTCCAACTTTACCTTTCATTCTTGGATCTTCTAAAAGATATAGACTTTCATTACCTGGTTGCATCCAAGTGACTTTATCAGTGTTGTACACAATACTTGTGTCTCCCCAGTCAACCGGTGCAAAATAGTTTTGTCCGTTAACTATACCACTTGGCAAGTCTCTAACTTCTGGGAACATATCTCCCCAGTTTTCTAATCTTGATGTGTCAAGTGGCTGAATAACTCCAGCTCTTACCCATCGTGCAATTTCACCTTGGCAAGGCCAAGCAACATCAACTTCAAAACCAGCTTTTAATTTTTGAAGACCTTCTTCCGCATCTCCAAAAGTTGAATATTCTGGTGATCCGTGAGCTTCAACATATGGTCCAAATAGACCATCGTCATCATAACCGCCCCAAACAAAAGCACGTCCAGTAGATGCAAATGCATTAGTAGCAGGAACAAGACCGGATGTTAAACCTAGAACACCAGCTGCACCCATTCCCTTTACAAAAGACCTACGACTTACCTTGCCTTCTCGCAAGTTATCAATGAACTTTTTAGTTACATCGTATTTTGGCATAATTAATTATCCTTTTTTTTTGTTTAATCAGAAAAAAATTGTACACCTCTGGATAAACTGGTCAATACTATATCAATTAAAAACTGGCCGATTTTTAACATTATTTAGCCATGGATCGACCATTTCGTAGTTGTATCCTCCTTGAAATACTAGTTCATCACTGTAGGAGCGGGAAATAATCTGGATGCCGGTAGGTACTTGGTTTGAACTAAAGCCAGAGGGCACTGAAAGAACTGGCAGTTTACCCAGCATATTGAATGGGTGAGACATGCACCATGCAAAATCAGCACATTCTTGTTCTTTTCCATTAATAATGACGCGGTCATGAACTATATCAATATCTGCTTTGATTGCTGGTAAGGCATTGGTGGGGCAAATAAATAAATCATATTTTTCCAATATAGGACCAATTTCTTCATACATTTTTCCAGTCACCATTGCACTTTCTTCAACGCCATAACCCAAGTGAGCACCAATTTGTTCGTGATAAATTTTTTTATTATTTTTTAAGGAGTCAATGTGCATTTCAGTAACACCACTGAACATTTTTGTGTAATCACTCAGCTGTTCTTTTTCAGAATCTGAAAGCTCAGAAATTTCTTTATAAAAAGAATTTGCATAATGACTGAAGCAAACCGAATTTACTTCATCTTTTTTCCAATTAAGTTTCACCTCTGTGACCTGACATCCAAGACTTTCAAATTTTTTTAGCGCTGTCAGCGTGTTCTGTTCTACTTCTTTATCAATCTCAAAAAATCCTAAGTCCATTGAATAAGCTATTTTCCAATTTTTAATATTTTCGTAATTTAATGGTAATGTTTTTTTTGGACGTAAAGATGTTATGTCTTTTTCGTTTGGTCCACACATGATGTTTTGCATCATTGCAGTATCAACCACTGTTCTTGCGAGTGGTCCTGTTACGCAGTAAGGGTCATGATTGAATGGATAACTTTGAGCATTTCTTCCATGAGGTGGCTTGAATCCAACTACACCACATGCGCCTGCTGGTATTCTTATTGAACCTCCAATGTCACTTCCTGTTGCCAACATTGCACAACCTGAAGCTAATGCAGCTGCACTGCCTCCACTTGATCCACCAGGTGTCATATCTAAGTTCCAAGGGTTTCTTGTTACGCCATTTAGTTTTGAGTGACAAAAAGAAGTGAGAGAAAATTCTGGATTGGTTGTTCGACTGTGAAGTATCGCACCAGAATTGACTATTGTTTCAACATCAATATCAGTTTTCTGTGCGATATTATTCTTGAGAAGCAAGCAACCATTACGATTTGGTTGTCCTTTTATATTCACTTCGTCTTTTATTGCTAAAGGTAATCCCTCAAGAGGTAGAACATCATTATTATTGGAAAATTTTTTCTCAGATTCTTTTGCAAGTTCTAAAGACTTATCAAAATCAAGATAATTAAATGCATTTATTTTAGGATTGACTGTTTCTATTCTTTTAAT
>CABYZG010000015.1 GCA_902523455.1 uncultured Pelagibacteraceae bacterium
GGAGAAGGTATGTCAATGTATAACAATGGTGCAAATAGAATTGTTTTTGGCAGCGGTCCTTTTCAGGCAGTTATATCTACAGATTAAAACTTAAATTGTTCATTTAATATTCGTTCATCAAAAGAATGGTCCTCATCAAATAGGAGCTCTATAACTTGATCTTTACTTTGATGCACTTCAACAGAACTTATATCTCTAAACTCTGTGCTATCAGCAACAACACTTACGGGTCTTTTCTTACTTTCAATTACTTCAAATTTCACATTAGACTCATTATTTAGTATTGCCCCTTTCCATCTTCTTGGTCTGAAAGCACTTATTGGAGTTAATGCAAGAACATCTGCATTAATTGGAAGTATTGGTCCATGAGCAGATAAGTTATATGCTGTGCTTCCAGATGGTGTCGAAATTAATACACCATCACAGATAAGTTCATCTAACCTTACTTTTCCATCAACTGAAATTTTTATTTTTGATGCCTGATGTGTTTCTCTAAGTAATGAAACTTCGTTAATAGCAATCGCTTCATGAATAGAGCCATCGACATTCATAGCTTTCATTATCAACGGAGATATTTTAATTGATTGCGATTGATTAATCCTATTTATTAAATCATTTTCATTTGAAGAGTTCATAAGAAAGCC
Organism: uncultured Pelagibacteraceae bacterium; assembly: GCA_902523455.1. GTDB lineage: Bacteria > Pseudomonadota > Alphaproteobacteria > Pelagibacterales > AG-422-B15 > CACNXQ01. The sequence goes on from CABYZG010000015.1 coordinate 645, forward strand.
AACGCTGCCATAATTTAAACCAAATATAGGCAAGTGCTTATCCATATGAGATTTTATAGCCTCAAGCATAAAACCATCGCCACCTAAGACCACTATTACATCAGCATTATCAAAGTCATTCTTACCATACTTATCTTCTAAGATCTTTTGTTGAGAACTTGCCTCATCACTGCTGGAAGCCAAAAAAACTGGTTTATTCAAATTCATGGTTTTTTACCTACAAAAAAGTATTCCTTTATCCTAAAATCCTGTCTAATTGAACATAATTAATTAATTATTCTTATCTTATGTCTTTAGATGGGTATTTACTCTCAATAGATCAAGGCACAACCAGTTCACGGGCCTTAATTTTAGATATTCAAGGAAATATTATTAGTCAAAAAAACTTCGAATTTAAACAGTATTTCCCGAATGATGGCTGGGTTGAGCATGATCCAATAGAAATTTTAAAGACAACCCAAGACGCTATTAGCTTTGTCATTAAAGAAACAAAGATTAGCCCAAAAGATATCAATATTGCAGGTATAACAAATCAAAGAGAGACGGTTGTTGCATGGAACAAAATAACTGGAAAGCCAGTCTACAATGCTATTGTGTGGCAGGACAGACGAACAGAAAACTTTTGTGAGATATTAAGAGAAAAGAAATTAACAAAACTAATTCGATCAAAGACTGGTCTCGTCATTGATCCTTACTTTTCAGCGACAAAAATTCAATGGATTATTGAAAACATTGAAGAAGCAAAAAAAGCAATTCATGAGAATAATTTACTAGTTGGAACTATTGATTCTTGGCTCATTTGGAATTTTACGAAAGGTGAATGTCATTATACTGATGTTACAAATGCATCAAGAACAATGCTTTATAATGTAAATGAAGATTGTTGGGATGATGAATTATTAAATATTTTTAATATTAACAAAAATATTTTGCCTGATGTAAAAAATTGTGCTGATGATTTTGGAGCAATAGATTCAAGTTTCTTTGGAGAAAAGATTTTAATAGGCGGCGTAGCCGGTGATCAACAGGCAGCAACTATTGGACAGGCTTGTTTCAAGGAAGGAATGGTTAAATCGACTTACGGCACAGGTTGTTTTTTATTAATGAATACTGGGAATAAATTTATAGAGTCCGGTTCTAAATTATTGTCTACTAAAGCTTATAATATATTTGATAAAAAAGATTTTGCTTTAGAAGGTAGCATCTTCAATGCGGGTACAGTTGTTCAATGGATGCGTGATGAAATGAATTTTATTAATGATGCAAGCAAGGTTGAAGAGCTCGCAAATAATAGTACTAACGAAATACAATTCATTCCTGCTTTTACTGGTTTGGGCGCTCCTTATTGGAACTCTGATGTAAGAGGTCAAATTACAGGAATCACTCGAGACACTTCCAAGGCTGATATTGTCATGGCTGCACTAAAATCAATATGTTATCAAACAAGGGATCTTCTTGAGTGCCTACTTAACGACACGGAATTAAAGAGAAATGATTTTACTATTCGAGTTGATGGAGGCATGTCTCAAAATAATCTCATGATGCAATTATTATCGGATATCACTCAAGTAAGAATTGAAAGACCTTTGAATCAAGAGTCGACAGCTATGGGTGCAGCTTACTTAGCTGGAATGAAATCTGGCGTATACAAAGATGTTGCAGAGGTCGAGAAATTATGGAAGACTGATCGAAAATTTGAACCCACTATTTCGTTGGACGAGGCAGATCAACATTATAATAGATGGTTAAAAACTGTAAAAGGACTAATAAATAATGGTTGATGTAAAAAA